>CAVYXX010000154.1:0-19615 GCA_963772355.1 uncultured Alphaproteobacteria bacterium | reverse complement strand
GCCTTCACCTTCGCAGGGCAAAGGGCGGCGTGACGAAATGCGCAGACTCGCTCGCGGGTGGCACGCTCTCATGTCCGTTTTCAAGGCGGCTGGACGCGACAACGCGCTCACCGGTTTTGCCGATGTTGGGAATTCTGTGACTGCCGCCCATGGCAGGAGGCGGGGCTGTGTGACGACGGTTGATCATCTCTGATGCGCGGGTTGGCTACCGCATGACCTGGGTTCGTCGTGGAGCTGCCCCTGTCTAAGATCGAGCGTCGGACGGATCCGGCTCATAGCGTGCCCGGGGATTCTCCTGACCGTTGCCCCGCCTCCGGCCTTGGGCGTCAGTGATACCTACTGGTGTGGTGCGCTCCTCTGTTGTCGGTTGCGATGGATTGGGCCGTCAGGCGGCTTTCGCTGCGCCGACCTGACGGGCGATGGCCCAGACGAAGCCCAGCAGTTCGCGGGCGATCGCAGCCACGACGAGCGGGAGCGGTTTGCCCTTGGCCGCCAGGCGCCGGTAGCGGGCACACAGCCGGACCTGCGCCTTCCATGCGATGTCACGTATCTCCACCGGCAGCCCCTCCAGGCGGTCCAGGAGGATGCGACCCACGCGGGCGGGCAGTCGGTAGGTCCACGCCGCCTCCACCATGACCCGCCGTGCTTCGGCGTTGCCGGTCTTCGTGAGGCCGTTCCGACGGGTCGTTGCCCCACTCGAATGCTCGGAGGGCACCAATCCCAGATGCGACATCAGATCGCGCGGGTTGGCGAAGCGCGTGAGATCCCCGACTTCGGCGACCAAGGTGACGGCGACGACCATTGCCATGCCGCGCAACGCCTGCAGGGCCGTCACTACCGGCGCCATCGACCATTCCGGGATCAGTTCGCGGATCTGCTCGGTCAAGGCGTCCCTCCGCTTTTCGGCGTCCTGCGCCGCGTGCATGTAGTCCTGGAAAACAATCCGCTGCGCCGGATGGTCAAAGCGTAGGGTCGTCAGCCAGTGCCGATGCGTTCGCGTCCAGGCCTTGCCAGTATGGACGAGACCGTGTCGCAGCAAAAAGCCGAGTAACTGCTGTCGCGCCCGGCGGAGACCGCGCACCGCGACCAGCCGTGCCCGGACCAAGTCGCGCATGGCCTCGTGTGCCGCGTCCGGAACCCAAACGGCGCTCAACTCTCCCGCCCGATGGAGCTGTGCCAGCGTGACGGCATCCCGACGGTCGGTCTTCACCCGGTCGCCCGCGCGCTTTGGGATCAGCGACGGCGCGACCACCAAGCACTCGTGGCCAAGGCCGACGAGGTGACGATAAACACCGTAGCCGCAAGGGCCGGCCTCATAGCAAAAGCTAAGTCTGGCGTTCGCTCGTCTATACTTCTTCGCCAACTTACTTAATGCCGCCGAAGTATTTTCGATCTCGCCAAAGTAACGTGCTGCTTCTCGTCGGCCGCCTTCAGCGATCGCCACCGCGATCGTCGCCTTATGGACGTCGAGGCCAATAAACATGGTAGTCTCTTCCATGACCCGTCTCCGCTATGCCTGAGGCTCGGCGCCGGCCTATCCAGCGCAACCCTCGTTTCCGGCATACTTAAGTGAGACGGGTCGCCCCGTCCGCCAAACGGACATGGGGTCTAAGCCCAAGAATGTTTGGAATCAGGAGAGTTTCACA
Source organism: uncultured Alphaproteobacteria bacterium (assembly GCA_963772355.1). Classification (GTDB taxonomy): domain Bacteria; phylum Pseudomonadota; class Alphaproteobacteria; order Acetobacterales; family Acetobacteraceae; genus Rhodopila. Next base: position 17,969 of record CAVYXX010000154.1, on the reverse strand, counting down.
AACGGCCGTTTGCGTATGCATCTAAGAGCTGACGGATTTCGGCCAGATTCTGCTTTCAAAACCCTGTTGCAAAATCGCGTCCAAAGGCACCGCCTCGTGAAATGACGGGCGTTATCTCCCGTTCTTTGATGGGTCAAACACGCCGCACTCGATGAAATTGTTAAAGACTGGAAGCCGTGAGCCTGCCGGCGCCACAAACGGGTCTGGTGGTCCTATGCGTATCTGTGGGCCAGAGAGCATGGCCGGGGAGCCGAGGAAGGGCGGAAAGACCGTCCCTGCGCCATTGTCGCCGCCCGCCGCCCGCCAGCTCAGAGGGACGCGAGGTGGTGACAGTTGTGTGTGTGCCGATCACCCACACGCCGCCGTCAGACCCGGCTGATGCCGTCGAAATTCCGCCCGCCCTGAAAGCCCATCTTGGCCTTGACGATCTGCCGTCATGGATTGTCGTCACCGAAACCAATGACTTCCTGTGGCCCGGCCCCGATCTGCGGCCCCGACGGGACATCAGCCAGCACGGTTCGATTACGGCACGCTGCCGCCCCAATTCTTCGCCCATGTCCGCGACCGGATTTTGCAGGCGCACCTGCACCGAAGGCTAACCAGCGTCCCCCGTTCCGAATAAGCCGCGCGACGGCGATAACGGCCATTGCGGAAATCGTGCTAGAAAGTAACCCGGACAGAGGGTAAGTCCGCTATATGGCGGAACCCTCTGAGACATTTGGACAATCTCTGGAGCGCATTGCCGAGGGCGGTGTTCTACGATTGATTGCCAGCAAGCCGGTGCAGCAGGCTATTGGCCGTCTTATTTACGGCATAACCGATATTCCTGTTGCCTATCTGGACCAGTGGAGCCAAAGCATCCGAAGCGACACGGCGGCGCGCAAACAGATCACGTCAGCAATTGCGAAGGATGCTCTCGCACAGGCAACCGAAGATCCAGAATTAATCAACCGCGGTCTTGAGCGTTGGACGCGCCAGCTTGGAGCCAAGCAGAAAATTCGAGAGAATGTAGGGGTTCGCACACTCAATGTTCTTGCGGAGGGAGATATCCCGCCCGAGGCCGCCACACCTTCAGAAGAATTTATGAGCGTGTTCGAGGACATAGCCGAGAAGGCCACATCGGACGCGCTGGCAGATTTGATGGCCCGTATTTTGGCGGGAGAGATCCGTAGACCCAAGAGCATCTCACGACGCACCTTGCAGGTCGTTGCTGTGCTTGATCAGGAAATCGTCGCTGCCATGAATGACATCAAGCCGTATTTGCTTGATCCTGGCTGGCTGCATGTGCCGCCAAATGATCCGCTCGGCTGGCAAGAGAAGATGTTTTTGCTAAGCAGCGTCTCTATAAGCAACGAGGTCGGGATACGACAATTCCAATTCAATGAACATGGCCAGTGTGCTGTTCGAATGGGTGATAAGGTAATTGTGTTCACCTCTACGTCCAGCGACAAGTTCCCGAAGGTGATTGACGGAGCCGAGCTAACCCCCATTGGAAAAGAACTGGTGGGCGTCTTGCCCTTTACTGGAGAGCGTAAATTTAGAGAGGTCGCCCTGGGGATTAAACAGTATGATTTCATCAAAACGGTTGGGATCGGTGATCTCGATGGAATCGCCGTGTCGCTAATCTAGAGGAAATTACCTGATCCGGAACGACGCTTGATACACTATTGCCAATTCTGTATCAGGACTGCGTCCAGCGTCCCCCGCTCCTGGCCGGATTTACGGGGATACCGGTCGGTCGCTCCGCTGCCGGTGCGATCTCTCACGGGGGCGTGCTCTGCGTCGCGCGGCGATCAAGAAGGGAAAGAAACTCGATACCCGCAGTCTGATCGCGGCGGAGTTCATGATCCTGGCAACGTCGTTGCCGAAGACAGGATACACGGCGAAAGATGTCCTCGCGGTCTACCGCCTACGCTGGCAGATCTGAAATCACTGCTCCATATATCGATAAACTGCCGACGCGAACTGAACCGACCTCGCGAAGTGAGCTCTACGCTCACCTCATTCTCGCTCTGTTATGTGATGACCTCAGCCAGGATTTCCTGGAACTCTTCCCCCTGAGGAGCTTTCTGACGCTGCCTACCTCCCTTCGCTTTGGACGGTGCAGAAAATCGCGCTTCTGATACTGCTCTCCATCGTTCTCGGACCATTTTCGCTCGTTGATTTCATCGCGGCTGGTCCAACTGGCCAACGCGCCTTCGAGAGCGGAAGCCACACGTCAGATATCCGGTTCGTGGCTTATTTTAGCGCCTATGGGGGTGCCGGAAAAACCGAGGGACAACCCCATGCATCGCCTGCAGAACTGGCGACTGACACGCTACTGACACGCTAGGGCAATCCGTTCGGCTCTTTTAGACGGCCGAACGCGCCGGATATCCAACCTTAATATCTGGCTGTGCAACGAAAAATAAGTGTAGAAGCGACAGATGATAAACTCATCGTCCGACGCAGCGGGAACTGATCTGGCAAAGCCTCCGGAGATGACGCCAGAGGAACGAACGGTTCTATCGGCGCACATCGCCCGAAGGAAACAGAAGCGCCCCTCGCCACGAGTCAAGCTAGTTGAGAAGGCCGGATCATCCATCGAATTATCGGCGGACCACCCGATCCCACACCTCGGGAACGCCCTGATCATGGAGTCACTTGGCACTGCGGACTTCGATTTTTACCACGGATTGCTTACCCAGCTGGTCAATGTTGGTACGCAAGGGAAACCCGACGAACGGGGAACGAACTTTATGTTGGCGATGGTGAGGGGTATTGGCCCGAAGGACGAAATTGAAGCCATGATGGCTGCCCAGATGGCGGCAGTTCACATGACCACCATGACTTTCGCCCGCCGCCTCGCCCATGTGGACAACATTCTCCAGCAGGATAGCGCGGAACGGGCATTCAACAAGCTGGCGCGGACGTTTGCGGTGCAGGTGGAAGCGCTGAAGCGATATCGGACCGGGGGCGAGCAGAAGGTCACGGTGCAGCATGTTACCGTCAATGACGGCGGACAGGCGATCGTCGGAACGGTTTCCCCACAGGTAGGAGGGATGGGGGATGCCGCAAAAAGCTAGGGACAGTCCCGTGCATCGCCTACCGGACTGGCGGCTTACACTGCCACTGGCGCAATCCTGCCGCCGGTGCGGTGCTAGGACCCGTGGCGGCTTGAAGTGCAAATCGCCCGCAATGCAAAACGACCGATGTCGGATGCACGGCGGGACGAGTACGGGGCCTCGCACCTCGGAAGGACTGGAGCGGATGAGACGCGCCAACACGCGGCATGGCATCTATTCTGAGGAAAGTCGTCGGCTCATACAGGCTGTCCGTAAGTTGGTGAGAGAGGCAGAGCAAACGGCTAAAGAGACGTAGGCCGTCGCCTGGTCATCCGATCGTTGGGCGCTCCAACGGGCTTTGCCCGCATCTGACCAACGGCAGCGCGACGGGCTCGCGCATGGGTGGGGGCCTCGGCAAGGGCGACGCCGGCGCTGGACGGTTGAGTAGAATTGCGGCGCAGAGCCTGACGCCTGGCGCGACACGGGCAAAGCCTCCAGACACCGGCGCCGTCGCGGTCGGTTGGGCTGCCAGCAAGTCAGGCCGGTGCTGCGCCCTGGGCAGGAGACCATGGCGTCGCCGACACGGTCGCCGACACGTAATGGGCTCCTGGTTCGCCGGACCCAACGCGAAATTCGCCAGCGGCCCGAGCCGCTCCGTTAACCAAGCCTCGGGATCCGAAACAAGGTGAGGGTCCACCCAAGCAGTCGACGGGCGCTTTCCATGTCCTGGCAGTTGATAGTCAACCCGAACGTGGGAGGGTCCTTCCCGTCGATCTTGGGGTCTAACCGTAATTAGATATTCTTTATTACGGTTGGACCCCAAGATCCCCTCCCGATGCTTTTCCATGGCCTTCTTGGCGGCGTTACGGCTTGCCCAGATGTGCTGGTAGCTCGTCGCTGCGTCGGCCGGGTTTTCGAAGCTCACCCCACCTGCAGCCATCATGACGTCAGCCGGCGAGGGGTCGAGATCGCTTGCAGTGATTAAGCGCTCGACCGGGATTGGCAGCGGTGCGTTGGTCATGACGAGGACGTCGACCGGATTGTCCCTGGTCCGGTTCACGCCTCGTGCGCGGCCGATGATCTGAATGAGTTCGCCTTCGGCGATATGCCAGCGAATCGCTTCGGCTGTGATGTGAGGATGTCTGTCAGTCTCGGTTGGCCGGAATAAGCCATCTGCCATTTCATACGCCGCGTCGGCCTTCTCGTACCAACCGCGCAGTGGATCGATTGCAATGCCGGTAAGCGCCTCGGCCATACTTTCCACGGCTGCTGGGGAGGGTGCTGTGCGGCCGATAACGATCAGGGCTTCTATGCCTTTGCGTCCGGGTCCTGGTCCCCACTCGTCGCGCCCTGCCACGGCGTTGTGGTGCCCAGTCTCGACGTTGATAGGTAGCGACCCAACGGTGGCCAGCGCCTCCTCTACGTCCTTCTGGGCAACCACCAAGACGCGCCCGGTATATCGGCGAGCCTCCCGGCAGACGATTGCGTGCGCGTGGCGAAGACCAGATGTTTTGGCGAGTTGGGCTTTTGAATATGACCGATCGCGGACCTGGCGAACGTGCTGATATGGCGCCTGGAGCCGGATGTCTGCGGTCAGCTCCATGGTCGGCCAGTAGTGTCGCACGAGACCGGGCTGCATCGTTGCGTCGAGCATGAGTGTCGGCACGTGCCAGCTTTCATGAACGGGACGTCGGCCTTTGATATGGATGGTCGGCGCCGTTCCTTCGGTTGTTTGTGTCATGCCAATGCTGATCCAGCCGGATTTTTCTGGGCCATCGTCGGCGACCAGATGCCCAACTGCCTTCCAGAGCGTGGCCAACTTGCCGACGATCTTGTTATGCGTGACGGCCCGAACTGCTTCCTTCCGGCTTTTGCGAGACATGCCTGGAAAGATGTTTGCCTCCTCTTTTCGTTTCCATTCCGAAGCGTATGCTTCTCTCGTTGCCGCCACATCGATGCCGCGTGCGACTATCCCCGACCGGAGAACAGGCAGCAGGGTTGCGAGGTCACTGGCGCCGTTCATCATCTGTGACAGCGCGGCGTATAGGTTGGTGCGGGTTGATTCAAGCTGCCCGCTGGCGAGCGGTTCACCTGGAACGGTGGCGCCTTCATTGACGAGTGTATCGACAAGCAACCGAACCGGACTTGTGGTTCCGAACAGACCGTCCTGCCACGCGGATTCATCAACGACGACGACGGCAGGCTCTTTGATGGTGTCGGGCTTGCGGCCGAATAAAATTTCATGGGCCCACGAACCAGACATCTGGCTTCAGGAGCCGCTGTCGCTGAAATGGGCATGCATCGAAAAATTCGCATTGGTGTAGGCCATCGGGCATGACTTTCCGACACACGGACGTCTGGACCTCGGCCATCGCCTCTTCTGCATCAGCGACAGCTTCCAAGTCGCGGCACATTGGTTTGTTGCCAATTTTGGCTTTTCTGCTGCGCCAGACCTGGGCCTTTATCCCGGCGGCTTGCGGCATCCGGGCTAGGCGTTGGACCTGATCATCTCCCAATTTGTGAGCAGGAACAGCGACTACGACGATACGCTTATCGCGAGCCCCCCGCATTGCCGACACGAGATCAGCGATGTTGACCATGCTGACTTCGGATTTGCCGATGCCGACGTCGGCTCGGATGGCTTGGACAGGATATGGGCCGACGTCCCCCACCTCGCTCTTGTTGGTCTTTGCCCGCTTCGCTGCCTGGACGCGGGCGTTATGGTCACTTGCCTGACGATAGAATTCATCGATGGCGGTACGCGAAATCGCGCGTCCTTCCTCGGCGCTCATCCGGGATACGGGTTTGTGCGGCGGTTCGAGTGCTGCGGCGATCCTGGAGCGGACTGCTGCTGCGCCGCTCTCCCTGATGGTGTCGTTGAAATCGGATCGATCATGCCGCCGGACTGGCCATGGTGTGGCGATGGCCACATCGACACCGCCGGCGAGCCAAGTTGACATTGAACGCTTCAACGCCTGGTCGGCGGGTGACTGTTGCGGGTCGTCATCGCGTGCAACGACAATCTGCCGGCCGGTTGGCGGGTCGTGTCTGGCTATTGATCCGATGGAAGCCCAGGTCTCGTATCCGGTCGCCGTCCATGTGCTTAGCGCGGTTTCGGCACCTTCGGCCAGCAGCAGGATCGAACCATCTCTTAGGCCGGGCAGTCGCATGTAACAGCCAGCCATGACGCCATTGGTAATTTTTGGTGTGCCATCGATTTTGCGCCCGTCAATAGTCAACGCGATCCGCTGGACAAAGCACACCTCACCCACCGCGTTGGTGCCGGCCAAAATTAGCGAGGCTGTTCCGGCATGATAGCGAACGGTGGCATCTGGCCAGCCAGTAGCGGGCCGCGGGATGGCCCGTGTTATTGCCAGGTATTCCAAGGCCGCCGTGCCGTCTATCGGTCCGCTGGCGTTCCAAAGGTTTCGGGCGTAGGCAATGCGTTCGGCTTCGTCGGCTTGCTGCTTCAGGCTCGCCTCAGCGCGCTTACGCTCGCGTTCAGCATCCCGGGCGGCCCATTCCGTCGGATCTTCCTGCTTGCCTTTGCCATCAAAGGCAATGCCTGCGAATTGGCACCCGTATTCGACAGCACCTAGAAAATCGGTACGCCGCTCGCGCATGATGAGGGCGAGCGGATCACCTTTCCATCCGCCCTCGAAATCGCAGCAGGCGCCTTGCTTTGATCCAGAAACGATAACCCGCAAGGAACCCTTGGCGCCCCACCGCAATTCCCGTCCATTCCGGGTGTCTGGGGGTCCAAGCAGGGCTTCTGCCAGGGCGGCGATGGACGAGCGCAATGCCGGCCGTAATTCGTCCAGAATTGAGGCGTTACCCATTGTGGTATTCGATCAATTCCGGTGCGCCGCCAATGCCCACCGGCGTGTCCCGGTGAGGCGGACCCATGCGGTCAAAAGCAGGTCAAACTCACGGGCACCTGCCAGGTCGATTTCGACGCCGCGCGGACGCGCCTGCTCGACAGCAACTCAGATACCTTGGCTCTGCTGCCGACAAACGGAATAAGGTCCCTGGGCGTCAATCCGGCCTGTTCGTTCTCGCTGGACGACCACGACCGCGAAGGTCTGGCCCTGTTCGCGGAGAACCGCGCCCTGGATACGCATTTTTTGCACCTCTTGCAGTTGCTCGGTTCGTCACATATAACTAGACGAAGGCGTCATGTCAGAGGTCAAAAAAAGAGACCATGAAGAGACGATATCGTCATAGTATATTATATGGATACGTCATGTCTGGGTCAAGCCAACCGAGCAACATTTTTCCGACGCGGTTGCGTCAGGCCAGAGAGCTGCGGGATCTCAATCAAGGCGATCTCGCCGAGCGGGCCGGCATGCAGGCCTCGGCGATCTCCCACTTCGAGACTGGCAACCGTAAGCCATCGTTCGACAACTTACGCCGCCTCGCAGACGCTCTCGATGTGACGACGGACTATCTCCTAGGGCGGGTAAGTGATGTCGGCACTACAGCCGCCGCTGATCGGCTTCACCGGGATATTCAGAAACTGAAGGCAACCGATAGGTCATTTGCGGAGGATATGATCCAGCGCATGGTGGCGCGCGCCAAGGATAAGGCGGGGAACGGTGGATGATCCCGCGCGAGACAATCTATGACCGCGCCGCGGGAACGGCGGAGGGGGTTGTCCGAGAGCATAACGTCAGGTCTTTGCATGTCGATCCAATTGCAATCGCGAACAGCCTCGGGATCGACGTAGTCGCAAAACCAGCATCGGACGGCGGCGTTTCAGGAATGCTCATTAGGGTTGGCAATGACTTTTGTATTGCCTATGCCACCCACATTAAAAGTCCGGGATTCAGGCGCTTCACTATTGCCCATGAACTTGGGCATTACTTCATTGAAGGTCATGTCGATGCCATTTTTAGCGAAGGTTCCGTCCACGAGTCCCGAGCCGGGTTCATATCATCGTCGAATTTTGAGCTGGAAGCGGATCACTTCGCGGCACGGCTGCTCATGCCCAACGCACTGTTTTCGGCGGCATTGCGGCAGGTCGGAGAAGGGTTGGCTGCGGTAGAAACCTTGGCTGGGACCTGTATTACCTCGCTGCCCGCGACGGCGATCCGCTACGCCGAGTGCACACACGAACCCATTGCGATCGTCGTCAGCACTGGCAACAGCATCGATTTTTGCGTCATGTCGAAGGCCCTCAGGGAATGCGACGGCATCGACTGGCTTCGGAAGAAGCAGGCGTTGCCACCGAGCAGTGCGACGCGCAGCTTCAACAGCAGGCCGGAACGCGTCAGGCGCGCTGAACGTGTGGAAGCCGAGTCTGTCTTTCAGGACTGGTTTGGGGGCGGCCTGCGTTCATCGGTGACCGAAGACGTTGTTGGTCTTGGAAGCTATGGGAAAACTCTCACCATCTTGCATGGCATCGAATTACCAGAGGATGTCGATGACATCGACGATGATGATGATGATGAGAAAAGCTTGAGGAGTCCTGGACCCCCCGTTTTCGCCGATAGATCCATCGTGGAACGCAACGTCCTTCATGTTGCACTAACTATTTCTGGCTGAATCAATGCAAGCGGACCGAGCTTGGCAAAAGAGCGCGAAACGATTGCGCCGCGCCCCGCAATCCTCGTCGGCTATTTATCCTATTCCAACCGCCACGCCGACATGTTGTTTCAACTGGTCTCGCGTCGCTATCAGAACAAAAGCACGCTGATAACCACCAACCGTGCGTTCGGGGAATGGAACGAAGTCTTTCCGAACGCCGCCTGTGTCGTCTCGTTAGTCGACCGCCTGGTGCACAACGCCGAGATCGTTGCCATCGAGGGCAAATCCTACCGGCTCAAGGAAGCCCGCGACCGCGCCGATGCCCGGGCACGCAAGCGCCGCGGCACCAAGGCATGAGCACAATGCCCGACCACCTGCGTCTGCAAGACCTGCTGGCCGAGGAGCAGCGATGCGCTGCGTCGACGACAGTGACGCGGTTCTTGGGATATCGACTTCTAACCGCCTGATCGTCCCGCGCCTGAACCACCGACCGCAACGACCATCCTGTTGTTCGATCAAGGTATCCACGCCTCGGCGCTCGCGCTAGCCTCAGCTGCGAGAGGAGTGATTGACACGTGAGACAGCTCGTCACGATCGGGGTCTGCGTCGTCATCCTCGGTGTCGCATCCTCTTGCTCGAAATGCGAGACGCCGCCGCCTGGCACCGCCATTCGAGCTGGCCCCACCACTGTCGGCTTCGGTTACCGCGGAGGAGGTCCAAATTACTACTGTCAACCCGGGGTCTGTAAGAGGACAGGTATGCGCGATCCGGACTATCGCGTTTGTGTCGGCGGGTTCGGCAGCCGGCCGGACCTCGCGCCGCCTGCAGGGCAGCAACTGCAACGCGAAAATAACCCATAACGGCACGTATACCAGCGCTGTCAACAATGGGTCAGCCCGGGCCCACGACGTGACGGACTGAAGCCGCGGAGGGGAAACATCCATGGAAACCGAGCCTCACCCGAAGCCGATTCCCCGCCCCCCGGGCCACTTGCTCGTGGGGAACCTGCTCGATCTGGACACCAACCATCCCATGGAGAGCCGGCGGACCTGGCGCGCCAGTATGGACCTATCTACGAAATCCAGGTGCCCAACGGCTCGCGCATCATCGTATCGGGCTACGAGTTGGCGAACGAGTTGTGCAACGAGTCCCGCTTCGACAAGACGCTGGGGCCCGGCTTACGCGCCTTGACCAATGGCCCGATCGGGCGAGGGCTGTTCACGTCCGAAACGTCGGACCCAAACTGGCGCAAGGCGCACAATGTGCTGCTGCCGGCGTTCAGCATGGATGCGATGCGTGGCTACTACCCGCGGATGCTCGATATCGCTGTGCAACTCATGCAGAAGTGGGAGCGGCTGAACCCCGAGGACACGGTGGATGTGCCGGCCGACATGACGCGGCTCACGCTGGACACGATTGCGCTCTGCGGCTTCAACTATCGATTCAATTCCTTCTACCGCGACGCGCCGCACCCCTTCGTGGTCGCCAAGCACGCATCTCCCGGTCGGCGAGCCGGTGCCGTTACTCGGCGTACTGGCCAACCGGGTCGAACTGCAAGATGTTGCGACGCGGGCTCAGCTCGCTGCACTGGCTGAGTACGCGCGGGACACTGGCCAGCGGCAGACGCTCAAGGCGCTTGCTGGGGATGACGAGGCCAGCCAAGCGCGCTATCGCGAGCAGGTGCGGTTGCCGCGCAAGTCGGTTCTCGACCTGCTCGACGAGTTCCCCCTCTGCACGCCGCCGTTTGAGGTATTTCTCGATCTGCTTCCGCCGCTGCGGCCGCGCTACTACTCCATCTCCTCGTCGCCGCTGGTGTCGGCGGATGCCTGCAGCATCACAGTGGGCGTGCTAGAGGCGCCGGCGCGCGGTGGCCATGGAGGCTTCAAGGGAGTTCTGCTCGAACTATTTGGCGGCGCAACCGGTCGACGCCACGTTATACGGCTTCATACACAAGCCCACCATTCCGTTTCACCCGCCGGCCAACCCGCACCAGCCGATGATCATGGTCGGCCCCGTACGGGCGTTGCACCGTTTCGCGGCTTTCTTCAGGAGCGCGCGGCGCTGAAGCGGCAGGGAGTGCCCGTCGGCGAGTTCCATCCTGTTCATCGGCTGCCGCGATCCGCTGCAGGATTTTCTCTATGAGGATGAACTGCGGGCCTTCGAGGCAGCCGGGGTCACGCGGCTGCTCCCAGCCTTCTCGCGCGAGCCGGGCAAGCCGAAGACCTACGTGCAGCAGGCGATCCAGAATCATAGCGAGGATGTGTGGCGGCTTCTCCATCAGGAGGCGGTGATCTTCGTATGCGGCGAGGCCTCCCGCATGGCACCGAGCGTTCGGCAGGCCCTTGCCGGCGTGTTCCAGCAACGCACGGGCGCCACTGCTTCCGATGCGCAGGCTTGGCTTGCCGGACTGGTGGCAAGCCAACGCTATCTCGAGGATATCTGGGCCTCCGCCACGTGAGGAGCTCGGCGGATGGATCTAGATGCGGCATTCGGCGGCGTGTCCGCATAATTGGCCAGAACCATTGCCCGAGTGAGCCCCGTCAAAGCCGCATTTCGGTGCGACGAAGAACGTTACCGTCGGCGGCGATCACCGAGAGCACGGTGCAATGGCTGCTGCATCGCCGAATGAATGCTCAGCAGCAAATGCGCTGGTCTCCGAGGGGCGCACATTTGATGCTGAAAGTTCGGACCTCTGTCGTGAACGGCACGCTCGACCGGGACCATGCCGTCGCCGAGCGTTGGGCCCGCCGGCCGTTTCGGTGGGCGGCCTGACCACCCCTACCTTCCGGACGGTCTCCCTCCCGCGGCTATCAGTCACCAGCTCGTTGGCGCCCGGCCAAAAGCCCCGCGTCGCATGGTGCGACCAGTCCCGCGTGCCTGATCCGGCGGCTTGGCTTACTGACCGACTTGGACCGCTTGCCAAGTGTCAGGTGATGCCGCTTGCTCCTCCCTACGCGGCATGACGCAAGTCGTTCGGTTTTCCTGAATGTCACGATGTATCCGAAGCCTGGGGTCGCCGATGGCGATGCGTCTTTTACTTGAGCTATTTCGGTCAGGCCTCTTTGGCAATCCCGTACTTGATCGATTGCGCGCATGCGGGCGTTATAGTCAGTTCGACACATCCGAGAGCGGCAGCAGAAAAACGGCTCACGATTGCGAGATTGATTTTAAATCAAGTAACTGTTTTTTGTTGATTGTTTCCCAGTCCAAATAGTTGGCGGCCGGTGGCCGACAGGGGCGGCGGCGATTTCGCAGTCCCGCCATCCTTCGCCAGTCTCCGAGGCAGCAGCCTTCAGCAGAATGCGTGCCTTGGTCAGTTGCCGGGCAGGGTGCTTGCCGGCACGTATCAGCGTGTTGAGCCGTTCCCGCTTGTCATCGCTGAGCTTCACCACGTATCTCTTGTCGGTAATCTGTTTCGTGGTCACTAAGCATCTCCGTCATTGCGGAGTGAGCGAGTCAGAGATTTGCCGCAGAATCAATGACAGGGGGTACTAGCACCTGACCCTCTATCTTGTGCCCAATATTGATTAACGCACTGTTATATCAGGGTATTATCCAACATACTCAGACGCCACCGGGCCTGTGGCTAACGCCAGGGTAACGCCCGAGCGCGGTTTTCTGCACCGGTCCGCGATCTGCGCCGATCACCACCCTGGCGGAAAGTTCGGGCCGCCGAGGGTATTGCCCGCTGTGATGACATACTTCCATACGGCCTGTCAGCGCGTCCGAATATACAAACATCCTTGTTCCGCAATGGCAAACCCCATATATGGACGCTACAGAGGCATTTTTGACTGTTATGTCATCATGGGGCAGATCCTCCGAAGAACCGGGCCACAGATGAAACGGAGCGCCGGAGCCATCGCGTCAGCGGTGTTGGCAAAAAAGAAGACCCCCGCGCAGATAGACATCATTGGCGAGCCCGAAACCGACGAACTGCGCGCATTCGGCGGGTCGCGGAGCGACAAGTTTAACGGCGTGCTGATCAACGCGATGGCCCGAACCGGCTGGTTTCCTCCGGGCCAGACAGACGAAGCTTGCAATCAGCAGATGTTCGCCGCGGTCGCGGCCTTGCGGGCGTTCAAGCCGACCGACGAAATCGAAGGCATGCTGGCCGCGCAGACGGTGGCGATGCACTTTGGCGCCATGGAGTGCTTTCGCCGGGCTATGGTGCACGATCAACCGCCCGAAGTGGCGTCGAAGCTGCGGAAGGATGGGGCGAACCTTGCCCGGGGCATGACCGACATGCTCGAGGCCCTGGATCGGAAGCGGGGCAAAGGCCCGCAGGTTGTTCGTGTCGAGCGCATGGTCGTCAATGAGGGTGGTCAGGCGATCGTTGGCAATGTCCGGTCGACAGTGTCGGAGGTGGGGGAGGGGCAGGGATGACTTCAAAGTTGCCGGAAAAACCCGAGCGGCGTGTGCCGGATTGGCGAATAACGCTGCCCTTGGCTCAAGCCTCCCCGCGATGTGGCGCCCGTACCAGGACGGGCATGCCTTGCAGGGCACCAGCGATGGCCTGCGGGAAGTGCAGGATGCATGGCGGCGCCAGCACTGGCGCACGCACCGCCGAGGGGTTGGAGCGCATCCGGAAGGCTCGGACGACACATGGGCGGCGCACGGCGGAGATGGGCCGGATGCGAGCGATGGTGCGGGTTCTGATGGCTGGCGCGAAGCGGCTGGTGGAGCGGAGATGATAACCGTTGGTGGAGCGGAGATGCCATGGGGCCGGTCGAGGTGAGCCAAGCGGCGAAGCAGATTTGGCGATTCGGGTCCCAGCTTTCACGCGGCGTATGGGGTTCTCCGGCGATTTTCGATGTCATCCCCACCACCCTCCCCCACCTTCGGGCCGACCCGAGGTTAACCTGCCTCCCGGCGCCGAGATCCTACCGTGGCCCGCACGGTCGGTTGGGCGACCACGATCTAGAGCTGCCGAGGCCCCCGCCCCCAGCGACCGCCCGATCCAGACCCTGGCGCAACGCCAGCAGGCCGAAAAGAAACGGATAACCGCGCATCGGCGCATGACGCAGGCACCAGAAAACCAACTCGTCGCGCCGATACGCATAGCGAACAGGACGCTGGAAGCCACAGAACTACGCGACATAGACGATACCAATCCGAACCGACGTGTTCCACGGACGGTCAAGACCTTTAGGAACGTCACGTCAATCGACTACTTGGTTCGGTCAGGCACTATCACACGGGCGCATGGGCGTGCCGCGAACCTATTTAGAAACCAGCATGAGAAATCGGCCGCCTTGGTCTGGGGCAGAACGACCTCGCCGCGCCCAGGGTCACGTCAGGCACCGCGCCTGTGGGCATCAGTGAGATGCAGTTATTCGCGCTCGACGGCGTCCGCCAGGTGAAGAAACTGCTTAACGGGCTGTATCCGTTGGTACTGGCGATCGCGTGGCAGATTCATTTCGTCGCCTGATCGAAAGGGCCGGCGCGCACGTGACGAGCCGCTGCCGGTGCCTTATCTTCCGCCGCGCCGCGGCTGAGCCCGACCCGCAGCCTGGCAAAGGGGAGAATCCGAATGGAGTTGGCTCAAGCCCGTAAGGGTCGCACTGGCGCGCGTCACGGCGGCCGAGTGCTGGCGGACGCTCTCGTTGCCCAAGGCATCGACCATGTGTTCGAGGTTCCAGGCGAGAGTTTCCTCGATACGCTTGATGGCCTGTATGACCAGAGCGGTAAAGTCAAGCTGGTGACGTGCCGGTTCGAGGCTGGTGCCGTCAATATGGCCGACGCCTTCGGGAAGCTTACCGGTCGCCCGGCCGCGGCGATGGTGACACGGGGCCCGGGAGCCTGTCACGGCGCAATCGGGGTTCACGTGGCGTTTCAGGACAGCACGCCGATGCTGCTCTTTGTCGGCCAAATTCCGCACGAGGACACTGGCCGCGATGCGTTCCAGGAGGTTGACTATCGCCAAATGTTTGCCCCTCTGGCGAAGTGGGTCACCCAGATCGACCATGCCAAACGCATCCCCGAGGTCGTCGCCCATGCGGTCGATGTAGCCACGAGCGGCCGGCCGGGCCCGGTTGTGATTGCCTTGTCAGAGGAGATGCAGCGGGATCAGGTTGTGGTGCCGGATTTGCCGCGCGCCGAGGTTACTCCCGCTTTCCCCGGCCCCGAAGCGTTGACGCGGATGCAAGTCTTGTTGGCGAAGGCGAAGAAGCCGATCGCCATCGTGGGGGGATCATGCTGGACGGCCGCGGGACGCGCGGCGTTGCATATGTTTCTTTTACGGAACAATATCCCGGTGACTGTGGGATTTCGCCGACAAGCGCATTACGACGGCAACCAAGCCAATTTCGCTGGTGACCTTGGCGTCGGCTCGGATTTCGAGCCTGATTGAAAAGTTTAAGCAGGCAGACCTGATTCTGGCGATCGGCAGCCGCCTTGGTGACGCGGTCAGCCAGGGGTTCACGCTGTTGGACAAGGCAGGCAGTGTGCCGATTGTCCAGGTTTTGCCCGATGGATCCGAGATCGGCCGAGTATTCCGCACCACGCTAGGCATTGTCTCCGACCTGAATATGTTCGCCATTGCCGCCGCCGGGTTAGAGCCAGTGAAGCCGAGCTGGACGAAGTGGACCCAGGAGTTGCGATCCCTACGGGAGGCTCAGCGTGCGGTTCCGAATTACCAGGCTCCGTTAAACCTTGGTACGGTGATGCGAGAACTCGAAACCATGCTTACCCGCGACGCAATCGTGACCACGGATGCTGGCAACTTCGCTGGCTGGGCGACGCGGTTCCTGAACTTCTCCGAGGGGCAGCGCTATATCGGACCGACCAACGGGGCGATGGGCTACAGCGTGCCGGCCGCGGTCGGCGCCAAGGTCGCCTTCCCCGATCGCATGGTCGTCAGCATGGTAGGCGATGGTGGTTTCATGATGACGGGACAAGAGATTGCCACTGCCTTCCATCATGGCGTTGCGCCGATCGTGGTCGTGTTCAACAACCAGATGTACGGGACGATCCGCATGCATCAGGAAAAAGCCTACCCTTGGCGCGTCTCCGGCACCGCCCTGACCAACCCGGACTTCCGCAAATATATTGAAGCGTTCGGCGGTCACGGCGAGGTCGTCACTGCCACTGAGGAATTCTCACCGGCGTTCCGCCGAGCGGTTGAAAGCGGTAAGCCGGCGTTGATCGAATTGCGGACGAATCCGGAGCAAATCACCACGCGTGCGACGATCACCGACTTGCGGGCAGGACGAAAGCCTCCAGCAGCGAAGGCCCGGACTATGCGGACCGTCAGCCCCACCCACCGCGTCGCCTCGCCCGGCAAGAAGCGATAAGCCCCTCGATGTGCGCGGGCAGACTGGCGGGAGGGAGGGCTTGAGGTTCTGGCTGGACACTATTCACCACCAGAACCGAAAGAGGCCGAGCGACACACGATCGGCGCCCAACTCGGCGAACGCTCCTAGTGAAGCTCATCCTCGGTTTGATCATTGCGGCGGCGATCGTCGTTGTGATCGTCCCGATGTTAATGCCCTAACGCTGAATATTTCGCTTCGGAGACTCGCCCGCGCGGGTGCACGGTGCGGTCTCCCTCCCTTAAACTCGGCGCACCCAGCCTTAGCGCCCCCTCTTTGCCGCACCCTTTGGGTATGTTGACAGTCCCCGACAGGCGGGTTCGAATTACTGCTGCCGGCTGCGGTTCCGCCCGCGGGCACGTCATCAACAGACACAGGCGCATCATCGACTCAGGTGCGCCTGTTTTCCGTTTGGCTGGCGAGAGTGTCCGATCACGGCTTCGTCGGCCGAGCCCGGCTCCTACGAAGGCGTGACGGGGTAATCTGACAAGCCGCCGCGGGCCGCGGTTGCCAGCCGGCGATGGTCCGCGCGCACTTCCGCGCCTCGACGTTGTCGGTGATGCCAGGAAACAAGCGACGTAGCTCGACGGCGGCAGACAGCTCGCCCTCTTGCTCATAGGCGGTGCGGATTGCGGCGGCGGCTTCCTCGGAGACGATGAACATGGCGGGAGCATGATGGCGCATGCTGTGGCAGGCAAGCCGAACCCGCGCGGGGCGACACGGGGTTAGTGGGGTCACCACACGATTTGTACAAAACTGCACGCTCTCATGTCCGTTTTCAAGGCGGCTGGACGCGACAACGCGCTCACCGGTTTTGCCGATGTTGGGAATTCTGTGACTGCCGCCCATGGCAGGAGGCGGGGCTGTGTGACGACGGTTGATCATCTCTGATGCGCGGGTTGGCTACCGCATGACCTGGGTTCGTCGTGGAGCTGCCCCTGTCTAAGATCGAGCGTCGGACGGATCCGGCTCATAGCGTGCCCGGGGATTCTCCTGACCGTTGCCCCGCCTCCGGCCTTGGGCGTCAGTGATACCTACTGGTGTGGTGCGCTCCTCTGTTGTCGGTTGCGATGGATTGGGCCGTCAGGCGGCTTTCGCGGCGACGACCTGACGGGCGATGGCCCAGACGAAGCCCAGCAGTTCGCGGGCGATCGCAGCCACGACGAGCGGGAGCGGTTTGCCCTTGGCCGCCAGGCGCCGGTAGCGGGCACACAGCCGGACCTGCGCCTTCCATGCGATGTCACGTATCTCCACCGGCAGCCCCTCCAGGCGGTCCAGGAGGATGCGGCCCACGCGGGCGGGCAGTCGGTAGGTCCACGCCGCCTCCACCATGACCCGCCGTGCTTCGGCGTTGCCGGTCTTCGTGAGGCCGTTCCGACGGGTCGTTGCCCCGCTCGAATGCTCGGAGGGCACCAATCCCAGATGCGACATCAGATCGCGCGGGTTGGCGAAGCGCGTGAGATCCCCGACTTCGGCGACCAAGGTGACGGCGACGACCATTGCCATGCCGCGCAACGCCTGCAGGGCCGTCACTACCGGCGCCATCGACCATTCCGGGATCAGTTCGCGGATCTGCTCGGTCAAGGCGTCCCTCCGCTTTTCGGCGTCCTGCGCCGCGTGCATGTAGTCCTGGAAAACGATCCGCTGCGCCGGATGGTCAAAGCGTAGGGTCGTCAGCCAGTGCCGATGCGTTCGCGTCCAGGCCTTGCCAGTATGGACGAGACCGTGTCGCAGCAAAAAGCCGAGTAACTGCTGTCGCGCCCGGCGGAGACCGCGCACCGCGACCAGCCGTGCCCGGACCAAGTCGCGCATGGCCTCGTGTGCCGCGTCCGGAACCCAAACGGCGCTCAACTCTCCCGCCCGATGGAGCTGCGCCAGCGCGACGGCATCCCGACGGTCGGTCTTCACCCGGTCGCCCGCGCGCTTTGGGATCAGCGACGGCGCGACCACCAAGCACTCGTGGCCAAGGCCGACGAGGTGACGATAAACACCGTAGCCGCAAGGGCCGGCCTCATAGCAAAAGCTAAGTCTGGCGTTCGCTCGTCTATACTTCTTCGCCAACTTACTTAATGCCGCCGAAGTATTC
>CAVYXX010000153.1:0-43029 GCA_963772355.1 uncultured Alphaproteobacteria bacterium | reverse complement strand
GCCAGATCCGCAGCGCGTCGACCGCACATCAGGTGACCGTCGGGGAGATCGCCAATGATGACAGAACCGGATCTCATGCGGCGGACGCTGGGCGGGCTGTCGGAGAAAATCTCTCGCCGGCATCGTGAGCGACTGGCCATCGTCTACATCCGGCAGTCGACAGTTCAGCAAGTCGAACGTCACCAGGAATCGACACGGCTGCAATACGCTTTGGTCGATCGCGCCTTCCATCTCGGCTGGGCTCGCGAGAGCATATTGGTCGTCGATGACGATCTTGGCCGTTCGGGCACGAGCATCGAAGGCCGGCTCGGCTTTCAACGGCTGGTGGCGGAGGTCGGACTGGGCAACGTCGGACTGGTCCTCGGGGTGGAGATGTCGCGTCTGGCCCGATCGAACCGGGACTGGCATCAGCTTCTAGAGATTTGCTCGTTGTTCGACACGCTCATTGCGGATTGTGATGGCGTGTACGATCCTGCCAACTTTAACGATAGGCTGTTGCTCGGGCTGAACAGGAAGGTGACATGATACAGGACCTCATGATCTTATTGAAAAGACAAAACTTCTTGCCGTGGATTGAGTGATACTGCACGACCAGTGGCGAGCGCACGCTGTACTGCCGGCCGATCCAGATCATCTTCGCGGATAACATAGGGCGCGCCGACGCAGGCCTGTCTCGCAGGCAGCAGTCCGTCCTGGATCAAGCGAACAACCGTCATCTTGTGGACACCAAGACGGCTCGCGGCTTCATGCAGGATCAGCTCTTGTCGCTGTGTCCGTTCGCCGTCGCGGTAGACTGCAATCTGATGCACGCCGCGGAAGTTGCGGACGCGCAACTGGGTCCAGCTCTGTCCTTTTGCCGAGCGTTTTCCGAGCCGGTTGAGAAGTGGGGCAATGCTGTGGTCCGGCAATATGCGAGCGAGTTCGCGGACCAATTGCACGGTTTCGACGTCAGTCTTCCAGCGATTTTGTCCAGTACGGTTCTTCGCTACTTCAAGCCGCGTGTGATCTCCGCCCTGCCAATGCAGCACGAGGTGCAGCCGATCCGCCTCCGCCGTGACGACGACCTCCTCAAGGACGGCTCGTAAAATCCGCTTGCGGGTTTCGTTGGACGCGGCGGGATGGTTCCATAGCTGAGGCAAGTCATCAGCGAGCGCCAACAGCGTCGCACGCTCGTCGTCGTGCAGCGCGCGCGGCTGTTCGTTCTGCAAGTTCCGGATCTGCTCCTCGAGTTCGCGCGACCGCCGCCAGGCGGTCATTCCATCGGCGTTCGAGTTCGCCGGCTACCAGCCGGTTGTCGGGATCGGTTGCATCATATTGCCGGCGCGCATGTGTCTCTTCGTAGCGCGCTTGTTGCAGTGCCAGTTCACTTTGCCGCAGCCGTTCCGTACCAGCCCGCTCGCGATCGGCGATCAACTGCAACGCCGCATCAAGAGCAAGCGGTGAGATTGCACTCAGCACTTCCGCCGACACCGCCGCATCGATGCGCATATTGCTGAAGCCGACGCACTTCTTGTCGGAGGCGCAGTCCATCTCGGCATTGCAAATATAGCGTGTGTCCCGACGCGCATGATGCAGCACCTTGAGCCTGCGTCCGCAGTGCCCACAGCGGAGCAATCCAACGAGCAGCCCTCCGCCCTTGCGCACCGAGCCTGCCACCATCGTGCCCTTCATGTTGGCGTTGCCCGCGATAACCTTCTGGTTGCGATCATACTCCTCCCACGAGATATAGCCCTGGTGGTGGTCGCGGATCAGCACCTCCCACTCCTCCCGCCGACGCGCGACACCATGAATAACGACTTTGCGTCCGCCTTCGAACCGAACTCGCGAACCGGTGCGCCCAAACACATAGGCTCCGGCGTAGACCGGATTGGTCAGCAGCCGATGAACCGCATGGTAGCGCGGCGGACGCCACTGCACGGCCCGGCCCTGGGGACCGTAGACCGCGACCGGCAAGTCGATCCCCTCCTGCCGCAGCCATAAGGCGAGCTGGCGCACGCTGCCGATCTCGCTGAACTTGCGGAACACCATCGACAGCGTCTCATGGATCCGCCGATCAGCGTCCTGTTCCAGACGACCATCGGCTCCGCGTCGATAGCCAATCGCGGCCGTGGTGTGCAGTTCGCCGCGCGCTGCCTTCAGACGCAACGCCTCTTGCGACCGCTGCCGGAACATCGACAACTCGAGCTCGCTGAAGGTGCCTTTCAAGCCAAGCAACAACCTGTCGTTGATCAGTCGTGGATCAGTGACCCCGTCCTCGTCAATGATCAAGGTGTTCACGAAGGCGCAGAATTCCAGCAGCGTGTGCCAGTCGCGGCCGTTGCGTGCCAGCCGCGACGCCTCGATCGCCAACACAGCGCCGGCCGTGCCGGCGCAGATTGCCGCAAGCAGACGCTCGAAGCCGGGGCGGCTTTGACCGCCGCCCGATCGGCCAAGATCATCATCAATGACAACGACGTTCTCCCAGCCGAGCGAGCGCGCTCGTTCCACCAACGCATATTGTCGCCGTCGGCTTTCGGGGTTGTTGAGCAGCTGATCCACCGTTGATTGCCGCACGTAGACATAAGCGTCACGCGCCAGATGTTCTGCGGTAATCTTATTCATCGGCGGCCTCGAACGGCCGGGCCGGGACGGCGGCGATGTGCTCCGCCATCAACAATTTCAGCAGAGCCGTCACTTCCCCCCGAGCCGCCCGAGGAATTCGGTTCGATTCGAGCACGTTGGCCGCGGGAACGAGCAGATCGAGCTGTCGGTGGCTGGCTGGTCGGTCGAGCATCACACTCCCCTCTCATCGGAGTTGCAGGCGATAAGGATAGGAGTGCGCCATCAATCGTTCTGCGCAGTGTGAACAATGCCTCGAGCGTCAAACGAGGCTTCTTCACGATCGCGATTTGTGCCGTCCACGGCTCGGTCATCCAAACTGGCAATAACGTTCGCGTGCCATCGGGTTGCTCGATGACAAAGTGGCTGCTGCCACCATGCTGCAAACGACGTACAACAGCCACGCGCTCACCTGCACGCGGGTGATGCGGGTATTGGATCAGAACGTCAAAGCGCTGTTCTTGGGTAGTATGTCGCGGCCTCGAAGGGGACGATGTCGGAAGCGGAACTGCATATTCTCAAGGCGCGGATGCTGGAAGGCCGGCGTTCCAAGGCACGGCGGGGCGAACTCGGTAAGCCGCTGCCGATGGGGTATCTGCGGCGCCCGTCAGGCGAGGTGGCGCTTGATCCCGATGAGCAGGCTCAGGGTACGATAAGGCTGGTATTCGAGCTGTTCCAGCGGTTCCGGACCGTCGGCAAGGTGCTGTGTTATCTGGTCGAGCACGACATCCGGATGCCCGTGCGCACGCCCGGCGGCCCTGGCAAGGGGGAGCTTGAATGGCGCCGCGCCAACCGGCCCACGCTGCATAACCTGTTTGGCAATCCAATCTATGCCGGCATCTACGCCTATGGCGTGCGTGCGACAGATCGGCGACGGCAGAAGCCGGGACGCCCTGGCACCGGGCGGCGTCCGCCGCGTGCCGGCGAAGCCGAGGTGTTCCTGCCCGATCGGGTCCCGGCCTACATCACCCGCGAGCAGTTCGAGCGCAATCAGGTGCAGCTTCGCGCCAATCGCACGGACCGGACCGGTGCGCCACGCGCCGGCACGGCGCTGTTGTCGGGCATGCTGGTGTGCGGCCAGTGCGGATTGCGCATGACGGCGGATTACAACAATGACGGCCACGCGGCGCGATACGTTTGCGCCGGCCAGCACTCGAGCTACGGCGAGCCATTCTGTCAGTCGCTGAAGGCCGCACCGGTCGACGCCCAAGTAACGTCACTGATCCTGCAAGCGCTGGAGCCGGCTGCGTTGGAGGCCAGTCTGGCGGTTGCCGCCGATCTGCAAGCCGAACGTGCCGCTTTGGAGCGGCAATGGCGTCAGCGACTGGAGCGCGCGCAGTATCAGGTCGACCAGGCGCGTCGCCGCTACGCCAGCACCGAACCGGAGAACCGGCTGGTGGCGCGGACGCTGGAGCGTGACTGGGAAGCAGCCTTGGCCGACCAGGTGCGGCTGACGGGCGATTACAAACGCTTCCAGCGCGAACGCCCGCAATCACCCACTCCGGGCGAACTGGCCGCGATCCGGCAATTGACGACAGATCTGCCGGCTTTGTGGCAGGCGCCAACCACGACCAGCGAGGAGCGCCAGACCGTCGTGCGCTTGTTGCTCGAGCGGGTTTTGCTGACCGTGATTGATGGCAGTGAGCAGGTGCGGCTGGAATGCCACTGGCATGGCGGCAAGGGGACGGTCCACACGCTGATACGCCCGGTGGCACGCATGAAGGGGCTCAGCACCTACACCGCCCTGCTGGCACGCGCCGTTGACCTGCTCCAGGTTGGTAACGGCTGTGCTGACATCGCAGCGATCCTCAACCAGGAGGCTTGGCGACCACCAAAACGGCGCGACACCTTCAACCCCGAGATGGTGCGCCGCCTTCTGACCACGGCCGGCGTCATCAAGCCAGGCCTTCGCCGTCCCCGTACACTGCCCGAGCGGCGGCCCGGTGAATGGACGATCCGCGAACTGGCCGCAGAACTCGGCGTGCCGCAGCCAACGCTCTACCACTGGGTGCAGAACGGCCGGCTACGCAGCCGCTCGGTGAAAGCCGGCGCCGGCTCTGCGAAGCTGGTCACCGCCGACGCCGCGACAATCGCCAACCTCAAGACCATCCGGGCAACGCCGCCGCCCTGGCGCCGCTTGCCGCAACCGGTCGTCGAGACTAACCACGCAACCCTTGATTCTCGATAGTCGCCTGCGTGGTCGATATCGATGATCCACCTCTTGCCGGCGCTGTCCAACGGGTAACCTGCCTGTTAGTCGTTTGTTGTTTCCAGGGCGGGATCGATCCTATTGTATCCCGTCACAGTGACGGGATATCGTACCCCCATGCCCGGACCCAGACCACAGGGCGATCGCGCGTTAACCTCGGCCGAGCGCATGCGACGCCTTCGCGAGAAACGCAAGGTCGAGGCGGCGGACAACCCGCCAGACAAGCCACCAGTCGTGATCCGCTATCGCCGCCCCAAAGATCGACGCAGTCGACCCGACCAATGGGCGGATGCGATCGACACGCTCACGAACTGCCTCGACCGATATCAGGAGTGGCGCGACAACCTCCCCGCCAGTCTTGCCGACAGCGCGCTCGCCGAACGCCTCGACGCCATGCTGGAGTGGCGTGACCTCGTTGACCAACTATCGCTTGCCGATCTGCCGCGAGGATTTGGACGGGACTGATGTTCCACCCAAAATGCCTCGGTGCAGGTCGATCCCACCCACCCCTTGATTCTTGACAGTCGCCATGCCTGGTCGATATCAATCGTCCACCTCAGGCGATACCAACGAACGATCTCCTTCGCCTCATCCACGGTCGTAACGTCATGCGTGGTTAGCAGCCGCCAATGGAGCCTCTCGACACCGGGTGGCGGATCAACCTCGGTGACATCGACAACAAATAAATCCACACTCGCCGCCAGTTGGATATCCGCTGTCGTCGGCCGGCGCAGCGACACCCTGCCAAAGCGCAGCGCGACACACGCCTCGCGCTCGCGGCGCCCTGGCTGGGCAGGCAATACGATCGCCTCGCGATGCTGCTCGGGCCACGCATCGATCGTCGCAAATAGCCGTCCGACATCCGCAAGCGAGCGATCTTGGGCGGCGCGCGTGAGCAGTTGCACGCCGGACGGACGGCGGGCGAACTGCTCGTAGATATCGCTCTCACGGTCAGCGACCCGCTCCAGCCAGCACATCAGAGGCTTCTTCGGCCGCATGCAGCCAACGATAGGACTCTTTGTCCTCGATCGCCCGCGGCTTGGAGGCATCGATCTTGTCCCCGGTGCGGTTGAGAACCCGCGCGCCCACAAGGCCGATCATGCCGCCTCGGACGGCGTCGACAGCGATGGTCGGGTGCAAGAACAGACCAAGGTCGCGGTCATTGCCGGAACGTCCGAAGCCGCTTTTGCTGGCAACGTGACCAGGGAAGTTGAACTCGGTGGTGTCCTGGATCGCCAGTACGTGCCGTCCAGCCGCCCGCCGGCCGGTGAAGCGCCCCGTGGCGGTCAGCATCTCGCCATGGCTGACCGAGCTGTGATCAAGAAAGCGACCAAAACAAAGCGCTTCGTTGCGGTCTTTCGCCAAGGCATGCACGCAGGTCGTCGGTTGCTCGCCCATTGCTTCCAGCAGACGCGCGCCAACGCGCCGTAAACGCGCATCACCGAAGCCGCCAAGATCTTCTTGAACCATGCGAATAGAGTTCCCGCCAACGCCCGCTGACACGAAATCACAGATTGGGTCATGCAGGAATCGATTCGCACTTGTGCGACTGCCGTAGGGCACAGGAGACGGGTATATGTGTCGGATGAGATTATGTGGCGGCGTCACCGTAGGATGCCTGGATCCGGGGCTGGGTACAGGTTCAGCCGCCACATAATATTGAGGTCATCCTCTCCAGCAGGCTCGGACATTCCCGGCATGCCCGTGATTGGGAGAGTGCAATGTTGCAACTTTACTTCAAGTATCCGCGGGTACTTCGCCGCTTGCGTGACGGGGAACTTGGCAGCGAGATGGACCGCATCGCCCGCTACATTTCAGAGGCGGGCTACAAGCGCGAGTCAGCCAAGATTTATCTCAGTCGGCTTGGCCGTTTCAGCGACCATTTATCGCACGCTGCTCGCAACACGCCGATCAACCAAGCGGTCATCGATGCATTTGTCGATGCGTATCCGACCAAAGCACCGCGCCAGGCTGCGCGCACGACGATCGAGCTTGCACGCAGGGTTGTTCCCGAACGCTTCGTCATCCCATGCGTCGAGCTGGATCCGCACCAACCATTCCTCGATGCCTATATGGATCATTTGCGACAGGTCCGGGGCAGTGCGCCGAAGACCTGCAAGGAGCTGCTTCTTGCCGCCCGGAGGATCCTTGGCTGGTACGACGCCCATTTCCCCGAGCATTCCCTGGCGAGCCTGACCGGCGAACAGGTCCTGGCACTGGTCGAGCATCTGCTGGCACTGTCTTTCAATCACCGGACGCGGGCTTTGATCACATCCAATCTTCGTATGTTTCTTCGGTATCTACGGTGGTCCGGCCTCAACAACCAGGATCTTGCCCGCTTCGTGCCGCATACGCCTCGCTATCGGCTGGCTCACCTGCCACCCCGGCTGGCGTGGCCAGATGTCCGGCGCGCGATCGATGCGCTCGACGTGACCACATCGGTCGGCATACGGAACCGCGCCATCCTGCTGTTGGTTGCCACCACCGGATTACGCAACAAAGAACTCAGATCGCTCGAGCTTCACGATATCCGGTGGCGCAGCGCCGAGGTGATCGTTCGTCAAACCAAATCCAAGCGCGATCGCGTCGTTCCTCTCCTACAGGAAGCGGGTGCAGCGCTCGCTGACTATGTGCTCCATGCCCGGCCCAAGAGCGGCAGCCAGCGTGTATTTCTACAGCATCTTCCGCCGGTCCGCCCGATTGAGGGAAGCAGCATCATTTCCAGGATCGTGCGCGCTGCACTGGAGCGGGTCGACATCGTGCTTCCCCCGGTCGTCGGCGCTCATCTGATACGCCATAGCCTGGCAACGCAGCTCGTTGGGCAACGGCGGCCTATCAACGAGATCGCGGATCTGCTCGGTCATCGTAGCATCGATACGACCGCCATTTACGTGAAGGTAGCCTTGCCTCAGCTCGCCGATGTCGCCCTTCCGTTCCCGGGAGGCGTGAGATGAGCGGTTTTGCCACGATACTCGCCGACCGGGTCGAGGGCTTACATCGTCCTCCGGCGGTCGCTCGGCTTTTCGCTCAAGAAGCAGGCAGCGATCTTGCGTTCGCTGGTACGCTACGTTGAGTTGAAGAAGCTCGACGGCCCTCTGACGCGGGCGGTGGCGCTCGACTTCGTCCTGTCCTGGAACGGCACAACCAACGGCCGCGCCAACCGCTACGGCGTTGTTCGGTGCTTTGCTGATTATCTTGCGATCTATGATCCACGGACCGAAGCACTTGACCCCAAGACGCTGCCGCGAACCCGCACAATTCCGCCGCCCCGCATATTGAGCGACGAGGAACTCGGCTCGCTGATGTCGGCCTGCCGACGTGTTTCGCAAGATTATCCGGGGCGCGCCTTGGTGCTGGCACCGGTGGTCGGATTGCTGGCCAGCACGGGATTGCGCTCGGGCGAGGCGCTGCGCCTGGACCGCGCCGACGTAGACCTCGTCAACGGTGTGCTGCATATTCGGCAGGCCAAGTTCCGCAAGGATCGACTGGTTCCGGTCCACGCCACCACGCGGCAGGCGCTGTGCGGTTACGTACAACACCGCGACGCGATCTATCCGACGCCCAAGGACGCAGCATTCTTCCTCAGTTCGCGCGGCAACCGCTTGTCGCCGGCGGGTCTCAGGACTGCGTTCATAGCTGCCTGCGCACTGGCCGGGCTCGACCATGGCAGGCGCTTGCGGCCGCATGATCTGAGGCATCGCTTTGCCGTCACGCGCCTCGCCCTTTGGCATCAGGAGAAGGCGGATGTACAAGCGCTTCTGCCCTTGCTCGCCACCTATCTTGGCCACGCCCGCTACACCGACACTGCCTATTACGTTACCGGTACGACGGATCTGCTCGGCATAGCTGCTGAGCGGGCATTCGCTGAGGGAGGCGTTGCATGAGCGCGCGCTCCTCCCTTCCGTCGCTGCTGGAGTCCTTCTTCCGTTATCGCATGATGAAGCAGCGCAATGCGAGCGAGGCGACCATCGCCAGCTATCGCGACGGGCTGCGCCTGTTGATCCTGTTCGCCGCTGAGCACACGCAGCGTACGCCCTGCGCATTGACGGTCGCCGATCTCGACCGCGATCTTGTCCTCGCCTTCCTCGACGACCTCGAGACGAAGCGGCAGAACGCCGTACAAACTCGAAATATGCGACTGGCAACCATTCGGTCATTCTTCCGTCATGTCGCAGAGAACGATCCTGCCTCGCTCGGCATTGCGCAGCGCATCCTCGCAATCCCGCTGAAGAAGACGCACACCGAGGTGACGCCTCATCTGACCCGCAGGGAATTCGACGCCCTTGTCGACGCGCCGGACCAGCGAACGCCACGCGGACGACGTGATCGTAGCTTGCTGCTTTTTCTCGGGCGAACCGGAGCGCGTATCTCCGAGGCGCTCGGCGTCAACCTGTGCGATCTTCACCTCGATCAGGCGCGGCCGCAGGTGCTCCTGCGCGGCAAGGGCCGCAAGGAACGCATAGTACCCGTCGCCGGCGACCTGGCCAAAGCGCTGAAGATGTTGATCCGCGAGCGCGGCCTCGATGCGCGTCAACCCCAGCCGCTCTTCGTCACCCTCCACGGCGAGCGTCTGACGCGGTTCGGAGCAACGCATATCATGCGGCGAGCCGTCGCGGCGGCCATCAAGGGCACGCCGGAACTGGCGAACAAATCCGTATCTCCCCACGTCTTGCGACACACTTTGGCCATGACGTTACTGCAATCGGACGTGGACTTGTTGACGATCCAGGCATGGCTTGGCCATTCCCAGGTCGCCACCACGCATCGCTACGCGGCCGCTGATGTAGAAATGATGCGCCGCGGCCTCGATAAGGCCGGCATCGCCGACAAGCAACCAGCCCGGTACCAGCCAAAGGACGCCGTATTGCAGTTTCTGGAAGCCCTCTAAATTATGTGGCGGCTGAACCTATACGCAGCCCCGGATCGAGGCATCCTACGGTGACGCCGCCACATAATCTCATCCGACACATATGCCCGTCTATCAGCATCGCTTGCCGATCCGCTGCGCGGATTTGGACGGGACTGAAAATAGAACCGCGATGTTCCACCCAAAATGCCTCGTTGCAGGTCGAACCCGCCCACCGCTTGATTCTTGAGAGTCGCCATGCCTGTCGATATCGATCCGCCATCTCAGGCGATAGAGCCGCACGATTTCACACGCCGCGGCGGCATCGCCAACCTCGATCGTGGTCAGCAAGCGCCAGCGCAGCGGTTCTTCGTTCGCCGGCTGATTTCGCGGGCGTCCACCGGCGTCATCGACGCCGTCTTGGGATCGGTCTTGGCGAATCCATTGCAGGGCCGCTTGAGCGTCGTCCCCTGGACAGCCTAACCATTCTCCAACGTTGATAGGGTTGTCGGATCCCCCAAGAATCACCTTGTCAGCGGGTAGGAAGTCCCAACAGTAGAATGTTAAAGAGGTTCTTCCTTGCCATCGCACCCTCACTCCGGGGATCAGAGTTCCGAGTTAAACTAGGGGAATGGCTTGAGGCGAGAGGAACAGATTGACCCTCTACAACCCCAATCAGACCGTTCAGTTGGCGCCATCATCGTATCCGCAGGCCCGCCTGATGCATCAGTGGCAGAACCGCCTCTCCGAAGAACTCGAGATCCGGCGCGAAATCGAAGAACGTAACCTGGATCCCGTCGCACCCGGCCCGTTTCAGCCCGACTAGCTTGTCGACCACGTGCTCCGGGCTGCCGATGATCTGAATGTTGCCACCAAGAGCTCGGTGTTTATCGCCGTGAGCCTTCCAGGCAACCGCGTCCCCGCTCCGCTGATGTGAGACGAAACCTTCGACCGCGCCCAGGTCGGCTGCATTGAGGATTAAATCGTGATACAGCTGTGCTTCGCGATCCGTCTGCCGGCAGACGATCATTGGGTTTATGATCGTGCGCAGTTGCCGGCCATGCTCGGCACCGGTAGCTTTGATGGCAGCGGTGTGCGCCGGAAGAGCGACAAGTGCCGCATCGATCTCGTGTCCAGCTGGGCTGGTAATGAAGACGAGGTCGGAATGCGTCGCCGCATAGCCGAAGCCGGCCGGGGAGCCCGTTGCATTGACCAAGATCGGGCGCCCATAACGTGGCTTTGGCGTGACGAATGCCTTCTCGAGGGACCAGAACTTTCCCTGCAATGTCAGATCCTCAGTCTCGCTCCAAAGCTGCTTGAGTATTCTGGTGAATTCCTCGGCCATTTCGTAACGATTATCGTGCTCGATGTGCCGGCCGCCGAACATTTGGGCCTCACGCGGCGCATAGCCGGTGACGACGTTGATACCCCAACGCCCACCCGCGATATGGTCGATCGTAGCCCCGAACTTAGCAAGATGGAGGGGATGCCATGGACCGAAGAGCACATGAATTGTTGAGATCAGTAGAATACGCTCGGTCATCGTGCTCAGAGCCGCTACGGTGATGAACGGATCGAGCAAATCCTCACGGTATTTGGAAAGGCCGCCATAGCCACCCTTGCCCGCCCACTGAGCGAGCCCGAAGACAATGTCAAATCCGAGTTCCTCGGCTCGTTGCGTCAAAGATGCGTTATAGTCGAAACGCCAGTCCGTCGTCCTCGGCAACAGTGATGCCGACCAGCCCCCGCTCTGTATAGGCAGGAAAAGTCCCAGAATAAGCGGCTGACGGAGAACGTGGGACAGAGGACTGTCAGGAAAGTCGGCGGGTGAAGCGGTCTTTTGTTGCTCAAACTCGGCAGGCAACTTGCAATCCTCCCTTCGTCTTGAGTGCCGCCGCCTGCCCTAGCTCGAGCACGGCCACGCTGGGTCGGTGGATAGCAAACCGTCAAGCAATTTGTGAAGGCGCCTCGTAGCTGCTGCTGGCTTGCCCGCAGGGATCATCCTCGATGGCCATCCATTTCGGGCGGGGGCGGTAGTGGACAATGGTCATTCGAGGTCGTCGGCCAGCAGTTCGTCGAGCGTCACCGGGCAATGCTCCGGGACCGGCAGCGGGGACTGACCATCGACCGTCTCCGGTAATCCCCGGATCGCTTGCCGATAAAGCCTAGTCAAGTTGAGCCTTTGGCGCATGCTTTCGACGAACCGCTCGCCGGCCTGCTGTCTGAAATCGATCGCGTCCGCCTTCCAGGTGGCGGCATATAACGATAGCGGCCACGCCTCGGCCTTCAGTACGTGGCGGAGTGCTTGTCTCAAGAGACCTTCGACGGCGTGCAATTCGCTTCGGCCCACAGCTTCGATTTCCTCGGCAAGGTTGATCCAGTCGAGTGCGGCGTCGTTGGCAAGCTCGCCGGCGGCACGCTGGCGTAGCAGCGCGGCTTGCTCCTCGGACCAGGTCAGGATGTCGCTTTCGTAGTCAGACATGGCATTGCCGTTGGGGGTCGAGAGACTTCGTATACCGCGTGGTTGAGGCACTCGTCACTGGTTGCAAATCCTGTAAGTGATCGTCACAACAGAGTCGCTGACGCATCGCCGGCCGAGATTTTGGATCTTTACCGCCCGCCCGCGGGCACTTCACCCGCATCGCTTCAGACTTTACCGTCAGAACTACTCGGCAGCTAGGTCAGCATCTGCGAACAACCTTAACGTTGCCGGTGTGCGAGATCATCAGCGGCGACGGGACGCAGGTTGAGGTCGGCCGGGGCTTTTTTTCAAACAACGCGACAGAAACCTGCAAATTGCGCACCCATGGGGCGCTGCAGGTGGCCCACAGGCGCAGCTTGTACAGGCCGGGCTGCAGCTCGGCGCCGAGGATCAGTGAGAAGGGTGCAGCCTCGGCCGGCCCTGCGTTGGCGGTGGCTTGCTGCAGGCCGATCGATCGATCTTCCAGCCAGCCGGTGAAGAGACAGGTGGCGGTGTTGATTGTGTTCCGGTTGACGGTATTGCCGTCGAGGTCGAGGTCGTAGCGCCCGGTCTCTTTCGCACGCAGCCAGCCCTGCCAGTCGACGCCGGTCAGGCTGGTGTGACGCACGCCATGGTCCCTCAGGTCGGCGAGTTGGAGCGATCCGCCGGTATGACAAAGCCGCCGACGCTGTCGGCGGGGATCTCCCGCGTGATTGCGGTTGCGGGTGCGGCGTGGATGATCGCGAGCGCGCCGGCCGCCAGAACGTCCGGTGTCGACGCCGGCGCCGACATGGCCGTGCCCGGGACAGGGGGCGCTGTGAGCCCCCCGGTTCGGCCGCGGGCGTCGTGGCTTGGGACGGGGGCAAAAGGACCGGGTCGCGATTCATCCAGCCGGTAGAGAATGGTATCGAGCCTCTGCTCGATGCGATCGAGTTGTGTGGACGGCGCTTGCGCCGGCGCGGCCGTGGTGCCCAACAGCAGGATGCTCGCGGCGAGCAAGGCGAAACGAGAACACGACATTGGGCTTTGCTCATGGGCAGCCCGCCGTCGCGATCTGGTTGTCGGCCGATGAACACCGCATGCATCAACAAGCCCGTGGTATCGACCAGAATATGCCGCTTCTTGCCACTGATCTTCTTCCCCGCATCATATCCTTTGGGATCGATGCGGGCCCCCCTTTTTCAGCGCTTTTCACACTTTGGCTATCGATGATGCAGGCGGTTGGGCTGGCCTCCCGGTCGACCTGTTCGCGGCATCTTTGGTAGAGTGCGTAATGAATTTTGCCCAACGTTCCGTCGTAGTCCCAGCGCTGAAGATAGTCGTGCAGCGTGCTGCGTTGTTCCGCGACAGCTCTGGTGGCCGGTCGGCCATCACCCGTGTCGCGCTACAGGCGATGAAGCCCCGCCTGGCCAGCGCCGCGGAGAGATGGCGCTGGCTCAGGCTGACCCACCGCAACGGAGCCTCCGGGTCACCGCGGATCGACGGCTCCACCAGCTCGTTCAGAGCTTCCAAGATCCCGGGCTGCGTCTCGATCGCGGGCTTCTGTCGGTACAGACCGGCTACGTTGGTAACACTTTAGACCGGGCACGTTGGTAACACTCCAATTCAGTTTTGGAGGAGCGACTAATGGCCTGGCGGGTGGAGAGTGTGATGGACCAGCGCCTGTGTTTTATTGCGGCCTGTCTGCGGGCGGGCGAGCCGATGAACGGTCTGTGTTTGCGGTTCGGGATCAGCCGCAAGACGGGCTACAAATGGATGAGCCGGTATCGTGATTTCGGCGCCGCGGGGTTGGTCGGTCTCAGTTCGGCGCGCCACACGGTGGTGCCGGCGATTGACCCGGCGATCACCGATGCCGTGGTTGCGTTGCGCAACCAGAGGCCGACCTGGGGTCCGCGCAAATTGTTGGCCCGTTTGTCACAGGACCGTCCGGAGATTGTTTGGCCAGCGTCGAGCACGATCGGGGATTTTCTGCAGCGGCAAGGACTGTCGAAGCCGCGGTCGCGGCGGGCGCGCGATCCGTCCCGCACACAGCCCGAGATCGAGCCGTCGGCCGCGAACGAGAGTTGGTCAGCGGATTTCAAGGGCTGGTTTCGCACGGGGGACGGGGTTCGTTGCGAGCCGTTGACGGTGACCGACAATTACAGCCGCTACCTGCTGGCCTGTGCTGCGGTGCCGCAGATCACTACCGCGCACGTGCAGCCGATTCTGACCGGGCTGTTTCGCCGCCATGGGCTACCGACCGCGCTGCGCACCGACAACGGCAGCCCGTTTGCCCGCCGCACTGGGCTAGGTGGGCTGGCGAAATTGTCGGTATGGCTGTTGAAGCTGGACGTCTGGCCCGATCGCATTGCTCCTGGCCGGCCGGACCAGAACGGCCGGCACGAACGCATGCACCGCACGCTGGGCGAGGATGTAACGCGGCCCGCGGCGGCAACAGTCGCCGAACAGCAAGTGGACTTCGACGTCTGGCGTGAGGATTTCAACACCATCCGGCCGCACGAGGCTTTGGGGCAGCGCTGTCCGGCGGAGTTCTACGGCCCGTCACCGCGTTGCTATCCCGAAAAGATCACGGTGTGGCAGTCCCCTGCCGACCACCAGGTCCGCCGTGTCAGCAGCGATGGCTACATCAAATGGCGGGACGGCACGATCTACCTGTCCGAGGCGATGCGGAAAGAGACGATTGCGCTGGCCCAGCGCAATGACAGCAACTGGGCGATCCGGTTCCGCAATTTCGACCTGGGGACCCTCACCGACGAGAGCAATGAAATCCGGCGATCTGGCCTGGCCCGATTGAGCCAGGCCAGACCGCAGGCCGCGATGTGACCGCCCGGTTTCTTCCATTGTACAGCGCTACGTAACGCAGAATGATGGCCCTCGCGAGCCGGCTCGCGAGGGCGAGGCGGGTGCGGTTTAGCGTCTGGCCCATGTGTTATCGCCTACCTCGAGTGAGCATTCGACTGAAGCACCCGTGGATTTGTGCATAACGCAAGCGCGTTACACACAACTTCACCGGCACGCCAACTACAGCCAAGATTAATGCTTATTTTATTCTTAAGATAACAGAGATCGACTGCGCCGTAGCTTGAGCTCCGGTCGGACACGCAGTGGCCCGCGGTCGAGGACTTGCCCACAAGTCGCAACTTTCCCGCGCGGCGCAACATGGAACAGAGCATGAAAACTGTTACCAACGTGCCCGGTCTAAAGTGTTACCAACGTGCCCGGTTGCAGAGTCCACCTGAGATGGTCCCGTTCGTTCGGACAGTCCAGCGGCCTGGTTAAGCTAATTCCTGGTTACCTCATGCCGCCAGTTTGGTCGTCGCCGGGTCCCTGGTTGGCCCAGGACTGGGCAACGATTGCACCAATCCATAAGCCTCATCGGGCGTTCGGTCGGCAAGGGCTGAGTGCGGACGTCGGCTATTGTAAAGGTCGATCCATTTCGTCACACCAGCCCGTAGCTCGGAACCCGTCTCGAAAACATGGAGATATACACACTCGTATTTAAGCGACCGCCAAAGCCGCTCAATGAAGACGTTATCCAACCAGCGGCCACGACCATCCATGGATATCCGAATCCCAGCATCCTTCAGCACGCCAGTAAACCGCGGGCTCGTGAATTGGCTGCCCTGATCGGAATTAAAGATTTCGGGCACGCCAAATCGCTCGATCGCCTCCTCCAGCGCCGCAATGCAGAAATCAACCTCCATGGTGTTGGAGATGCGCCAGGACAGCACCTTGCGGCTCGACCAGTCCATCACAGCAACGAGATACAGAAAGCCGCGCCGCATCGGGATATACGTGATGTCCGTGCACCACACCTGGTTCGGCCGATCGATGCTCAGATCGCGCAGAAGATACGGAAATACCACATGTTCGGGATGCGGCACGCTGGTCCGTGGCTTCTGATACACCACAGCCAACCCCATCCGCGCCATCAACCGGCGCACCCGCTTGCGTCCTACGCAATAGCCGCATCGTCGCAAATGCCGCGACATCTGACGAGCACCGTAAAACGGCGTTTCCATGAACTGCTCGTCGATCAGGCGCATCAATGTCAGGCTGAACGCCCTCTCCCCAACGGGCGGGTAGTAGAACCCCGACCGACTGATCGAGACCAATTCGCACTGCCGGACGATCGACAGGTGGGGATGCTCCAGAGCAATCAGGTCGTGCCTTCGGGCCACGCTCATCGACCGAAGGCTTTCGCCAAAAAATCCCGTTCCACAACCAACTGACCGATCTTGGCGTGCAGCTGCGTCACCTCGGCCGCGGTCACCGCCGTCTCGGATGCCTCCGCCTTCGACGAGAACGTCGCCGCCATCCCTTCAATAGCAACCTTCTTCCAAACCCCGACCAGCGTCAGATGAATGCCGTGTTTCGCACCAATCTCCGCCAGCGTCTGCTCGCCCTTGATCGCTTCCAGCGCAACCCGCGCCTTGAACTCCGCCGTATGCCGCTTGCGCGTCACTTTGCCCATCAAATCCATTCCAACCTTCAGTCGGAATTAGCTTAACAGCCTGTCCGAAAACCGGGGACCACCTCAACCACCCCTGCGGCGAACCCGCTCGCTGCATCGCATCACCCTGGAGCGGAGGTCCGCCAAACCGCGGCCTATGGTGCTTCGGGCAATTGCGGTGGTCCGCGAAACCGCAACAATTCCGCCGCGGCCGGCAGCGCGTGCTTCACAGGCCGCGAACAAGCGTCGGTCTCTTTCGTTGAGGAACGGTCCGAGTGCATTATGGCGGGCCCAGATGGCATCTTGGTCGATCATCCGGCCAGGCTGGACGCCAAGACACCCGATTCGCATCGACTATTCCGGATTCGTTGCGTTATTGCGGCACTCTGGAGTCTTTTCTACCGAGTCGCTTGTTCTGGCTCAGGCCCTTAGCCGGGCCGAACCCGGAATAGCGTGTGCGGGAAGGCGTCTTTGAGGGTGTCATTCAGGACCGCGATGCGCACGTCATGGAAGGGCTGTACCGTCGTTCTTCCGCGCTCGCAAGCCGGCGACGAAATCCGAATAACCGGGCATGTCTTGTTGTTTCATCTGTCACCTTTCACGCGTTTCCGCGCCGACCCAGCGCGACCGTCATCTCCAGCGCATCGCCCGGAACGACCGCATGGTTTGGCGGAACGCCGCTGGCTAAAAAAAGCGTGCCAAGGTGGAGGCGACTACGGGGGACGGAAACAGGCGATCGACGACCTGCGCTCGCGTATAGACGAGTGTCGGGCGAGTGAATTCGCCGTGGCGGTCCATGCCCCAGCGGTATGTTGGAGCTGGGACAACCGGGCTACGTCCGCATCGTCTGACCTCCCGAGCGATCGGGGTCGTTGCGTACACATTTCTGATCAGCGCCCCACGCTGCCGCCTGTGCCAATCGCCGAAGAGGCGTGAATTCCGGCGCAAAGAGGAGGACCGCCTTCATGGCACAGGGACGTCTCAAGGTTTACGGCTCGGGCCGCGAGGGCGAGGGCCTGACACGCGACGAAGAGGCGTTCGTCGTGAACGGCTACCACCGGATGTTCGGCCTCTCTGAGTTCCCTAGCCGCACTGTGCCTGCGCCCGCCGATTACGCGCTGCGAGTACCACGCCTCACGCCTCCGGCTGCGCTGGGGCCCATCTGCTCCAGCGCCCCGTACGACCGCGCCCTGCACGCGCACAGCAAGGGGTTCACCAACTCGGTGCGGATCATGCTGAACCAGTTCGCATCGGCGGATTCGTTCGCCCGCTCCTGGTCCGAAGTTAGCACCTAGTCGCGGGGGAAAAATTAGCCACCGCCTGCAGGCAGACATCAGTAACGTCCCTGAGTGAAAACCGTGAGTTCTTAATCTCGACAGTCTCGTTGATCAAATAGGGCGTTTCGCCGGGCCTGATGTGATGAACGATGACGGTCTGATCGTAGTCCGTCCCCGCCTTGGGCTTGGCGACTACGAGTTCCGTTCCGCTCATCATTATCTGCGGCTGCAACTCGCCCCGGATCGTCAACAGAAAGTTGTGCGAACCTAATTCGCCCATAAGGGTCACGATCCCGACCCCGCCATGGAAGCCACAGAACCATATATCGCCATCAATCTCGCACTTGTCAGGCGTGTCATATCTGAATGTTTTTCTGACAACGGCGTCGGCACCTGCACCACCACCTGACAGGCCAATGTATAGAGCAGCCAGCGGGCCGACCAAAAACAGCCTCATCACGCAACGCCGATGCGCAACCACTGCAATCGTCCTCAAAGATCGAATAAGCGCCAACAAACCGCACCAGCGCAAGGTACAGCGCCATCGTCTTGACCGAACAGCCCATGGCGCGGGCCTTACGCAGCGGAAGCGACGTTAACTGACCTATGAGAACGCGCGATGTCCGACTTGTGGAAGGCTATCCTTGGAGGGGTTGCAGGCTCAAGACTGAAGAACGGAGGCGGTCGGCTCGGCCTGCGGTTAGGAAGAGGCGGCAGATGACCGGGAGAGCATCCAAAATCACGTCGCCGCGATATGGCGCTTGTAACGCGACCGGAGATCAACGGGTCAGTAATGTCCGCAGGCAAACAATAGCCGGGACCGGGGATTTGAATGACCGAGGCTAGCAGATGGCGGCAGCAAGCGCAGGTGCGGGCCAGACGTGATCGACTGGTTTTCCTCACTTGCGGCGGCTACGGCCGTAGCAGACGATCTCAATGCAAATCGCCGTTCGGCGTCCGCCCCCCGGCATAGCCGCCAGAGCGCCGCAAACAGGAGCCGCTCATGAACGACACGACGTATCAGATCTTCCAAGACGGGCAGACTTACAAGGTCCGGATCACACGCCTTGGTAGTTTTGCCAAAGACGCAGGCGACTTCTCTTCCTTCGCTGATGCTGCGTCGTGGGTCGCGCAAGATCGGCGCCTTGCCGTCATCGAGGAGCAAAAGGAACCAATGACCTCGGCCCATCTGCGGGTGGTCTGAACATGCCAAACACCCACAAAGGTCCTAGCGATCCGAACCCGTCTCGTCCTAGCGGCACGACAGTCTACAAAACCGCGCAGCTTCATCGAGCTCCTTGGGGATGGACCGTTATCCACCCAGGCTTTGAGGAGCAATCTAGAGGGTTTTGCTGGTCACAGGCTGCCGCCAAAGCCGAGGGTAACCGGCTCACTGCGCAAGCGAATTCTCGATGATCGTGGGAACTGTCGGAACCAAGCCGTTGTTGGCATTGGCAGGCAGCGCGCTACCGTTGCTGCTCTTTGGCGCGAGGTTCGCGTTGATCGCGATCGTCGCCGCGTCGCTGCTGCGGGAGACGGCGTCCGGTTCTATGCCAAGCTCCGTGTTAGCGACGGGCGAAAGCGAACCCTCGGTCCCGATACCTCGGCCACTGACGGCCGAGGAGGCCGCCTTCGCCCAGGCGCTGTGGCAGCTGCACCAAGAGGTGGTCAAAGCGTCGGCGGGTCGGCTGACCTCCGCCGGGATGACGTTCGCCGCCGACGATCATGATGCCAACCGCCTCGCCGCCAAGCTGACACCGCTGCGACAGGTTTTTCACGATACGCGAGAGAAGGTCGCCGCAATCTCCGCCCCTCCCTCGATGCAGCCGGTGCGTGACCGTTATGTGGCGTTGCTTAGCCTTTACGAGCAATCCGCAACCGAAATGTTGGAGGTGGCACGCGACGGCAACGAGGGACACCTGATCGACGCTCAACACAAGAGCGAACGCGCCGCGGAAGAGCTAGCGAAGACCGGCGACATCTTATGGCCCGGGGAGTACAAGTCGAATTAGGCCGAACTCAGCGATTTCGTAACGAGAGAACGTTCCAGGGAAGCCAGGGAAGGGAGAGTACAATGAAGACGATGGTTCAAGCTTTGGCGCTCGTGGGAGCGTTGGGAGCAGGGAGTTTGGGGCTTTCCGGAGTGGCCGCGCCCGCCCATGCCCAGGACAAGCCGGTCTGCTCGGTCTGGCTGGTCGAGGGCGGCCGGTTCATGGACGTGCCAATGGGCGCCTTCATGCCTGATCGGGCGTTCGTCCCGGGCAGCACGAGTCCGAACCACAACATCAACACCATCGATGCACCGGTCAATATCGGCGTGATCAAATGCGGCGGCGAACTCATTCTGGCTGATTCCGGCTGGAAGCAGACCGAATACCATAAAATGACTCACTTTGAGCATTTCACCCCGTTGCCCGAGCAACTGAAGCTGCTCGGCTTCGACGCCGCCGACGTCAAGAAGATCGTCATCGGCCACGCTCATTGGGATCATGCCGGGCAATTGTCGGATTTCCCGAATGCGACGCTATATGTGCAACGCGAGGAGTTGCGCGGCGTCGAGTGGGCGCTGAACTATCCGAACCCGCATATCAGCGCGGTGAACAATACCCCTGGCGGCTGCTTCCGCTCGCCAGCTTGCGGCTTTGAACCGCTGACCATGGAGCAGGTCTACGGCAAGGTGCTGAAAGGACAGGCGGTGATCGTCGACGGTGAAATGGAGATTTTGCCGGGCGTCGTGATCCATCCTGCCTTCCGCGCGCATACCCCCGGCTCGCAATTGCTGGAAGTGCCGACCAGTATTGGTAAGTTGGTGTTCGGCTCCGACGCATATTCGTCGTGGGAGGGGATTCGCGACTGGATGCCGGCGAACATCCAGCAGACTGACACGGTGCAGCAATTCCTCGCGTACGAGAAATGCTACAAGATCACCGGCGGATATCAGAACTGCGTTGCGGCTCATGAACCGCTGTCGTACACGGACAAATACCCCATCACCAAGAACTCCTGGGCTGGCCCGAATGGCTCGCGTATGGCCGAGATTGCCCTGGCACCCGGCGAGAAGTCGCGCCATCCGTGACTTCGGGACGAATCTTCGGCAGGCGGTCCGGCGACGGGCCGCCTGCCTCGTTCCGGCCGTGTTATTTTGAACATTATTCGGCGTAGGATTTTGAAGATCAATTGGCGCAGCCCGTTCCAGGATCAGCCACGCCATTCTGTCTGGGCCGCTTACTGCCGCAACGGCTGATGGTCGCCGCGGCGAAGACCGGCCATGCGTCTGTTAGCGGGACGACCTACTGTCATAGGGAGGTTTCACCCACATCAGCAGCAGTTGGGCGGAACGGCTCCGCCGAGGGTGGGTGTGGCGGAGTGAGCGGTCAGTAGGATGTATCCTTTCTGGTCGGCGGGCCTGAAGTAGCCCGTCGATCCATCAACGAAAGGAGACCACCATGTCGCCACTACGTGCGCGGATGATCGAGGACATGATCCTGGCCGGGTTAGCTAAGGGAACGCGGGCTATCTACGTCCAGGCGGTCCGCCGGCTGGCGGCGCATTACCGCCGCTCGCCCGATCAGCTCAGCGAGGAGGACGTGCGGAGCTATCTGCTCGGCCTGCGCAAGAGCGGGGCGGCCCGCGGCACCTTCCAAACCAGCCAGTACGGGCTGCGCTTTCTCTATCATCACACGCTCGGCCGTGCCTGGGGACTGTTCGGGGAAAAAAAGGCTCGCCTCGCCCCGACAGAAGCGGCTGCCTGATGCGCTGTCAGAGGATCAGGTCCGCAGCCTGCTCAGCGCCATCCGCAATCCGGTTCACAAGACCTGCCTGGCCGTCATGTATGCGTGCGGCCTGCGCATCAGCGAAGCCACCACGCTGGAAATTGGCACCATCGACCGGGCCAACCAGGTGCTGCACATCATCGGCAAGGGCAACAAGGAGCGACTGGCGCCGCTACCACAGCCGGTGCTCGATGCGTTGGGCGATCTGTGGCGGACCCACCGCAACGCCCGTTGGTTGTTCCCCAATCGAGCCGGTGACGCGCCGATCAACAAGCGTGTGCTCTCGGATACCTTCGCCGCCGCGGCTGCGGCGGCCGGCATCCAACGTGGGGTCACCCCGCATTGTCTGCGCCATTCCTACGCGACCAGGCTGATCGAGAACGGCGTCGACGTCCGCATCGTACAAATCCTGCTCGGCCATTCCAGCATCGCCTCCACCGCTATCTATACCCACCTGACGACGCCAACCCGGGCGTCGCTGCATGGTCTGCTCGATCGATTGATGACCGGCCTTTGAAGCGCGGTCATGATCGAGATCGCCGACGTGTTCCGCCGCTTCGCGACGGACTACGTCTCGACACACGGCGCGTCGATGCTGCCTTCGCATCGACGTGCTATCGACGACATTCTCGACTGCCGCACCGCCGCACTCGGTGGCCAAGTCTGGCGCAGCGATACATGCAACAGCGAAATATTCTCTTATCATTCCTGTGGCAATCGCAGTTGTCCCAAGTGTCACACTGAACAGACCCAGAAATGGCTCGAGCACCGACAGGCGGAGATGCTGCCGGTGCCGTATTTCCACATTACCGTCACCGTGCCCGCCGAACTGCGCGAGGTGCTGCCGCCCATCAGCGCGACGGCTTTGGCGTGCTGATGCAAGCTCCGCCACCGCAATATCGAACTAGCGCGCGACCCACGTTACGTCGGCGGCACCGTCGCCGTGCTGGCGGTGCTGCATACCTGGACACAACAAATGGCCCAGAACCCTCAGACATGATACCCGGCATTATCATTTCCAGCATTTTCAGTGAACAAGGCAAGCTGGTCCTTCGTGCGGCCCCCTTGCAAAATCAGTTTGCCGGTGCGGTGGAGGCAATCGATAATTCTGCGAATGGGTTCGGCGTCCAAATCGCTGCGGCGAATTTCCCAGGGTGCACGGGGAGTCAGTTGTTCACGCTTTAACAGGTCGGCCTCCACCAGCCGTTCGATCGTGCGATGACTGACGCCGCATATTCGTGCAGCTTGGCTCAAACTAACTTTCTCCGGATCGGGCAGGGCTCGCTTTTGACCGACGATGGAATGGTTGCGCCTGGCTGTCGCCACGCGAACCTGATTCCATCGCTTCCCTTTGCCCGTGGAATAGCCGCGTCGGTTCAATACCGAGGCAATCTGGTCGTCGCCGTGGCGAACAGCCATACTACGGATGATATCCAGCGCCTCCATAGACGTGGCGGTCTCCGTTGCAGAACGTGGCCGCTCCATCGCAAGTTGGGTATGCACACCTCCCTTCCAGTGAATTATCGTATCTGCTCAACCCCATTGACCCGTGTCTCGGAAGGGTAATTTGACCACTGGCTGACTGGTCGAGAAAAATCGCTTGACGCGGTCACGGTCGAGTTGA
This sequence comes from uncultured Alphaproteobacteria bacterium, assembly GCA_963772355.1. Classification (GTDB taxonomy): domain Bacteria; phylum Pseudomonadota; class Alphaproteobacteria; order Acetobacterales; family Acetobacteraceae; genus Rhodopila. The sequence continues at coordinate 19,788 of CAVYXX010000153.1, read as the reverse complement.
CTTTAAACGAAGGCGTGTCGCAGCTTCCCGACCTCGATCATCTAAGCCACGCCGAGAAGGACGCCCTGATCCGGGCGCTCTGGTCAGAGGTGCAGAGCCTAACGACGCGGCTTGCCGATGTTGAGGCGCGGCTCGCGGAGCCGAGTAAAACCCCGGACAATTCCAGCCTGCCGCCGTCGAAGGGTCAGCGGCCGAACCAGCCGGAGAAAGCCAAGCGTGTCGGACCACGCCAAGGCAGCCTCGGTCGCAAAGGCGGTGGCCGCCCGCTGGCCTGCACTGTCGACGAAACGGTGACCGCGAAGGTGGGCGCTTGTGCGCATTGCCAAGCCGCGCTGACAGAGGCCGATCAAGTGCTGCACGGCCGGTATGACAAAATCGACCTGCCGATCGTGCGCCCTTTGGTGACCCGGGTAGAGCGCTATGCCGGACATTGTCCATGCTGCGGCGGTATCACCCTGGCACCGGTCCCGGCGGGCCTGGAGGGCGGCTCGCCGTTCAGCGTGAACATCCTGGCGTTGGCGGTTTACCTGCGCTTCACCCACGCGATCAGCTACCGCCGCCTGACGCAGTTGTTCCGCCACCTCTATGCGCTCCAGATCAGCGAAGGCGCGTTGGATGCGATGTTGCAGTGTGCCAAGCCCTGTTTCGACCATCAGGTCGCAACCATTCTTGCCCGGCTGCGCCGCTCGCGGATCGTCTGCTCCGACGAGACCACGGTGCGCATCGACGGGCGGACCCATTGGAATTGGGTATTTCAGAACGATCAGGTGGTGATCCACGTCGTGCGCAACAGCCGCGCCGCCAGCGTGGTCACCGAGACGATGGCCGGTCACCGGCCGAACATTTGGGTCTCCGACCTCTACGGTGCGCAGCAGGGCCATGCCGATGTCTGGCAGGTTTGTTTGGCGCACCAACTGCGCGACTGCAAATACGCTATCGAGGCGGGCGATACGATTTTCGCTCCGCGCATGAAGGCGCTGCTGTTGCGGGCGGTCGTGCTGGCGCGGCGGCGCAACAATCTGGCCGACAGCACGCGGCGCAGCTATCAGCGCAGGTTGGATCGCGAGTTGAACGCGATCATGGTGCTGGCACCGACCAACTGCCACGGCCGTCGCCTGCGGAAACGTTACGGCAAAGTGCGAAGCCATCTGTTCACCTTCCTGGAGCATCCCGAGGTTCCGCCAGATAATAATGGCAGCGAGAGGGAATTGCGGCCCACAGCGACCTACCGAAAGGTCACTGGTGGCTTCCGCTCCAACTGGGGTGCCGATCTATTCGCCGGCGTTCGATCCGTCGTTGGCACCGCATCACGACGCGGAAACGACGCGTATCAGGCTATTCGCGCTGTCCTGTATGGGGAATCCGTCTTTCAGCCGGGTTGAGCAGATACGAATTATCAACTCAAGGGACTTTCTATCCAGGTCAGTGTGCACGATGATCTCTTCGATGGCTGTGCGGAAGATCATCTTCTTGAGTGTCGGAGGACAGTTACTACTTTGCCAGACTTCGGAAAAGCGTTCACCCATCGAGCGTATTCTGATTTCTTCTTCGGTTGATACCGAATAACGCTGTGCATCCAGACTGAAAAGCCGTTGCTTGACTACCTCGATTTCCTCCAGCTTCTCGTTCCATCGCCGCTCCAACTCACTCGCAGCAAGCCGATTGCGAGCATCTACCGCGTCGTACTGTTCAAAGGCCTTTCTTGCCTCATACACCAGTTGCTCCAGCTTGCGCGACAGGGCGGCACGTTGAGCGGCGCCGTCGGCGCTCAGTTCTTCGAGCGCTCGCAGACTGGCTTCCACCCCCAAAGGCGCGATCACCTTTAGTACTTCTTGTCCTACCCGGCGGTCTACCGAGCTGCCTCCAAACCCAATGCAATACTGCCCGCCATCATCAAAGTCGCCTTTGCAAAGATAGCGTGCATTGGTGCCGCGGCCGCCCCAATACCTTACATGCAGCTTGCGTCCACAGTGTCCGCAGCGGAGGAGTCCTACCAGAAGACCCTGGCCGGCGCGTATCGCCGCCATCGATTCGTCCCCCTCCCGGCTCACCGAATTGCGCCGCACCATTCGCCGATTTTCTTCGTATGTGGCCCAGTCAATATAACCTACGTGATGATCGCGGATGAATACGCGGCATTCTTCGGCGGGGCGCATCGCGCCCTGACGTTTCTCCAACCGGCCGTCGACCAGCAAGGTCGTTACCGGACGCCGTGCCCAAACATAGGCGCCGGCATAGAAGGGGTTGCACAAGATGTCACGGATCAGGCTCTGCGAGGGAATCTTCCAGACCAGCCCGGTTCCCTGGATCGGGTTGGCCGGTAGCTCCATGTCGTGGTCACGGAACCATTGGAATGTCTGACGCACGCTCCACAGTTCTCGAAACTTGGTGAACACCTCCAGCAGCCGACACCAGTCTTTGTCCGTCCGGGATAGCCGCGCCCATGGCCCCCCCAGAACTGCAAGAGCCCCTGCGAGGACAAGCCCCCCCGTAATCGGAACGAAACCTTCCTCCACGGCGGCGTGCCAGCCCACACCGCGCCAGCGACTCCAATAGTGGCCGGCCACGCAAACCAGTACGGATGAGGGAAAGAAGAAGGCGAAGGAGACGGTCAACGCTCCGAGCCAACCGCCTGCTCGCCAACCGATCATGGTAGAAAGAAGCGCCCCTGGACCGGGAGCGGCGCGCGATATGGCGAAGAGATCGGCGAATTCATGCTGCGTGACCCAAGCGTGTACCGCGACGGACTGATATTGCATCTCGGCCAGTGTCGCCGGACCTCTCCAATCGAGAGGAGAGAGAGCGGCGCGAAAACGAGAACAAGCGCGACGAGCGTGCGGCTATCCTCCACCATTCGGCGTTCCTCTCGTTAGAGCCTTGCTGGCAAAAAAGGCCATCGCCGAACTAACGGGGGCAAGGCACAAGACCGCCAGCGCTGTCGGCAATCGAAGCGCGCCGACAAGAGCAACCATCGCGACCAGGACGGCGATCCCACCCGCGCTCTCGGCCCTGCGGCCAGAGGACGTCAGTGCATTGCCAATGATCCGGCTACCCAACCTTACGCCCATGTAGATAAGGAGGCCCGCGGCGGAAGCGGCCACGCCTCGAAGGGCGGCATCAAGCGTCGATCCGCTGAATTGGCCCGCAAGATCGGCGAGTCCGATAACCACTAGAGTGGGACCGACGAGAAGTCCCAGGACCGCCGCAACGGCGCCGCGAATGCCCCGAAGTCGATGACCAATCAATGCGGCAAGATTAATTATGTTCGCCCCGGGCATGAGCCGCGCCAACGCGAAGGCGGCGAAGAACTCTCGCTGCGCGAGCCAGCAGCGATCCTCCGTAAGCTCCTCCTGCACGCGAACGGACACGCCGCCGCCGAAGCTCGACAGGCCAATTTTCGAGAACATCACGAAGATCGCAATCAAGCGAGCACTTGATCCCGGCGGAGCAGGCGTCGCTTCGGCAGCGGGCGATTCCATAGAATCTCCGTTCAACTGGGGATTTTTTAAATTGCCAAACGAGTATTCACTTGAGACCGTTAGTTCATTATTGGATATGAGTAAATTGGGAGGAAAAGATGGCCACGACCCACGCTGTCCTAATAAACAACATGGCGTTTAATCCGGCCAGCGTGACGATTTCGGTTAGCGACACTGTTGAATGGACCCACGAAATGACTTTCGACCATACAGTCACGCCGGACAACGGCGAATTTCCAAGCAGCGGGCACATCAAGCCACAAGCCAAATTTTCTCACACTTTCCCGACAAGTGGAACGGTGTCTTACCACTGCGAAATCCATCCATCCATGAAAGGAAGCGTTGTCGTTAGCTGATGAGACTACACACCGTTCAGCCGCCGACCCCTTTCCCCTTCGGTCCCATTCCGGCGGGAGGCGTATCCAATCCAATTTTCAATGTGACCGAGACGGTCGGATATTCCCGGGTGCCGACGCAAAAGCGAGGCGCCGCTCGCAAGACGGCTTCGACACCGGACGCCCGGATTGTAGTCGTGTAAATCTGACGCTCCGTGCGCAGGCGGCGTGATCGCCTTCCTGAGCTGACCGCCGATTTCCACAAAGCGGGCGCCTCGATCCAAAGCTCGCGGCACCCCATCTCAAGAGCGCGGCGAGTTGATCCGGAACCACCCCGACTGCCGGCACTCGATCTCGCAGCCAGGCTTCGAGCAGTTCGGCGTCGGCGACGGTCGCTTCCCGGAATCCCAGGTGTCCCGAACGACCAGATCGACGAAATCGCCAAACAGGAAAAGCGCGACCTTCGTCGCTTCGACATGGACTTCGCAACAGCACGACGCAATCAGTGTCGAAGATCAAGAGCCGCTTGGATATCGGCGCCGCCATGATTGGCATGAAAGAAAGCGGCCGTCGCTGCAATGGCCTGACACTCCATATCCGTCAGTGAGAATTTGTAGTCATGTAGTCACCGTGAGCGAACCGATTACGCCAATTGGCTAGGAGATTCATCGCGAGCAAATGTTCGTTTCTCGCGCCAGGAAAAGCTGCGTGCACCGCTGCAAGGCGTTCATGTAGTGTCCTACTGGTTGCGGGTTTCTCGGGCAGCTCGAATTCGGCTATGAGGCGCAGAAATGGCGGATTTCCGTCCCGTGCCGCGGCTTCCAGCGGCCAGACGGGAAAAGATAAATTGCTCGGGCTGCATGAAGCGCGATTTCGCGGGCGTACGTGTCGACTTCTCACATTCTGCCATGTCGGTGCTGATTCCAAACGTCTTTGAGACGGTTCAGCTGATAACCTAAGAATTCGGCCATTTCAGCGCCTCTCGCCCGAATTTGAGCGGTCCGAGAAACCCGCAACCAGTAGAATACATGGATGCGGCGGCCGTGGCTCTCTAAAACAATCAATGCAGCTTCCGCATGCTCGACTTCCATTACCTCGAAGCCTTCATCAAGCAACGCCTGAACAATAACTAAGCGGACCAACTCTTCATCCTCAGCGACGAGGACAAACGTTTGATCTGGCATGATTTCGAACACTCCACTCCCGCGCCACAGCCATCAACCGCCCGCGAGCGCGAAGTTTCCCTGGAGTTTGCTTTTGTGAACGAAATTGGACGGCGTCGGGAAAGTTCGGGTGTTATCGCGCCCCCCCGTGGGGCGCTGCTCGCTGCAATTACAGGGGCGTCCGCGGGAGCACCGACGTGCGAACGCGCGGTTAAATATATTTCCTATTGGTCATGGGGCGTCACCTGCTCCTAAACTAAATGGCTTGTGAAGCCGCGGCCAGGCCGGACCGGTAAGCGCCTGCACTGACCTTATCGGACTTAACGGAATCGATCTTTATGCGGCTCCAGCGTGTAGGTCACCGATAGAAATGTCACCTGTGTCCCCGATAGAAATGTCACTGAGGCAAGCTGTCGTCGAGACGTTCGGGGTGACGTGCGATGACGGTGATCCAAATGAGCGGTCAGGAACTGACCCGGCTTCGTATCATGATCGACTTGGCAGACGGCCGGATCACAGTCGAGGCCACCGCGGCGTTGATGGGTCTGGGGCGGCGCCAGGTTTTCCGGCTGCGTCGTGCTTTCGCTGCTGATGGCGCATCGGCGCTGAGTTCCCACAAACGCGGTCGCCCGAGCAACCACCAACATGGCGAGACGTTCCGGCGCACCGTTCTGGCATTGGTCCGGCAACACTATCCCGATTTTGGTCCCACGTTCGCGGCCGAGAAGCTTGCGTCGTGTCAGGGCCTTCACCTGGGCGTCGAGACGCTGAGACAATGGATGATCGCGGACGGCCTGTGGATCGACCGCGGTCACCGCCAAGCCTCTCCGCACCAGCCTCGGCGGCGGCGTGAATGCCTGGGCGAACTGGTGCAGATCGACGGCTCGGAACACGCCTGGTTCGAGGATCGTGGCGAGAGGTGCACGCTGCTGGCGTTCGTCGACGACGCTACCAGCCGGTTGATGCAGCTGCTGTTCGTTGCCTCGGAATTGGCGTTCGATTACTTCCGCGCGACACGCGCTTATCTGGAGGCTCACGGCAAGCCGGTTGCCTTTTACAGCGACAAACACGGCATTTTCCGAGTGAACGCCAAGGAGGCCCTCGGCGGGGACCGCATCACGCAGTTTGGCCGCGTACTGTCGGAACTGAACATCGACATCATCTGTGCGAACAGCCCGCAGGCGAAGGGCCGGATCGAGCGCGCGTTCGGCACATTGCAGGATCGGCTGGTGAAGGAATTGCGTCTAGCGGGCATCTCGACGATTACGGCGGCGAACGCGTGGCTGCCCGGTTTCATCAGCGGATACAACGCCCGTTTTGGCCGCCAACCCCAGAACGCCAAGGACCTGCATCGGCCTCTGACCGGCGCCGATAATCTGGACGAGATCCTGGTGTGGCGGGAGGAACGGACGGTCACGCTCAACCTCACCCTGCACTACGACCGGATGATGCTGTTGTTGGACCCGACCCCATTTGCCCGCGGGTTGGTGCGCAAGAAGGTCGACGTAGTGAACTATCCCGACGGGCAGTTCGCGGTTCAGTTCGAAGGGATGCCGCTGTCGTTCCGGGTGTTCGACAAGATCCAGACCGTGCAGCCTGGCACAATCGTGGAGAATAAACGGTTGGGCGCGGCGCTGGCGTTGGTGAAGGAGCAGCAGGCCGCCTACCCGCCACATCGGCGCCGCCACCATCCCGCCCGGCAACGACCACCAAACACCTCACCTAGTGTTTGGCAGAGATGCCGTTTCGCTCAACGCATGTCCGCCGCCGGCGAGTGTGCCATTTCTACTTTGCACGGAGTGACATTTCTAACGGGGAGAATTTGTGACTTTTCAAACGGGCAGCGACACAGCGGGGTAGCCAACACGTCAAGGAACGGCGACGGTCAGTCGCGATTTACGCCGATCCCGACGAAGGCGGCCCAACGGCGCTCAAAGCGTCGTCCGGGCAGTTCAACGGGGCGGATTCTACTTGGCAGAAATCGGGCGGCCCGTTATGTCAAACAAACCGACCTGTTCGTAGAATGCTCAGCACCAGCCTTCCGAACTGAGCCGAGGGGGACGCGGAGGTAAAACGGCTTCCGAAAAACCGAGGAATGCCAAAAGACGGACCCGTTGGGGATAGGTGGCAGTGTTCTATGATCATAACATCAAGGAGCCGTGCAAATGCCCCGTTATCTTCTACCGATAGTTACTGTCGTCGGGTTGGTATTGTCTCTGGCGGCACATACTCAAACCCCCGCCGTGACCGCAACTTGCAACGATGGCTCGGCCTTTTCCGGAGCAACGCGATCTGGAGCATGCCGGGGCCACGGAGGGGTCAAGACGTGGGACACAGCAGCGCCGTCCACAACGGCTCCGGCGACTGGTCCGGCGGCTGCGCCGACAATGCAATCAAAGGCTGCCCCGGAGCAGACGACGAACCGCGGGGCGCCCGGCGCTGGTCAAGTGTGGGTAAATACAAACTCAAAGGTCTATCACTGCCCCGGAGACCGTTGGTACGGGAAGACGAAAGCCGGCGAGTATATGTCTGAGGCCCAGGCCAAGAGCAGCGGCTTCCGTCCGGATCACAACAAGGCATGTGTGTCCTAAATTTCGTTTCCGTAGTGGGTCAGAAAAGGACGTAACCACATGAAAACACTGGTGCTCATCGTTATCCTCAGCCTTGCGACGACCGCCGCCCTACCATTACTGGCGCACGCCGAGGGCTCGTCATGCATGGCAACCGTTAGCGACAAAAAGCTCGCTGGCGCAGCGAAGACCAGCTTCATGAAGAAATGCGAGACGGATGCAAAGGCCAGCTGCGATGCCGCCGCAGCGGATAAAAAGTTGGCTGGCGCGGCTAAGGCCAGCTTTACGAAGAAATGCATCTCCGACGCCGTTGGCTCATGATGATCCGGTAACCTCTCTACATCATTTCGGATTAGCTTTCGCTGTGATCATCCTCATTCCACAATATCAAGGCAAAACCGCTAAGGGGAACATACATGCAATCGCCGATCTCGGTGCCGCGGGCACCAGGCTGGGTCGCGGAATTTCGCGCCTTCATCATGCGTGGCAGTGTTGTCGATCTCGCCGTGGGCATCATTATCGGCGTGGCCTTTAGCGCCATTGTCGGTAGTTTGGTGAAAGACATCCTTAATCCGATCATTGGGCTCGTGATCGGCGGCGTGGACTTCAGTAACATCTTCATCCCGCTGAACGGCCAGCATTATGAGTTGTTGGATGCGGCGCAGAAGGCGGCAGCCCCCACGATAAACATCGGCATATTCATCAACACGATCATCAACTTCGTGATCATCTCGTTCGCGATCTTCTGGGTGGTGAAGGCGATGTCTCGGGTGGTTCGTAAAGAAGCGCCGCCGGCGCCTGGTCCGACTCAGACCGAGGTGCTGCTCGCCGAAATTCGCGATCTTCTGGCGACGCAACGTCGGCCGTCTGCTCCACCCATTTAGCCGAAACGGGCAACACGGAAAGTCATAGAACCCGCAATCCAGCGGCCCCGTCGCTACCACCACCACTCAAAATAATGCCCATGACCCGCGAGCCGTGGACTTCGGCGGCTGAAGTAAACAGAGGATCGGCGGCGGGTCGGGTGTGGTGGACTTTCGGCTACTGACTCAATCTGATGTGGTGTGACCACAATAGCATGTGGTGGTCGGGCAAATGCGACGTAGATGTGTCCCGCCTCGATCAAGGCCCCATTTTCAGCAAACGTCGCCGGGTTTTGTCCGCTCAGCAGACGCGGCAAAGCGCTTGGGTGGGGGCCAGTATGCACGACGACAAAGACTGCCGCTGAGCATGGAACCGGCAACGCGGCGATGATGCGCCGGAGGGGATCAAGGCCACCCGGGGAGGCCCCAATGACTACAATTCCGTTCACAATGCCCCATTAACCACTGCTTCCTGTCGCGCTTAAGCGCGGGGCGGCCGACTTACTGCCTTGTTGATGCGTTCGCGGGTTCGTGTGGGCAAGCGGCCCGTCCGCGCGGTCGTTCATACACGCATGCCGCTTTACCATTTTTACCGCCTGAATGCTGCGGCCCAGATTCTCGCTGCTGCTGAGCACGTCGATCGTCATGGGGACGGAATGGCTCACGCTATCGCAGCTTCTCTGGTCGGAGATCATGCTGCAGTGGAGATATGGGCGGGAACTCGCTTAGTGGGTCGCATCCGCCGGGAGGATGATTACGGCGCGGTCGAGATGACCTGGTAGGGACGCCCGGTTTCCAGGCGCTCCTACTCTTTGCCGGTTTTATCGGCGCACCAGAAATCAGGACTTCAGGAAATTCCGTAAGTTATGAACACAGGAAATGCACGACTTCGAATTTACATAACGGCCGACGACTTTCAACCTCGCAGAGCCGGTTTTCCGGGGGCGGGCGACAGCGGCAGGAGCAACTGGCGAGCGCTTGCGCGCTTGCCGATTGAAGATCGCATGGACTAGGGGCTAGCGTATCGGCTGGAGAGGCAAGAAGTCTTCCACTTTGCAAATCCTGGCTCAAGCAATCAAAGGTCATTTTGGGAGGTTCCACGCATGGCTAAGCAGCAGCATCTGTCGAGAAGGACGGTCATCGTGCTTGCGGCAGGAGCGTTGTCCCTGCCGTTCCTCGTCGCCAGAGCCACCAGGGCGCAGATGGCGGAGCTGGAGTCACCGAAAGCGAAGTCGGTCGTGGCACTCGTCGACAAAGCCGCCGCACTGGTCGGATCCAAGGGGAAGGCCGCGTTCGATGACTTCCGTCAGAAAGGAAGCGAGTGGTTCACCGGCGACATTTACATCTTTAGCTCCGATATGGAGGGCACCGAGCTTTTTAATGCCGCATTTCCGCAATTTGAAGGCAAACACCTCATCGATCTAAAGGACAAGAGCGGCAAGGCCATCACCAGGGCATTCATTGCCATGGTCGAGAAGCAGGGCGCCGGCTGGGTTGACTACATGTGGCCGAAGCCGGGGACGGACAGCCCGGTCAAAAAGTGGTCCTACGTCAAGCGGGTCGATGTTGAGGGTAGGCCGGCCTTCCTTGGCATCGGGATATATCTCGATTAGCAAGCGTCAGGCAGACGGCTGCTGCCCTAGCCGGTTGCCCAACTTGCTGCATTCCTTGACGGTCATCAACCCTCCAATCCGCACCGCGCGATGATCTTGTCAGGCACGCGGGGGTGTCCGATTTTGGAGCGGATTTGCGGCTTGTGCGTTAATCATAAATTTCGCAGCAAAAATACGCCGTTGCGCGGGCAGCTAAACTTTGCGATGCGAACTCAGTTCCGGAACTTACGTCCTACATTGCAAAACATCTTGGCGAGACTCAGCACGTAGTCGATGTTGCTATTTGGACATATGGGAAAGACGGATTGTTATCAATACCAGCGATGACGGGCCGTCCGCCGCGCGAGCGGCCGGGATGATGGTCAACCGCGCATTTTCCGGCGCGGTTTCCGCTTCTCGCCGCTGTCACGCCAAACCATCCGCCCCTTGCTTGATCTCCGCGCGAGGTCGTGTTGGCTTTCCCATTTCGCTATCTTGGCCCCCGATCGTCGGGGGCGTCGCGAACAGGAACTGCATTATGAAGGTCACCGTCGAAGTCGACTGCACGCCCGAGGAGGGCCGCCAATTCCTCGGCCTACCCGACGTCGTCCCCATGCAACAGGCGGCAATGGAGAACCTCCAGCAGCGCATGGAGAGCGCTGTTGAGGCATCCACGCCTGAGGCGCTATTGAAGGCGTGGATGCCAATGGCGCCCGATCAGATGCAGTAGGCGTTCGCCAAGCTGTTCGGAGCCTTCGGGGGATCGAAGCCCGGCGACAGGGGCTGACACCGCCACGGCGAACCTCTCTGGCCTGCAAGCTCCTCGTCGGTGATCATGTCGCCAGCCTCGAAATCGTGCTGTGACTGACATCATACGATCTTGCGATCTCGCGCATCGGCTCGCCGTTGTCGCGGCGGCGTAGGGCTTCCTTGATCTGGCGAGGCGTCATCTTCGGCGGACGTCCCATCCTCACGCCGCGCGCCTTGGCGCGGGCGCGGCCTTCGCCCGTCCTGGCACGGATCAGCTCGCGCTCAAACTCGGCCAATCCGCCGAGCACGGTCAGCATCAGGCGGCCGTGCGCGCTCGTGGTATTAGCCCACGTGTCGCCAAGGGATCGGAAACCGGCCTTCTTGTCGGTGATTGTGGCGAGGGTATTCAGGAGATCCCGTGTTGATCGGGCAAGGCGGTCGAGCCTGGTCACCATCAGCACGTCGCCGGCGTCGAGTTGGTCGAGCGCCTTCCGCAGCTGGGTGCGGTCAGTCTTGACCCCGCACGCTGTCTCGCGGAACACCTTCTTGCATCCGGCCTTGGTCAGTTGGCGCATTTGTGCCTCGACGCTCTGGCCGTCCGTTGAGACCCTCGCATATCCGTATTTCATGACTGGAATATGCACCTAGTTAATGCACCGGAAAAGGCTCGAGATTTCAGAGCTCCGATTTTGAATTCTGCACAGCACCGACAGGGCTATTTGCCTCCCATAGCACCTTGTTGCACGGATCGGGTGGCTGAGGGCGAGCGTCTCTTCGGAGAGGGCTTCTCTGCGGTAGCTGGCCAGGGTTGCGCGATCTCTTGGCCTCCCTTGGCGGCAATTTCGGCGATGCAGTCCCACATACCAGGCCCCCGCCTCCTGCCTTAACTCCCGATGTGTGCCATGCCCTTCAAGGTCAACGCCGATCGCCGCCACCACATCCCGAAGCAGCAGCATCGGGTAACGAACTGGTCGGAATATGATGCAGCCCTACGCCAGCGTGGGAGCTTGACGGTCTGGGCGAACGCGCGGTCATACTCAGCCGCCGCCTCCGCTCGAAAGGACAGATCTTCGGCCATCAGAGGGTCTCCTCGCGTCCTGCAGCCACCGCGGATTCGCGCAACGGAAAAGTGCTCTGTTTTCAGCAAGATAGGGTTAGAGTAAATTACAGCGATAGCCCGATCTCCTTCGAGCGGGATGCAGTCTTTTAGCCCCAACCAAATCCAACCGGGGCCTTCTTGTCGCCAACCACGCCTGCCGCCGGTGCCGGCTGCGCTGTTTCGGCTGCTGCGGCCTGGGCTTGATGAGACGCCGGCGCGGCAACAGGATCGGCGAAGACGGGCTGTGCCAGCGCAAATACTCCTGCAAGAAAAACGACAGAAAGGGCGAAGCGGAGCATGGCGAGTCCTCGTTGCGAGCCGATCGATGGAAGCAAAATAACGAGAGCGACGCCCCATCTCTATGAAAGGCTTCACATGTTCGAGCGGGTTGAGCGCGCTTAGCGACCGGATGGCCCTAACCCCGCTTGGTGGGCGTCTCCCAGACTGTGCGGGAGGTGATTGGCATCAGGGCGGCGAGGCCTTTGCGGTTGCGATTCCGCGTGACCGTGGGCCATTGGTTCGTTATGTCCGCCAGCGTAACCATGACAGTTCCCTGGGGGCTCATCATACTCCCGGGTGGATTGTCCAGAGCCGTGGCCAGCGTCAGCAGGTTGTGCCGCAGGAACTTGCGCGGGCCGCCATCCATAAGTCCGTGTGAAACGGCCGGCGGTCCCGAAATCAATAAAAAATCAAGAATCGAATTTTTTATTGATGTTAATGAGGCCCCTTATTTTCCTCGGACCAATGCGTCAGCAGTCCATGCAGGTGCGGCGTCGGAAGAGGCATCGTTACGCTCCCTCAGCTGATCCTAGGTTGTCAACACTAGGGAAGCGCGGACGTTTCGGCGTAACACCCTCCGAATGGCGGGAGGGTCAGCCGTCGTTTTCCTGACGGTCGAGGCAGCAGCAATGTAATTCATCTCATCGTCGTCCACCGCAACTTGCAGGGCGGCGATAGAGCACGCGCGACACCGCACGCGTAAAGCAGTGCAGTGTCCCACCAGACAATACGATTGTCCTCCGAGTCCAAGACAGCACCCAGGCAAATTGTGTTTCTACGCCTCGTTTCCGAGGCCTGTCCCTTGCCAGCCTTCCATCTGCGCAGCCGGCCCTCGGATGTCCGGTCAAACCGTCCCGGACAGGCAAGGGCATCCGTCAGTACGTCAACCCAATGGAGGTCCGATATGGACGCACCCGTCACAACAATCGAAATGCCCGCCCGGAAAGCGCCGCCTGCTCCACGCAACGGTGTCGATACGCCAAAGCTTTTCGCGACGATCGGAGCCGTTGCCTCGCAGCCGACACTCGCCCAGTTCCGCTTCCGCGCACAAAGCCACTGGGTAGGCGGTACACAATCGCGCACGACGATCGCAGGCTTCTACGGCGTGGGCGCCGAGATGCAGCACGACGCACCATTCCAGGCCTCCGCCGATCACCCGACGGTACTATGCGGCGAGGACAATGCACCCGCTCCGGTCGAATGGGTGCTGCACGCGCTCGCGGCGTGCCTCACCGCGGGCATCGCGAATATCTCCGCGGCGCGCGGCGTCACCCTTCATTCGGTGGAATGCAGCGTCGAAGGCGATATCGATCTGCAAGGCATCCTTGGTCTGTCGGACAAGGTCCGCAATGGCTTCCAGGCGATCCGTGTCAATTACACGGTCAAAGGCGATGCGCCCGAGGAGAAGCTGCGACAGATCGTCGATCAGGCCCGCGCCCGTTCGGCCGTATTCGACATCCTGACCGGGCATGTCCCGGTCACGATCGAGGTGGATGTCTGAGCAATCTCGCAAACATTGCCGGCGGTCGTATCTTCTTGGCTGCTCGTTCGTGAAGCCATGGGTGCAGCGACCGCCGGCGAGCGTAATTCCGGAAACAAGCCATGTATTACGTCCCAGTCGCCATCATCGGCGCCGGCCAGGCTGGATTGGCGATGAGCCACTGCCTCACGCAGCGCCGCATCGAGCACGTCGTGCTGGAGCGCGGGCGGATCGCCGAGCGCTGGCGCAGCGAGCGGTGGGATTCGCTGCGACTGCTGACACCAAATTGGATGACCAGGCTACCGGGCTGGTCATACGACTGCGACGACCCCGACGGCTACATGACCGCGCCCGAGTTCGTCCGTTATCTCGCCGACTATGCCGGATCATCGGGCGCACCAATCAAGGCCGGAACAACCGTGCTGTCGGTGCGATCCACACCATTCGGCTACCGCGTCGAGACGAACTGGTTTGGTTGGGAAACCCGCGCCGTCGTCATCGCGACAGGCCAGTGCGACGTGCCCAGGATTCCGGAATTTGCGCAGCGCCTGCCCGCATGGCTGCATCAGATGACCCCATCGGATACCGCAATCCCCGTCAACTTCCAGAAGGCGGCGTGTTGGTGGTCGGCGCATCTGCGACGGGCGTGCAGCTTGCGGCGGAGATCCGACAATCGGGACGGGATGTCGTCCTTGCGGCCGGGCGTCACACGCGGTTGCCGCGGCGCTATCGTGGGCGTGACACCTGGTGGTGGCTCGAACGGATCGGCGTGCTCGACGAGGCCACGGACGAAGTCTTGGACCTCCAGCGCGCTCGCGCCTTGCCCTCCTTCCAACTTGTTGGGGGGCCAGACGGGCGCACGATCGATCTCGGCACATTGCGGGATGCGGGAGTGCGCATCCTCGGTCGCGCCGTCGGCGCCGAGGGCAGAGCTCTGCACCTCCGCGACGACTTGGCAGAGACCATGGGCGCAGCACAGGCAGCGCTGGAACGCCTGCTGGCGCGAATCGACATCGTCGCTGACGCGTCTGGCGCTCCGCCGGCTGCGGATGTCATGCGCACCTTGCAGTTTGGTGCTTCGCCGACCGCGTTCGACCTCGGAGCCGAGGGCATCCGCACGGTACTGTGGGCGACCGGTTACCGGCGTGATTACTCTTGGCTCAAGGTCCCAGTTTTGGATGTGGCCGGAGAGATCTGCCACGACGGCGGCATCACGCCTTCGGCCGGGCTCTACGTCCTGGGCCTGAATTTTCTGCGTCGCCGAAGGTCGCACTTCATCGATGGCGTCGGCTTCGACGCTGCGGAGTTGGCGCAGGACATCCAGGGCCATCTGGCGGTTTCGCACCGCGCCGTCGCCTAGAAGGGAACCCTGTCAATGTTCAATCATTCCCGGTACGACGCGCTGGTGGTCGGCGCCCGCTGCGCCGGCGCTGCGACCGCCATGCTGATGGCGCGATGCGGCCTCAAGGTCCTGGTCATCGATCGTGGCCGCTACGCCGCGGACACGACATCGACCCACGCACTGATGCGCGGTGGGGTCATGCAGCTGCACCGGTGGGGCTTGTTGCCACGCATCGTCGCGGCCGGCACGCCCGCGGTGCGCAGTACGGAATTCCATTACGGCGAAGACGTCGTGCAGGTGGGGCTGCGACCCCAGCATGGGGTCGAGGCGCTTTATGCGCCGCGCCGGACATTGTTGGACAGTACACTCGTGGATGCCGCGCGGGCGGCCGGAGCGGAAGTCCGGCATGGCTGCACACTGGCCACATTGGTCCGCGATACTAACGATCGTGTCAGTGGCGCTGTTATTCTTGACGACGGCGGACGGTCCGTCGCAGTGACGACGGATCTGGTGGTTGGTGGCGATGGCATCGGCTCGACTGTTGCACGGCTTACCGGGGCGCGTGTGCAGTGGGAAGGACGTTATGCCACTGCCGTGATCTACGGTCACTGCCGTGGTCTGCGTGCGGCTGGATATACCTGGTACTATCGGGAGGGCATCAGTGCCGGCGTCATCCCGACGAACGGCGGAGCACATTGCGTGTTTATCGCGGTTCCGCCCGTGCGCTTCCGCGACGAGATCCGTCACGACATCTCAGCAGGCTACAGTCGTGCGCTGGCTGATCTTTCGGCGTCACTGGGGGCCGATGTCGCGTCAGCCAGGTTCGAGGGGGCGCTTTCGGTCTTCGCCGGCCGCAGCGGCTATCTTCGTGAGGCCTGGGGGCCCGGCTGGGCGCTGGTCGGCGATGCCGGCTACTTCAAGGATCCGCTGACCGCACACGGCATGACCGATGCATTGCGCGATGCGGAACTGCTGGCGGCCGCGGCCGTACGGGGTTCGGCGGTCGCGTTCGCCGCCTACTCGGCGCAGCGCGAGGCGCTGTCGCGGACGCTGTTCGAGATAACCGATGCCATCGCTTCGCTTACCTGGAATCTCGACACGGTGAGGCAGTGGCACCTCGAACTGAACACGGCAATGAAGCACGAGGTCGAGCATATCGCTGGACTTTCCCAGCTCGGCACGAGCTTTCGGTTTCGGCAGGAGAAGGCAGCATGACCGACACATCATCGACCACCGGAATGGCCATCACGTCATGGGCGCGGACGATCAAGGGCCGGCCGGCCACCGGCGGCTTCGCAGAGCGCACGCGACGGACAGGCATGGGCGACGTCGCGATGTTCACCGAGATGACCGGCGACAGGAATCCCCTCCACTACGACGCTGCGCTCGCCGCCGGATCGCCCTTCGGCGGCCTGATCGTGCAGGGTGGTGTCACTTCGGGTCTGCTGAATGCGGTGGTCGCCGAGGATCTCCCAGGCCCTGGCACGGTTTTCCTTGGCGTGGAGTGGCGTTTCCTGAAGGCCGTGCACGTCGGCGAGGAAATCACCGCCCGCGTCGAGGTCGTCACCGTTCGCGACGACAAGCCGATCTGCACAATGGCAACCTCTGTTCGCAACGCGCGCGGAGAAGTCTGCCTTTCCGGCAGCGCCGTCACCTACACAGTGCCGCTGCTGGCGGGAGGTGCAGACTAGCAGCCGCTTTTTTTTGTACAGAGTCGTCTCCCCGAAAAAGTGATTTTGCGGCACGCAATCGACCGTGCCGTCGCGAATCTTGATAATGGTGGCGGAGTATTCGGCCTGACCGATCGGGTAGTATTCCTCGAACACTACCTCGCCGCTATTCGCCTCGATCACCATGTGAGCGTACTTGTTGTCCAGTTGCGGCGCGACATAGTTGGCCGCGGGGAAGCGCTTCCTGCCCAGCGTCTTGATGATGTAGGGACGAATTGGTCGCATTTTTGCGCGGGCGTCGGTCCAGTGCAGAACACGTACTTGGTGCACTCCTGGCCCTCGTAGGGGGCTCTGGATAGATGTAAAGCGTGCGGCCGCCGGTAGCGGCGAGGCAACCGCGTATGGCGCCGGCCGAGAGGGTAACGAAGCGGCCTGATCTCCGGATTTCCGCTGCAAGCTGAACCCCTCTCGCCCAGGCGCCGACCACCAGCACACCGCCATGGGCAATTCATCAGGGTTGCGATATTCGGATGGTGAGAGCTGGTGGATCCATCCTGGCAGCCGCCGAGCCCGTTCTGGAATTCTGGGCACATCGCATTGCCCCGTGGCGACAACACCCGGAGCCTGCGTGTTAGCGATGCCGTCGCGCCCTGGGGACAGATGGGTTAAGAATAAGCCGGCTGACCATCCCGCCATTCGGAGGGCGTCATTCCGAAACGCGCACGGAACGTCCGGTTAAAATACGAAAGGTCACCAAACCCGACGGTGTAGGCGACCGACCCAACCTTATCCTGTCGGCCACCGGGGCTGCACAGCAGCCTGCGCGCGGACAGCAGGCGCTGCTCGAGAACGAACTCCGTGAATGTCGTGCCGGATCGTTCGAACAGCCGCTGTACCTGTTTAGGGTTCAGACCGAGGCCACGGGCAATCGACGCTATCGTCAAGTTGGTGTCGTGGAGACAATCGAGAATCTGTGCCTGGATAAGTTGCAGACGCGCTGTGGAATATCCTCTTTGGGCCGCCAACTGCGTCTCGTCTTTACCAGTGCGGAGAAGAAGTGAGACCAGGTCGATCATATGCCGAGCCGTCATTTGTTGGCCGGCGGGGTCTAGAAATGCGGCTGTCTCCGCGGACAATACGAAGTATCGCGCAATGATTTCTCTTATGCCCGGGTTCTCTCCGAGCGGCTCGGCCAGCCTGCTTTCGGCATGAGGGCACATACTGAGCAATTCACGCCTCGGGAGCCGGATTGTCGAGAACTTGCTACCATCGTTGAATGTGACCCCGCTTTCGACTGTCAAATCCGACAGCCACATGTGTGCCTGCGGCAGTTCGGCTGTGCGGCCTTCCCGCATCACAAGCACGGTGCCTGACGTGGCACCGAAGAGCATGAAGTCGTCGCGGGAGTCGGAGAGGAGAGCGCGGGTCCGAAGAAATCGGCCCGATGTGCCGCCGGCGGCGGCCAAGGCAATCGACGCAACCTGAGCAATCTCGACTTTGCAAGCAATCTGGCTTCCGCCGCTTGGCTCGGCTTCAATTCTGCAAAAATTGCGGCAAACGTCCTCGCGCCATGCGTCGTAATGCTGGCCGGCGGGAGCACCTCGATATTCGGCGACGACCGTGTGCGGTAGAAGCGTTATAGTGTCCACTACTAAGTCCCCCCCTGCGCCTAATGATTGCTTGCGGTGAAGGCGAATTTTGCCAGCTCTGGCTGCACGCCGACCGCGCTGATCTTGGCGAACAGCATCGGCGTGCTGTTCAGTGGCGCGGGAACCACCCTCTGCGACATTACGATGATGTTCGTGCCCATGGCTTCGTCCTTTCGGTCCCTGAAGCTCGACTGCTGTCTTTTGCGTGACCAAGTCTTATGAAACTTGCCGCTGCCGCAGAATGACAGCTTCGGGAAGCACCTCACACAAATGCGGCACGGGCGACCAGGCGCGCTTCCAACTCGATCCCACGGTGACGTCCTTGCGTGGCCGGAGCAGAGGAACGACATTGGTTGGGGCGGCGGCGTCAGACGTGCTTCCAACCCCAGGGACAGGGCAAACGGAGGATGACGGCAGCGACTATTAAAGTCATGGCGATGCTCCGGGCTCGGCTAGAGAGACGAAATCTAGCTCCAATCTTGGCCAGAAGAAGCGAAGGCGCATGCGCCGCTGAGCAAGCCGTCGCTGCACCCCTGCAACTCAGGTGAGGCGAACGGGCCGCCTTTTGAACGGGATTTCCAGGGGCTCTGCCGGGCTATAGGCTTGCCCCAGGAACGCTCGGTCAAACAAGTTGTGCGCGTCTCGTGCAGCAACAACAGGACAATCACAATATATATCGCAGCGAGCGCGATGATCACCTTGATGAAGGTGCTCTCATTGACAACTTCACAACCTTCACAACTTTATTCATCTTAACTATTCCTGGCAAATCGCGTCCATGTCCCTGCGGACCCGTCGGTCGGGCGCGACGACGGGGACAGCCACCGATTGGCACCATCCCGGATGGTCGGTATATGGACCAAGCCGGCGCCGGGGCGAATGACCGCCGCGCCGGATCAACTGACTATTCGTCCAAATCAGAGGTGGCGGCGATGACTGATCCTCTTTCGGAGGTGCTTCGTTCGATCCGCCTGAAAGGCGGCGTATTTCTCGACGCCTACTTTACGCAGCCATGGTGCGTACCTATCGCAGATCACCGCTGACGACTGCCGGTTTGCTCTACCGGCGGCCACGCAAGTGATCGCCTACCACTTCATCATTGACGGAAGATTTTCCTTACGATTGAGGGCGAATCCCCAATCGAAGTGCGCGCCGGCGAGGCCGTGCTGTTACCCCGCAACGACCCACACACGTTGGCCGGAGCTTCCGGTCTCACACCGATCGACGCGCGTGATCTCATACAGCCATCCGTGGATGGCGGACTGGCCCGCATTTCTCACGGCGGAGGTGGCGAGCCCGTGCACCTTGTGTGCGGCTTTCTCGCCAGCGAGGATCTCTATAATCCACTGATCTCGACCCTGCCGAGGGTTCTCAAGCTTGACGTCCGCCAAGGCGCCTCACGTGACTGGGTTGAAGCCTCGGTACGATTTGCCGCCAGCGAACTGACCAAAGGGCAATTTGCATCGTCAAATGTCATGTCGCGACTTTCTGAGCTGCTGCTGGTCGAAGCGGTGCGC
>CAVYXX010000152.1:0-53435 GCA_963772355.1 uncultured Alphaproteobacteria bacterium | reverse complement strand
GTTGCGCAAGTTTTCCACCGAGTCCTGAACTTCGGCCATATCGCTAAGGCGGACCGCAGACCCGTTGCGGTAGGCGATGACCAGCGGCCGGTAGTCCGCGGCGTGCGTGGCCTGGTCGTTGGTGTAGAGCTGGTAGTGCACCTGGCCGCCTTCGATGGCGCCCTTCGGGCTGTTGGCATTCGCCGACGCCAGCGCGGCGCGCACATCCTCCAGCCCGATGCCGTATTTGAACAGCGCGTTGGGATTAAGCTCTACCCGAACGGCGGGCAGCGCCGCGCCACCGATGATGACCTGCCCGATGCCCTGGATCTGCGAGAGTTTCTGCGACAAGACATTGGTGGCGGCGTCGTACATCTGTCCGCGGGTCAGGGTTCGCGAGGTCAGCGACAGGATCAGCACCGGCGAGTTGGCGGGGTTCACCTTGCGATAGGTCGGGTTGCTGCGCAGGCTGGTCGGGAGGTCGGCCCGCGCGGCGTTGATCGCGGCCTGCACGTCGCGCGCGGCGCCGTTGATGTCTCGATCCAGGCCGAACTGCAGAACAATCCGAGCCTGCCCGACGGCACTGGTGGAGGTCATCTCGGTGACGTCGGCGATCTGCCCGAGGTGACGCTCCAGTGGTTCGGCGACACTGGTCGCGACGGTGTCGGGGCTGGCGCCCGGCAACTGCGCCTGCACCGAAATGGTGGGAAAATCCACTTGCGGCAGCGGCGAGACCGGCAGCTTGAAGAACGCGAAGACGCCCGCCAGTGCGATGCCAATGGTCAACAAGGTGGTGGCGACGGGACGCGCGATGAAGGGCGCGGAAATGTTCATTCCGCCGGGCTTTCCTGTGGCTTGTTGCCACGCAGGCGCGAGGCCAGGCGGTCAAACATCAGGTAGATGACCGGCGTGGTGAACAAGGTCAGCACCTGGCTGACCAACAGGCCACCGACAATCGCCACGCCGAGCGGCCGACGCAGTTCCGACCCGGTGCCACTGCCCAGCATCAGTGGCAGCGCGCCCAACAAGGCCGCCATAGTGGTCATCATGATCGGGCGGAAGCGCAACAGGCAAGCCTGGTGGATCGCCTCACGCGGCGGCCGGCCTTCCTCGCGTTCCGCCACCAGCGCGAAGTCGATCATCATGATGGCGTTCTTCTTGACGATGCCGATCAGCAGAATGATGCCGATGATGGCGATCACGTCGATGTCGTCGCCGGCGATCCACAACGCCACCAGCGCGCCGGCGCCGGCCGAGGGCAGGGTCGAGATGATGGTGATGGGATGGATGAAGCTCTCGTACAGCACGCCAAGCACGATGTAGACGGTGACGATTGCCGCCAGCACCAGAAGCAATTCATTGGACAAGGAGGCTTCCAGCGCGGACGCCGCGCCCTGGAACGCCGTGACGAAGCTGTTTGGCAGGGCGATTTCGCTTTCCGCCTGGCGGATCGCGGTGACGGCGTCGCCCAGCGAGTATCCTGGCGCGGTATCAAACGAAATCGTCGTCGCCGGGAACTGCGCCAGATGGCTGATCTGCAATGGCCCGGGCTTCTGCTCGACCTTGACAATGGCGCTGAGCGGCACCTGGCCCGTGGAGGAGGCGGCGGACGGCAGGTAGATCGCGTCCAATGAACCGAGGGAGGTTTGCAGCGACGGATCCGCCTCCATGATTACTCGGGTACTGGTTGGACTGCGTGTAGATGGTGGAGATGATGCGCTGGCCGAACAGGTCGTACAGCGCGTTGTCCACAGTGGCGGGGGTGATGCCGAAGCGGGCCGCAGTTGCCCGGTCGATCACCAGGTTGGCAGCCAGGCCCTGTTGTTGCAGGTCGCTGGCGACGTTGGCCAGAGCGGGAGAGGCGGCCAACCGCGCTACGAGTTTTGGCACCCACTCGTTGAAGGCGGCCAGAGATGGGTTTTCCAGCACGAACTGGTATTGGGTGCGGCTGATCGCAGCGTCGACCGACAAATCCTGCACCGGCTGCAGATAGAGCGATACGCCAGTGACCCCGGCGGTTTCCTGCTGCAGCCGCCGAGCGACACCGGTGGCGTTGAGGCTGCGATCATCCTTTGGTTTCAGGTTGATCAGGAAGCGGCCGCTGTTCAGCGTCATGTTGCTGCCGTCGACGCCGATGAACGAGCTCAGGCTAACGACGTCCGGATCCTTGAGGATTGCCGCCGCCAGCGCCTCCTGATGCTCCGCCATCGCCTTGAACGACGCGGTTTGACTCGTGACGGAAATGCCCTGGATCACCCCGGTATCCTGCACCGGGAAAAATCCCTTTGGCACGATGATGTAGAGCCACGCGGTCATGACCAGTGTCGCCAGTGCGACAAGAAGCGTGAGCGGCTGATGCGCCAGCACCACGTTCAGCGCTCGGTCATACTGTTTGATGACCCAGTTGAAGCCTTGGTCGGCTTTCACATCCCACTTGCTGCGGGCGGCCTCCGGGCGGTGGTGAAGCAGCTTGGCGCACATCATCGGCACCAGCGTCAGGGACACCACGGCGGAGATGATGATCGTCACCGATAGAGTGATAGCGAACTCGTGGAACAGCCGGCCGACGACATCGCCCATGAAAAGCAGCGGGATCAGCACCGCGATCAGCGATACTGTCAGCGATATGATGGTGAAACCGATCTGGCCGCTGCCCTTCAGCGCCGCGGCGAGTGGCGCCTCCCCGGCCTCCACGTAGCGGGAAATGTTCTCGATCATCACGATCGCATCGTCCACCACAAAGCCGGTGGAGATGGTCAGCGCCATCAGCGACAGGTTGTCCAGGCTGAAACCGAACAGGTACATGACCGCCAGCGTGCCGACCAGTGACAGCGGCACCGACAGGCTGGGGATGATGGTCGCGGGGATGTTGCGCAGGAACAGGAAGATCACCAGCACGACCAGGATGACGGCCAGCCCGAGCTCGAACTCCACGTCGCTCACCGAGGCTCGGATGGTGACGGTCCGGTCGGTCAGAACCGCGACATCGATCGCTGCCGGCAGCGCGGACTGCAGCCGCGGCAGCAGTTTCTTGATGTTGTCGACCACCTGAATGACGTTCGCACCCGGCTGGCGCTGAACGTTCAGGATCACCGCGGGAGCCTTGTTGGCCCAAGCCTCGAGCTTGCTGTTCTCGGCGCCGTTGACGACGGTGGCGACGTCCTTCAGCCGCACCGGCGCTCCGTTGCGGTATGCGATCACCAGATCGAGGTATTGTTGGGGATCAGCGATTTGGTCGTTGGCATTGATCGTCGTGGCCTGCGCCGGCCCGTCGAAATTGCCCTTTGGCGTGTTGACGTTGGCGTTGCCGAGGGTGGTGCGCAGATCGTCGATATTCAGCCCGTAGGCTGCGAGCGCCCGCGGGTTGATCTGCACCCGCACCGCCGGCCGCTGGCCGCCGCTGATGCTGACGAGGCCGACCCCTGGCTGCTGGGAGATCTTCTGCGCCAGCCGCGTGTCGGCGATGTCCTCCACCTGCGTCAGCGGAAGCGTCTTCGAGGTCAGCGCCAGCGTCAGAATCGGCGCATCCGCCGGATTGACCTTGGCATAAATTGGCGGCGCCGGCAGATCCGAGGGAAGCAAATTACCGGCGGCGTTGATCGCGGCCTGGACCTCCTGCTCCGCGACATCCAGGCTGACATCAAGAGTAAACTGCAACGTGATCATCGACGCGCCGGCGGAGCTGGTCGAGAACATCTGGTTCAGGCTGGGCATCTGCCCGAACTGCACTTCAAGCGGCGAGGTGACAGAGGAGGTCATTACCTCCGGACTGGCGCCAGGATAGAAGGTCTGCACCTGAATTGTGGGGTAATCGACCTCGGGCAGGGCAGAGATCGGCAGGAAGCGGTAGGCGACGATGCCGACCATCAGGATCGCCGCCATCAGCAGCGTGGTCGCGACGGGACGCAGGATGAAAAGGGCTGACGGGCTCATGCGGTGGGATCAATCCGCGCGATTACGCCGCGGTTAGCGCGCGTGCGCATCGGACGCTGAACGCCGAGCGTGACGACCGAGCAGTTCCATCATTGTGTCGCGGGTTGGCGGTGATGCTCCGTGCTGCGCCTTGGGATCCGCCGGCTGGCCCTGAACCGGTGGCACGCCTTGACCTGGTGGCACGCCCTGACCCGGTGGTGCGCGCTGAACGGGTGACGCACCCTGAACCGGCGGCACGCCCTTTTGGGCGCCTGCGGCCGGTAGCGTCACCACAGCGCCGTCGCGCAGGCGATCCGTGCCATCCGTCACCACCCGGTCGCCCGGGTTGCAGGCCGGACAGCACCGCCTCAAAGTTGCCGTCGGTGGGACCCACCTTGATCGGCCGCACGGACACCGTGTTGTCGGCATTGATGAGATAAACGAATGTCCCGGGTTCCCCGTGCTGGACGGCGGGAACCGGGACTCGAACGGCATCCTGCATCGTGCTCACCAGCAAGCGCGCATTCACGAACTGGTTGGGGTAGAGCATCTCATCCGGATTCGCGAACATCGCCCGCAGTTTGAGCGTGCCGGTGGTGGTGTGATTTGACTGTCCAGCGCCCCCAACTGCCCGGTCGCCAGCAGTCTGGTGTTTGACCGGTCCTAGGCCTCGACGGTAGCGTCGCGCCCGCCCGCAGGCGCTGAATGATATCCGGCAGGTTGTCTTCCGGCACCGCGAAAATCACCGAAATGGGCTGGATCTGGGCGATGACGACCAGCCCGGTGGTGCTGGAGGTCTGGACGTAGTTTCCTTGATCGACCTGGCGTAGCCCGACCTGCCCGTCGATCGGCGAGACGATGTGGCAATAGGCCAGATTGACCTTGGCGGTGTCGACCGCGCCCTGATCGGTTTGCACCGTGCCGGTGTATTGCTGCACCAGGAAGCGCTGGTCATCGAGTTGCTGCTGCGCGATCGAATCCTGCCGTCCTAGGGTCTGAAACCGCTTCAAGTCGGACTTGCGCCTGGGCCAGCAGGCCTTGGTCGTGGGCAAGCGTTCCCTGCGCCTGTTCCAGCGCTGCCTGAGTACGGCCGCGGGTCGATCTGCGCCAGGAAGTCGCCCTTCTTGACCACCTGGCCTTCCTGAAACCCGACCTCCTGAAGCTGGCCGTTGATCTGAGTCTGCACCGTTACCGTGTCGAGCGATGTCACGGTGCCGAGCTGGTTCAGGACGATGCGAATGTCGCCCTTGTCGATAGTGGCAAAGCCAACCGGCTGTGGAGCCCCTTGTGCGCTGCGTCCCGCGGGCACGCTTTTCGGCGCCTGTTGAGCTTGGTGCTGGGTCCAGAGATACCAGCCGCCCGCGGCAAGACCAGCGGCGATAAGGCCCGTCAGGATCCAAAAGCCGGTGCGCGAACGAGACGGCACCGGGGTCGCCCGCGACACAGAATCGGGCGCAATGCGTGGATCCGACCTGTCAACACGTTCGTCCATCGGCGATTACGTCCTTCGTCGGTTGGGGGTCTGTCGACAACCGCCTTCCGGATAAAGCACCAGTTCTGACGCGAACAAGCCACGACCCCGGTAAGTTACGCAAACTTTGCGTTTGTTACATGAGGACACGCTGCTTCGAGTCGTCCATTGGCCGCTATATCGTGTCGCCGGCGCCCTTGGCGAGCCTTGACTTCTCGTTCGCTCCCCCCTCGGGCCGGGAACAGACCGTGCGAGCTCGGAATGCGGCGAGGATCGCGCAAGCGAGCGGCGATTGGCACAAGTCGGACACGTCCGGATCGAGGCGCCGGCGCCAGTTGGGGCGTTCTCGGTCGGTGCCGGGCAGGTTGATCGCAACCGTCTCGCCGGCCAGGTCATCAGCCTGAATCAAAGCCAGCAAGGATGGTGTAGCGGAAACGAAGGAGTGCACGGCGACGGCGACCGCCGGCGGCATTGGCTGGGCGAGATCGACGTTCTCGCCGAGCAGACCTTCCGCCTGAAGCAGCGCGATCAGTTCGACTTTCTCGGCGGCTCGGTTCTGTTCGGCCTCCGGATCATCGAGCAGCCGCAAAGAACGCTTTTCGGCGATGTCGGCACCGTTCCACCATCCCGCCAAGGTCGCAAGGTCATGGGTGGAGACGCAGGCGGCGGCTAGGCGACGCCATTCGGCCGGCCGACGGATACGGCCGTTTTGGCGTTCGAACCACAAGACCTTGTAGGACAGGATGTTCGAGGCAGCCAGCGCCTCCGACATGCCTTCGGGCACGGTTCCCAGGTCCTCACCCACGACCAGGCACTTCGCGCGCTGGCTCTGCAAGGCGACCTGCCCGAGCAGGTCCTCCATTGGATAGGTCACGTAGGCTCCGTCGATAGCACCTGCGCCATGGGGGATGACGAACAGGCGGCGCAGACCCATGACGTGGTCGATCCGTAACGCCACGGCATGGCGCATATTTGCGACCAGCAGGCCGTTGAACGCGGAGAAGCCATCGCGGCGCATGGCGACCGGGTCCGGCGGCGGCAAGGACCAAACTTGACCATGGGCGGAGAATGGATCGGGCGGCGCGCCGACGGAAACATTTTGCATCAGCGTGTCCTGCGCCGACCAAGCCTCTGCTCCGTCGGGCGCCGCTCCGACGGCGAGGTCCCGGTAGAATCCCAGCGACAACCCATGTTGGGCGGCAGATGCGGCCGCGGCGGCAAACTGGCGGTCGGCAAGGCTCTGCAAAAATGCGTGGAATTGGACCGTTCGCTGGTGCTGGCGAGCGAACGCTGCCACGTCCGGGCTTTCCGGATGGCGTAATTCGGCGGGCCAGGCCAGCCAGTGAGACGTGCCTAAAACCTCGGTGATCGTTTCGAAAATCGCGAAACGGAGGATCGCATCCGGAATCGTGTCCTGATCCGCTGCGGTGAAGGCGGCATCCAGGATGGCACGTTTACGTTCCCATACGGCCGGATAGTCGACCGGCCCGGACGGCGAGGGAAGCTCAGCGCCGCCGGGGAAACCGGACACGTCGATATAGACCGGATCCAGGAAGTGCCGGTCCGATGGTTGATACGGGCTCGCTCGGCTTCGGTCGTGCGGGAACAGCGCGTGCAGCGGATTCAGCCCGACCATGGACGCGCCCGTATGCGCGGCCTCCACGGCGAAGCGGGCGAGTGTGGTAAAGTCGCCGATGCCCTGATCGCCGCGCGATCGGAGGGCATACAGATGCGCGGCAATGCCGAAGCGGCGCTCGCCGGCTAATAGCTCGGGCGGCAGATAACAGGCCCTTGGGGCGACCGTCAGGTGGCAGAACCGTTCGGAGCGGTCCTCGTTCAGCAGGCGATGCCGGCCGATCGGCTGCGGAGGCAAAACGACGTAGTCGCCCTGCGCCTGAAAGCGTTGGAGGCTGCCATCCTCGCGCAGCAGCGTGGCCCAGGCAGGACGAGGCTGGCCCAGCCGAATTGGTATGGAAGCCTGCGCCCAGGCGGTAACCGCCGGCGGCAGTTCAGGCTCGATCGTGATGCGGGACAGACTGTCGATCGTTTCGCCATGGGTCGCTGCGGGTAGCCGCATCGCCGCCAACAATGCTCGCGTCGTATCCGCGCCGACCTTGTGGTAGCCGCCGTCCACATCCCACCAGATTGGCTGAATTCCCGCGAGGTCGGCCAGACGGTCGAGATCGGCGTCGAAGTTGCTCGCCAACGCCCTTCCGGCGATCGAGACACGAGTGTCGCCGGTTCGTTCCGTACCCTTCGTTAAGGCAGTAACGGTACTCGCGCCCAAGTCGGCAATGATCGTCTCGGTCTCGGCTGCGAGAGTCGCCTCTTGGAACACCGTCGCCGATCGTGGCGCGATCGTCAGGCCGTCTTGTGCCTCCGTGCTTTCCAGGTACTCGCCGCCAGCCATATCCCGGACGAGAAACCGGGAGGGCAATCTCCACAGGCACCGATGGGGCGTGGAAAATGAGCACGGCTCTAACATCGTCAGCGAATAATTCGGCGATAAGCGTGGCGCCGAGGTCGCGGTTCCAGTTGATCCCCTGCCCGTCGGCGGCCAGCCAGGTTACGTCAGCAATTAGCGAACCATCCACCGGCCGACCTTGCAACGACTGCCCCTTGAACAGCGGTGCCAATGTCCGGCGCAGCGCGATGACCGCAGCAGTGAATTCGATCAACCCGCGGTCTGCAGAGGCCCAATCTACCCAGGACCCGGCGTTATCTTGTGCGTAAGCATTGTTGTTGCCGTGTTGGGTCCGGCCAAGCTCGTCGCCCATCGACAACATCGGTGTGCCGCGCGACAGGAGCAGGGTCGCCAGCAGAGCCCGCGCGTCCCGTGACCGGGCCGCATTGATCGCAGGATCGGCCGACGGACCCTCGGCGCCATTATTCCAGGACTGGTTGTTGTCGGACCCGTCTCGGTTGTTCTCGCCGTTCGCTTGGTTCCGCTTCACCGTGTACGACACGAGATCGCGAAGGGTAAAGCCGTCATGGGCGGTGATGTAGTTAATGCCGCGGGTGATCGGCCGATCATGAAACACATCGGCCGAGCCGGCAAAACGTGTTGTGAAGTCGCCTAGCATTCCGGGATCGCCGCGCCAAAAGCGGCGAACGGTATCGCGGTAGCGGTCGTTCCATTCGCCCCAGCGTGGCGGAAACCCCCCAAGCTGATACCCGCCGGGGCCAACGTCCCAAGGTTCGGCGATCATTACGCGGTGAGACAAGATCGGGTCCTGCTCGACCGCGGCCAGGAACGGAGCGTTTCGGTCGAACCCGGTTTCCCGGCGCCCAAGGGTGACCGCCAGGTCCAACCTAAATCCATCGAAGCCGCCGTACTGCGCCCAGGCCCGTAGCGCGTCCATCCCCAGGCGGAGCGCAATGGGATGGTCCATAGCCAAGATATTGCCGCAGCCGGCATCATTGACATAAAGCGACCGGTCGCTGGCCAGCCGGTAGTATCCGGCGTTGTCCAGGCCACGCAGCGACAACGTGGGGCCAAGCTCGTCGCTCTCCCCCGAGTGGTTCAGCACCACATCGAGGATAACGCTCAGACCAGCGGCATGAAGCGCGTCGACGGCGGCACGCACCTCAGGCCAGCCGCTGGGAGCGAGCCTGGGATCGGGAGCCATAAAAGCAATCGGGTTGTAGCCCCAGTAGTTGGACAGATTGAGCGGCGGCAGGTGTCGCTCGTCGACCCACGCCGCGCTGGGCATCAACTCCACCGTAGTGATGCCGAGGCGGCCCAGATGAGCGATGCTGGCGGGATGACCGAGAGCCGCAAAAGTCCCTCGGATGGCCGGCGGAATGTCCGGATGGGTCATGGTGAACCCGCGAACATGGATTTCGAAAATAACCTGGCGGTCCCAATCGAAGGCAGGGCGGGTTTGGACCGGCGCGGCGGAGGGTGCGCCGACAATCGCCTTCGGCGTCAGCGCGGCGGTGTCTTCCGGGCGGGGCGCCTCGCGGTCGAACAACGGGGAGTGCAGCCGGAACGGGCGGTCGATCGTCGTCGCCCAAGGGTCCAAAAGCAGCTTCGACGGATTAAACCGATGGCCGTTGCCGGGATCCCACGGACCGAAGGCTCGGAGCCCGTAGCGCGAGCCCACGGGCACGTTGGTGATATGGCCATGATGCACGGGCCCGGTCCGGGCTGGAAGACGTATGCGGCTGATTTCTTGGTCGCTCGCGTCGAACAGACAAATAGCGACGGCATCCGCGTCAGGCGCGTGCACCGCAGCATCGATCCCGTCGCCGGCCACGGTCACGCCCATGGTTTCCGGCAATCCTCGTTCGAGCGCTTGCCGGATCGGTCTCAAGAGCGATCCGCCAAGACTGATTTATACAGCGAGAGGTAGTGGTTCGCTGGGCCACGCCAGGAGACATCGGCGGCCATGCCATTCCGCTGAACACGGTCCCAAGCGGGACGGTCGCGCCACAGCGCGGACAACCGGCCCAAGGCCACGTGAAGTGCCTGCGACGTCGGTGGCCAGAATTTGATCCCGGTGGCCACGCCGGCGCTCAGCGCAGCCTGATTGGCGTCGACCACCGAGTCCGCGAGGCCACCGACCCGGGACACCACGGGGATCGAGCCGTAACGTAAAGCGCAAAGCTGCGTCAGTCCGCAGGGTTCGAAGCGGGAGGGCACCAGTAGGGCGTCGCTCCCGGCCTGGATAAGGTGTGCCAGTGCCTCATTGTAGCCTAAGACGCATCCGACCGCGCCGAGATGGGATCCCGCCGCGGCGACGAAAGCGTGCTCGAGATAGGGATCTCCGGACCCCAACAGGGCAAGCTGCGTGCCGTGGACAGCCATCTCGTCGAGCTGGTCCAATAGCATGTCCAACCCTTTCTGCGAGGTTAGGCGGCTGACGACGCCGATCAGCAGCGCAGCAGGATTTTGGTCCAGGCCCATGCGGCGCTGCAGCGCCGACTTGTTGCCGGCGCGCCTGCTTATTCCGCCGCACGAGAATTGAGCTGGGATGAGCCTATCGGTCTGCGGGTTCCAGACCGTCTCGTCGACACCATTCATAATCCCGGACAGCGCCCTGGCCCGGAGCCGTAGCACTCCGTCCAGGCCCATGCCGTTCTCCTCGCGCATAATTTCCTGCGCATAAGTAGGAGAGACCGTCGTCAGCCGGTCGGCGGAAGTCAGGCCGCCTTTCAGGAAATTGACATCGCCGTGGTACTCTAACCCATCCAGAGCAAAAGCCGAATTGGGCAGGCCCAGCCGAGGAAACAGGCTCGCCGGGTAGCGCCCCTGGAATGCCAAATTGTGCACGGTCAGCAGAGTGGCGGGGCGCGTGCCGTGATGGAACCGCAGGTAAACCGCCGCCATCGCGGCCTGCCAGTCATGTGCATGGACGATGTCGAACGTCAGACCTGGGACCAGGCCGACCCCTAGCGCCCCGGCCACAGCTCCCAGGCCAGCGAAGCGGACCCCGTTATCGGGCCATTCGGCGCCATCCGCGCCGAGATATGGATTGCCGGCGCGTGCGAAGAGGTGAGGCGCGTCGACCACCAAAAGATCCAGCCTGGCAGCGGTGCCGCGAAGGACGGTTGCCCGCCCGCCGAACAGGTCAGCAAATTCATGCACCGCCTCGGCGCCGGCGAGGGCGTCCAACACGGGGGGATAGCCCGGCACTAAGGTGGTTGTTTCTGCGCCGGCCGCCTCCAGGGCCGACGGAAGGGCGCCTGTGACATCACCCAGACCCCCCGTCTTCACCAGTGGGAAAATTTCCGAGGCGACAGACAGCACGCGGATCAAAAGTCAGGTGTCCAGGCGATCGATCATGGGCTGCGTGATCAGGCAAATCCCACGTTCCGTGCGGCGGAACCGTCGAGCGTCCTCCTCCGCGTCCTCTCCCACCACAAGGCCCGGCGGGATTTTCACGCCTCTTTCCACGATTACATTCCGTAGCCTCGCACCGCGGCCGATATCGGCGTCAGGTAGGATCACAGCCTGCTCGACACGCGAGAAGGAATGGGCATGCACGCCGGTGAATAGCAGCGACTGCCGAAGGAGGGCTCCCGAGACGATGCAGCCACCCGATACCAGCGAGGAAATTGCCTCGCCGCGCCGGCCTACCTCCTCGTGCACGAATTTGGCTGGCGGTGTGATCTCGGCATAGGTCCAGATCGGCCAATCGCGGTCATATAGGTCGAGCTCAGGGATGATCGCTGTCAGGTCGATATTGGACTCCCAGTACGCGTCCAACGTGCCGACATCGCGCCAATAAGCCTCACGCTCGGCGCCGGAGGTAACGCAGGAGCTTGTGAAGCGGTGCGCGACCGCCTTGCCGTGCTTCACTAGATACGGAATAATGTCCTTGCCGAAATCTCGTTGCGACGATTTGTCGGCTTCGTCGCGCCGCAATTGCTCGATCAGGAACCCGGTGTTGAAGACATAGATGCCCATACTGGCCAGGGCCATATTCGGATTGTCGGGCATCGGCGGCGGATCGGCCGGCTTTTCGATGAAGGCGATGATGCGGTCTGCATCGTCAACATGCATCACGCCGAAGCCGGTCGCCTCCATCCGCGGCACCTCGATGCAGCCTACCGTTACATCCGCGCCCTGCTCGGCGTGCTGCATGAGCATGCGAGCGTAGTCCATCTTATAAACGTGGTCGCCGGCCAGGATCACGATGTATTCGGGGTTATAGCCCTCGATGATGTCGATGTTCTGGTATAGAGCGTCCGCTGTGCCAGCGTACCACGTATCACCGGAGCGCTGGGAGGCTGGCAGGATGTCGAAGCCCTCATTCCGCTCCGGACGGAAGAAGTTCCAACCGCGTTGCAGATGCCGGATCAGACTGTGCGCCTTGTATTGCGTGGCGACGCCGATCCGGCGGATGCCGGAGTTCAGAGCGTTCGACAATGCGAAATCGATAATCCGGCTCTTGCCGCCGAAATACACCGCTGGCTTGGCCCGAACGTCCGTCAGTTCCAACAGTCGCGATCCACGCCCACCGGCCAACACGTACGCCATCGCGTCGCGGACGATCGGGGCGTGTAATCCGGGGCGCTGCGCCATCAATCCGTCTCCTCTCCGTGCAGGTTCTTGTTAACTTCCCATCTTAAGCCCGGGTTGTAAGAAAGACCAGAACACAGCCAGATCAAACCGTATGAAGGAACGGTGTGAAATTATGTTAGCCGGACTATGCATTGCATCGATGCAGGTGGCCACCCCGCCAGGCGCGACGCTGGTTTCGAGGGGTTGTTGAGCGGCGCGATCGACCCGGCGCCGCTAATCTCAATGCTCGCTGATGTAGGCCGGCACGTTCCAGATCTGATCAGCATATTCGCGGATCGAGCGATCAGACGAGAACCACCCTACGTTCGCAGTGTTCAGAATTGACGCCTGCCACCAGTCGTCCGGCCTGCGCCATCTATCGGCGATCCGCCGCTGCGCCGCATAATAATCGTCGAAATCAGCACAGACCAGGAAGTGATCATGATAGCGCAGCGAATTCACAAGACCTCGATACCTGTCCGGCTCATCAGGAGAGAAGACCCCGTCATGGACGCTGGATAACACTTCTGCCAGCACCGGTGACGCCGCGATAAGATCGCTGGCCTCGACGCCGCTGCGGCGGCGGGCCTCCACTTGGTCCGATGTCAGTCCGAACACGAACATGTTGTCTTCTCCAACACGCTCCAGGAGTTCGATATTGGCACCATCCAACGTGCCGATCGTCAACGCGCCATTTAGCGCGAATTTCATGTTACCGGTGCCGGACGCTTCCATCCCAGCGGTGGAGATTTGCTCAGAGAGATCAGCCGCCGGAATTATAATTTCCGCTAAACTGACCGAGTAGTTGGGCAGGAAAACAATCTTGAGGACGTTTCGGACGGTAGGGTCGCTGTTGATCACCTTCGCAACGTCGTGGATCAGCTTGATAATCAATTTCGCCTGGTGATAGCTGGCGGCGGCCTTGCCCGCGAACACCTTAACGCGCGGCGTCCAGTCGTCCATCGGGCGAGCCCTGATGGCATTATATAGCGCGATTGATTCCAGAATATTGAGCAGCTGACGCTTATATTCATGAATACGTTTCACATGAACATCGAACAGCGCGGACGGATCAAGACGGATTTCCAGTTCGCGCCGAACCAGATCGGATAATGCCAGCTTGTTGACGTACCGAGCAGCAGCGAAGCGCCTCTGAAAACTACGGTCGTTGGCCAGCGGACGAACCCTGATCAGGGCGTTCTCGTTGTCCAGCACCTCCGGTCCCGCCGCATCGACCAGCAGGCGGGTCAGGCGGGGATTGGCCTCATGGAGCCAGCGGCGGAATGCTATACCGTTGGTGACGTTGACGATGCGGTCCGGATACAGGTTATGCAAATCCCGGAACACGGTGTCTCGCATCAGGCCAGTGTGAAGCGCGGACACGCCGTTCACTCGATGCGAGCCCAGGAACGCGAGATGGCTCATTCGTACTCGGCGGCCCTGGCTTTCGTCGATCATCGATACGTCGGACAGCAACACGTCGTTGCTCGGGTTTTCGCGTCGTACCTGGCCGAGATGCAGCGCATTGATTAGGTAAATGATCTGCATGTGGCGCGGAAGCAGGCGTTCCATAAGCGGAACCGGCCAGACCTCAAGCGCCTCCGGCAGCAGAGTGTGGTTGGTGTAGCTGAAGGTGGCCCTTGTCATCTCCCAGGCTTCTTCCCAGGGGATCTGATGGACATCAAGCAAGATGCGCATCATCTCGGCCACACCAATCGCCGGATGCGTGTCGTTGAGCTGGATTGAGGTCTTGTCCGCTAGGTTTCCGATATGGCCGAACGCCTTGACATGCCGGCGCACCAAGTCCTGCAACGACGCCGAAACGAAGAAATACTCCTGTCGCAGTCGTAGTTCCTGCCCGGCCGGCGTCGCGTCAGAAGGGTATAGTACCTTCGATATCGACTCGGCCTTCACCTGTTCGGCCAGCGCCCCGGCGTGGTCGCCGTGGTTGAACGCGTCCAACCGAAGCGGGTCGGCGGATCGAGCCGACCACAGCCGCAATGTATTGACGCGCCGGCCGCGCCAGCCGACGGAGGGTGTGTCGTAGGCCACTGCCTCGATGGTTTCCGCAGGATGCCAGACATGCCGCATTGCCGCTTCTGAGATCGCCACCGCCTCGATCGAGCCACCGAAGCCGATCTGATAACACACCTCCGGCCGATGGAATTCCCAGGGATTGCCCAGCGCCAACCAGTCCTCGGGAAATTCTTGCTGCCACCCATTCTTCATCACCTGGCGGAACAGCCCGTGTTCGTAACGGATGCCGTAGCCATGAGCCGGAATGTCCAGCGTGGCCATGCTCTCCATGTAACACGCCGCAAGCCGGCCCAGGCCGCCGTTGCCCAGCGCTGCGTCGGGTTCCAGGGCACGCAGCCTATCGAGATCGATTTCGAGGCCGGCCAGTGCGGCTCGCATGGTGTTTAGCGTGTTTAGGTTGTTCAGGTTATCAAACAGCAGACGACCGACCAGGAACTCCAGCGACATGTAGTAGACCCGCTTGGAACCTTTTTGATACGCGGCGTCGATGCCCGCCAGCCAGCGGTCGACAATCTGGTCCCGCAACGCGTAAGCGCAGGCCATCAGCCAATCGCGGTCCGTGGCGATCGACCTGCGCTTACCGACTACGTAGGTGAGCTTTTCTAGGATCGCGGCCTGTAGAGCGGCCACGTCTTCGTCACTTCGCGCCGTGTCATGGGATTCCACATCGTCGACGAGATAGGCAGGTACGTACCTTTCAAGCTCCACGCCGCTTCGCCTTTCCACGGTGTCTGTCGAAGGCACGAAAGCATGTTTCGACCCTCGGCTTCAACCACCTGAATGGAATGGAGCCCTAATCGCCGAGATAATGAGCTGACAATTGGCCTGAGCGCCGAGTTTGGCTCAATATTCCGGCATTTGCGCATTCTGGTAGCGGTTTCCTGGCTCAATGATGCTCGTGTGCAGCCGAAAGTTGAACGATTGTTTCCTTGTGGAGAGGCGCCACGCCCGGCCGATCGGGAATGCCAACGCATCATTCTTTTGGAGATCGAGATGAAGGCACCACTGCATCAGCGGACGGTTGAGCTGAGGTCGGCGTCCTATGATCCGCCCATCCCAGGATACGGCCGCTGGGAGGCCAGGCCCGGACGACCGGCTCGCGCCACACGACCGCTGCGGCCACGGCAGCCACTAGGATGACCAACGTTAGGATCCACGCTGCGACGAGGCGGGTGGATCGGGGTGGTCGACGACCCGTCGCCGCTAGCCGATCCATCGCAGTCAGCCGCGGGATGGCCTCTTCCGCTCCCTCGTTACGATTTAGCTCATGTTCTGAAAGCGCGGCGGTCACCTCTCGAGATCCCTCGCCCTCCTCAACCGCCTCCCATTCCCCGCCGCAACGAGCACAGCGCACCATTTTGCGCGGAGGCAACCGAGACGCAGGCACCTCATACTCGGCAGCGCATTTCGGGCAGGCGGTTCTCATAAGACGCATTATGAAATAGTGCGGAGAAGATTGGAACGGAGGAGCGGCGATCGAGAACTGAGGTTCGTGGCGCGCGGCTCTTCAGAGAGCCCACATAGACCGTTGCTCGCGATGACAGCGATCGGCGCAAACGGTAAAAAGTCACCATGCTACGATTTGAGGCGGTCGGGTTGCGCTATGAGCGAAGCGGCGTTCGAGCGGGTGGGCCGACCGGCCCTGAGGTTTTGCACGACATCAGCTTCCGCCTGGAGGCAGGCGCGTTTTGTTGGCTGCTGGGGCCGTCCGGCGCTGGCAAGACGAGCTTGTTGCGCCTGCTTTACCTTGCGGTGCGCCCGACCCGAGGCCGTCTCATTCTGCTGGGCACCGACGTTACGGCGGCGCCAAGGCGTGCCTTGCCGGCGCTTCGCCGTCGCATCGGCGTTGTGTTTCAGGATTTTCGTCTGCTGCCCCAGCTTTCAGCATTTGACAACGTGGCGCTGCCGCTGCGCATTGATGGCCGGCCAGAGGGACAAATCCGTGCTGATGTCGGGGAGCTGCTGCGCTGGGTTGGGTTGTCACGGCATCTGGAGGCGCACCCCGCGGAGCTGTCCGGCGGCGAGCAGCAGCGAATTGCCATTGCGAGGGCAGTGATCACTCGGCCGGCGCTGCTACTGGCAGACGAGCCCACGGGTAACCTCGACGACGGCCAGGCGGGACGACTGATGCAGCTATTCAGGGAGATGAATCGCATCGGCACGACGGTGATTGTCGCCACGCACAATGAGTTGCTTGTCGGGCGGCATCCTGCGCCCGCTATGCAGATCTACAACGGCCGCCTGGTTGACAATGAAGACAGCCACTTATGAGATCGCTGCGTCCATCAGGCTTCGATGAAATGGGCCTCCGGCGAGCGTTGTCCGACCGGATGCTGGTTCTACTAGTAGCGGCCATGGCGTTCCTTGCCGTGCTGGCGCTGGCGGGCTGGTTTGGAACGGCAGCGCTGTCGCGGCATTGGCAACACGGGGCAGGCGCGTCGTTGACAGTACAAGTGCCCCGAGCAACGGAGCCCTCGGCGCGGGGCGATCAGACGCGATTGGTTGCCGTGCTCGCTCTAGTGGTTAGTAGTCCCGTCGTTGCCTCGGCCCGCGCGCTGTCAGATGATGAATTGCGCGAGCTTCTAACTCCCTGGCTGGGGCAGGGGGTGGAACAACTGGCGATTCCGATTCCGGCGGTGATTGCGGTCCGCCTGATTGACGCCGCTGCCGATCTGGATTTCCTCTCTCGACGCTTAAGGGAAGCAGCGCCGGGAACCATGGTCGAAAATGACGAAGCCTGGATTGGCCGTCTGGCGGTCTTATCCCGAAGCTTGCAGGCGTGCGCCGCCCTTGCGCTGCTGCTAGTCGGCGTCGTTGCGGCAGCGGTGATCGCGGTGGCGACCCGGGCTGGGCTTTCGACTCGGCGAGAGGTGATCGAGATCGTCCATGGCCTCGGGGCGACCGACCACTATATCACGCGTCGCTTTTCTGGACGCGCGACGTTTCTGGCGGCTGTCGGGTCAGGTATGGGGACTATTGCGGCCCTCCCTATTGTGCTGACGTTGGTTCACATAGCCGCTCCCTTCTCGGGCCAAACCCACATTGGAGGCGACGTTCTGGCAAACGGCTTGAGTGCATTGCCGGTCCCGCTTTGGCTGGCGTTGCCAAGCGTGCCGGCCAGCGCCGCGGCCATCGGCTATGCCACGGCCTATGGGGCCGTTCGCTTGTGGCTGCGGCGGCTGCCATGAGCTATTGGCAGTCCACGTCGAGGTTGCTGCTTATGCTCGCAGCGGTAGCAGGTGGTTCCTGGGCTGTCGGTTTGATATGGTTCGTGCACGCCACTCGCCTGTCGCCTGAAGCGCCTCCACCGCATACTGACGGGATCGTCGCTCTAACCGGAGGGGCGGGGCGGGTTGAGTTGGCGCTGCATTTGCTGGCCACCGGCCGTGCGGACAGGCTGCTGCTCAGCGGCATCGGCGGCGGCACCGACCTCGCCACGCTCGGGCGCCTGGCAGAGATCGACACGGCGTCACTCGAAAGTCGAATTACCATTGGGCGCTATGCTGCCTCGACTCGCGGCAACGGAATCGAGACGGCTGCCTGGGCCGAGCGAAATCGCATCCATTCCTTGATCGTGGTCACTGCTGCATACCACATGCCCCGCGCGTTGACCGAATTGCGTCTGAATTTGCCGAATGTGCACCTTTTCCCGCTCCCGGTTGGTTCCGGTGGCGGACCTGGAGCGGCGGAAAAAGGCGTCACCTTGCGATTGGAGGCGGCAGAGTACACCAAATATCTGCTTACCGCGTCAGGCTTGGCCGCGTGGCTACCGCACCGCGAGTCGGACGGGGTGTTAGGCGGGCCTGCGAGTGCCGGGGGATGATCTTAATACGTTCAACTGTGTTCAATATTCTCTTTTTCGCAATCAGCCTGGTCATGACGCTGTTGGCGACGGCCGTCCGCATTGTCGCGCACGACCGTGTCCTCGATGCGGCCATGCTTTGGGCCCACTGCCTAGTGGTCTCAGCACGGATCGTTTGTGGCATCCGGCTAGACGTACGCGGGCTGGAGCACATTCCGCATGGCGCTGCATTGATTGCCTCCCGCCACCAGTCAGCATTCGACACATTCGTTTGGCTGACCTTGCTGCCACGCTGTTGCTACGTGTTCAAACAGGAATTACGCCGTATACCCTTATTCGGGCCGCTAATCGGTGCGGCGGGAATGATCGCCGTGGATCGAGATGGGGGTGGTAGCGCGATCCGAGAGTTATTGCGTGAGGCGGATCGGGCGGTCCGGGAGCAGCGGCAGATCGTGATCTTTCCAGAAGGCACCCGCGGTGAGCCAAGCGGCCCCGTGATCCTCCAGGCTGGCATTGCCGCGATGGCATCCCGTACCCGTCTGCCGGTGATCCCGGTCTCCACTGACTCTGGGGCTTTATTGGGGCCGCAAAGCTTTCCGCAAGCGGCCAGGAACGGTTCGTATCGTCGTCGGGCAGCCGATTCCACCGCAGATCGGGCGAAAGGCACTGATGCGGGCGCTTGAAGATGGCCTAATCGCGATCGATCGCGAGAAGCCTGGTGGGCCAATCTGATCCTGTAGAGAAAGCTGTGCAGGACTAGAGTGGCGGTTGTCGAATTTAGAGTGGCGTGTTGTCGAGCAGTATGTGTTTCTGGCCATATCCGGTTGAAAAACATTATATATTATACCCTGACTGTCATGTCCGTTTTCAAGGGTTCCGGACGTGAAATCCCATCCGCTGTCATGTCTCGGTTGCCATCTATGATGCAGGCAGGCGCGGTGGAGGGCGGGAACTGAGCGACGGTTGATCATGCTGTGATACGCGGGTTGGTTACCGCAAGACCATGGTGCGTCGCGGGCCTGCCTCTTTCTCTATGTCGGAAATCGCGTTCCAGTCGGGGTATCGAGGATTGCCCTGACCGTCCCGCCCTCCGCCGTGCATGCCGGATGGTGATCGGGGTGTTCGGTCAGCCGCTAGAATGACGGTGCGCGATCATCGGTCAGGGCGCTTCCCATCGGCCGATGCACTCCTCATCTGTCCCGGTCGTTCCGCGCGCCGGGCTGTCTCCTTTATCGGTTGACGACGCGGCACGCTGGAGCAGGTTGTTGACCCAGTTGGGCAAATCTTTTCTGATGGCGTCGTTTACGGCAGAGTTCTTTGTAGGTGGATCCGTGGTGATGCAGGCAATGGACCAGACGAACCCGGCCAGTTCGCGTGCGATCGCCGTGACCACTACTTGCTTCAACTTTCCCTTGGCCATCATGTGACGATAGCGCTGACATAGCCGGGTTTGCGCTTTCCAAGCGATCTCGCGCACCGCATCGGGCACTGCATCGACGGCTGTCAGCTTGTGACGCGCGACACGGGCTGGGAAGCGATAGCTGTGTGCAGCCTCGATCAGCAGGGAGCGGGCGTGGACGTCACCCGCCTTGGTGATAGCCCCAATGCGGCGCTTTGGGCCAGTGGAATGCTCGGACGGCACCAAGCCGAGATAGGCCATCAAGTTGGGTGCTGACACAAAGCGCGACGGATCGCCGATAGCCGCGGCCAGCCCGGCGCTGGCGATCGTGTCTAGGCCGCGCAGCGCAGACAGGTTCTGCACCAGCGGGAACAGCGACCAGGTCGGGATCTGCGCTCGTAGATAGCCATCAACACGATCGCGCCGCTGTTCGCCCAGACGCACCGCCTCGATGCTCTCCTCCAGCACAATTTGTTGCGCCGGTTGAGCGAAGCTCTGATCGGCCAGCCAGCCTCGATGCGCCTTCGTCCAGGCCGTGCGGCCGGCCGGATAGATCCGCTCGTGACGTAACAGAAACGCACTCAGCTGCTGGCGTGCTGCGCGCACCGCTCGCACTGCCGCCAGTCGGGCGCGGATCAGATCGCGCATCGCCTCATGTGCCGCATCCGGCACCCAGACCGCGGTCAGCAATCCGCCTCGGTGCAAGACCGCCAGGCTGGCGGCGTCCCGCTTGTCGGTCTTCTGCCGATCGCCACTCTTGCGGGGGATCATTGAGGGAGCAACTACCATGCAGTCTTCGTTCATCTTGGTAAGGGCGCGATGAATACCGTAGCCGCAAGGGCCGGCTTCGTAGCAGAACTTCAATGGACCGCTGCCAGCTTGGCGCAGCCGCCTAACCAGCTTCTCCACCGCCGCAGCGGTGTTGGGCAATGTGCCATACGGCGCAGCCTTCCCGACGTCACCGGCGGCGGTAACCGCGACGACGATCGTATCCTTGTGTACATCCATGCCGATAAATCGTGTAGGCTGTTCCATGACCCGTCTCCTGTGTAAGAGGCTCCACGCCAGCCCATCCGGCGCGACCCTCGATCATTGCACATGACGAGACGGGTCACCCTTTAGGGTGGCAACAGGGCAATCGGAGGAGGGAGGTCGAGGCGGTCGGTGGAACGAGCACCAGTCTGGTTCCAAAGAGCCCTGGCCTTAATTCCCTTCCCTTCACCCGGTTGCCCCGGCAGGAAACGGACATGAGGTCTCTTTGAAAACCCGAATCCGCCTCTTGCGAATCAGTTCCGCCGCGATTTTAGTCATTGCATGATCCGCGCCGGCTTCCTTGACCCCGAATTGCGCAGCGACCTGATTGAACTGACCCGAGATGGGTCTGTGGCTCACCGACTGGCGCGGCGGGCCAATGCCTTGCTTCTGCTGGACGACGGGATGAGCTGCGAGGCGATCGCCGAGGTGCTCTATCTGGACGACGATACGATCCGCACCTGGCATCGGCTGTATCGAGAAGAGGGCATCGAGGGTCTGGCGGGCTTTGGCCACGAAGGCAGCGCCTGCCGCTTGAGCGATGTGCAGCAAGACAAACTGACAGCCTGGATCACCGCGACGCTGCCACGGACAACCCGAGAGGTTGGTGGCTGGATCGAAACTGAATGCTGCATCACCTATGAGAGCCGCTCTGGCTTGATCGCCCTGTTGCACCGTTTGGGCATGGAACATCGCAAGCCGAAAGCAGTGTCGTCCAAGCTTGACCCTGACAAGCAGGCGGCTTTTATCAAAGGATATGAAAATCTCCTGAAGCAGCTTGGGGATGACGAGGCGATCCTATTTGGCGATGCGGTGCATCCGACCCATGCGGTGCGGCCTGTGGGGTGCTGGGCGCCGAAAGAAACGCCGGTCGCTGTGGAACAGACCAGCGGCTGGCAGCGGCTAAACATTCACGGTGCGATCGATCTCGAGACCGGCAGAACCCGTATGATCGAGGCGGCAACGGTGAATGCGATCAGCACGATCATGTTGCTGCGGGCGATCGAGGCGATGTATCCCGGCAAGCGGCTGATCCACCTGTTTGTGGACAACGCCCGCTACCACCACGCCAAACTGGTGCAGGCTTGGCTGGCCCGCCCGGGCTGCCGGGTCAAACTGCACTTCATCCCGACTTATTGCCCGCATCTGGATCCCACTGAGCGGCTATGGGGATTGATGCACAAGCATGTCACCCACAATCGATGTCATGCGACATTCGCTGACTTCAAAGCCGCAATCCTGACCTTTCTGCGCGAGGAGGTGCCCAGAAAATGGGGTGTCTATTGTGATCAGGTAACGGATAACTTCCGTATCATCTCGCCCAAGGATTTTCGGGTTCTGGCCTGAGCGGGGTTATATATGGAAGAAATACGATCTACTTGTGAAGATTGTTATGGCGGGGCAAATTAACCAACTCGTCCAATGGTTGCATCGTCTATCTATGCCTGGTCGGAATAAGGCAGCTCGGGCTGAAGTTTGAATGCATGGGAAAGAATTTGCAAACCGAAGAAACATAATGCGCCGCAATTATTGGATTATCGCCGTCGCTGCTCTGTTGCTTATTGTTTCTGGCGACGTTGTTTATTGGCGAATTGCGGTCGAGCGTTTACGTGCGGGTTATCGAGATTGGATTAGCACCTCAGTCGGCCAGGGTTGGGAAATATCTTCGGAAGTAGGGTCGATAGGCGGCTGGCCTTGGGCGGCGACGGTCGCCGTTCCCAAGTTCTTTTTGCGGCACGCCGGTTCTGCGCTCCCCGAAAATCTTCAAGTCGCAGCCGAGGGTGTCACGCTGTCGATATCTATGTTCAGGCCGGCAAACCTTCTGATTTCAATGTCCGGTCCAGTTCATCTTCGGGCCGCCAACGCGCCCGATCTGGTGCTCACCAACGAGGAGGACTGGGTTTCGGTGTCGTTGGTGGACGGGGATCCGCGTATGATCAACTTGCATGCGACGGGATTGCGCGTCAAGCCGGCGAAGGCTGCCTGGCATGCGACCGTCGGGTTAATAAACGCCCAGGCGAAGGTCGTTGATGAGGTCGAGACCCTGCGGTCCGAACCCGCCGCGTACTTCTCGGTCAGTGCTGAGGCGATCCTGCTGCCAACTCTAGTGAAATTGCCGCTGGGTGCGAATATCTCCTCTCTGTCGCTGGACGGCGTGCTGAATGGACCACTGCCCGAGACTCGGGATGTTACCGGCTGGGCTGAAGCCTGGCGCGATGCCGGCGGGTCATTGGCAATCAGTCATCTTGCGTTGGGTTGGGGGCCGTTGGGACTAACATCCTCGGCAACCCTGGCGCTAGACGACCAGCTTCAGCCAATGGGCAGCGGCAACGGACGAATTGTAGGCTATGCGCCAACGCTGGATCGCTTGGCGGCGGCGGGGACCTTGACCAAATCCGCGGCGACCGCTGCCAAGGCGATGCTGTCGCTGATGGCCGGGCCCGGTGACTCCGATGAGGCCTCGGTGGTAGATGTACCGCTGACGCTACAATATCGCACACTTTCTATGCGCCAGGTACCCCTGCTGCGGTTACCAGAACTCGACTGGCCGCCGAGATAGTGGTATATGATGATCATGCGATACGGGATCCAGAGCATTCGAATTAGCGGCCCGGCTGCATAGCAGCCGGGGTTGATCCCGCTTTTTTTGACTTTTTGCCTGGAGATTGCTTTCGATGTACAGCAACACAACGCCGGAACAACCGTCGACCGTTTTCGTCCGTTTCCTTGTAGATGCCGATACTTCCCCTGGATTGCTCTCCCGATTGCTGCAGCCTTATGCCAAACGTGATTTGGTCCCCGACCGTA
This sequence comes from uncultured Alphaproteobacteria bacterium, assembly GCA_963772355.1. Classification (GTDB taxonomy): domain Bacteria; phylum Pseudomonadota; class Alphaproteobacteria; order Acetobacterales; family Acetobacteraceae; genus Rhodopila. The sequence goes on along the minus strand of CAVYXX010000152.1, from coordinate 29,986 downwards.
TGTGGTCGCACCGAGCCGGCGACACGATCCACGTGGAGATCGCCATGGAGGCGATGCCGATTGAGGTGGTACACCTCGTTGAAGGTAATTTGCTCCAAGTCGTTGGGGTGCGCAATGTATCGCGGATCGCTCGATCCTGTCTGCGTCAGGTAGCCTGATTAGGGCAGACTTATACGGGGCGTGGCTGATCACGCGATCCTTCCGCCTGGCGTCATCAAGCGTCGGCACTGACCAGACCTGAAGTAGTGCAGTTCCGAATAACCGATGGGCGGATATTTGAGATTTGGCGGATTAGTAGCTGCGCGGCAGGTCCAGCACGTGTTCGGCAAGGTATGACAGGATCAGGTTCGTGCTGATAGGGGCGACCTGATACAGGCGAGCTTCGCGGAACTTGCGCTCGATGTCATACTCCTCGGCGAAACCGAAGCCACCGTGGGTTTGGATACAGGCCTCGCCGGCGGCCCATGACGCCTCGGCTGCCAGCATTTTTGCCATATTGGCTTCTTCCCCAGGAGTTTCACCGGCAGCGAACTTTTCGCACCCGGCTTGGACCATAAGTTCCGCTGCGCGCATCTGGGCGTAGGCGCGAGCCAAGGGAAACTGAATACCCTGATTCTGGCCGATTGGACGGCCAAACACTTGGCGGTTCCGAGCGTAATCGGACGCTTTGCGGAGGAACCACTTTGCGTCGCCGACGCACTCTGCGGCGATCAGCAATCGTTCGGCGTTCATGCCGTCGAGGATGTAGCGGAAGCCGCGGCCCTCAATGCCCACGAGGTTCTCAGCGGGGATTGACATGTTGTCGAAGAAAATCTCGGTGGTGTTATGGTTCATCATTGTGCGGATAGGGCGGATCGTCAGGCCATGGCCGAGGACGGCCCTCATGTCCACGATGAAGGTCGAAAGACCCTCCGTGCGTTTGGCCGTCTGATCTTTCGGCGTCGTGCGCGCAAGTAGCAACATCAGGTCGGAGTGCTCTGCTCGGCTGGTCCAAACCTTCTGCCCATTCACGATGTATTTGTCGCCCTCCTTTCGCGCGAAGGTGCGCAGTGACGTCGTGTCTGTTCCACTGGTCGGTTCGGTGACGCCGAAGGCTTGCAGTCGGAGTTCACCAGTCGCGATTTTTGGCAGGTACGTCCCCTTTTGCTCGTCCGTGCCGTGGCGCAGGATTGTGCCCATGATGTACATTTGAGCGTGACAAGCGGCGCCGTTGCATCCCTCGGCCTGCACCGTTTCCAGGATCGCCGCGGCCGCCGCCAAAGGTAAACCGGCGCCCCCATACTCCTCTGGGATCAATGCGCCGAGGTAGCCGGCCTCGGTCAGTGCGCGCACGAAGTCGGTAGGATAGCCGCGTTCCTGATCGAGTTTGCGCCAGTACTCGCCGGGGAATCGATTGCACAGCTTGCGGACCTCCTCGCGGATTTCAGCGTGCGGGTCGGCATATAGTGTTTCCTTCATGGCGGTCTCTCCGCGGACGATCTCTGCTTATTGCGTTTCCCGTCGGCCTGGCAACTTGCACGGGACAGGGCCGCACGACCGACGCGCCTGAATGGGCGCTTGCCGGAAGGACGGAAAGGGCTTTTATCGGCGGCTGCAAAGGCACTTCAGGGATTGATCCAATGGCAGCAGACGGGCCGTTGGCGGCTTCGCCGTTTGCTCAGTTTCAAGACTGGATGGCGGAAGCAGAAAAGCGAGAGCCGAACGATCCGAATGCGATGGCCGTCGCGACGGCGACGCCTGATGGCCATCCATCGGTGCGAACCGTTCTTCTCAAGGGCCTCGATGACCGCGGGTTCGTGTTCTACACAAACATGCAGAGCCGCAAGGGAGGAGAACTGGCAGTGAACCCGCGGGTGGCGTTACTGTTCTATTGGAAGTCATTGAAGCGGCAAATTCGGATCGAGGGCGTCGTCGAGCACGTCACGGAAGCGGAGGCCGACGCCTACTTCGAATCTCGTCCACGGAACTCAAGGCTTGGCGCATGTGCGTCTCCGCAGTCGCGTCCGTTGGTGAATTGGACACTTCTGGAGGAGCGGTTGGCGGAGACGGAGAAGCGTTACCCCGATGCCATTCCTCGGCCTGACTATTGGTCGGGATATCGGGTTGTGCCGGAAATGTTCGAGTTCTGGCAGGAAATGCCGTATCGTTTGCACGATCGGACGGTTTACCGTCGGTCCTCAGGCGGAGCGTGGGAGCAGAGTAAACTCTTCCCCTAGGCATGCCCCGCCGTTCTGGCTTGTAACGTAAACGCAAACCTGCATTGCTGAACGCAGGACCAAGGGAAGGAGCTGACCATGGCAATACGCAAGCTTCTGCTGCCCCTAACTGGGACCGCAGCGGGCGAAGCGGCACTTGCGACGGCTTTAACAGTTGCTCGTCGGTGGGATGCACACGTTCTGGCTTTGCACGTTCGTGTTGACAGCCGTGACGTGGCGCCGTTGGCTGGTGAGGGCCTGTCTGGCGCGATGATCGAGGAAATGATGTCCGCGACCGAGAAGGAGAGCAGCGATCGAGCGCACGCCGTCCGATCAATGTTCGAACGTTTCGTCGCACGCCACGACGTTATCGTTCAGGAAGCCCATTCGGGATCAAATCATGCAACAGCCAGTTTCGCCGCGGTGACTGGTCGGGAGGAGGACATCGTCGCCCAGCAGGCGCGGCTGGCCGACCTGACGGTTGTGCCTCATCCGGATGCCGGAGAGGACGTCTCGTCATCCGACGCGCTGCATGCGGTGTTGTTCGATTCTGGGCGGCCGGTGCTCATTTCACCGCAGAAATCGCCCGTGGAAATTGGGACGCGGGTGTGCCTGGCATGGAATGGCACGGCCGAATTGGCGTCTTCGGTGTTAGCTGCTCTACCGTGGATGCAACGAGCCGAGGGCGTCGCGATCTTATCCGCGGATGGCTACCAGAGACGCGGTCCTGGGGCACCGGATTTGGCGGCCTATCTCTCGCTCCACGGTGTACACGCGGACATCGTCACCTTCAAATCGGTCGGCGGATCCGTGGGGGCAGGACTATTGTCCGCGGCTGCCAACTATGGCTGCGACTTATTGTCGATGGGCGTGTACTCTCATTCGCGGTTACGCCAATTGATCCTCGGCGGCGTGACCCGGCACGTACTGGAGCATTCGACTCTGCCGGTAATGATGAATTGCTAGAACAGCTTTTCCTGAGGCCCGAACTTAACGATCACCTCGTTCGGGTCGGATAGATTGAGCATCGCGCGGGCACGCTCATCAAGCGTGTCGGGGTCCAGATGGCGCGCGCGCAAGCCCGACACCCGCGTCTCCCAGCCATCGCGCTCGGCTTTCGCGGCGGTCTGTTCGGCGACGACTCGGCGCAGAAGTTCCTGCCGCTGGGCGTAGGCTACGAGGCCGCGGTCGCCCTGGATGGCGTTCCAGCCAAAATAACCGGTAATGGTCAGAAAGATCGTCGGCGCGAGAAGAACCCGTCCCCGTCGCTTCAAATCTCTGCCGACTGACATCGCGTCCTCCGTGATTTGCTCGGTAATCCTACTACTGGCCGGGCGTTTCGCGAACGAAAATGTCCCTAAGCCGCCGAATTGATGCTGTTTGACAGGACCAGAAGTTTAAATCGGCTCCACATCATGCAGTGCAGAACTTCATGGGTAGCCGTACCATTCGGTCGATCGGGTTTTCGGCACCAGCCAGCGTGGCATCTGCAGGAGTGGCCTCAACCACGTTATGATCGATCTTTTCACGCCAATGCCTTGTCATCATCTCGCTCCCCCGCCCCGAAAACCCGCCTTCGCGATCCAACGCGTTTCTCTATTGCTGATTATGGCTAACGTCAGGGTGTTCCTAACGGTTGCTGACGCCCCAGCGAGGCGGCCTCTGCTTCATCCTGCGTTGACAGGATCTGACGCCGAACGCATCGTCCGCCGCCTTTAGACCAGGATACGATCGCGCGATGTCTCACCATACGTTGCAACAATCTATCGAGGATATTTGGGAGCGGCGGGACACTCTGTCCTCATCGACCCAGGGTGAAGCTCGGGATGCGGTTGAGGCCGCGCTCGATGCCCTGGACAGTGGGGAAGTTCGAGTTGCGGAGAAAGGTAATGTCGGCTGGCAGGTCAATCAGTGGTTGAAGAAGGCGGTGCTGATGTCCTTCCGTTTGACAGATTCGGCGCCGATGGAAGGCCAAGGAGGGGCGCTGGTCTGGGATAAGGTGCCGATGAAATTCGCCCGTTGGGGAGAAAATAGGTTCAAGGAGGCCGGGTTTCGGGCAGTACCTGGTGCGGTGGTTCGAAGGTCTGCGTTCATTGCCCCGGGCGCGATTTTAATGCCCAGCTTTGTCAACGTGGGCGCTCGGGTCGGGCGCAACACGATGGTCGATACCTGGGCCACTGTCGGAAGCTGTGCGCAGATCGGGGAGAATTGCCACCTGTCCGGCGGAGTTGGCATTGGCGGCGTGCTGGAGCCGCTGCAGGCCAACCCGGTGATTATCGAGGACGACTGCTTTGTGGGCGCCAGGTCCGAGGTCGCGGAAGGTGTGGTCGTAGAGCGCGGCAGCGTCTTGTCTATGGGCGTTTTCATTGGGGCGTCGACCAAGATCATCGAACGGGCAACAGGTAAGATTTTCGTCGGCCGGGTGCCTGCCTACTCGGTGGTTGTTCCAGGTTCGTTGCCGGGTAAATCGCTGCCGGATGGGTCGCCAGCTCCGTCGCTTTATTGCGCGGTTATCGTGAAGATCGTCGACGCTCAAACGAGGGCTAAAACATCCATCAACGAGTTGTTGAGAGATTGATGGCCGCAGAAGGGCCGGCCGCGAGGCTCTCCGATCCTCTTCCGCTGGCACAGTCGCTAATCCGCTGTGCCTCGGTGACGCCGGTTGATGGCGGGGCACAGACTGTTCTATCCGAAGCGCTCGGCCGCCTGGGATTCGTTATCCATCGGCTCCGATACGGCGAGATCGAGAATATCTTTGCCCGTCTAGGCACCCGGAGCCCCAATATATGCTTCGCCGGGCATACCGACGTCGTGCCTGCGGGGGCGGCCAACTGGCGCAGCGATCCATTCGGCGGTGAGGTGCATGATGGAGTGCTTTACGGCCGGGGTGCGTGCGACATGAAGGGAGCGATAGCGGCGTTTGTCGCGGGTATAGCGCAGCATCTGGAACAGGGATTGCCGAGCGGTTCGGTCAGCTTCCTGATTACCGGCGATGAGGAAGGACTCGCGACCGACGGCACCGTGAAAGTGCTGGAGTGGATGCGGGGCAACAAACAAATCCCCGACTTCTGCCTAGTAGGGGAGCCTACCTGTCAACTGAAGCTGGGTGATATGGTGAAGATCGGCCGACGCGGCAGCGTCAATATGAAGATTGAGGTGCAAGGCACGCAAGGCCACGTCGCTTACCCGCATCGCGCCGATAACCCGGTTCATCGACTGATCCAGGTGCTGGATGCGTTGACTTCGGCGCCGGTCGACGCCGGAACGGACTGGTTCGAGGCATCGTCGTTGCAGGTCACCAACGTCGATGTTGACAATAGCGCGACGAACGTGATCCCTCCATCGGCGCGCGCGGCCTTGAATATCAGATTCAATGACGGGCACAGTGGTGCGTCGCTAACGGCTTGGGTGAGAGAGACGTTGTCGCGCTATGCGGAGCGATTTAACCTGGAGTCCTCCATTAGCGGCGAGTCGTTCCTGACTAAACCCGGTCGGTTAGTGGACACGCTTCGTGGCGCAATTCTAAAGGCGACCGACATCGATCCGCTACTGGATACTGGCGGTGGTACCTCTGACGCCCGCTTCATAGCGAATTACTGCCCCGTAGCAGAATTTGGTCTCGTCGGCGCGACAATGCATCAGGCAGACGAATGCGTCCCCGTAATGGAATTGCGCGAGCTGGCTCGGATTTACAGGGACATCGTCGAGGCGTTCCTGGCATGAGCCGTAGCGTGGTTCCGAGGAAAAGCATCCTGGTAGGAATATTGCAGATCGCACGGGGGCGCCCCGACGGGCTCGCGTGTTTCGGCTCCAGCACGCAGACGTTCCTGTCAAGTCTGGCGCCGCTAATTGCATTCCCCTTTGTCGGAGCAGCTTTGGGGGCATTTACCGATGGACCACGGCGAGCGCTGACAGATCTCGCGATGACGTTATGCGCGCTGCTGACCCCAGCGGTCGTGTCGTACGAATTGGCGCGCATCTGGAGACGGGCCGATGAATGGCTTCGGTTCGCGACCGCCTTCAACTGGTGCGAGTGGATCTTGCCGGTTCTGGCCTGCCTGATCATGTTGCCGCTCAGCGTGGCGATCAGTTTGGGATTGACCGAGGACGTCGCGAGCCCTGTGCTGCTGGGATGCCTGGGAATATATGGGCTGTGGCTGCACTGGTTTCTGGCGCGTAACGCGCTGGCTCTATCGCGTTTTCGTGCCGTTGTGTTGGTGTTTTTGGTGAACCTCGGAACGGCCGTTGTTGTGCTGGGACCTCGCCTGCTGGTCCATGACGCCGGATGAGTTCTGTATCCGTGGTGGCATCTGGTCTGTGGGCGGCCTTGCGTTTGGCGCGCGGCCGGTCCGATGGCGTGGTGTTGGTACCGGCCGACCGCGTGAGCATCGTTCGCAGCTTCTGGGCGATCGCGCTGTGTCTGCCGTCAGTGGTTTGCCGGCTTCTGATGTCGTGGGCGGTTGCGGGCGTTCCCGACGATGCGTTCCATGCGGTCGGCAGAGAGATGGTCGTCTTCGGGCTGGGGTGGCTGATATTTGTCGAAGTGACGCACCGATTGGCGCCACTGATCGATCGAGCAGAGCGGTGGGGGCGGTTCATAGCGGTTTGGAACTGGTGCAACGTTGTCGAGGGTATACTTGTTGTCGCAGGGGCCATACCTGGCACAGTTGGGGCTCCGGCAATTATTGGCCAGGCGTGCGAGTTGATTACGATCGGCTGGGCACTCTGGATGGAGTGGTATGCGACGTGACTGGCGTTCAAGGTGGGGCGGGTGACGGCCACCTGGCTGGTGCTCCTCGATCAATCGATCGGAATTTTCCTGGCATCTTTAGCTCTTGCGATCACGTCCTGACCACCGGAGCGATGAAGGGACTGATAGGGTAGCCCACGCCGATCAAGGTTAGCCCGTTCGGTGGCGCAGTCGGACCTGCCGCTGCCCGATCCTTGGCTTCCAAGGCAGTCGCGACGCGCTCGATGGGCCATCGACCCTCTCCGACCAATTTCAACGTGCCGACGAAGTTGCGGACCTGGTGGTGAAGAAAGCTGCGTGCCTCCGCCACAATTTCGATGATGTCGCCGCATCTGGTTACATCCAGCCGATCGAGCGTTCGCAGAGGCGATTTGGCTTGGCAACACGCGGCCCGGAATGAGGTGAAGTCGTGCTGTCCGAGAAGCAACTGGGCCGCGCTGTGCATGGCACTGGCGTCTAGTTGACGGGGGACGTGCCAAACCCGCCCAGCGAGCAATGCCGGTCGGCTACCGCGGCTCAGAATGCGGAACCGGTAGGTGCGACCAGTGGCGGAAAAGCGAGCGTTCCAGTCGTAGGACACCGGCGCGGCCTTGAGCACCACAATAGGATACGGCTTCATGTGGTAGTTAAGGGCATCGCGGATTGTCCGAGGGTGATGCCCGTCTGGGAGGTCGATATGCGCGACTTGCCCCTCGGCGTGAACGCCGGAGTTGGTGCGGCCGGCGACAATGCTGGCGACAGGTTCGCCCGAATTGAGCTGGGACGCCGCACGTTCCAACACCTGCTGCACCGACAACCCGTCGATCTGTCGCTGCCAACCAACGAACGGAGTACCGTCGTATTCAAGCAGCAACGCCCAACGAGTCATTGCCCTAGCACAGTTCCGGGCGGCACTGGGTGGCCGCGCAAAAAAGCGCCTGCATCCAGCGCGGCGCGGCCCGGAAGCTGAACCTTGGTTAGCCTAATGGCTTGAATTCCGCAAGCTACAGTCAGCGCGAAGTCTAAAACCGTGCCGACAGTCCCAATCGCGTCAACCGGGGTGGCAGAGACTACTTTGAGGGGATTGCCCCCAAGGGTAGTGAACGTGCCGGGCCAGGGTTCGAATGCACGAATGCGGCGGTCGATCGCCGTAGCGGACTGGCTCCAATCGATCCGGCCGTCCTCTCGAGTTAGTTTAGGCGCGTAAGTGGCGTCGAGATCCGATTGGGCGAGCGGCGTCGGGGGGGAGGCAAGGGCGTCCAGAATGAGGGCCGCACCTAACGGTGCAAGGCGGTCGTGAAGGTCGGCAGCAGTCGTCGTTGGCGAAATAGGGACACTTCGCCGCAGCAGCATCGGGCCGGTGTCCAGCCCGGGATCCATTTGCATGATGGTGATGCCGGTCTCCGAATCGCCCGCGAGGATGGCTGCCTGGATCGGCGCCGCACCGCGCCACCGGGGCAACAGGCTGGCATGAATATTGAGGCAGCCGCGCTCCGGGGAATTAAGCATAGGCTCTGGCAGGATCAGGCCATAGGCAGCGACTACGGCAGCGTCCAGGTCGAGTGCGGCGAATTGGGCCTGCGTTCCGGTGTCGCTGCGCAGGCGGGCAGGGGTGCGAACCGGCAATCCCAATTCATCTGCGACGACATGCACTGGGCACCGACGGACGGCTTGGCCTCGACCTGCGGGTCGGGCTGGCTGGCAGTAAACCGCTGCAATAATGTGCCCGTCCCGATGAAGCGCCCTTAGTGCGGGAACGGCAAAATCCGGGCTTCCCATGAAGGCGATGCGCATGGTGCTATCGTTGCTGTTCGTCGCGCTTCTGCCGTTGCTCCTTGGCAAGCCTGCGCATGATCATGTTCCGCTTAAGCGCTGATAGGTGATCGACGAATAGGACGCCGTTCAGATGATCGATCTCGTGTTGCAGACAGGCGGCCAGGAGGCCGTCGCCCTCCACTTCGCACTTTGCGCCGGTTTCGTCGAGGTAGCGGACCTTCACCCGCGCCGGCCGGGTGATGTCGGCATACTGTCCGGGAAGGGACAAGCAGCCTTCCTCCCGGGTGGCGAACTCGTCACTGACCGCGACGATCTCCGGGTTGATGAGGCTGAACGGCTGCTTCTTATCCTCCGGCATCAGGTCGATGACGATCAGGCGAAGACTTTGACTGACCTGCGGCGCAGCCAGGCCGATCCCGGGGGCTTGATACATGGCGGCGAACATGCGGGGAATCAGTTCGCGCACCAGATCGGCGTCGGCCGGCTTGACGGGGCGGGCGCGTGCTTTGAGGAACGGACTCGGCGCGATCAGGATCGGCATCGTCCCGATTGGCGTTGAGGCGGTGGTGGTTGTGCTCATTGTCTCAAAGCATCTAGCGGCGGCGTCGTCGGCAATCAACGCCAGTTCGGTCCGATGTCCGAGACGATGATCAGATGCCCCTTGCAAGCTCCTATACGGGAGCCAAGATAGTGCGCGGGGCGGGGATGCCAAATTTGGGCCCCGTCGTTTGCTTCGCTCGTAGGAGGGGGCTTTGACCACTCGTATGTTTACTTCGCCGTTGTTTTTGGGCTTCGACCATCTCGAGCAGATGCTCGAACGAGCGTCAAAAACTTCGTCCGACGGATACCCGCCCTATAACATCGAGCAGATCAGCCCAACCGGGCTCCGCATTACACTTGCGGTTGCCGGCTTCACCATGGATGATCTTCAGATCACTCAGGAAGACAACCAACTGGTTATCAGAGGGCGACAGACCGACGATAGTCAAGGTCGAATCTTTCTCCACCGGGGGATCGCGGCGCGACAGTTTCAGCGGTCCTTCGTGCTGGCCGAGGGAATCGAGGTTAAAGGCGCATGGCTGGATAACGGCCTGTTGCATATCGACTTGGCCAAACCGCAACCGGAGGTACGGGTAAAGACCATCCCGATCACTCGGAATTCGGCCGGGACTGTCCTGCGCCCGAACGGGGCCGATATGGCTCCTGTGGTGGAGAGCAAAGCGGAGCAGTGAATGCGCGGGGTCCTTTGGACCCGCTTGTATGAAACCAATCGGCAGCGCTTTTGGAAGGCTGTCGGACGAGAAGGGACCTATCGATGAATACGAATTCCGGTGACCAATTCGATGCTACGCCGGCCTCTACACAGGACATCATGGCGTTCGACGTTCGCCATCTGTCGGAGGAGCAACTGGCGGCTCTGGGAGTGTCCCATATTGCATACGTCAAGCCAGTTATGGTTAATGGTGTGCGCGGCTTTGCGATCCACGCTGCCGATGGAACGCCCATGGCGGTCGCGGGCGACCGGGACGTTGCCGTTGCGGCGGTTGTGCAGCATGAAATGCTCGCAGTTTCAGTCCATTAAGATTGGAGTTGGAGGCCCGGTGGGTTAGAGCACCCATCGGGCCCGGTTGGCTTTGCGCGGATCCGCGACCTCGTCTGTAAATCCTGGTTACGGGGGTGCGAAAATGACTTCCCGGCCGGACATTTAGATGGTCAGCTAGCTTTCGCGAAGTTCCATTTTCCGCGAAGCCGGCACTTACGATGAGACTGTCAGTGCAGCGATGTGGGCAATGAATGATGAATGTGGCAGACTCGGACGTCGCGCTAGACAATTATCTCGCCGGCTTCTGACCTTGATCAGGAACCGCCGCTGACGAAACTTTGGATAAGGCTACCCGCGACGAGCCGCCAACCGTCGATCATCACGAAAAATATGAGTTTAAACGGTAAAGAGACGGCACTGGGGGGAAGCATCATCATGCCGAGGCTCATGAGTATGCTGGCAACTACGATGTCGATGATCAGAAACGGCAGAAAAAGCAGGAAGCCCATCTCGAAGGCTCGGCGCAGTTCGCCGACTATGAATGCCGGAATGAGAGCTCGCCACGGAGTGGCCCCCGCGCCCTGGACCGGGGGCAGGTGGCCCATGTCGATGAAGAAACGCAGATCTTCATCTCTGACATTATCCGTCATGAACGCGTGGAACGGTTCGGTCGCTAGACGCAAACCGTCGACTTCGGAGATTCGACCCTCGGTCATTGGTTGAATACCTTCGTCCCAGGCTCGAGTCATGGCCGGTTCCATAACGAAGAACGAGAGGAAGAGAGCCAGCCCGATTAGGACAACGTTTGGCGGGGTTCCTTGAGTGCTCAGAGCATTACGTAGCAGTGATAGTACGATCACGATTTGGGTGAAAGCAGTGGTCATCACTAGGAGGCTCGGAGCCAACGATAGGACGGTGACTAGAGCGGTGAGCTGAACAAGCCGGGCGGTGGCGCCGGCCTGGCCGCTCGCACCGAGGTCAATATTGACTGACTGCCCATGCCCGACGGAAGGGATCAATAGCAGAAGGGCCAGGAACATCCATCGGCCGCGCTTCATTGCTCCTGCAACCAGCCAATTATTAGGTCGTGGCCTCCGCCGGTCAGCAGCACAACCTGACGCTGTCCACATTGGACCAGGTGAATGCGTCGGCGAGGATCGAGGGCTATTGACTCGCGCAGGACCAGCGTTCGCCCTGCCCGGGGCTGCGAGCGCCACAGCCCAAACTGGAACAAGCGGGTCGCGACCACGATCAGCGCGAGAACACCGGCGAGCACGCCTATGACCATGAAAGCAGAATGAGTAGTCATCCGAAAAGCCCGGCAGGCGGCGCACCAAGATACTCGCGGGAAACGTTCGTGCGATAAGGAGGGGCGATAGGGTGCCACCGTTGTATGGGTGCGGTAGGCTGGTCGGACAGGCCGGTTATCCGCCCTCGCACCGCCAGACCAGGGGCAACAATCGGGGAGTGTGCATTCCTGCGCATGCATCTTTTTGCGGCCACGCAAATTAATACCAACCCGTCTTGACACCAACTTCGACCGGTGCCAGATCATGGATTATCAGGGCCTTACTTGCCTTACGGAAAGTCGGGGTCATCGCGAGTTGGTATAGTACCCTTAACGTGTCCGTTAACTTTTTGTTCATTTTTCTTCGTCAGATTATGTCCATGGACCCGACTAAAATTGGCTTGTTCGATCTTGCTGAGAAGCGGCTTGTATGGACCGCACAGCGGCAAAGTGTGCTGGCGGCGAACATCGCCAATGCAAATACTCCACGCTTCCAGGCACGGGAGGTCAAATCGTTTGCAAGTGTATTGTCGCGAAGCGAGTCAATGGAGCCTGTCCAGACGCAGCCCAGTCATCTCGCGGGAACGGTTCAAATTGGTCTTACGTCCCTCGCCTCGGATCCGCCGAAAGCACGCGGGCTCGACGGCAATACGGTCGCACTAGATCAACAGTTGACGAAAGTGGCCGATACAGAAGCGATCCAATCGCTGGTGACCAGTATTTGGAAGAAATATATGGGGATGTTCAGTATGGCTCTTCGCAGGTCGAATTAGCGAGTGGTCAGTGATCTAAATCAGGCACTTAATGTGTCCGCCACGGGAATGGATGCTCAAACAACGCGCCTACGTGTGATCGCCGAGAACATCGCCAACCAGGATACGACCGGATCGTCGCCCGGCGCCGACCCCTACCGGCGGAAGACAATCACATTCGAAAGCACGGTCGATCGGGCGGCGGGGGTTGAGACCGTTAAAGTCAAAACGATAGGCCTCGATAGTAGCGATTTGCCCTTGCGTTACGATCCCGCCAACCCGGCTGCAAATCCGCAAGGATATGTGAAGCTGCCAAACGTCAACAGCTTCATCGAAGTTATGGATATGCGGGAAGCCGAACATTCTTACGGCGCCAATCTTTCAGTAATGCAGGCGACACGTAGCATGCTGAACAAAACAATCGATCTACTTAAATGACCACGATCCCGACGGTCGTGATTAAGCCGTCGACGGCAGCCGAGGCATACACTCGTAACGCCCTCGACAACACACCTGCCGGTGGGCCAGGCAGCTTCGGCAATGAGATCACCAAGGCGCTCGGAGAGACTGTCCAAACCGGTCACGACGCCGATAATCAGGTGATGGCAGCGATCAGCGGGCGGGGTAATCTCACAGAGGTGGTGACCGCGCTTTCGCACGCAGAAATGACCTTGCAAACCGCGACTGCTATTCGAGACCGAGTGGTGCAAGCGTACCAGGATATCATGAAGATGCCGATCTGAGCCATGAACGAGACCGATGTCGGCGCGTTGATGCACGATTGCATGATCGTGACGATGAAGCTCTGCCTCCCGATTCTTGGGGTGGCGCTTGTTGTTGGCCTGTTTATCTCGTTTATTCAAGCGATCACTCAGATAAACGAGGCAAGCTTGGCCTTTCTGCCAAAGATCCTGGCGATCGGCTTAGCTCTTTTGATGCTGGGATCGTCCATGTCTGAGACTTTGACGGGCTTTGCTCACCGAGTCTTCGACAGGATCGTCGCCGTTGGGGGGTCATGAATTTTGGTCAGGGGGCGCTGTCGGAATGGGCGCCTGCTTTTGCACTGATATTGGCAAGAGTTGGGGCGGCGATGGCGTTGCTGCCGGGCGTTGGGGAAGCTGTCGCGCCAGCCATCGTACGAATTGGTCTGGCGCTGAGCATAACCATCCTCCTGATGCCCGAACTTCAGCCGATGATCCCGCCTGTACCAGCGGCCGGTCTGAGCTTGGGGTTGATGATTGCCTCAGAGGTGATTACCGGGCTTTGGTTTGGTTGGGTTGCCCGAATGATCGTGTTGGCGTTGCCCACCGGAGCGCAGTTTATTGGCTATTTCATTGGGTTATCCTCAGTCCTGCAGCCCGACGCAGAACTGGGGGCCCAATCTGGCGCGTTAGGTAAACTTTTTGAAATCGCCGCGCCGGTAATTTTACTGGTGACTGGACTGTACAGACTTCCGCTTACCGCGCTCGATGGGTTGTTTCGGTTGATCCCGCCTGGCCATATCCTACCGCCCGCGGAAAGTGCCGAATTCGCCGTCCGGGCCGTTGGGACCGGCTTTAGCCTGGCCCTTCAACTCGCGTCGCCGTTCGTCGTGATTGCGATAGCCTGGCATGTCGCGATGGGGCTGGTCGCTCGGATTGTATCACGTATGCAAATTTACTTCGTTTCTATACCAGGGCAGATCGTATTGGGCCTCAGTTTGCTGGTAGTTACAGCGAGCGCCATGACCTTCGCGTGGAGTAATGGCGTGCAAGCATTCTTCAGCGCGCTGCCGTTCGGCAACTGATCCAGTGGCCGAGGGCGACCAGGGCGAGGACCGGACCGAGACGGCGACCGCGAGGCATTTGGACCAGGCCCGTGATCAGGGGCGGGTTCCCGTGTCGCGAGAAGTTGCGACATTCGTGAGCCTTGCTGCCGTAGTCGTGATTCTCGGCTTTCAATCGCAAGCAATGATGCGGCATCTACTGCCGGACATGGTGGCATTCCTATCCCGCACGGGAGATCTATCGATGCTGGGATCCGCGCGGATTGACGTATCGTTTTTCGGGATATTGCAGGCGATTATACCCGCCCTCATCGCCTCAATACTTGCAGGAGCCGCCGCGGTACTGGTTCAGACCAAGTTCCTGCTGCATCCCGGCAGTCTTCAGCCGAAGGTCTCGCGCGTTAATCCGATGGCCGGGATCAAGCGCGTGTTTGGCTTCAATGGTTTGGTGGGGATGGTCAAGTCTCTAAGCAAACTTGCGCTTCTGGGAACCGCCATGTGGATCGGTGTCAGAGGCGATTGGGCCGGATTGGTGCGTTTGCCGTGGGAAAGCCCGCGGGGCTTGCTAGCCGCCATTGTCCGGCCGGCGTTTCACTTATTTATAGCGGGTCTCGTCACCCAAGGGATCGTCGCGGGTGCCGATCTGTGGTGGGAGCGTTTCCATCACGCGCGAGACATGCGTATGAGCAAGCAGGACATTCGCGACGAACTAAAGGATACAGACGGAAATCCGCATGTCAAAGCGCGGGTACGTCGTATTCGTATGATGCGGGCTCGCAGGCGCATGATGGCGAAGGTACCGGCGGCCACCGTTGTGATCACCAACCCAACGCATTACGCGGTTGCTCTTTCGTATGATCGAGCCACCAATCCTGCGCCTCGCATCGTTGCTAAAGGTTCTGATGCGGTTGCTGCTCGGATACGTGAGATTGCTGAGGCAAATGGCGTCCCTGTCGTCGCCAATCCCCCCACTTGCACGAGCGCTCTATAGCCTCGACCTAGATACCGAACTTCCGCCAGAGTACTACAAGGCTGTGGCCGAGATCATCGCGTACGTTTGGCGCCTCCGGCGGTCCGGCCAGGGGGTGTCGTGAGCGCAGCTAGGCAGCAGGCGATAATTTTCAGCATAGCGGTCGGTTGTCGTCAGCTTTGTGCCTTCCCGAATCGGTTACAACAGGTGATCTTTGGTCGTTCAAAACTCTTGCTTGAGATGCGTCGGGAGAACATAATGAGCACGGACTGAGGGCCAAAACCTTTGCGGGCTTTCTGCACGTTCTGATTGCAAGTAAACAGCCTCTACGTGTAAACCCCGAGCCGACACCTGCGCTGTTATTGGATTAGGGATTTGCGGAATGGAAAAGAACAAGGCGCTCGACGCCGCGATGGCCCAGATAGAACGGGCCTTTGGAAAGGGCTCGATCATGCGCATGGGTGCGCGGGCTGGAGACGAGCAGATTGAAGTGATTCCATCGGGGTCACTTGGTCTGGATCTGGCGGTCGGCATCGGTGGTTTGCCTCGCGGGCGCATCATCGAGATTTATGGTCCCGAAAGTTCCGGCAAGACAACCTTGGCTCTTCATGCCATCGCCGAAGCACAGCGGCGCGGGGGGACCTGCGCGTTTGTCGATGCCGAACACGCGCTGGATCCCACCTACGCACGCAAGCTTGGCGTGGACGTTGACAACCTATTAATCAGCCAGCCGGATGCAGGTGAGCAGGCGCTGGAAATAGCCGACACTCTGGTCCGTTCGGGCGCGGTCGATGTCCTGGTCATAGATAGTGTCGCAGCGCTGGTACCACGGGCGGAGTTGGAAGGTGAGATGGGCGACAGCCACATGGGCTTGCACGCCAGGCTCATGAGTCAAGCGTTGCGCAAGATTACGGGCAGCGTCAGCCGTAGCAACTGCATGCTGATCTTTTTGAACCAGATCCGTATGAAGATCGGTGTAATGTTCGGGAATCCGGAGACCACGACAGGTGGCAATGCGCTGAAATTCTACGCGTCCCTTCGGTTGGAAATCCGCCGTATCGGCCAGATTAAGGAGCGCGACGAGGTCGTCGGCAATCAGACCCGGGTCAAAGTGGTCAAGAACAAGCTTGCGCCTCCGTTCCGTCAGGTCGAATTTGACATCATGTACGGCGAGGGCATCAGCAAGGTTGGCGAGTTGCTCGATCTTGGCGTGAAGGCTGCTGTTGTGGAAAAATCCGGCGCATGGTTCAGCTACGACAGTCAGCGCATTGGACAAGGGCGGGAGAACGCGAAGCAGTTCCTCCGCGAACATCGCAATCTTGCGGATGCCATCGAGGCGAAGGTGCGGGAGCAGTCCGGGGTCATAGCAAACACGATGCTGGCGGCCGTCGATGATACCGAGGAAGCCGAAGCGGCTGAATAACTCGATTCTGCCGGATGTCTCGCTGACTGACAGCGACCATGAACTGATTGCCGCCGCGAATGCTGTATTGGAGAAGCACTACCGGCCGTTTTGGCATATGGTCGCTGCCGCGATCCGATCTCGGGATGGCCGGATTTGGACAGGTTTGCATATCGGAGCGACGGTTGGCCGCCTGTCTGTCTGCGCGGAGGCTGTCGCGTTTGGCCGTGTTCTCATGGACGGGGACGGGACGATCCAAACAGCGGTCGCCGTGAGGCATCCAAAGCCGGAAGAAGAAGACCGCGAACTGGCAGTCGTCCCACCATGCGGCGCCTGCCGGGAGATGATCCTGGACCATGCTCCCGCAGCGATGATCCTCGTCAAGGACGCCGACGTTCTGATGAAGCTTCCGATCCGGACGCTATTACCGATCCCCTACCGACGATAGCTAAACTTGTGCTTTGAGCAAGTCCTCAGACCCTCGGCGAGCTAACAATATGCTTGATCACGATATGGTAACATTGGCGGAGTTGAGAATTTGCCATGTTGTCGCGGAAATGGATACCAATTGAATATATGCACCTGCGGCAGTGAACAGGATCGAATGGTGGCTACCACCCAAGGCTCCTACCGTTGTACACGTTACTGTGTTTCCCTTAACTGGGCTTTCGGACGTTATGTACATCAACCGTCCGGCAAAACCCGGATTGCCAAGTATACAGCCGATCGCCGCGGATGAGGCCAGAACCGCGGCTCCGGCCCAGATCGACAGGACGGAGGCGACTTTGTACGGCTGCGCGACTGACGCCATATTCACCGGTAGCTGACTGAACGTTAGCACGCCTTGCTCACCATACGATGCCAGATTACCGTCGATGAGGTTATGATCTAATGAGTACGCTGGTACTGAAGGATCGAGCGCAACGGCCTGCGGTGCGCCCGGAAATCCTGGAGACACGATCAAATCCATGTTGAATGTATTCTTGGATCAACGTGATGTCCGTGTTGGGCGCGAGGAAAATACCGGCCGCGACGCATCGGCCCACCACACCTGCATCGGCAAATCGGTTTCCGATAAACGTGTTCGCCCGGCAACCGTTACCGATATAAACATCATAGAATGACAGGCCTTTGACGTTGCGCGAGCCGCCGGCACCGTTATTTCCGCTAAAGTAACAGGATGTAAAACGATTGTCATTGGCATAGGTGCCGGTCAGCAGCACACCGTTCTGGTTGGCGTTCTGAATATCACAGCCGATGAATTTATTGCCCGAGGTGTTGGCGATGATGACGGTGTTGTTTCCGCCGAACCATGCCCCGCCATGGAATTGATGGTAGCCGGCCGAGTAGGTCATCACACCGCTCGTGCTGCCAAGAATAAGCTGTGCTATACTAGCAACGTTTGATCCATTTCCACCGTAGACACCATAATGATACCAATCGGTGCTTTTGTTTTGGTATCCAATTTGCGTCGAATTCTGGAAAAAAACGTTGTGCATATAGCCGGTCTGGTAGGTGTTGCCGACGAGACACCCGGTCGAAAATCCATTGAACAGGACATCACGTAATGTCGGCCAGCCTTCATTTAATCCGCTAGGGCGCAGTGTGTCCGACAGCAGCAGGCCGATTTGTCCGGTATACTTCACGGCATCTCCGACAAAGCCAATCTTCTCTAAAGTAAATCCTCCACCCGTGGCGTCCTGCACTGTTACACCGGCATTATTGCCCACGAACCGGATCATGCTCGTCTGGGTTAGTGGCTTGCCAGGGGTGGCGCGGAAACCGCTGACCCCACGAATTGTCGTGGTATCTCCAAGTGCGAGGTTCCCCGTGACCACAGATGTGCCGCCGGGATGGAAGATGGGACGGCCATCCGCGATAGCGGCTATCCAAGCTGCGCTGTCGTCGGTGACGTTATCAAGTGCCGCGCCAAACCAGCTAATATTAATTTCGGGTCCGCCGAATGCCGACCGAGCGCCCGAGAGCGTGGGGGCGCCCAAAACCTGTTGCATAGCAGGCGAAATGCCAAGCGCACTCATCGCGGCCGCTGAGGTTGCAGCGGTCACGACGGGCAGCATTGCCGGGCTGACAGAGATTGTAACAGACATCGATGTGCTCTCCAAGTACGCAGTAAGACGCTCAAATATCTAAAGGGCCCGCAGATCTAATGTGACGCCATTGGTCATTGGGTAGCTCCATCAAGCCACGGTGAAGCTTCGGTTTTATCGTTAACTAAAGGTATCGAACAGCCAGACGGGTGTTACGAAGGCGAGCCCGAGAGGGGTAATGCCGGAAGAGGTCGCCGATAGAGGACAGTCAATATCTCATTAGGTGCCCAGATCGGTGCTCACACACTTCACCCGGCAGGCATCGGCATTGAGGAGAAATGAGGACTGGCGGCCCACCGTGCCGCGATATTGGAGATAGTCTCAGTGGGCGACGGTGATGATCCTGCCGCCGTTGCGGAAGGAGCGCTGCCATCCAGGCCTT
Source organism: uncultured Alphaproteobacteria bacterium (assembly GCA_963772355.1). Lineage (GTDB taxonomy): Bacteria > Pseudomonadota > Alphaproteobacteria > Acetobacterales > Acetobacteraceae > Rhodopila. Next base: position 11,076 of record CAVYXX010000152.1, on the reverse strand, counting down.
CTCCCCAGACAGACCAATTGCTCGCGGATGCGGGGGTCGGGACGTAAACGCCCGAAAGGTCCGAACTCACTAGGTTCGCCGCGGTCCAGCTCGAGGGGTGATGCTGATAGCGAGAAACCGAACTGGACCTGCGAGGATGAGGGCGACACTTGCGCGTTGGCGCTTACCGTCCCGCTTGCATGTGTATAGATCCCGCTCGGGATGAGATTCCACGATAAGTCGCGGCCTGCAGCCCGGTTATTGCGGTTCCGCTTCCTGAACTAGCTGTGGCCGACGATGTCCAATTGGACCAGCCGGTCACCCCGCAGTAAACGGTAAAGCTGGTCACCGGTGTCGAACCGGTCGGGATCGCTGCCAGCCCGACAACTTGTGCTGGCGCGTTGGGTCCCGTGGCGGTGGATGTCATCGCGGTCAGGATTGATGACGCTAGGCCTGACTTATTCAACGAATTTAACGGGATCACGCCAAAAGTGCGTAGGGCAAAGTTGTCCTACGCACTGGTTTCAGCACGAATTCAAAACAGAAATGCCAGGCGTTGGGGTTTTTGAACGTTGCGCTTGCAGGGGCACACGCCCCACGGGTCATGGTCCGGCGGGTTGGAAGCTCCGCACCAAGCCACCGAACAGTTCGGCTTCCGGGCAAGCTGCCGCGAAGGCAATGCGCACCCGCGTCGCGGTTTCACTGATCCGTGCGGCGATTTTGATCAAGCGCATCTGCAGGGTTTTGAATTCTGCGGTGGCGAGTGGCTGCAGCTTGGGGATATTGCCACGGACTTTCAGCAGCAGCCAGTGGGCGCCAGTGTGCAACACCAGGCGGACTTGATTGGCCAGTGGTGAGCGGCAACTGGTGCGATCGGAGGCAAGCTGCGTCTTGTGCAGCTTGATGAAATTCTCCATCCGGCCGCGCGCGCAGTACAGTGTCTCGTAGAGCCATTCCGCATTGCCGCCGACTAGGTTGGTCACGACGTAGCGGATGTCGAGACCTTTTGGCGTTGCCTCGATGCGCGCAGCGACGCGCCGCTGGCATCGCCAAAACTTGGCACCGTATCTGACTTCGGTGTGCCGACGCACCGCGTTGGCTTGCGCCTCGGCGCGGCGCAACCAGCCCGCATCAACGGGCGGTTCGCTACGACGCAGTGCAACCAGCTTCGCCTGCGCTTCAGCACGCTGCGCCCGCACCGCGTCGGCGAGCGGTTCCACCATTTGCTCGAGCACGACGTTGCTGGACAGACCGAAGATGTAGTGCAGGCCGTTGGCCTCGCACCACGTCATCACCTCATGGCGGCCGTAATGACAATCGCCACGAATGGTGATGCGCGTGTGCGGCCAGTGGCGGCGGATACGCCGCACCATGCGCCGCACATGGCCGCGGATCTCCTCGCCGCTCGGCGTCTTGCCTGGGCGCAACAAAACCACCACCGGACGGGCGTTGGCGGCGTCATAGACGTGGATTGGCAGAAAACATCGCTCATCGTAATGAGCATGAAACAACGCCAGTTGCTGATTGCCGTGCACAACGTCGCAGGTGTCGTCGATGTCGAAGGTGACAGCGGCCGGCGGACGATCATAGCTGCGGCAATACAGGTCGATCATGGCGTATGTCATGCGCATCACCTCGCGCTGGGTTGGTGCGTTCTCCCATCGCGACACCGTCGGCTGTGAACACAGATCATCGCCACCGTCCGGCAGGCGACCACAGGCCACTTTGAACCCGGGGTCAGTGCGCAGAAAATCCAGGTCGTCGCCATCTTCGTAGCCGCAGGCGATCGCCAGTATTCGTGCCCGCAGGATGTCGGTGACGCTGTGCGTCACGTAGAGTGGGTTGCGCGGGTCCGAGATCAACGGCGCGAGCGTATCGGCGATACCGAGTTGTCGCTCCACCGCGCCGAGCAACAGCACGCCTCCGTCGGAGGTGATGCGTCCGCCGTCGAACGCCGCCACCACCTTCTTGCGCTCAATGGCGGGAAAGCCGAACGGCGGGGGGTTTTGGGGGCCAAACGGTGCGGACATAGCGAAACTCGCGGCGATCCAGTGGACGGGGCAGTCGTGACACCGGATCTATGCGTGGATTTAATGCGTTGTACAATTGCGGTTTGCGAATTGCTGCTATGCGCTGAATAAGACAGGCTAGGCCGGCGCCGGCTGCGTTCTGTGCCTGACTATGATGTTGTGGCTTGTCGCAGCTTGAAGAGCCGTGAGTTCATGGACTGTGGCGCTAACGACCAACGAACTGCCGCTCCAAAGCGTCGTCCCGGTCGGGTGATACAGCACGATATAGGTTAAAACGACGCCCCCGCTCGACGGTGCCTGCCAAGTTGCCGTGATTGTCGAGGACGTCAGACTTGAACTGGAAATGCCAATGACCTAGCCTGGTCTTGATGTCGCCACTGTTGGCATGGCTGCAAACGCGATTGTACCGGCAGAGTATGTAGCACAGGACAGCGTCGCGGACTGCCAGGGGGTGACCACGAGGCTACCATTCGAACTGATAAACCCGGACCCTAAGGTTAGGTTGCCGGCACTTGCGTTGATTACCGTGCACTGAAATCCGCTGCCCATACTGGACGCGACAGGCGTCAGTGTTACCGGTTGACTGCAAATCAGCAACCGCCCATTGTGTATACCAGCGTCAAGGTTCGTATTGACCTCTATTTCGACTATCGGAGCTTTATAGGTTGGCAGATTGCCGGCGATCCAGGCCCAGATCGCCGCGAACGTCTGGCGAACCATGACGTTGCTGCCTTGGGCAACCCAAGCTGTGTCTAAGTCGCCTGCGGCTCCGGCTGCCTGAGCCTCATCGATCGTGATACCATCGAGGAGGTCGCCGTAGGTCATCGCGCAATTGGTCCCGGCTTGACTGACCGCAACCAAATCCTGAGAAGACAATTCCGTGACTACGTTTAAAGCGCTAATCGAGCTTGCCGACCCGATTGTCCCCGCAATTGCGGATATTACTCCGTTTGGATCGATGGCAACATTTTGGCCGGCTGCAAACAGTCCGCGCAACAAGGATGCTCGCATCAGCATCGGAACACCCTGGTTGGAGATTACCAGATCCGATCCGAGCGAAAGACCCGATGTCATGCCAAAAGCTGAATGGTCCAGCCCATCTGCAACCAATGTGCCATCGGATAGGCTAACGCCTAACCCGATGTCCACCTGCTCGGGGCCACCTGATCCCATACTCGTTCGCCCGAGAAGGGAAGGAGAGTTCACGGTAATTACGGGTTGTACCGATGCTAAAAGATCGCCTACCGATGCAGAGTGAGCCGCGCCGGCCTGACTGATCGGCACCTCATCGACGGCCGAAACGGCGTTGGCTGGAGGCAATTGGGATATTGTCGGCATTTAAAATCTCAATTCGCACGTAAGCAGATAGCGGGGCACATTAGCTAGCAACAGGGGACCCACTGCATGAAGAGATCCATTGTTGACCGTCGAAGAAAACTTCCACGCCGCTTCCTGCGCCCGCCGTCTCGTTCGGTTTCCGCCCGTTCGGCGCAAAGACTTTTGCGCCCGCCATCACTCCGCTTGGCAGCTTGGCTACGGCATACGACGGCAACACAATTGGCCCGAGAAACCGCGGTGAGACGGCGTTCCCCCAGAAGATCTCGTGCCAGAACGAGCCGCCGTCAGAAACGATATGATAGCGATCATTGATATGCAGAGTGATCGGACCGGATTCAATGCCATCGGCTCCACTTGGCAAAATACTGACCGACCCCATGCCGGTCACGGAAAATGTGTACCCAGTTCCGGCCGCCACCGTCCTGGCAGGGGGTAACGTTATCGCATATGCAGCGGTTCCGGCCAAAAATATTATGTTTCCGGAGACATATTTGGTAATGTCGCAGAGCCAAAATAGATATTCATCCACCCGACGGTGATACCCTTGCCTACAGCATAGGAAAGAGTGCCCTGGTTCCATCGCAGGGTGTTAGTTATATTGTCAAAGAGAATCTATTTTTGTTCGTTGCTTCGAAAGCAATCGCCTGTCCAGCCGACATTCTTATGACTGGAGCATCGTTTAACTCCTGCGCATTGCTAGAATCAAGTATCGCGTTTGAAAACGGCACACCAATGGCAAACACCGTTTTGGTGCTACCTGAAGACCCTTCGCTCAGATTTACATCAACAATAGTGCTTACTTCGACGGCTGGGCCCGAGGTGTTGGTCTGGCCTATTATAAGGCTTTGAATTGTTCTGCTGTCCGCATCGTCGAGACCGTTCCCTAACCAGTCCATCTCGATCGTGAGCGATGCGTTGGTAGCACTCGAGGGCTTGCCTGTGGCGTCTCTGTATTCGACGCAAGCACCCCAGAGCTGGGGCTGCGGCAGATACGACCCATTGGATCCGGTAGTAGATGCTTGCCGGACCGTCTGGATGTAACGCCCAACGTGTCGCGCCGGGGTCGCCGCACTAGGTGTTTGCGTTCCGGCCCAAATCAGCCGGTCAAGACCGCCCCAGACGTAGTCGCCAGGGCTGCTGTAAATGATCGTGTCAACCCTGGCGTTCGATATGACAGTGCCGTTCGTCCCACCACTGTGATTGACGATGTAGGATGACTGGTTGACTGCAAAGTCGGTAGATTGCGAACTCCCCTGGGACGTTGTGAGGCCCGATAGGGTATTGCCGACCACGAAGCCCGGCAACGTCAGTGTACTCGGTCCACCGCCAGCCGGGATTGCGGCCGCTAATGGTGTGCCGTCGGGCAATATGGTGCCGGCTACAATCCATCTCACCCGTTTTGTTAGCGCGATACCCCACGCACTAGGTTGCTGAAGCACCGTCGTCCCGCTCGGAACATAGATGGTCGCACCGGCGGCCGCGTTTTGATACGCCGACTTGAATGCTGCGGTATCGTCAGTGACGCCGTCGATTCTGGCGTTATAGGGTGGGAGCTTGACATTGATGATTCCCTCAGAATTAGGATTGGCATCAACGTATGACTTGGTAGCTGCCTGTAAAGGCGTTACCGGGACACCGACAAGGGTGAGCGGACCGGTGAGCGTGCCTCCCGAATATGGCAAGCCCGCCACAAGCTGGCCATCGACGTATTGTTTCGTTGCCGCTTGTAGCGGTGCGCTCGGATTTGCGGCTAAATAGAGTGCACCTGTCAAGCTGTCGCCGGTTCGGTTTAACCGCAGATCGACATATTGCTTGGTCCTGGCTTGTAATGGTACTGAGGGATCTGATGCTAACAGCAACGCTCCCGTCATCGAGGATCCCGACCGAGCGATTCCGGCGGAAACCTGGCTGTCAACATAATTTTTGGTTGCCGCCTGGGCGGCCAGGAGTGGATCCCCCGCGAGAAAAAGGGCGCCGGTTAAAGTATCCCCTGCTCGCAATACCTTTTGATCGACGTATTGTTTTGTAGTCGCTTGCGCGTTGCTTGTCGGGTCGGAAGCCAGATAGAGGCCTCCCAACAGAGTGCCTCCGGATTTTGGCAACGTGGTTGCGATTTGGGTGTCAACGTAATTTTTGGTTGCAGCTTGCAAGGTTGATACAGGATCTGCAGCCAAGACAAGCGCACCTGAGAGTGTATCGCCAGTCCGGGCCATCTTCAGGTCTGCGTAGTGCTTGGTGGCGGCCTGTAGTGGCATGGTGGGTTCGGCGTTCAGCAACAAAGTTCCCGAAAGTGAACCACCCGCCGATGCCAAAGCGTTCGCCCCAATCGAATCCACATAATCTTTAGTTGCAGCTTGAAGAGGGTATTGCGGCGTCCCGCACAGCGTTAACATCCCTGACAGTGTTCCGCCGACCAATGGCAAAGCCGAGGCGAATTGTTGATCCACGTAGCCCTTGCTTGCGGCCTGCGTTGATTCTGTGGGTATGCCAGAAAGGCTTAGGCCACCAGTCAACGTGCCGCCGGACAAGGGCAGCATGGCAGCCGTCAACTGACCCAGCGTCTGGACCTTAGTTGCGCCTTCCGGCGTCACCAAAGCTTGTGTCAGATTGATGTTTGGAATTCCGGCAATCCCGTTCAACAGTTGCCCATAAGTGACGGCAACCGCCGTGCCCCCCTGAGACATTGAAATCAAGTCGCCGCTCGATGGCACTGTTCCGTTAGGAAGGGCATTAATTATAAAAGGTGCCGCGGTGGCTGGAGCGTCGAGCCGTTGAAACTCAGATTTCGACCAACCGCAATAACCTCGACCGTCCCAATCCCGCTGCCGGAATTGCCCAGCAATGAATTGGATGGCACTGCAATTTGAGATTGAACGCCATTTAGCACCTGGGCACGTGTAATCTTCCGCACGATGCCTGCCTGGCTAACAATGAATTCGTCCGAATCCGACGCCGATGAGGCGGGTGCAAGGTCGTCAATCGTGGGCATAAATAATAGTTCTCCGGGCACCTTGCTTTGACGGATAGGGCTGACCGCAATAACAGGTATGCGTGCAACTGGCATGACCAAGATGGATCGAGCAAACTAGCCGGACAATACCGGATTTCCATTCTGATCTGTTAACACTATCCCACTCGCCGTAACGATTGCGTTTGGGGGAAAAGCCGGGAACCGAAAGCAAAAGAACAGGAAGAAGCACGCTCCTTTGCAACGAGCGGCCGTTGGTGGTGGTAATGCCAAAGGTGATCGTGTAGACGGTGCCGGCCTGCCCACCGGAGAGCCACAAGATGATCCGACTTCCATCTGCCGTGGTGCTCTGTAGTTCAAGATCACCAGGATTGGAGGGGGCGAGGTTGACCGCCGCTGTGGCAATCCCGTCGCCGTCGTTGCCGACGATTGCTGGACCGATGTCCAAAATATAATCCAGAATATCGCCCGGATCCTTAGTTGGCCAATTCAGTGGAGGCGGTGCCGCGGTGCCGGAGCCTCTAGGCACAGGAACAAATGTATCGATCGTGACCAAGCGCGCATGGCTTGGCTTCCAGACATGACTTAGTGTTGTCGACATGGGTTTCCAACTCAATCAGCAGATTTCGTGATCATTACCACCTCACTACGACTAACCCGCCACCTCCGGAGCCCCCGTTAAAGGCGAAGTTGCCTGTGGCACCTGTTCCAGCACCTGAGGCGCCTCCGCCTGGAAAAGTACCCGTGTTGCCAGTTACTCCACTGTTCTGGGCACCGCCGATCGGCGGTGCGCCCCCCATACCGCCTTGGTTTTACATTGCCGCCTGGCCCGCGGAACCCGTAAAGTTAACATCCCCACCGACGCCAATGCCCGGTGGGGTAGCTCCATTTTCGGGCGCGGACGTTGTCGCCTGAGGATTTAAACTTCCTCCGGTTGCGCTAACAAAAAGTCCGAAAGTGGAAGTGCCGCCGGGGCCGGCGCCTACGCCACCTGTGGTGCCGGTGACCCCACCAGCGCCGACGGTCAGCGGTATTGTTTGGCCTGGCGTTAGCCCTGTGACCAGCTTTCTCGCATAGCCGCCTCCAGATCCACCGCCGCTCGCGATTTGCAGAACAGAGGCATAACTGCCGGAGCCAGCTCCCCAGATCTCAACCTCAACCTGGGTCACACCCGCTGGAACAGTAAATTCGCCGCTTGTCAAAAACGTTTGCACTCCTGAGCCAAAACCAGGCCTCAGCGCGGGCAACTTCCAGGTCAAAAACGGCGCCGTAGGAACGATATTGATATTGCCGGCCGTCACCTGGGTCTGACCATAAGACACAGTGATTTGGTAAAGAGCCACCCAACCACTGTCCACGACTGGAGTAGTTTGACTTCCGGTGTTGCCCGGGATTCCCGATTTGAGTTGTAGCTGTACACTTCTGCGTCCTTACCGCATTATTTGGGCGCCCGAGTTTCCCGGACCGCTAAACGATTGCGCCGGGTTACTGGCATTATAGTATGGCAGGACAATGGGACTGCCGTCTACCTCCTGAAAGGCAGCCTCGATAAGGTAGTTGATGGATTGCCCAACACTGGACGGGGCTGTCAGACTGAATGTCGTAGGGGTGTGGTTGATGCCCATTTTGACAATCTGATTGGTGGCGTCAGCGGCGATCGATCCGTAAGCGAGGAGGTCGATCGGCCCCATCTGGGTAATGCTGCCCGGCCCAACTACCACATTCATGGAGGCGGGACTAGTTGGTTGGCACTGTAACCCGTCGGCAACCGTATTCGTGCCAAGTATCGCGCGGGCGAGAAAGCCCAAGCCGATCATGGTATTTCGATTAACAGACAAAAGGTCTGTGTCTAGTGGGATACTACCGGGGTAAACAATATTGCGGTCCATGCGAGCGGTTCGTCACTTTCTAGGATGGTTTAACTAATCCGCAGCCAAGCGACTGCATTTACAGGCAGCAGGCCGCATAGTGTCGATTGGATGTCGTGGTCCGTCACATTTCCAGGCAGCAGAGAGAGGTCCACATAGCTGATCACCCCCCCGCAGTAACCGCCATTTGGCGTTCCGTAGCCGGCTAGCATGCTAACGCCAGGCGTCGGGGGACGTGCCACTGTGACAAAGGATTGCAGCGGTAGTTCCAGATTGCCCCATCCACCTGCCTGCCCGTACACCAGACCGGTTCCCAGTATAGTTGGGCTCTCCGACAGCACCCCATATGACCCCGTATCCATGCAGTTCGCGGGTTCGAAGATGAGCGGCTGACTACCGACGAGGGCTTCGAGCCCGGCAGATACCGCCGAGCGAGTTGGCGGCCTACACGTAAAAGGGCCGCTTTGACACGAGCCCGTATAACTCAAAATCCAACTCGTTGAGCTTTCGGATAAATACATTTCCGAAGAAGTCATATGAGATCAGGTCGAGCCAGGTATCGGTCGCAGTGCTCACCCGGGTCTGAATGATCACGTACGTGATCATGTCGTGTAGCCAAGCCCACGGTGTAGCGAGACTTCGCAATATCGCAGAAAGGTTTGGGCTCTGCTCAGCAAACCAACGTTTAGGTATCATACAGCCCAAAGTCGGAGATACCATGTCCGCCGGGTTCACCCGTCATTGGGTCAAAACCGCCACTTGGCCCGCCTTTATCACCGTGAGTGCAGGAGGCACAAGATCGGAAGAACCTCCATTAAGTTGAAGGTTGGTAATGTTCTGCAGACCAGAGCCTGCATAGGCGTGTTGCGCCGACCCTGGTGATCGAAGCCATGCTCCCAATGGATAGACTATTGAGATAAGTAGCTATATAGTTTTGTATAGCTGGTATCCCTGTTGTCGTATATCCGGCTGAGACAAACTCCGCAGTCAAGGAGACGTTAACGATCAGGACTTGCGGGGGCACGACCGCAAACGTAGTTCCGACGGGGCGAACTGCGTCCACCGCACTCGCCACGCTCGATAGCAGATCGGTAGAAGGATAGCCCGTTCCATCGTCGACAACCACCAGAAGTGCCCCGACTTGAGGCCCGCCCCCAAGACCTGTGTTCTGCTCTATAGCAACATCCAAACCCTGGCGGACGTTGGCGATCGCATTCTGCACAGCCCCAAGCGTCGCTCGTGATCTGCTTGTCAGGTAGCCCTGAAACCGATTACGGAACACTTGATCCGTCTCAGCATTGACACCATTTGACAGCGGGTTTGTGTTGTTGACTTGATCAATCCCCGGTAGCGACGCCGAAATGACGTTGATGGTGCCCGACAAAACATTGCCCATCGAGCCGGGAGTGATACACGTGACCGGCAGATCGGCGGAAGGCACGCCGCTGGGAATGATATATGCCAAAGATGCGGGCTGCCAGATCGATAACGCGTTGTCCTCCGTTACCGAGAAACTCAGCGATCCATCGCTAGTCTAGACGATACTGCCGACGGGTATTGTTGCGGACAGATTGGGCGCAAAGCGCGAAAATGTAACGATACCGGTCGAGGGAACGGCCGGCAGGCGCCCTAACCCGAAGTCCAACATCCACAGAGTTCAGGATCTGAAGCCGAGTGGCGAGGTCGATGCCCGTGTGGTCTGAAGCACCTGGAGGATGAGCCCACTGGATCCAGAGCGCAACCGACGCATTTGCCTTAAAGATCGCACGAATAACAGAGCCAACAGAGACGTCAACGAGCGTCGTTGCGGAACTTTGTAGTGCGGCACTCATATCCTCTATAAGTTGCGGAGAATCCTTTAAGATTTAGGTTCACGGTCGGTCACCCTGTACTACATTGAGTGTCACCGACTGCTGAGATGTTGGATCGGCATAGGTGATGTTAGCCACCACAAACCCGGTTGCTGCGTCAACAACCGTTGTAGTCACCTGAGGATGCCGGAGTTAGTTGGGACGGCAGTTTCCAAAAGCAGCTGGTTCATTATAACTGCTTCGATGTCTGCTGTTTTAGCGGGTAAACCGACGAATTGAGCCAATCCGCCCCCGTAGTGAGGAATTTGCAGAATAGTCACCCGCGATTGGTGAGTAGCCTCCGGCAAACGCGCTGACTGACTACCGCCGAGCCTGAGGCAAGCGCAAGATCCCCACCGCTGCCAACTACCAGATCGCTACCCCACTCGTGGAAAATGTCATTATATTTTTTTCTAGTCCAACGGTGTTGGTAAACTCGTGGTTTCGTTATTCTCCACGGTATGTGTGTGTTAGATCGTAGTGCGCTCGCAGGCCTGAAAGGGATCCCTTGTCGATTCATAGACATCGCCGACGACGTGGAGGTCGCCGTTAATCCGAACCGTTCCATCGTTGCAGAGCTTGAGAGAACTACCGCTCTGATGCACAAGCCAAAATTCGCCTACCGGAGCAGCAGGTGGCATCTGGTTGACGGAAAAAACTCTACCAACAATAATACCTTGTTCAATGTCGCCCTCCTGAGGGACGAGAAGTACCTGGTCACCTGGCTGCGGCGGGCAGGCCGCCCCCCAACCGTTCCCCACCCACTGTGATACCACAGGAAGCCATCCCGACAGGACACCTTCAGGTTGGATGACTACTCGCGCAGTAGCATTGTTGGTGTTGACCGACGTGACCGTCCCGAATTTGACCTGGCCGGCGGAATGATCTAAATTGGCCGTATGGGCTTTTATGATATTCAATACCGTCCTGAGTTCATATAACGCCTACTCCGTACCGAGTGCGCCACGGCATATGAGACATCAAATCTGGGCTGCGCGGACCAATTGTTTTGAGCCAGACGTTGGACTGTAGTGACGTTCAAT
>CAVYXX010000151.1:0-23527 GCA_963772355.1 uncultured Alphaproteobacteria bacterium | reverse complement strand
TATCTCGCAAGCTAAACTCAATGCCCCACCGACTGCCGTAATAGCCGGTCAGATCCTTGGCCGTCGCCTCGGTGCCGGAGGCCGCCAGGCACAGGCCTGCTTCATCTCAGGGTCGCGCACGCAGACCACGGTGCCAACCGGATAGCGATCCGCTGTCACCATCGCCCCACGCAGCACACGCGCCCGCCCGCTCGGGCTTACCCAGGCCGCAACGGTGCGGGTGACGCCGCTGGCAGCCGTCACTTTGATATTGCCACGGAAGCGGATGACGTACTCGAAGTGCAACTCCCGGTCAGCAGCCGGTAAAGATTCTGATCGCCGAAGCCTCGATCGGCGACGATGCAGACGCCAACCCCCGCCGGCACGATCTCGGCCAGGCGGACCAACACGCGGCGTTCGTAGAGGCTGCGCCGGTCCTTGAGTTCGGCCTTGTTGACCGTCAGCCAGACCAACGGCGTGGCGCGGCGTGCTCGGTGATCAGGGAAAGCATGATGGTGGCTTGGTTATCGGCATCGAAGTCGGTCCAGTCCATGGCCACCAGCAGCGAGCTGCGGGCGCCGATCACAAACGGCAGCCAGAGCGCCAGGATCTGATCGACATCAATGCCCCGGTTGGACAGCATCCGATCAACCTGTTCGACCGCGTGCCGGGCATTCAGGCCGCGAGCCACCGCCAGGCCATGGCCAATCGTGCACACCGCCAACGAGGCCGTGTGCATCACCCCCAGCGTGGCATCGGCGAGCGAGGCGATGCGTTTGGCGTGCAGGCCCGGCCCCAGCACCTCGTCCAGCAACTGATGCACCTGCTGATGGGAGAATGTCTTGCACGCACTCATGGCCGGCTCCGCGAATCGAAGGAGACTTCAGCCTGAAGGTGCGCCTCACGCCGGGGAATCCCGCTCAGTCAGAAAGCAACAGACGAACCCAGCGAGCACCACCAGGATCTGTTTCCACAAGGTTTCGGCCTTTCTTGATTTTTTTTACGTCACGCGGAAGCCTCAAAATGAGGGGACGGCTGAGCAATGAACGAGCAGTCCCCGCCAACACCGACCGACCGAAGACCTTTTCCTATTAGGCGCTTAAGGGCGAAGCCGGACAAAACTTTTGTCGATGGTAATGCCGTCCGGCCTGCGCGCGATCACCGCTTTGCTCGTGCTCCAAGAGAAAGCCATCAAGCCGCTGCAACCCCATGCATCGCCTGCAGAACTGGCGACCGACACGCTAGGGCAATCCCGTCCCGGCCTGCTGTCCGCGCACCCCGATCTGGTCCGCGGCAGCTATCTCGGCGCTTGTTTGCCGACCGAGCGACTGATGCGGACGCCGCAGGTTGTATCAGTCGAAGATGTCAGCGCGGCTGCGCTTCTGCTCAAGTCCATCGGCCGCAGCTAGAGGGGAGGAGGGGGGGGGGGAGAAAGGGGAGGAAGGGGGAGGGAGAGGGGAGGAGGGGGGGAGAGGGGAAAAAAGGCGCAGGTATACCCACTCGTTCTTGGCCGCGCGCATACCCTCGCTTACGGGACCGGTGGTCAGGATTTGCCCTTTGAAGGGGGACCGCCCGTGGCTCGATCTAGTGCTCAAACAACGGGCGGTCTGGTAACTAATTACAGATTTATCTGCTGAAGCATTGGGGGCCACCGATCTTTCCATGGCGCGGCAGTTTCGTAGGCCGCCGCCGCCCTCAGGACCGTGGCGTCATCCAAGTGGCGTCCGACGATCTGCAATCCGACGGGCAGCCCGTCTTTGGTGAATCCGGCAGGAACAGTGGCGGCGGGTTGACCGGTCATATTGAACTGGTAGGTGAACGCGATCCACTGGAACGGGTCGGCCTTCTTCCCCTCGATCGTTTCCGGCCCCTGAATTCCTTGCTTGAACGGTGCCACGGCAATCGTCGGCGTCAAAAGCAGGTCGTATTTTCGCATGAAGCGCCAGGACTGGTTGGTGATTTTTTTGCGCGCGACCATCGCGTCGGTGATCTGCACATCCGTCATTCGCCCCTTGATGGCATCAACGAGGTGCGGTTGCATGTGTTCGCCATACTTGGCCACGAGATCCCGCATCCCGCTCAGGTCGGTTTCCGCCAGCACGATGGTGAAAAAGTGGCCGAAGTAGTTATCCTTCCAGGGCGATGCCTCGTCAACCGTACAGCCCAGTTGGTCCTGGAAGACCTTGGCGGCCTTCGCACAAATGGTTCGCACCTCAGGATCTACCTGGGCATAGCCCCAGTCGGGCGTCCAAGCCACTCGCAGACCCCTAACATCGCCTTTGATGGCGTCCATCCACTTTACGTCGTTGGGGATCGTCCGGCGGTCGCGGTCGTCAGGGCCGGATGCTATCACGCTCATCATCAGCGCTCCGTCCGCGACAGTGCGCGTTAGCGGTCCGATATGTTCGATGGACTCCCAACCCGACACGCCTGGAGCGTTTTCGTCTTTCGTGCCGGGATAGAGCGGTACGCGGCCCATCGAGCCTTTCAAGCCAAACAGCCCGTTGATCGAGGCCGGAATGCGGACGGAGCCGCCTCCGTCACTGCCGATTGCCATCGGCCCGATGCCGGCCGCCACAGCTGCGCCCGACCCCGAACTCGATCCGCCTGCGGTTCGCTCGGTGTTCCAGGGATTGTTGGTCGGCGGGAAAATCATGTTGTAGCTGGCGCCGCTGTAACCCAACTCCGGGACATTTGTTTTGCCGATGATGATCGCGCCGGCGGCCTTCAGGCGTTCGACCACCACATCGTCTTCGGTCGGCACGTAGTCTTTGTAGATGAACGATCCCGACGTGGTCTTAATCCCTTTCGTCTCGACCAGGTCCTTGATGCCGACGGGCACGCCTGCCAGTGGACCCACCGGCTTGCCGGCCATGATGTCAGATTCGACAGCCTTGGCCTGCTGCCGCGCAACATCGGGCGTTGGCGTACAGAAGGCGCCGAGGACGGGGTTCAGCTTTTCCATTCGCGCCAGAACGGCCTCGGTCACTTCGGTGGGCGACAGCTGCTTAGTGCGAATTTTGTCAGCCAAAGTTACAGCGTCCATGCGGCAGATCTCATTCGTCGCCGCGGACATGCCGCCCGGTGGTTTGGCGCCCATCTCTGCTCCGACGGCAGTAACTGATCCGACCGCGCTTCCCACAACCGCCGCGGCGCCTGCCGCACGTATTAACTCACGACGCGATACGATATCTTCCTGGGTAAATTCTCCGGTCATTTGTTGTTTCCTTCTTGGACTTCCATGGACCCTTTGAGGACCACAACAATCCTACCATCGCGACGTCGATGTCGCAGCGGAAAAGTGGTTCCATCATAACGCGGCGGGACAATCTGGACCAGAAATTGGACAGATCGGACCCGCTGGTACCCCCTGTCATTGATTCTGCGGCAAATCTCTAACTCGCTCACTCCGCAATGACGGAGATGCTTCGTGACTACGAAACAGATTACCGAGAAGAGATACGTGGTGAAGCTCAGCGATGAGGAGCGGGAACGGCTCAACACGCTGATACGTGCCGGTAAGCACCCTGCCCGGCAACTGACCAAGGCACGCATTCTGCTGAAGGCTGATGCCTCGGAGACTGGCGAAGGATGGCGGGACTGCGAAATCGCCGCCGCCCTCGATACCAGCGTCGACACCGTTGCTCGGACCCGCCAGCAACTGGTGGAAGAAGGCTTCGACGCCGTGCTTGTCCGCAAGCATTCCCCAGCCTCGGCCAGACCGCGCATCTTTGACGGCGCCGCCGAAGCGAAGCTGATTGCCTTGGCCTGTTCCAAACCGCCGAAGGGTCGCAAGCGGTGGACGTTGCAACTGCTGGAAGAGCAGGTCGTGGAACTGAAGATCGTTGACCGAGCCAGCGACAACACGATCGGGCGGACGCTAAAAAAAACCTTCTCCGGCCGCATCTGCAGAAGCAATGGGTCATCCCACCGGATGCCAACGCCGCGTTCGTAGCCGGCATGGAGGATGTACTGGAGGTTTACCACGACCGCATGATCCAGAATGTCCACTGGTCTGCCTGGACGAGACGTCGAAGCAACTCATTACGGAAACGCGTGTGCCAATTCCGGCGAAGCCAGGGCACCCTGCGCGGCACGACTACGAGTATGAGCGGAATGGAACCGCCAATCTGTTCATGATGTTCGCCCCGCTGGAAGGCTGGCGGCATGTCGAGGTCACCGATCGCCACACCGCCGTAGACTACGCTCACGTCCCCAGGGATTTGTCTGACACGCACTTTCCGAAGGCGAAGAAGATCCTACTCGTGCAGGACAATCTCAACACCCACAAGCCGGCCTCACTCTACGAAGCTTTTCCCGCCCCCGAGGCACGTCGGCTCGTCGAAAAGTTCGAGTGGCACTACACCCCCAAACATGGCAGTTGGCTGAACATGGCTGAATCCGAACTGAGCGTATTGTCGGGTCAGTGTCTCGATCGGCGTATCTCCAACAAGCTGACCCTGGTCGAGGAGGTCGCCGCCTGGGAGGACAGCCGAAACAAAAAACATGTCAAAGCCGATTGGCACTTCACCACCGCCGATGCCCGGGTAAAACTGAAGAGGTTGTATCCCGCAATATGAACAACTCGGGGCACTAGTGGCGGTTCGGCCAGATTGGCCGTCGCCGCTCGGTGCATATCCCCCGCACGAGCCGGCGAACGACGCGCGATATTGGGTTAAAGAGCAGGCGGTTGAATTTGGTTTGCCGGTCAAATGGTTGAGCTATCGGCCAGATGGGTTGCCCGGTTAGAAGGCAGCCTTCTCGCGTGGATCAAGCCGTGCGACGCCGATAAGTTTGTCGCCGCTTTTGTTGGTGAAGGCGCTGGGTCGGTCATGACCTTGCCGATACAATCAGCGAAAAAGCCCTTTGCCGAAGCGCCATGGACGCTTCATCGCCGAGGTGATCGGAGATCATCTTCGCGACAAGGTGGTCGACGCGGCGAGGAGAACCGACGCATCTCTTGCGGCCGAGGAATGATCGGCATCGTCCATAGCTATCTGACCTGACAGATGGCACCGCTCTCAGCCTGGTGGTCGGTCCTGGCCTCGAGCGCCTACGCTCACACGGTCATCGCGTATGCCGTGTCCTTCGTGTTGGGCACTCTCATCGGCCTCGAACGACAGTGGCGGCAGCGGTCAGCTGGTCTGCGCACGAACGTACTCGTGGCCGTGGGGGCCGCTGCGTTCTCCGACCTGGGCCGCGCCTGCTCGGGACGGAAGGGGCGACGCGGATTATCTCCTACGTAGTGTCCGGCATCGGCTTTCTCGGCGCGGGCTAACATCCGCGGCCTGAACACGGCGGCGACGCTGTGGTGCTCGGCGGCGGTTGGCACGTTGTCCGGCAGCGGCCTGCCCGCCGAAGCGGCCACGCTCGCCGGGGTTGTCCTCTCCGGCAATACGCTACTGCGTCCGCTAGTGAACTGGGTCAATCGCCGCCCCATCGACCCCGACGTCACTGAAGCAAAATTATACGGTCCACGTCGTCTGCCAGCCCAGGGACGTGTCCGACGTGCGCGATCTGCTCGACGCCGAGCTGGATCGGGCGAGCTACCCGGTCAGGGAAGTCGCGACGCTTTCGGACAACGATGAGCAGGTGGAGCTCGCTGCCATTCTGGTTCCAACAACGGCCGAGGAAGGCGAGTTGGACGCAGTGGTTGCCGCGCTTGAACGCTCGTCTCTGATTCAATCCGCGACATGGAGTGTCGAGACGACCTCCTGACTACAGGGTGCCGGCCCGCCTGACCCTCATGTCGTGCCACTGACCGCATAATCTCGATATATGGCAAGTCGCGCCAATTCCGGTTACGCGTAACGGAGCGCCGGACAGGTGGTTTCCCGCGCACGGGCCTAACCGAGTCGCCGGCGGAGTGTGCGGTGCTAATGCGGCCTGAGTTCGGCGATGTCGTTGCGCGCGAGCTCGCTGAACTGCCGTAGCGGGTCGATCAAAGCGCCTCGACTTTTCACCAGTTCGTGTATCTCGCGCACTGTCCGGTTGGACGCGAAATAGGTCTCGACGATGGTGACCATCACGCGGTCGGCGCAGTCCACGATCTGCAACGGCAACAGCACCCGCATCCTGCTCACGAGGGCATAGAGACTAACGAGCTTGTCGACCTTGGGCTCGTTGGTCAGCAAGGCATCGCCGTACGCCGTCGATGCGGCCATGATGAAGTCCTTATAAAGGTCCTCCCTGCGCGTGATCTCGTCGCAACGATGTTGGCCCTTGCCTGCACGCGCTGGCTCGCCACAGCCGCCACCCCGGAAATCAGGCCGCCGATGACCGATCCGCCGAGCGCCGAAAAGGCTGAGACCAGGGCAGTGTCCATGACAGGGTTGGGGCTCCTGTGTTTGCAGAAGAGCCGAGCCGGCTTGTCGCGATGACTTCATCCGACATTCTCCGGACGGCGATCCGCCGCTGTGTCGCATAATGTCGAGTTCCGTTAAGTTACAGGTCGCGTACCGCGGCGGTTCGATCGGGTTGAGCCGAAAGCGGAACATAGAGACCTCATGTCCGTTTTCGGCCCAGGGGAACCAGGGAAGGAAGCAAGGCCAGGGCTCTGCCCTGGACCCGCCAAGGGCACAGCCCTTGGAACCAGCCAAGCGGTGATTACTCATCGGCCTGAGCTTCCTTCCCCAATGACCCGTGGCCGCCCTGAAGGGGTGACCCGTCTCGCCATGTGCATAATCGAGGGTCGCGCCGGATGGTCTGGCGTGGAGCCTCAGACACAGGAGACGGACCGTGGAACAGCCTACACGATTCATCGGCATGGACGTACACAAGGATACGATCGTCGTCGCGGTCACCGCCGCCGGCGACGTCGGGAACGCCACGCCGTATGGCACATTCCCCAACACCGCCGCGGCGGTGGAGAAGGTGGTTAGGCGCCTGAGGCAAGCGAGCAGCGGACCATTGAGGTTTTGCTACGAAGCCGGCCCTTGCGGTTACGGTATTCATCGCACCTTAACCAAGCTGGGCGAGGACTGCATGGTGGTCGCGCCCTCGATGATCCCGCGCAAAAGTGGCGATCGGCAGAAGAACGACAGGCGCGACGCCGCCAGCCTGGCCGTCTTGTATCGAGGTGGACTGCTGACCGCGGTTTGGGTGCCGGATGCGGCGCACGAGGCGATGCGCGATCTAATCCGTATCCGGTTGGCGGCGGTGCGGGCGGTGCGCACGGCACGTCAACAACTAAGCGCATTTCTGCTGCGTCACGAGCGGATCTTTCCCAACGGCCGGAAGGCTTGGACCAAGGCGCATCGAGGATGGCTGGCCGACCAGAGCTTTGCCCAGCCCGCTCAACAGATCGTGCTGGAGGAAAGTATTGAGGCGGTGCGCCTGGGTGAACGACGGCGCGACCGCATTGATGGCTATCTGCGTGCGCAGATACCGACCTGGTCGCTATTCTCCCTGGTGCAGAACTTAGGTGCACTGCGCGGTCTGGACACGGTCGCCAGCGCCGGTCTGGCGGCGGCTATTGGCGATCCGTCGCGCTTTGCGTCCGCGCCCGACTTCATGGCCTACCTCGGCTTGGTGCCATCGGAACATTCCACTGGCCGCAAACGCCACATGGGCGCCATCACCAAGGCCGGCAATATTCACGCCCGCACCCTGCTGATCGAGGCTACCGTTTCCCAGCCCGCGTCGCCCGACACAAGCTGGCCGCCGTTGACGCCGTGCCGGAAGCGGTGCGTGAGATCGCTTGGAAAGCGCAAACCCGGTTGCGTCAGCGGTATCGTCGCATGGTGGCGAGGGGCAAGTTGAACCAGGTCGTGGTCACCGCGATTGCGCGCGAGCTGGCAGGGTTCGTCTGGTCCATTGCCTGCATCACGTCGGATCCTCCTGCGAAGACCTCTGTCATCACGACAGCGTCGGACGAGGTCTCTCCAACGTCAACAGGCCAATCCCGGGCGCCGCGTCGTCAGCCGTTGAAAACCACGACAGCGCCCGGCACGCCAGGGACAAACCCGTGCGCCCATTGAATTGCGTTACGTAACGCATGCTGAAGGGAGCACCGGCTAGCCACACAGCGGGATCATATCCGGCATGCACGGCGGGTGGCGGGACCGGTCAGGGCAATCCTCGAAGCCGCATTTGGAACTCGACCTCCGCCGAGTAGACAGAGGCAGGCCCGCGACGCACCATGGTCTTGCGGTAACCAACCCGCGTATCACAGCATGATCAACCGTCGCTCAGTGCCCGCCCTCCACCGTGCATGCCTGCATCAGAGAAATCAACCGGGAGGAAAAGAACCGGGTGAATTTTTGCGTCCGGACTCCTTGAAAACGGACATGACAGTCGGGGGAGAGACTAAGGGAATCGAAGTGGTGGTTGCGCAGGGCTGCTTGGACCGCCGGGTGCCCTGACATGCGCCAGAAACCCGTCAGCGAACCGGCGACGACCGCTGCTCATCGCGCGGCGGGAAGCGGAAACCGCGCCGGGCACGGCCCGCGGTTGTCTGTCATCCCGGCCGCTGCGCGGCAGCGCAAATTGCAGCCTCTCGGCACTGAAGACAAACGCTAGTATTGACGCGTCGAAACTGGTGCTATGTTGCGCGTCCGTGGGCGCCATGGGCGAGGATCTTGCCGCCTGCTTTCGCGATCCCATCATATCCCGGAGCGGCAGGAACCACACTCGGATTGACGTGGTAAAGCTCCTGACCATTCAGGATGTCCGCCGCGCTGATGTTCGTGTGCTCGAACACCCGGAACGGCACGTTGTCTCCGGGGATCGTGCCGCCATGCATGATCCGGACATTGGCATGAACCGCCTGCTCGAGAGCCGAAGGAGCCGGCTCACCATGGACACGGCCAACGGGGGCGGTAGCAGCCGTCAGGCTCAAGGCGGTAAAGGCAGCGAGGGTCAGGTTTTTTCATAAAACCTCTCCATCTCTTGGTCGGGCGAGATGTCCGAACGGTCCGTCGACGATGTGGAGTTGCCACGTCGATGCGGCGATTTAGTAACATTATGACCTGAAATGCGTCATTTCTTCAATCTGCGGACGTCCGAGATCACGGCGTCGCGCCGCGCCATCACAACCCGAGTGCCATAATAGCCGATGTTAGCAGAAGTGGCGCAGATTGATCATCGCATAGGCCAATGATTTGAAGGCGTAATGCAAATCGCTGAGGCGTTCGAACCGGAGCAGCAAGTGGCGGAATTTGTCCTCCCAGCCAAACACACGCTCAATGGTGTTGAACCGTTCCTTGAAGATCGCCGCGTCGAAAAATGGCTTGCGGCCGCGTTTGGTGGATTGCCGGTTTCTGGGATTCGGGTTGATGTTCGGCACCATGCCGCGATTGAAAATCGCCTTCCGGTTACGCGAGCAATCGTAAACGCCATCCAGGGGCCTGCGGCGACGGGGCAGCCTGATATTGTGGATCGAGGACGCAGCCTTGGAATGCTGGCAGACCACTGGACCGGACGGGCAGGCTCGGTATACGGACGCGGCCATTCAGACCAGCTTGATGCTGCGCACGGCGTCCCGCGGTGGTGAGCCTCGCCACCCGGGAAAGCTCCGCCTGCTGTTGACGAAGGGTGCGGGTGGCGCTCGCGAAGACGGCCATGCTGGGGACGCGTTTCGCCGAGAACCGCGAGGCCGCAGGGCCAATCGATGATGCCGAATTGGACCGTTACCTCGTCGATCAGGCGTCGCCGCTCGGGTTGCTCACGCGCATAGCGCCGGCGATCGGGCTGGACCGTTCGCCCGCGTACGTTGACCTCGCCGGCAGCTTCCCCGGCTCATCGACGCTCGACATCGGGTGGGGCCCTGATCCGATCCTGCCGCACGCCGTGCCTCACCGGCCGACCTCGATCTTTCGCCTAGGGCGGAGAGGTCCGCAGACCCTATAACGCTGTGTGCAGCTTGGGCGAACGTCAGCGTGGTGCAGGGATCAGAGGATCTGCGGGAAGCGCCACACTGCGGCGGACCAGGTCCTCCATATCGGCGGGGTCGAGGGGTCTGCCGACGCGAAAAGGCCAACAGCCGATGCGTCAACCCCGCCGCCGCGCGCTTGGCTGCCCCCACCATTGGCAATCGCAAATTAGACTCGCGAAATTCGCATAACCGCATTACAAAGTCTCGGCGTCATGTCGGACGAAACTGGAAAGCGGAACCAACCGTCTTCCACCATAAACCGGACGGAAAGTCGGCTCGACGTGATTGAGTGACCGCACGGCGTAGCTTTGGCCAGACCAATCGCTGTTATTACTTATCCAGAATAAGATGCTGACGTCCGTGCGCCTCGTTACGCCACCACGTTCGAGCGCACTTGCCGATGACGTCCTCGCCGGCCATTGGGAGACTGGCCATGTTGGAGCGTCTTGAGAACCAAAAGAAGCTGACCGCGAATCAGTGGAAAATCATCGCGACCGCCAATGTCGGCGACATGCTCGATTTCTTCGACTTTTTCCTATCCGCGCAGCGTGGCCACTGTTTGCTTGATTGCCTTGAGCCAGACGGGCGGCGTCGGGTTGCTGATGTGGATCACCGCCCTTTTCGTCATGGTGCTGCGGATCACCCCGGCCGAGGCGTCCTATCTGATGATCTGGGTCGGTATTCTCGGGATCGTCGGACGTCTCGTGGCGTCCTGGATGTCGGATGTCTTCGGACGTCGCCTATCGGGTTTCATGATTGGGATCGGCGGCGCGATAGCCATGGCGCTCGCCGGGTATTGCCACGATGTCTACATCGGCACCATATCGGTTTTCTTCCTGCTGGTGATGGCCCAGCGCTTTTTTGGCGATGCCAGCTACGCCATCATCGGGCCGTATTTGGCCGAGATCTGGCCGAACCGGCTGCGTGGGAGCGGCATGGGCTTCGGCTACGGTATCGGCAATCTTGGCAAGATCATCGGGCCGCTCGCGCTCGCCGTGATCGTCGGTTCGTCCAACTATGTCTCCCCGCAGGTGACGCTTGATGCGATCTTCCCAGCGTTCTTATTCCTGTCAGGTGATCGACTGGATATTCATCGTCGCCGGCCAAGTGTTCGATGAGTTTGGCGTGGCGTTGGTGCACTCAACCGGTCCATGCATGGTAAATTGCTCGTCCCTCTCTGGTTCGAGCGCCCCGATGCCGCACAAACACAACGCCGATCGCCGACATCACATCCCGAAGATGTCGTTCAGGGTTCGGAATTGGCCGGCCTACGAGGCGGGCCTGGGGCGACGGGGCAGCCTGATATTGTGGATCGAGGACGCAGCCTTGGAATGCTGGCAGACCACTGGACCGGACGGGCAGGCTCGGTATACGGACGCGGCCATTCAGACCAGCTTGATGCTGCGCACGGCGTTCAAGCTGGCGTTGCGGCAAACCGAGGGCCTGCTGACGTCGGTGCTGACGTTAATGGGCCTGACAATCTCGGCGCCAGATCACAGCACGATCAGCCGCCGGACGGCGACCTTGCCGGCGATCCGACCGGCCTCGATACCGCTCGGTCCGTTGCACGTGTTGATCGACAGCACCGGGCTGCAGGTCTACGGAGCGGGCCAATGGCTGGAGGCCAAGCATGGTGCGAAATCGCGCCGGACGTGGCGCAAGCTGCATTTGGCGGTTGACGCCGCCAGCGGCACGATCGTGGCGCAGACGCTGACCGATCAGGACGCGGATGATCCGTCCCAGGTCGGGCCGCTGCTCGATCAGATTGACGACCCAATTGAGCGGATAACAGCGGATGGTGCGTATGATGGTGCGCCCACCTACCAGACGATTGCGGCGCACGGAGATGGCATCGAGGTCGTGATCCCACCGCGCTCGACGGCTGTGCCTAGCGGCGAACCGGGTCCGCCGACACAGCGTGATCGCCATCTGGCGATGATTGCAGACCAGGGCCGGCTGGCCTGGCAGACTGCGACCGATTACGGCCAACGCTCCTTGGTAGAAACGACAATGGGTCGTTACAAGCTACTGATCGGACCGCGAATCCGAGCCCGCGGTTTCGCGGCCCAGCAAACTGAGGCTGCCATCGGCGCAGTGGTGCTGAACCGGATGTTGGCAGCTGGACGACCGGATTCCGTCCGCCGCCAGCCACTCATCGCATAGCGGCTTGGATTTAGGGCCAACTCGCCCTGGGTCTGTCGAGTGCACCAACGCCGTTGGATGATGCATTTCTGCCTGCGGGCGCAGAAGACGTGCTGTTTGAGCTGGCGGTTACCAAGACCTGGCTACGCCAGGTGATCGTCGCGTTGCCGCTGATCTGCCACAGCTCCTATCGCGGTGTTGTCGAATTCATGCGTGATCTCTTGGGCATCTCGATCAGCTTGGGCACCGTCGACAACGAGCTTCAGGCCGCCACTCGGAACGCCGTCATCGTCAACGATGCCGAAGACCTGTCCAGCGTTCGAGTGGGCTTGCTGATGAGATCTTCCAGGGGAAGACGCCCGTGCTGGCCGGCGTCGATGCTGCCTCGGCTTACTGCTATTTACTGGTGGCGGCGGAACACCGGGACGCCGCCACCAGGGGCATGCATCTGCTGGACGCCACCAAGCGGGGATTAAAGCCGGACCATACAATCGCCGACGCCGGGCAAGGCCTGCGTGCCGGGCAGAACGCCGCCTGGGACGATACGCCATGCCATGGCGATGTCTTTCACATCCAGCATCAATACGAAGGTCTTGCCAACACGCTGTCACAACTCGCCCAGGTCAGCAAGAAGTTGGAGATCAAGATCGATCGCGCCAGCCAGCCCGGCCCGGATGGGCTTGTCATTCAATTGGAACTGGCGCGGCAGACCGAGGCTCGGGCCTGCCGGCTGGCTCGCGACGTGCGAACGCTCACGCAGTGGTTGAGCCGCGACGTTCTGGCGGTGGCCGGTCCGGTCCTGGCGACACGCCAAATGCTGTTCGATTTCATCGTCACGGAATTGGCGCGACGCGAGCCCGAAGATGAACGGCGCATTCGCCCAGTGCGCATCGCGCTGCAGAACCAACGCGACGATCTGCTCGCCTTCGCCGGTGTTCTTGACGACAAACTGATTGCCGTCGCGCGAGCGCAGGAGCTTTCCGTTTCGCTTGTTCGGGAAGCCTGCGTTCTGCACCGGCTGCCGACGACTTCGGCGGCATACTGGCAAGGGTGGAATCAGCTTCGCACGAAGTTAGGAAGCAAGTTCTGCGCCCTGTTCGACGCAGTGACACGAGTGATGGCGCAAACACCGCGCAGCAGTTCGCTGGTGGAGAATCTCAATTCGCGACTGCGCAATTACTTCACGCTGCGCCGTCACCTGGGTGGATCGTATTTGGACCTGCTACGATTCTTCTTGAACCACCGTCGTTTCATACGCAGTCAACGCGCGGAGCGAACCGGACACAGCCCGCGGGAATTATTGACCGACGAAAGCCATCCGCACTGGTTGACGTTGTTGGGCCTCGGCGCGCTTCAACCCCAGCAAGCGTGATCCGGGGAGGCCGGCCGGCCTCCCGCACACCGCGCGACGCGCTTCCGTGCTTCGGTCATGTCACCGCACCCGCACCCCGGCCAAACGCTTCGGGTTAATCGCCGTATAGATCGCCGTGTTCGTGATACTGGCGTGACCGAGAAACTCCTGGACCAACCGAACATCAACGCCATCATTGATCAGGGTATATCCAGCGCCATGCCGTAGCATGTGCGGATGGATTGCGTCGCGCAGCCCGGCCGCCGATAGCTGCCAAACAGACATAGCGCCTGTAAGGAATGGTATTGGGGTCGCTCCAGTTATCGGTTCTGTCAGGAATGGCGACAGCGTAACGAATTTTGAAGCTTACTTGCGTGCGTTGAGCTAAGAGCGGCAAATCATGACCGAGCGATCGCCGAATTTGTCAGCGTATTGCTCCTTCAAGCGATTTTGGCGCGAGCCCTGACAGAACCCGACAGGCCCGTTTGGACGCACCGTCTTGTTGATCGAGGACGCGCTACACTTCATCGCCTCTGAGGATATCTTCTGGACTATGACCTGACGCCCGGCGGGAGAAATTGCGGAAAGTCGAGCTGAGGGATTTCGCAGTGCGAAGTATTGCTGGCGCTATTCAAAAATGGAGCTAACGGGTAGCCGGTCGCCGGCTCAGCTCCTCGAGCAGCGGCCGCAGTGCGTCCAGTTCGGCACCAAAGCCGCCCCAATCCCCGACCTTCAGCCGATCGATCGCCCGATCATAATGCCCGAGTGCCTCGCGGGCCCGTTCATCCGCGGGGCCCGAGGACGCTGTTCCGGCGCGTGTAGGCAAGGAGGCAACCGGGACGGAGTCCTTGAACAGCGCGGCCAGTGCCGCGGGAAGGGTCTCCTCCATCACCACACGGTCGCCGTAAGCCGCGATCACCCGCTTGAGTTCCGGCAGCTGGCCCAACTCCGCGCGGAGGTACAGCGGCGACACGTAAAGGATCGAGTTCTCGATCGGAATGACCAGAAGATTGCCGCGAATGACACGCGAGCCCATCTGGTTCCACAGCGAAATCTGCTGCGAGATGTCGGTGTTCTGATGGATGCGCGCCTCGATCTGGAACGGCCCATAGACCAGTTTGTCCTTGGGGAATTCGTAGACGATGAGCTTGCCATACTCGGGCAGATCGCAGCGCGCGGCCAGCCAGGCAATCATGTTCTCCCGCTGGCTCGGCGCCATCGGCAGCATGAGAAAGAATTGGGCGTGCGTTTCTCCGGGCAGGCGCATCATGATGTAGTACGGCGCCATCCTGGCGGGGTTGAAGCCGTTGGCGTCGTCGGGGGCGGTCGGCTCGCGGGGAAACTGCCAGAGATCTTCGCGATTGTAGAATACTTCCGGCGTGTTCATGTGGTAGGCGCGGTACTGCCGAGCCTGGATATTGAACAGGTCCTCGGGGTAGCGGATGTGCTTTTGTAGATCCGGCGGCATGACGTCCAGCGGCTTGAACAACGCGGGGAAGATGCGGCGGTAGGTGGCGATGATCGGATCGGAGGCATCGGCGACATAGAACGTGACCATTCCGTTGTAAGCGTCGATGACCACCTTGACCGCGTTCCGGATGTAGTTGGTCCCGGCGTCGGATTGCGGCTGGGCGTAGGGGAACCAGTCGCTCGTGGTATAGGCGTCCTGCATCCAGTAAAGGCGCCCGTCGCTGATCACCACGTAGGGATCGTGATCCAGTTGCAGGAACGGCGCGATCGTCCGTACGCGATCCTGGATGTTGCGATGGAGCATGATCCTGCTGTCGTCGGTGATGTAGCTGCTGAGCAGGATGTTCACGTCGTCGAAATACCAGGCGAACAGCGTCTTCCAAGCGGTGCCACCGATCGCGATACCATCCGCACCATCGTAATTCGCGTGAACGTTGTCGGTTCCCTTCGGATAGTCGAACTCCGGTATGCTGCCTTTGACGATCACGTAGCCATTGGCGCTCTGTCCGAAATAGATCCGTGGTTCGGTCACCGCGGGACCACCGGAGGCGACCGGCGGGATGTCCTTCAGTTCGAAGTTCGGCAGACCTTCCGCGGACTTTTGGGTGACCGGGGACATCACCACCCCATTGCCGTGAGTGAACAACAGATGCAGGTTGACCCAGGTCTGGGCATTGGCTGCCAGCAACGACGGCGCGAGCTCACGCGCCGCGATCGTCACCTGCTGGTATGTATCGTCGAGATGGTAACGATCCACGTCAACGTCGAGAAACTTGTAATAGGTACGGATCTCCTGCAACTGCGCGTAGGTGTCCATCAGCGGCTGCCAGTCCCACAGCCGGATGTTGTCGATGGTTCCCCGGTTATCCTGCAGCGACTGGAAATTCAGCCCCTGTTCCGCCGGAAATGGTTTTACCCCGATCTGCCGCAGGTTGTAGGCTTCCCGAGTGAGGGCGATGTTCCGCTGAATATACGGCGTCTCAAGCTGCAACTCGTTCGGCTTGACTAAGAAGCGTTGGAACAGTCCGGGCAACACCTCGGCGAACACGAACGAGCTTCCGAAGACCAGCGCCGTCGCTGCGATGGCAAGCCTGTAGGTGCGCAGGCGCACGTTGATCCATGTCATCACGGCAGCGGCGGCGGAAACAAGGATCAGCAGCAAGAGAACCGGCAGCGCAATGTGAACATCGGTGTAGCCTGCCCCGACGACGACGCCGTTGTCGTCGTAGAGCAGCAGATAGCGGTCCAACGCATAGGACCACGCCCTTACCGCAAAAAAGAGACCGAGAAGGGCCGAGCCGTGGGCAATGGCGGCGCCCGAAATGTACCAGGGCCGGCGGTCCAGATGAATTCCGCCGAAGACCAAATACACCGCTCCGGCCGTGAGAGTACTCGGGAGCAGGATCAACAGCATCCAGGTCTTGATCGCAACGTAGACCGGCAACGTGAAGAGGTAGAAACCGATGTCCTTGTCAAACTGCGGATCGTTTTGACCGTATGGCACCTGGTAGAGGAACCGAAGGATCGGGTCCCACTGACCGATCTCCCCCATCGCGATCAGCAGTCCGATGACGAGGGACACAGCCAGGATGAGCAGGCGCCACGGCAGCAGCGGCGACGCAGGTCCGAACAACCCGGTCGGCGCCCCAGGCAGTGCCAGAACCGTCGCGAGGCCCGGGTCGCCCACTATCGAAAGCCGAAGTCGTCGCTGCCACGCAAGCCGCAATGAAATCGCGCCGTTCATCCAGAGAAGCGAAGTCGACACCGCGAAGACGGCTATGAAGAGAGCAGCCTTCGTCACCAAAATCGTCCAGAAGACGCCGACATATCCGATCGTGGAGAACCACGCCCAATCGACCACGACGTCGCTGGCGCGCCCCAGCACTATGAGGCCACCCCCGATGCCAGCCACAGCCGCACCGATGCGTCTCCAGAGCATGTCGCCTCCCCGTCGCGCCTTCTACGCGATAGCCTGACAGCAGACGACATGCTGGCACCCGCCCCCCTTCGCGTCCCAGGATGAACTGGTGTCAGCAGCCATCTTCGCTTGGGCCGGACCGTTAGTTTGTAGATAGTCCGAGCCAGTCGGTGCGACTTCGACCACAACCGTCGGTAGAATTGTGCGTGGTGCCCGAAAGCCGAGCATCCAATCGGATCGCCCTATTTCATAACATCGAGGCCAGAATATGGGAACCGCCGCCCGGCCTGCAAAGACGTCTCCCGGATCGTGGGATGCCTTTGCCGATG
This sequence comes from uncultured Alphaproteobacteria bacterium, assembly GCA_963772355.1. Taxonomy (GTDB): domain Bacteria; phylum Pseudomonadota; class Alphaproteobacteria; order Acetobacterales; family Acetobacteraceae; genus Rhodopila. The sequence continues at coordinate 6,464 of CAVYXX010000151.1, read as the reverse complement.
TTGACGTGTTCGTGGACAAAGTGCTCGCGGAACTCGAGGCCATGGCAAAGGATGGTGTCCGGCCGCTGCGATCGGCGCCAAGTCAATACATTGGTAGTTTGCCAGAGCCCAAACGTGCTCAATTGAAAGAGCATCTGCGGCGTGCCTATGAGAGCAACCGGCACCGTCAACTTGAGCGCCTTCCGGCTTGGCGGAGCCGGGACGGCCAGATATCTGTCTTCGATGACGACGCTCCGAGACCCTCTGTATGCTGGCTATCGCTACCCCGCCGAGCTCATAAGCTACGCGGTCTGGCTGTACTTCCGGTTCCCATTAAGCCTGCGCATGGTCGAGGAGATGCTGGCCGCTCGCGGCATCTCGGTCACATACGAGACGATCCGGCAGTGGGGCCTGAAATTCGGCCGTGAATTCGCCAACCGCATCCGGCGGCGCGCACCCCGTCGTGGTGACAAATGGCACCTTGATGAGGTCGTCATCACCATCGCCGGCAAGAAGCATTGGCTCTGGCGCGCGGTTGACCAGGAGGGCTTTCTCTCGATGTCCTGGTCCAGAGCCGGCGCAACAAGAAGGCCGCCAAGCGACTGTTCCGCAAGCTGCTGAAGAAGCAGGGACGAGCGCCTCGTGTGCTGATCACCGACAAGCTGAAAAGCTACGCGGCGGCGAAGCGGGAGATCATGCCCGGCGTCGAGCATCGGCAGCACAAAGGTCTCAACAACCGGGCGGAGAATTCTCATCAACCGACGCGACGACGAGAGCGGATCATGAAGCGCTTCAAGTCACCGCGGCAGGTGCAGCGGTTCCTTTCCAGCCATGATCAGATCGCCAACGTTTTCTCCCGCCGCCCGAACCAAAACACCGCCATCAAGTTTCGTTCCGCCCGCAATCAAGCATTCACTGCGTGGGATGAGGTCACCGGCGTGGCCATGGCCGCGTAATCATGCTCGTCGACCATCGTCACTCAATCCATCGCGCCCGGCTATCGCATCCGGACGATAAGTTGACGGTGCCGCCCCAGGTACGCCCCGCGTGGTGGTCAGAACGGATATGAGCCGCGTCACCAAAATAGATGTCGGCTCCCTGTGCCTTGGCCATTCTCCTGATCTTAGGGTTCGCGCTGCTGGTGTGCATCAGCTCGGCCAGCGTCGCCTTGGAGATGCCCTGCCGTCCCATTTCTTGGGTAAGCTGCCAGGCGATCATGCTGGTAACCGCCTCGGCCTTCGCTGCTTCGCGAACGCCCTCGGCGCCGAGAAATTCATCGAGGGTTGTGCCCCAATGGGGTTCTTTTTGGTCATGCCATCATCTCCTTCATGCGCCGGCACGCCAGATCGAGATCCTCCATGGCAGCAAAAACCTGTCGTCGGCCGGATTGCGTCGCTATGGCGTGAGGACGGCGAGCTCGGAGAATGTTTCGAAGTCGCCGGTGTTGAATGTGTAAATTCGGCGGATGTCGTTCGCCTGCATGGTGGCGATGATCTGCAGATCGAACACGTCGCCGCCGGTCACAGGGTGGCGTAACAGCAATCCGAGCCAGCCATCCACCGCATTCGCCGGAACCGGCAGCACATGCAGGAAGGTCAGAAAAATCGGCAATCGCATTCACCGCATCGCCGGACGAACGCGGCTTCGCTACCCGCCGTGGGTTCGTCACAATGGAATAAAACTCGCAGAGAATTTGCGAGGTCACATAGAGCGTGGCGGCACCGTCACGGGCGGCTTCGAGCAGCACGCGCGCCGCCGGATGCATCGGGGCGTCGGCATCGAGCGCATAAACCAGAACATTGGTGTCGATGATCCCCGGCTCAACCGACATCGCTGTAGATGTCGCGCCGGTGATATGCCCCCGTGCTCCCGAGGTGCCAGACGGGCAATGCCGGCTGGGCCTGCCCTTGATGGGTCAGGGCAGCACGTTCGTTGATAAATTGCTGCAGCAGCTTCTCCACGGAAATCCCCCGCCGCCGCGCTTCCGCCGCCAGCCGGTGTTCGGTGTCCTGAGAGACTTCAATGGTCATCGTTCAGCCTTCTGCGCCGGCCTGTAACTTCGTCGTGCGGCCCCACTCCTACCCATTATAGGGGGCGAAAGACTAAAATTCCAGCAACGTCATCAAGCTCGACCTCTTTAATTTAACAATGTTTTCAGAGCGCTGATTGACCTGAACATACTCTGGGCGTGCCATAGCGCCTGTGCCGCTCTCGCGGGCTAGGGTCCGGATGCGCTCCGCCTTCGGCCCGGCTGGGGACTGCCGCAAAGTTGGGGGTTACGCTGCCATAGCCAGCGTCGGGTAAGGATCGTTGGCTGGTTGGAACCGCTGTCCGATGCCCGAGCCAAGAGTGCCATTATAGACCGCGCATCGAACCTGAAGCAGCAGATCGGCACCGCGTCGCGACCATCGCATGTGCTGACTTTTGTTCATCCGCCGGTTCACCAGAAAGTCGGCTGTCCCTTCGGTGATCGCGGTTCCGACCCGCAGTCCGGCACGATGGCGTTGGGCGTAATTGACCAGCCAGTCACTCTGGCCGGTCAGGTAACTGTCAATCGCATGCAAGGCGGTCCACAACTTTCGCGATGCCGCGATGGACTTTCCCGTACTAGATTCACGCTTGAAATGATGCATGACGGCGTGGATGCGATCGATGCTGATCCGGGCATTGGTGGCTTTGCCGTTCCACAGCCGCCAGTGCAGGCGCTCAACCTCCCCGACGATCACTGCCTTCGCCGCCGCCCGCGGCGGATCGTCGCACGACAGAGCGCCGGCGACCTGCTTCAGGTGCTGAAGTCTGATGCCGATGTGAAACCAGTCAAGAATGGCAGGTCAGTGACGCCGGCGCCCGCGAGAATGCGGCGAAGTCCGGAACAGCCATCGGTGAAGGCTGTCGTCGCCTCGGTGCGCCCGACGGCGGCGAGGTTCTGGTTGATCAGCACCTTGATGTCCGTTTCGGTTTTGGTGACGGCGTCTCGCAACTCCGGATGAATGTCGAATCCAACGTCACCACGACCGCTGACGCCATTGTTCCAGGTGTAATGACCGCACATTTCTGAAGTGCCTCACCAACTTTCAGAGTGTGGCGGCGCACGGTCTCGGAATGCTTCGCGGCTTTGACCGGGAACATCTGCTCGAGAAGATCAGCGGCCGTTCTGTAGGTCATGGTCGCGGAAAGATGGGCTGAAGCTGGAGCAATTCCGGCGTCGCCCGGCAATACCATGGCCGGTCGACAGCCGCTTCGATCCCGCCACAGGTGGCACAACGAAATCGGGGAAGCCGCACCGTGACCTGACCGAAAAGCGTTGCGACCACGTGCTGCCGCTTTCAAGCGGCACGCTCCGCTACAGCGCGAGCAGATCGGCCGCTGGGTGGAGTGCTCCCTGACCTGGGCCGCGACGATTTCCTGCTGAAGCGCCGCCAACAACCGTTTCGTTTCGGGCAGGGTCAAACCCAGAGCGGCGATGTCACCGAGACCGCCGGGCCGATCGATTTCCATGACATCCTGAGCTTGCCCCTCGCCCTTGGCACCTGTCTCTACCAACCTCAAAATCCAGGCCACGCGCCCACTCTCCCCGTCGACGAAAGGCGCGACAATGCCTTCTTGGCGCCCGCACCCCCAACTTTGCGGCAGTCCCAGACGCCTGGTAAGAGGGGCAAAAATGCGGGCACGCCTGCATTTTTCTCTTGCTGCGGCTCAACTCCGTACAATTCCTGGCGAATGTGCCGCTTCCACCCAACCTCTCCGGGCTCAGCCGCGCAGAGCTTGAGTCTCTGCTGCTTGAACTATTCAGCAAAGTCGCTGCCCTGGAGAAGACTGCTTCCGAGCAGCGCGAAGAGATTGCCCGGCTGAAAGGCTTGAAGGTCCGGCCCACGATCAAACCGAGCGGCATGGATAAGGGCACCGAGCCGGCGAAGCCCGGCGAGGGCAAGCGGCGGTTCCGCGGCAAGGTGACACCGCGGGTTGGCATCGAAGATCAGGTTGTGAAAGTCGCGGTCCCGGACGGATCGCAATTCAAGGGTCATGAGCCGTTTCTGGTGCAGGATCTGGAGATTTCAGGTACGGGCGACCTGTTACCAGCGTGAACGTTGGGTCGCGCCGGATGGCCAGACGATTTTGGCCCCGCTGCCGGAGGGGATCGACGGCCATTTTGGTCCCGAACTCCGCCGCTTCGTGTTGATGCAATACCATCAAGGCCAGTCGACACTGCCGCGGCTGGCGGCGCTGCTTGGCTCGCTGGGCGTGGCGATCTCGAAGCGTCAGTTGCAACGTCTGCTGACCGACAAACAAGCGGATTTCCTCACCGAAGCCCAGGATGTTTTGCGCGCCGGGCTGGCGACCTCGCCGTTTGTCTCGGTGGACGACACCGGTGCGCGCCATGCCGGGAAGAACGGTTTTTGCACGCAAATCGGCAATGACTGGTTCACCTGGTTTGGCACCCGCGGATCGAAGAGCCGGCTGAACTTCCTCGACCTGTTACGCGCCGGTCATACCGATTACGTACTCAATGACGCGGCCTATGATTACATGCGCAAACATGCCTTGTCAGCGCCGCTGATCGCCCGCCTAACGACCGAAACGCAGACCGGCTTCGCCGATCAGGCCGCCTGGCTGGCGCACCTCGGCCGGCTGGGCTTCGCCAGCCTGGACGTCACGCCTGATCCGGTGCGGGTTGCCACCGAGGGCGCCGTGTGGGGCAGCGTTCAGGCGCACAAATTCCTCTGCGAGAGCGTGGTGCTGAGCGATGATGCTGGACAGTTCAACGTCGGTCGGCATGCGCTGTGCTGGGTCCACGCGGAGCGCCTAGTGCATAAGCTGGACACCTTCACCGACAAGCATCGCGCCGCGCAGACGCGGGTGCGCGGCCTGATCTGGGATTTCTACGCCAGTCTGAGGGCTTACCGGCTCAAGCCAAGCGCGCGCCGGGCGGCTAACTTGCACGCGCGGTTCGACCGTATCTTCCTTCGCCGCACCGGCTTCGTCACGCTGGACCGCCTGCTCAAGCGGCTGCATGCCAACAAGACCGAGTTGCTAATGGTGCTGCAGCGGCCGGAGATCCCGCTCCACACCAACGGTTCGGAGAACGACATCCGCTGCTACGTGACCCGACGCAAGGTGAGCGCCGGAACACGCAGTGATGCTGGCCGCGATTGCCGTGACGCGTTTCTTGGCCTTGCCAAGACCTGCGACAAACTTGGCATTGCGCTCTGGGACTATCTGGGCAGCAGGCTCAAGGTCGCCGGGCACATCCTCGTTCAGCCGCTCGATCACTACGTCAGGGCCCGGTTCCGGCCGGCCTGATCGACCGCCGCACCTACGGTTTTGCCCCTCTTACGACGCCTGCTGGTAACCCGTTGATGGCGCGGCTATAAGTCTGCGTAAGCTATTAAGTCGCAGCACCAATGGGGACGTCCGAACCGAGATGGCAGCAGCCGCTAAACGCGCCCCCGCAGAGCGGCCCGTACCTCCTGCCAAGGTCAAGCGCATGATCCAGCGGATCAGAACCAACATCGGCCGCAACCTGCTGCGGATACGAAGCGATAGGCAAATGACGCAGCGGGCGCTGAGTGAGAGAGCAAACATCAGCCAAACCTACATCAGCCAAATCGAGACGTTGAAGGCGGAGCACAGCCTCGGCATCGAACTGATCGCAGCGTTGGCCGTAACGCTGGACGTGTCCCCCACCGACCTGATCGCCGACTAACACGCCCACGTGATGACGCACCTTCCAACCTCTCCGCTTGATCAATCTGATTAAATACTCTTATATAATAACTTACGAACGGCGCAAACGCGAAGGCGCAACGCCACAGACAGAGACTGAAAAAAAACCGAGCGGTGGCGGTTCCCACCACGCGAGAGCGCGGAAGCGCGCAGGGCCGACGCCGCCAGCGTCTCACCCTCACTTCCGGGCCAAGTAGGCCAGAACTGGCGGAGGGTGAGTGATGCAACGAGTGCTAGCAAGGAGTTTCCGCGCGGCGCCCGAACGAACCTCGGTATGTTGCAGGCGCTGCTATCACAGCAGAGCGGATTGCCTCAGCCGACCATCAGTCAGATCGCGGCTTTTGAGGAGATGACCGACTGGGCGGCCCCGGAAGCGAGACGATACAGCCCGCCAAGGCCAGACACGGCGTTGCTCACGAACTTGGGATAGAGCATACGCAGCAAAGCCTATTGCAAAGTCTTCGCAACCACTCCTAGCATGACAGTGAACCTTACAACTGTAGCCACAGGAGGCCTCGGTAGTCTGCCATCCGCAGTAAACTCGCGGCGCGCCAAGATAACGCGCAGTCCAAATTGACGCCTCGATTGGCTTCAGCTAGCCGTTTCTGAGTAGAAGTAAGCATCAACCGATGTGCTGACGCCAGCGCACGGGATTACCCGCACAGAGCTAGACCATGGCGTAGGGCTTTTCTTCCGTAAGCGACTCCGTGCCGGGCGGCACCCGGCAAGCGGACACGGCGGTGCTTGCAACACCACCGGCG
>CAVYXX010000150.1:0-23362 GCA_963772355.1 uncultured Alphaproteobacteria bacterium | reverse complement strand
TCCGAAAATGCGGTCGCCGCCGCGTTGGCGCATTAAAGCGGCGGCCAGGAGCACGGCCGGCGCGGCGCTCGGCAACATCATCGCCATCATCATGATGGCCCACATAAGGAAAATCAGCGCCGCGTAGCTCGCGGTCCATGCCGGCGCCATTAGCATCATTTGGCCGCCGCCCATGTCCATCTGCTCCATCTCAACCCCGGCGCCGAGTAAAAGATAGCTCCAGGCGAGCAAGATCACGGCGAGCAACGCAGCCAGCACGAGCATGCGCTCGCGCCGCAGCAAGGCGCTCAGCATTAGACGAAATTCCGCTAGTTCAGGCGTCCTTTATGGCTGAGATGAATATGCGCGAACTGGCCGTAGGTATCCTTCAGGTCGAGCGCGATGGGGCCAATGACCTTGCTGGTGCCGCTGGCGATCTCGGCCTGAGCGAACTCGAAGCTCTGCGGGAAATCGATACGAACGCGATGTTCCGCACCGGTGACCGGGTTACGGATCGGCTCGCCGATCGAGAGCAGCACGCCTGGAACATCGAGCCGCGCGCGGCGGGCGTCCACATCGACGTCGAAGGCAATGGAAAGGAACTGGGGCGCATGCTTAGTCGGGCTCATTGTGCCGAATACCCACCACATCGTAGCCATATCCTCGGTTTCTTGTCCTGATAGAATCTTCACCAGCGCGTCTCGCTGGTTTGCGTCGGCGCGCTCATCGATGATGAGTTGCATGCTGCCGTTGCCCTCATGCACCGCACCTGGCCAATGCCAGATCCCCGCAGCACGCAGACCATCCAGCGGGACATCGCCGAAGTGCCCCTGGTGGATCTGAAAACCCGCGACGGCCTCGCAAAATCCCTTGTCCGGCAGCGCGTTGAACTGGCAGGGGCAGGCATAGATACAGTTGCAGTTGGCGAATTCGGTGGCCTTGATTTCCCATTCGACTGACACAGCCATGCGACTCTCCCTGTTATTTGTATTCCCGCCTGCATTTTAGTTAGAGTGACGAACTGCCAGCCAGCATGGGCCAGGATCGCCACCTATCGACATTAATTATAGGTGATGTGGCGACTTCTTCAGGAATATGCCGGGGGTTGCAGCATCCCGGGGCGAACCAAACGACCGGCACGTCCATGATGGTAACATCTGCACCGCCCTACCCATAAGGCGCTCGAAGAAGGCGGGCGGTGCCGTTCGAACCCTATCGAGCAAATCCTGTCCGTGCGATGTCTCAACCTGCTTGTGTGCCACCCGCATGATTTCGTCCGGTGTCTCCGTGCGGCTTACGAGGGCAGGTTCAATCGGCTGCGAACCCTGTGCGGCGTCGGTTGCCGATTTTTCTTTGAATTGGCGGAACTCGGCAAACTGATTGAGAAATTCGTTGTCGATGCGCGGAGGATGCGAGGCAATGACCTGTTGGCCGCGCTCTGTGATTTTGAAATGCCCCCGTCGCGTGCTTTCCAGTAGACCGGCCTTGGTAAGATAGGTCTTGGCCCAATGAACCCGGTCTCCGAACAATGTTTGTTTGCCAGAAGGGAAAAGTTCGGCTCGGTCATCCGGGGTAAGATTGAGCTGTTCGGCCAGACGATCGACGGCATCACCGATACGAATCTCCCCGGCGGTGGAAGCCATGAGGGCGAGGAAATCCAGGAAACGGTCAACGGGCCGGACGCCGCGACCAGCAGCGGCACCACTATATAGGTATCGACCGAAGCGGCGGACGCGATTGCGCCCGATGGAAGCACGGCGGGCAGTTGGTCGGTCATTTTTTAACGTTTCGCTGCCCAAGGTTGGCATAGAAGCACAGCAGGTAGCCGTCTGGGTCCATGACGACGAACTGCCGTTTGCCGTACTCGATCCGTTGCTGGCGATACCAGCGCTCCCGCTTGAATCCGATACTCCCGCAGGCCGGAACCCGCAATTGCTGTCCGCCGCGCCCATTCACTGCCCTGTGAGATTCGTATGAAGTCGGTAACGGATTTGTTTGTTTCGTTGACGGCGCGTTCCGGCTAATGTCTTCGTCAGGGCCGGTAGCTCAGCGATGGAGCGCACGCTTGATAAGCGTGAGGTCGGATGGTTCAACTCCTCCCCGGCCCACCATTTCGACTTGGTCACGGCCTGGCCGTCATGACATTTGCCTAACCAAGCACCGTAAGGGACCTGAGGGCGACGCCCCAGCGGCCCGAAGGGCTGACTGGTATGAGCGCACGGTTGGCGTGGCGGCTGCGCGCGAAAAGAATAGGATACCAGGCGCCCGTCTTTCGCCTGAAGCGCCATGACGCGGCTAGGGGAAACGCCGTCAGAGTTGCTGCCAGCAGCATCGAACGCGAGATCGAAATCATCGCCGTATCCCTTTCCAAACTTGGTTGCCCGCTGATCTTATGCGGCGTCTAAAAAAACGCAGCGAGCCTTTATCGGTTGAGGATTCCGCACTGCGGCACACACAGAATCGCGATGCCGCGCCTCCAGGCGCGTGGGCGCTCATGTAGCAGATCAATGCGCCGGTTCTTGCGCAGCTTATTTGTGGAGGACGAACGCCATGACTAATATCCCGAGTAACAATAGAACAAACGTCGCCCCATCTTTGAGCCAACCGACGCGACGACGCTGACGGAGCCACAACTCGGCCAGGCGGCGTTCCTCCTCTTTGGAGGCCCATTGCGGGACGCCGAGGGTGGTGGATCCATGAGTTAAGGGGCGAGCTAGAGTTTGGGCGACGACCTGTTCCCCAAACTCTTCAAACTCGGCACGAAGCCAATCTGGAATCTGCGGAGCTTTCGTCATCAGCCCTCGGATGTGATCCACCGGAGACCTCCAGCTTAGTGGCCAGATCCTCATATTCCTCAGCCAATTCATGCAGCGCATTGACAGCTTGTCGATCGGCGAAGGTGGCTGCTATCCCGCGAAATCTGCAATTTTCTGTCTTAGCTCGCCTGGCGTCATCGCAGCCTCCACAGCCGAAGAGAACGCAAAAGCTGCACCTGCCGTTCAAAGGCTGCCAAATGATTGTTCGCATGTAGCATCCAGTCAATGGGAGGGAGAAGGGAACAATGCCCGGGGGTTGGGACCCAACAGTCTATCGGGTGAGGGCTGAGGACTGGCAGGACAAAGCCGATGCTCTTCCGGCCGGTAAGGAACGAGACGCCTGCATTGCGCTCGCGGAGGGCGATGCCCGACTGGCCCAGCTAATCGAGGAGAGCACGGTCTCATCGCACCATGACCCCATGTCATCCCCGTAGACGCTACGCAAAGTAAAAAACCTCTTTCGCAGGTGCGTCGTCACGCCACGCGCGCGTTTACAAGTGCCGGGAACCGCTTCAGGAGGCTGGAGCGAGCTGCGTCCCGCGGCGTCATCGGGCCACTGGAACATGGCAGGCCTGGGAACGGCGTCAGCTCGTCCTGCGCCACGCGCCCGTCGTTGGCCGGGGCGGCGGCCAGTCCCTGCAGCATTGCCTGTACAGCAGCGATCACGTCCGGCGTGGCGGAGGGTAGCATGTCGAGCATGCGCCACAGTAGCCAACCCCCTCTAGAACATGTCGAGGACTTCGGAGCGGCAAAAAGGCCGGGGCGGGCCAAACTGCTTCGACCGAGGCCTAACCGTCCCACAGCCGCTTGTCCAACTCTTCTACGGTCTCTTCGAGCACCACGATCATTTCCGCGTCGGATAACCCAGCCTCACGAGCGATCGCAATCAGCTCGCCAACAGCCTCCGTGAATTCTTCTGTGGTCATGATGGACCTCCCCGTATAAATACATCATTATATTGCCGACAGGCGGAGGAAGTTACGGCCGAGCAGAAAGAAGAAAGCCCCCGGGCTTGCATCAAAGAGGGCTTAAGTTTGACTGAGAGGCGTTGCCGATTACGCTCCGCTTTTGAATGTTGCGCGGCCACCCTCGGTGGGTCAAGCCGATGCGATCGTCGGAAGGGCGCTGGGGCGGAAAAGGTCCCCTGGATTGATGATGCGCATCAGGGGAGAGCTTAACGGATAGGAGGCGTGCCGATGTCCATCGAGATCATCCCGACTGGGGCCGCACTAGGTGCCGAGATCAGCGGTGTCGACATGGCTCAGCCCATCGACGATGCCGTGTTCGCCACAATCGAGCGGGCATACAATGATCATGGTGTCATCTTCTTCCGCGATCACCACATCACCCCGCCCCAACAGGTCGCCTTTACCCGCTGTTTATCGAGATCGAATTCAACATCTTCGGAGAGCGATGGAGCATTCCCGGTAGTCCCGAAATCGTCGTAGTGCCTCGCGTCCTTGATTCCGCGGCTGATCTCTGACTCGCTGGTTCCGCAACCATCTGGAGTCGGTTCGTGGCCAGGAAAGAGGTCGTCGTCAAAAAATACGTCGTGAAGCTCGGTGACGAGGAACGCGAGCAACTCAACTCAATGATCAATAAGGGCAAGCACCCCGCGCGGTACCTGCTGAAGGCTCGCATCCTGCTGAAAGCCGACACCTCGGACGCCGGAGAAGGCTGGAGCGACAGTCAGATCGCCACCGCCCTGGTGACCAGTGTCGATACGGTCGCCCGGACTCGCCAGCGTCTGGTCGAGGAAGGCGTTGAAAGCGCGTTGAAGCGCCACCATTCGCCAGCTTCGGCCCGCCAGCGCGTCTTTGACGGTGAAGCCGAGGCGAAACTAATCGCGCTCACCCTGTCCCCACCGCCCAGAGGCCGTGCGAAGTGGAGTTTGCGTCTGCTGGAAGACAAGGTCGTGGAACTGGCCATCGTTGATCGCGCCAGCGACAACACCATCGGCCGGACGCTAAAAAAAACGTTCTTAGTGCGCCAGGCGAAGCTGGCGTGGTCCAGCCGGTGGAAGTCCGGCGAGGGTAAGGCAGTAGCGCGCCGCCCTGTAGCGAGTGTTGCGTGGACGTCGGTGACGGCGGTCGCGAAGCGTACACAGCAATCATGCGGAGTGGGATATTGAGCCGCGAAAGGTTTAATGTTGCAGGGGCCGAGACGCTTGAGATCGTCGAAGGCAACACGTTGCGTACCGATATGCGAGGTGCGACCGCTCTGCCGTGGTCTGAGACCCCATTACGTATGAATGGAACGCGTCGGAACCTGGGAGACCTCATCTCGCCCAATCCGCTCTGGCGGATTTGGGTCACGACGGAAAGTCGAGGAGACGAAACCGTTGCGGAAGAGGTGAGGAGTCGGACGGCTGCGTATTACCGACGATGCCTCGAACAAAACTGGTGGGAGCCAGCGGCGGAGATGGCGGAGGGAAGGCGGCCGATCGGAGGGAAGGTAAGCGGCGACGCATGTCCCGGGCTCAGTACCGGGAACGGCATGTCACTGAAGCGGCGAACCTACGGATCAGCGGCGTCCACAACCGCGATCGCGTCCGACCTTCGATAGGAGCCCGGTGCGTAATGTGGCGCCGATAGTTATGTGGCGCTGACCTCGGGGATCGGCGCCTGGAGCGGCTGAGCGGTTTTCCAACGCCACATAACAAAGTGGCGGACAACTGATTGGACCTCCCCATCGATCAGGAGATCCGATCCATGTTCGAAACTCCGTTCACCTACCCTGCGGTCCTGGCACGTTACCAGACGGGTCCGGGTCGGCCGAGCGAGGGCGCTATCTCGCGCATTGTGCCGGCCAAGGCCTTGCTCGCGAGACCTTGCTGCGTATTGCCCGCGAACTGCTTGTAGTTGCTGAGCGGCTTGATGTGACCGTTGGCCATCAGATTACCCGGCTGGAGATCGAAACGGCTGCCGGGAAGTGGGTACGGCATCAACGACGGCGGCGGCGCGGGGGCCGCGGAGAGTGGTCGCGTCGACTGTTCGTTCAGGTCGCCACCGACTGGCTGCGCTTCCTCGAATTGCTGGCGGTGCTGCCAGACGGCAAGCTGAATATCCATTCTGACCAGATTGACGATTTCATTGCCCATTTGAGGGACGAACGCGGGTTGTCGCCACGCACTGTCTCTCATCAACGTTGGCAGGTCGAAAGGTTCCTACGGCACGTCTCCTCCGCCAAAGCGTCGATCGCGGACATCGCCGTCGACGATGTTGATGCCTTTCTCGATTCTAGAGGTCGAGACGGCTGGTGTCGCGTATCGATCGCAACGAGCGCGGCAGCGCTGCGCTCGTTCTTTCGACATGCTGAGATGCGGGGGTGGTGTTCCCCTGGAATTGCCGCCGCCATCGACGCACCACGGCTCTTCAAACAGGACGGTCTCCCAAATGGTCCTCGCTGGGTTGACGTGCAGCGGCTCATGGAAGGCACCGTCGGAGAGGGTCGTCGTGATACGCGTGACCACGCAATTCTGATGCTGCTTGCAATTTATGGATTGCGAAGTGGCGAAGTCCGCGGATTGCGTCTCGAAGACCTGGATTGGAGCGGAGAGGTGATCACGGTCCAGCGGCCCAAGCAGCGGCGGACACAATATTATCCTCTGGTGACCTCAGTCGGCGACGCGATCCTACGATATCTCCAGGCGGCTCGGCCGCGGTGCATTTCCCGGGAAGTCTTCGTGACGCTCAAAGCTCCGTTTCGCCCACTTTCGGCGGGTGGCATGTATTACGCGGTCGCCAGCCGGCTCAACGCATTGGGCATTCAGGCCGAGCACCACGGTCCGCACGGCCTCCGCCACGCCTGTGCGGCCCATCTCGTCGAAGCGGGCCTAAGTCTCAAGGAGATTGGCGATCATCTCGGCCATCGCGGCACCTATGCAACCCGGACCTATGCCAAGGTCGATCTGGTCGGCCTGCGCGAGGTCGCGGCGTTCGATCTGGGAGAGCTGTCATGAAGCTTTCCGAGGCTGTCGCCGGCTATGTCGGCCACAAGCAAGCGATGGGCATGCGTTTTCGTACGGAAGCTCGCATCCTTCGGTCGTTTTGTCGCACATCGGGGGAGGTGACCATGCAAGAGGTCACGGCCAGCCAGGTGCTGGCCTTTCTCGCCGGAACGGGTCCGGTCACCCGCTTTTGGGAGCGCAAGCATTCCGCGCTCGGCGGCTTCTATAGGTTTGCCATCGCCCGGGGCCATATCGACCGGTCGCCATTGCCACGGACCGTTCCTCAACCGCTGAAGGCTTTCGTCCCGCATATTTATTCGCACGAAGAATTACGTCGCTTACTCGATGCCGTCGCGGTCAGCGATCATCCGCGCTGCCGCATTGATCCGAAAACCCATCGAACGCTTTTGCTCTTGCTGTATGGCGCCGGGCTGCGGATCAGCGAAGCGCTTGCCCTGACCATGGCCGACGTCGATCTTGACTCGGGATTCTCTGCATTCGCGAGAGTAAGTTCTACAAAACGAGGCTGGTGCCGATCGGCGCCGATCTGATCCGGGTTTTGACTCCGCACGCGGCGAGGCGCCGACAACAGCATGCCGAGTTCGCTTCGCCCTTTTTTGTTTCCCGCAAAGGCGATGTGGTGACCCGGCAAAACGCCGAAATGGCGTTTTGCCGCTTACGGGTCCGCGCCAATGTCTTGGACGAAACTGCCGCCGCGCGGCATCAACCACGCTTGCATGACCTTAGGCACAGCTTTGCCGTTCACCGGCTCATCTCCTGGTACCGCGACGGCGCCGATGTGCAGCGCCTCTTGCCCAAGCTGTCGACCTATCTCGGCCACGTGCATATCTCCGGCACGCAGCGTTACCTCACGCTGACGCCGGAACTGCTTCGCGAGGCAGGCCTGCGCTTCGAACGTTACGCCATGGGCGCCTTCTCATGACTGACGAGACGCTTGGCCCCTGGATTTGGCGTTTCCTGCTGGAGCATGTCGTCGCCGAACGCAATCTCGCCCGCAACACCCAACACGGCTATCGCGATGCACTCCGTCAGCTCATCCCTTTCGTCGCAAAGCAATCCAAGAAATCAGTCGACCGTCTCCATGTGGTCGACATCTCCGCTGATCGCGTCCGGCTCTTTCTCACCGATCTCGAGGTCTCACGCCACTGCGCCATCGCCACACGCAACCAGCGGCTCGCCGCCATCCGCGCCCTCGCGGGCTTCGTTGGCGAACATAGCCCAATACATATCGAATGGTCCGGGCAGATCCGTTCGATACCCTTCAAGAAAACCGGCAAAGCAGTCGTTCCTTATCTCGAAAAGCCGGAGATCGACGCATTGCTCGCAGCCCCGAACCGCCGAACCGCACAAGGCGGTCGCGACCATGCACTTCTCCTGTTCCTCTACAACACCGGAGCCAGGGCTTCGGAGGCCGCCCAGATGAAGGTTGCGGATCTGGACCTGAACGCCGCCAGCGTCAAAATCACCGGAAAAGGCGGGAAGCAGCGCTTCTGTCCGTTATGGCCGGCCACTGTCTCCGAACTCGCCGCGCTTATCGGCGAAAGAGCCTCTTCCGGGGCCGTCTTCCTCAATCACCGCGGCTGTCCAATCACTCGATTTGGGATCCATACCGTGGTTGAACGCAACGTTCTGAGGGCCCTCTCCCGATCTCCGTCAATGGCGTCGAAACGCGTCAGTCCCCATTCCATCCGCCACACCAGCGCAACCCACCTTCTGCGCGCCGGGGTCGATATCAACACAATCCGGGGCTGGCTAGGTCATGTCTCGCTGGAAACCACCAATATCTATGCCGAGGTCGACTTTGAGACCAAAGCAAAAGCGTTGGCGAAATGCGACGTGCCCGATACCGAAAGGATACCCGGGCGTTGGCGAGATCAGCCCGCCCTGATGGACTTCCTTCGCACACTATAGCGGTCTTGTTATGTGGCGTTGGAAAACCGCTCAGCCGCTCCAGGCGCCGATCTCCGGGGTCAGCGCCACATAACTATCGGCGCCACATTACGCATCAAATGTGGTGCACCACATTTGATGCCGGAAAGCCGCACGCCGGGATCTGTGCGGGGGGAACGGGGAGACCCGTTTCCCTTGTATGTTGCGGCCTGTTCGGCGAGAGACAATATCTCGCCGAACAGCAAGGAAAGCGGTGAGCCTGATGCGTTCCCTTTGGTTGAAAAACCTGTGCGGTAGATATGGCCCCGCTTCTCCGAGCTCCGCTGTTCATGCCGAACGGTATCCAGGGACGCGGCAAGCCGCTGATCCCGCGTACAAGGTGGTCCGACGCGGAGTCTTGTTGTGTCCGTCTCCTCAAATGGTAGCAAGAAGTGAGTAACTCTATAGTTGGAATAGATGTGTCCAAGGACACCTTGGATGTAAATTGCGCGAGAGGCCAGCGAAAGCAGGCCCTGACCTTCGAGAACAATCCCGATGGCTGGAAGCGGCTGCTGTCCTGGTTAAAGGCCATGGGCGGCAAACAAGCCCACGTCTGCATGGAAGCGACCGGGCGTCATAGCCTCGGCATAGCACTGGCGTTGCACGACGCAGGTCACGTCGTAAGCGTGATCAACCCGGCCCAAATCCGGGACTTCGCCCGCACCAAGCTCGGTCGTAACAAGACCGACAAGGTCGATGCCGCCCTGATCCGAGAATACGCCGCGTTATTCAAGCCGGGACGATGGACGCCGCCGTCGCCTGCGATGCGACGACTGTGCGAACTGCAGACCGTCCGTGCCGGCATCGTTAAGAATAGGACAGAGTGGAAGAACCGCATCGGCAGCGGTCTCGGCGATAGCACCGCGACCAAATTGGCCGCCGCGACGATCGAGCATTTCACCCACCAACTCGAAGCCGTCGACCGGGCCATTGGCGAGACAACGGATCAGGACGCTGAGTTGCGCGGCCGGCGCGACCTGCTGCTCAGCGTCATCGGTGTCGGTGAAACGTTGGCCGCCTCGCTCCTGGTGGAGATGCCGGAGCCAGAGGTTTTGCGTCGAAGTGGCGAGATGGTCGCCTATGCGGGGCTCAACCCGAGCCATCATCGGTCCGGCTCCTCGATTGACCGCCCGACGCGCATATCCAAGATCGGCAATGCCACTCTGCGTTCGTCGCTCTACATGCCAGCGCTGTCTGCAATGCGTTACAATCCCGCCGTCGCAGCCCTTGTCGCCCGCCTCAAGCAAGCCGGCCGCCTCACGCCCAAACAGATCGTCATCGCGGCCATGCGCAAACTCCTGGTTATATGCTTCGGTGTGCTGAAGACGGGCACGCCGTTCGATCCGGCGATCGCCATGCCAGCCTGAGCCGCGGTGACTTCCCCTATTCCGTTGTTCGATTGGCAACCGATCATTCCGCCGTCCCGATCGGTCAAACCGCCAGTCGGCGCGCGCAGCGGAGGTCAAGGAGGGCCGCAGGCCCGCGCACGGCAGTGCGCCTTGTCCTTGACCGTAGCGAGCACGCCGGCACACTCAGGCAGATCGAAAGAAAACCAAATGCAGCATTGACAGCCAACACGGTATCTACCGCGACAACCGCATCTGAAGAAGCAATTCGTCATTCCGCCAGAGGCCAGCGCCGCGTTCGTGGCCAACATGGAAGACGTATTGGACGTTTATCACCGGCCGCCTAATCCAGGATGTCCTGTTGTATGCCTAGACGAAACGTCGAAGCAATTGATCACAGAAACCCGTGTGCCGATCCCGGCGAAATCAGAGCGGGTCACACGGTATGATTACGAATATCGACGCAATGGAACAGCCAATCTGTTCATGCTGTTCGCGCCCCTGGAAGGCTGGCGGCATGTCGAGGTAACCGATCAACGCACCGCGAAGGATTTCGCGCGCATCCTGAAAGAATTGTCCGACACGCATTTTCCCAACGCGCCGAAGATCGCGCTCGTGCAAGACAATCTCAACACGCACCGGCCCTCATCACTCTATGAGGCGTTTCCCGCCGCCGAGGCGCGCCGCCTGGTCGAACGGTTCGAGTGGCACTATACTCCCAGACGCGGCAGTTGGTTGAACATGGCGGAATCCGAACTCGGCGTCCTGTCGTCTCAATGTCTCGACCGGCGCATTCCTGACAAGCAGTGCCTGATTGATGAAATCGCTGCGTGGGAGGCAGATCGAAACAAGAATCACACCAAAGCCGAGTGGCAATTCACGACCGGCGACGCACGGGTGAAGCTGAAGAGGTTATACCCCGCGTTTTGAACGACTCGGGGCAGTAGTGTCCAACGTCACAGAGGATGGCCGACCAATTGGCATACGTCGCGCTGGCGAGAACTGGCACAGCGACATGTGCTATGCAAAACGGCCGCTACGCGGGACCATACTCTACGCGCTCGAAGTTCCGGACCTTTGCGGCCTACCCCTGGGCGATACAGAATTTGCCAGAGCCGCAGCGGCATGGGACGGATTGCCAGCGCCGATGAAGCAAAGGATCGACGGTCGTCATGCCGTCTTCGATTTCAGTGCCCGTAAGCGTGCCCTGACGGTCACCCAGGCGGAGATTGATCGTTATCCTCCGGTTCGGCACCCGACGGCGTGGATCAAGAAGAAGCCGAGGCGCTGATCTCCGCACTTGCCGATCACATCGTCAAACCGGGCTTCATCTATCGCCATCAGTGGCGGCGCGGCGATCTGCTGATGTGGGATAATTGCACGGTACAGCACCGGGCCGTCCAGGACTACGACATGCCGCGACGGCGGGTAATGCACCGCACGACGCAATCGGCTGAAACACGGGATCAGCCGTTTCCTTCCTGACGCGGCCCTCACATGGCAGCGATCTATGTTGGCACCGCGTCGCGCATCGGATCACGTGTGCAACGCCACTCCTGAGCAATCTCCTAAGTCCAGGCTGCCAATCGGGTCCACGCTTTCCTGTGCCTCAACAGGTCATCCTCCGTTGGGCCAACCAGACCATTCCGGAATTCCTCGGCCACCAACTTGAAACCTGAGTCCATTTTTGCCTGATCCAATCTCCGTTCGAGCGTGTCGTCAGCAAGATCGTCGAGCCAGTTGCCGACGTCGGCGATCCGATTGAGGGTGTCGGAATCGGTGATAGCTTGCGCGCAAGTGAGATCACGAAGGCCAAAGCATGCATCCGCCCCTGACCCGACCGTGGTCGCTAGCCGAAGACCTCCTGGCGTCAGGGGGCCCAGCATGAGCACCACACCCATCATGCCGCGTACATGGCGACCGACGCCGAATGGGATGCGCTGGCCGCCCGGGTGCGCCAGATCGACCGGCCGGAGACACTCGGATGGCGCTAAGGCAATGGCGCGGTGTGTCGTGCGACATTCAAACAGGTGCCCAGACGGCGATATCGTGATCATCGACCTTGCACAGTGGATGGCGGTCCGCGTCTCGGAATTCCTGGCAGGGAGTGCCGTGGCGTGACCGCCGCCAACCCCGAGCGGACCCCGGCGGGGTTCGCCGAGTTCCTCCGACTCGTCAGCGCGCTTCCGCCAGACCAGCGCACTAGTTTCAACCGACGTTCAAGCGGGCATGCCCGTGCGAGATGCGGCGAGGGATTTTTCCTCCAAGATCAGTCCGACCGTGCGTGGATGATAGTAGCTGTCCACTGACGTTCGGCGAAAACGGCTTTCAGATCTGAGATGGTTTGTCCGACGCACCAGAACAGGATTTTGGGAGCGTCGATACAGCGATTGCCTACGTTTGTGATCCGGCCATCGACCATGGCACCGCGAGCAGTAAGGCCTCTCACCCGGACAACGGTTCGGCCGGGATTCGTGCGAGGCCTTGGGAAGTGATGGGTCGGGCTTTGTACCAAGGAAGTATGGTGCTGAAATTGAGAGTTGGCCAGCATCAGGCCGGAACTGGCCACCTCGCGTTTTCGCATGCAGAACAGGCAGGCGCACCAGGTTCTGCTGCCGGTGCGCCTGTTCTTTAGGCGACGTCAGTCAGGACTTCGCGAATTTTGACAGCCCATCCACAGATAGTTCCGATACGCCGCCGGCTGTGGTTCCGCCCACGGGCATCGTACGTGACAGACGGGCAGGCGCATCTGTCCCACTCAAGGTGCGCCTGCTTCTCGGGGAAAGGCGGGGGGCGTAATGCCCACCCACGGCGCCATCCTAGTCGGTGAAGTCGCCCGGCACCTGGCCTCCGTACACATCGCCTGCAATTTCTGTCCCCGCCACGGCAAAGCCAGCATCATCCACCTCATGCACGAGCACGGGCCCGATATGCCGATCCCCGACCTGCTGCGCATACTCTCCCACGATTGCCCGAGGCGCCTGGCCGCCAGGATAGCCGAGCCGCGCGGAGCGCACTTGCCGGAGCTGGCGGATATCTTCGTTAGAAAGTGACGGCGTCTTGCTGATTCCCAGATCAGACGAGGTGCATGCGACTGCGGGAGAACAGATCCCTGCTTCAAGGTTCCCTTGGCCATTTCCCCCTCTGTGAGCAACTGTCCGCAACGGTCGCGGAGACGGACACCTCAGATCAGTCCGTCATGCTAAGGAAGAGCATGGATGAGAGACAGTGCGTGGCGACAACCCGCGTTCGTCCCTCAAATGGGCAATGAAATCGTCAATCTGGTCAGAATGGATATTCAGCTTGCCGTCTGGCAGCACCGCCAGCAATTCGAGAAAGCGCAGCCAGTCGGTGGCGACCTGAATGAACAGTCGACGCGACCACTCTCCGCGGCCCCCGCGCCGCCGCCGTCGTTGATGCCGTACCCACTTCCCGGCAGCCGTTTCGATCTCCAGCCGGGTAATCTGATGGCCAACGGTCACATCAAGCCGCTCAGCAACTACAAGCAGTTCGCGGGCAATACGCAGCAAGGTCTCGCGAGCAAGGCCTTGGCCGGCACAATGCGCGAGATAGCGCCCTCGCTCGGCCGACCCGGACCCGTCTGGTAACGTGCCAGGACCGCAGGGTAGGTGAACGGAGTTTCGAACATGGATCGGATCTCCTGATCGATGGGGAGGTCCAATCAGTTGTCCGCCACTTTGTTATGTGGCGTTGGAAAACCGCTCAGCCGCTCCAGGCGCCGATCTCCGAGGTCAGCGCCACATAACTATCGGCGCCACATTACGCATCAAATGTGGTGCACCACATTTGATGCGGGAAAGCCGCACGCCGGGATCTGTGCGGGGGGACCGGGGTAACCCGGTTCCCTTGTATGTTGCGGCCTGTTCGGCGAGAGACAATATCTCGCCGAACAGCAAGGAAAGCGGTGAGCCTGATGCGTTCCCTTTGGTTGAAAAACCTGTGCGGTAGATACGGCCCCGCTTCTCCGAGCTCCGCTGTTCATGCCGAACGGTATCCAGGGACGCGGCAAGCCGCTGATCCCGCGTACAAGGTGGTCCGACGCGGAGTTCTTGTTGTGTCCGTCTCCTCAAATGGTAGCAAGAAGTGAGTAACTCTATAGTTGGAATAGATGTGTCCAAGGACACCTTGGATGTAAATTGCGCGAGAGGCCAGCGAAAGCAGGCCTGCGCGGCCGGCGCGACCTGCTGCTCAGCGTCATCGGTGTCGGTGAAACGTTGGCCGCCTCGCTCCTGGTGGAGATGCCGGAGCCAGAGGTTTTGCGTCGAAGTGGCGAGATGGTCGCCTATGCGGGGCTCAACCCGAGCCATCATCGGTCCGGCTCCTCGATTGACCGCCCGACGCGCATATCCAAGATCGGCAATGCCACTCTGCGTTCGTCGCTCTACATGCCAGCGCTGTCTGCAATGCGTTACAATCCCGCCGTCGCAGCCCTTGTCGCCCGCCTCAAGCAAGCCGGCCGCCTCACGCCCAAACAGATCGTCATCGCGGCCATGCGCAAACTCCTGGTTATATGCTTCGGTGTGCTGAAGACGGGCACGCCGTTCGATCCGGCGATCGCCATGCCAGCCTGAGCCGCGGTGACTTCCCCTATTCCGTTGTTCGATTGGCAACCGATCATTCCGCCGTCCCGATCGGTCAAACCGCCAGTCGGCGCGCGCAGCGGAGGTCAAGGAGGGCCGCAGGCCCGCGCACGGCAGTGCGCCTTGTCCTTGACCGTAGCGAGCACGCCGGCACACTCAGGCAGATCGAAAGAAAACCAAATGCAGCATTGACAGCCAACACGGTACCTACCGCGTCAGCGGATAAAGAACAGCTTCCACTGTCCGCAAAGGCTTACCTTCCCGGACGGCACTTGGTTAGAACCCGACATCGGCTTGTGGGTGATTTTCGGGCGTATCCTCAACCAACCTCTTGAGCGCCACGAATTGCCGCGCCTGTTTGGCGACCTCGTGCATAAGTGGGGGCGAGCTTGTTTTCGACCCAACCCGGTCGCCAGACCACTGATCTGACCATCCTAAAGCGGACATCGCCGAGGGGCGTGTCGGCAGCTTCGCGCCGATGGAATACCCAGTGTCAGGGCAACGCCCGAAGTTGGCGGGATGGCTCCGTTCAGAATGATTTTCTCGAACGCCGGCTAACCGCCGGGATCAAGTCTGGTCCGGTATGAGGCGGCTTACCGCAAGTCCGAGAAGGCCGGCGAGGCCCAGCATGCCAAGGACAGCCGGAAAACCGCCGAATTCGGTTGCGATGGCGCCGCCGGCCACGCCGACGCTGCCGGCGAGAAATGTGCAGGCGTTGACGATGCCGGAACCCTTGCCGGCCTGCTCGCTTGCCAGCGCCGATAGGGCAAGGCGCGGGGCAGAGGCGTAAGGCATCGCCAAACCGGCACCCATCAGCACGAAGCCCGCAGCCAGCACGCCCGAACCGAAGCCGGAGACGGCGAGGAAGACGACGGCACTGCCAGCGACGATCAGCGTCATCGCGGCGGTCATCGCGGTGCGCAGGCCGATGCGCGCGGCGATGGCAGGGGCTGACATCGCCACCGCCAGCAAGGCCGCGCTGAGCGGCAGCAGCGCGGCACCGGCGTCGAGCGGCGTGTCGCGGAGTCCTTCCGGGCTTTGCGCGAACAGGTTGAAATACAACTGGTTGCGGGTTTCGAGCTTAGTCATCCCCTCATTTTGCGGACTTTCGGCCTGGCGTAAGTAAAGAATCAGGAAAGGCCAAACCCTTGTGGAAACGAATCCTGGTGGCCCTCGCCGGGTTCGTTTGTTGCTTTCTGGCTGAGCGGGATTCCCCGGCATGATGTGCGCCTTCAGGCTGAAGTCTCCTTCGATTCGCGGAGCCGGCCATGAGTGCGTGCAAGACATTCTCCCATCAGCAGGTGCATCAGTTGCTGGACGAGATGCTGGGGCGGGGCCTGCACGCCAAACGCATCGCCTCGCTCGCCGATGCCACGCTGGGAGTGATGCACACGGCCTCGTTGGCGGTCTGCACGATTGGCCATGGCCTGGCGATGGCGCGCGGCCTGAATGCCCGGCACGCGGTCAAACAGGTTGATCGGATGCTGTCCAACCCGGGCATTGATGTCGATCAGATCCTGGCGCTCTGGCTGCCGTTCGTGATCGGCGCCCGCACCTCGCTGTTGGTGGCCATGGACTGGACCGACTTCGACGCTGATAACCAAGCCACCATCATGCTTTCCTTGATCACCGAGCACGGCCGCGCCACGCCGTTGGTCTGGCTGACGGTCAACAAGGCTGAACTCAAGGACCGGCGCAGCCTCTACGAACGCCGCGTGTTGGTCCGCCTGGCCGAGATCGTGCCGGCGGGGGTTGGCGTCTGCATCGTCGCCGATCGAGGCTTCGGCGATCAGAATCTTTACCGGCTGCTGACCGGGGAGTTGCACTTCGAGTACGTCATCCGCTTCCGTGGCAATATCAAAGTGACGGCTGCCAGCGGCGTCACCCGCTCCGCCGCGGCCTGGGTTAGTCCAAGCGGGCGGGCGCGCGTGCTTCGCGGGGCCATGGTGACGGCGGATCGCTACCCGGTCGGCACCGTGGTCTGCGTGCGCGACCCTGAGATGAAGCAGGCCTGGTGCCTGGCGGCCTCCAGCACCGAGGCGGCGGCCAAGGACCTGACTGGCTATTACGGCAGTCGCTGGGGCATCGAGTTCAGTCTGCGAGATACCAAGGACCTCCGCTTCGGCATGGGTATGGGATCGGTGCACGTGAGCACCCCGGAGCGGCGTGACCGGCTGTGGCTGATCAACGGGCTCGCGGTCGTCCTGTTGACACTACTGGGGGCCGCAAGTGAGGCGGTTGGCTACGACAGGATGCTGAAGACCAACACGTCGAAGCGGAGGGAGCACTCGCTGTTTCGACAGGGCTGTATGGTCTACGACCTGATCCCCACGATGCCCGAGCGTTGGTTACAGCCGCTGATGCTGGCGTTTACCCGACTGCTCGACCAGCAGCCGCTGTTCTCTCGAACTCTGGGCCTCGTGTAGTGGCGCTGTGTAGTTATGAGGGGAGTCTTGAGGGTTTCGAGGTGAATTCTCCGCGGCTGCTATGATGGTATAGAAATGATGCGGAAGCAACGCAGCGATTTGCGACCTGGCGCGGTGATTTGTCCTATTCGGGCGCTATTTGGAAATGACGCGGGCGAGCGGGATCGTGGCGCGCGGCGCCGCAATGAAAGTTTACCAGTGGCCGGCGGCGGCCGCGGATCAGGTCTGGCAGTAGTGCCGGAGATTGATCATCGTATAGGCGAGGGTCTTGAACGCGTAGTGCAGCCCACTGATGCGTTCGAAGCGAAGCAGCAGCCGGCGGAACTTGTCCTCCCAAGCAAATACCCGCTCGATCGTGCGGAAGCGCTCCTCGAAGATGGCCGGCTCGAAGACCGGCTTGCGGCCCCGCTTGGGCTGCTTTCTGCCGCGCGGGTTGGGGTTGATGTTGGGAACCATGCCGCGGTTGAAGATCGCCTTGCGGTTGACCCGGCAGTCGTAGACACCATCAAGACTGACGATGGTGCCACAGAGATCCATGCCCACCTCCCGGACGATGCGCATCACGTTGGGCAGTGCCGTCCTCAGCAGCGGCGATTCGTTGCGATTGCCCGGCGCCGCCACGAACGGCGCGATCACGTTGCAACGGCGATCGCAGAAGGCGACGACCTTGTCGCCCTTGAGCTTCTTATGGCCGCTGAAGCCGAGGTTATCGCCACCCTTTTTCGCCGCCGTTGTCGTACCGTCGCCGTGGATGACCGCCGCATCAAGTTGGCCGTCCTCATGAAGCTTCGACACTGAGCCAGCGAAAATGGCGTCCATGCAGCTGTTATCCACCCATCGCCGCCAGATGCGGTAAATGCGCGTGTAGTGCGTTTCCGGCTGACCCTCGCCATCCTTGTCAATCGGTAGCTCCTTCCACTGACAACCCAGATACAGGATCTTCAAAACGTAGTTGAAGATCTTGTAGAGGCTCAGCTTCGGTGCCGGACCGCGGCTACCGATGGAGAGATGCGGCAAGACAAATCGCTCGAACTCCGCGAGCTCTAACTGCGTCGGGATCGCCTGCCAGCGTTGAGTTTTCGCCATTCGAGCGCTCCGAAAAACCGGGCCTTACCCGATTCGGTGGCGTCGGCAGAAATCTCAGGACCAAGGCGACTCACGGCCGAATTCCACCGCCTTCAGAAACCCGCAACCAGTTGGTCATGATTGTCTTTGCCGTGCAGCGTTTAGTCGCGCCCCCGCCGTGTCTTGAGTTCACGGATGGCCTGACGTGCCGCCTGCGCACCACCCATCATCGAACCGGTAAATCCACCACCGCTGCCGGCATAGGCGGAAGCGAGCCAGAGTCCGTCGATCGCCGTGCGTGGCCCTTGCGTGATAGCCTGGCCAAGCGTCCCCTCGGGCGCAAAGCCATAAACGGCGCCTCCGGGCGTGTTGAGATAGTGCTGCATCGTCTCCGCCGTCGACATCTCGCGATGCACGACGGCGCCGGCAATACCGGGAAACTGCCGGTTAATGTCAGCGATCAGACAGTCGATCCATTTTTCCTTGTGGGCCTGCTTTGACGCCGGGTCGTGCGGTGTCCAATTCTCAAGCCGATCAGCGCCACAAAAGCTCACTAGGCCGGGGCCGCTGGCATTGAGACCGCTGTCGATCTGGCCGTAGTCGACAAACGCGTAGGGCGGCATGTGCTCGCCCGGTGCGTGGCCCATCGCTACGGCGGCATCGCGCATCTGCGAAAGGCTTCGCATCCAATTGGGGATTATGAAAGTCGAGTAGCACTTGACACCGAATTCGCGGGCCGGGCGGTTCAAACCGAGCGAAACCGTCCACAATGAAATTGACGGGCGGCGAGTGGCGTAGCGAGCGAGAAAGGCGCTGCGCCGATCTTCGGGCAACATGCCGGAGAGTATTTGCGGGGCGGCGTTGCCGAACACCAGCGGTGCCCGATCGACGCACTGATCAGCGCCATTGCGAGCGTGGTGGCTAACGCCGATACGGCCGTTGCCGTCGATCAACAACCGGTCTGCCTCGCGCTGCGCCTGCAGAACCCCGCCTGCTTGAACGATCAACGCCGTCAGCTGATCCGTAAGTGCCTGCGAGCCGCCGCGGATGTAGCGACCGCCGCCCACCAGATAAGAGGCTTGCGGGATCGCATACCGTAGAAACTGGGTGCGGTCAGGATCGTCGTGGTAGTAGAAAAGATTGGCGGCGAGGGCCAGTTTGACCGCTTCGTCCTTGCCGAACAACTCCTGCATCACCTCGCCCAGAGTTGCTCGGCCATGGCGCAAAAGCGGCCAAAGCTGGCGCAGTGCTTCCGGCGCGTGGGTAAGCCACCAGCGCCCATCATCCATATGCCGTGCGGCCATTGAAACCGCGCCCGCAAGGCCGCCAGCCGCTTGAAATACGCTTCAAGGCCTGCCCTATGTTTGGGAAATCGCAGCGTCGCCGCCGCCAATGCTGCCTCGGCGCCATGCGGCAGCACGAAGGGCTCGCCGACCGCTGCACCGCGCACTTCATATAGGTCGCCAACGTCGACGAAGTGCAGTGTGCGGTCGAGGCCAAGCAAGCGGAGCAGCGGCAGTTTCGGGTCATCGTCATCAAACCCGTCCATCTCGTGCAGGGAAACTTCGATCGCCAGGCCGTTGTGGCGATAAACGGTCGCGGCACCACCGAATTTTGCGTTGCGTTCGAGTACCAGGACCCGCAGTCCGGCTTGTGCGCAAACGGCGCCCGCGGTCAGACCTCCGAGGCCTGAGCCAATGACGATTGCGCCAAATTCTGGCAGCATATCGGACCCCCAAAAGAGTTGACGACATACTACGCCACGCACGCCGCATAACTGCCATCCAAACCTAGCCTCAAAAAGCCGAGTAACTGCTGTCGGGCCCGGCGGAGACCGCGCACCGCGACCAGCCGTGCCCGGACCAAGTCGCGCATGGCCTCGTGTGCCGCGTCCGGAACCCAAACGGCGCTCAACTCTCCCGCCGTAGATCGCCTCCAACCCCATCATCCGCATCAGCCGCCGAACAAGCTGCAACGTACAAGGGAACCGGGTTACCCCGGTCCCCCCGCACAGATCCCGGCGTGCGGCTTTCCCGCATCAAATGTGGTGCACCACATTTGGTGCGTAATGTGGCGCCGATAGTTATGTGGCGCTGACCTCGGAGACCGGCGCCTGGAGCGGCTGAGCGGTTTTCCAACGCCACATAACAAGACCGCTATAGCGTGCGAAGGAAGTCCATCAGGGCGGGCTGATCTCGCCAACGCCCGGGTATCCTTTCGGTATCGGGCACGTCGCATTTCGCCAACGCTTTTGCTTTGGTCTCAAAGTCGACCTCGGCATAGATATTAGTGGTTTCCAGCGAGACATGACCTAGCCAGCCCCGGATTGTGTTGATATCGACCCCGGCGCGCAGAAGGTGGGTTGCGCTGGTGTGGCGGATGGAATGGGGACTGACGCGTTTCGACGCCATTGACGGAGATCGGGAGAGGGCCCTCAGAACGTTGCGTTCAACCACGGTATGGATCCCAAATCGAGTGATTGGACAGCCGCGGTGATTGAGGAAGACGGCCCCGGAAGAGGCTCTTTCGCCGATAAGCGCGGCGAGTTCGGAGACAGTGGCCGGCCATAACGGACAGAAGCGCTGCTTCCCGCCTTTTCCGGTGATTTTGACGCTGGCGGCGTTCAGGTCCAGATCCAGCAACCTTCATCTGGGCGGCCTCCGAAGCCCTGGCTCCGGTGTTGTAGAGGAACAGGAGAAGTGCATGGTCGCGACCGCCTTGTGCGGTTCGGCGGTTCGGGGCTGCGAGCAATGCGTCGATCTCCGGCTTTTCGAGATAAGGAACGACTGCTTTGCCGGTTTTCTTGAAGGGTATCGAACGGATCTGCCCGGACCATTCGATATGTATTGGGCTATGTTCGCCAACGAAGCCCGCGAGGGCGCGGATGGCGGCGAGCCGCTGGTTGCGTGTGGCGATGGCGCAGTGGCGTGAGACCTCGAGATCGGTGAGAAAGAGCCGGACGCGATCAGCGGAGATGTCGACCACATGGAGACGGTCGACTGATTTCTTGGATTGCTTTGCGACGAAAGGGATGAGCTGACGGAGTGCATCGCGATAGCCGTGTTGGGTGTTGCGGGCGAGATTGCGTTCGGCGACGACATGCTCCAGCAGGAAACGCCGAATCCAGGGGCCAAGCGTCTCGTCAGTCATGAGAAGGCGCCCATGGCGTAATGTTCGAAGCGCAGGCCTGCCTCGCGAAGCAGTTCCGGCGTCAGCGTGAGGTAACGCTGCGTGCCGGAGATATGCACGTGGCCGAGATAGGTCGACAGCTTGGGCAAGAGGCGCTGCACATCGGCGCCGTCGCGGTACTGGAGATGAGCCGGTGAACGGCAAAGCTGTGCCTAAGGTCATGCAAGCGTGGTTGATGCCGCGCGGCGGCAGTTTCGTCCAAGACATTGGCGCGGACCCGTAAGCGGCAAAACGCCATTTCGGCGTTTTGCCGGGTCACCACATCGCCTTTGCGGGAAACAAAAAAGGGCGAAGCGGACTCGGCATGCTGTTGTCGGCGCCTCGCCGCGTGCGGAGTCAAAACCCGGATCAGATCGGCGCCGATCGGCACCAGCCTCGTTTTGTAGAACTTACTCTCGCGAATGCAGAGAATCCCCAAGTCAAGATCGACGTCGGCCATGGTCAGGGCAAGTGCTTCGCTGATCCGCAGCCCGGCGCCATACAGCAAGAGCAAAAGCGTTCGATGGGTGTTCGGATCAATGCGGCAGCGCGGATGATCGCTGACCGCGACGGCATCGAGTAAGCGACGTAATTCTTCGTGCGAATAAATATGCGGGACGAAAGCCTTCAGCGGTTGAGGAACGGTCCGTGGCAATGGCGACCGGTCGATATGGCCCCGGGCGATGGCAAACCTATAGAAGCCGCCGAGCGCGGAATGCTTGCGCTCCCAAAAGCGGGTGACCGGACCGGTTCCGGCGAGAAAGGCCCGCACCTGGCTGGCCGTGACCTCTTGCATGGTCACCTCCCCCGATGTGCGACAAAACGACCGAAGGATGCGAGCTTCCGTACGAAAACGCATGCCCATCGCTTGCTTGTGGCCGACATAGCCGGCGACAGCCTCGGAAAGCTTCATGACAGCTCTCCCAGATCGAACGCCGCGATCTCGCGCAGGCCGACCAGATCGACCTTGGCATAGGTCCGGGTTGCATAGGTGCCGCGATGGCCGAGATGATCGCCAATCTCCTTGAGACTTAGGCCCGCTTCGACGAGATGGGCCGCACAGGCGTGGCGGAGGCCGTGCGGACCGTGGTGCTCGGCCTGAATGCCCAATGCGTTGAGCCGGCTGGCGACCGCGTAATACATGCCACCCGCCGAAAGTGGGCGAAACGGAGCTTTGAGCGTCACGAAGACTTCCCGGGAAATGCACCGCGGCCGAGCCGCCTGGAGATATCGCAGGATCGCGTCGCCGACTGAGGTCACCAGAGGATAATATTGTGTCCGCCGCTGCTTGGGCCGCTGGACCGTGATCACCTCTCCGCTCCAATCCAGGTCTTCGAGACGCAATCCGCGGACTTCGCCACTTCGCAATCCATAAATTGCAAGCAGCATCAGAATTGCGTGGTCGCGCGTATCACGACGACCCTCTCCGACGGTGCCTTCCATGAGCCGCTGCACGTCAACCCAGCGAGGACCTTTTGGGAGATCGTCCTGTTTGAAGAGCCGTGGTGCGTCGATGGCGGCGGCAATTCCAGGGGAACACCACCCCCGCATCTCAGCATGTCGAAAGAACGAGCGCAGCGCTGCCGCGCTCGTTGCGATCGATACGCGACACCAGCCGTCTCGACCTCTAAAATCGAGAAAGGCATCAACATCGTCGACGGCGATGTCCGCGATCGACGCTTTGGCGGAGGAGACGTGCCGTAGGAACCTTTCGACCTGCCAACGTTGATGAGAGACAGTGCGTGGCGACAACCCGCGTTCGTCCCTCAAATGGGCAATGAAATCGTCAATCTGGTCAGAATGGATATTCAGCTTGCCGTCTGGCAGCACCGCCAGCAATTCGAGAAAGCGCAGCCAGTCGGTGGCGACCTGAATGAACAGTCGACGCGACCACTCTCCGCGGCCCCCGCGCCGCCGCCGTCGTTGATGCCGTACCCACTTCCCGGCAGCCGTTTCGATCTCCAGCCGGGTAATCTGATGGCCAACGGTCACATCAAGCCGCTCAGCAACTACAAGCAGTTCGCGGGCAATACGCAGCAAGGTCTCGCGAGCAAGGCCTTGG
>CAVYXX010000149.1:0-111026 GCA_963772355.1 uncultured Alphaproteobacteria bacterium | reverse complement strand
CCCAATCTTTCTTTGCCTCAGCGGCAAATGGCTTGGGCCCGCCTTGTGACTTGACCACAGCACCAATCCCGCGGAGCGGGTTCGTGCTTGGGTCGGCAGCGGCCAGTCACCGACGGCGGGCGAATGACAGGTTTCTGATCTCGCACGCTCTAGACCGGCCATTCGGGTTTCGGCCAACCCCAGCCATTAACTCCTCGGAAGCTACCACCGGATGGTGAAGCGCCAGATAGGCCGCTTCCCATCAATTGCGGCCTCTAACCTAGCTGATCGGGCGAGACGGTCCTGTATCCTGCCCGTTCGATGACGTCGCCCAGCTACCGTCGCGCAGTTGTGCACCGATCGCCCCTAAATGGTAGGCTGTCGGCCTCAACACGCACTGCGGGAATGTCAATGGTCGCCTACACGCCGGAACTTGCTGAGATTATCTGCCGACGCCTCGCCGACGGCGAGAGCTTGCGCAAAATCTGCCTGGACGCCGACATGCCCAACCGATCGACCGTCTTCGACTGGTTGGACAAGATCGAGGGCTTTCAGACTGCATACGACAAAGCCCATGAGCGCCAAGGCCACTTGATGGCTGGATTGGCCTTGGAGGCCGCGCTGGAGCCGGGCGACCCGACCGACCGCCGGCTCAGGTGGGATGCGCTGCGGTGGCATGCGGGGAAACTGGCTCCGAAGCTATGGAGCGATAGGTCCAAGGTTGAATTTAGCGGCGAGCTCAGCCTGACCTCCGGAGTTGCTGATCGGCTCGGTGCGGCCCGACAGCGGCTTGCCGCGATCGCGACCGATGATGCCGCACCGGTCACCCACACACCGCTGCTGGAAAAGAGCTGATGACGACAGGGCTGGCCGACCAGCTCATCGCACTCGCCGCTGACTGCGCCCTAGATCCGTTACCGGTTTGTTATGGCGGCATTCCCTTGGGGCGAACCGGGCGATCTCGCCAAGGCCAATGGTCCGCGCCTTTGGCAGCGAGAAACGCTCCAAGACCTTGGCGATCGGCTGCGTGCTGGTTACGCGCCCGGCGCCGCGCTGATGCCGGTTCTGAAAGCTGTCGCGACTGGGCACGGCGTGGGAAAGTCCGCGCTGATGGCTTGGATCGGCTTGTGGGCACTGACGACGTGTCAGGATGCCAAGGTCGTTTTGACCGCGAACACCGAGCAGCAAATGCGCACGAAGACCTGGCCAGAATTAGCCCTCTGGGCCCGGCGAAGCATTTTCAGTCCTTGGTTTAAAGTGATTGGAACGTCCATTCATTCGACTGATCCAGTGAACGCGATGACTTGGCGCTTGGACGCCGTTACTTGGTCTGAGAACAACCTCGAAGCTTTCGCGGGGCTGCATAACTTGGGCAAACGGGTTGTTTTGCTCTTCGACGAAGCTTCCGGCATCTCCGATCGCGTGTGGGACGTTGCCGAGGGTGCGCTAACCGACGAGGGCACTGAAATCGTGTGGGTCGTCGCCGGCAATCCAACGCAGCCATCGGGCCGGTTCTTCGAGTGTCTGAACCGCCAGCGGGTTCGTTGGCACGGGCGGCAGATCGATGCCCGGGCAGTGGAAGGCACGAACAAGCGGCAATTTGCCGAGTGGGTGGAATTCTACGGCGAAGACAGTGACTTCGTTCGGGTTCGGGTCCGGGGTGAGTTCCCAAGCGCCGGCTCCATGCAGTTCATCAGTCGAGACGTTGTCGCTGCGGCGCGCACGCGTCTCGTTGAAGCCAGCCCGCACGAGGCGCTGGTTATGGGCGTGGACGTTGCACGATTCGGGCCAGATCGCTCTGTGATTGCGTTCCGTCGAGGTCGGGATGCCCGCACTATCCCAGCCTTCGTAATGAATGGCTTAGACACGATGCACTTGGCGGGCGTCGTTGCGCAGCTCTACCACGAGCACCGTGCTGATGGTATTTGCGTCGACGGCGGCGGTGTCGGGGGCGGCGTGATCGACCGTCTGCGGCAACTTGGTCTTGCTCCAATAGAAGTCCAATTCGGCGGCGGGCCGACCGGATACACGATGAACGACGAGCATCACGGCTATGCAAATCGCCGCAGCGAAATGTGGGGAAATCTAAAGTCTTGGCTGCCCTATGGCGCGATCGAGGACAATGACGACCTGGCTGCCGATCTGACTGGACCGACGTATAACTTCGCGATTTGTCAGGGTCGCGATGTGATTGCGTTGGAGCGCAAGGAAGACATGACGTCTCGCGGCCTCCGTTCCAGTGATCTGGGAGACGCGCTTGCGCTAACTTTCGCACACCATTTTGCTTTTCGAGATCACGGGATCCGGCAGATGAAGACTAGGTCGTTGCTAGGCCCGGGCGCTCGCAATCTCCTCCACGATCCATACGAGCAACGCGTGGACAGCAAGGCGGAAGCATTTGCCGACCGGTTCGATGCAGCAGCGGCTAGACTTCGCTTTGGCAATTGGTAGAGGGCTTTGACCCGTAACCAGCGAGAGAAGCTCATGAATTAAGAGTAAATAACGCAAGAAGGGAATCTTGATCGATTTATGCAAGCTTTGAGCACGGAACTGGCTTAATCAGCGTAGAAGCCGCCCTCGTGCCGCCATTGATGTAGGGCGCCGTCTTTGGAGCGAATATTGCCATATGGTCATGTTGCCCTCTTGTGGTAGCCGGCTGGCGCTATTCCGAATTCTTCACCGCCAACGCTCGGGCATGCACGGCCTATGGACGCGCTAGGAAAACAGGCCGTCGTCGTCGGCGCCGGGATCGGCGGCCTTGCCGTGGCCAAGGTGCTTTCCGGCCATTTCGATACTGTGACGGTCCTCGACCGTGATACCCTCCCCGACCGACCGGAACCCCGATCCGGAACGCCGCAAGCGCGGCATTGTCATGGGCTTCTTGCCTCCGGCGAGGCCTGCCTCGCAGAGTTGTTTCCCGACTTCGCTCAGCAACTCGAGGACGCCGGGGCGGTCAGAAGTCCGGGCCGGACTCGATATCTGGTGGGAATGGCCTGGCTTCGATCCTTTTCCGCGGCGAGACCTAGGCTTCGACGGTTTCTGCATGTCCCGTTCATTGCTCGAATTCGTCGTGCGGCAATGCCTGGAACGCCAACCGAACGTTGCTCTGCGGCCAAAGTGCCGCGTCACCGAGTTCGTCACTTCTCCGGAAGGCAATGTCACCGCGGTTCGTTTCCAGAATGCCCGCGGCAAGCCTGAAACGCTCAACGCCAACCTTGTTATTGACTCATCGGGACGGGGCGCACTCACCATGGATATGCTGCAGCACCTCCGGGCGCCCCCGCCCCAGACCGAGATCGCCATAGATGTCAACTACGCCAGCGTTATCTTCGCCGTGCCTGACGACGAACCCATGCCTTGGAAAGGGTTGGTGCACGTCGCCGCCCCGGACGCTCCGCGCGGCGGCCTAGTCCTTCCCATTGAACACCGGCAATGGATGATCAGTCTCGGCGGCGTGCACGGCGACATACCACCAGGTGATCTCGAGGGCTTCACAGAATTCGCCAGGTCCTTCCGCACCCCAACCGTCTACCATGCGATCAGGTCGGCTAAACCAATGACCGAGGTTGCGCGCTTCACCACCCCGGGCAGTTTCCGCCGCCACTTTGACCGGATGTCGAACTTTCCCAGCGGTCTGCTTCCGCTCGGCGATGCCATCTGCCGCTTCAATCCGTTCTACGGCCAGGGCATGAGTGTCGCAGCACAAGAGGCCTGCGCCCTTCGCGATGTGCTCGCAACCCAGGTTCGCACAACCGACCCGCTCGGCGGTCTCGCAGCGACCTACTTCAATCGAATTCAAGATCTGCTCGATGCTCCCTGGGGCACTGCAGAGATGGACATGGTGTTTCCCCAGACGCGCGGCGAGCGCCCCGCCGACTTTGAGCGACGGATCCAATACGGCAGAGCCCTTCGGCAATTGGCCGCGGAAGACCTCGAAGTCCATCGGTTGTTGGCGGAAGTCAGCGGCCTGCAAAAGCCACCCAGCGTGCTCAATGAACCGAAACTCGCCGATCGCGTAATGCGGTTGATGCAGGCTGCCGCCTGAACCAAAGGGATGGGCAAACTGGGCGTTTTCCTTGGGTAGATTTGCCGTCAAGGACGCGACCCAACCACGGCAGACGCAGCCCTGAGGCTGTGGTGAGACTGATTGATACAAAGAGCAGCTCGAAATCATAACCAGGCAAAGGTCGAATGAGCCTGCCAAACTGCCGCCTACCGTAAGAGTAAAATCCTTCTATCATCTTCGCGTCATAATTGATGAGATCTCGTCCAGTTTGGACGGCTAGTGACGAAGTGTCAGGGAGTGACGAAGGTTGGACGTAGCTATACGAAATGTCGAACCGCTCCCTTCCAGCGTCTGTATCATAGCCGCATTGACAGCGAACAGCACTCCCGTCACCGGACACCAGGCCCTCCGTGCGGCAATCTAGAAATCAGCAACGGAAGCCCAGCCTGCACGTCGCCGCGACGTCAGTCGACGGGCCATGGGCCTCCCAGAGGCGGATCATCCGGGCATCATCATATAATGACTTTGCGCTTCAGGACTGAGTAGGGGCACCCACCATCATGACCTCCGATCCGCGCACTCGCGACCCGCTGCTCGACACTGCCGACGCGAAGGATTTGCGGCCCACCCAAATCACCGTCGGCTATCGCGAGGTCGAGGCCAAACGCCGGGCCTGGCGCGATCGGGGCGACAACGCGCAGAAGTTCCTTGGCCGGCACTTATACCAAGTCGCCTAAACATTGACACACGCCCAGCTGCGCTGGCCGAGTGAGCGAATGCGGTCTGGATCGTCGATCAGGAAATGCCAGGCCTGTTTGCAGGCCTCGACGATGTCCTCGTAGCTGTCCCAGACCCTGGAGCAGAGTTTGTTTTGCCGCAGGTAGTCCCAGACGTTCTCCATCGGGTTCAACTCCGGCGAATAGGCGGGCAGGGTCAGCATGGCGATGTTGTCAGGCACCACCAGTTGCCGACCGCGCTGATGCCAACCAGCGCCATCGCAAACCAGCAGAGCCTGAGCGCCGGCGGTAACCTGCGTGCTGACTTCCCCCAGATGCAGGTTCATTGCCTCGGTATTGGCGTGAGGCGTGATCATGGCGGCGCCGACCCCGCGATCTGGACAGATGGCGCCAAACAGGTAGGCAGAATCATGCCGATTATCGCGCACCATCAACGGCCGCACGCCGACCGGGGCCCAGATGTAGGCGTGAGTTCCTTGTTGACCGACCCTGGCCTCGTCCTGGAACCAGATCTCCAGCGGTACCGGCGTAGCCGCCGTGGTGCTGAGCAGCGCCGCCTTGGCCAGGCTGGCAAAGTTCCTCTTAAACGTCACCTCGGCTTCAGGATCCTTCTTGGGATGCACGGGCCGCGGTTGCAGGCGGGTTAGGCGGAACTGATTAAGCCACTTGCTGATGGTGTGCACATGCACCGTTACGGAAAACCGCTGCGCCACGACGCTCCGCAGATCCACGCAGCGCCAGCGAACGACTTTGTCGGTTGCTGGATCGGGTCCTTTGACGACCAGTTCGCGCAACTCGGCCCTCTGCTGCTCGGTCAACGCGGGCACCCGTCCGGGCGGGCAGCGGGATTTGAGGCCTTCGACGCCGGATGCGTTGTAGCGATGCACCCAGTCGCACAGGGTTTGGCGGTCCATGCCGGCCAGTGCCGCCGCCTCGCCGCGCGGACGGCTTTCGATCACCAGCGCCAGAGCCAGCAGTCGACGAACCTGCGCACTGTCTGGACATTTGCTCGACAGCGCCCGCAGTTCCCCACTGGTATGGTCCCTTCGTGTGAGACCCAGCGCAGCGCCCATCCAATATCTCCGTCATCCGATTCGCATACCCGGACAGCGAATCGAAATAACCGGGCCTTGAAAACCCCAGAAAGTCGAGGTCATCGCGACTTGGTATTAGTCCCGGTGATCCGCGGTCCCAAGGACCACCTCTATGTGACTGACCACCATCACCTTGTCCGCGCGCTGATGGAAGAGGGGCAGGACAAAGTCGCGGTTACAGTTGTTGCCGACCTGCGGCACTTGCCACCCGCCTCGTTCTGGTTCGTGCTCGACAACCGCGGCTGGATGCACCCGTATGATGCCGACGGAAAGCGACGGGAACATGGCGACATCCCGAAATCAGTCGGCGATCTTGTAGATGACCCGTTTCGATCCTTGGCGGGCGAGTTGCGGCTCCAGGGCGGCTACGCCAAGGACACGACGCCGTTCAGCGAGTTCCTATGGGCTGATTTCCTCCGCCATCGCCTCAGTCGAAAGCGTGTTGAGAACGCATGGGAGACGACATTGGCGGAGGCGCTGATTCTCGCCAAGTCGAAGGACGCGGACTACCTACCCGGCTGGTGCGGCTCGGTGCCACGAAGCTAGGAGCCCTCTCTCGATCCGTGCCGGCCCAACTACGTCGCAAACCGAACGCGAGCGAATCTTGAAAGCGGTCACAGTAGCTACCGCGTGGGGGCGAGGGCAGCGTCATCATGGATGGCGTGAAATTAAGACAGCAGAACAACATGCTTAATTAACTCAAGCATCTCCGGTGTCCCAGAAGACCGTAATGACGGCCTGACCGGGGCCCTTGTTTGTAGCGAAGAAGTCGGGTCGCGGCAATATTTCTCGGCTGGCCACGGTTGCGTTAGCGCAACGCCACAAAAGTTTTTGCGGAGGGGACGATGACTGACTATCTCGATCGGGAAGACAACTACTCGGCGCTCTCGGTCGCGGACTTGCTCAAGGCTCGCGACGAGTTTCACCTTCACCTGCTGCACAAGGCCAATGTGGCTGGCACCGCGGTCGGTCGCTACCGCATCCGCAAAGCCGAGCCCTGGCCCGATCGCAAGGGGCGCACCCGCGGCGAGCGTCCAGGGGGTGAGCGCACGCTGCAGAACTCCGAGGTGCGGCCCTATTCGTGGCCCGCGATCCTCGTATTCGTAAGCGAATGGCTGAACGATAATGCCTTCTCGCCGAGTGGGGCGATTAAGCCGCAAGACTTGTGCCGCCCGCCATCTACATGGCGGACGGACGCAAGGCCCCAATCTGTGTGATCAAGATAGATCGCGATGAGATGGGTCATCCCTGGGAGGCGAGCTACACCTTCCCGACCAATCTTACCAGTGGCGGCTTCCCGCTGATGGTCGACGTCCAGGGGCAGGAACACGTCGCCTCGGTCGGGTGCCTCGTCAGCGACGGCCACCGCACCTACGCGCTCACCAACCGGCACGTCGCGGGCGAGCCCGGCACACCGATCTACTCGCTTATCGGCAACAATAAAATCCAGATCGGGCGCGCGACCAAGCATATACTAACCCGCAAGGCGTTCAGCGATGTTTACCAGGGCTGGCCAGCCAAGAACGTCTACATTGACCTGGATGCGGCGCTGATCGACATCGACGCGGTCATGAAGCACTCGGTGAATGGCGGCTGCTGCGCGGCCGCTTGACGCTTGGAACGCTCGATCTCCCCCACAGTGATGCTGATGTCCTCATACTTCACCGGGGCCACGGCCTGAGGCGCGCCGAACACCTTGCCCGTGCGCGGGATGCGCGCCTGCAAGCGGGCGGCAAACAAAGGGAACTCGGTGAATTCGGGCGGCGCCGGACGTTTCAACTCACCACCGAACCCTGTCATCCGTTGCGGAACGTAGGTCTGGAGGCCAACCCTTCCCTGTTCCCCGTCATTGGCAATATCGACGCCGGCTTCGCGCTGCTTTGCATGACGAGGCCGACGCGGCGTTCGATCTCCTCGGTCAGGGTCGTGCGGTCGGTCGCGGGGTTGAGCTCGTCCTCGATCAAGAGATCGGTCAGGCGCTCACCACGCGGTAGGCTGCCGACATGCGTGATCAGAATTCGGCTGTCGCTTGTTTTCATGTTTCCGTCCCTCCCATCTACGGCAGGACCATCCCGCAAATTCGCGACCCGGCTGTCGCGAAATTCATCGTATCAGCAAACCCTCCCCAGGGCATACACGTCGCACGAGTTCTTCAATAATCCTCTTCCCCGAAAGAGTCCCCGGACTCCCTTCTCGGGTAACTGACGGCGGACCCTGTCTGACGGCCCTACCGGCTGCAGCAGCGCCCTTGCATACTGGGGCACACCTCCGCCGCCCGTTCGTCACCTTGCACTTTTCTTTACTTTGGGTGTGTGACGACGCGTGGCGCTGACGCTTCCCGCAGCACGGCTGTGGCCAGATCCTCGGGCATGAGCTGCGATTCTCTCCCATTGAAATCGTCAGGAGATCGTTATGTTCACCAAGCCTCTCCTGGTCGCCGCGCTGGGTCTCTGAGGGGGACGCCGTCGCCGATCAACTTGGGGGGAGATGGTAAACCGGCAGCGGCTTCGTCGGTCTGTGGAGGTTTTTATATTTGGCCGCATTGGCGAAACCCCCGACACGCGCGGCCGCTCAATGGATACTTGGAGGTGACTGGCCTGTTATTCAAGTTGACCACAACCAGCACTGACAACACCGTAAATCAACCGCTGGGCCACCACCACACGGAACGGCAAGCCCGCGAGCGGGCCGCACATGTGGACGGTGTAGAGGCGAGTATCCGACGTTACTGTTTTGGCGGCGTTGTCGTTGACGGAGCCGATGGCGTAGTCGCCGCCGGCATAGAAGGTTCCATAGTCTGGTTGCGTGGCCAAAATACAGCCGCCACAATCACCACCACGATCACGGCGACAATCGCATACCAAAAACGCTTCTCTCCGAAGAAGTTCATGGCGATCTCCCTCATCTTATCCGGAGTAGGCGGATCGCCCGCGCGACGACGCCGACCGGGCTTTGGACCCCCTCCGTTATGTAACCGAACGTATCACGTGACACCGTAAACGTCGAACGAGCGGTGCCTCACGATCGTGCGACGGCAGTCGTGATCAGCACGATAGGAACAAATGCCGCAGCTCGTGGGAGGCCAAAAAGGCCCCTTACAAACCCCTAACGTGCCCCACGGAAAAGTCGGCCGGGCGGCCTCTCGACTTGACCTGACAGGACCGCATAAGTCTCCGGCAGATATTTGCAGCGGGTTTTGACACCGAGGAAATCGAACCAGACGTCTGGCTCGCCCTGTCCGGTAAAAGTTGGAAAATGAATGGTACCTCCGAGTTCGGCACTCGTCCGCCATCGGCCGCAGCGCGCTCAGCGAATTCCTCGCTTTGCATGAACATCCGACGGACTTCCCTAACGGAGCGGTATGCCCTTGCATGTGTCTGAACGATCTCTGCGTTTTCTGGCTCCCGGTCCAACAGGAGACGATAGCCCCACAGGACTGCATCTTCCAGGGACGGGCTCGGTTGATCCGACCCCATCAGTGATTTCCGATCATAAGAACTACGCTTTTCCCCAGACATGGCTGGGGAAAAGTGGCCCCCGAGGGGCAGTTCCGCCGCGTCATCAACACAGCGCGGCGGACAACACGGGTGCCTACGGTGGTCGGTTTGTTCATGTCGTATAGCCGGGGTGTTGGGTAGCACTTTGGGGTAGCCGACCATGACAGACGGACTGAGCGCGCTCTATCAAGAACTCCTGGGCGGCAGCTACGATTGCGTGGATCGCATTGTTCTGAATGCATATTTTGGAATGGCCCATAGTCCCGGTGGTTTCCGCGTGTGGTGGCGGGCGCTCACGGGATCGGACGAAACCCTCGACAATGCCCATCTGATGCGGTTGGCGGGGCGCTTCAGCCGGCGCGTTCGCGGCTATGCCAAAGCGCACGACATTCCAGTCATCGACTGTGTGGCAGGAGCGCGCAAGCATGACGTGGCCGATGACTACCTGGCCAAGACAACGGTCACCGAAGGTTTGTTTCTGGTCCTGGTCGGTCGAGCCCAGGCACCGGCGTGGCACGTCGGGGCGAATTATCACCTCGAGAAGAAGACGCCTTACGTCAATCATTATTCGTTTCATATTCTCGATCGGGACTGGGGGCATCTCACCATCAAGATCAGCGGGCATCCACCGTTCCCCGCCCAGGTGATCTTAAATGGCCATGAATACGTCGCCTGCCAGGCGCGTAAAGACGGCATCGGATTTACCAAGGAAGGCAACTGTTTCACCGCTATCGCCGACACGTCCGGCTTCGCAAAGATCGCAGCGACCTTGTCCGAGCAACGGGCTGTAGGGCGATTGAGCGAGGTCTGCGAGCGGTGGATTTATCGCTGCTGCTTGTGCTTCGGGCTCGACTTCGAGGAGCAGAGACGCAGCGGCTTTCGCTACCACTTCTCTAACTATCAGATGGAGTACAGCCGAAATCTGATATTCCTGGCTGGCGGACGCATGGAGCAAGTGTTCCAGGCCCTGATCGATCGCAGCCGGGCGCCGCTGGACCTGAAGACGATAAAGACGATCCTCGGCGACAAGGGACGGCCGAAATACCGCCCACGAAACATGAAGGCGGCTGAATGGGAAGTCACGGTCGAGAGACCTACGTATGATCTGACGGTCTTCAAGCTGCACTGCGGCAAGTTGGCGCTGAAGATCTATTCAAAAGGCGAACGCGTACCTCGCATCGAGGCTGTGGCTCACAATATCCGGGAGTTCAACTGCGGACGCTTACTG
Organism: uncultured Alphaproteobacteria bacterium; assembly: GCA_963772355.1. Classification (GTDB taxonomy): domain Bacteria; phylum Pseudomonadota; class Alphaproteobacteria; order Acetobacterales; family Acetobacteraceae; genus Rhodopila. The sequence goes on along the minus strand of CAVYXX010000149.1, from coordinate 100,485 downwards.
GATAACTTCCCCGAAATCGTCCGCCGATTGAAGGGCATGCTCGAGCAATTCATGCAGACGCTGAGTTGCATCGATCAGTGCTTCATCGGCGATGAGATGCTCGAGCGTCTGCCGTTGGCGTCGCGGGTCGGGAAATCGATGCCACGCAGCAGCCCGCGCGGCGCCCGCCTCGTCGCCGCGGTCACCGGACTCGCCGGCGCCGGCTGGTTTCGGCTGGGGCTAAATCATTCCCAGCCTGCTCGTGCAGGCGAACAATGGAATTCTGCGACGAAACTGAGGTCGTCTTCGTCAACATCTTGAGTGTCATAGTGGGTCTCGCAGGGACTTTGAATTCGACTATGCGGTTGCCGCGAAACGCGCAGCACGGATCAGAGAAATTGAGCGGAACCTTAAGGAAGCGCTGTCCTCCCTGTTCCGCAGGCGGCAATTGGCCGCCGCGCATGTTCACCTGGATGGACGGGACGATCAGACGCGGCATCGACAGCGTGGCGTCGCGCGTCTTGCGCATGGTCACAAACCCGTCCTCGGTAATGCCGTCGCGGACGTGGATGTTGTTCGCTCGCTCGTCGGCAACCGTGGTCTCCCAACGGATGTCGCGTCCGTTCGGACCGTAGTCATGGCGCATGAAGAGCCGTGTTGCGCGCGGCAGCGACAGCACGCGCCGTATGGAACGGAACAGCGCATGAGCGTCGCCGCCTGGGAAATCGACACGTGCGGTGCCGCCGTCCGGCATAAAAAGCGTGTCGCCGACGAAGGCTGCATCGCCCATGACATGTGTCATGCAGGCGGGCGTATGACCCGGCGTATGCAACGCATAGGCCGTCATGGTGCCTAGGCTGTAGCTATCGTCGTCCGCGAACAGGCGGTCGAACTGGCTGCCATCGCGCTGGAACTCGGTGCCTTCGTTGAACACCTTGCCGAACGTGTCCTGGACAACGGTGATGCGGTCGCCGATGCCGATCTTGCCGCCGAGCGCCGTCTGGATGTAGGGCGAGGCCGAGAGGTGGTCGGCATGGACGTGCGTCTCGATCAGCCACTCGAGCGACAGGGCATGCTCGCGGATGAAGGCGATGATGGCATCGGCCGAACGATAGCCAATGCGGCCCGCCGCGTAGTCGAAGTCGAGCACGCTGTCGACCACTGCACAGGCACTCGAATGGGGGTCCTTGACAACGTAGCTGATCGTATTCGTGTCGGCGTCGAAGAAGGGCGTGACCTCGGGATGCGCCGTCAGGTCGGGGTGCGAAGCGGCGTTCATAAGCAAATCCTCCGATGGTTTCGGTGTCGATTTAGGTCTGATTGTAAGAGGGTGCGGCTCCTCCGGCATTCGATAGCGCACCTTCTGGTGCAAGACGAATTGTCATTACCGCGAGTAGATTATTCAGATATTTTCGCGCTCGCAGATGGAATCAAGGAATGTCTTATCTCACTGTATCAAGGCTTTGGAATTCGAGAGCCTCGTTTTATCGAGTTGAAGGAGCGATCCGCCGAGAGCGGAACGTCTCTGCTCATCCCCTCATTATTCGGAATTGCCGCGGGATAATCCGCTGGCGTTCTGAGCGGCCTCAAAAAACGATTTGACACGGTCGCGGCCGAGTTGATTCTAACCGGGGCGTGCCCGCGCTTCCCAATCTCGACCACCTGAGCCACGCTGAGAAGGATGCCCTGATCCGCGCTCTCTGGCAGCGCCTTGAGGCGGCCGAGCGGCGCATTGCCGAGCTTGAAGCGCGGCTCGCCGAGCCGGGGAAAACCCCGGACAATTCCAGTCTGCCGCCGTCGAAGGGTCAGAAACCGAACCAGCCGGAGAAAGCCAAGCATGGAGGACCGCGCCAAGGCAGCCTGGGTCGCCGGGGCGGCGGTCGTCCGCTGGCGCTGTTTCCCGACGAAACGGTCACGACGAAGGCGCCCTCCTGCGCGCATTGCCGGGCTGCGCTGACAGAGGCCGATCAGGTGCTGCACGGGCGCTACGACAAGATCGACCTCCCTGTGGTGCGCCCTGTCGTGACACGGGTGGAACGCTACGCCGGGCATTGTCCATGCTGCGGCGGTGTCACCCTGGCACCGGTTCCCGTGGGCCTGGAGGACGGCTCGCCGTTCAGCGCGAGCATCGTGGCGCTGGCGATCTACCTACGCTTCACCCACGCGATCAGCTACCGCCGTCTGACCCAGTTGTTCCAGCAGCTTTATGCTCTGCAAATCAGCGAGGGTGCGCTGGACGCGATGTTGCAGCGGGCCAAGCCGTGTTTCGACACCGAGGTCACAACCATCCTCGCCCGGTTGCGCCGCTCGCGGATCGTCGGCTCCGATGAGACCTCGGTGCGTATCGACGGACGCACCCACTGGAACTGGGTATTCCAGAACGATCAGGTGGTGATACACGTCGTGCGCAACAGTCGTGTCGCCTCGGTGATCACTGAGGTGATGGCGGGCCATCGGCCCGTCATTTGGGTGTCCGATCTCTATGGTGCGCAGCAGGGCCATGCCGACCCTTGGGTCCGCGCAAATTGTTGGCCCGTTTGTCACAGGACCGTCCGGAGATTGTTTGGCCAGCGTCGAGCACGATCGGGGATTTTCTGCACCGGCAAGGACTGTCGAAGCCGCGGTCGCGGCGGGCGCGCGTGCGCCGCCGACGAGATCACGGCGTGGTGTCGCCGATGCGGTGCTCGAAGGCACGGAGCCGTTTGTATACCGAAATTAGCTCGACGATCGTGGTCCAGCTGCTCACAAGATATTGGAACGAGCTTTCCACCCTGCCGAAGGCCCGAACGATCTGCTGCATGGCACCGAGGGTGATGACGCCAGTCACGAGGGTAGGTCCGAGGGCGATATAGGGAACCAGAGCGCCGAACTGCAGATAGGCATATCTGGCCACGTCAAAATACATGTAATGAAAGAACAGGCGGAAGTAATTCTGCCGCACATCAGCGAACAGCGTACTGAACCGCGCCGGGGTGGCTCGTTCGCTGTCGTCCTCGCCGAAGACAAGCTCCTTTCGGAACGCCGCCTCGACTCGCTGATTCTCGAACTCCAGGCCCGGCAGCTTGAAGCCGACCGCGGCCATCAGCATGGTGCCCGCCAGTGCGAAGACGATCGCCACCCAGACCAGCGAGTGGCTGACCGGGCCGATCCAGGGCAATTCGGTGATCTTTTCTGACAAAGTCCAAAGGATCGGTAGGAAGGCGACCAAGGTCATGACGCTGCGCATAAAGCTGACGCCGAGCCCCTCCATCAGGCGGGCGAACCGCATCGTGTCCTCCTGTACACGCTGCGACGCGCCCTCTATCCCGCGGACCTCGTGCCAATTTGCCGCGTAATAGTCGGTCATGGCCGTGCGCCAGCGGAACACGTAATGCTTGATGAAGAAGTCGGTGAAGACGGCGACGGTCACGTAGAGGCCCGCGATATAGCCGAAAGTGGCCAACTGCCCCATATACTCGTCCATCGTTATGGTGTTGGTTTGGCTCAGGGCCTTCTGGATCAGGTTGTAGAAATCACCGAACCATTCGTTGATTTTGACGTCGAGTTCGACCTTGTACCAGGTCGCTAACAAAATCAGCGCCGCGCCGGGAAGAGCCCACGGTAGCCATCGGCGCGACAGATAGAATGACTGGAACACCTAACCTCCCGTTTGGATGCCGCCGCGCGGCCTCGACTTGGTTCCTGATGAACGGATCGGCTGGAGCGCGACGACGTGCTGGTGGTGACGAAGCCGGATCGTCTGGGGCGCAACTCCATCGATGTTCAGACGACGGTCAAGCGGCGTGATGAAATGGGCGTCCGTGTTCACTGCCTGGCGCTGGGTGGTGTCGATCTGACAAGCCCGGCCGGTAAGATGACCATGGGCGTCATCGCAGCGGTAGCGCAGTTTGAGCGTGACTTGCTGATCGAGCGCACGCTGGCCGGGCAGGCGCGCGCCCGGGCCGAGGGAAAGCGCTTGGGCCGCAAGCCTGTGCTGGATGGCGAGCAAAGGCAGAAGGCGCTGCAGAGGCTAGCGGATGGCGCATCGATCAGCGCAGTGGCGCGGGAGATGAAGGCTAGCAGGGCCTACGCAGCCCGAGACTGACAGGTACTGCCGGATCAGGGTTGTTGCCCAGACCGCGTCATACGCCTTCACCGCAACGAACGCGATGTCGTAGCCCGATCCCGCGCTTTTCATGGCATCACCGCCACTTTTGGCATCAACAGTTTTATTGTCTTTCATGGAGCTAGGACCTGTGGATTTCCCAGTGTCGCTTTGCGCCATGGCGCCGGCTACCGGATGACCAACAGCTGGGGTCTGGCATAGTGACGCAGGCGCGCTGCAATGTGGAATCGCTGTCCGGTGCAGGTCCCCGTTCGGCATGCTCACGGGCGCCCGCAGCCATCAGAGATCGCCGAGCAGTTGGCCAACAGCACGGTGTGGCCATCGATTAGCCTGAGCCTTAGCGGATTGCTCCCGAGTCGGGGAACACGAGAGGTGGTACAAGTGCCTCGCATCTTCAGGCTTACTTTCCTGGCTCTGAAAAGCCGGTTGCCCTCGTGTATTCAACTTTAATTGCCGGAACTTATTTAAATAAGGCGTGCGTCTAATCTAAGCATGCGCCAGAAGCATACCACCGCGCAGCCAAGGGGACCGTGTAGGCGCTTCCTGGAGCCTATGCTCTTAGGGTTTGCCACTTGGCATACTACATGCGTCCCGATGCCAATTCGATTACACTGCGATTTTCCGGGTTGTGGGCGCTCTATAAACGCGCCTCTGTTGTCGGCTGGGACCGGCAGGTTTGATCTCTACGCACCGCCCGCAGTTCCTCTCGGTTCATCGGGCCGAGGTTCTCAACGTGCCCTTGGAGTGCGTCGGCAAGCGGTCGATGCGACAGCGCGCGGCCATAGAAGTCGGCGCGTAGGGTTAAAATCAAGCAGATATCGGGGTGTCACCAGAAGCGGGATCGGGGAAGCCGGCCAGCAGCACGTCGATAAAGCGATGACGCACGGTGTCATCGGCAACCAGCGTAAAGGCTTCCTCGAACTGATCGGCGATCAGCAGAATGCGGCTGCCCTTGTTGCGGCTGCGGCACTCGGAGAACACGTCGCGGAGCGTCAGCTCACCAGACTGAACCCTTATTGCAAGCTTCTTCGTGTTCAAGAGCCGCTAGATGTCATCCTCGCTAGCGACGAACAGCGGCACCAAAGCACGGGCGAGGGCGACGAACGGGTCGCGGTCCAATGGATACCGATACGGAAATAGCTGAAGCGCCAGCCTTGCCAATTGATCCGGATCTCGGGGCGTTTGGGGTGCGAGTCACGGCACAACCCGCAGACGTGCCGAGACAATAGGCTCTTTTTGCTCATCTATGACGGCAATGCGCCGGTCCTGTGCAATCCATGATGCAGCGTCCTCATGGGTCGCAAAACCATCAGCCTCTTGAATGAATTCACCTAGCCGAGTGATCCGCACCTTGAAAGCGGTCTCTCCCTCCTGGCGGATTTGGTATGTCGTGTCGGATTATACCATAGGGCGGCACTGACCGCGAGATCAGGCGCCTAGGACCTTATTCAAACTGAGACACTACCCGGTGGCGCTTCGATGAAGCTCTCGAAGGGGGCTGTGTCATTTCTATCCTCCCCTGCTGCTCTATCCTCCCCTGCTGCCCCTAACGTTGCACCCAGGCCTTCCGGCCGTGTCGATCATGTCGCGCCCATGTCGCACGGACTTGTCGGGCGCGACTGCGAACCGTTGAAAATCATTGGTATTGGGTGCGACACACTGCGACAAGAACCTGGCCGCCGTGCGGTAGATAAACAATGGGTAACCGCTTGATTTTGCAACGCTTAAAATGGTAGCGGCGGGCGGATTTGAACCACCGACCAAGGGATTATGATTCCCCTGCTCTACCGCTGAGCTACGCCGCCATCAACGAGACGCGGCGAAATACCCCCCAACCCGCCACAGGTCAACCACGTCGTACCAGGTCCCGAACCCCTAGCAGCCGCACCAGAGTCCCGTCATCAGCCTGGCCAGTAATTGCCTCCGGACGCCAATGCCGTTGGAAGGCGCGGAGCACGCCGGACAGCGCTGGGTCCAGCGCTCCCTCGGGAGCGACGCGGTATCCGATCTCCGCTAAGGCCGACCGAACCGGGCGCAGCGTCAACGCATCGCGAACAACTCCCGTTGTACCCAAGTCAACAGCGTTCTCCGGCCACAGCCCTACCCCGTTCTCGGCCAACGCCCTCCAGTCGAACCGCTCGCCAGGATCCTCCTTACGGTCTGGCGCCACGTCACTATGTGCAATCACGTTCCGCGCCGGAATCGCGTGCCGGGCCTGGATCGCCAGACACAGATCGCAGACCGCCGCCAGCTGCAGCACCGGGAAATCGCGATAACCCCACTCGTGCCCTGGATTGACGATCTCAATCCCGATCGAGCGGGCGTTCAGCGCCGAGTGCCCTCGCCAATGCGACACCCCAGCGTGCCAAGCGCGCCGGGCCTCCGGCACCAAGCGGAACACTGTGCCGTCCTCATCCACCACATAATGCGAGGAAACCGCAGCGACCGGGTCTCGCAGCCGATCAAGTGCGTCGCACGCTGTCTTCATGCCGGTGTAGTGCAAGATCAGCATGTCCACTTTTTCGCCGCGCTCGTCTTGATTGGGGCTCGGCAGATCGCTGATCGGCAAGGCTGGACGGTCAGATACCGGAGCCGGCACCTCCCGCAGCCACGACGGGATTTGCCGGAGCCTCACAGCCCGCGCTCCCGCTTGATGCGATCCCACGCGGCATTGATGCGTGCCACCTTGTCGCTCGCCCGCGCTATGAAATCAGCCGGCACTCCGCGAGACGCGAGGCTGTCCGGATGATTCTCCCGCATCAGACGCTTCCAGGTGGCTCGAAGTTCCTCGCCGCTCGCCGTTCGGGTCAACCCGAGCTCCATATACGGATCATCGTCATTCACAGGCATCGGCCGCCGGGGGGCTTCCCCGATGGCGCGATTCCATGCCACCTGATCCAGCCCCAGCCGGCGGTGCACACGACGGAGAAACTCTTGCTCGCGCGCATTAAGCGCCGAGTTGGCCCGCGCGATATTGAATAGCGATGTCAGCACCTGCTCCAAGACGCCGCGATGATCGGAGAAGGCCTCCGCCAATTGAGCCGCATAAGGCTCAAACGCTTCGGAACTGTCGCGCGCTTGGTCGAACAGCCGCCCGATGCCTCGGGCCGAGGCCGGAGGAATGCGGAAATTCCGCTTGAAGGCGTCGATTTCCAGCCGCGTCACCGGCCCGTCGCACTTGGCCAACTTAGCCGCAAGCACCGTTACGGTGATAGCAAAGACTTCCTCCCGCCGGCCAAGCATGCTGGCCACGCGGGCGGGATTCGAAGGCGTTGCGTGGATGAACGGGCGGCGTATGCTTTCGACCGAGCCCGAGTCCGCGGCATGGCCCAGCGCGGCCCCAATAACTGCGCCATAAGGACCGCCGACAAAGAAGCCGGCCGTGCCGCCGATGATCTTACCCCAGTATCCCATCCGAAGACGTTACCACGGCGGACCCGATGCCAGCAAAGCACGAACGCTTCGGTTCAGGCATTCAGCAGGGATGGGTCTTGCAGTGAAGTATCCTGCCCAAAAACGGGATCGCCGATAGCCGCTTCCAGGCTAGTGGCGCCCTTCCATTCATGCGCCGGACGCGCGTCCTCGCCGGGCGCGATCTGGTCGATGCCCCAGTAGATCTCCAGCCGATGATTGTCTGGGTCGCGGAATTCGACCGCGATCTGTACGCCCGCACGCCGTCGCCCATCGAAATCGATCGGCACATTGTTCTTGCGCAGATGTGCCCTGGCTTTGACCACGTCGTCCAGCGTGGCGACCTCGAATGCCAGGTGATGCATACCGGCGCCGGCGGCGTTTGATTCGGTCGCCTTGAACAGCGCAATACCGTGGTGATCACGGTTGCAGCGCAGAAACACCGCACCGCCCGGCATCATGTCCTCCTCATAGATGTCGGAGACCTGAAAGCCCAGGACCTCCCGATAGAACCGCATCGATCGCTCGATGTCGCTGACGTAAAGCGCCACGTGGCCGATCTTGCCGAGCCGGAAAGGTGTTTCCATTGAGGGATTCCTCCTGTTGCACGCTTATAGCACGGGTTCTAGCCTGTGTTAGACCAGCGACGGAGGCCGACCATGAATGCCATTTCCGATGTGCGCGGCAATGCGGGAGAGCGGGAGAGACTGCGTATCCGGACAGGCGCGTTTACTGGCCCGACGTCCGGTCTCGCGCCCGGTAACGTGCAGGCCAACTTGGTGATCCTTCCCAAGGCCTTGGCCGCGGATTTCCTGCGCTTCGCCGTAGCCAACCCGAAGCCGTGCCCGATCCTCGCGGTGTCCGAACCGGGCGACGTCCGCTTTCCCACGCTCGGCGCCGAGTTGGATATTCGCACCGACCTGCCGAGCTACAGGGTGTGGCGCGATGGAAATTTGATCGCGGAACGCGCCGATATCCGCGACGTCTGGCGGGACGATCTCGTCAGCTTTGCCATCGGCTGCTCGTTTTCCTTCGAGGAGGCGCTGATCGAGGATGGCATCGAGGTTCGACACCTCTCGCGCGGATCCAACGTGCCAATGTATCGGACGAACATTCCATGCGTATCGGCGGGCGTGTTCCGTGGGCCGCTGGTGGTATCGATGCGCCCGCTGAAGCCGGCCGACGCGATCCGCGCGGTGCAGATCACGTCGCGGTTCCCCTCTGTGCATGGCGCGCCGATGCATCTGGGGTTCCCGGCATCCATCGGCATTGCCGACGTTGGAAAGCCTGACTACGGTGACGCGGTGCCGATCGAGGCGGATGAGATGCCGGTGTTCTGGGCCTGCGGGGTGACGCCTCAAGCCGTGATCGCGGAGGCGCGGCCGGAGTTCTGCATCACACACGCGCCTGGAAGCATGTTGATCACCGACCTGAGGAATACGTCGCTGGCGGCGCTGTAGTCCCATCACTGCGATGACCTCGATCGTATTCGTCTTCAGCAAGGCGAGCCGCCCGGCCGAGACGTGCGCATAGCCACGCCCGGGCCGCCGTTTGCCCATTTGGCAAACGTGCGAGCACGGATCGACCGGATCGAGGCATTGCTCCATCAAGACGTCGGTCGTGGAATGGACACCGTATTTCGGGCGACCCAAGGCGGGCTGTGGGATGCGACCTCAGCGCTCGCCGCTTCGCCCGCCCCACGAATTGGTCTGATCACCGGCTTCTTCGTGCCCGGGGGCGATCCGCCCGCCGCCGAGACGGACGGGCCAGCCGGTGCGGCCCTCCTGGCCCTCGGTTTTGTCCACGCCGGCCTGACCTGCCGTCTCGCAACCGACACGCTCTGCCAGACCGCTTGCCGGGTCGCTCTTGACTTTGCGGGCGCCTCCAATGTGCCGATTGATGCGGTCGCGCCTGGGGGCAGCACGGACGACGTCCTCGATCTCTGGCGTCGGCAAGGCATCGACTGGGTCATCGCCATCGAGCGCTGCGGTCCCGGGAGCGACGGACATCCTAGGAATATGCGCGGCACCGATATCTCCGCCTATGCTGCGCCGCTGGATCGGCTGTTCAGCGCAGGCCCGTGGGGGACGATAGCGATCGGCGACGGCGGCAATGAGATCGGCATGGCCCGGGTGCCCAAGCACCTGATCGCCCGACATGTGCCATTGGGCGACACTATCGGCTGCGTGGTTCCGGCAGACTTCCTGATCGCAGCCGGTGTTTCGCACTGGGGCGCCTATGCGATGTTGGCGGCGCTGGCGATGCTCCGGTCAGATTGGACCGAAGCAATGCTGTCAAGTTTGACTGCGGAGCTAGACCAATCGATTGTCGAAGCGTTGATCCGTGATGGTCCCGCTGTCGATGGGGTTTCTCTGCGGCGGGAGGCGACGATCGATGCGCGGGGGATGTCGGTTCATCGCGAAGTAATGGTGGCAATCCGAGAGATTGTTAGCGAACAACCTTCGGCCCTGCGTTGACACCTGGCTAGTTGTCTTGTCGATGGGTCATGCCCTTGCCTGGAACGGACGCCCCAGCATCGCCGGCCGATGCAGCCGGATCCGCCTTGCATCCCGAGAGATCAGCACCAGCACCACCACTGTGCCGATATAGGGCACCGCCGAAAGCAACGCGGACGGCACCGCGACCCCCAGCGCTTGCACATACAGCGACAAATACATCAGTGCGCCGAAGAACCAGGCGCCAATCAGCAGCCAGAACGGGCGCCAGGCGGAGAACGTTACGAGTGCCACCGCCACCCAGCCTCGGCCCGCGGTCATGTCCTGCGCCCAAAGCGGCGTGTAGGCCAGCGACATATAGGCTCCAGCCAACCCAGCCAGCGCCCCGCCAAATGCCACTGCCGCGTAACGGATTGGCACCACTGCATACCCCAGCGCATGCGCTGCGTCATGGGAGTCGCCGACAGCTCGCAAAATCAGTCCGAGGTGGGTGTACCGTGTGCACCATGCCACGACAGCGAGAATGGCCAGCGACAAATAGACCAGGATGTCATGCCCGAACACAACAGGCCCCAACACCGGGATGTCAGACAGCAGGGGGATATGGAGCTTTGGCAGCGTCGGCGCAGGGATGCCGACATACCCGGCGCCCACCAGAGCACTGAACCCGCGGCCGAATATCGTCAGCGCCAGCCCGGTCGCTGTCTGGTTCGCCTGAAGGGTTAGCGAGATCACCGCGAACAGCAACGACAGCACGATCCCGGCTGCCAGCGCAGCCAGCACGCCAAGCGAAGTGATCCCGGTCTCATTCGCTGTGGCGAAGCCGGCGATGGCGCCCGCCAGCATCATCCCCTCGACGCCGAGGTTCAGCACTCCCACCTTTTCGACGATCAATTCCCCGGTGGCCGCTAGCAGCAGCGGGGTGGCGGCGGCGATGGTGCTGACGAGAAACGCTACCAGCAGAACGGTCATCTTGCAGCCTTGACTTGAGCGGGAACCCAGCGGAACCGGTTCAGCAACAGAATGTCGCAGCCCAGCAGATAGAACAGCAGAGATGCCCTGGAAGATTCCGGTCACCGCGTTCGGCAATCCCAGATTGATCTGCGCCGCGTCGCCCCCGAGGTAGGTCAGCGCCAGCAGCAACCCCGCCGGAATCACTCCCAAGGGATTTAGCCGACCCAGGAATGCAACGATGATCGCGGTGAAGCCATAACCGGGCGACAGCGTTGTGGTAAGTTGACCAAGCGTGCCGGTGACCTCCAGCAGTCCGGCAAGGCCGGCCAACCCGCCGCTGATCAGCATCGCGATCCAAACCAGCCTATTCTCGCTGAAGCCGGCAAAGCGAGCGGCTCGGGTCGCCTGGCCGAGGACGCGGAACTGGAAGCCGAGCAGAGATTTTTCCAGCATGAACCACAGGGCGATCGGCGATCAGCGGCGCCAGCAGGACACCGATATGGACGTTGGTGTCCTGCAATAAGCCGGGGGGCCAGCGCATCGTCCGAGAACAAGGCCGTCTGCGGAAAGCCGAAACCCTGACGGTCTCGCCAGGGTCCAACGACGAGATACACCAGTAGATACTGCGTGATGTAGGCGAACATCAGGCTGGTCAGGATCTCGTTGGCGTTGAACCGTATTCGCAACCAGGCGACCAGGCCGCCGTTCAGCATGCCGCCCACAACGCCCGCGACGATCATCGCGGGAAAGATCAGGTAGGATGGCGCGTCCGGGAAGGCCAGCGCCAGCCCGCCGCCGCAAATCGCGCCCAGCGTGAATTGCCCTTCAGTGCCGATGTTCCAGACATTGGCCCGGTAGGCCAGAGACAGCCCAACGCCCATCATGATTAGGGGAGCAGCCTTGACGACCAACGCCTCGAATCCGTCCTGCTGCAGTAATGGTGCGATCAGGAACGTATAGACTGTAAGTCCGGGCGGGCGGCCCATCAGGGCGAAGATCAACCCGGAAGTCGCCCCGGTTAGCACCAGCGCCAGAACCGGCGAAGCATACCGCCAAAATTTCGACTCATAGCCTCGGGATTCGATCTTAAGCATACATGCGCCTTATCGACGGCGAACGGTGGTAGCGGCCGATCCCGTCCCTTCCAGCCGGCGTGTCCCGGCGATTAAGCAACCGCCATCTCCCCCCGGGGTGCGGGCGCAGACCGCCGCCCATCAGCCGCCCGATCGACTCGACCGTCGCGTCCCTGGTCAGCACCGGCTCAGACACACGTCCGCCGGCGATTACCGAAACCCGGTCAGCCAGGACAAAAATCTCGTCCAGATCCTGCGAGATGATCATCACCGCCGCTCCGGCCTCGGCCAGCGCCATGATCGCCTCATGGATCGCAAGCGCTGCCCCGGCATCCACACCCCAGGTAGGCTGATTGATCACCAGCACGGCGGGATCCTGCAAAACCTCTCGCCCAACCAAAAATTTCTGCAAATTGCCACCCGACAGCGACCGAGCCTCGGCTTTTGGCCCCGTGGTGCGAACGTCAAATGCCTTGATGATGTGCTCAGCGAACGCAGACGTCTTCTTCTTGTCGATCACCCCGAAACGGACCAGCGCCCGGCGAATGAAGGCGGACAGGAACGCGTTCTCAGCAAGCGTCATCGTCGTGACCGCGGCATGCCCGTTGCGTTCCTCCGGCACGAAACACCCGTGGATACGCCGCCGCTCATGCGGCCCCATATGTCCTGCTGGCACGCCATCGATCATGATGCTTTCCGGCCGGCCGGCGGCAATTTCTCCCGACAGCGCATCCATCAGTTCGCTCTGTCCGTTGCCGGCGATGCCAGCGATCCCGAGGATCTCCCCGCCCTTCAACGACAGCGAAATGTCTTTGAGATCTGTTCCGAAATGATGCGGTGAGCGGATTGTCAGCTTGTCCAGCACCAGTCGGGGCGGTGCCGAACTGGGGCCAGCGGCCGCGGCGTTGGCGCGCGCAGATCCATGTTGATCATGATCTCCGCCAATTCCTTGACGGTCTTCTCCGCCGGGATCACCCGAGCAACGTTCTTGCCAAGCCGCATGATGGTGGCAGCAGAACACAACGCCCGCACTTCCTCCAACTTATGGCTGATGTAAAGGATCGAGCATCCCTCCGACGCCAACCGCCTCAGCGTGACGAACAGCTTCTGCACCTCCGACGGCGTGAGCACCGACGTCGGCTCATCCATGATCAGCAGCTTGGGATTTTGCAGCAGGCAGCGAACGATTTCGATACGCTGCCGCTCACCGACGGACAGATCGTGGACGACCCGGTTCGGATCGAGCGGCAAACCGTATTCGTTGGAGATCTCGAATGATCCGTTCGTGTAGCCCCACGCGTTCCTCAGCGCTGCCAAGACCCAGAGCGATGTTTTCCTGCACCGTCAGCGCCTCGAACAGCGAGAAGTGCTGAAACACCATGCCGATGCCGAGCCGTTGCGCATGGCCCGGGGTTCTGAATGGCGACCTTCTGCCCCTCCCAGATGATCTCGCCCTCATCGGGCTTGACCACGCCATAAATGATTTTCACCAGTGTGCTTTTGCCCGCGCCGTTTTCGCCCAGCAACGCGTGGATCTGATTGCGCTCTACCGTGAGCGAAACGTGGTCATTCGCCAGGCAGCCTGGATACTGCTTGGTCATTCCAGTCATCATCAGCAGCGGGCCTGACGGTGTTGGATCGGTCATGGCGAACTCGCGACTTGAGAGTGCGGATGCGATGACGTGACCCGGACACCGCCCGAGCCGCGTCGTTTCGCTCAGGTGAGTTTGCCGTCCACACCCTGGACCAGCCATTGCATGCTTGACAGCGCTGCGTCGTCCATCGTTGTGCCGGCCGGAACCTTGACCGTGCCGCTTTGATCCGAGATCGGCCCGACGAAGACTTTGTTCTTGCCGGACTTGATGTCCTCTTCAGTCGAGGTCGCCAAAGCCGCGACGTCCTCCGGCATATTGGTGAACGGCGACATAGCCAGCATGCCAGTGTCGAACCCGCCCCAGGTGTCGGTGCTTTTCCAGGTACCGTCCAGGACGTCGCCGATCCGCTTGATGTAATACGGACCCCAGACATCGGTGCTCGCGCTCAACTGCGAGCCGGTGGCGAACTTCGCCATGTCGGTGGACTGGCCAAACGCCTTTACCCCACGGCTCGCCGCGGCCTGCAGCGGAGCCGGCGAGTCAGTGTGCTGGGTGATGATGTCGCAGCCCTGGTCAATCAGCGCCTTCGCTGCGTCGCCCTCTTTCGGCGGATCGTACCAGGAGTTGATCAGCACGAACTTCAGCCGAGCCTTCGGGTTCACCGTCTGCATTCCGAGCATGAAGGCGTTGATGCCTTGCACGACTTCGGGGACCGGCACGGAACCGACATAGCCGGCGAGCCCGGCCTTGCTCAATTTGCCGGCGATGATGCCCTGAACATGGCGCCCCTGATAGAATCGAATGTTGTATGTAGAAACGTTGGCCGCACGCTTGTACCCGGTTGCATGCTCATAGAACACCGCCGGATGCCTCTTGGCGGAGTTCAGCACATAGTTCATGTAGCCGAACGAGGTCGCGAAGATCAGCTTGTGGCCTTGGTTCGCCAGGTCGTTCAGGACCTTTTCAGAATCCGGGCCCTCGGCCACGTTCTCCACGTAGGTGGTTTTGATCTTGTCACCGAAATGCTCGATGGCTGCCTTACGAGCCGTGTCGTGCTGGTATGTCCAGCCGAAATCGCCGACCGGTCCGAGGTAGAGGAAACCCACTTTCAGCGGGTCGGCTCCCCGCGCGGGCAAAATCAATCCCGGCAATGCTGAGGCGGCCACGCCGGCTCCGACTAGCCGGTTGAATTGACGTCTTAGCATGATGTACTCCGCGACCCTGCTACTAGATTTTGACCGTGCGCTCGCATGCCCGGACCCGGTTGCGTCCTGCCAGCGCTATTCCCCAACCTCTCGTTCCTCTCTCACAAGACTGTGAGAGGAGATGCAATCGGCGCGCCAAGCGTGACTATCGCCAAAATCCATCGTGCACTGCCCGCGATTCATCCTCCAGCAGGGGACCGGCAACTTCAATGCTGCGTTGCCCGGCGCCGAAGACGGCACGGCAGGGCAGGTCCATCGTCAGGTTCTCGGGATGTGGACCGATGATCTTGCCCATTTCCCGCTCCGACAGACCGTAAACCACACGGCCCACGCCAGCCCAATACGCCGAGCCGGCGCACATGGCACAAGGCTCTGCGCTCGCGTACATCGTGCACCCCGCCAGAAACTCGGCCGAATAGGCCAAGCTGGCTCGGGTCATCAAAATCCGCTCCGCGTGGCCGGTTCGGTCGCCGGCGTCGCCGTGGTCGTTTCCGGTTTCCATCAGAACCGAGCCGTCGGGTCCGACCAGGATGGCGCCGAACGGGTGAATGCCCGCCGCGCGCGCGTGTCTGGCGATGTCGAGCGTGAGGCGGATGAAGTCCTCGTCAGTCTTCACGTCGATGCCCCTCCGGTTCGGCGCCCGAGTTAAGATACCCGAGAGATGAAACTATGAGCAATCGGGACAAAAAAGCCTGTTGTAGGTCGAGAAGGTCATGTTGGGACTAGCAAAGAGTGGCGTTTGCTGGGCGAGCGAGCGGGACAGGGATCGCGCGTCTGGTGAAGTCGGTTGCGGCGCACGCAGCGCTACCCCACCCTAGGCTTACGTTGCTCATCCAGGGTCCTCCACATCGCATAGTGTGGCGCACCGGGCGACCAAAGCTTGGGAACCATCGCGCCCGGGAGCGCCCGGACGGCAATGGTGTGTCATCAGGAGGCCGGCCACCGGTGACGCCAAGTGCACGTTTTTCGGCCGAGCCTGCCAGTTCCCTACGTCCATCTACAGGGCAGCGAGAGAGGGAAAAATTCGATCCTTCCAAAAGGCTGCCAAATCACCCGAATAGCCCTTTCGAGTATGTAACGATACTGTGTGTTTCGATAACGTATCGACTCTAGTAATTACTGGGACCAGATTAGAGGAGCGCCAGCCATGCGGATAGTTCCTTTAGTGCTGATCCTGCTGAGCATCCCGGTTGTCGGGTCGACGCAGCCGCGCAGGCTCCCAGATGGTTACCTCAGCACCCGCGGCAGTCAGATCGTGGCCGCCAATGGAGACCCGGTGCGCATTACGGTAGTGGGCTGGAGTGGGGCAGATTCGTTCGAAAATGTGCCGGATGGCCTGGATCGGGTAAATCTGGGGCAGACCATGCGGCAGATGGTCGCCGCGGGGTTCAACGCAGTTCGCATCCCGTTCAGCGACCGTCTGCTGACCGAAAAGCCGGCCCACGATGTGATCGACCCCGTACGCAACCCCGACCTCGCCTGGCTGAGCGCTCTGCAAGTGCTGGACAAGATCGTTGAAACTTCTCGGACAGTAGGCCTGCGAGTAATCCTGGATCATCACAGCAACGAAGGCGGCTCGGGGCCGCTCCGGCTCGGCGGCCAGCAGCGGAATGGGCTGTGGTTCGACCTTGGACCCGGCAGCACCGGTGAAGATGCCGGCGATGGAACCGGCCATGCCGGAACGGTTACCGCCGAAACCTTTCAGGCGCATTGGGTTGAGCTGGCTCGCCACTATGCCAACAATCCGACCGTGATCGGGTTCGATCTGCATAACGAACCGTCGGCGGGGCCCAAGGGCAACGCGATCAACTGGGCCGAGGGCGGCCCGGCCGATCTACACGCCATGTGCACAAAGGTTGGCGGCGCTATTCAAGCGGTGAACCCGGATGTGCTGATTATCTGCGAAGGTTTCTCAGACTATCCCAGCGGCTACCCGGACGGCGATTTGCGGGGGGTGGCGGAAAATCCGGTCGTGCTGCCGATCGCCAACAAGGTGGTGTATCCCGTGCATGAATTTCCGACCGAAATATCTTCCTTCTCACCCGTGACAGGGCCAGCGGCAGTGGCACGGATGAACCGCGCCTGGGGCTATTTGGTTACGCAAGACATCGCCCCGGTGTTCGTGGGCGAGATGGGGAGTGCCATGCTGTCGCCGGAAAGCAAAGCCTGGGCGCAGACGATGGTGAATTACATGAACGGCATCACGCGCGGTGGCATCCGACTCGAGCCTTGGCGGTTGCCAGTATCGGGCTGCTGGTGGGCGTGGGGCGACCTGACCGAACAAGTGCCAGGTGTTCTTGCGAGCGGATGGGATCCACGGCTCAACCGGTTTCGGTCAGAACAGAGGGCGGTCTGGAGCCGGCTGCTGTTTGAGAAAACGGCGACGCTGATCGAAAGCGCTTCCCGGTGAAGGAGAGAGTCAGCACTAGCACTCAGGGGGTGCGATAGCGACGGCAAGGCTTTTGTCGTCCGGACTGAGGACATGGACCTCCGCGATCATCGACCGCCTTTTACATGCGAGGAAAACCCTCAAGCCAAGCGATAAACCGCGCCTTGTTCGGCATCGGCCTCAGGCAGCCTCATATCGTCGTCACCTCTACGAAAGCGCCAAAGCCGAGCGGCGCCGCAACCGCCATTCGCTAGCCAGCGCCATCCCGGACGTCATCGCCATGAACACGACGGACGAGAAGAACACCCAGCGCGGCAAATCGTGGTCCATGATCCAGCCGCCGATCAACGGACCGGCGGTGCCTCCGATATTGAATCCGGTCGTGACGATACCGAATACCCGCCCAAACGCCCCCGGAGGCGAAGCTGCTCGGACCAGAATATCGCGCGACGGTGAGATCATCCCGGATAAGAACCCGGCCGCCCCCATCGCCCCGACGACCAGAATGGGCCCGAGGTTGACCGCCCCGACCGCCAGAATCAGCACCGCGGCGCCGCCGAATCCGAACGCCGCGACGTCGCCGTGCCGGTTAGTCCGGTCGGCGACCACCCCGCCGGCCAGAACGCCGACCGCCGACATGAAAAGGAATGCCGAGAGCGCCAGATTCGCCGACGACAGCGAAAATTCGTAGATCGAGACCAACGCCACGGCAGAGTAGTTGGTCAGGGCTCCACTGCTGAGGCTCAGCAGCGCGAAGAATCCTACCAATGCAATTACGGCGGGCGTCAGCAACTGCCGCATCGGAATGTGCAGTGCCGAGCCCTCCGGTATGCGGGATGCGGCATGGCTATCCAGCCAACCGGCCATCGCCAGCGGAACGGCGACCGCAAGACCCAATACGCCGGCCGCGATTATGGCCGCGTTGAAGCCGAAAGCCTGAGCGCCGAGCAACATCAGGACCGGCGCGAGGGCGCTGCCCAGAAAGCCGGCGAAGGTGTGGATGGAAAACGCTTTGCCGAGCCGGCTTGGCTCGATGACTGCGCCAAGGATGGCGTAGTCAGCGGGATGGTACACGGCGTTGGCAACACCGAGCAGCACCATGGCGCAGAGGATCCACGGATAGTTCAGGAAGACTCCGACGGAGACGTAGGCCGCGCCTCCGAGCACCAAGCCCGCGACGAGCACACGTCTCGCACCGAAACGATCGACCACGTAGCCCATCGGTGTCTGCGCCAGACCGCCGATGATATTGAACAATGTGATCGCGAAGCCAAGCTCGACGAACCCAAGGCCGAGGCGCTCATGCAGCATGGGGAACAGCGGGATCAGGACCAGATAATAGAAATGGCTGACCAGATGCGCGGCGCAGATTAGCGCGAGGGATTTAATTTCGGTCCGCTGCAGGGGCGTTTTCATTGATCACTCTGGTCGGGTCGTAGGATTTGGGGGCGGCGTCAGGAACGTTCGGGAACCGTCGAGCGGTCGCCGGGTTGCACGCAAGCGACCCCTCCCGTCTCCCCGAGATACCAGTCGGCTCCGGCGGCCAAATCAGTCGCCGCGTGATCTGATCCATTCGGTCTGCGCTCTTGCAACGGACGTTCCTGATCGATTTTCCCACCGAGGGGCGCCAAGGTCAAACCGGCCACAAGAACATCGACGACTGCAGGCGGCCGGTGCCAGGGATAGTCACCGTCTTCGGTGCCAGTCCGCGGAGACGGGCCACGCCAACAACAAGGCGCTGACGAAAGCACACCCCGCCGCGAAGGTGTAGCTCCCCCCATACCCTCCAAGCGCTGGTACCGTGGTACCGAACACCGGTGGTGCCGCCATCCCTCCGGCGAAGAAAATAGCGGTTCCCAGGCCTGTGGCCTCGGTTCGGCGGGACCCGCCCAAGGCAGCGTATTCGGCGTATCCGACCCCGGTATATCCGCCGGATGTGCATCCGGCCAATAGTGCGTTCGCCATCACCGTCCAAGCCGGCCAGTTCGGGCTGTATAGGCCGGTCACCAGCGACGCGATCGCCATTCCTATCCCCAGTACCGCCAGAGTCTGGGCGGGCGTGAGAAAGCGATCGGCAATCCATCCCCAGATCGGCCGGCTGACCGAACCCGCAATCTGATAGGCGGCCAGGGTTCGACCCGCCTGGACAAGGCTCAGCCCGACAACCGTCGTCAGTTGCACCGTCATGAACGCAACGAGGCACAGCGCCAAACCGGCATAGACGAAGGCCGCGACAGACAGGCGACGGAAGCGCGGCTCCCGCAGCAGGGCGAACGGTTGCAATAGTGTGCGGCCCAGCACGCGACGGCCGGGCTCTCGGTCCTTGTCCCACCGGCGACGCGGGAATTCCATAGCCACCATCAGCAGGAGGACCGGTCCTAGCTCGGTTAGCAAGGCGCCGCGCCAGCCGATCGCCAGGGTGAGGGGCGGCAAATCAGCGCGGCCAGCACGCCGCCGAGAGGGACGCCGATTTGGCGCAGCGACATCACCAGGTTGAACACCGGCTGCGGGGTTTGCGGCACCAGCAGATGGGTGCTGGCCGGGGCGGCTGCGCCGTAGCCCAAGCCCAGGACGATGGCGGCGAGGGCAAGGCCGCTCACGCCGGAACCGAGCGCGGCAAAGGCCAGCATCCCAGCGGCGGCCAGCAAAACGACCTGAGTTGCTCGGACGCCGCCATAACGCCGGACCATACCGGGAGAGAGCAGCGCGGATAGAATCCCGACGCCGTAGGCCATCGCTACAAAGCCGCCAACCAGCGTGCCGCGGACGTGCAAGTCCCTAGCAACCGCCGGAGCAACCGCCGGCAGTGAGTAAAGTGCCATGGTCGCCAAGGTCTGCACCGAGAGGGTCGCGGCCAGCGGCCACAGCGGCATGGATCGAAGCAGCCGGGCAGTCGATGGGCCCCTCAAGGCAAGATGCGGAATTGCGCGAACGAGACCATCAGTTGAACGCCATCCCGCCCGATAGCGCGACGGTCTGCCCGGTCATGTATTCATTTCCTATTAGCATCATGACAACCTGGGCCACCTCCGCCGGCGTTCCGAAACGACCCAGTGGAATTCGGGCGGCCGAGGAGGCAAGGCCAGATTTCACCATATCAGTCTCGATCAGCGAGGGTGCGACCGCGTTAACAGTTATACCTTGCTTCACCAGCCTTGCAGCGTAACCGCGCGTCATGCCCTCCATGCCGGCCTTCGAGGCGTTGTAGTGCACGCCGACGCCGCCGGCGCCCCGCGCCGCGCCGGAGGAGATATTGACGATTCGCCCCCAACTGTGCGTCCGCATATGCGGCAGAACGGCCTGGGTGCAGAGGAATGCAGATTTCAGGTTGACCGAAATCGTCGCATCGAAATCGGCTTCGGTGAGATCGTCGATGCCTCGAATCAGCGCGATACCCGCATTGTTGATCAGGATGTCGATCGGACCGAGTTTGTCTTCTATCGTTTGCACCATTGTGGTGACAGCGGCGCTCTTGGACACATCGGCCGCCAGGGTAATGGATCGGCGGCCGATGGCGGTAATTTGGGCGGCAACGCTCTCGGCCTCGGTCGCGCGGTCGAGGTAGTTTATGGCGACGTCCGCCCCGGCTTCGGCCATAGCCCGCGCGATGGCGGCGCCAATCCCGCGGGAGGCACCCGTAACCAAGGCAACGCGGCCAGTCAAAGGGATCGTCATTGGTGGATCCTTGTTGCTCAAGTGCGGTGTTGCCCAACACCTGTAATGGCGTGGCTACGACGATTGTCTGGACGGACCGTAGGTCTTGAACCGTTCCCGCGCGTCCGACATTTCCTGCTCGGTCAGCAGTCGAGGTATCCCCGCTGACAGCGCCAGCAAATACTGCCGGCATAATGTCTCCAGCAACGTCGCTCGGGATAGAGCCTGGGCCGCCGTTGCCGCGCATACAATCATGCCGTGGTTGGCGAGCAGGCAGGCACTGCGCCCGCGCATCGCCTCTGCCGCGGCCTCCGCCAGTGCCGTTGTTCCGAATGTTACGTACGGAGCGCACCGAACATCGGTGCCGCCGAACTGCACGACCATGTAATGAAATGCCGGCAGCTTCGTTCCAAGGCATGCCAGAGCCGTGCAGGCGTCGGCGTGAGCATGCACCACGAACGCTGCCTCGGGGCAGACGCCGTAAACCGCCGCGTGCATTGCCCACTCGCTTGACGGGGTGCCTCCGTTGCGAACCGTCCCGTCAAGCGAAACGAAAACCGGGTCCGGTGCCGACTCGGGGTCGCCGCCGGACGGAGTGATCACCATGCCGTCACGCGTCCGGCCGGTGACGTTGCCGGAACTGCCGACGATCAGGCCTCTTTTGCCCGCTTCCCGGTAGAGCCACGCGACGTCACGATGGATCGTATCAGGCTTCTCCACGGGCGGCCGGACCTCCACCTCTACGACGGTTTGCCTCCCCGGCCAACCATGAGAGAATCGGCATCAGATCAGGAATACGCCCTTCCCGTCCGATTGCTTGTCAAACAGCTTGTATGCCTCTTCCGCCTGATCCAATTTCCAACGGTGGGTGAACAACCGGTCCACGTCGACCTTCCGCTCGACGCAGAAATCCGCGCACTCCGCCTGGATGGTGTTAGAGAATGTCCAGGATGCCACCAGAGTCATCTGCCGGCGCAGCAGGTGCGGACTGACATCGATGTGGACATCTCCGCCCTCGCCCACGAAGCACATCGTGCCCCACACTTTGGTGCTGCGGATGGCGTTCACTCTCGCCTCGGCGTTCGATGAGGTATCCAGCGTCAGGTCGGCGTAGTGGCCGCCGGTCAAATCCTTGATCGCCGCAACCGGATCGTTCGAGCCGGGATCGACAACCTCATCAGCGCCGAATTCCTTGGCGCGTTCCAGTCTCTGTGGACTGATGTCGAGGGCGATTACGCGGGCGCCCATCGCCTTGGCGAATTGCGTGCCCGCGAGGCCGACGGGTCCCTGGCCGAATATCGCGATGGTGTCTCGGCCGGACACATTCATCCGCCGCAGGGCACCATATGCGGTGCCCGAGCCGCAGGCGATCGCGGCGCCGGCGGTGAAAGTCAGCTCCTCGCGGAGCGGTACCAAGGTGTTGGCCGGGACCTTTAGGTACTTTGCATGGCCGCCGTGTTCATTATTGCCGTACACCTTCACCGGCACCTCCTGGCACAGTTGTTGCCATCCGGAGCGGCAGTGAGCGCACTGGGTGCAACCCTGGTAATGATGCACCATGACGCGCTCGCCGATTTTCGCCGCGGCGGGAAGCACACCCGGGCCGATGGCGGAAACTACGCCGCACGGTTCGTGACCGCCGATGGTCGGATTTGGATTGGGCGGCAAACCGGTGGCATTGCGCGCCTGAGCCCTGGGCCGGCGATACTGATGCAAGTCAGACCCGCACATGCCGGAAGCTTTCATCTCGATGACCACCTCGCCAAGGCCCGGCGTCGGGTCAGGAAACGTCATCAGTTCCAACTCGCGATCACCGGTGAATACGACACCTTGCATGATTTCCTCCGTCCTTCTGCGTTCAACGCAATGTAGAGCATGATCGCCCTTAGCGGAACGTCCCGGCTCGTCGCTCATGCAGGCAAGCCACAGAATGGCACCGGCAACGGCACCTGGCCAAGGCGGGGCGATTGCCCCTACGGCTTCTTGGTCACCGCGTAGTTGCTCGCCAGATAGGCTGTGATCTCCGCGGCGGTCTCGTCATCGATCGGCGCGCCGAAGGCAGAGCGCATCTTGGTCACCTCGGCCTTCCAGGCCTCCGGCGTCAGGAACACACTGTTCATCACGATATAGTCCGTCGTGTGACAGGCCGCGCACACCGCGCTTGTGGTATCATCTCCAGGCCCCGGCTTGAGCGTCTCTGCCGCGATCGCGCCCCAGGCCCCCAACAGCGCGACCATCGCCATCCAAAGCGGTCTCATGTGACCACCACCGGCATCGGCCGCGGCAGATTGTTGTGATATCCGGCCGGATTGGCCTTTGGGCGATCCACCTGCTTTTCCCCGGTGCTACTCGTCGCTCAACTCATCAGCTTGTACGAGCCGGGGTCAATCGCGGCGGTTTGCAAGCTGAACCGCCGGTAGGCATAGGGACCGAGCGGCGGATCCCGCACGGCGTCCCGCCAGGTTTGACCGCTGTTCGAGCGAAATTTCAACGCGGCTGATCCCGGCGCCGCGATCCCATGCGATCCCGCTGATGGTGAAGCCGGAACGGTCCATCATGCTGCCCTCTAAAGGGTCAGCGATCAGGGAGTTAACTACGATCTCGGTGATCGGGGACCGAGGCCTCGGTGGCCTGTGACTTGAAGGGTGGTCAACCGGAAACAGGCCGGCTGGAACGCGGTAGGCATTCTTCATCCAGAAACTGGCCAGCGGCTTCGTGCTGACCTCGATCGAGGTGAGATGCTTCGTCGAGTAGGTGCCGACCCAGCCGGGGACGATCAAACGCGCCGGATATCCGTTCAATAGAGCAAGGGGCGCGTTATTCATGGAGATCGCCACGATGGTATCAGGATCCTCGCCCGCTCGATTGGGATGCTTTTGCGGAAGGGTGGCGTCGCATCCAAAACCGGCTTGTCGGCGCCGCCTAACCATACCTCCACCGCCTCGGGCCTCACGCCGCAGGCCTTCAGGATGTCGCGGAAGGCGGGACCGCGCCACACCGCCGCTCCCATTGCCCCACCCCATTGAACCCTTGGGACATGCGGCAGGCTCAGACCACGACGGTTGCCAGCACATTGGCAAACGGCTGGAACCTCGTGCGGAGGAAGGTCGAGCATTTCGCGCATTTTCAGCCGAACCGGGCGATCGATGGCATCACCTGTGACACTCAAGTCCCAACCGTTCATGTCGGCGGCGGAGGGTATCCCCGCCAGGTGATAACGGATGAAGAACCGGTCGTTCGGCGTCACCGTGTCAGTAAACGCGTCCGCCGGCGTTTCGTAGTTCGGCGGCCGGTCCGCGAGTTGCAACAGCTGCCGCTTGTCAGGCAGGTTGGTCAACCGCGCGATCTGTCTCGTTCCGTCCGGCAACTCCGACGGAAGCCGCGTTTGTTCTTCCGCTACCGCAGGCGATGCGAGTAAAACCGCAGTTCCAGCGATCATGTTTCGGCGCCGCACGCCGCTCCCCTGAACCCCGTGATCAAATGCCATACACTGTGGCGGAACGACTTGTTTTGCCCAGAGCCAGCAGGGAACTCAAGCTTCCAGGTCGGCATCCCAGTAAAGGAAGTCCAACCATGTGCGATGCAGGTTTTCCCGCGAGACGTGCCACTTCGCAGCCTCATCAATCTGATGCGGCGTCGGTTCGACCGGGTAGCAGCGCAGACGCAGACCTGACTGTTTCAAGGACCGGCTGCCCTTGAACAAGTTGTCGGACTGACAGCAGGTCACCACGTTGGTCCAACTGGTAAATCCGCCCTTTGAGCGCGGCACGATATGGTCGAACGTCAACTCCTTGGCCGGCAGCGTCTCACCACAGTACTGACAGCTGAACCGGTCGCGCAGGAAGACGTGGTAGCGGGTGAAAGCCACCTTGCGACGCTTATGAAATCGCTTCAACGCTACGACCGATGGGATCGGGAACGCGCGCCGTGTGGAATGTACTTCCACGTCATAGTTAATGACCGGAATGACCCGTTCCTGAAGCACTGCAACCAGCGCGTCCTGCCAAGACCAAACGGACAATGGCCCCCAGCTCAATGGCTGCATGTCCGCGTTCAGCACCAGCGTTTGAAGATTGGGAATGTGGGTCACAGGCGGCGCCTTGGGCGCGACGCTGTGTGCATCACCAAATCGAAAAACAGCGATCCGCCGTCAGGCAAAGCCAACTCCTTTGTATCCGGAGCGCAACACCTGGAGCATTACAAATCGTCGAGCCGCCAGATATGGTGCGCCGCCGAAAACCTCCGCGATTTATGACAGACCCCCCACCGCGCCGCAACCTGCGTGTGCGGCCACTAACCGGCCTTCATCGTTTCGTCACGAGAAGCCTTGGTCAAGGCAAGTCTGATGACCGGCAAGACCAAAATCCGGGATTGTCGGGCAACGCGCATATACCCTCCGGAAACTCCTTTCCTCGTGTGACGTTCTCCCGGATTTGACAGCCCGGATATCGTGGATAACGATCCCATCCGGAAAAGTGAGTGGCGATCTTGTGCCTGCCCGAGCCTGAACCGCGGCTGAGCAAGGGTCGCCCAAACCGATTTGTCCATGATCGTGACGCGCGAGCGGAACACCGTCATGAAGCCATCAGCGAAGGAAACCGCCCATGCCGAATCGTGTCCAATTTGCCGACGCCATCGAGCCTCTGGTCCAGTTTATCGAGGAGACACCTCCGTCGGAGATCGTCGACCGCACGCTTGAGAAACTTCGGGCGGGCGTGCCGGCTCGGACGATGCTGACCGCCTCTGCGATGGCAGTTGCGCGCTCCTCGGACCTTCCGCCGGGTCATCACGGCGGCCCACTGCATCCCCTCGCTGGCCTGTACGCGGTGTCGAAGCTGGTCGCGCGCCTGCAGGGCGAGCAGAGTTTCGTCCCGGTCCTGCAACACGTGGCGCTGTCTAACAAACATATCCATCATCCTGCGATGGGACCCTACAGTCTGCTGGAATTCGAGCCGTTGGATGCCGGCGGCGTCGAGGCGACAAAGGAGGCTTTCCTCGCCGCGGTCAAGCGCGGCGAGACCAACAAGGCCGATCATTGTTTTCTATGGCTCTGGAAAAACATGGCCCCGGTTGAGGCGCTCGACCTTCTACTCAGCGTGGCTATCCCGAAGAACGCAATGGACGATCACTACTTCATCTTTCCGGCCTTCACCTTCCGTGCGCTCGAGGAGATGGACCCGGAACTGCTCCCGGTTCTGATGCGACCGGCGGTGCGTTATGTCACGCGCTTCCCTGTCGCCCGCGCGATCCCGGATATCGACGCGCTCATCGAACGGCATTACCTGCTGACGCGCGTCACCCGCCAACAGACCGGCGAGGATGAAACACCAGCGGTCGGGCGTTTGGGCGAAGCGATCGGTCGGTGCGACAACTACAACGATATCCCCGTGCTGATGGCGGAAGCATTAGCCGACGGACTGTCCCTGGAAGGCGCGGGCGAAGCGCTGTCGACCGGTGCCGCGGGCCTTTTCCTCCGGTCGCTCACCGGGAATCCGATGGATGTCCATCTGCACACCAGCGCCAATCTTCGCCGCTATTTGCTGCGCCTGAACGGCCTGAGCAAACGGAACAAGTTGCTGATACTGTTGCTCTGGCATACCGGTCCGGAAGTAAAATCAACGCAGTATCGGATGAAGTCCGCCCCCCAGCCGGATATGGCGGCGGTCGCGGCGCTGCCGCAACGGACCCAGAATGAACTGCTGGAGGCGATCACAGACAGCATCTACCAGCAGCCGCCGACCGACTGGTCCCAGGTCACCAATCTGGGGCTGATGCGTGCGGTGCCGGAGGTCAAGGGGACGGTGAATCTGGCGCAGCAATATGTCAATTGCGGCTACGACCCCGAGGTGCTGATGAAACGTCTCGGCGAGATCGTCTGCCACGATAGTTTCACAGAGATGCATGCCTTTAAGCATCACCAGGCGATTGTCGAGGAATTTTACGCGACGCGTGAGCCCTGGCGCTGGATGCATCTAGTCTCTGGTGCGCAGGCCGCCGCGATTTCATTTGGCAAGAACATGGAAATCTACGAGGAGGCGTTGGACCTGCTCCACGCATAGACTTGCGGCGCTCGGAGACCGATAGGCCTCCCTCGGGAGCGCACCTTTGCCAGAGATCCTCGCCCAAGCACAGCTGAGCGGGGATCGCAGTTTGGCGGGTGTAAAGATTTCCGACAAATCGAGCAGTGCGCCGGATCACGTTTGGAAACTACGACAAGGTCTGCAGATGAACCTGTTGCGATTGAGACGCGCCGCTCGGCCTGTGAAAAGATGGTCGGGCAGGTAATCAGACGTTGAGATTAATTCGTCTTTTGCATCCGACGGCGGAAGAACCCGAGCCCTGCCAAACCTGCACCAACGATCGCAATGCTGGCAGGCTCTGGAGTTTCGACCACCATCTCGTATGCGCCAGTCGACACCGAAAACGAACCCAGACCACCATTGCTATTGAAGTCAGCCTGGTTCGCGGTACCAATACCTGAGCCGTCACTGCTGAAATACCATTGGGCCGAGGAACTTCCCGAGTATACCAATCCCACCCAATATTCGCCGTCCGAAGTGCTCACCGTGGGTGTATTGGGAGCAATCTTTACCGTAACCCCGCTGGGGGAGGAGGTAAGCGAACTATCCAGGATCGTGCCAACCTGTTGAGCGCCCGTGAAAGCCGTGAAGGTGGCACCACCCGGGGTGTAGGTCGGACTTCCCGCCTTGCCCAAGCCACCGCCGGTGCCATCATCAGGAACAAGATAAACCCCGATGGAACCGTGGTCGGCCGGGGCTGTGGCGGCCAATTCCAATGTAATGCTACTGAAATCTGTTGGTCCAGAAGTGAAGAATGACGCGGCTAGCGGCTGCTCGGCAAAGCCATCGCTGCCGGCGTTGAATGATCCCGCCGCAACGTTGAGAGAATCAAAAACAACGTCCGCATGAGCGATATTCGCCGAGAACATCGCCAGGACGCTGGCTGCTAAAATTCGGGTCTTCATAGGGCAAGCCTCTCAGCAAAGTGTGAACGTAAATGCCTAGGAGCAAGACGCGTGCCAGAATGATTTGCTAGGCGGATCAGACGGTTAGTGTTTCGGCCCAGTATCATCACATTCAAGGTGTAAAGTATTCCGACAGCTCTATCTTCCTTGCTACTGAGATCGCGGATCATATGCTGTTTGATGCCGTTGGCAGACGGACCGTCTCGCCAGGTAGACGTCGCTGGCGAGCGGCCGATGCGTTTTCACGGTCGAACATGGCGCTTGTGGGCCGGTTCACCCGACCGCATGGAATGCTTCTGTCGGGATCGGACCACTAGGGGTGCCAGCCTCCAGATAGCAGGCGCCCACTACTATGAAATCATTGGGTATCTATGGGATTGATGGTTTTATGGCCAGTTTGGTGTTGACGCGAACGCGCCTTTCGTGGTCTTTTCGATATCGTAGTCATTTCCGCGAAGACGCCCGGATTCTGCTTTTGCGCAGCTCTGCGGTGGCAGCGATTTTACGTGAGGTACGATAATGGGCAAGCACACATGTTACGTGAACGGAACCAGAATTCGCACCCAGCGGGGCGACGTAGCGATCGAGGCAATCGCGCCGGGCGAACAGGTCGTTGTGCTGCGTGGTGGTCACCAGGTTCTCGAGGCAGTGAAATGGGTGGGCTTTTCCGTAATTGACCTCGCACGACACGCGCACAGAGAAGATGCTGCGCCCATTCGCGTCCGCAAGGACGCAATCGCTGAGAATCAGCCGGTGGCCGATCTACTTCTCTCTCCGGAACATTGTCTCGTTATCGGCGGTCATTGCGTCCCCGCGAAAATGCTCGTCAACGGCGGTTCGATCGTCGCCGAGCGAAATCACGCGCCATTCACGTACTATCATATCGAGCTCGAAAAGCATGGTATCCTGCTCGCCGAGAATACACCTTCCGAAAGTTACCTCGATACTGGGAACCGATCGCTCTTCGACAATGCGGACGAGCCGCGGCAGCTTCATCCACAGTTCAAACTGAATGCTGAAGCGAGCCGATGGCTGATCGACGCCTGCGCTCCGCTGGTTCGCGTCTCGGACCAGTTGGAGCCGATCTGGCGCCAGCTCGCAGAGCGGTCGCGGGACTTGGGCTATGCCTGCCCGGACCTGCTGATGACCGCTGACACAAACTTGCATATCCTGGCGGATGACAAAATTATCAGGCCTACTATGGATGGGGTAGGCCGATATATTTTCATCGTGCCCGCGGTCGTCTCTTCCGCTTCGCTGGTTTCGCGCTTTGCCATCCTCTCTGACGTCAGACCTTACGGTGGCGATGCACGCCGTCTGGGGATCAAGGTCAGTTCGATCACTATACAGTCGCAGGGCAGCGAGCGGGTGATCCCGGCGGACTTTCCGATCGACGCACCGGGGTGGCATGAAATCGAGAAAGCAGGCTCCGCGATATGGCGATGGACCGACGGGGCCGCGGTATTGCCACTGGGTGAGTTAGCGGATGCCGCCGTCGTGACGATCGTAGGTCGCGGGTTTGACGTTTATCCGGTTTACGACGACCGAGGCTGCCCAATCGAAAAGGCGGCGTAGCCTCGGCTCTAATCCCTCCTGTGATGAAGAGCGGTCCGAGATAACCTCGGGCCACTTTTTTTTGACCCCCGTTTAGGCCCAGCAACAACAAAGACCAACCATGATTGGTCTATCGCTTGCATCGGATCCGCCGCATTCACTGTTAATTAATCTACCGATGACCAGCATCCCGCGGCCCTGGGACAAAAGCCGTCTTGGCAGCTTACAGTTACGCGGCGCCAGCAAATCACGGCGCGACCTCGCGTTCAGGCAGAACCGCGGAATGGCGCGGTCCGGGTATTTCCCGTTGAACCCATCGGTTCCGGATGATACCCAACCCACACCAGCCCATCGCGGAGCCTGCATGACTGAACTTTATTGGCTGCCGAGCGTCCCCGATTGGCGTCAGCGCCTCCGCGCCCTGCGAGCCAACCAGACCACCGCCTGGGACACGGCCGTGGCGCTCGCAAATGCGCGGCTCAATTTCGTGCTGACTAACGCACTGGACGAAACTGTCCGGCGGATGCTGCCCAACGGGCCGGAGACGCTGGCGACCAAGAGGGAGCGGCTCGCCGTTCTGGGATCGTCCACCCTAACCCATCTCCTGCCTGGCATTCGTGCCGCCGGCCTGCGCCGGGGGATCTGGATCGACACCTACGAGAACGATTACGGGCAATACCTACAGGAATTGTCGGAAGCCGGCTCGCCGCTGCACGACTTCAAGCCGACTGCCGTCCTCGTCGCGCTGGATGCCTATCACCTGACCGCCGGCGTTACGGCGGGAATGGACGCCGATACCGCACAGGCGGCACTGATCGAAATGCAAGATCGCGTCAAGCAGATCTGGCGCCTGGCGCGGGAAGCGTTCCGCTGTCCCATCCTCCAGCAGGCCGCCTTGCCGGTGCACCTCCCGGTGCTTGGCAATAACGAACATCGGCTGCCGGGATCCCGAGCATGGTTTGTAACGCGGCTCAATGCGGCGATCCGCACAATGGCGGAGGCCGAAGGCGTCGATATTCTCGCCGTCGATGACCGCGCCGCCCGCAATGGCATCGGCAAATGGCACGATCCGGCACTGTGGCACCGCTCGAAGCAGGAGGTCTCTCCCCCCGCTGGCCCGCTATATGGCGATCTGGTCGGCCGCTGGATTGCTGCGAAGCAAGGCCGATCCTCCAAATGTCTCGTGCTTGACCTCGACAACACTCTTTGGGGCGGCGTGATCGGCGATGACGGTTTGGAAGGCATCACCCTCGGCCAAGGCACCCCGCTCGGTGAGGCCTACACCGCGTTTCAGGAATATGTTCGCGAACTCAGCCGTCGCGGCGTGATCCTTGCCGTTTGCTCCAAGAACGACGAAGCCAACGCGCTGGAACCGTTCGAGAAACATCCAGAAATGATGTTGAAGCGCCAAGACATTGCCAGCTTCGTCGCCAACTGGTCGAACAAGGCCGACAATATCCGCGCCATTGCTCAGGAACTGAATATCGGCCTCGACTCGCTGATGCTTCATCGACGACAACCCCTTTGAACGAGATTTGGTGCGCCAGGAGCTGCCGATGGTGGCGGTGCCCGAGGTATCGGACGACCCCACGGGCTATCCGGCAGCGCTGGCCGATGCCGGATACTTCGAAGGTCTTTCCGTCACCGACGAGGACCGGGAGCGCACCAGCCAGTATCAGGGCAACAAAGCACGCGACGCTCTAAAGGCGACGGTAACGGACCTCCCGTCGTACCTGCGAGGCCTGGAGATGCAGCTTGTTTGGAAGCGTTTCGACAAGATCGGCTTGCAGCGCATCGTCCAACTCATCAATAAGAGCAACCAGTTCAACCTGACGACCCGGCGCTACACGGACGAAGACGTTATCGCGGTGATGGCCGATCCGGACGCCTTCGGCCTGCAGCTTCGTCTGCTGGACCGCTTCGGCGACAACGGCATCATCGCCATCATTATCGGCCGCCTGCACCCGGAACATCCGTCCGCCGCGAAAGACCTTTACATTGACACTTGGCTCATGAGCTGCCGCGTGCTTGGACGTCAGGTGGAGCCCACCACCCTGAATCTCATCGCCGAGCAGGCGGCGAATTTGGGTGCGCGGCGCGTTGTCGGGAATACATCCCCACCAAGAAGAACGCCATGGTCAAGGATCATTATGCCCGGCTCGGTTTTACCGTTATGGAAGCTGACACCGGTGGGGGTAACCGGAACATTCTGGATTTGGCAGCGTTCACCCCTGCCGAAACGTTCATTCATGTAGTCGAGGGCTGATGCCAATGCCGACTTAAGTCGAAGTCTACCGTGATTTGGCCGAGATTTTCGCGGACGTGTTCATGCGTGACGATATCGAGCTTTCCCCTGCCCTGACTGCGAAAGATGTCAAAGGCTGGGACAGCTTCAAGCAGATCGAGATCATCATGGCATCCGAAGAAAAATGGGGCATAAAGTTCAACACGCGTGAACTTGATGCGCTACACAACGTCGGCGATTTGGCGAAAATAATCGAGACAAAGGCGAGATAACACCCGCGCTCCTCAATCCTCCAGCAAGTGTCCGAGCGCCCGCAACGGGCGCAAATCGTCGCAAATGATTTTGGTGATCGCCAGCAAGGGCACCGCCAGGATCGCGCCGGTCACGCCCCACATCCAATACCAGAAGATCAGCGCCAGGATCACCGCGACCGGATTGATGGTGAATTGACGGGCGAGGAACATTGGGGTAGCGAATTCGCCCTCGATGATGTGTATTCCGAAATACAGGCCGACCGGCAACAGCGCCCACCAGGAGACACCGAGCGACACGACGCTCGCCATCAGGAAGACGGCGATACCGACCATGGCACCCAGGATCGGCACGAAGTTCAACACGAAGGCAACAGCGCCCCACAATACCGGGTTGGTCACGCCGCAGAGCCACATGACGCAGCCGGTGGCGACGCCCACAACCGCGTTGATGCAGGTAACCGTCAGCAGATAAGCCGATACATGGCGTTCTATGTGCTGCGACAGTTCCACCGCCTGACGTTTGTCCTTGAACCGCGGCAAAATCTCGACCATGCGGCGAAGGAACGTTTCCCCAGACACCAGCATGTAGAACAAGATCAGCAATGTGGTGAAAAGGCCCGAAGTCGCCGACGCGGAGCCGGACAGCACCGCCCCCATCAGGTTTTTCACCGGCGCGGCTTGGGGCGGTGCTCCAGGCTCGCCGCCGAAACCAGGAATTTGCTTGATCATCCGCTCGCCGGCCTCGATCGGTTCATGCAGAAAGCTTAGGCCGTCCCGCAGTTTGGGGATTGCGTCCGGCAGCTTGGCTGCCCAATCGGCAGCCGGGCCGGCGAGCACGCTAATCGTGCCGCCGAAAGCCAACAGAACCAGCAGAACCGACAACAACGCACCCATGGCGCGAGGGATGTGGATGCTCTCCAGCAAGCGAACGAACGGTTGCAGCAATAGTTTGAGCACGATCGCCAGGATCAGCGGCAGGACGATCTCGGCCGCGACATACAGGACCGCCATACAGGCAAGCAGGAACAGGCCACTAAGAAAAACGGTCTTCGGGTCAGTAGGCAGCGGCATGTCATCGGAATCGCCGTCCGCCGGATCAAAGGTCTTCGTCGCGGCCACCGAACCGACTGTCTTTTCGCGCGTAACCTCACCCTCGGTTTCAGTAACCGCTACGAAGTCATTACGGGTTTCCTCGGCGACCAGTTGGTCATCGAGGGATTTTTTGCGCTGTTCGCTCAGACGACAGGTCCTCTAAGATTTGCTTGATACGCGGAAACTCGACGTCTGTAACGCAGTCGGTGCCCTGTGGTCGCACAAACCGGCAATCATCTGTTCGGCATACGCAATCAGGCGGCGGTCACGCGCTACCGTTTCCCAGCCCGGGCGCGCTCCTTGTCGAAGTCGATCGCGTTGCTGCCGGACGCGCTCAACATCGAAGATTTAGTAACCGCGAGCGCCGCGGCCGCGGCGTCGTTCTCGACAATCTTCGCCATCACGGCATCTTTGGCGCGATCAAATATCTTCCGATTTCGTCGCCACGAACTCCCTCGATTGCCGCAGTTCGCGCAGGTATCCATTGATTTCCGGCACCACGTAACGTCCCACCAGGTCCCAGCTTCGCATCGTGTTTTCCGGGTTCGCCCAATCGTGGACGAAGCCAATCACGGTCCCGAATCCGCCGCTGACTTCCAGAACCGACTTGATCCGTTGTACCAAGTCGTCCGGCGTGCCGATCGTCGCCGCCGCGCTGTCCGAGAACGCGGTCGCGTCCACTGCGTCATCCGGAGTTTTAAACGGCTTCGCGCCTGGGCGCTGCAACGTGGCAGTGATATACTCGTTGTGGTGCCGCATCAAACCGTGCTTGCCCTCTTCCCGAGCCTTCTCGCGGGTTTCGGCGATGTGCCAACTGAGCAACACGCGCCAGTTCTTTCGATCAACGGTTGTGCCATGCTTGGCGGCGGCGGCTTCGGCAAAGGCCCATTGCGTCGGCAGCGCCTGGAGACCCTCGTGCGACATCGAGCCAATCGAAATGATGCCGATTCCATGCTTGCCGGCCAGCGTCATCCCCGACGGGCTGATCTGCGAGGCGACAACGAACGGTATCTCCTCTTGCAGCGGCCGCAACTGCAGTGCTGCGTCCTGTAACGTGAACCACTCGCTCTTCGCGGTAACGCGCTCGCCGTTGAACAGCCGCCGAATGATGCTGATAGCCTCATCCTGGCGGTCACGCAGCACCATCGGATCAACACCCAGCGTGTGCGCATCGGACGCCAGCGCACCCGGTCCTGACCCAAAAATGGCTCGGCCGCCGGTCATATAATCAAGCTGCACGATACGCTGCGCGACATTGAAAGGGTGGTGGTAAGGCAGCGACACAACGCCCGTGCCCAGCCGGATACGCTTCGTCCGCTCGCCCGCGGCGGCCAGGAACATCTCGGGCGACGCAATCATCTCCCACCCGCTGGAATGATGCTCACCGCACCAAAATTCGTCCAAACCAAGCCGGTCGATGTGGTCGACGAAGTCGAGGTCTCGCCGGAATTGCAGCATCGGATGCTCGCCGACCGGGTGATGCGGGGCAAGAAAGGCGCCAAATCCTAATCGCGACATAAAAATCTCCTGAGGCGTGTGCCACTTCAGGAAACGGTAGGCGGGGGGATGAGGCGAGGCAAGGGTCGCAGCCTGTGCCTGAGAGCGTTGCTGTCAAAATAAGAATGCCTGCGCCGGTTTGGGGGTCGAATGAGTCTGTTTACCGCGAGAGCCAAGGCGTGCATCCGGTCGCATATGACCGTATGATGACAGCATGGATGCTAACCTCGCCGATGGGCACGTGCCTTTAGCGACCCGCAGTCCGGATGAGCGCCGGCAGGCCTGAGCAGCGCTCCGCCGCGAGGTGCGTCGCAGCGCGCATGGTGAGTGGATCTGCCCGGCCGACCGGTCCGATCCGGTGGCCGTCCTGATCGAACAAGGCAAGAGCCGGATCCAGGAGTTGCTGCCGATCCGCTATGGACGGATGCGGGCCGATCCATTCGCGTTCCTGCGAGGCGCCGCTGCAGTGATGGCCGCGGATTTGGCACGCACGCCGGCTACCGGTATTCGCCTGCAAGCCTGCGGCGACGCACACCTCGCTAATTTCGGCTCGTACGCGACGCCCGAGGGACTGCCGGTATTCGACATAAACGACTTTGACGAGACGTTGCCGGCTCCCTTTGAATGGGATCTGAAGCGGTTGGCTACTAGCCTCGTCGTGTCAGGTCGGGTCGCCCACTATTCTGAGAAGGCCTGCCGCAAGCTTGCGCTCACCGCCGCTCGAACCTACCGCGAGCACGTGGCGGAATTGGCGGCACTGCCGCCAGTCGCGGCCTGGAACCTTCGTATCGATCTTGCTCGGGCGATCGCCGACATTGACCAGCCCAAGGTCCGCGACGCGGTGGAGAAGCGCCTCGCTCGGGTGCTGGAGAGCGGCGCCAAGCATTTCGGCCTGGCCGAGAAAAAGAATGGTGGGGTCCACATCCCCGAGAAGCCACCGCTGGTCTACCACTTGAGCAAGCATGCCCTGCCGGCACGCAAGGCCTTCGTTTCCTACGCGAAGACTTTACAGGAGGATCGCAGGGTGTTGCTGCACCGCCATACCCTCCGCGACGTCGCGTTCAAGGCCGTTGGGGTCGGCAGTGTGGGGACATTCTGCGCAATCGGGCTGCTGACGGCGGGTGACGGCTCGCCGCTTCTGCTGCAGATCAAGGAGGCGCAGGAATCTGTGCTGGCGCCGTTTGCGGGTGCATCCGAGTACGCCACCCACGGTGAAAGGGTGGTCGTTGGTCAGCGAATGATGCAAGCGGCGACCGATGTCTTCCTCGGCTGGACACGCGCGCCGATCGACGGGCGAAGTTTCTATATCAGGCGGCTTAAAAACTCGCGGTTGGCCGATATCGGAACCCAACTGCAGTCGACATTGCCGTTCTACGCGTCGCTCCGCGGTCGCACCCTCGCGCGGGCGCATGCGCGGGCCGGCGATCCGGCCCTGGTTGTCGGGGTACGTCGGAAAGGGGAGGGCATTCGACGACGCGATCAGCGCGTTTGCCGTGGCCTACGCGGACCAAACCGAGACGGATTGGAACGGCTTTTTGGCGGCGATCAAGGCCGGCCGCATCGTTGCCGCTGAGCCGGAAAACAAGAAGCGCTGATCCACCATCGGGTTATGTGGGGCAACGTGGACTTCCCCCTCTGGGAGTGCAAGGTTCGTTCAGGAACCCAAACACCTCAGGACGGCGAAATGGGAGAGAAGCGAACCTGGCGTCGATTTAGGGCGGCCTCCGAGGTGCACGCGGTCAAGCGGCGTTTGGAGAGCGGGCGTGGGCCGGCGAAGATGGCCATCGAGTTGGGCCCGAGCACCGGCCAACTCCGCACCTGGCCCGAGTGCACCGCGAAGGTTGCACAATTATGTGTTTCTTCCGCGTGAGCGGAACACCAAGGAGACAATTATGGCAGTCGTATTGACAGACACCAGTGAGTTCGAGGTCGCGGCAACGGGCGGCCTGCGTGTTTCACCCGGGGATGCCGAGGCGATCACCGGCTGGACGCTGAAGCCAGAAGGCATGTGTCGCGATGAGCTTTGCATTCCGCTGGGAGACGAGGTGCGCCGCGACGGCAAGGTCGATATCGCCGCGTTCTGGGGTATCCTCGGGCATCCCATCGTGTCCGATGCCCGTGGCGAAGTCTGGGTGCTAGGCACCGCCGCCGAGAGCCGGTCGGCTGCCCTGACCGGACTTGAAGCGCCTGATTTTGCGCTGCCGGACCCGTCCGGAGTGGAGCACCGCCTGTCCGACCTCCGCGGCCAGAAGGTCTTCCTCACGACCTGGGCGTCCTGGTGAGGCTGCCGTTTTGACTTGCCCGTGTGGCAGCAACTAGCGGACAGCCTGAAGACCGAGAAGTTTGTCATTGTCGCCGTCGCCGAGGAGAGCCGTGGCGCTGAGCATGCCCGTCCATGGATCGAACAAGCCAATGCTTCGTATTGGTGCCTGATCGACGTCGATCATCGCGTCGCCAGCCTTTACGGCATGGTCAACGTGCCGCAATGCGTCTGGATCGACGAGGCCGGGCGGATCGTGCGGCCGCCGGAAACGGCTGGATCGACCGATCATTTCCGGCGCATGGATCCCGTCACGCGGACAATAACCGCTGAGGACCAAGCTGCCCGTGAGGCAGCGCGGGCCGCGTATCTGGACGCGGTTCGGGACTGGGTTCGCACCGGACGGCACTCACTGGGTACGGAGCACGCCAAGGCAAAGCTGCCCAGGATCACGGCGGAGATGGCGCTCGCCGATGCCAATTTCCGGCTCGGGGTCTGGCTGCGCCGGAACGGGCGGCCGGACGAGGGGGCACCGTTCTTGGCCGAGGCCAGCCGCCTGCATCCGGACTCCTGGAACATCTGGCGTCAGGCGGCGGACCTTGACGAAGTCGGAAAAGCCTCTGGCCCAGAGTTCTGGGCCCGCGTGCGCATGCTTGGTGATCGGCCTTACTATCCGCGGCCGGATTTACCCGGGCTCTGACCCTATCCAACAAGGGACTTCACCCGGTGTCGGATCCCGCGGCAATACGCCGTTTTGGAACGCACCATCCTACCCGGTTCGTTTCTTTCTTCTGGGGCGCTCCCAAACGATGCCGGGGAAACCCTTAAGCGGAACGAGCGGGCCACCCGCGTAGGCCCAGTCTCGCATTTGCGAGATTGCTGAATGATAAAGCGGTTGCCGCCCGGTTCGGCTCGAAAACAAAGCTCGGGGGATGTTTACCATGTGCGGCGAGAGTTTGGTTTCGTACGTCAGCGGCGAACCGCAACAACTGCAAAAGCTGCGTGTAGTGCCCGCAGTTTCGTCTTCGTAGCGAGCAACGACTTCCTCGCCCTCCGTTATGCGAAAGCGTTTGCGCCAACTACCGACGTAAGTCGCATAGGCTGCGCCATGCGCAAGCCGACTTGGGTGGGAATGGTCGTGCCAAGCCCAACGTGCGGGGAAATCGATCTCCAAGCAAACCGCCCCGCAGAGACACTGTCCTTTGACCTGCTCGACCATGACGGGCGTTCTCGGGGTTCGCCGCCGGCGTGTCAGTTTGCCGTCAGGCCGCCGTCGATAACGAGCTCGCTGCCGGTCACCCAGGATGACTCATCGGACGCGAGATAGAGACAGCCCATCGCAATATCGATCGGCTTGCCAAATCGGCCCAACGGCGTCGCTTCCATCCGCGCTTTGCCGCTCTCGTTGCCAAGCAAACCCGGCCGCGCCATCGGCGTGTCGACGAAGCCCGGATGAACCGAGTTAACCCGTATCAGATCTTTGGCGTATTGAATCGCCGCAGACTTGGAAAAGATCCGGACGGCGCCCTTCGACGCGTGATAGGCCGCGTTCGCGAACGAGCCGACTATGCCGCATATCGATGAGATATTGATCACTGACCCGCCGCCGGTCCGCTGCATGGCCGGGATCACGCTCTTGGTCCCCAGGAAAACGCCTGTTGCGTTGACCTCCATGATGCGGTTCCAGTTTTCAAGCGATTGGTCGACAAGCGCCGTCCCAGCTATGTTGCCGATTTGAACGGTCATGCCGGCCGGCCGGCCGGAGATGCCAGCGATATTCCCGAGCACGTTGATCTTCCCGTATTTCTGCTCCGTAGCCGAAACAAGGGCGATCCATTGTTCCTCACTGCAGACATCGAGCGAGCGATATTCGGCGACACCGCCAGCGCCAGTGATTTCCTTAGCTACCGTGTGGCCAAGCTCATCCTGTAAATCGCATATTACCACGCTCGCGCCGTGCGCCGCGAAAACCCGCGCCGTCTCTGCGCCGATGCCAGAGGCGCCGCCGGTGATAATCGCCACTTTGTCTAAAAGTCGCTTTCCAATCTGCATCTGCGCTTCCTCCACCGCAATTTTTGATCAACAAGCTCATGCCCGTTCGTTAGCATGCGCCTCCGCCTGTCAATCACCCTGAACCATAATCAATCAAGGTGCCAATCCGGTAAGAGGCCGGCGCTCTAGCGTCTCAAGCATCGGGGAAGGGCCGGGGCGGCCTGCTGGAGACGACTGCGCGTGAAGCCGCCCGGAACTGGTCGCTTGACGCCGACCCAGAATTCTATAAATATGGAACTATGGAAAAGACGGCCGCACTCGCTGCTTTGGCAGCTCTGGCGCAGGAATCACGCCTCGATGTGTTCCGGCTGCTCGTGCAAGCCGGCGCCGGCGGCATCCCGGCCGGGCAGATCGCGGAACAATTGCGACTCCCCCCAGCCACGCTCTCTTTCCACCTGAACCATTTGAAGCAGTCCGGCCTGGTAAAATGCCGCCGCGAAAGCCGCTCGCTTATCTATACCGCCGAATACACGACAATGAATACACTGCTGGCCTATCTGACCGAGAACTGTTGCCAAGGTGACCCGGCAGCCTGCGGCATCGCGGTTGCGCACCAGCACTCAGCTTAGGAGGAGCCCCATGAAGCGCCTGCATGTTCACGTCTCCGTCGAGAACATTCCTCAATCTATCCACTTCTACACCGCGCTTTTCGCCGCCGAACCGATCGTCGCCAAGCCTGACTACGCAAAGTGGATGCTCGACGATCCGCGCGTCAATTTCGCCATCTCCAGGCACGGCGGCGGAGCCCCCGGCGTTGACCACCTCGGCATCCAGGTCGAAACACCGAGCGAGTTGCACGAAGTCTACGAGCGGCTGCAACTAGCCGATCGGCCTGTCCTGGAGGAAGGCGAAACAACGTGTTGCTACGCCAAATCAGAGAAATCATGGATCGTCGACCCGCAGGGGGTGTCTTGGGAAACGTTCCTAACGTCGGGTGAAAGCACAATCTACGGCGACAGCGTCGACCTTGGCCCAATCCGGACTGTTTCCAGGGCCTGCTGCACGCCCAAGTCTGAGCAGACCACTGACGCCCCATGCTGCGGCCCGGCGGCAGCATGACAATCACCATCTACCACAACCCCGCCTGCGGCACCTCGCGCAACGTTCTCGGCCTGATCCGAGACAGTGGAGAACAGCCGCACGTCATCGAATACTTGAAAACCCCGCCCTCCCGCGAGGAACTCGTCAGCCTGATCGGCCGCATGGCTATGCCGGTGCGCGATCTCTTGCGCCGGAAAGGCACGCCATACGACGAACTGGGCCTCGGCGATCCGACGCTCAACGATGATCAATTAATCGACGCAATGATGGCGCATCCACTCCTGATCAACCGCCCGATTGTCGTTTCACCCAAAGGCGTAAAGCTGTGCCGCCCGTCCGAGGCAGTCCTGGAGCTCCTGCCGCGTCCCGGGCAAGCCGCCCAAATGGCCGCTGACCCAACAAAAGCCAACCCTGCGGCGAATCCCAAGTCATGAGCGAAGCCGCGACTGCGCCCGGCAAAGCTCCGTCCTTGGGCACCTTCGAGCGCTATCTGACGGTTTGGGTTGCACTTTGTATCATCGTCGGCATTGCCCTCGGACAGACGCTGCCAACTCTGTTTCGCGCGCTGGGCGAGGCGACCGTGGCACAAGTTAACTTGCCCGTCGCCGTGCTGGTTTGGCTAATGATCGTTCCCATGCTGCTGAAGATCGATCTGGCCGCGCTCGGTCAGGTGCGAGACCACTGGCGGGGGATCGCCACCACCGTCGGCGTCAACTGGCTGGTCAAACCGTTCTCCATGGCCTTGCTCGGCTGGCTGTTCATCGACCTTCTGTTCCGGCCTTTTCTGCCCGCCGGCCAGATCGACGGCTATATTGCCGGACTAATCCTGCTGGCGGCGGCGCCCTGCACCGCCATGGTGTTCGTCTGGTCAAACCTCGTGGATGGCGAGCCTCATTTCACTCTGTCCCAAGTCGCACTCAACGACACGATCATGGTCTTCGCTTTCGCCCCGCTTGTTGCACTGCTGCTCGGCCTGTCTTCGATCACCGTGCCCTGGGACACGCTTATGCTGTCCGTCGTGCTCTACATCATTGTGCCGGTGATCGCCGCGCAGTTCTGGCGCCGCCGAGTTCTAGCGCGCGGCGGCCAGGGGGCGCTGGGACACACCCTGCGAACGCTCGCCCCGCTATCGCTCTCCGCATTGCTGTTGACGCTTGTGCTGCTGTTCGGTCTGCAAGGCGAGCAGATCATCCGTCAGCCGCTCGTCATCGCCATGCTTGCGGTGCCGATCCTGATCCAGGTTTATTTTAACGCCGGGCTCGCCTATTGGCTGAACCGACGCCTCGGCGTTGAGTGGTGTGTCGCCGGTCCGTCCGCCCTGATCGGCGCCAGCAACTTCTTCGAACTGGCAGTGGCCACAGCCATTGCCCTGTTCGGCTTTCAATCTGGTGCAGCCCTGGCAACGGTTGTCGGTGTATTGGTTGAAGTGCCGGTTATGCTGTCGGTCGTGCAGATCGTCCGGCGGTCGCGTGGGTGGTATGAGAACGGCGGATCGGTATGGCGCAGGCCTTCAGGTGCGTGAAGTACTTTTCACTTCCTGGCACTACTGTCCGGTCAAAATCCGAATAAATTCAGTTGTTTCTCGTCTTGCAAGTTTTCGGATCTGTCGGCCTCACGAGAGAACGCAGTCTGGACCTCTATTTTTTCGAATACCGTCACCGAAAAGACCTGCAGCAATGTGTAGAGCGGCGCCTCCAGGTTGAGCCGTTTGCGCACGATCGCCACCAGCACATAGACCGAAACGGCGATCCAGATTTGCGTCTTCACGGCGTTTTCCGAAGTGCCGTAGAACCGCTTGATCCGCAGATGCTGTTTTATCCACTTGAAAAAGAGTTCCACCTGCCAGCGGCTTTTGTACAGATCGCAGATGGTCAATGCTGGCAACGCGGTCTGATTGGTCAGGAAGACCAGTGTCTTAGCCGTTTCGGCGTCGCGGAAGCGGATGCGCCGCAGATGCACCGGATAGTCCTGACGGGTACGAGGGCCGTCCAATGCGATGGTTTGATCGGCGATCACGCCGCTCGCTCGGTCGGTGGGCGCGGAATAGATCCGATGCGCATGCAGATTGGACTTGGCGCGCGTCACGAAGAAGGCGCCCGCCTGATGCAGCGTGTGCAGGCGGGCGAAGTCGATGTATCCGCGATCCATCACATAGACCGCGCCGGGTTCGGGGATCAGCATGTCGAGCGCATGAACATCGTGCAGCTTGCCGTTCGAGATATGGATAAAGCTGGGAATGTTGCCACGCAGATCGAGCAGCGTATGCATCTTCACCGCGGATTTGGTGGAGCGGAAATGAGCCCAGGGGAACACCGACATGCACAAATCGATGGTGGTGGAATCCAGCGCGTAGACGCTGTTGGTCAGCTCTGCTCCCAGGCTTTCGCTGGCGTAGAGACATCTGGCCTGAGCGATGAGTCGTT
This sequence comes from uncultured Alphaproteobacteria bacterium, assembly GCA_963772355.1. Taxonomy (GTDB): domain Bacteria; phylum Pseudomonadota; class Alphaproteobacteria; order Acetobacterales; family Acetobacteraceae; genus Rhodopila. Next base: position 58,261 of record CAVYXX010000149.1, on the reverse strand, counting down.
GGGCGAACTCGGCATAGATGCGCCAATCGCGCAACTCGTTGGCATCCGCGAGGGTGGAGCGACGGACCGGTTCGCGAAGCCCCATGTGGTAGAGCTTTGACGCTTGCGCCGACAGGCAGGCCTCGATGTCGCGCAAACTCTCGCGATAGGTCAGTTGGGCGAACGCCATGATCTGATATTGCGCGGCGCAGGACAGCTTGCGCACGGCGCGGTTGCCGCCGTAGCGCGCGACAATCCGGTCGAAGCTGCTCCAAGGCAGAAAATCCATGAGCTGCGCGAAAAGCGTCCTGCCGGTGTTCATGACCAAGCCCTCCCCGCGAGATCGTCGGGAAGAGCCACCGGACATTCAAATCCGCCCCAGCAACGAACTGTCGGAAAGCTTTATGCATCAATGGATTCCACGGAAATGTCATTCACCGAACCGGACAGTAGTGACTTCCTGGTACAGTCAGCCCTAAATCACCGGCATCACGATATGAATAGCCACCAGCAGTAATATCAGAACCACGGCGACGCGGATCACGCCGCCAAACAATCGCAACGCGCCTAGAACCAACGCGGCCGCCACGGCAAGGAGAAGCGCTGTCTGAACGGCGTGCGGCAAGCCAAATTGCTGGAGTTGGCCGCGTATCCACAATTCGAGCTCGGTCAGGGCAGCGGCGACCACCAACCCGAACTGCGTAAGCAGCCTAAGTAACGTATCGATGGCGTTTTGCAGGTCTGCCACGTTGGTTTCCTTAAGGGAAACTCATCTCCCGTCAAGTTGTATCGACAGACCGCCATTGAAGAGGTCGTCTCGGAAACGTGACGTTATTGCCTGTTAATGCACCGTCCAGGTGACTCGTCTGGGCTAGGTCCTCGCCTCGCCAACAAACACGAGACCAGCGTGACGAAAACGACCTCCCGCGCTAAACCGTCGACATAAAAATTGGAGGACCCGTCCATGACCGCCGTCTCCATGAATTTCGCGTCGCCTCGCCTGTTGCTGGTCGCGGCCGGCGCGGCGCGGCAGGTTGCCGACGTGCTGGCGAAGCTCGGCTTGTCACGGCCGCTGGTTGTCACCGATCCATTCATGGTCAGCTCCGGCCACATACGCCACTGCCTGGATCCGCTGGCGACCGCCGGGCTGGCGGTCTCCGTTTTCAGCGACACCGTGGCCGACCCAACCGACACCGTGATCGAAGCCGGCGTCGTCGAACTAAACAAGGGCGACTTCGACTGTCTGATCGGTTTCGGCGGCGGCTCCCCCATCGACACCGCCAAGGCGATGGCGATTCTGGCGGCCGGTGGCGGGAAGATGCGCGACTACAAGGCCCCGTTCGCCGCTGACAGGGGAGCGCTGCCGGTCATCGCCATCCCGACCACGGCGGGCACCGGCAGCGAATGCACCCGGTTCACCGTCATCACCGACACCGAGCGTGACGAGAAAATGCTGATAGCGGGGCTGGGAGCGCTCCCGCTGGCCGCTCTGGTAGACTACGAACTCACCTATTCGGTGCCCCCCCGGACCACCGCCGACACCGGTGTAGACAGTCTGACCCATGCGCTGGAGGCATACGTCTCCCGCCGCGCCAACCCGATTTCCGACGCCCTGGCACTGTCGGCGATGTCGCTGATTGGGGCGAACATCCGCACGGCATACGCCGAGCCCCGCAACGCCGCGGCTCGGGAGGCCATGATGCTGGGAGCCACCGAGGCCGGCCTCGCCTTCTCCAACAGCTCAGTCGCACTGGTCCATGGGATGTCCCGCCCGATCGGCGCGCATTTCCACGTGCCGCACGGTCTGTCGAACGCCATGCTGCTGCCGGCGATCACTCGATTCTCGGTTCCCGGTAGCGAAGCTCGCTACGCCGAGGCGGCACGCCGGATCGGCTTCGCGGCCTCCACCGATGGTGACGCGACGGCAGCGGCGAAATTGGTCAGCGGCCTGGAAAAGCTCAACAAGGACCTCTCCGTGCCGACCCCGGGCGACTTCGGGATCGAGGAGGCAGCCTGGACCGACAAGATGGCCTTGATGGCTGACCAGGCGCTGGCCTCAGGCAGCCCGGCAAACAATCCGCGCGTGCCGACCGCGGCGGAGATCGTCGGCCTATACCGGGAAGTCTGGATCGGCGCGCCGGCAAACCGCTAGGGAACCACCGGGCCTTCGGCTAAAATCCTCCCTCTTCGAACACCGGATTCGCTGCCTGGTTCCGGTTCATGTTGGCGTCGTAAGGAACCCCGACCGGAGCCCACACGTCAACCGACACGTTGCCAATGTTGAACAGCGGGCGTGGCTGGGTGACGGAGGCGTCGGGATTGGTCGGCACGGACTGAGCCGTAACCGTTTGGCTCTCTGCCTGGACCGGCCGAGGCGGTGGATCGGCGGCTGGTTTCTTCACTTGTGCGGACGCGGCCGTCGCCGGCATCAAGGCGGACGCCGTCAGCGCCAGCGTGACCAATATCTTCATGACGCGATCTCCTGGCTCGAGTGTCGCGCGCGGATACATGGGGCCGGACAGCGCCGGGAAAAGTGGTTGCAGACCATCTTCGGATAATGGTCATATCGCGCCCGCTACTTCGTGCCCGCCGTGCCAGATCATGTTGAGCGCGACATAAAGCACAATCAGTAGCCCAATCCAGGCCACCCAGCGAAACCGCTCGAGCAACCGCGCAATGAGCCCCGCCGCAAGGCCCATGAGCCCGACCGACAGCAGCAGTCCCGTTACCAGCACCCATAGCCGATCATGCGCCGCGCCGGCGACGGCCAGGACATTGTCCAAACTCATGGAAACATCGGCCAGGATGATCTGCATCATCGCCTGCCGCAGCGTCTTTCCTCCCCCGACAGCGACCGCGTGACGGGGGCGTCGCAACTCGCGAAACATTCTCCAGCAGACCCACAGCAGCAAGACGCCGCCGGCAAGCAACAGCCCGATCATCGCCAGCAACTGCAGCGCCACCGCGCCCATGGCGATGCGGATCACCGTCGCGCCCGCAATACCCAGCAGGATTGCCGGCCGCTGTTGGCGCGACGGCAGCCCGGCGACGGCCAAACCGACAACGACAGCGTTGTCCCCCGCCAGAGCCACGTCGATCATTATCACCTGGGCCAGCGCCACCAGGTCCTGCGTCCAATCCATGCTTGCCTTCCGGGATGCCTGGGTCTAGCTGGCCCTTTCTTCCGGATCGGACAAGGAAACAATGGTTCCGCGTTACTCCAGACCCGAAATGACAGCCATCTGGGCGCCTGAGAACCGTTATCGCATCTGGTTCGAAGTCGAAGCCCTCGCCGCCGAGGGAATGGCCCGAGTTCGCGCCATCCCACTGGAAGCTGCGCGCGCCATCCGCGAAAAAGGCGCTCCCAAACTGGCGGCAATTAACGCTGCGGATGTCGAACGGATCGATGCGATCGAGCGGGAGACCCGGCATGACGTTATCGCCTTCCTAACTTGGCTGGCCGAGGCGGTGGGTCCTGACTCCCGCTTCGTGCACCAAGGCATGACCAGTTCCGATGTGCTGGACACCACGCTGTCATTACAATTGACCCAGGCCGCCGAGATCCTGCTGAAGGACATCGACGCCGTCATGGCGGCGCTGAAAGCCCGGGCTGTCGAGCACAAATACACCATCACCATCGGCCGCAGCCACGGCATCCATGCAGAACCCACCACTTTCGGCCTGAAATTGGCCGGCCACTACGCCGAGTTCGCGCGCAACCGCGAGCGCCTTCTCACCGCCCGCGCCGAGGTCGCCGTGGTCGCGATCAGCGGTGCCGTCGGCACCTTCGCGCATCTCGACCCCAGCGTGGAAGAATACGTGGCGGAAAGACTGGGGCTGCGGGCTGAGCCCGTGTCCACCCAGATCATCCCCCGCGATCGCCACGCCGCATTTTTCTGCACCCTGGGCGTCGTCGCCAGCGCCGTGGAACGGTTGGCAACCGAGGTCCGCCATCTGCAACGCAGTGAAGTCCGCGAAGCCGAGGAATTCTTCCACCCCGGTCAAAAGGGTTCCTCAGCGATGCCGCACAAGCGGAACCCTGTGCTCAGCGAGAACCTGTGCGGTCTGACCCGCATCGTGCGCTCGGCTGTCGTACCGGCGCTGGAGAATGTGACGCTGTGGCACGAACGCGACATCAGTCATTCGTCCGTCGAGCGTGCGATCGGCCCGGATGCGACGGTTACGCTGGATTTCGCGCTGATGCGGCTGGCCGGAATGATGGAAAAGCTTCTGGTCTATCCCGACCGCATGCTGGCCAACCTGGAAAGCCTCGGCGGCGTGGTGCACTCAGGCGAGGTCCTGCTGACGCTGACCAAAGCCGGCATCCTGCGCGAGGACGCTTACCGCATTGTCCAGAGTTGCGCGATGGCAACCTGGACCAGGCTTGGCACACCGGAGGGGCGATCGTTCCGGGAAAACCTGGAGGCCGACCCAGAGGTGTCAAGAATGGTCAACCCCGCGGAACTGGACGCCGCGATGGACCCCACTACTCACCTACGCTCGGTCGATCGCATTTTCGAGCGAGTGTTTGGGTAAGCTTCAGCCTGCCGGAAGACCCGACCGTAAGTCCGGAACGATTTCCGACCTCGCGAGGCGTGGTCACGTCTGCGTCTGCAGACGCCGCTGGCCGCCAGTTCGGCTTCGGCGGGTGGCTGCGGGCGAGAACGTCTCCCATGGCCGAGCCCGCGGATCAGCCTCGACCAGGACATCAAGCAGCGTGTCCGGCACCACGACCTGGCCGGGGGGCAGCTTCTCCAGTGTTCCGATGCGGTTCATCTGTGCGATGACGACCCCGCCGCTGTTTCGCGTGGCTCTGGCGATCGTCATGGAGTCACGCGTCATGGCGATTTCGGCCGTTCCCTCCATGAAGGCCACGCCGGTCAGTGCCGTCTGAATGCTGAAGCCACGGAACAGCAAAGCCTCATCACCGGCTGGGTGAACCAAACGAACCAGGTGCTCTCGCGTGCGCCGGTTCAGCCGCCCACCGCCATTACGGGGATCGGTAAATGTACCTAGGCCACTACGGCTGAGGTGCCCCGGCAGCCCGTCGGCGATATCGCGAAATAACCGCTTGATGACGCCGACTGGCAGGCTGTACGCCTCGACCCGATTGGTGGCAGCGAGTGCCTGTAGGGCAGGCACCGGATGCCACTGACCACCGATCACCCGCCGCACCAGGCCTTCATGGGCCAGCAGATTCAGGCCATGGTTGCGACCGTCCCCATAGGTCGCCGAATACACAATGGTCAGGTCGTTCGGCTGGCGATTGTCGGCAAAGGCATCCGCCAGCGCCGAGGCCAAACCATCGCCCAACCAGCCTACGGCAACTGTGGTGCCAGAACGCACCAGCGCCGCGGCTTCGGCCGCTGAAGCGGTCTTCCAGTGCCGTAACGGACGAAGATTGGGTCCTGTCCGGGATAGCAATGATAGCATTATAAGCATGCTCCCGGATAAGAACCCTGTTGGCTCCGTCTCGACCTGTGAGACAGCAACAGAGACATAACAATAGCGGTTTCAGAGCGAAAAGAAAATGACTTCAGGGGGATTGTGGAAGAGTTCCTATCTAATCACGCAAATGTGGCATCACTTCCGAGCACATTAACCGCAGCGACCTAACCACGCGGTCGTGCGGAATACGCATTCCGCAGTTCATCTCCGCCAAGATCCCCGACAGCCCCAGCGTTTCCGTCAACCCAGCGAGGCGATCGGCCACCCTTGCCGGCGTGCCGACGATAATCTTGCTTTTCAGCACATCCTCGTAATCAATCGTCTGCAGCCGCTGACCGCGTTCCGCGCGGTTCTCGATCGCCCGAGCGCCTTCCTGCAAGGCGGAGGCCTCGATCCGCTCGCCGAGGTATCTGTAAAAGAACATGACGCTCTCATGCGGTTCCTCGCGCGCCTGTTGCTCGGTTTCCGCAAGATATACTGGAACGCGGAGATAGACTTTGCCGTCGCCAGGATGACCGGCCGCGGCCCAAGCCTCCCTGTAAACCCGCAAATTTGGCACCAGTTCGTTCAAGTCGCCCAGGCGGGTGGCGACGAAGATCGGCATCCCGGCCTCGCCGGTCTGCTGGTATGAGTTGGGGCTGTTCACCGCAATGCGCAGCTCCGGATAAGGCGATTGGTATGGCTTTGGCACCACGCAGATGTTTTCGAAATTATAGAACTGACCGTGGAACGAGAACGTTTCCTGAGTCCAGGCGCGCTTGAGGATCTCCAGCACCTCGGCGAAACGTTCCCGGCTTTCGGCGTAGGAGATGCCGTAAGCCTCATAGGTGCGGGGAAATCCGCTGCGCCCGACGCCGAAGATCAGCCGGCCATGGCTGATGTGATCGACTGTGGTGGCTTCCTCGGCAATCCGCACCGGATGGCACAGCGGCAGGACTTGGACCGCGATCCCGATCTTCATGCGCTTGGTACGCATCGCGACGGCACTTGCGATGTTCAACGGCGCGGCGAGAACCGAGCGTTCGGGCGCATTGTGCAGTTCCGCCAGCCACATGACATCGAGCCCGGCGGCCTCGGCTTCGTCCACCTGGGCGAATGACTCTGCGAAGGCCTCGGCTTCCGTCTGGCCGGGCCGGCGCTGAAACTCGTGGAACATGCCGAATTCCATGTTTCGTGCTCTCCCTGAATGACGTCCAGCGTCGGCCGGTTTGGAGCGTGCCGCAAGAGCGCGGTGGGGGCTGGACCTTGCCACGTCGCGGGGTCCGCGAGTGGTATGGATCGCGGAGCGTTGCTGGAGGATCACGTCATGACCAATGAATTCACCTTTCTTATGCTGCCGCCGCAGACCGATCTGACCCGTCAGTGGGCCAGGCGGCTGTCGGATTCCGTCCCCGGGATGAAGCTGGTTCTTGCCGAAGACGCGGACGCTGCCGCCAGCGCGATCGTCACCGCGGACGCCGCTTTTGGCACACTGCCCGCGGACCTGTTGGCGAAGGCGCGCCGCCTGCGATGGCTGCAAGCACCGCAGGCCGCGCCCCCGGCGGGTTACTACTATAGTGAACTTGTCTCGCATCCACTGACCGTCACCAATTTCCGAGAGATCTACAACGACCATATCAGTGCCCATATCCTGGCTTTCGTACTGGCCTTTGCTCGCGGGCTGCACGTGTATATCCCACAGCAACTACGCCGAGAGTGGAAGAAGCCGGGGGAAGACATGGGGGTTGTTCCGCTGCCCGGTGCGACGGCATTGATCGTCGGGCTTGGCGGGATCGGCACCGAGACCGCGCGCCTGTTGTCCGCGTTCGGCGTGCGTGTGCTGGCCGTCGATGCGCGCCGAACCGAAAAGCCGGAACAGGTCGCCGAACTGCATCCGCCCGAGGGGTTGGATCGCTTGCTGCCACAGGCCGACTTCGTCATTCTGACGGTGCCGCACACGCCGGCGACCGAAGGTTTCTTCAACACGACAAAGTTCCGGCTGATGAAGCGGACTGCCTTCTTCATCAACATCGGTCGCGGCATGACGACGAAGCTGGACGATCTGGTTGCGGCGCTAAGGGACGCCGAAATCGCCGGAGCCGCGCTCGACGTGTATGAGCAGGAACCGCTGCCGGCCGAGCACCCGTTGTGGGGGATGCCGAACGTGTTGCTGACGCCGCACATGGCCGGATATGGCCCGTATCTGAACGAACGCCGGCTTCAGATCGTCCAAGACAACTGTCGGGCATTCGCGAACGGAGAACCGTTACGTAACGTCGTCGACAAGGCAAATTGGTTCTAAACCGCTCGCCGGTTGGCCGATCCTCGCGGCGCTCGATCCGACACAGGCTGCTTTGCGAGAGCCAATAAAGACGGTTATATCGATATGATAATATTCTGACATTGCTATACCCATAACCCGTCCGCTGGCGCCGAGGCATCGTATTTGCTGCCGAGCCGTGCCTCGAAGGTGACATCGCGTCGGTTACCTTGGTTTTGGCCAGCCGTGTCACGTCCGCGTGACCTTCGATTTGTTCATCTGTGTATCGCGTCTAAAGGGTTGTCCACGTTGTTGTGTCGTGCGATGTAGTCAACCTGATATAGCGTCGGCCCGTCGTCGGAACGGGAGATGATCGATGGGAGGGGCTTTGGTGCGCATTACTCGCGTTGTAACCGCGGCAGTTCTAGCTGGTTTTGGGTTTTCGGCCGCGGCCCTGGCCGATAGTCAACTCAGTGCACCGATTTCTTTTTCGTTTGCGCCGACCGGTGACGCAGCCCAGTCAAATCTACAGATGGCCCAGAACACGGTGGCCCCGACAGACGCCTCCACACCTGCGCCCGTACCGTCCAACGCCGTCTCCAACTACTTTGCTAACTATTTCGCGGTCGTTGAGCAGGCGCAAGCCAGTCAACCGCATTGGATGACGCCAATAGTGACGGTAACGCCGCGCCTGGAGCAAGAGGTTCGGTACGACCAGTTCTGGCAATATCGCGGCAACGGCCAGCAGCAGAACGTGTTCGACGGCGGCAAGGGCCTGGAACTGATCCCGACCGGAACCAATGAGGTGCTGATCAATCCGCCAGCCTATCAGGAACGGGTCAACACGAAACATAATATCTACGGCTGGCTCGATGATCAGTTCCTGGTCGTCAAGCAACGCCTCCTGAGTGCCAACGAGCAACAGGGCAACTATATCGTCACGGCCTTCCTCGGCGTTACGGCACCGTCCGGCAATGCGGCTTTCACCAATGGGGCGTGGGCTATAACGCCGACCCTCGCTGGAGGTAAGGGCTGGGGCGATTTCGATATCCAGGCCACGACGGGAATCTCACTTCTGACCAGGAACCAATCCAGTGTTGGCGACTTGATCGCGACAAATATCGCCTTTCAGTATCACTTCCTCGAGTATTTTTGGCCTGAGCTCGAAGTCAACCACACTTACTGGCTTTCCGGTAAGCAAAGGGGCGGCAAAAATCAAGTATTCTTGACGCCGGGCATTATTTTTGGGCGGTTTGTGATCCACGAGCGGGTCAAGGCGATTGTGGGCGTTGGATACCAGATTGCCGTGGCCCCAACCTACCAAGCCACCCCAGTGCTGACGCCGATCTATAACCATGCTTTGATCCTGACAACGCGGCTGACTTTCTAATCGCCGGCCAGGTCGTTTCGCGATGCGCGGGTTTCACCAAACGGTTCGCTCACGAGCCAGTGGTGCCTCTGGCCGATGGCCCTGGCGGGCTGCGCCGGGTAAGTGCCGTTAGACCTTTAGCGAGGTCCGCCGCAGCACAACGTTTTGGGCGGCAGGAATGTCGAAAACTGAGTGCATTGACCGCGACGTTAACGACCCATGGAAGTTGCATTCTCGCCCATCTCACCCGGGCGAAGAAATAGCTGGTTCCAAGCACAAAACAAACGAGTTATTGCAGGTTGTAGACCACGCATATGACACCGCTGACTATGTAAATTATACAAAACCCGGCGAATAATAACGTTCTCATCCCGTCTTCTTTCGAATATCGAACATCGGGAAAACAGTCAGCACCAATGTTCCGTTTTTCCAGACTTCGATTCGCTCACCTACACCATTCCATATTCGTTATCTATCTTTTCCGGCCCGTGGCCTTATCGGCAGCGCCTCAAACGTCAGCGGCCTGTGGCGGGCGCGGCAACGGTCAGGGATTGTGCGGCTTGCCGCGCTGCGGAACGCTGAGTCCCTGACGGCGGTAAGCGTTGAATAGGATAGGCCAGATGACGAAGGATCAACCGCACGCGGCACCGCGTTGCTGCAGGTGGTCGTTTGCCTGCCCCCTGGATGGTGAGCCACGCCGGCTCAACCCCGAACCGCACCTTGCTCGACATCCAGATCGCCTTCGCCGCCGGCCCCGTGTTTGCTCGGGGCGGCCGCCGCAGTCAGGCAGAGCATCTCGGCACACTCAAAACAGTATCGTTTCTGTGAAGTGCGGGAATGGCGAAAACGGGAGAGGGGTTGCCTGAACGCCGCGAAGATGGCCGCTTGCTCGCCAGAGGGCATCGCGATCAAGTCGGCGCGGTGCACGGGCATCGGGGCCCGCTCTTACGCCATCCGAATATAGCTCGAAGTCGAATGATGGCACGACATCTACCCGGATCCGTTACGAGGAATTGCGGCTGACCGGCCCGATCAGATGTGGAGGATGGAAATTAACAATTGATCAGCGTCTGTGGGTACGCCGCCAGGGTCTTCCCCGGCGGCGCTTCCACGTCAGGAGCCCAGTCAGGTAATCGAGTGGGCCAGCAGGCTGCTCAAGGTCGTAGTGGTCGCGCCGTCGATAGTTGCGATCGCCACGCCTGAGCCGCTAGAGGTGGCTGAGATCGATAGTGTCGCCGCCGTCGTCGAGTTGGTCACTTTCAGATAGTTCGGCAATGTGGAGGCCGATCCGTTCCAGTTGGTCGCCGCCAATGCTGTGGTCAGGTTCAAGGTGTCCCCCAGGGCCAGGATGTTGCTGGTAAAGGCTTCCACCCCGTTGCCGGCAGCGGGGATCACGTAAGTTTGCCCCCCGCCCGATCCGGACCCACCAGTCGAGGCGCCGGAGGCCCCTGAACTACTGAGCAGTTGCATCTGGCTGACTGATGCGGTCGCGGCGGAAATCTGGCTCTGCCCAACCATAGCGGCGGTCGCGCTGCCGCCTGGCGCATCGCTCGGTAGTGGATCGAGCGGCACGATCGGCGTGCCGCCGCCGTTGACGCTATTAGGTCCCTGATTGGCCAGAATTTGCACTTGCGCCATAATCTCGGACCCATACTGCTCCATGCCCCGCAACAACGGGTCGTTGCCGTTGACGGTCTGGTCAGCCTGGAAGGTCACCGTAGGGCTGGCACCCCCTTGGTCGCGGACCATCGCCCCGTGGTCTTGGAGTTCGGTCCAGAGCATGTGCGCGCCGGCATTGGCCTTCACGTCGGCCGGCTCGACCGCGCCAGCAGGAATCCCAACCGTAACGCCATAGGGGATTGTGCCGCTGTAGGCTGGGCCGCCGTTACCGTTAAGCGCGAAACCGTCCTCGGCTGTCTGCGGCCAAGCGTTGGGCGCCAGCTGATTTGTGCTGGTGCTCGAGTAAGACTTAAGCATCGCGGCTGGCACGTTGAGCCGGAGCATATGGTCGATAGAGCCGGCGTTCAGGTCTGACTGCCGCAGGGTGCCGACACCTTGGTCCCAGTTGGACTGGTGGTCAGTGATGCCGTTGCCAAAGTCGGAACTCGGCGGAGCCTTGACCGACAGAGGCCGTGGTGGGCGAGGTCCAAGTGAACTGGCCAAACCCGTACCAGGTGTGCGTGGTGGTGTCGTCGATCGAGATCGAATGGTCAGAACCGCCGGCAGGCACAGCGTTCGCGGGGATGTGCACATGGAAGACACCAGGCGTGCCCCCGGAGGCGCCACTGTTGGTCACGGTCACCAGCGGGTCGGCGGCGGTACCCTTGTAGATGTTCTCGTTATAGTTGCCCACTGTGTTGACATAGACGTTGGCAGCCGCGAGTTGGGCGTTCGGCGTCCACTGGGCGCCCGAGCCGAACGGCAGGTTGAAGACGCTGGTCGAGGCGAACGGCGTCTGAGATGGGTCGCGCGTACCGGTTGTCGGTGTAGGTGTTGGGGTCGGCGCAGGCGTCGGGGTAGGTGTTGGTGTCAGGACGGGGGCCGCTGAGCTGGTCCAGGATTGGCTTGCTGGTGAGTAGGTGTACCAATTCTGAGTCTGCAGCGTCCTGACCGTAGTACACATTGCCAACGATCGCGAAAGCGGCAGTGTCCGAGCCGTTAGGCACGGCCGTGCCGTTTTCATTGAGCACATCGGCCGAGCTGAGCGTCCATTTGTTCCCACTTGCGTCGGTAAGAGTACCACCAGAAGTAGGGGTTATTTCTTTACTGGTAGGGGCAGGGGTAGGTGTTGGCGTCGGTGTTGGGTGCGGGGTAGGTGTGGGCGTTGGGTGGGGGGTAGGCGTGGGTGTTGGAGGGGGCGTCGGGGTAGGCGTTGGTGTGAGGACAGGAGCCGCTGAACTGGTCCAAGATTGGCTCGCTGGAGAGTAGGTATACCAGTCCTGTGTTGCTGCATCCTGCCCATAGTACACATTACCAACGATGGCGAAGGCGGCGGTATCAGAGCCGTTAGGCACGGCCGTGCCGTTTTCGCCGAGCACACCGGCCGAGCTTAGCGTCCACTTGTTCCCACTTGCGTCCGTCAGATACCACCGGAGGTAGGGGTTATTTCTTTACCGGTAGGACTAGGTGTTGGTGTTGGCGTCGGGGTTGGGATTGGGGTCGGGGTCGGTACGTGTCCCGCATTGCCGGCGATAAAGTTGGCGACCTGTTTGCCGTAGGCCGTAAAGCCAGTGCCGAGCATGATCTGGTTGCCATCCTGTATCGTCGTCGGATCCACTGATCCCTGATCATCCCAGGCCCAGGCCGCGGAACCGACCCCGCTGTTGATGACCGCGGTGACCTCCTGAGTGCCGTTTGGATCGGTGCCGGGACCGTATTCGCCGATGATGACGGGAATGACTCTCGTCCGCTCCCCGGATCGATTGGGAGGCTGTGATCATCGCCTGGACGTTTGCATTCACGTCCGCTTGGTTGGTGTCATAACTGCTCTGGTATCCATAGCAGTGCGGATCCCAGATGACATTCGTCATCCTGGCGTAGTCAGCCGGGTTCATCGCCGCTTGCAGCGGAGTTCCGCCATAACCAGGGGGCCGGCTTCCTGACGGTTCCAGCAGGATGGGATTGTTATTTCCAGCGTTGCGGATCGCGTTATAGGTCGCTAGCTGCCAGTCTGAGAGTGAGCCACCAGCTGTTGTCGGTTCGTTATCAGTGCCAAACCAGACATAAGGGTTGTTCTTGAAGTAAGACGCCATCGAAGTATACCAGGCCGAACTCGGTGGCCAGTTCACTGCCCGTGTAGACGACTCCGGCACCACCACCGGCGTTCTGGCCGATCGAGTTGGTGTAATCGCTGAACTCGACGACGATACCCTTTGCGGTCAACGCATTTACTGCAGCCGCGAGCGTAGAGGGATTGGAATAAGTCTCTACGTCGACCCGAACCATGTTGATGCCCGGGAAAGTAGTGGGCAGCATCTGTGAGGCCGCTGTAAAATTAAAGTCGTGAACGTCCACACCGCGGGCGATAAATGCTGTCCCGGACGGGCTGTAGATTTGCCCGTTCGCCGTCCTGAATGCCGACGTGGGTGTCGGTGTCGGGTGGGGGGTAGGCGTGGGTGTTGGAGGGGGCGTCGGGGTAGGCGTCGGTGTCAGGACGGGAGCCGCTGAGCTGGTCCAGGATTGGCTTGCTGGTGAGTAGGTGTACCAATTCTGAGTTGTAGCGTCCTGACCGTCAGTACACATTGCTAACGATCGCGAAAGCTGCGGTGCCAGATCCATTGGGCACAGGCGCGCCGTTCTCATCAAGCACACCGGCCGAGGTGAGCGTCCACTTGTTCCCACTTGCGTCGGTAAGAGTACCACCGGAAGTAGGGGTTATTTCTTTACCGGTAGGGGTAGGTGTTGGCGCAGGCGTCGGTGTTGGGTGCGGGGTAGGTGTGGGCGTCGGGTGGGGAGTAGGCGTGGGTGGTGGAGGGGGCGTCGGGGTAGGCGTTGCGGTGAGGACAGGGGCGGCTGAGCTGGTCCAGGATTGGCTTGTTGGAGAGGTCCGTATACCAATTCTGAGTCGTAGCGTCCTGACCGTAGTACACATTGCCAACGATCGCGAAAGCGGCGGTGTCAGATCCATTGGGCACGGGCGTGCCATTTTCATCCAGCATACCGGCCGAGCTTAGCGTCCACTTGTTCCCGCTTACGTCGGTAAGAGATACCGCCGGAAGTAGGGGTTATTTCTTTACCGGTAGGGGTAGGTGTTGGGGTAGGGGTAGGGGTAGGCGTTGGGGTTGGGGTTGGGGTCGGGTGACTCGACGCCCCGGACATCTTTTGTTGGAAGAGCCAGGACCAGTTAGCGTCGCTCGAATATCCGGGGATACCAGCTTTAGGGTCCCACACATCGTGGCCCGCACCTTGGATCTGGGTGAGATGGAAGTTCGGATCGATCGCCGCCACAGCCTGATCCCAGCCCGGCCGATTGACGGTGTCCGCTGTGCCATGCACAGCCTCCATCGGCGCATTCCCGATGTCGGCCACGAACTGCTGCGGTGTCTCGTTGACCATCATCCCGGCCATCGAGTAGCCGGCGGCAAAAATCGGAGTTGCCGAATTAGGGCCGTGATCAAACATCAACTGGTCAGTGCCCTGGCCACCCATCGAGGCCCCAGTCACATAGATCCGGCTCGGATCGACGGAGTACTGAGTTTGCACCTGCTTGAGAGTATCGAGCGCGAACTGTGTGCCCGGCAGGTCACCAGACACGCCACCGAAGTTGATGGTTCCCCCGGAGGTATCCGCAGTCTGGTTGAGCAGCGGCATGACGACGATCGCCGGATAGTTCGTCCGGAAATCAGTTGAATTGAACCAACCACTCACCTCGGCCGTCAGCGCCGCGGGAATTGCACCGGCGTCGAGAGGATGTAAATACAGGACCGTGGCATATTTCTGGGATGCGCTATAGTTCGCGGGCAGCAGCACTTCGTATTGCTGGCCGTCGATCGTTTGTGTGATCCAGTTTCCGGCCGTAGCCGTCGAAGACGGCATGGGGGTGGGAGCGGGGGTGGGGGTGGGGGTAGGTGCGGATGTCGGATTAGGGGCGGCCGAACTGGTCCAGGACTCGGTCGTTGGCGAATAAGTGTACCAATCCTGAGTTGTGGCGTCTTGGCCGTAATACACCTTACCCACGATGGCGAACGCGGAAGTGTCTGAACCGTTAGGTATGGGTGTACCGTTTTCGTCGACCACACCGGCCGACGTGAGGGTCCACCGGTTCCCGCTTGCGTCTGTTAGCGTGCCTCCGGAGGTTGGAGTCAGTGTGACTGGCTGGCTGGAGGTCGAAATTGGTGTGCCGCTCATGTCATGAATCTCGCGAAAAGGTGATTGAATGACGCAGCGGTCTCACGAAATCGTGAAGCCAATCAACAGAAAAAACGGGCCGCCTCACCGCGAAGGAATTACTTCTCAAATTATTACGTTACAGAGACTCGGATTGATATGTGCAATTGTGCGGATGAATGGCTAGGTAATGTCTATTCTATTACGATATTGCAGTCATACGGGCAGATAGAACGCAATAACGTGACGCAAATGCCGAAGTTATTCCGATAACGATTATATTATGGTTATGAGATAATACGGGGAGGTAATATTCTGTTATTCCCCTCGCGCGTTACGTCACCACCCGCCATACTCGCCCTAGAGATATAAATCATCACGACCCCGCCGCTCGCCCGCTGCTGAATTCCTGATGTCGCGCGATCATCGAAGGCCCGGGCCGACACCATCATCGACAGGACAATCCTTTGCTTCGGCTCGTTGAGCTGACCCGACGGTTCGGCGGCACACACGCAGTGAACCATGTCAGTGTAACGATTGCTGACGGCGAGATGGTGGGAATCATCGGCCGGTCCGGCGCGGGCAAATCCACCCTCCTGCGATTGATCAACCGGCTGATCGATCCGTCCGAAGGCAAAATCCTCTTCGGCAGCACCGAGGTAACGGCGCTCCACGGCAGGGAACTGCGGGCCTGGCGCGCCCGTACCGCCATGATCTTCCAACAGTTCAACCTGGTGAACCGTCTCGACGTCCTGACGAATGTCATGTGCGGCCGGCTTTATGAGATCTCCACGCTCCGCGTGTTATTAAAATGGTTCACCCCAACCGAACGCGCGCTGGCCCTGCACGCACTCGATAGGCTCGGGGTGGCGGATGTCGCGATGAACCGCGCCGACGCGCTATCCGGCGGCCAGCAGCAACGGGTCGCCATCGCCCGAGCCTTGATGCAGCGGCCCCGGATGTTGCTGGCGGACGAACCGATCGCCTCGCTGGACCCTTCTAACGCTAAGCTGGTCATGGACGCGCTGACCGATATCAATCGTCGCGACGGCATCACCGTCCTGATCAACCTGCATACGCTGGATACTGCTCGCGCCTACTGCGGCCGGATCATCGGTATGTCGGCCGGCCGGATCGTTTTCGACGGCCCGCCCAAGGCCCTGACCGACCTGGTGGCGCGGGAAATATACGGCCAGGCGGATGACGAACCCCTGACCGAGCCTGGCACTGCCACTAGTGTCCCCGGAGGTTCGCTCGCTGCCCTGGCAAGCTAGTATTCGACGGGGATTGACCTCCGCCATACCCGGCGCTCGTCGCTAGGGCCGCGTCAGTCAAGGAACTCGGCATCAATCTGTTGGGCGGGTAGAATACCTCTACGCGGCGATGGGTCTCCCCGAAGACGATTGGGCTACTTGCCGCCGGTCGGCGTGTTGACCTTCTTGCCGGCCGGCGGCGGTTGTTGTCGGCACTGCGTTAGCAGGCCCGTGTCGGTGCCGATATAATGTTGTATCATCCGACCATAAGGTTTAGTCGGGTTGCCGCTCCTGTCAGTCAGATTGTTTGGTGTGTCGGATCCGACTTCCGCATTGGCGTACCAGACGAACGAGGCGAGCCCCCCATGGACCCTTTTTCAGCCACCTTGATCAGCGCTTCGACCGTCGCATACCCGTTCGGCGCTAGCCCCTCTTCCATTGTCACCCCTGCTTCACCGACGATGACCGGCACGATGCCGTCGGCGCTCTTGATCGTCTGCGAGGCGGCAATCATGGCATTGATGTTGTCGGTGATCGACGTTGGATCGGTGTTGAAGTTATTCTGATATGGGTATATATGTACATCCCAAATCACGTTCGTCATGGTGGCGTAGTAAGACGGCTCCATCGCCTTCTGCAAATTCCAGGATCTGCTGCCTGATACTTCAAGCATAATTGGGTTGTTGTTGCCTGTGCCCCGCACAGCTTCATATGTCGCGCGCTGCCACGCGGATAGCGATCCACCCTTGGTCGGCGGCTCATTGTAGGTGCCGAACCAAACATAAGGATTATCCTTGAAGTGAGCGGCCATGGCGGCATACCAGGCGCTCTCGGCGGCCAGCTTTGCGCCGCTGTAAACCAAGCCTTGTGCACCTCCTCCGTCCGGGTGGTCCTCGAACTCCACAACCACGCCCAGCGGAGTCAGATAGTTGACGACGCGATCATAAGTCTCAGGGGCATTCAAAGGCCTTGTAATATAACGGAGAAAGTTCAATCCCTTGAAAGTGGCCTTGATTGCGGCACCATTATTGGTAGCTGCCATACTGTAGGCATAGATATTAACGCCGCGAACGACGTATGGCCCATTTGGCCCAATGATCGCGCCATTCGTGACCCGGAAACCGCCGCTGGAACCCACGGCCGCGCATGACGCCGAGGACTCCGCCGCCGCTGGCACGACCGAAGTGCCTGATGCGCTCTCCGCCGACGCGGGGACAACCGCGGCGCTCGCGCTCAACAGGACGACCGACGCCAGCCATAACGCTTGCATTTCCGTAACCTCTTCTTTTGTTTTACACTGAAATTGGCCCGCAAGCCGTTGAAGACCCATGGTCTGCGCTCGGACGCCGTAAACCACGGGGCAGCGGCCGTCGGGAAAACGGGTCCTGGCCGGTGTCGTTACCATCGGTAAGGCACACGTTACACACAACGCGAAGCTATTTGCAAAGCTGTCCGGGAACGCGCCGCCCCGAAGAACATCGGCTGAGGCTCGAGCATGTGCCTCACTTTTTGACAAGGGGCTACCGGTTGACCATGCGTTGATCTCACCAACAGCGACAAGTCATAGCTGCGCAGGTCGCCGCCGGTTTGCTCGCACAGTGACCGGCGGCGCTAGTTACTACCGATGGTCCATGAGGTTGTGGGGCCTGCCGTTGCGAAGGCCGACCCTGAGCTTGCTCCAGAGCGCTTGCTTGGTTCCAAAGCAACCTTCAGCCGTCAACGTTTATCCTGATCGATCATGAGCAGTTCCGAACCGTTCTTCAGCACGACTTGTTGGAGACGCTAAACCATGAATCCGCGGTCCTCAAGAGCTCCGCGCAAGCCTCTCGCCCTCTTTTCGGAATAGGAGAATCTGACCGTCGTCTCGTCCGGCGGGACTGCGCCTCTCAGGCCGTCAATCGCCAGACACGCAAGAGATCCTGACGCCTACGCTGTTTCCGGGCTTTACCCCGCGTCGATAACCGGGATAAGAGCAACCTCTAGTTGAGTTTGAAGAGCAATCCAGCCTCAGCTGCCGAGCGAAGGCGACGGCCGGCGGCCATCTCAACGATGTGATACCGGTGCTATTGCTATAGTATGCGGTCTCGGTCATATCATCTAAACAGCAACCACGCTTTCCGTGGCTGATTGATGGTACGGAACCAATGGCCTGAGCCAAAGTTTGTAGTTTCGCGCCGAACGCTGAAGCGACAGGCAATGGGCTGGTGGCAGGTGTCCTGCTAAGAATAGGCAGAAGATTTAATTAATGCTCTCTGGAAAGAAAGTTGTCGTAGGTACTGCCGGCCTACAACGCCGAGAAGACGCTCCGTCAGACGGTCGCTGAAATTCCGACGGATATCGTTGATGAAGTCATACTGACTGATGATGCGAGTAAAGACAACACGTTCGAGCTTGCCCGCGAACTGGGGCTGCAGGCAATTCGACACGATCGCAATCGAGGATACGGCGGCAATCAAAAAACCTGCTATACCGCCGCGCTTGCAAGGGGTGCCGATATCGTCGTGATGCTGCACCCGGATTATCAATATACGCCGAGGCTCGTGTCGGCGATGGCCTCAATGATCTCGTCTGAACAGTTTGATGTGGTTCTTGCGTCACGAATCCTAGGGCGTGGGGCGTTGTCGGGAGGGATGCCCTTTTACAAATATGTGGCAAACCGGTTCCTCACCCTGACGCAAAACATACTGGTGGGCCAAAAACTCTCTGAGTATCATACCGGCTATCGAGCATGGAGTCGCGCTGTGCTACAACGCCTGCCACTCCTTAATTGCTCGGATGACTTCGTCTTCGACAACCAAATGCTTGCTCAAGCGATTTCCAGTGGCTTCCAAATCGGCGAGATTTCTTGCCCTACGAAGTACTTCCCCGAAGCTTCTTCCATCAACTTCAATAGAAGCGTGGTCTACGGGCTGGGCGTGTTGAAAACCTCGGTAGACTTTCGCTTGCATCGTTTGGGCCTGACGCATCCAGCCATTTTCGCGGACCAACCGGAAGCACATCTGGAGGCAAGGCTAGCCAGAGAGCTCGCTTCGGCCGCAGCGTCTTGAGCAAACCATCCGGTGCCCTCCGCGCCGCGGTCGGCTGCGGTTTAGGCGCAATTCTCCTGGCTGGTGCGATTGGCTCTCAGTTCACGGGCACCTCGGCCTTGAGGCAGATCGAACGGCTGCCTCAAGTCGTTCAGGATCTCGGTGCAAGCGGCGTCGTGGCCTTTATCTTGATCCAAATCCTGATCGCGATCAGCGGCGTAGTGCCTGCATCCTTGATCGGCATCGGAAGCGGCGTGGTATACGGCGTTTCATTGGGATTTGGCATCGCCACTCTAAGCACCATGACCGGAGCGATTCTCGCTTTTTTGCTGAGTCGGTCACTCCTTCGTCCGGTGATCGCCGGCTTGATCGAACGCCGCAGCAGACTGCGAAATTTTAACTCAATGCTGGCACGGGATGGCTGGCGATTTGTATTCCTATTGCGGCTGTCGCCGATCATGCCATTCGCCGTCACAAGCTATGCGTTGGGCATTTCATCAATCGCCTTCCGTCACTATTTGATTGGATGTTTGGCCTCCCTGCCGTCGCTGTTGGGGTATGTTATTATTGGGTCGTTGACCACGACCGGGGTCGCGGCAATATCGCATGGGTCGAGCCCGCTCAAGTGGGCGCTTGTCGGTTTGGGGATTGTCGCCACGGCTCTCGTCACGTGGCGCATAGGGAAGATCGCTGCTTTGGCTGGATTTGCGCGACCATATCCCACTTGAGCAAGTAACTGATAATCCATGTTGCCGACATCCTGTGGATGGGCGTTCGTGCCGCCCGACAGTCACGTCATCAATGGAGCGAGTAGCAGATGGAGAAACCTGTTGCAGTTTCGCTGGAGTTGGAGATCGACATGACGCACCGCGATTTGGGGATGGCCGCATTCCCGAAGGTAAGCACGCGGGCTGTGGTGACGGTATTCCTCTTGCTTCTTTTCTTGAAGGCGGTGATTGCGTTCGCTTTAATTCCAGGACTAACCCATGCCCTAGGGGAGAACTACAAATCAAACGTTTTCCCGGACGATTATGATTTGATCGCCGACAATCTGATTAATGGGCATGGTTATCGGGTGTATACCAATACTTCGGAAACGATGCTCCGGTCTCCCGGTTTCGTTTTGATACTCGCCGGAATTTTCGCGCTATTCGGCAAATCTTTGCTGATGGTGCAGGTCGTCCAATATCTGATGTCGGCAGTTACTGCAGCAATCGTCTATCTAATCTCCCAACGTCTGTTTCGAGTTAAGCTCGTCTCCCTATTCGCAGTCTTTCTCTTTCTATTTCACCCGATTTCGATGCTGTCGGACACCCGGGCTGGGACCGACACGACCTTGACGCTTTGCCTGACGGCAACGATATGGCTTCTGCTCAAAGCAATCGACAGTCAACGTTGGTGGGTTTTTGTATTATCCGGCCTGACGCTTGGGTATACGATGCTCGTGAAGGCAACGGTCGCGTTGATCTTTCCTGTCGTGTTTTTGTTTCTTATCTTGACCCCTAAATTCCGCCGTTCGCTCTGGGTTACGTTCGGTCAATTTGTGCTGGTTGCCATCACGGCAGCGCTGGTGATGGCGCCATGGGTCGTAAGGAATTACCACATTTCAGGGCGATTTGTCCCGACAATGACGGTTACTGGCCTTGCCATATTTCAAGGTGAGGAGGCCGAAAGGAACGCTGGCAATGGGGAGGATAGCAAGGACCTTCTCATTGATGCGGCTGGGGAGCAGGTGCGCATAGGGCACGAAATGGGACTGCGGATGCGGGAGGATTTTTTCCCCCAATTCTATCGCGTCCAGGATGAGATAGCGTTCTACGATGAATTGGGCCATCGAGGTTGGACCCAGTATCGCGAACATCCGGTTCTACTCGTGCGTACCATTGTTCACAACTGTTGGGCCTTCTGGTTTCAAGGCCGCACGTACAAGGCCACGCAGATCAACATTATTGTGATGCTACCTTTTATCCTGATCTCGGTCTGTGGAGCGGTGGTTGCAGTCCGGAGACAGCGACGCAGTTGGATTCTCGTGATTGCTGTCGTTATGTACGTTCTACCCCATTTGGTAATCATCGCGGTTGCGAGATATTCAACTGCGGTGGTACCGTTGATGTGCGTGTTGGCCGCCAGTATCCTATTCCTGCCCGCGTTGCGAAGTTTGATGTCTCGAAATCTCTCGCCAGCTTAGGAGCTGAGAAGGATCCAAGTGGCCACCACCGACTTATATGCGCCTCCAAGGGCGCTTCGTGCATCCCTATTTGTTGGCCTTCCGGCGCGAGGTGTTGCGCACGCTAGCGTGCCTCCCTTCGCGTTTGTGCTCACGTTTCTCGCGGTTTTGGCGTCGTTCACCATTTCGGGCAACACACTTAACATCCTCGGTACCCACTACGCAGAACCGGGGGGAAATCCGGTCCTCAAGATCCACCCCGCCACTTACCTGGCCGTTATGGCGGCGATCGCGTCACTAGTGTCCGGGTCGACCGCCCAAAGCAGACTCGGATATATTTTCGGTAAGGCGCCCGCTCTATTTTTCTTCATCGGCTTCACGATATTTTGTGCGGCGTTCTCGGCCATCAACGTCGGGATCACCGGCGCGGGTGTGTATGTTGATAACTACCTGTCAGCGGGCGCGATCGCAATCGCAATGTTTAGCGCGACCGGGCGACAGCGGCGGGTCATCGCACACCTAATAATAGTCTTGTGCGTGATCAACGTCCTGCTCTCTCTCGCTGAGTATGTCCACCAGGAGCATTTTATTCCCCTGCAGATAAATTCGGATGACGGAACAGGCTTCGCTCTCGACGACAAGACTGAAGAATTTCGGCCCTGCGGTCTTTATACCCATCCATTGACTGGAGCAATGGCAACAGCCTTTGGATTGTTTCTTGCTCTCGAAACAAAAATGCGCTTCAGGACCACGGCAATCTGTATCGGCATCTTTGCGATTGGGCTTCTTGGCTTCGGTGGCCGGGCGGCGCTGCTCGTTACGATCGGACTGATCGGGGTCCGGGTGGTAGTCACGTTGGCACGGGACTTCCTCCACGGCCGGATCAATGGCCGCCTGATGGGAACGATCTTCATGGCAGTGTGCCTTCTCGGTCCCCTGACGACATACTTGCTAACCGAGACGCCGGTTGGTGGACGACTTGCTGCTCGAGCGTATTACGACGATAGTGCCGAGGTAAGGTCTGATCAGTGGCAGGTTCTTAGTAAGGTCAACACCCATCAGGCTTTGTACGGAACCCCGGTCGCTGATCTAGCGCTAATCTATGAGCAAGTTGGACTAAAGGGGGTCGAAAATCCTATTATTTTGATATTTCTGAACTTAGGGATTATTGGATCGCCGATTTTGATCCTCGGTTTGGTCATTTACTTCTTATACCTGCGGCAAGCCTACCCTGAAAGCGGATGGTTACTCCTTGCGGCTGCGTTCATCTTCTTCAGCAGTAACTCAATTGGCGTCAAGAGCCCGGATCTTTTCATGATGACTGCATGCGCGGTTACGATGAGGCGCCAACTGGAAGATCGGTCGGGCCGAACGCGTCGGACGTTCGGCTCACAATTTGTCTCGTTGCGTTCGCAATCGACAGGGCTCGCGCGCGATCCCAACGTTGGGCGGGCGATCATGTCCCTGCGTACGGCGGCGCGACATCTGTCTCCTTACGTTGTGAAGAGGCCCGGACCGGTTCCCAGACCGCCTGCACCAATGCCCCGTCCAGCGTCAGCCGTGACACCCACGCCGACGACGGAGCCGATATCGACGATGCTTACGCCGACCAGCGGCGGCTCAATCGTGGATGCCGCCGGCGACGTTTGGACTCTGACCGCGACGGGGGATGTCGGCAAAAACGGCGCGTCCGTTCCAGGCGGCTGGGGCATTGCTGCGCTGACCTATTCCAACCACACAATTTGGGGCAAGGACGCCACCAGTTCGCATTGGTACACCTACAGTAACGGGATTTGGAAAGGGCCCGTCGCCGCTCCCCCGACCGCTGCGCCCTAACCGACGCCAAACCCGACACTCACTTCGGATGCCCGGTCAGTCCCCATCTTATCCTATTCGAACGGTCCGCATCCGCTGCGCATAGACATTCACCGCCAACGCAACCAGCAATACGAGACCGCGGATAAGAATTTTTAAAAAACTGTCAATGTTGATGTGATCAAGCCCGTTATTCAGAATCCCCAGCACAAACAACCCGATGATCGTGTTGCCGATTCCCCCCTGGCCACCGAACAGACTAGTTCCCCCCACCACCACCGCCGAGATGCTGTCCAGTAAGTACGTGTCGAACTCGTTCTGCTGCGCACTACCGAAATACGCGACGCCCAGCATGCCGGCTACACCGGAACAAACCGCCGAGATGATCATCACCGCCGACAGGATCACCTTGACGTTGACCCCGGAATACTCCGCCGCCTCCCGATTGCCGCCGGTCATGTAAACGTATCGGCCGAACCGCGTGTAAGTCAGAACAACATGCCCCACCAGCAAAAACACCGCCGCGACAACGACGATCCAAGGTATCGGTCCCAGCGAATGAGAGCCTAACGTCGTAACCAACGGCGGAACGGTATAGGCGATCTGTCCGCGTACCAGCAACGCGCAGATGCCTGCCGCGATCTGCAGCATTGCCAACGTCATGATGAAACTCGGGATGCCGATCCGGGTCATCCCGAACGCGTTCACCATGCCTAATGCGAAGCACGCCGCGAGCGCGATCATTATCGCCGCCCAACCCGGCAGGGGAATGTTTGCGATCGAAACGCTCGCATCCTGCAGTGTGAAATACGCCACGACAATACCCGTCGCATTGGCGATGCTGGCCACCGACAGATCGATCTCGGCACACAGAATTACGAACGTCAGCCCGACGGCGATGATCCCGGTTACCGAGATCTGCGTCAGGATGTTTTCGAGGTTACCGAGCGTGGCAAACGAGCCGCTCGCGAGGGTGAAGAAACCAACCAGCAGTATCAGGGTGGCGAACGGTGCAACATTGCGCATACGCCCGCGCAGCCAGTCCAGAATGCCGCCCGTCATGCGACTTCCATTAGCCGGTCCTTGCTGACCGGTTCATCTGCGAATTCGCGTACCACGCAGCCTTTCTTCATGACCAGGATCCGATCCGCCAACGACAGCACCGTCTCCGGTTCGGTCGAGACGACGACGATCGCGATCCCCTGCTCGCGCAAGCCGCGCACGATCTTCACCACGTCGTCTTTGGCACCGACATCCATGCCGCGTGTCGGCTCACTCAGCAGTAACACGCGCGGCAGATGCGTCAACCACTTCGCCAAAGCCACTTTCTGCTGGTTCCCACCGGACAGCGTGCGAAGCGCTCGCGACACATCTGGTGGCCGAATTCGCAGTCCTTCCACATGCCCCCGAGCGATCACGCGTTCGGCGCTCGGCCTCAGCCAAAAGCGGTTGATCCGACCAAGTATAGATATCGTTACATTCTTAAACACCGGCTCGATGCCGAACAGCATCATCCGCCGGCTCTCCGGCACAAAGGCCATCCCTCTGCGCCGCGCGCGTGGCGCCGAGGACAGCCGAACCACTCGGCCGTCCAGGACGATCCGCCCGCGCTCCGGCGGCAGCATGCCGAACAGCGTGCGCGCGAGTTCGAGTTGCCCGGCGCCAAGAAATCCATAGATCCCCAGCACCTCCCCAGCCCGCACCCGAAGCGATACGTCTTCATACATGCCCGCTCGGCTCAGACCCTCAACCTCCAGCACCACCTTCGCATCCAGGCGGCTGTGCAGCGGGATGTCTGCGAGGTAGCTCTCCTCCAGCTCCTCATGACCGGACCCGATCATCCGATCGATGATCCACCGCTTGTCAACCTGCGCGCACGCTGCGGTCGCGACCGCCTGGCCGTTGCGGAACACCGTCACGCGATCACAGATCGCCAGTACGTCGTCGAGAAAATGCGAGATGAACACGATGCTTCGCCCCGCCTCCCGAAGACGGCGCAGCAGGCTGTAAAGCCGCTCCACTTCGGGCGGCGCTAACGCCGAGGTCGGCTCATCAAGAATGATGATGCGCGCTCCGGAATATAGCACTCGTGCAACTTCCACGAGCTGCTGCAAACCGAGCGGCAGCCCTCCCATCAATGACCGCGGTTCCAGGTCGATCCCGAGCTTCGCGAGATGCTCGGCTGCTCCCCGGCGCATGGCCCGCCAGTCCACTAGCCCGAACCGCTGCACCGGCTGGGCCCCGAGATGGACACTTTCCGCGACGCTCAGGCCGGGTATTACGGCCAGCTCCTGGTGCACCATCCCGATCCCGCCGGCGCGGGCATCACGGGGCGAGGCGAAATGGACCGGTCGTCCATCAAGCCGCATCTGGCCTTCGTAGTCAGCATGCACCCCGGCGATGATCTTCATCAACGTCGACTTGCCTGCGCCGTTCTCGCCAACCAGACCGTGGATTTCACCCGCCTGAAGCGAAAAATCCACCCCCCGCAGCGCCGTCACGCCACCGAATGTCTTGGAAACTCCGGAAAGTTCCAACAGAGCCGGCAGGCTTGGTTGGAGCACCGTCGGTTCAGGCACCGGAAATCAAATCAGAAAGTGTTCCTCCATCCACATCATCCCGGGCGCGTTCGCCTTGGTCACCACAGGGCCGTCGACGACGACGTTCTTCGGGATCCCGCCCGGCCCGGTCTTTTCACCTGACACTATCGCCGCCACCCCCGCGATCACCGCGCCGCCGTGAATGCGGCAGGACGGATTGCGCACCGTCGCCAACATGCGTCCGTCGCTGACAGCGGCGAGCGCGGGCGGCATCGCGTCGCAGCCGCCGATTTTGATCTCGGTGCGATTATGTGCCTTCATTACGTTGTAGGCCGCCAGGGCCATGTCGTCGTTGTGGAAATAAGCAGCGCTGATCTTCGGATACTTGGTCAGCAGCGTCTCCCAGATCCTCGCGACCTTGGTCACGTCCCAATCCCCAGGCTGAGTGTCCAGCACCTCGATCTTCGGGTATTTCTTTACCACCGATTGGAAGCCCCGCGCCCGTCCCTGCGCGCCGGTATGGCCGAGTGCCCCTTGCGTCATGATCATGGTCCCTTCCCCATCGATCGCATCAACCAGCGCCTGGGTGACGGACGCCCCCATGAACTCGTTGTCGGGGGCAAGGAAGCTGTGCACATTGATCAAATCAAGCGGTGCGATCAGGGTGTCCATATCGATCACCGGCGTGCCGGCATCGATCAACTTGTTGACCGGCGCGGTCAGGGTGCCAATGCCGAACGCCTGGATCGCGACAAAATCCCACTTCTGCGACGCCAGGTTGTCGATCGCCGCCCGCTGCTTTTGCGCCGCCAATTCGCCATCGAACCAAGTCACCTCGACATTGAATAGCTTGCCCCAGTATTCCGCCGCCTGCTTGCCCTGGGCACACCACGTCGCCTGCAGGCCAGCGTTTGAGAAAGCAGCCTTCAACGGCTTATCTGACCGTCCTGCGGCCTTTCCCATCTCCTGCGCCAGCGCCGGATTGATGCCGAACGCTGCCAGCGCCGCCCCCATCCCCATGAGCGAGCCCTGCAGGAATCCCCTCCGATTGGCCACTTTTGTTCCTCCCAATATGTCCTTGAGCCGAAGTTAGTGTATCCGCACGACCTGGGGCAACACGTGGATCAAACCGTTTCGTCTCAGCGAGAAATTGAACGTCGCTGCGTCATCCCGTAATGGTCTCCCCCTCGCCCATACCCCAAAAGAGCCACCCTGCCTCAGGTGCGCGTGCCCCTTGCACAAACCAGCACCCTCCTCCATGTCCGCTTCTGAGCGGGTCGCAAAAGCAATGAACAGCGCGTTAGCTTAGGAACTATTCGGAGAGGGCATCTATATGATGAGGAAGCTCGCCACGATGGGTGTCTGCGCGATCATCCTACTGAGCAGCGCAGTCGCTTCGGCAAACGCTAAAGGCGGTAGCGCCGGTGGCGGCGCAAGCTTTGGTACTGGTGGCCACGCTGGGGGCGCTAGCGGTCACGCCGGCGGTGCCAGCGGTCATGCCGGCGGCAACAGTGGTCAGTCCAATGACGTCGGCGGTCACGGAGGCCCCGTCGGTTTCGCCAATGGCCAATTCGCCCCCAACGGCACGCCTCCTTGCCAGCCGGGGGTTTGTCCTGGGCGTTCACAGTAGCAGATGGCAAATGCGCGAAGCATTCCAACAAAGCCCGTAGCTCACCGAGAGCCGGCTTCCGCGTGCGCATCATGTGGCTTGACGGGAGAACCGACGACGATAGTCGCTCGGTGGCAAGCCCGTCACCCGCTGAATAGATTGCGAAATGAGCCTGGATCTTCATATCCGATAGTCCCGGCGATGTGGTCTACCGATTTGCTGGTGAATTCCAGCATCTCTCGCGCCTTCCCCACCCGAAGACGTAAGGAAGGTTACTTGCGCGCTCCGTTCCGAAAAGATAGCGCTTGGAGCCAGGCGGGCGGTTGGGCGGCCTAGATTGGCTGGTGATTTCCGGTAGATTTGTTCGACCAGGTAATCGGACGAATCTCCAACAATCCACGCTCACCCGGCGCCCCGTCAAACCCCAACCCAGCCTATTCCGCTGCCTGACGAAAACGCTGCGAATATTGAGTCAGTGCATCCGCATCCGTGGGAACGATTGGCGTAAAATCGGTATGCGCGATCCATTCCGCCCGCGTCGGCTTACGTATGTAGTTCGAAACGGCATTCAGCGTCAGATAAACGATCTTCCGCGGGTACGGCGTAATATTCCCAGCCGACCCATGCACCAGATTACCATGGAACAGTAGCAGACCGCCCGCTTTGCCCGTCGGCGCGACGATACCTCCCTGCGCCACCAGGTCGGTTACTGTCTTTTCATCCAGCGTCCACAGCGGATACGATGTCGTGCTGGTGTCGTGACCGGCCTTCAGCACGCCATGCGTATGGCTGCGCGGAACCAGCATCAACGGTCCGTTGATCGGCATCACCTCATCCAGAAACACGGCGATATTCATCGCCCGCGGCTCGGGCATGCCATCGTCGCGCGCCCAGGTGCCGTAATCCTGGTGCCACTGCCAGACATCCCCGGTAAACGACGCTTTAGCGTTGATCTTGTACTGGTGCATGTAAACCGCTTCGCCGAACAACTGCTCCACGGGCAGGATCATGCGTGGATGCCGTGCCAGCAGACCATGTGCCTCGTTATACAAATGTGCGGCGAACGCGGTACGCGGTGCACCGGACTTCTCGCGCCAGACCTCCGGCCGCTGCTGGCGGTAAATCGCCTCGGCTTCCGACTTCAGGATCGCGACCTCGGTGTCCGTAAAAGTCTCCGGCAGGAACAGATAACCTTCCTCGTGGAACTGACGGACCTGGTCTTCTGACAGCATGTTATTTCCTCCTTAAGCGGCTCTCGATTGCCATTGTTCGGCGGTGAGGCGGGACGCGGTGGCGGCATGCAGACGGGCAGCAGCCTCCGCCTGAATCGGGTCGCCTTCCAGAATGTGGCAGAGGATCGCCGCGTGCTCCTGCCGCCAAACCCGAGCGGCGTAGTTCGGTTCGCGCAGCACCATTGCCATCGATCGCATCAGGTGCGGCCAGAGCGGGCTGGTCATTTCCTCGATCGCCGGGTTGCCTGACAGTCGATACAGCCCGCGATGGAAGTCGGTGTCCGCCCGAACCAGAACCGGGATCGGCGTGGCGGCATCGAACACCGATCCCGCCTCAACCTGCACTCTCAAACTGTCGAGTTCGCCGCGATCGGCGGACCCGGCGGCGGATCGCTCTGCAGCGAGACGGGCGGCGAGACCATCGACGGCCTCACGCACCTGATACCGTTGCATCACCCGGATCGGATCGAGCGGCACCACGCGCAGCCCCTTGCGGCCGAAATCCTCCACCAGACCCTGACGCTTGAGCAAATGCAGCGCGTGGCTGACCGGTTGCCGCGAGATACCGAGCATATCGGCCAACGCAGCCTGGCGGATGCGCTGGCCCGGCAGCAGAGTGCCGTCGGCGATGGCCGCGAGCATTTGCTGGTACGTGCGGTCGATCAGGCTTTGTGTGGCTTGCAGCGCTTGCAGCACGGAATTCGGAATTCCAAAAATCTGCTATGTCGTTAGATCGCCCGTGGCCAACTGTCAAGCCGCCAACCCGGTATCGGCCCATCCCCTCGGCAGCTGAATACGGCCGCCTCGCCGACCCGAACCCTTGTCGTTAGGTCGCTGCTTCCCGGTCGCTGCTACCTTGGGCCCTGCGCCGCCAACGCCGCGACCGCGCATGACGCCAGACGTGTCCGCACACTGTCGGCCCTGCTCGTCAGGATGATCGGCACCGCTGCGCCGAGAACGATACCGGCGGCATCGGCGCCCCCCGAGAAGGTCATCTGCTTGGCCAGCATGTTGCCGGCCTCGAGGTTCGGCACCACCAGAATGTCCGGATCTCCGGCGACGGCGGAGACAATGCCCTTCTTCCGCGCCGCCTCGGCACTGATCGCGTTGTCGAATGCAAGCGGTCCGTCGAGCAACCCGCCGCTGATCTGTCCACGCTCGGCCATCTTGCAAATCGCGGCGGCGTCGAGTGTCGACGTATTCTTGCCGTCACAGTTTCGACCGCCGACAGCACGCGACCTTGGGCACCACTCCCAGCGCGATGGCCAGGTTGATCGCGTTCTGCACGATATCGACCTTGTCCTCGAGCACAGGCGCAATATTGATTGCGCAATCGGAAAGGATGAGGGGCCTGGCCGAGGACGCCAGCAGCATGACATAGGCATGGCTGATGCGCCGTTCGGTGCGCAGCCGGTTTTCCCGCCGCATCACCTCATGCATGAGTTCATCAGTATGCAGGCCGCCTTTCATCAACGCTTTCACCTTGCCGTCCCGAGCCAGCGCGACGGCGACATCGGCGGCGGCATGCGAATGTTCGCGCATTGACGATTTGGAACACCCGCGAGATCAAGCCCCGCCTCGGCCGCGGTGGCAGGATTTTCGCTTCGGGGCCGACCAGAATCGGCGTCGATGAATCCGGCCGCGGCCGCCTCCATCGCCCCTTGCAGGCTGTCGCAATCGCACGGATGGACCACTGCGGTCGGCAACCGCCGCCACCCCGCCGCTCGCGCAACAGATGGTGTAGGCCGCATGTCGACCACCGACACTTGGGCATCGGCATCCGCTCCCGGCAACTTTCTCGCTGGGTGCGATAACCTCGGCGCTGCCGGAATAATTTCCCTGCCGTCCTGGTTCGTGCAGGCGCAATCCAGCATGACGCGCCTCGTGTCCGCGTGCATCTCGCGCACCACGACCCTCGCCGTCAGGGTATCTCCCGGCTTGACACGGCGGAAGTGCAGGTCCTGGGCACGGTATACCGTCCCGGCCCCGGGCAACATCGTCGCCCAACACCGTGGAAAACAGCGACCCGCCCAGCATTCCATGGGCGATGACGCCGTGAAACCTGGTCCCTTCGGCGTAAACAGGATCGAGATGAGCAGGATTAATGTCCCCCGAGACATTGGCGAAGAGTTCGATGTCATCTTGGGTGACGTGCGCACGATCTGCGCGAATCGCCGACCGCCAACTCCGCGAAGGTGCGGTTCACGATGATACCCGCGGCCGCCGGCGCGGCTTCGGCAAGCGACGATCTTCCGAGGCCCCCCGCTTGCGAGCAGTAGTCTAGAGCATCCATGATCAAGGGCCTAATTTTTACTGTATGCAAGACTTTGAAGTTGATTGAGATAAAGATCAGAAGAGGAAGATGCCTAGCAGCGAATTTTGCCAGACCCGGCAGAGCTTGGGTGGTTCGTTGCCATGTCGGCATGTAAGCCCCCCCTCTTACCCCCGCTGCCACAACAAAGTCAATGAAAATTTCACACCGTGCCAAGTAATACATGCGTACTTAGAAAGTTAACAAAGTATTAACGTCAAAAGACGATCCCACAGAACCTTATTTCATGAATATGCGGAAACCTACAATTCCGTCGATGGTTGTCGACCCGTCCATTATCCAGTATTCACTGGCCTTGGAACCGAAGGACCGGGGTGAAGCCGCGGTCATCGAACACCCGAGGGCCGAACCATCTGTGGCGAAGCCAGCGCCCGAAAGCCCGGCTGTGACAGAACAGCTAATGGAGGAGGTGTGCGACGAGAGAATCTCCAGAGTGCGTGGAAACGCGTTCAAAGGAACCAGGGCAGTCCTGGCGTGGATGGGATGACCATCGATGACGCCAAGATCTACCTGCGTGAGCACTGGCCAAGCATACGGTCTCAACTGCTCAACGGAACCTACCAGCCGCAGCCGGTCAAGCGGGTCGAAATACCCAAACCGGACGGCGGGGTCAGGAAACTCGGCGTGCCTTGCGTCGTCGACAGACTGATCCAGCAAGCCATGCTGCAGGTACTCCAAGAGCGGTGGGACCCAACGTTTTCTGAGCATAGTTACGATTCCGTCCGGGGCGCTCGGCCCATCAGGCGGTGGCCCAGGCGCAACGCTACGTTGCTGAAGGCTATAACGTCGTGGTTGATCTCGACCTCGAAAAGTTTTTGGATTGCTCATCAGACTACCCCCCGGTTCCTGGTGAGACGGCGAAGAGGTCGGCTGCGGCTTCTGGAACCTTAATTCGTAAGCCTTTTCGACAGCCCTGCCGGATATGGACGGCCTGCAGTTCGCCGCGCTTTACACGCTGCAGAACGGTCTGGCGGGAGACGCCGAGATGCTTGGTGGCCTCGATCATGGGATGAAGCCCGGCGGCGTCTTCTCGACGAAGCGGCTGAGCAGGTCATCGGTGATGCGAATTTCCCAGGGTGCCCCCGGTGTGGGCTGTTCGGCCGGAATGAAACCATCCTCGATCCAGCGCAACACGGTGCCCGGCGCCAGGTTTAGCAATTCCGCCGCTTTACGGACGTTCACTGGCGCGGCGCCTGCTGTTTCGGTCGAGGCCTTTCGGCAAGGGATGCCACGATGGTGGCGCAGGCTTTGAACATGCCCTGCGGTGAAGCGGTCTCCCGACACCGTGCGACGCTTCTGGCGGTTGAGAATTCCGGCGATGACGCCGTCGGCATGATGGACGGCCAGGCGGCGGATGATGTCGATGGTTTCTTCGTCGGTTCGCCGCGTTGGTGGGTTGGAACGTGGCAGGGCGACCTCTAAGCGGGTGATGTCTCCACTGCGCCAGCGGACCGCCAGGCGAGCGCGGTATTCGGCCCGTTCGACGACAATGGTCACGTCCTCCAGCAAGGTGCGGAGCAACTCCTTGCGGTCGCGGTCTGTGGTGGTCGGCGCCGACCACACGCGCCGCAAATCGCGGCCGAGCGCAAGCAGGCCTTGACGCTCTGCATCGTTCAGACTGCGCGGTTGTTGCCGCTGACGCCGTTCCATCTCGGCCTCGGCGTCGTTGAGTTCGCGCAGCCGTCAGCGTGGTGCATGGATCGGCTCATGGTGTTGGAAAGCCCGTTAGCATA
Source organism: uncultured Alphaproteobacteria bacterium (assembly GCA_963772355.1). Lineage (GTDB taxonomy): Bacteria > Pseudomonadota > Alphaproteobacteria > Acetobacterales > Acetobacteraceae > Rhodopila. The sequence goes on along the minus strand of CAVYXX010000149.1, from coordinate 25,693 downwards.
GCAAGGGCGCCCGTCTCCAACTCCGGATGCCTGCCTTGCCATTCAAGCTAAACCAGGATCGCCGCCACCACATCCCGCGCCAGCAGCACAAGGTCACGAACTGGCCTGCCTACGAGGCTGGCTTGCGTCAGCGCGGCAGTTTGACGGTGTGGTTCACCGACGAGGCGGTCGCAGCATGGGCAGCGGCGCCACGCACAACACGAGGTGGCCAACCCTGCTATTCGCCGCTGGCAATCCTGACGGCGCTGACCCTGCGCGCAGTGTTCCGTCTTGCTTATCGCCAGGCTGAAGGACTGATCGCCTCGATCATCAATCTGCTCGGCCTGGCGCTGCGCGTGCCGGACCACACGACCCTCAGCCGTCGCTCGACAACGCTGACCGTGCCGCGGCCGCAGCCCGGCAACGCCGGCGCCGACGACGGTGCGCAACCCTTGCATTTGCTGGTGGACAGCACCGGTCTGAAGTTGTGCGGTGCGGGCGAATGGCTGGTCGAGAAGCATGGCACCAGGACACGCCGAGCGTGGCGGAAGCTGCACCTCGGTGTGGATGCCGACACCGGGCAGATCGTGGCTGCCGCGCTGACGAGTAAAGAAGTGGACGATGCGGTCGAGGTTAGCCCGTTGCTGGATAAGGTCACCGGTCGGCTGGCCTCGGTCACCGCTGATGGCGCCTATGACCAGGATGGCGTTTACGCCGACGTTGCCGAGCGTCACCCTGATGCTGCAGTGATCGTGCCGCCGCGCCGCACAGCGGTGCTGAGCGACAAAGCGGCGACCGCGCCAACGCAGCGCGACCGTCACCTCCAGTGCATCGCCGAGACGAGCCGCAGGGCCTGGCAGAAAGCCTCCGGCTACAACAAGCGCGCCAAGGTCGAGGCGTCGATCGGGCGATGGAAACAGGTGATCGGCGACGGACTGCGCTCACGTATAGACGAACGTCGGATGACTGAAGTCAACGTGGCGGTTGATGTCCTCAACCGTATGCTGGAGTTGGGACGCCCGAACTATGTCCGCATCGTCTGACCCCGAAAGGGATTGGGCCCATTGCGCTCACACCTCTGATCCCTGCACCACGCTGGGTGCTGGCCGATCCGCATCGCCTCGCCGGCTACGGCCTGGGCATGACGGATCTGTCCGATGCGCTGACTAAGGCCAATGTGATGCAGGCGGTCGGTCAACTGCAGGATAATCACAAGCTCTATCTGGTGACCGCCGACCACAGTATCGGCAAGACCGAGGCTGTCGGCGATGTCGTGGTGCGGTCCGACCCGGCCGGTGTCGTCCGAGTGCGCGATGTCGCCACCGTCCAGGATGGGGTCGTCCCGCAATGGGTCCGCGTGGTCGAGGATGGCAAGCCCGCGGTTCTTTTCAACGTTTACGAACAGCCCGACGGCAACGCGGTGCAGATCGCCGGCGCAGTGCAGGCCAAGCTTGCCTCGTTCAACCTGCCACCCGGCGTGCGCATGGTGAAATGGTACGACCAAAGCGATCTGGTCACGCAATCCGCCGGCAGCGTGCGAGATGCGGTGCTGATCGGTCTGGTGCTTGCGGCCATCGTGCTGATCCTGTTTCTGCGCAGTTGGCGCGTGACCCTGATCGCGGTGCTGGTGGTCCCTGCCACCCTCGCCACCGCCATCCTGGTGCTCAGCCTGTTCGGCATGAGCTTCAACATCATGACGCTGGGCGGTATCGCCGCGGCGGTTGGTCTGCTGATCGACGACGTCATCGTCATGGTCGAGCACATCGCCCGACGCGCAGGCGTTTCGGTGGCCGGTGGGGGCGTCGCCGGTGGCGCCGCGGTGCTGCCGGCAAGCAGAGAGTTTCTGCGACCGCTGACCGGTTCCAGCCTGGCGACGCTGATCGTGTTCCTGCCGCTTAGTTTTCTCAGCGGTGTCACTGGCGCGTTCTCCCAGGCGCTGTCGATCACCATGGCCGCCGCTTTGGCGATCTCCTACCTGATGACCGCTTTCGTCGTGCCCGTGCTGGCGCGGCACTTGGTGGATTTCGATCGTTGGCGTGACCCGGGCGCAGCGGGCAACGGCTGGCTGGCGCGGCAACACGGAACGCTGCTGGACGGCCTGTTCCGCCGGCCATGGTTGTTGGTATTTGCTCTGATGCCGCTGCTGGCGATTGGCTGGTTCGCCTATGGCGCCGTGCCGACGGGCTTCATGCCGGCGGTCGATGAAGGCGGCTTCATCATAGACTACTACACCCCGGCCGGCACCTCGCTGACCGAGACCAGCCGCGAGGTCAGTGAAATCGACGCGATGCTGGCCGCCAACCCGGAAGTCGCCACGTTTTCCCGTCGGCTGGGAACCGGACTCGGCGGCGATCTGGGCGAAAGTTACCACGGTGACTACTTCGTGCGCCTGAAGCCGAATCACGCCCAGTCGACCCCTGCGGTCATGGCGGCCGTGCTGGCCGAAGTGCAGGCCAAAGTGCCGGGCGTCCAGATCGAACTCGCACAATTGATGGAAGATCTGATCGGCGACCTGACCGCTGTGCCGCAGCCGATCGAAATCAAGCTGTATGCCACCGACCCGTCCGCCCTGATCCCGCAGGCTGAAAAAGTGGCCTCTGCGATCAACAACATCAGCGGTGTGGTGGAAGTAAAGCCTCATGTCCGTTTCCTGCCGGGGCAACCGGGTGAAGGGAAGGGAATTGAGGCCAGGGCTCTTTGGAACCAGACTGGTGCTCGTTCCACCGACCGCCTCGACCTCCCTCCTCCGATTGCCCTGTTGCCACCCTAAAGGGTGACCCGTCTCGTCATGTGCAATGATCGAGGGTCGCGCCGGATGGGCTGGCGTGGAGCCTCTTACACAGGAGACGGGTCATGGAACAGCCTACACGATTTATCGGCATGGATGTACACAAGGATACGATCATCGTCGCGGTTACCGCCGCCGGTGACGTCGGGAAGGCTGCGCCGTATGGCACATTGCCCAACACCGCTGCGGCGGTGGAGAAGCTGGTTAGGCGGCTGCGCCAAGCTGGCAGCGGTCCATTGAAGTTCTGCTACGAAGCCGGCCCTTGCGGCTACGGTATTCATCGCGCCCTTACCAAGATGAACGAAGACTGCATGGTAGTTGCTCCCTCAATGATCCCCCGCAAGAGTGGCGATCGGCAGAAGACCGACAAGCGGGACGCCGCCAGCCTGGCGGTCTTGCACCGAGGCGGATTGCTGACCGCGGTCTGGGTGCCGGATGCGGCACATGAGGCGATGCGCGATCTGATCCGCGCCCGACTGGCGGCAGTGCGAGCGGTGCGCGCAGCACGCCAGCAGCTGAGTGCGTTTCTGTTACGTCACGAGCGGATCTATCCGGCCGGCCGCACGGCCTGGACGAAGGCGCATCGAGGCTGGCTGGCCGATCAGAGCTTCGCTCAACCGGCGCAACAAATTGTGCTGGAGGAGAGCATCGAGGCGGTGCGTCTGGGCGAACAGCGGCGCGATCGTGTTGATGGCTATCTACGAGCGCAGATCCCGACCTGGTCGCTGTTCCCGCTGGTGCAGAACCTGTCTGCGCTGCGCGGCCTAGACACGATCGCCAGCGCCGGGCTGGCCGCGGCTATCGGCGATCCGTCGCGCTTTGTGTCAGCACCCAACTTGATGGCCTATCTCGGCTTGGTGCCGTCCGAGCATTCCACTGGCCCAAAGCGCCGCATTGGGGCTATCACCAAGGCGGGTGACGTCCACGCCCGCTCCCTGCTGATCGAGGCTGCACACAGCTATCGCTTCCCAGCCCGTGTCGCGCGTCACAAGCTGACAGCCGTCGATGCAGTGCCCGATGCGGTGCGCGAGATCGCTTGGAAAGCGCAAACCCGGCTATGTCAGCGCTATCGTCACATGATGGCCAAGGGAAAGTTGAAGCAAGTAGTGGTCACGGCGATCGCACGCGAACTGGCCGGGTTCGTCTGGTCCATTGCCTGCATCACCACGGATCCACCTACAAAGAACTCTGCCGTAACGACGCCATCAGAAAAGATTTGCCCAACTGGGTCAACAACCTGCTCCAGCGTGCCGCGTCGTCAACCGATAAAGGAGACAGCCCGGCGCGCGGAACGACCGGGACAGATGAGGAGTGCATCGGCCGATGGGAAGCGCCCTGACCGATGATCGCGCACCGTCATTCTAGCGGCTGACCGAACACCCCGATCACCATCCGGCATGCACGGCGGAGGGCGGGACGGTCAGGGCAATCCTCGATACCCCGACTGGAACGCGATTTCCGACATAGAGAAAGAGGCAGGCCCGCGACGCACCATGGTCTTGCGGTAACCAACCCGCGTATCACAGCATGATCAACCGTCGCTCAGTTCCCGCCCTCCACCGCGCCTGCCTGCATCATAGATGGCAACCGAGACATGACAGCGGATGGGATTTCACGTCCGGAACCCTTGAAAACGGACATGACAGCGGCGTTAAACTGGCCGGCGATGCACTCGATCTTCGGATCGACACGGTGCGTGCCGGCATCGAGGGCGATGACGGCCGACGACATCTCCCGCGCTGTCGACGCCGCTTTGACCGGTGTGATTGCGACCCAACTTCCGCAGGCAACAAAGACCGTTGGTGTGCGGGTCCACCTGCCGGGTGCACTGCAACTGCGACAAACGGCGCTGGCCAATCTGCCTATCCGCGCGTCGGACGGGCACGTCTTTCCGTTGCACCGGGTCGCCGGCCTGGTGCCGGTCACCGGCCAACCGGAAGTCTCCCGCGACAATCTGCAGCCGATGATCGCGGTCACCGGGCGGATCGAGGGGCGCGGCATTGGCGCGGCTGTCGGCGACGTGCAAAAGGCCCTGGCGCAACCAGGCATGTTGGGCAGCGGGGTGCGCTACGAACTGGGCGGATTGTATCAGCAGCAACAAATTGCCTTCGCTGGCCTGGCTCGAGTTTTCGCCGCGGCCCTCGTGGCCGAGTTCATTCTGTTGCTGTTCCTGTATGAGCGATTGTGGCTGCCGATCATCATCATTGGCTGTTCACTGCTTTCCACCACCGCGGTCTTCACCGCTCTCTGGATCACCGGCGTCGATCTCAACATCACCGCGCTGATGGGGATGACGATGATCATCGGCATCGGCACCGAGATGGCGATCTTCTACGTCTCTGAATACGCCGAGCTGGCGCACGCGATGGAACCGCGCCGCGCGCTGCGCGAGGCGAGCCGCAACCGGCTGCGCCCGATTACCATGACCACCCTGGCTGCCATCCTCACGCTGATGCCGCTGGCGCTGGCGATCGGCCAGGGTTCGGCCATTCAGCAGCCGCTCGCGATCTCGATCATCGCCGGACTGCTACTGCAGTTCCCCCTCGTGCTGCTGGTCATGCCGGTGCTCATCGGATTCACCTTGCCCGCTACGTCAGAGGCAAAATGAAACCCTCAAGAATCCCTATCCATGATCTCGCGGGCATCCATGCGTGAGCCCCGGCACGCGCTTTCGCCTGGGCACGTCCATGCGATGAAGAAGGTTTGCAAGTGACCGCGGTTTTCTGGAGAGCTGCGTCGCTTGTTTTCCGGCATCACCGACAACGCCAAGGCACGGGCCCGACGGATGGTCAATCTTCGACCAGCCGTTCGTCCGCGTGACGGTGCAGGTAACGCCCGCTCCTCGTCGACCAGTCTTAACGATCGCATTTCGGCGCGCATTGCGAATCGCGGAAAATCGGTATTATGCCGGCACAACGTCCAGCACCGACTACGTAACCGCGCTGGCGCAGTTGCAATCGACCGAGGCGCAACTGGTCGCGGTGGGTGTGGGGAGCATGCAATCCTGTGGGGTTCATTACGCCGGCCAATGCGACCACTTCATCGCCGTTTGTGGGGCGGAAGCGTGGATAGCGACGGCGAAAGGCGTCCTCGAGCGTATCGTTCAGCACGGCTGTTCGCACGTCGAGGAAGGGCTGCACCGTCGCCCTGTTCCAGCGCATCTGCTGCCTCTTGTTCATGCGTTTGGCGATGATCTCGTTGACCGCACTCTCCATGAACGCGGTCGAGATCGGTTCGCCATTCCGGCGCCGGGCGGCGTAGTGGACCAGCGCGCCCTGGTTTCTCTCGAGATTGGCCAGCAGCTCGCCGAGGTGATGTTCCAGGCGCCCGATGCCAATCATGCCGCGTATGGATGTACGCCGCGCCCAGCGGCGTAGCGCCGCCAGTTTGCGCCGGCATCCCGGCCAACGCCCGTGCCACAAGCGCCACTTCGCACGGTCCAGTCCGCGAACGGCCTCGGCAGCTAGGTGTGCGTCGGCCGCGCCAAGGCCGCGAGCGGCCTGTAGCGCGTGTTCGAAGCGTACCGCGGCGTGCCACCAATCCAGCACGACGGTAGCATTCGGCAGCGTCTCGCGTTGCAGCCGGCCACAGCCCGGCGTCGCCGTCGCACAACACCGTCGCCGGGGTATCCGCCGTCACGCCGGCCATTGCGAGCGCCTGCTTGAACGCGCCGGATGCAATCGCCGGGCTGTTGCGCGCGAAAGCGAAGCGGGACTGGCTGCCCTGAGCGCCGATCACCTTGCCGGCGATCACCTCAAAATGCCGCTCGTCCTGTCGGTGCCGGCTGCGGACGTAGCCGCCATCAAGCCCAACTACGACCGAGTTCGGCTGGCCGCGGCGTCGCCGGCCACATTCGGCTGCACAACGGCCTCACCGACCCGCATGGTTCTGTTCCGCACCGTGCCCGCGTTCTGCGCCCCGCTGACAGGCAGCAGCTCCGACAGGAGGTCGGCGACCTTGCCAAACGGCGCTAGCGCCGCATACCGCGCCGTCACATAGGCCAGTTCGGGCGCCACGGTCGCGGCCTCGAGGTCGACGGCGGCGATGCTCTTCGCGAAGCCCCCATTCTGGCAGGGACAGGTGAGCAAGCGCCGAATCCGAATTGGAACGTCACCGAACAGCGAGCGGAATGTCGCGGTGTAATGTCCCTTGCTAACCAACCGACGCCCGCAAGCCGCACAGGTGCCGCGAACAGCGTGGTGCAGGGATCAGAGGTGTGAGCGCAATGGGCCCAATCCCTTTCGGGTCAGACGATGCGGACATAGTTCGGGCGTCCCAACTCCAGCATACGGTTGAGGACATCAACCGCCACGTTGACTTCAGTCATCCGACGTTCGTCTATACGCGAGCGACGGCTGAGGGTCGTGTGGTCCGGCACGCGCAGCGCCAGGCCGAGCAGATTGATGATCGAGGCGATCAGTCCTTCAGCCTGGCGATAAGCAAGACGGAACACTGCGCGCAGGGTCAGCGCCGTCAGGATTGCCAGCGGCGAATAGCAGGGTTGGCCACCTCGTGTTGTGCGTGGCGCCGCTGCCCACGCTGCGACCGCCTCGTCGGTGAACCACACCGTCAAACTGCCGCGCTGACGCAAGCCAGCCTCGTAGGCAGGCCAGTTCGTGACCTTGTGCTGCTGGCGCGGGATGTGGTGGCGGCGATCCTGGTTTAGCTTGAATGGCAAGGCAGGCATCCGGAGTTGGAGACGGGCGCCCTTGCTATGCTAACGGGCTTTCCAACACCATGAGCCGATCCATGCACCACGCTGGCACATGGCAGAAGCGGTCTGGTGGTGTTTGGTCAGCATATACTGAACGCCATGAACGCTCAGCCGCTGACCTCTGGCGCTGGGAAACAGTATACTCTCTTCTCCGCGCTGAGGCTCTTTCAGCCAGCTTCTCAAGACTGCGGTCGTAGATTTGGCGAACGGAGTGCAGCGTTCTTTGCGCCCTTTGCCGATGACCCGCAGGTGAGCGCCCGTGCCGAAGAACAGATCGTCCCGCTTGAGACCAGTGATCTCCGATAGCCGCAATCCGGTCTGCACTGCGACCAGCAGGAACGCGTGATCGCGTCGCCCAGACCAGGTCGATCGATCCGGTGCGGCCAGCAAGGCATCGACCTCAGGGCGGGTCAGGAAATTGACGAGGGTTCGAGTGAAGCGCTTGCTGGGGATTGCAAGCACGCGTTGGATTTGGGCCGAATGCTCGGGTGCCTCGAGGGCAGCGTAGCGAAAGAAGGAATGAATCGCCGTGAGGCGCAGGTTACGGCTGCGGACGCTGATACCCTGATGGTTCTCCAGGTCATCAAGGAAGGCAACGATCAACGGCGCATCGACCTCCTCGAAGTTCAAGCGAAATGGCGGCTTGTGCAATGTTCGTTCGCCGAACTTCAGCAACTGCCGAAATGTATCGCGATAGGAACTGATCGTATGGGGGCTTGCCTGCCGTTGTTGCATCAGGCGTTGGGTGAAAAAGCGCTCCAAAAGTGGCGCCAGGCTAGCATGCTTGGTCATGTCCGATCCTCCCAGCGGCGCTCAAGGCGGCGCATTGCTTCTTTCATCAGCTCGGGTGAACCGGTGAGGTACCATTGGGTATCGGCTACATGGACATGACCGAGATAGGTGGACAAAATGGGCAGGAGCCGCTCGGGATCTTGCTCGGCTTCGTACCAACGCACCAGTGTGTTCGTTGCGAACGCGTGCCGCATGTCATGCAGGCGCGGGCCGTGACTGTCAGTTGCGCCTCGCAGGCCGATCTGGCGAGACAGAGTATAGAATGTTCGATGAACATCTCCCACATCAAGGCGGTTGCCCAATTGGGAAGTGAACAAATAAGGAGACGCCGCCTGGGCTGCACAATGCTGTCGGCGGCGTTTGAGATAATCCTGGAGCACTGCGCACGTTGACGCGTGCATCGGGACAAGACGGGACTTTCCGAACTTTGTACCACGGATCGTCAGCACAGCGGCTTCGAAATCGATGTCGGAAAGTTTGAGGTTGCGGGCTTCGCCAAGACGCAGGCCGGAAAGACTCAGCAATCCGAACAGGCAATAATATGTCCATGGTCTGAGCTTGCAGCGAGTATATCGGCACGGCATCTCAAGCGCTGCGGCCAAGAGGCGCCGGATGTCTTCCTTTGAATAGAGATAAGGCCGAGCTCGCTTCGGGCGAAAGGGTAGCAAGCCGTTTGGGGGAATCTGGGTTCGCGGATCAGCGGCAGCTCGATGGCGGGCGAATACGCGGACATACCCCAGCCGTCTCGCCCAATGCGAAGGCTCTGCGCGCGACGGTTGCTGAGCCCAGGCAAGAGCCAGCTCCGTCGTGATGTGTGGTGTGTCATTGGCTTCCAGGAAGGCGGCGAAATCGATCAATCCCCGTTCTGTCTCTCGCAGCTTGAACCCCAGCCCTCGCCGCATCTCGATGTAATCCTGAACAGCCTGTCGGAGCGTGCTCATTGGGCTTCTCCCGGCCATGGCAAAGCCAGTGTTCGCAAAGCGTCGAGATCGACCTTGGCGTAAATCGCCGTTGTCTGCACATGACGGTGTCCCAGAACTTCACCGATCTCACCCAGCGAGGCACCGCCACGCAGCATCTCTGAGGCAAGGCCGTGCCGGAACTGGTGCGTTCCCTTTGTGGGAGATTCGATGCCGGCTCTCCTGAGTGAGCGTCGGATGACCGACCCGAACCCACTCGGCCCCTTGAACCCGCAGATCGGAGCCTTGTCGCGCAAGAAGACGCGACGGTTGGCATTGCGTGGGCGCGCCTTCTGCAGGTAATCGACGATCGCCTCGCCAACGTCCGCTGGCAACGGAAGGTCGTTGCGTTGACCATTCTTGCCACGCACGCGGATCTGCCCGGCGATCCAATCGATATCATCGAGTTCGAGCGTAACTAGCTCACTCGATCGGAATCCCAGCCTCGCCAATGCGAGGATCATCGCGTAGTCGCGGCACCCGCCTCGCGTATCGCGGTCAATGCTGGCGAGTAAGCGAGTTACCTCGTCGCGGCCGATGGCACGAGGAATAGATGAAAGCGACCAGTTGGCTACGATCGGGACCGCTGCCGCTAAATCTGACGTGATGTCCCCACAATACCGCGCATATGAGAGAAACGACCGCAGTGCGGTGGTTATGATCTTGGCGCGTCGCACGTTGAGATGCGAAATCACCTTTTGCACGAAATCGGTTACGTCGACGGCACGCAATTGTGCGAGCGAGACCTCACCATCACTAAAGCGGAAGTTCAGAAAATCCCGGACAACCGGCCGATAATTTATTATCGTTTGACAAGACAGCGCTCGCGCGTCTTGCAAATACCGCTCGTATGCCTGCACATGTCGTTCTACCGGCGATGGGTTGTGATCGACCTCAATCTCTTCGGCGATTGCGTTCTGGGTTCGCAGAAAAGCCAATAGATGTCGAAGAGCGGCGGCATCTCCAAGCTTTGGTCGCTGCGCTCGGTCTAGCAAATAACGCCCGGGATGATCTCCACCTATGTCGCTTAGCTCGATCCCCTTGTGCCCAAGCCATTTGCTGAAGTCTGCCGCCATCAGCACTTGGTTCCTCATGGAAACACGACCGTAACCTCGATCTCCGAGCCATTCGACAAACAGAGCAATGTAACTCGCCACCGGGCCCTCTGGTGGCCGCGACAACGCCAAATCATCATTGATGAAACACTTCATTGTTTGCTCCCTTTCCAAGCTGGATTGCCGGAAGGGCTACAAACTATCTCTATGTGTTATCGCATAAACCCTTGGAATTGTGGGCAGAGCTCTAGCTACTCGACATAGTCGGGCGCGGTAGATAGTGTCGGAGCGAATGCGGCGTCACCGGCTTGGAAAGCCCTGAGCGGGCGTGCGCCGCCTTACAAGCCAATTCGACCGCGCCGGATGTGATCGGCTGACCAGGGATGTCCCCCGGAAAAAGGCACCCTTTCGGCCGTACTGCGTGCCAATAGGCGATCAGCACTTGCAGCAGCTTGGGCGAAAGCATTACATAGCGGTCCTTCCGTCCCTTGCCCTGCTCAATACGAATGACCATCCGCTGTCGGTCGATGGCACTCGGCATCAGATGAACGGCCTCGCTGATGCGCAGGCCGGCGGCGTAGTAGATGGTCAGGATGGTCCGTTGCTTGACATTCGTCACACAGCCGAGAAAATGCACCACCTCTTCGGGACTGAGAATGATCGGCAAGGTCCGAGGCTTCTTGGGGGTGGGAACGGCCTCGTCGAAATCCCATGGCCGTCCCAGGGTAACGCGGTACAAAAATCGGATCGCCGAGACAGCGACTTTGATTGAGCTGGCATTTAGCTTCTTCTGATTGGTCAGATAAAGCTGGTAGTCGCGGATGTCTTCGATCCCCAAGACCGCCGGGGATTTGTTGAAATGCCGGGCGAACATGGAAACTTGCTGAACGTAAGAACTCTGGGTCAGAAGTGAGAGGTTCCGACTTGCATGTCTTCGGTCATGCGTTGGCGAAGGTTCGTCGTCATTGGGGTCTCCCTGTCAGATGGAACGTGCTGCAAGCAGCCATTCCATGCTGATCCCCCCGGGTCCGATTATCTGCCCGAATTGGCTGAGCCCCTGGAGCCAGTCATCGACGGTCACAACGCTCGTGCTGGACCTCGATCATCGAAATAAATGGTTTCCAAAGGCCTTCGGCCTTTGGCGGGTCCAGGGCGGAGCCCGGACTTGCCTTCTTGGACTGGTCACCAACGAGGGCGGTGTATACTCAGTAACGAACCAGATTTCCGCCGGGGACAGCGGCGCCACGTACCTGCCGCCACTGCGGCTTAGTCCAGTGGGGACTATGCCGGGCCCGGCATAGTCCCCAGTCAACTTGTCCCTCTTCCCCAGGAAGCGTGCGCAAACGTAGATACGCCTCGGCTTTGGGGCGCGGCCGGTGGCAGGCGATCAGGTGGCGGAAGTGATCGGCGCTGCCGCGATAGCCGCGTCCGTAAGCCATGACATACAAGCGGCTGGCGGTCAGCGTCGGGAAGCTCTCCAGCGTCTGCTACGGCAGTCGCACAAGTGCGAATCGATTCCTGCATGACCCAATCTGTGATTTCGTGTCAGCGGGCGTTGGCGGGAACTCGATTCGCATGGTTCAAGAAGATCTTGGCGGCTTCGGTGATGCGCGTTTACGGCGCGTTGGCGCGCGTCTGCTGGAAGCAATGGGCGAGCAACCGACGACCTGCGTGCATGCCTTGGCGAAAGACCGCAACGAAGCGCTTTGTTTTGGTCGCTTTCTTGATCACAGCTCGGTCAGCCATGGCGAGATGCTGACCGCCACGGGGCGCTTCACCGGCCGGCGGGCGGCTGGACGGCACGTACTGGCGATCCAGGACACCACCGAGTTCAACTTCCCTGGTCACGTTGCCAGCAAAAGCGGCTTCGGACGTTCCGGCAATGACCGCGACCTTGGTCTGTTCTTGCACCCGACCATCGCTGTCGACGCCGTCCGAGGCGGCATGATCGGCCTTGTGGGCGCGCGGGTTCTCAACCGCACCGGGGACAAGATCGATGCCTCCAAGCCGCGGGCGATCGAGGACAAAGAGTCCTATCGTTGGCTGCATGCGGCCGAAGAAGCCTCTGATGTGCTGGCTGGAGCGGCGTGCATCACCGTGGTCGCTGACCGTGAGAGCGACATCTACGAGCAGTTCGCCCGTCGTCCGGCCGGCGTGCAACTGCTCACGCGCGCCGCCCAAGATCGCTCGCTTGCGGATGTCGGACGGCTATTTGCGACGATCGATGCGTGGCCCGAGCAGCATCGCGAGGCGATCGTATTGCCTGCCCAGCCAGGGCGCCGCGAGCGCGAGGCGTGTGTCGCGCTGCGCTTTGACAGGGTGTCGCTGCGCCGGCCGACGACAGCGGATATCCAACTGGCGGCGAGTGTGGATTTATTTGTTGTCGATGTCACCGAGGTTGATCCGCCACCCGGTGTCGAGAGGCTGCATTGGCGGCTGCTAACCACGCATGACGTTACGACCGTGGATGAGGCGAAGGAGATCGTTCGTTGGTATCGCCTGAGGTGGACCATTGAGCAAGTGTTCCGAACCCTGAAATCGGCCGCCATGCAGGCGGATGACTTGCAGGTTACGCAGGCGCGAAGGTTCGTGAAACTGGCTGTCGTGGCGCTTATCGCCGCAGTGCGGATCATGCAGATCGTGATCGGGCGCGACGGGAAGACCGGTCAGGCCCTGGCCGACGCGATGGACCCTGTGCACCAGCCCGCACTCACCGCGCTCAACAGAACGCTCGAAGGGCGAACTGAAAAGCTGAAGAACCCTCATCCGTCAGGCAGCTTGGCCTGGTTCTCGTGGATCGTGGCCCGCCTGGGCGGTTGGTCCGGATATACTTCGCGTGGATACAAGCCGGCCGGTCCCAAGACCATCGCTCGTCGCCTCGCGCGCCTGGATGGCTTCATCGGAGGTTGGGCACTTCATTCCGCAGATATGCGACTCCCGTAGCCAGCGTCTGGCGGATGAACGGCAGATACGCGTCGATCTTCGACGGGCGCGGAGGCGGTCCGACCCGCGGCAACCCGGCTTGCGCCAGCACCCGCCGCACCACGCTGTGATGGATGTGCAGCTGGCGCGCGATGGTGCCCATCGTCCACTGCTCGGCGTGATAGAAGCGCAGGATCTGTGCCTCGATGTCAGGCGGCGTCACCATCTTCGGGTCCCATCCGGTTGGGTCGCGCTACAGCCGGTCTCGGCGGTGACCGCGGCGGCGCAGAAACCCCTGGCGGACGAATTGCGGGCATCGGCGACCACACCAATGACAGTGCGTGATCGTTCGCCGAGGCCGATCCTCCGGAGCGGCTGCGTCGCTCGCACTCATCGGCGAGCCAGGCGTCAGCAGATCATCCGTCGGCGATAGGGGTGAACCCTGATGCGTCACTTTTTTGTCGCGCGCCCGGTAGCGACCTTGTCGCGCGGCATGGCGGCGTCGCCCCGTCGGACCATTCTGGTAACGCCGTCCGGCACACTGAAGCGAGCAGCGTCGGGCTCGCCGAGCGCAGTCCTCGGCACAATAAATTTGGCCCCGGTCGCAGCAGCTGCAGATCAGCACCTGCATCCGACAGCCCACGCAAAGGAACAGCCGCGCTGATGCTGCCTCGGCATGAGACGCCAACACGCCCGGTGGACGAACGCCACGATTGCCAGGATATTGGCCCTGCATACGTGCCCGGCACGGTGTGGGGCACGGCGTCGAGCCAAACCGCCAAGTTCAGATCTCGGCGCCGTGCTTGCCTCTTGATACCGGCAAACTACTACGCGCCACTCGGCTCGGCAGTCAGCCCGCGCCCGATCAGCAGGACAACAACATCGACAGCGGAAAGGCGAGCTTCAGCTCAGCATCGCCAGCTCGGTTGACGCCCCTCAGCCCGCCAGGGGCCAACGCTGGCAAAACCGACCCGGCAGGCATCCCGCGCCGGATAGAGGCGGATTCAGGCCGCCATCGACACTTCGTTCTCCAGCCGAGAGACCGCGCGAAACTTGCCACCCGTACATTGCGACCGGATCTTGCAATCATCGCAGGCCAATTTATTGACGTAGTTGATCTTCTTCAGCCCGCGCAGCAGCGAAGATGAATAGGGATGCAGACGCTGGCCCGCGGGACAAAGAAAGCTGTCGCTGACTGCGTCATACTGGAACTCATCCTTGCGGAACAGGCCCGCCCTGACCGAGGGACCACGCTGCGGGCGCGGCACGTAAGGCACCATCCCGGCCTTCTCGCAGGCCTCGATGTCCTCGATCTTGAAATAACCCTTGTCGGCCACGACCTCGATTGTCTCGACGCCGAGAACCTCTTTCGCCGGCTCCGCGGTCTGCGTCAGCAGGCCCATGTCGACGACCTGGTTGGTGACCTGCTGCTCGACGATCAGCTTGTGCTTGGCATCGACCGCGACCTGAACGTTGTAGCCCACGGCAACATGCGTGTGCGCCGCCATCGCGCGGCTGTCGGGGTCGGTGAGCGAGATCTGGCTCCTCCCCGGTATGCTCCAGCTGTGCCAGCATGTCCTTGCAGCGCGTGCGCCGCTCGCGGATCGCGGCGATCTTCTCGGCCAGGTTCTTGACCCGTGAGCCAGCCGTCGTGCTCTCGGCAGCGTCGCTCTGGTCGAGCCGCTGCAGGTAATCGTCGAGCTTGGCGTCGGCCAGTTCGATGAACTTGCGTCAGCGACGCGCGGGTGAAATTGCGGTCCTTGTTGTTCACCGCCTTGATCCGGGTGCCGTCGACCGCGAGCAGTTCGCGGCCAAACAGATCCAGTTGACGGCAGAGCAGCACGAACTGGCGGAAGATCGGGCGGAAGGCGTTGCGGTTGTCGCGGCGGAAGTCGGCGATGGTCTTGAAGTCGGGCTTCAGGTGCCGCAGCAGCCAGATCACCTCGATGTTGCGGTGGGTCTCGGCTTCGAGCCGGCGGCTTGACCGGACGCGGTTGAGGTAGCCGTAGATGTAGAGCTTCAGCAGATCCTTCGGTGCATAGCCCGGGCGGCCGGTCGCCTTGGGCTCGACACGGCTGAACCCCGCCGCCGTCAGATCCAGCCCGTCAACGAAGGCGTCGATGAAGCGGACCGGGTTGTCCTGGCCCGACGTATTCGTCCAGCGATTCCGGCAGCAGCAGCGTCTGGGATCGGTCGGGACCGGTAGATGTGCGTCATGATCCGGATTCTGACGCGTCCGGCGGCGATTCGGAATCCGTTACGGGCAGATTTCACACGGTCTGCTTGAATTCTGCATGGCAACTTGCCCGAGGGGGTAGGAGGCCCCATCCTGTATTGGGTAGACTGGGAGAATTGGGCCATGGACCAAAAGACCGTGCAGGCCAGTCTCGAAGTTGTCTACGCCAAATGGAAGGCATCGCTACTGTTTACCGAGGAGGAAGCCGGCAATCTTAGTCCGCCCATGCTGCTCCACGTCACAGAAGACTACAGCCGGGCCGAGCGGCGCATCCTGCTGCTGGGGCAGGAGACCAAGGGGTGGGAATGGGACAGGACGCTTCAGTATAAAAAGACGCACCCAACGTGGACGTATCCGCACGCCTGGCCGTTTCAGGAAATCTACTCGTGCTACGACTTCCGGGCGAACCCGGACTTTATCGAAGCGCTATGCTGGGGATACCGGGAGTTCAGGTTTGGCCTGGGAACCGCCGGCGCAGCTCGATAGCGGCCGACAACTCTCCCTCCTGATTGAAGACGGCGCGGATCGCGTCGGCATCGGCTTCGGTGATGATGAATATCCTCAGAGCATACGCATAGTCTTTGATTGACGCAGCACACAAGGCAAGGGGCGGGCGAATGAAAAGCTCGCCGCAGCGACCAAGCGGAGCGACGCTCTCGGCGGCGGCGGAGCGCGGGGAGCAAGCCGCAATTTTCGCTTCGACCGCGCCGCTTTCACCGCGCGCAGGCCCGTCTGGGTGGCAGCCTTTATTTCGTATGGGCGAGCACCGTGCGTGGGAAGAATTCGCAGTATTGGTCCTCATCGAATCGAGACAGGCGAAGGCCGGCTACCGGACCGGGCTAGCGCAAAGCAGCCGCCCTCGGCCGGGCCGACAATCGGCCGAAGGCAAACGCAGCATCGTCAACCCTAGGTCGATTGCTTTGCATCGATGCTCCGGCTACTGCCCGTGTTTCTTCATCGCTTCCGCGATCTTTGCTTTCACCGTATCAAGGTTGAAGCTCGCGCCCTGCTGCATGGGCGGATATTCGATGGCAGTCATGGCGAGTTTTGCCACTTCCTGCTGAACAAAGACGAAGCGCCAGAACTCATACACGAACCAGTTAAAATAACTGAAGCTACCCCTATTCGGGTCCACGCCGATAAATCCCGATTTCTCGAAAGGATCCAAACGCAGGTTGACCAGACTCGGCACGTCCGGATGGTCCTTGGTGCCAAGCCAGCCGCCGGGTTGCGTAATGAACTGATACTTGTAGTCGTCGATCCTGATGGCAGCGAGGTTATTTTCGGTAAAGTAGTAGACTTCGTGGCGAGCCGACGGGCCTTTGCCAGTGATGAAGTCTATCTGATTATAGCTGTCGAGGTGATTCTTGTAGGTCCGGTCGCCAAGCTTCACGCCTTTAAGTAGTTCATCCTTGATATTCGGGTTACCAGCGGCTGCCACGAATGTCGGGAACCAGTCGAGGTTTGACATGATCCCATTTTCGACCTTGCCGGCGGGGACGCGGCCTGGCCAGCGAATCATTGCGGGGCAACGGAAACCGCCTTCATAGCCCGTCCCTTTGGCTCCGTAGAACGGGGTTGTGCCCCCATCCGGCCAAGTAAAGCCCTCAGTGCCATTATCGGTAGTGAACATGACGATGGTGTTGTCGTCCACGCCCATGTCCTTCAGCTTCTGCATCACCGAGCCCACGATGTCGTCGAGCTGCGCCATGCCGGCTTCCTGAATGCTCCAGCCATTTTCCGAGTTGCGTAGCGCTTCGTATTTCGGTGAGAGGTGGGTGACGACGTGCATGCGCGTCGGGTTGAGATAGAGAAAGAACGGCTTGTTGGCGGCTTTTGCCTTGTCGACGAATTTCAGCGAAAGGTCGAGAATTTCGTCGTCTATAGTCTCCATCCGCTCGGGATAGAGCTTGCCTGCATCCTCGATCTTCTGCTTGCCTACCTTGCCCCAGCGCGGGTCCACTGTGGGGTCATCCTTATCGGTCGCCCAGGAATGCACCATGTTGCGCGGGCCGACTACGTTCAACAGCTCCTGCGGGTAGCCGGGGTGCGCAGGGTCCTCCATTGCGTCGAGGTGATAGAGGTAACCGAAGAACTCGTCGAACCCATGAACGGTGGGCAGGAACTCATTGAGATCGCCAAGGTGGTTCTTGCCGAACTGGCCTGTGGCATACCCCAACGACTTGAGCGCAGTTGCAAGTGTGCAGGCCTCGGCGGGCAGGCCGAGTGGGGCACCAGCTTGGCCGACCGTTGTCATTCCGGTACGAATCGGCAATTGGCCGGTGATGAATGCGGCACGACCAGCCGTACAGCTTGCCTCCGCATAGTAATCGGTGAACAACATGCCCTCACTGGCGAGTTTGTCGAGATTGGGTGTGCGCCCGGCCATCATTCCGCGGTGGTATGCGCCGATGTTCCAGATGCCGACATCGTCAGACATGATGGTAACGATATTTGGTTGTTTAGTAGCCATGGTTTACTCTTTCCTTTTGGCTGTGCGGATTCCAACGATGCCGTCCGGGCATACCGAACCTGAGGCGTCCGCCTGTTCTGATCTGATGCTGTCCATCGTTCTGATGCTGACGTCACCCGCCTTCAAGCTGGGCGGGAGATTGGCCGCGAACCGAACCCGGCGCTACCGCCCGCCACGGCACCCTCGACCCAATGTTAAGGGACGGAGGCCAGGCTGACTATGCACAAGCGGCAATTTACCCAGGTTTTGCTATCGAGTGGTCGGATTGCGCGGAGCTAACCCACCATGACTATCGTCACCAACCGCCCGGGTATTCAGTCGTTACGCTGCGACCGAAATCGCACAAACAGCGGTCCGCGACTCCGGGAGTCAGTCTTGTTGTGTTTGGTGGGCTTTGTCCAATCAAGTATCGTGGCGCCAGAAGAAGTCATCCCGACGGGCAAGCCGACCCTTCGCCAACAATCCATCCACCGCGCGTAAAAGGGCTTGGCGCTTAGTCTCCTGGTGCTCTCCCGGTTTCGCTTCTGTGTAATACCAACGCCGGAAAGCCAGCTTCTGCAGGACCGGTCGCTCTTCGTGGTCGTCCCCGACGGTTGCGATTATTCCCTCGGCTTTCATTGCCTTGTCGAAGCACGCGAGGGCGATTTGTTCGTTGTTGGAGAGGGACGGGGCTTTCTCCGCCTTTACCGGCGCCTCAGGCGTTTTTCGGACGATCAGTGTGGTGATCGCGTCGCCGTCGTCATCGGTGTCCAGTTCCGCCACATCGAGAGCGAAGCCCCAGCGCATGCCGTCGGCGGCATCTGAGCTGGGGGCTCTCGTCTGGGATAACGCTCGGTGGTAGGGTTTTCTTTGGCTGAGGGCTTCGCTGATCCAAAGGACTATAACCGCTGAGCTGAACAGTCTCCGCCGCCTCCTGGGATGTCAGTGTTTTCGCTTACAGCGTCGATCCGATCTTGGAGCTGTCCATTATGTCAGGGAGCAACGCGTCAGACCTGATCGGTAGGTCGCAAGGGGGCGAAAACTGATCGCTGTCGTCTACGCCGACGTTGTCGGGTACAGCCGCCTTATTGGATTGGATGACTTGGGAACGCTCGAACGACTGCGGACTTTGCGCAGCACTCTAATAGACCCAGCGATCGAAGAGTATGGAGGTCGGATTGTCCAGACCGGAGGCGACTCCTTACTCGCGCAATTGGGCCGGCAGACCGACGCGGAGGCGGCGAAGGCTGAACTGTTGCGGCGCTATCCCGAATTTTCATGGGAGCGCTTTCTCAGCGATTTTGGTGCGATCCCCGACCAGGCTGGCGCTGTATCTCGACGGCGTGCGGAAGGCCGGCCTGAACGAGTGCGCCATCCAGGCGGAACTTCAGAAATATCCGAAAATGACCCGCCTCGCTCTCTGCGACGCAAGGCGTGCGACGAATTAGCGGAGGCGCTCGGATGGCATTAGCAAGAAAAATCCCCAACCCGTCTCAAACCTGGGGTCATGCCGCGCGCCGGTAGAGGCGACTGGCGTGCTTGACGGGTGGGACTGACGTTCGCCGCTTCACCAAGTGATCGCGGCTCGTCGGCACCGTCGCTCACAACTGTTGGGACAGAATTTATTCAGCAGCCCGCAACACCAATGCAACCTTGCTGTTCTGCGATGTCAGATGAAGAGATGTCGATGGCTGAGGACCTTTCCTACCGGGCGGAAGCCGCCGCTGAATATGACCGCGCCTTCGCGCATGTTTCAACCCATTTCGTGCCATTCCTGTTGCGCGCGGCCCACCTCGCGCCTGGCATGCGCGTCCTCGACATCGCCACGGGCACCGGGCTTGCCGCCGGGCGGGCCCTCGCTGTCGTGGGGCCGACCGGCCACGTCACTGCTGCAGACGTGTCCCCTTCGATGGTCGAGAAGGCACGCGCACGCCTCGGCAATGCACCGAACGCCTCGGTCTCGACCGAGGATGGGCAGGCGCTTTCGTTCGCGGATAGGAGTTTCGACGCGGTGCTATGCAGTCTCGGCCTGATGTTTTTCCCCGACCCGGTCCGCGGCCTGTCGGAGTTCCACCGGGTGCTGCGCCCCGGCGGCCGTGCGGCCGTCTCGGTCCCAACTGTGGCGGACCGCTCCTATAACGGCCGGATCAACGTTATCTTGGCGCGGCATATGCCAAGCTTGGCCGAGGCGACTACTCGCACCTTCGCGCTCGGCGAAGCGGCACGGCTGCAATTGCTCTTCAGTGAGGCCAGCTTCGTGGACATCGAGACCCACACTGAAAAGCACCGCTTCGTGCTGCCGTCCTTCCACGCCTATTATGGCCCCTTTGAGCGCGGCGGCGCCTCCACCGGCCAGGCGCTGGCCTCGCTACCCGAGGATTTACGCCGTGCCGTGCGCGAGGAGGTGCGGCGCGACCTCGGCGACCCGAACGGTCCTGTAGAGGTGCAGATGGAGATCAGGGTCGCCAGCGGCCGACGATAACTGCCCCCCGCTAGCACGCCAGTCGCTCCAAAAGATCTTGGACACGGGGTGTTGGCAGACGGCAACGTTGAAACGCATCCAGGGCGGCCGCTCCAAATGCGGACGGCGATCGCTTTTGGCAAGCACCCAAGACGAGAGGCCGAGCTTTCCCTAAGCGGCACTAGGCCGCGAGCGGCATCGGCGTCCCATCCGGCATGTGCGTCGGGCGGCTTCTTTGGACGCTTTCGCGTTTCTGCATCTCATCGTACCACCGCTTCACATTGGGCAATGGTCGGGAATTGCCATTCCCAAAGCCAGGCCGAAGTCGCACACAGTGATCGTGGTGATGTCGGCGACCGAGAATTTTTCGCCCGCAATGAAGTTGTTCTTAGACAGCTGATCGTTGAACTTCTCATGGAATTGGGCAACCCGAAGCTTGCCACGCTCAATCAGCGCAGAGATCTGCGGGACCGGGTCAACATGGCCCGGCAAACCTCGGTCGACGAACTGGGGATGGGAGTTGCGGAAGATCTCCGCGTGGCCAACCATGCCTTCGTCGTAACAACTGGTTGCGGGTTTTTGAAGCGGCTGAATTTGGCTGTAAGCCGCCATGGTCCTGAGATTTCTGCCGACGCGAGCCGAATCGGGTAAGGCCCGGGTTTTTGGAGGACTGATGGCGGAAACCAACGCTGGCAAGCGATTCCGACGCAATTGGAGCTCGCGGAGTTCGAGCAATTTGTCTTGCCGCATCTGTGCATCGGGTAGCCGCGGTCCGGCACCGAAGCTGAGTCTTCACAAGATCTTCAACTACATTTTGCAGATTGCTGTATCTGGGTTGTCAGTGGAAGGAGCTGCCGATCGACAAGGATGGCGAGGGCCGCCCGGAAATCCACTACACGCGCATCTATCGCATCTGCGGCGATGGGAGGACAACAGCTGCATGGACGCCATTTTCGCCGGCTCGGTGCGCAAGCTTCATCAGGACGGCCGTCTGGATACCACGGTCATCCATGGCGACGGCACGACGACGGCCGCGAAAAAGGGCGGCGACAACCTCGGCTTCAGCGGACACAAGAAGGTCAAGGGCGACAAGGTCGTCGCCTTCTGCGATCGCCACTGCAACGTGATCGCGCCGTTCGTGGCGGCGCCGGGCAATCGCAACGAATCGCCGCTGCTGCGGGAGGCGCTGCCCGAAGTGATGCGCATCGCCCGGGAGATTGGCATGGACCTGCAGGGCACCATCGTCAGTCTGGATGGCGTCTACGACTGCCGGGCCAACCGCAAGGCGATCTTCAACCGCGGCATGGTTCCCAACATCAACCCGAATCCGCGCGGCAGAAAGCAGCCGAAGCGGGGCCGCAAGCCGCTCTTCGATCCGGCCATCTTCAAAGAGCGCTTCCGGACGATCGAGCGGGTATTTGCCTGGGAGGACAAGTTCCGCCGGCTGCTGCTGCGCTTCGAGCGTATCAGCGGGCTGCACTACGCATTCAAGACCCTCGCCTACACGATGATCAATCTCCGGCACTACTGCCAGACCTGATCCGCGGCCGCTGCCGGCCACACTGGTGAAATTTTCATTGGGCGCCGCGCGCCGCGATTTCGATTGCCCGCGCCACGTCCAAGTAGCGCCCGAATGGGACAAATCACGGTGCCAGGTGACAAATTGCTGCTCCCCTCCCACGTCATTTCTATACCATCATAGCAGCCCCCGCTAATTCCCATCGAAACCCGCAACCAGTTGACATACAACCACAAGATTTCGGGCTCATGCTGGACGCGCAATTTAAGCTGACGCCGGGGCTCGGCCCCCAAAATGGCACGCTCACCCTGCGACAGGATGTCAACCAAGAGGTCGAGCTGAAATTGCTCGCGACGGCCGGGGGACTCGAGTTGCTCCGCGAAGCACCGGTTCTCGCACGTTACGCCTGCGATAGAGGCACCGCTCACCGGCTCGAGGCAATTTACTATGACACGCCCGATTGCTCTCTTTTCAAAAGCGGTCTGTCACTGCGGGTCAGGCGGAACGGCAGGCGCTTTGTTCAGACCCTCAAGCGTGCCCCCGTTCACGGACAGCCGTTCGTTCGCGGCGAATGGGAAACGGCGGTGACGAGCTCCATACCGGATCTTTCATCCTTACCGGTGTCCGAAATCGGCGCCCCCCTGGATGGGCTGACCGTGAACGCCCTTGATCCGGTCTTCGTGACGAAGGTCCGCCGCCGCACTCAGCGACTGGAACTTCCAGGCGCCATCATCGAAGTTGCGTTTGACCAAGGATCAATTGAGGCCGGCGAACGTTCTGAGCCGATTACGGAACTCGAACTTGAATTGAAGGCGGGCGATTCGAGCGTCATTTACGATCTCGGCATACGGTTGCTCGAGATCGCGCCGCTCAGGATCGGCACGCTGAGTAAATCGGATCGAGGCTATGACTTGGCCTTCAATACAGCGACGGCGACGAAGGCAATGCCTCCAGGCATTTCCGCCGAACAGACGATCGACGACGTCGTTGGGCATCTGCTCGCTACCTGTCAGCATCATCTGCTGGCAAATCAGAGCGTTGCCGAGCGTGGATTGGATTCCGAAGGCGTCCATCAGATGCGGGTCGCGCTGCGTCGCCTACGCACCGCGTGCACGCTCCTGGGTCCTGAAATCGGCTCGCCGGCACTGCAAACTTTTGCCGCCGAGGCAAAATGGCTTGCCCAGATGCTCGGTGCTCCGCGCGATTGGGATGTCCTGGTCACCGATACTTTGGCCGGTCCTCTGCAAGTTCTCGGATCCGATCTTGATTTTGCCGGCCTGCGCAGCGCCGCGGAGCCGCACCGGATCGCGGCTTACAGTGCGTTGCGGGAGGCGCTTGCCAGTGCCCGCTACAACCGGTTTCACCTCTCTCTGAGCCGTTGGATCGCATGCCGAGGCTGGCGCAACGAGTTGGAGAACAGGTCGCTCGCCGTGCTTCTGGAGCCTGCCGCAATGCTCGCCGGCCGGGTCCTGACGCGCCTTCACCGCGGGGCGCTCAAGCGAGGCGGGGGTTTCCGGCATCTGCAGCCCGAGGCCCGCCACAAGCTTCGGATTGCCCTCAAAAAGCTTCGTTACGCGACGGAGTTTTTCCACGAGCTCTATGGCGAGAATACCGACACCACCGGCTACCTACGGTGCTTGGCGAAATTGCAGAATGCGTTGGGCCATGCCAACGATGCCACGATCACCCAGCCATTCCTTTCTATGCTTGCGAGTGACCCCGTTACACCAGAGATCCAGCGGACCATCGGCGCCGTGATCGGCTGGCAGGCGCGCGACCGGACGGTGATCGAAAATACGCTGCACAAACATTGGTGCCGCTTCAAGGCCATTCGGACTTTTTGGCCGGGTTAGTAAGATCCCGTCATTGATTTCGCGGTAAATCTCTCATTCGCTGACTCCGCAACGACGGAGGTGCTTCGTGACCGCGAAAACAAATTGCCGTGAAGCGGTATGTGGCGAAGCTCAGCGATGAGGAGCGCGGGCGGCTCAACACGCTGATCCATGCGGGCAAACATTCCGCGCGGCTGCTCACCAAGGCTCGTATTCTGCTGAAGGCCGACGCCTCGGAGGCGGGCGAAGGATGGAGCGACAGCCAGATCGCAGCCGCCTTGGATACCAGCGTCGATACGGTAGCCCGGACCCGCCACCAACTGGTGGAAGAGGGGTTGGAGGCCGTTCTGACGCGCAAGCGTTCACCAGCTTACCCCCCAACCAATCGGCAATTTGTGTTGAGATCGATTTACACTGTAAGTCATTGGAAAGCCGAATGGAGGATCCATGCACCGCGCTGGCTGCCGGCGGAGCTTCCGCTCATGATCGAGGCGGCTGCACAATGCGCCTGGAGCACTGACCGCGGGCAACCGATCTTTGCCGGCATCATCGCTGCTCTCCTCGCAGACAGGATTATTCTGCCAGTCGCCACATTACGACGGTAACCTCATACCCGTCGGAAGCAATGCTAGGGAAATCTAGGAACTGCAAGCTCCTCTCAGTTGGAATTAGGGGAGTGAGTTCGATGCAGTCAAGAATCCAGTTTTCCTCGGACCCATATGAAGAGGCGACAAGATCGCGGGAAGCCGCCGCGGTGAACGAGCGCAGGAATTACACTGAACCCCACGCTTGGTGGCAGTCGGTGCCCGGGGCGTTGACCTGGCTCATGGATCTGTTGATCGAGGGCTTTGCCGCATATGGGGCAGCTATGTCACCGGGGTATTTTCAGCCTATTGGCACGGATGCTGAGCGCCGCCGCGAGGTTGCTGAGGCGTCGCGATCCAATCATCCGAGCCACCAACGCCACCAAATGGAACCTGAATTATCGACCAAATGGCGTGTCGAGGATCTTGACGTTCTTCTCATGATTAAACGGTCGTGAAGGCATGCCACCAGATGCCACCGTAATAATGAACGAAGTCCAGGCAGCCTATATCGGCAACGCAGGTGGAGGCAGCGGGACGCTGCAATATCGAGGCACCGCGTATCCGTTCACTGTGGCCGGTATCGGCGTGGGCGGCATTGCGGCGTCAACGCTCGAAGCGGTGGGCGATGTCTACAATCTTCCGAGTATCACCTGTCACGCCAGCTCAGTGAAGGTAATCTCTTCCTTCGCGAAATTGCGGCCGATCCAGTTGATAGCGACACTTCCGTCGTCCGCCCAGCGGTCGCAGCACTCGATGGCAGCGTTAGTTCCCTCATCCAAGCTGCCGCTGAGCACGTCACGCGCCAACTCTGGAACTGACAGTCCGCGATAAGCGTCTTGATAACTGAGCATTGCGGTCTCCCCGACTTTTTTATCCCAGGAGGAAGTGTTCTTCGACGTTGGCATACCATCGTCAATTTTCCAGGTGAACGGTGTTTGTAGTTGGCTGTTGAGATAGTGAGGTGGTCCCCGAAAACTGGACAGGTAGCGGAGAATTCTACGAGCTTGGGACGGCCCTCGTTGGCCGAAGGTGAGACATGGCAAATACACGGAAGAAGCAGAGTCCTGAATTCAAGGCGAAAGTGGCCCTTGCGGCAGTGCGGGAAGAAGGGACTGTGGCTGAGCTGTCGAGCCGGTTTGGCGTTCACGCCAGCCAGATCCATGCCTGGAAGAAAACGCTGCTGGACGGGACGGCGGGATTGTTTGCGGCAAACAAGGGCGCACCCCATGGCGGTGAAGCCACTGCCGAGGCTCAGATGGCGCGTTTGTATGACAAGATCGGCCAACTGGCGTGGAGCGGGATTTTTTTCGCAAAGGTTTTGGCCATGATCCCGGCCGACCGGCGTGCGCGGGTGGAGCGGGATGACCCGGTTCTGGCGATCGTCGGTGACGACGGGC
>CAVYXX010000148.1:0-51989 GCA_963772355.1 uncultured Alphaproteobacteria bacterium | reverse complement strand
ACTGATACTTGTGTCGAAACTCAAACGCATTTGCGTCTTATCCTTAAAGTTGCGGATGGCTTTCAGCCGACCGTCCCTCGAAAAATCGCAGCACTCACCTCCGGGGGCAGCACGACCCGCCGGCAGCCAATTCGGCCTTTCGAGCATCGTAGATGGCGACGTCATCGGCATCCTCGGCCTCATTGTCCGATCGGCGCGTTCGAGGAGCGCCTCATATTCGGCCCGGGGCAGCACGACCAGCTCTTCGCCACTGGGAGTCCGAATGATCTGTGGCGCACTCATAGCCTTTAGCTCCTCCTGTAAGTCGTCGTGGCCCGGCGGCCGATTAGATCGCCAGGATCGTGGCCGCATCCTCCTCGAAGATCACCCGATAGCTGCCAATGCGGAGGCGGTAGCCGTCGCGGCCCTGAAGGGCCTTCACGTCGCCTTGGCCCGTCATGGCGTAGCGGTGAAGCCCAGCTTCCACCTGCTCGCGAGCGTCCCGGGGAAGGGCGTCGAAGTCTTTCGCGGCGCTCAGCGTGAGGATGATCGTCTTCACCATCGATAATATCGCACAGACATGCGGGCATATCAAGCGATAATATCGCTTCAACGGAGCCACAGCAGAGCGCGGGAAAGTGGCCCTCGGGACCCTTCCGAAAGTTACCACCCCTGACCAGATTTGGGGGACAGCCAATGGGAAGAGCTCGACAGTGCGCTCTTATGTGAGGACGGCGGCGGGTAAGCGGCGGATGAGTGTCTCCGCCGAACCTTGCGGAGAATTCTCCACAAGGTGGGAATAGCACCTCGCTGATTTTGTCGCGCTCAGGGGTGCGGCGCGAAAAAGCCCCCGGCTACCACAGGGGGCGAGTTCTCGAACTCTGATCAGCTAAGGATTGCGGACTATGATCCGCGCCGGGATGCTGCGCGCTCGGCGGAGAGGGGTCAAGGGAGGGACCCTTTGGGCGCGCGGCTGATTGGAAGTATTCATTTGCGCGTGGGGTTCCGGCGTTAGCGCGATCGATACTGGTGGGCGTTTTTATTTTTTTGCCGGGCGAGCATTGAAGTCTTGCTCGACAGCTTTATTCTGTTCGATTGTGACTGGCTTTCCGGCTTCTCTGTATGCTTCACTCACCCTACTAAAGATGCCGCCGCAGCTTTTTTAGACATCCTTATCAGCTCCAACAACTATGTCCTTAGCTCCTCGTTTCAGAAGCTCGAGTGTCCCTATAGCATCGGGGTGCAGATAACCTTTGTCTTTTTCCGCGATAGCTCGCAGGTCTTTCTCTAGACGGTCACTAATTTCTTTCCCGAGTTGTTCGCGCAGCATATCTCTATACTTATCTAGTTGCTTTTCAAGATTTTTCCCCGAAACAATGACGTCATCACCATTTATCTTCCCGATCTTTTCGGCAGTTTGCTTATCCTGTGTCGCCACTACCTGTTCAGTGCGGTCGCCTACCCGGCCAGTCGCTCCGGATATACTGCCTTGGCCAAGTTTGATCCTTGTAAGGAACGGTGGATAGCCTTCGGCGAACTGCCCAGCCGCCTTCCTTATCAGCTCTTCAGTTTCCCTTGAAAGAGGTAAATTCCCTTTGTCTGTAGGAGGTGAGGTTGGAGGCTTGTCGGATTGCGATTGGCCCTTTGGAGGAGGAGGAGGACCTGAGTTGTCAGATTTTCTCTCAGGCTGATCCGCCTTTGGCTTTCTAGCTTGCCTATCTTCATTGGATGGACCATTGGCATCTCGTTCCGGGGTTGTCCTCTCCGCCTGTGCGCCCTCTCGACCACGATTCTCGGCGCGCCTATCGGGAACATCTTGAGGCGGCTTCGAGCCGGTCCATTCAGGCCCGGTATTGGACGATCGGCGTGATGATGCTGGAGTGTCGATATCGTTTCTGGCCCGCGTATCGGGCCGTTCGCTACTGACGTCGGCGCGTGTTCCCCTCGCGCTCCCTCTCTGACATTCGAGCGCGTAAAGTCTGGCGATCGCTCGGCTGAGGTCATCTCAGTCCGCTGATTTGCGGAAGCGTTACTCTTGGCTGTCCAACTGGGAGCTTCCGAAAATGGACCGGATCCGCCTGAGGTCGGAGAAATGCCAGATGTCGCTGAACCCTGCCCGGCTCGTGGCGGCAGATCGTTCCAAGTTCGAACGTGCTCAGATGGAACAGGTTCTCGTACGAAGGGGCGATTGGCTCTCTCTGGAAGTACCTTCCCGCCGCCGCCCCTTCCCGAAACACCAACTCCTATGGTCTCTATTCCATCTCCGATAGTTCCGGCCCAGTTCTTTTGGTAGATACTTGCGCCCGCGGCATCGGCCGCTCCCTGTAGCGCTAGTCCGGTTCCAGTAAAGGCTGGCCTTAGATCCTTATGAGGATCAAATGGAGGCGACCGTGGTCCAGCGGCTGGCATCAACGCTATGTCTCGTTGTATTTGACGTTGTCGCTCCCGGTTTGCAAGTTCCTGGTTGAGATCTGGAGGAGGGTGGGGACGTGCCAGGTGTTCCAAAAAGTTCAGCTGCGCGAGGGGATTTCCCCTAGGTCCTCCCAGCCGTCGGATCTGGTCATCAATGGCCTGTTGCACCTGCGGTGGGAGGGTAGCAATCTGTCCCCCGGAGTTTTAAACAGTCCCGGTACCTCCAAGTGGTTACCAGGAGACGGTAAACCAGAAATATTTGGCTGCGTTCCAGCCGAACCGTTATGGAACGGATCGGGTATTCCCAATTGGTTAAATGGATTAGGTACGCTTAGCTGGTTTCCCGGAGCTGGCATGCTGGAGGCGGCAGGCTTCGTTCCGGCCCATTCGGGCAGACTGGGAGACATACCAGGTGTTCCCAACGGGTTTCCCACAGGCGACCCTGTACCTGTAGGCGCACCGAACGTCCCGGTGGGATGTACGGTCGACGCGGTTGATGGCATTGCGAAGCCGCTCGCATCGGGACTTTTCGGGCCTGAAGATTGGGGGATAATCGGGTTGAAACTTGACGGGTTTGATGTAGTCCCTGGTGGGGTTGGTGTAGGGGGGATTGGTGTAGGCGGAGGTGGCGCTGACGGAGGCGGCGCTGGTGGAGGTGGCGGACGGGGAGCGTTTGGCAAATCGTTAAGATGTACATCTGCCGGCGGGATATTGGGGATGGGATAGATGGGGTATCCCGAGTCACCGTTGGGGAACGGGCCTGCGACAGCGACAGCGGAAGCTGCAAGCAACGCCACAAAGAGAAGCAAGACGAACCTGGCTGCAACAATACGGGTTCCGGTCATGGCTTCCTCAACATACGACTAGCTTAGATGTGCAGACGGCTGACGAGGAGTGGTTGACCATGCCTTCTCCCCTTCGTCACGGGACGTCAAAGGGAGGGTATCGCGCAAAAAAAGCAATTTTGAAATCGTTTGCTGCGCAGCGTGTAGTTCGGCCATGCTACCCTGCATAAGCCCTGTACGCCAACGACGCCTCCCGACCGCTCCTTCTATATACATGGGTGTTTATCCGGCTAAACACGATCAACCGCACCGAACCCAACGTGGAGCATACCAAGCCAGGGCGAGGACAACGGTCAGGCGGCGATCGCATTTGCCAGCCCTGGGGAACGTGCACCTGCTTGCGCGTGGGTTACCGCGTCCAAGGGCAATTCTCAAAGCGCTTGCTGCACAGTTTGAAGTTTGGCCACTCCTTACTTCCAAACGTCGTGTCATCATGTTCGCGTTGGGTAACGCTTACAACATGCCCTTCCTTTACTACCATTGTAGCTTCACAGATTAAACTCCCTACAGCACTTCCATAAGAAACGTAATCTCTATACACAACGGCACCGGTCCCCTCGCTAACTGTGGTTAGGCTGTCCGGAACACCAGCGCAAGCAACGATTTCCTCGTATAGTTTCCCAGTAAGTTTGTTCTTGACTTCGGGCCATGGAGGCTGCGGGGGCAAGGAGGAGCAGCACCCGACGAAGAGTAACACGGCAAAAACGAGAGCGCGGCGCATTTGATCCTCTCTGAGACATTACGGCTTCAGACGTCGCACAAGCTCGATGGTCGGCGACGAAGGGAGGCCAGCCGTTTCGCAGCAGCCTTTTTTGCCGCCCACGATATAGCCGCTGGCGGTCATTGTGCCCGTATTTCTAAATGTTATCACTCCGGCTCGCATGCAGAACGCCCTCCCTGGCGATTTTATTATAGCGGACTATGTCATTTTTGTGCCTGGCCGACAAATGCCCTGAGGCCGGCTGCCGACATGCCTACACGCAACCGTCTCCCCTCAACCTGAATACTTCCAATCTGTCGCGCGCCGAACGGTCCCGTCCCTTGACCCATCTCCGCCGAACGCGCAGCATGATGAAACTCGCCCCCTGGTGTGGTAGCCGGGGCGTTCTGATCACTGCGTTGTGGTTTGGTTCGTCCGCACCGCTGGCAACAGCCGATATTCCAAGGCCGTGCCCATACCGCTCGAGCGCGTTTCCAAGAGGCCATGACTAACCAGACGCCGAACGGCCTTATACCTGAGGTTCCGGTCGACTAGGCCGATTTGCTCGAGCACCCCCATAGGCAGAGCAACCCACCCCCCGTTGCGCTGTGCACTACGAAGGCCGGAACGCTGCACCAAAACCAATATCAACCCAACAGCATGACCGCCAATTTCTACCAGAGGTTGCAACATATCCTCTGTAACTCTGGCAAAGCCCTGCCTTCTATCCGGCCGATTGAAGGCGCGAGTAGCTGACTTTCTTAATCCACCTGCCGGAGAACGGACTGCGTATTTAGACGCTGGTTCGAAGGTAGCTTCACCTATCACCCTAACCCCCCTATATATTTTGAAGAAGGTATATTCCTAAGAAGGAATATACGAAGAAGAAGTAGAACAATTGCGCTGCACCCACGGTGTAGCCCTTTTTGGCGACCAAGTGTCACCCTTTTTAGCTACAAGGTGTCGCCCTTTTGGTGGCTGGGGTTATGCCGCATGAGCTTGCTTCAACACCCGGTCGTAGCTCTCTCGCGATCGCCGGGTTGGCAAGCGGTTTAAGCTGGCGGTCGGAAGGCATTCCAGGCACCGGGACAGAGGCCGAGAAATCGACCCGCAGCGTTATACCGGGGCAAAAGTAGGCAGCGGCGTCCACCATCAGGCGTTCGGCTTCGAGCGGCACCATGACGGCATCCTGCAGCCGGCAAACGAATATCAGACTGTCGTGCACCGTCGCGACCAAGGGCAGGCCGGCACGGTCTACCAGCACGATGGCGCGCCGGAGAATGGCTGCACCGGTGGCCTGCACGCCGTAATTCAGCGCAGTGGTTGCCGAGAATGGCGGAACAATCCGCTTGGACCATCCGTCTTGGCAGGTAGATCGGCGATAGTTATCCGCCGTATCAACGGAGGCAGCCAAATAGTCGTGGACGCGGTGAAACACCCGGCGGTGCGTGCTGTACAGGTGCTCTGCCGTGGCCAGGTCAATGCCTAGTTGAGCGGCTAGCTTGGGCCTAGCGCCGTAGGCTAACCCGTGGTTTACCGTCTTGAGCTGTCCGCGCTCCTTGGGATGGGTGATATCGGTCGCGCTCTCAGGCACAATCTTGCATAGCTTGGCGGCTGCCATGTGAATATCGCCGGTCGCATAGGCTGCCAGATAAGCCAAGTCGCCGGACTGCTCAGCGAGAATTCCGCTTTCTTGCCGGCATAGTCGGCTTGCAGGATAACGCGGCCAGCGGGCGCCTGTAGTGGCGGAAGCGTCTCGGAGCAGCGAAAGGAAACTCTCGGCCCTTCGGTGCACATCTACCAGTGGCGGTGCTGCCGGGGGATATGAGGGTCCGGCAACACCCATCCTGCCCTACCTTCCATTGCAATAATGCGATCGTTGATTGTGAGCCCATAACTTCGGCGAGCGGGTGTAGCTCGGGTACGGACCCAGCATCTGCTTCAGCATCTCGCGGGAAGTGTTCAATCGGTTACTGATCAGTGTACGGGGCCAATCCTTGAACCACACCACGCTTCGCCATTTCCACCTCGAAAGCGTCGTGGTTCAACGCCGGGCCACCCCGGGTGTTGCGATAAATCGCACGCAAATCCGTCGGTAATCCCGACACCATTGCCGGGAAATGCCGAGCCTGCCGTCCCGTAGCACGGCCCATTCGTCGGGGTTGACCGGCAACCCGCGCCAGCTCAGCCTTGCCCATAGCTGCAGCGCACTCACCTCGCAACAGAGTAAAATACAGACCCCGCTCGAGGTTGTCACCATACAGCTGAAGTATCTAGGAAGTATCGCAAGTAATAGCTGTGCCGTGGCAGTGACGTCGGCGGAGCAGTAGGCCAGCAGTTCCTCACGCTTGTTCGAGGGCCAGATAGTGCGGGTCTGCGCCTCCACCTGGTAAGCTTTCTTGGGTCGGGATGTTTCATGCCAATCCCCTGGTACCGGCAGGCATCGGCCAACCCCCGCGGATCGGATCGGAGACCCGTATTGGTGATGATACGGTTCTCTTGATAAAGATCGAGAATGCGTTCAGGCGTTGGCCAGCCGAGCTGTTGCCAACAAGCTATTTCAGCCGACGCAACAAAGGCTACAAACAAGGTTCCGCTGTCTGTCGGGATAGGCGGGGGTCCCTGACAGCCGTCCGTCCACAGCTCGAACCGGCAACCAGTGCGCAGTTCCAGACCGCAGAAGCACCATGTGCGATGGGGGTTGCCGTTGGTGGCGAACTCTAAGTCTAGCACCCAAATTCGGCGGTAAGGTAGCCGCTCCAGGGCGTGATACCCTGCGCGGATTGACCTGACCGCGGCCGGCGACAGCCTTCCAACAGTTGGTGGAGGAAGGCTATGTCGCCCACGGCTCAAATCTCGCCGCGCAGAATTTGCAAAGCCTTATGGTCGTTTTGCTTGACGATTTTCCCGCAGAACCCGGCGTCGACCCAGTCATCAAACGTCCGAAGATTTTTTGGCCATGCCGGCGTCTCGGGCATAAATTCCGGTCTGCGAGGGTAATCCACGAGGTAGCCCCTGCCTCGCCACTTAATGGCCCCCCAATCGTCCACGATCTTGGGCAGGGCCATCAGCGCGCTGTCGTAGGATTGGAGTTGCGAGCCGTCGCTATTATGGGTGCGGAGGGGCCGAGAAACGCCTGGCCGTCGCGGTCGATCAGTGGAACAAGCAGCGCGTTGTGGACTTCATCGCGATCATCCAGATCGCCGCTGGCCGCCAACTTAGGCAACACCAAGTAAAGATCTTTGCCGATGGCGTTTGTCTTGGTGGCATCAAGCAGTATTGCCTCGCGGGCCAGTTCCAGGTTGACTCGCATGTAGGTCTTGGACTTGCCAAGGGTCACAGGGGTAAAAATCCGGATGGCAGCCCCCATGCCGAACGCAGCATTCGAGGCGTATTTGCTGCCGGAGCCTTCGACGTTGGGATCAGGTATCTTCCCTTCCGATGTATTAGGAGCTGGCGCCTGCCCGTTCGCGCCGTGATGCGGCGAGCCTCCGGGTGCATCATTCCCTTTTGAGGGCTCAGAATTCGTGCTAGTACTCATTGCGGTGAATATCCATTTGTAAACTCGCCGGTCGCCCAGTGCGGCTGGCTTTCTTTTGGCGCTGCGTTCTCAGATGATCATGCGCGCCTCCGCCACTTCCCGCTGATCGTGAGCTTGTTTTCAACCTCAACGAGTTCTTTAGCCAACTCCAGGATATCGTTGGCGTTGGCAAACAAACACACACGGCCCTCCTCGGCTTGCCGCAGCAGTTGCAGGAGCTCGGTCCGGATGCAGCGTGCGCGATCTCGCCAGCTGGCGCTTAGCGTCTCCTGTGCGCCGGTCATCGGGCCATTTTCCAGTCGGCGCAAAAGGCGCCGAACAGGGCGACTTGGCGCTTCCGCAATCCGGCTTTCTGCTTTGCCTTCCCCGGTAAACCGGCGTTACCGACGCAATCATGCCGGCGCTCTGAAGTTGCCGTTTGCGGGTGTCGGCTAAGTCTTTGGTGGCGAACCGCTCACGGTGCGGCTTAAGTTTGTAACTTTCGGCAAATGTCCGGCGAGCATCAACAGCGGCGACTTCAAAACCGACAGGTAGTTCACTGAAATCCCCGGTCATCGCGCAACAACCTGTTGACGAGGTCGCGGCGCGCGGATCACGGCCGGTGGCCGCGACCGAAGCCAACTCAGCCCGTATGGAACATCCACCAACGTCTTGGACCCGAGTTTGACTGCGCGTAGTTCTCCGGAGCCGAGTCGCTCGTAAGTGGTACGGCGCGACATGCCGGATATTACGCACCAGTCATCGATCGAAGCGAAGGCGGGCTCAAGGTCACTCGACCCCGAACCTTTCATCGCTTTTTTCATTTCTTCGGTTTGACCCATAAACGCCTCCGCATGCGGTTGCGATGCGGATGCGTATTTATGCCCCCTAAATCCGCCGTCCATTTCTGCGGTATTGCGCGGAAATCTGCGCCGCAGATTAGGCGGATTTAACTTGGCTTTACCTGCCCCCATGGGCGGCGAGGTCCCTGCTTTCTCCATTCTGCGGGAGTAACTTCCTTGTCCCTTCGGATAGTGCGGTATTTCCTCTCGCGTTATTCCCTGCTCAAAGTGTCCTACCACCGCCTCGATATCATCAGCCTCTGAGGGCGCCGGAATGTCGTCTGGCCAAGTTGCCACACGATCCCGAAAGAAATCCCTTACCGCTTTATTGTGAGGCTTCGGTCGGGTGGGGGCCATCTGACGTTCAGTCGGCAGCGATCTCGAAAGCCTTTTCTCTGTAGCGTCCTCAGTCAGCGGGGGCTGAGAGGATGCACCATGACGTTGAAGAACCAAGCTTTAGATCATCGGAATGGGCTGAAATCAGCACTGGCGCCGTATTGGCGGGGAATGCCGCACACAGATCAGAGACGTTCACCTCGAACCAGGCGACGTATACATTCGCGTCGGGAACGACCGCGTCTCCCTCTTCGCGCGGCGATGCGTGTCGCCAGAACTCAGGATCAATATCTTGGACGTCCACCAGTTCGCTGGGGAGCGGCCCCCTTGCACGGACGCGGCCTTCCTGCAGGATTAGATGGAGACGGCGACAGGCTTGCGCCCGCGTGCTCTTGTCTATGGCGGCGATATAATCGAGCGCTGGATCCGCGAAGCACCACTCCCGTCCAGCGAAAAAGTCGCCGCTGAGGGGATCTGGACCGGGTGGCATTTTAATCTCAGCGGGGCCGGACTGAAATGGCTTCATCCAATCTAGCGCCGGGTTGGGGGCGACCGGCGTCGGTCGTGGACCATCGTGCACCCGGCGCTCCGCGCGCCGTTTCGCGCCGACATGCACACGTTCCACTTGCAGCTCGTAAATGGCGATTTCGCACGTGCCTTTGTTTATCTGGTCGTTGAACCAGCGCTTCATCTCAGGATGGCGTTTGAAATAATAATTCGAGCACGTCCCGCTTAGAGCCCTGCAACTCATGTTTGGCGGCATAGGCTTCGATCATGGCCTCCAACCAGAGTTCGTCTAGCAGTCCGTTTTCAGCTTGGAGCGCTTGAAGAGAGTTCATGCTACAGCGCCTCGAGATGTCCGCATTTGCATGACCTGGCCCCCGACTGGCGCGACCCGGCCGCAGAACGCCGCCCAATCGTTCATTAACTTCCTACGCTTCTCGAAAAGATCGCCGCGCCGGTAGGCCGCCTCGGTTTTGTCACCGACCGCGTGGGCCAGGGCGGCCTCGACCACCTCACGCTGATAGCTTGTCGTCTCGGACGCCCAATCGCGGAACGTCGAACGGCACCCATGCACGGTTAAGTCGCTACGTTGCATCCGGCGCAGCACCCCGCGGATTGCCTCGTCGGACAACCCGGCAGTGCCCGGGCCATCCGAACCGCCAGGGAATACGGGGCTGTCCCCTTTGGTTTGACGAAGCTGTGTGACTTTCCCCAGCACGTCCAGGGCGGCGTCGGATAGCGGGACACGATGCTCGATGCCCGCCTTCATGCGGTTGGGCGATACCGTCCAGACAGCAGCTTGTAGATCGATCTCAGACCACCGGGCGCCGATCACCTCGCCCGTTCGCGCCGCGGTCAAGATCGTGAACCGGAAGGCCAGCGCTGCCATCCCATCTTGCTTTTCGAGTTCAGCCATGAAAGCGCCGATCTCTGCCCATGGCAGCGCGGCGTGATGCGCCACTTTCGCGACCTTCGCCCGGGCAGGCAGGACATTAGCGAGGTGCCCCTTCCAGCGAGCGGGGTTCTCGCCGGTGCGCCAGCCGTGAACCTTTGCGTAATCCAGCACGGTCTCGATGCGCCCACGGACCCGTGACGCGGTTTCTGGCTTGGTCTTCCAGATCGGTGTCAAGATGCGGGTCACGTGACCGGTATTGACGTCCGACACCGCGACGTCGCCGATCACTGGATAGACGTCGCTTTCCAGGGTGGCGGGCCATTGCGCCGCGTGCCTGGCGTTTCGCCACGCCGCCTTGTTGTCCCGGATGTAGCCCTCGGCCGCCATCCGGAAGGTGACCATCGTAGCGGCCTCAGCCGCCGTCTCTGCCGCCCTGCGTGCCCGCTCCGCCCGCCGAGCGTCGATCGGATCGATCCCATCCAGAAGAAGATGGCGGGCCGCCTTCGCCCGTTCCCGGGCTTCGGCCAGTCCGATGGTGTGCACCGGCCCGAGGCCCATTTCGCGCGCCGTGCCGTTCAGCATGAAGCGAAACAGCCAGCTCTTGCCCCTGGTCGGACCGACGTTCAGATAGAGCCCCGCGCCATCGCCATAGACCCCGGACCTGGTCTCGTTCCTGACCCCGACAGGCGACAATTTGCCGATCTTGCGTGCCATCCGCCTAACCCCTTGACCTGCGATCGATCCCACAAACGTTGGCGGGATATAGGCGCATGCGGGCGCACGGGCAAGCACAAGAGGATGGACGGATGTGGCAGATTTCTGGGGTTTTGAGGCGGTAAGGCGCCTGGTTCGGTAGGTTAACGGCGGAAACCCTGTCCGCGAACGGGTTCCTCAACAGCCCGCTCGGGCTCGCGGTCGCACCCAACGGCCATATACTGACAGTCAATTCCGGCGACGGCTTCATCGCGGAGATCGCACCGGATGGCACGCAGCTCGCCCACGAATCCCTGGACGATACGGGCAGCCCACCTGGCGCGGGGACGCTGTTTGGCCTGAAGACGGCCGGGAACAGCAAGGTCTACTTTGTCGATGACGGCAGCAACACACTCAACCTCCTACACTAATTTCCGTCACGGGCAGGGTGGCGCGCGCAACCGACTTGCCGCATAACTCACGCGGTGGCGGCGCTCGTCGAGTGCCGCCTCAGCATCTCCGCCGTCACCTCATTTGCCGGGTAAAAGCACTCCAGCGCCAGCTCAGACAGCGTGATGTCAACCGGCGTGCCGAACACCGTCGTCGTGCTGAGGAACGTCATCGTCCCAGCGTCCGTGGCCAGTTCGAACGGCACGACCATGCCGCCATAGTCCGGCGTTTCCTGTACTGCCCGGAAACCGCGGGGCGCAGGATACCCCCGCAACTCCTCCAACAAAGCCAGCAGCACCGGATCCGCGCTCGCCTCCGCTTGCCGGCGGAGCCGTTCCAGCAGATGGGCGCGCCACTGCGCCAGGTTGATCGTCCGCGGCGCCAGACCGGATGGATGCAACGCCACCCGCATGGCATTTACCGGAGGCTTCAACAGCGCCGCATCCACGCCCGCAAGCAGCCTAGGCAACGCATCATTCGCTGCAACCAGAGTCCAATGCCGATCCACCGCGAGCGCGGGATAGGGCATGTGGCCGTGAATGATCGCCTCGACCGCCCGTAGCGCCGGCCGCAAACCCGGGTCGCCGAGCGGACGCTCCTGGTACATCGGGGCGAAACCGGCAGCGGCCAGCAGCGTGTTGCGGTCACGCAATGGAACCTCCAACTGCTCCGCCAGATGCAGCACCATCTCCCGGCTCGGCTGCGCTCGTCCGGTCTCAAGAAAACTGAGATGCCGCGTAGACACCTCGCCCTGGCACGCCAGATCGAGTTGGCTGACCCGACGCCGTTGCCGCCATTCCTTCAGCAACGACCCAAATTGCAACGTTGCATGTGACATGACGCGGACAATAAGCCAGTGACGGCATCCCGGCCATTACCTCAAAGATCATTTATCTCCCACGTAATCCACTTCGATCCAGCGCATCGGATTTTCTCGCTACGCGGCCGGTGGCAGGGGCCATCCGGCGTCGCGGCAAGGAGAATGACCATGAGTGGGATCAATACGACCATCGCCAATTACATCGCTGCCTGAAACGAAACCGACACTGACAAGCGGCGAGACGTCATCGCCAACGCGTGGACCGAGGCCGGTACCTATCTCGATTCACACCGCGAAAGCACCGGCCACGATGCGATCGACGCGATGATCGCGGCGGTTCAGCAGGTGTTTCCGGGTTATCGATTCCGGTTGTCGAGCGGCATCGACGTGCACCACGACCAGGTCCGGTTCAGTTGGCAGGCAGGCGGCGCGCCTGATGCACCGCTGTTCTTCGCTGGGACCGATTACGCCACGATCGCACCCGATGGCCGCTTCAGCGCGGTGACCGGCTTCACCGATGCGATGCCAAGCGTGACCTGAATCCCGAGGATCGCGCTGTCGTCCCCGCGTAGCTCAAAGCCCCCGTCCTGCAATGGAAATTCGTCACACCTCGGCCAAATCGTGTGCTCGATGCTGGCACGCGGTTGACGCATTGCGCTCTGCATATAGGTTGCCGCCAGCCAGTCAATGAACCTGCGAGGTCGCCGTTTGATCATTCCGGTACTGCTTTCAAGCTCGTTGCTCGCAATGCCTGCGAAAGATACCGTCTGGTGGGAAACCCCGGGAGGGCAGGTCACGGAACATCAAAGCGATACCGACATGAGTTGCTCGCTGATGTTCTACGATGAAAGCGGTAGCGTTACATTTGAGTGGGTTGATCCGGGCAGGATTCTGATCACCGCCATCAATTGGGACTGGCAGTTTCCGGACAATTGGAAAATGCCCGTGGCGATGCAGTTAGGCGACGAATGGTTGAGCAATACCGGCGCCTCGGCGGTGATCGAGGCAGTCGGCCATGGTAACGCGGTCGCATTCGCCACCGATCAGGCGGCTGATAATCTTTTGCTTCCTGCCGACCATATCGCGGTCAGGACGACCAATGGAGAAATGTCGATCAAGCTTAATCATGAAAAGGTCAGTGTTTTGCTGTCGCGGGCGCGCAAGTGCCGCGACGCGGCTCGGAAATAGCGAGATATCCATCTCGTTGGTAACAGGCGGCCTACCAGCCCCCCAACAGCATGGCCCGAACCGTATTCGCCGCGATCACGCCCATCATCGGGATCCCTGCTAGCGGGTCGTCACCTGCCAGCGCATGGGCCACCAGCACCAGATCGCGCGCCCTGGCCCGTTGCTTGGCCTCCGCCGCCGCCTGACACCATAATGCCAACACCAGGAACCGCTCGGCCCACTCCGCGCGCTTGGCGGGCAGGATCTCGGTCATCACCAGCCCGATCATCCCGATCCGGTCTTTGCGCGGTAATTTCGCCAGCGTCTTCTGAACCAGCGGGCCGTCCTCGAACCAAGAACTGAACACATCGTCGGTCCCCATCCATTCCATACCCCGAGCGAACCCGGCCTGGATCCCTCCGAGTGTGCGGTCCGGCCCATCCAGCGCCTCGAAAAGCCGGTCAGCTTCCGCCTTCACATCAATCCTCCGGTCTTTCCACTCGGCCCCACCGAGAATCTCGGCGATCTCCAGCAGCGACGACGGCGGTACGCCACCTTGCTCGACCGACCAACCAATGGCATGTTGCACCATCGTATCCAGAAACCCCTTGTCGACCCGAACGGTGGGCGCCCCCATTTGAGCCTCGCGCAGCAGCTTGTTTATCTTACCGCGTGCAAGCTCCAGATCGGCCCATCCGTCCACCACGCCGGCCCCATGGCGCAGCAGAACGCCCGCAAAAAGTCCCTTCTTAGCCAATCGGCTTGCCGCCAGAATGCTCTGCGCCCCCGATCCGTCAACGGTTGTGGCGTAAACCTCCAGATCGCGGTTGGGCGTTGGCCACGCCCCGATTTCGACACCAGCAAGGCGAGCCTTCCGGATCGCGGCGTCGAGCGGTGGACGGTCGGAAGCAGGAATCCAGTTGCGAACGATGATGGCCCGCCGCAGCGTATCAGGCGAGAGGGTATCCGGATGCGCTGTCTGCTCCAACGCCCCGGCCGCCGCCACCCGGACTGACGAATCATCATCCAGGAGCAGCATCGGCACCGCGTCGCGCAGGATTTGGTGCGGCGACAATGCGAGTTCGGTGGCCATGAAGCTTCGCAGCATCGCTGGCAAAACCGCCCCTGACCCTTTCAGCGCGGTAATGACTTCGAACGGCGACGACACCATGTTCGCCAACTCATCCATGAAGTGGCGCACCATCCGAATCATCTCTTCCGGCGGCCCGTCCATCGCCTCAGGACTGAAGCCCGCGTCGGCCAATGCGATCTGCAGATCGTCGTCGACCGGCACGCGTGCTTCGTTCATCGCGGAGCACATCATGAACCAATCCTCCCGGGGGATCACGCCGGCCTTTCCGATTGCAAGGAGCCGTTGCTGGAACGCGTCCAGCATGTCAGTGGCCCAGTCCCACCCCCGGTCCTGTCGATAGCGGACAAACTCGAGCTGCGCGGCCAGGAGGGATTGGTAAGAAAGGACTAGCGCTTGATCGCGTTTGGGGGCGCTGGCGGAGGCGATCAGCGACTCGGTGACCACCGGCAGGATTTGCGGCGTCTGCTCCAGCCAGCCGCGGTCCTCCACGCTGATCTCCGTGTTGCGATCACGTGCGACGCGCTTGGCGATCGCCTTCAGCCGATTCCGGTCGAGCGCGGTCGCCTCAGGTGGTTCCGCCGGGTCGTCGCCGATAAGCGGCACCTCGTCGTCATCATCTTCGAGTGCCTCAAGAAATTCAGCGAATTCTTCGTCCTCCTCATCCTCGCCATCGAGGATCTCGATCATGGCGTCCACGGCGCTTTCTATGATCTCCTGATCACCGGCTCGGGTGAACCGGACCTGGCTAAGTTTCTCGTTCTCGAAGCTCCAGGCGCCTTCCACGGTTGCGGTGAAGGCCGGATGAGCAATCCATATCCGAAACCGGGTCAACGTTCGCAGCGCCTCGATCCGCAAAGTGCAGGTCGCATCCGGCAGCTCGATTATGTCCTCGTCCAGCAGCGCCCCTTCTGTCCCCAACGGTCGCTTTTCAGCCAGTGCCCGCTTATAGAGCTGCTCGTTATCGGGATCGAAAAAGAAGTCACTCAGCAGCATCTCCGCCAACTCGAGCAGGCCTTCATCGGCCGCAGACGGCTCCGACGCCGGAGCAGAGGTGTTGGTGCGTTTGGCCATGGTGCTATCCCCTCAAAAGCTGGAGCAGCGGGAAAACTGTAAGCGTGCCACTTCTATCGGAGTCGCTCTAAGGCGAAGTTCAGACCCGGAATGCTAGTCCGCCAGCGACGCCAGTTCTGCCCTTAGCGTGGCAATGCCGTCGCCGGTTTCGCTACTCGTGGACAGTATGCGCGGGAATGCCGCAGCATGCGAGCGAGCGAGCGCCTCCGCCTCCTGAATTTTGCGCGCCAGGCCAGGGGACTTAAGGCCGTCCGTCTTCGTCAGCGCGAGCTGAAATGTGACTGCCGCCCTGTCGAGTAAATCCATCACATCGTGATCGGCCTGCTTTATCTCGATCCGCGAATTGAGCAGCAGCATGACCCGCCGCAGCGTAGGACGGCCGCGCAGGTAGTCGAACATCATCCCCTGCCAGTCTGCCTTGATGTCCTTAGATGCTCGAGCGTAACCATAACCCGGCATGTCGACCAGCGTCAGCCGTCCACCGAGGTCAAAGAAATTCAACTGCCGCGTGCGGCCAGGCTCGGACGAAACGCGCGCCAGTGTGTTCCGTCCGGTGAGCGCGTTCAACAGCGAGGATTTGCCAACGTTTGACCGGCCGGCGAAGGCCACTTCCGTACCCCGCAAAGGCGGTAGCTGATCCAGCTTTTGGGCGCCGAAAAAGAATTTACATGCGCCCGCGAACAGCAAGCGCCCGGTCTCCAAAGCCGCGGCCTGTTCGTCTGGCGTCAGGTTTGCTAAGATCAGGTGCGAGCCAGGCTGGGTTTCGCCAGCCGCGTGCGTCGTTGAATCAACCATTGTTGTGCCACCGACAGCGTGTTGTTCCAGCTCCAATAGATGATCAAACCGGCTGGGAACTTCGCCATCATGAAGGTGAAGATGATAGGCATGAACTGGAACAGCCTGGCCTGAACCGGGTCGGGCGGCGGCGGGTTCATCTTTTGCTGCAGGAACATCGTGAGCCCCATGATCAGCGGCCACGCTCCCAGATGCAGCAGCGGAACATAGGCCGCTGGGTTGAATGGGAGCAGCCCGAACAGATTGAACACGTTGGTCGGGTCAACCTGCGACAAATCGTGGATCCAGCCGAAAAACGGCGCCTGCCGCATCTCGATTGTGACAAAGATCACTTTGTACAGCGAGAAGAACACCGGAATCTGCACCACCATCGGCAAGCACCCCGACGCCGGGTTCACCTTCTCCTGCCGATACAGCCCCATCATCTCCGACTGCATCTTCTGCGGGTCGTCTTTCAGCCGCTCCCGCAGCGCCGTCATCTTCGGCGCGAGTAGCTTCATTTTGCTCATGGAGCGGTAAGAGTAGTTGGCCAGCGGGAAAAACAGCGCCTTCACGAAGACCGTGAACACCATGATGGCCAAGCCAAAATTGCCGAGCAACGAATTGAGGTAGTCCAGCGCGAAGAAGATCGGTTTGGTCAGGAAATAGAACCACCCAAAGTCCACCGCTTTGTCGAAGCTCGGAATGTGAAACTCGCTCTCATAGCGGTCGAGCAGCGTGACCACTTTGGCGCCCGCAAACACATGGCTGAGGGTCGTCACGTCGCCGTTGGCCGGCGCGGCCAGAGGATCGGCGCTAATGTAATCCACCTGGTAGTGGTCGCCATGATCGTCCGCATGGCGGAAATTGATTTTGGACGGCAGCGTCTGGTCCGGGATCAGCGAGGTCAGCCAGTATTTATCGGTGATGCCTGCCCACCCGCCGGTGGCGTTTGCCTCGAAGGCCAAGCCACCCTTCTTGTCGCCCTCCGACTTGGCCTTATCATATGACGTCTCCTGCAGCGTACCATCGACAACGCCGAGCAGACCCTCGAACAGTACGCAGTACCCCGCGACCTCTGGCTTGTAATCGCGGCGGATGCGCGACCACGGAAACAGCGCAACCGGTTGGTCAGTGCTGTTCTTCACCGTCTGGTTGACCGAGAACATGTAATCGTCATCAATCGTCAGGCCGATCTGGAACGTCAGCCCGGCGCCGTTGTCCCAGGACAGCGTGACTGGCTTGCCCGGCGTCAGCGTGTCCGACGACGTGGTCCAGGTCGTATCATTGTCCGGAAGTTTTACGGACACGCCCGCCGGAGCCGTCCAGCCATACTGGATGTAGTAGGGATGATCTTCCGAGCGCGGCTCCAGTAGGCGAACCAGGGGTGAATTGGGGCTGATCTCCTCGTGGTAATCCTTCAGGACCAGGTCATCGAGCTTGGCACCACGCAGATCGATGGCCCCCTCGACGCGAGGCGCTGCGATCTTCACGCGAGGAACCGATCGCGGTTCGGCTGCGGGCGCGGGCGGTACCGCGGCTCCTGGTGCGCCCTCCAGCGGCGTGGTCGCCGGATGGTCGGGGGAAAGGGCGATCTGCTGCGGCGGCGGTTTCGGCAGATGCGGCGCGACCAGCATCTGAAAGCCCAGCAGGATCGCCAGCGATACCGCGATCGCCAGGAAAAGCCGTTTTTGGTCCATCAAT
The DNA here is from genome assembly GCA_963772355.1 of uncultured Alphaproteobacteria bacterium. Lineage (GTDB taxonomy): Bacteria > Pseudomonadota > Alphaproteobacteria > Acetobacterales > Acetobacteraceae > Rhodopila. The sequence goes on along the minus strand of CAVYXX010000148.1, from coordinate 34,184 downwards.
GCCCCATATTCCGGTCGACCCCATTCCCTTCAAAGCGGGGCACGGGGTCGACACCACCTTCATGCCAGGGATTGCAGCGCAAGATACGCTTCGCTGCCATCGCCGAGCCTCGCACGGCGCCATGCATCTGCAGTGCCTCTACCGCGTATTCGCTGCAGCTTGGCCAGAAGCGGCAATGCGACCCGATAAGCGGACGTACCATCCATTGATAGACGCGGACCAAGCCAATCCCAAGCTGAGCCACGGGTGTCATAGCCCGGTTTTTTCCAGTGCGCGCCTGATATCACCTTGCAGAGAGATGAAATTCCGTTTGCGCGTGCTGTCCCGTCCGATCAGCACGAGGTCGGCGCCGGCGGCCGGCCGTTGCTCCAATACCAGCCGCGCCGCCTCCTTCAGCCGCCGGCGCGTCCGATTCCGAACAACCGCGTTCCCGACCTTCTTGGTCACCGTAAAACCCAGCCTTACTGGAAGCACATCGCCGCGGGCCAGGGCCTGTAGCACAACGCCGCCCACTGCGGCCTTCTTGCCGGCGGACGCCACGCGCAGAAACTCGGGCCGTCGCCTCAGACGATCCAACGTCCCGCCAGTGAGCGTCGCGGAGTCAGGCTTCCCAACTACCTGGGATTCCCTCGAGGCTGCAGTCGGCACATCCGCGGCTCGCGCCTCAAGCGGACAGCTTTTTGCGGCCCTTGGCGCGGCGGTTGGCCAACACCTTGCGACCGCCAACGGTCTCCATGCGGGCGCGAAATCCGTGCCTGCGCTTGCGAACCAGCTTGGACGGTTGGTAGGTGCGCTTCACGACAACTCTCCGAAATCAATTGAACGGCGATCTGCCGCCCGTTCACTGCAAAGCATACCGGCGGGTGCGCTTGCAGCAGCGACCCGTCGAGCGGGCGCCTTATACGGATGCCGCCCTACGGCGTCAATGTTCGCTTGATTCCGGCTGCTGCAGGAAGTCGAGCACCGCCGCATGGAACGCATCGGGCGCCTGAAGCTGTGGCGCGTGGCCCAGATCGGGAAATTCCACCAGCTTCGAGTGCGGTATTTGCGCGGCCGCTGCCTTGCCAAGCGCCGGATAATTGCCGAGGGCAGCCTGGACCACGGCGGGAGCAAAATTCTTGCCGATCGCCGTGGTGTCCTTGTCTCCGATCACCAGAAGCACCGGCATATGGAGGCCGCCCAACTCATAGACTACTGGCTGGGTGTAGATCATGTCGTAGATCAGCGCCGAGTTCCAGGCCACGATCTGGTGGCCGGGACCTCGGTTCAGCCCCGCCAGCATCTGCACCCACTTGTCGTAGTCCGGCCGCCATGTGCCGGCATAGTAGGTATTCTGCTCGTACTGACGTATGCGCTTTGCCGACGTTCCTAGCTCCTGGCGATACCAAGCATCCACGCTCGGCCATGGAACGCCCTTGGCCTTCCAATCCTCCAGGCCCACTGGATCGACCAGCACAAGGCGGTCGACATCGCCCGGGTACATCAGCCCATACCGGATCGCCAACATCCCGCCGGTCGAATGTCCCATCACCGTCGCTTTGCTGATCCCGAGCGAGTCCAGCAGCGCATGCGTGTTCCCGGCGAGTTGCTGAAAGCTGTACTGGTACCGATCGGGCTTGCTCGATTTGCAGAACCCGATCTGGTCCGGCGCGATCACCCGATAGCCTGCCTCGGTCAGGACCGTGATAGTGCCCTGCCATGTGGCCGCACAGAAGTTCTTTCCATGGAGCAGCAGCGCCACCCGTCCGTTCGGGTGCGCCGGTTTCACGTCCATGTAGGCCATGTCGAGCTCGTCACGCTGCGAGTTAAAGCGGTAGTGCGCCACCGGCCAAGTGTAAGCGAAGCCCTGTAGCTCTGGTCCATAGCTCGGATCGGCACGTGGCGACGCCGTCGAGGTGAACGCGAGGGTCAGGGTGATGCCGAGAACCGATAGAAGCTTCATCAGCTACTTTGCGCGGAAGTTACATACTTAAGCCAACCCGCGACGGGCGGCCGAGCTTGCCGTCGCCGGAGTGGTCCAGTATCTCGACGAGGAGAACCAGCGGAGTGGGGGATACGGTGGTTTCGGCGACGCATATCCTCGAATGAACCACCAACAAGATCTGAGGGGCACATGAAAAGAATCCAAAACGACAACGCGATCGGACGGCGGGCGGGACTGGCACTTAGCCTCGTCGCTGCCAGCGGAGCCCTGCTGAGCAAGGCGGCCGAGGCAACCGAACTCAGCGGGAAAGGAATGGTCAAGATTACCGCGCTGTATGGCATGCCAAAAGATCCGGAGGCATTCGAGAGGTACTACGCCGAGACTCACATGCCGATGGTCTACGCCGCCCCGGGCCCAGTCCGTATCGAGCTCGGCAAACCGATGCCGGGACCTGACGGCAAGGCGCCCCCGTTCTATCGGATCACCGAGATATGGTTCCAGAGTCCAGAGGCCTTAAAGACTGCACTAGGGAGCCCGGAGTGGAAAAAAATCAGCGCCGACGTGCCGAACTTCGCGTCCGGAGGGTCAACGGTCCTGGTTTCCCCGTTAGAGTAGCGATCATCCTCAGCGACGGCCGTCGGCGCTAACGGCAGCCGGTGGCCATCGCTGAAAAGACCCTACAGTTAAGTTGCGAAAAAATCCAGCACCCGCGCGCGTTAATCAAAGCCGCGCCATGACCGTCCGCGCGAAGTCGTCCGCCAGACGCCACTTGGTTTCGTTTCCGACGCCAAATACCATCTCCTGCAATCCGTCGCGCTCCAGCCCCCGGATCCGATCGATCAGCTCGTCCGGTGTGCCGACCAGACACATCTCCCGGATCAATTCCTCATCGATCAACTCCGCCTCTCCTGGATGTAAATCCGTATAGTGGAACTCGTGCGTTCGAAAATGCCGGTGTTCCGGGGGAGTTTGTTCAACCAGCGCGCAATACGGCTTCCAGATGCGCCGCAGGAAAGCTGGCGGCTCCATCCCCGTCTCCTGAACCATGTCGTAGAAGTAATAAACGCTCGCCATCACATTCGGCCCGACCGTTCGCTTCACTCGATCGGAGTTCCGCCGCCTCGCCTGGCTGTAACACCACAACGTTCGTCAGTGTCGCGTTGCGGAACCCCGTCATGTCGCGCTCGTTCCTCGCCGCTCCTTGGCGCACATGCGCCAGCGCGTCCTGCACCGGCAACCCACGCGGTGGGATGGCGAACACCAGTCCATCCCCATACTCACCCGCCAACGCCATCGCTCGAGGTCCAAAACCGGACACGTAAACCGGAATGCGAGGTTGCAGGTTCATGAACCGGCTTTCATGTCGCAGCATCTTGACCGGCCCCGCCCGCCCTTCGAACGTGTAATCCACGACCTCGCCATCCAGCAATCCGCGCATCACCCGCAAGTACTCGCCAAAGGCCGCGATCTTCATCGGCTTCTGGCCCATTGTCCGCATCGCGGTATTTCCGGTGCCGATTCCCAGGAACACCCGTCCCAGCGCCATCCGATTTAGCGTTGCCATTGCCGCCACCTGCACTGGCGGAATGCGAGTGCCGCAGATCGCCGTGCCAGGCCCGATGCGCAATCGCTTCGTCTCCCGCGCAGCCATCGCACAGACCACGTAGACGTCGGAATACATCATCTGGCTGTCGGCGACCCACGCAGAGTTGTAGCCCAGACCTTCAATGAACGGAAAAAACCCGATCTCGTCGATGTCCGCCATAATGCAGAAGCCGAATTTCATCTTATCCCCCTCCCGACGCCCACGTCCCCAATCCCCGCCGAATTGCCCTGCGCCGACGACATTGCGTGCTCCACCCCGACTGTCCGGTTTGCTGATGATGGCCGCAAGCCCGCACCCAATGAGATGCGGACCCAGATCGTCCCTGGACCTGCGACACGTTCGCGCTACATACGCACCGAAAGCGAATGCGGATACGCCGAATCAGATTGCTCCGGCGCGGGCGAGCGTGGCAGGAAGCGCGCCATGCCCACCCGCCGATTTTTCCTGGCCAGCGCGCTTCCCGTGGCTCTCTCCGCACCGAGCTTTGCTGCCTCGGGGGAGAGTTTCGCCAATTTTGTCGATAGCATCCGGGCCGAAGCCCGCCGGAACGGAATTAGATCGGCCACCCTCGACAGCGCCTTCGCCGGCGTCGTACCAAACCAGAAAGTGTTAGACCGCGACCGCCATCAGCCCGAAGTCTACTTGGACCTGGGGCCGCTACCGCGGCCTCGTCGTTACCGACAAACGAATTACCGATGGACGCGAGGCATTCGCCACCAACCGCGCCCTGTTCCAGCGAGTTCGAGCAACACTATGGCGTTGGCCCCAGCGTCATTGCCGGCATCTGGGGTCTGGAATCCAGCTTCGGCTCCGGCACCGGCGACTTCCGCGTGGTCGAGGCCCTGAGCACCCTGGCGTGGGAGGGCCGCCGCGCCAGCTTCTTCCGAGGCGAGTTGATGGCCGCGCTGAAAATCCTCGACCACGGCGATGTCGCTCCCGGCGCGATGACCGGCTCTTACGCCGGGGCGATGGGCCAACCGCAGTTCATGCCCACCAGCTATCTTCGCTACGCCGTGGATTTCGAAGGCCATGGCCGCCGCGATATTTGGAACAGCAAGGCGGATGTGTTGGGATCGATCGCCAATTACCTGGCGCAGTCAGGCTGGCGCGCCAACGAGACGTGGGGCCAGACGGTCAGTGTGCCGCCTAACACGGACTCCCTCGGCCGCGATGCCAGACGTCCACTTTCCGAGTGGTCACGAGCCGGCGTCCGCCCGGTCAGCGGCCGCTGGGCCGCACCGGCCGATACGCAGGCCGGACTGATCGTGCCGGACGGGGCAGGGGGCGAGGCTTTCGTCGTATTCGGCAACTTTGCCGCGATACGGCGATATAACCCCTCCGACTTCTATGCGATCGCCGTCGGCCTGATCGGCGACCAGGTGGTGACATGAGGACCCTCCAGCTCCCCATCGTCATGGCCCTGGCATCTACATCGAAGCGAAGATGATCACCTCCCGCCCGGCCATGATGACCAGAGTGGGGGCGGTCGTCGCGCGGCGGGCTGCTCTCGCCATTCTGGCAACCGCGTGCACGCCGCCAGGAATGCCGAAACCCGATCCGCACTATGTTCTCGGAGACGCCTACAAGGCAGGCAACGTGTGGGTCTACCCTCGGGAGTCCTTCGACCTGGACGAGACCGGCATCGCCTCGATCGCCAAACATTCGCCTCTTGGCCTGACCACGGACGGAGAACTGTTCGACCAGACGGCGCTCGCCGCCGCTCACTCCACGATCCAGCTTCCCGCAATCGCCCGTCTCACCAACCTCGAGAACGGCCACGAAGTCACCGTCCGGCTGAACGACCGCGGCTCCGGCGACCCCCACCGCTTGGTCGAAGTCACTCGGCGCACCGCGACCCTGCTGGGTATGCCACCGAGCGGCATCGCTCGGGTGCGCTTGCGTGTCCTGCCAAACGAAAGCCACGCCGCCGCCGAGGCGGTGCCCGGCGCGCCCTCTCTGGCCTTGATCGCGGCCCCACGCGGCGCCGTGGAGGTCACGGAGTTGACGCCGCTGCCGGGTGTCCGCCAAGGCCGCGGACGCCCCTTGCCGGCGCCGGCGATCGCGGCTCCGGACCGAGCACAAACGCCGGCGCCGCCCATGCGGCTACCTGAAACGATCACCCAGGCGCCGCCGCACAACGGCAAGTTGATGGTGCGTTTGGATACGTTCGAAAGTTATCAGTACGCCTCTGTCCAACGTGCAAAGATGGACTGGGCCGGCGCGAAGATCTTGCCTGTGTTCAAAGGCCGCAGCCGTCGCTTCCTCGTCCAGATTGGTCCGCTGCCGGATGTCGCTGCGGCGGACGCCGTGTTGGATCGAGCACTGGCGTCAGGCATTCCGGATGCAAGAATTGTGGTGGATTAGGAGGTATCGTCGAGATGCTGACCCGTCGTCTTGGCTTGCTGGCGTCTGCATTTATGTTCGGGGCGGGACCCGTGCTGGCGCAGCAAAAGCGTCCGGCCGCTCGCAACGTCGCCGCCCCCAGCGGCAGTCCTGCCGACACCCCGGTTGGCTCCATCGATACCGCCGCCAAGTGGGCCTACATTGAGGACTACGACACTGGGGCCTCGCTGTTAGAAAAGCAGGCGGACGATCAAATGCCGCCATCGTCGATGACCAAGTTAATGACGTTGTATCTCGTCTATGACCAGCTCAAGCAGGGCCGGCTGAAGCTCGGAGACGAGTTACCGGTGACGGAGCGAGCCTGGCGCATGCAGGGCTCAAAGATGTTCGTGCAAATCGGCACCACGGTGAAGGTTGAGGACCTGATCCGCGGTGTCGTCGTCCAATCCGGTAACGACGCGGCGATCGTTCTGGCGGAAGCCATCGGCGGTTCGGAAGAGCAGTTTGCCGACAAGATGAATGCAAAAGCCAAAGAGCTCGGTTTAACGGACTTATTTTTCAAGAATTGCACGGGCTGGCCGGACCCAGAACAGCATATGAGCCCGCGCGATATAGCCACACTCACCGGCCGGATCATTCAGGACTTCCCCGACTACTACCATTACGATGCTGAGAAGTCCTTCCGCTACAACGGCATCGAGCAAGGCAATCGGAATCCGATGGTCCAGAAGGGAACAGCGGACGGTTTGAAAACCGGCCATACCGATGCCGGCGGCTTCGGGCTTGTCGCAAGTTCAAAGCGCAACGGCCGCCGCGTGATCCTCGTTCTGAATGGCATGAACTCGATGCACGAGCGCGCGGAAGAGGCGGAGCGCCTGATGGACTGGGCATTCTTCAATTTCGAGGACGTCACGCTGTTCAGCGCCAGCGACGTCATCGAACGGGTTCCCGTCTGGCTTGGCGCCGAGCGCTCCGTGTCACTGGTGGCAGGTCGCGACGTGATCGTTACGATGCCGCGCAACTGGCGCCAGAAGGCTTCCGTCAAAGTTGCTTACGATTTACCGATCACCGCGCCGGTTGCGAGAGGCGACACGCTGGGCAAGCTGACCGTAACCGGCGAAGGCGTTCCTCATCTTGACGTGCCGCTGATGGCGGCTGCGGACGTGCCCCTACTCGGGTTGCCCGGTCGCGCCATGGCGGTGCTGTCGAAATACGTGACTGGTACGTGAGCCGTCATTCCACTCGCGGCCGGTTCATTACACTGGAAGGCGGGGAGGGGGCCGGCAAGACCACCCAGTCCGGCCTGTTGGCCGAAGCGCTGGCGAAACGAGGTATTTCTGTCCTGCGGACGCGCGAACCTGGCGGCTCACCGGGTGCAGAACTGCTGAGAAGCGTCCTGCTCAGCGGCTCGATCGACTGGTCGCCGCGAGCCGAGACCTTGCTGCATTTCGCCGCCCGGGCCGAGCATGTGGCGAAGACGATCCAACCCGCACTGGACGCCCGCACATGGGTCGTTTGCGACCGTTTCTTTGACTCGACGCTGGCGTATCAGGGGTATGGCCAAGGTGCTGACCGGGCCTTTATCGGCGAACAGATCCGACAACTGGGAATGGCGCCGGATGTGACAATGGTCCTCGATGTTCCGGAATCGGTCGCCAATGACCGAAGGCAAACGCGTGGCGGCAACGCGGACCGCTACGAGCGCCTAGACGCGGCCTTCCACGCCCGCGTCCGAGCGGGATTCCGCGAGATCGCCACCGCGGAGCCGAAGCGCTGCGTGCTGGTGGACGCGTCCGAAGATATTCAATCTGTCCATACCGCCATCATGACAGCGGTATGGACACGACTTACGTCGACGACGGAGTAGCTGCCACGCCGCCGCTTGATGTTGCGGCGCTCCCCGGTCAGTAACCCAGGGCCGACTGCTCGACTGGCGCCCAGCGGCCATCCTTGACCACCGTCAGGAACGAGCGGGTCGAGCCATGGTGCTGATCCGGTCCAAACGATAGTTCCGATCCAAAGATATCCTTGTAGTCGTGGATGCTCTCCATTCCCTTGACGAAGCTATCTACTGTCACGTTCTTGCCGGCATTTGCCAAACCGGTCAGAACCACTTGCGCGGCGGTATAGCCGACCTCGCCATGGAAGTTGGGATCCCGGCCATAGCGCGCCTTGTAGCGCTTGGCGAAATCCTGCACCTCTGGGCGGGGATCGTCCGGATAAGCGTAGAGCGCCGGGGTCATGCAGTAAAAACCCTCGGTCGCGCCGCCAGGAAGCGTGGCGACCGCCGTGTCATAGGACGCGAACTGCCCCACGAGAACCACATCCCAGCTCATCTTGCGAACTGTCTGAATGATGATGTTGGTGTCCCGCACGATCGTGCCCATCATGACGATATCACAGCCGGCATCATGAAGCTTGTTCATCGGCGCGTTGAAATCCGTATCGGTCGGCCGATGCGCAGTCGTTTCGACAACTTTGAGCCCGAGTGCCTGGGTCTCTGCCACGACGCCGGCGAGGACGTCCTTCCCGAAGTCCGAATCCTGGTAGGTGACGCAGAACGCCTTGCGGCCTTTGTTCTCGGCGAAGTATTTCACCGCTGCGCGCATTTGATCGTAATACGATGCGAACTGGCCGAACTTCAGCTTGTTATAAGGTTCGTACATCGAGCGCGCGGCCGTCAGCGGGAACATGTTCGGCACATTTTTAGCAAACTGGGTCGGCATGTTGGCGTCGTTCATCGGCGTGCCGCCGTTGTCGATCGTGAGAAAGACATTGTCGCTGTTCAGCAGTTTGTTCATCGCCTGAACGGCCCGAGGCACCTGATACTGATTATCCTCGACGACGTATTTGATCTTCCGCCCGTTCACACCGCCCTTTTCATTGGCCTCGTCGAACGCCATGCGCACCGCATCGCTGTTGTTGACGCCTTGCACAGCGGTCACCCCGGACAGATCAGTGATGGTGCCGATGGTGATGTCTGTGTCGGTCACCCCGCGGACTGTGTCCGCCGCATGCGCGGTTGGAACAGACAGCAGCAGACCGCCGGCGAGAACGGGCAACCAATTCCTCAGAGCCTTTAGACGCATAATGTATTCCTTCCCGGGCCCACCGTGCCGTCACGGAGAGGTTTGTGCTTCCCGTATAGACGCTAGCCGGGTCCGCGCTGGCGGTAAGCAAGCCGGACGCTGCTCGGACCCACAGAGGACCGAGGGATGCTGGAAGGCTGCGAGCCGCGGGGCGCACCGCTCCGACACGACCGTAGTATGTCCTCAAAGACGACCGCCACGCCCAGCCGGCAAACGTTCATAGAGAAGCCCCTCCGTTGAGATTCAGATTCGCCGCGCAAACAATTTTTCCGCTACCGCAACACCCTGCATATGAGCTATCAGACCCCGGTAGATAATCAGCAGGGCGGGTTGCCTACCCGGACCCTAACTTGGAGAGAAATGAGGTGCAAGTTATAAGTCATCCGTCGTCGCTGGAAGATGTCGTCTATACGAAAGCACCGTCTAGGCCGTTATTAAAAATAGGCGCTCTATCCTATGCCGTTAACCTATATATTTTTGACTATCAATCCGGTGATCACAACGATCGGGAAGACGGGATCGTAGAAGTAGGTCGCGGTTGTTCGCTCGGAACCAATGTTCACATTCATATCTATGGCGCTCATGATTACTTGGCCGTCTCAACGAGTCCGTTAATGCCGCTGGTCTATTATAAAGATCTTATACCCCTATTGCCCAAAGAAGATGTTCGAATCGGAAATGATGTCTGGATCGGGAACGATGCTAGAATACTCAGTGGTGTTAAAATTGGCGATGGCGCTGTGATTGGAGCGATGACTGTCGTCGCGAAAGACATACCCCCATACGCTGTTGTAGTGGGGAACCCAGCTAGGATAATCAAGTATAGATTTTCCGAATCCCAAATAAAGTCACTCCTGAAAATTAAATGGTGGGATTGGCCACATCAAAAAATAAACGAAAATGCAAAGTTGTTCTTCAGCCACGATATCGACAAATTCATCGAAATGCATGAAGATAAGACTCTACTCGGAGCCTAACTCCCGGATTGGCAAAGCAAAATCTTGGTATGTGGCACTACATCGGTGGAGAGGGGTTTTCTCCGAACCGACCGCACGTAGACGCGTGTTGGAGCGGTTCGTCCACGATTGCCTTCCGACCATGAGGCCGATGACGCAGGCTCGTGCTGGAGGCAGTCATTTTAGAAACGGTCATTTCTGAGAATCCCGTTTGGTCCTCCGGTACCATTCTGAACAACGAGAATTACGTGCCGCTCATCCCCGCCTTCGATACCCGCTTCTCGCCTCGTTCCGCGCCAGCGTCCCTAAATCCCGCTATGACCTTTTGGTGCAGCACCCAGCACTTCACACCATCACAATCGGCCGCACCGGCGCCCCCGTCGCGCCGCGGATCTTCGTCGCCAGCAGAATGAAGCACGCAGCGTAGATACGCGCCGCCGCCAGTTCCTCCAGCGCCAGGTTCTCAATAAGATAGACCCCGCACTCCGCCAGGGCGAACTGGTGCACCGGCATCAACAAGCCTTTGTCGGGGTTCGGCAGCACTTCGACGGCCATGTTGTCCGCGCCGATCGCGACGACCCCCTGATCAACCAGCCATTTCGCCGCAGGAACGTCGATACCCGGCTCTCCCTCCAGATATCTGGCGTTGTCGACACCGAAATACCGCCCCCAACCCGTTCTGATCAGCGCGATATCACCCGCTTCGACAGTAAATCCACCCGCGTCCGCAGCCCGCTTCAGATCGTCCGGCATAACAGTCTGCCCAGGCGGCAAATGCGACGCCCCGCCCACATCGAACAGCACGCCGCGGGTGATCATCGGCGGCGCGTGCTCGATCCCCAACCGATCGAGCCCCCAATCTGTGACCACATCCGCAGCCGCATTCCCATTGTAGAGCATGTCGCCTTTGGAAAAATGCCCGAGCGCATCGATATGCGTCCCGACATGCGCGGTCATTTCGATGCGCTCCAAATTGGTGCCGGCGTCGTTGGTCGCCCCCATCTTGCGCCGCCGCTTGATCGTGTCGCGCCACGACCCGAAGATCGACATCAAAAACGGGGTCTGATTCGGCGCCAGAAAAGGCGCCCCCATGAAGATCTCGTGGCTCACATCGTAGATACGCCCCTGACGAACCGAACCCAAGGCGGCCAGGCGCTTTTCTCGCCGTCAGCAGATTGCCGGCGCCGATCTGGTCGGCTGCTCCCCATTGCGAGTGACTATGGATCAACATTGGACGCTCCGTTTCTCCTGGTTTCCGCCAGCGTGCCATCCCGATCGTCTCCAAGGCAACCGCCGCGGGGCTGGGCAACGCACCGCCGTCGGGACAGGATCGCCTCCATGACCGACCTCAAACCGCTTTCCAGCCTCCGTCTCTGGCTTCTGCTGGCAGCCGCGTTTGGCACCTTTTCCGTCGGTGCCGGCTTCATGCACGCCTACACCGTCTTTCTGGTCACCTTCATCGACGTGTTCGGCTGGAGCCGAGCGGAGGTCTCGCTGGCTTATTCGGTGTCGCAGATCGTGACCGGAGTCAGCTCCCCGCTGGTCGGATGGTTAGTCGACCGATTGGGACCCTCGCGCCTGATCCTGATGGGCGGAGCTCTGCTGACCGCCGGCCTACTGGCGAACGCCGGGGCGACACAACTCTGGCACGTCGTCCTGCTCTACGGCGTGGTCATGACGCTCGGGGCAAACTGCCTCGGGCTAGTTGTTTTCGTGCCTCTGCTGTCGCGCCATTTCGTGCGCAATCGGGGCATGGCGGTTTCCGTCGTTCAGTCCGCGAACGGCTTCGCCCGAGCGTTCTCCGCTCCGGTTGCCACGCTGATGATCTCGGGCCTGGGCTGGCGCGGGGCGTATCTCGCACAGGGCGCCTTCATGGCGGTCCTCCTGCTGCCGTTGGCGTCGCTGTTCCGCGGCATAGGGCAGGGGGGGCGCCGCCGCGTCACGGACGGCGAGGGCTGGACTGTCCGCCAGGCCGTCCGCACGCCGCATTTCTGGCTGTTGTTTGCGGTCTACATGTTCACCGGCCTGGGCAGTTTTCTGGTCGCGCTGCACCAGTTGGCCTTCGCGGTGGACATCGGATTCGACAAGCTCTACGCCGCCGGTGTGCTCGGAATGGGCGCCTTTCTGTCGCTGCCCGGTGTGATCATCACCGGGACCCTGTCCGATTATGTCGGCCGAGAAATCTCCGCTGTTGTCACCTACGGCACCTCGATCATCGGTGTGGTGTTCGCGCTGATGATCACCGCCCCCGATCAGCACCTGCTGCTGTGGCTGCACGCTTGTTTCTTCGGCCTGACCTGGGGCGCGAGAGGACCTGCGATCACCGCCAAGACAGCCGATCTGTTTCCTGGCCCGAACCTCGGTGCCATCCTCGGCGTCATCACCATCGGCACCGGCCTTGGCGCCGCTGGCGGCTCCTGGCTGGCCGGATTCGTCTTCGACACCACCGGCAGCTACCGGGTCGCCTTCACCCTGTCCATCGTGTTCTATGTCGCCGGAAGCATCGCCTTTTGGGCGCTACGCCGTCCCCCCGCAATTCGCGCCTGACGAGAAAGCGTAGCGGGGCTGCAAACCCTCGAGGAGGACACAGCATGCTGTTTCTGGTGATCAGCGAACCCAGCCCCGAACGCCCGTCCAGCGTAACCGCCGCCCGGCAAAGCTACTGGACCTGGGTCCAACCCCTGATCGACAAGGGTGAGGTGCGTTCAGTCCACGCCAAAGTTGGCCGCGGCGCCGTCGTCCTGTTCGACGTTCCATCCAACGAGACCCTGCACGCCCACCTCAACGCGTGGGCCGACATCGTCCCCGCGACATTTCAGGTGCACGCGCTGATCGACCCTGCAAGCGCAAGGCGCTTCCTGAGGGAGCAAACAGGGTAGCTACGCCCATGCCTATCCTCGACGTCGCAACCGGCGCCATCCTCGTCTACCGGCTGTTCGACGTCGCCTTCGCCATCGATCTGGCCAAGGCGGAGGAAACGTGGGCACGCACAGTCCGCACGGGAAGCTCGCGCGGCCGTCTGACCGCGACGCCAGCTAAGGCGGTCGCTTTCGGCGTCCCGCCGGTCGCGATTGGCCTCGGCACCATCACGCTCCCCCTCCCTGCCGGGTCCGCCCAGGCCACCGTTACCGCTCGGTTGTATGAGTTTGGTGTGGTCAGCATCGCCCTGCGCGTGCCGGTCGCAGACCTGCCGTGGACCGCCTTCTCCCAGCGGGTCAATGCGGTGGATCGCGCCGTCGGTCTCGACCCGGCCATCGCACTTTGGACCCAGCTCCTGAACCGCGTGCGGCAAGGCGTGGGCGATGCCCTGATCCGACCCACCCCCCTGACCCTCGAAGAGGATTACCTCGTCGGCATCGCCAACACCTTTAGCGAGCCGGTGACCGCTGAGGCGCTCACGGACCGGATCGATCTCGTCCCCATGCTGTCCGGTGAGCGGCGCCCACTATCGGAAGGTGCGACGCGCGATCTGCTCCGCCATCGCTATTCATATTACACCGACGATCTCGTCGTGCTCACCTGGGATCGCGCCTTCATTTATGAACCTCGCGGCGACGCCGACGTGATCGACGTACTGGAGGTGGCGAACGCCCAGTTGCTGGAAATGCGCTACTACGACGAGCTATTGGACGCCGAGCTGCCACGGATGTACGACTTGGTCGAGGCCACGAGGCGCCGCTGGGCCTTGCCCGGCGCCCGCCGCTTCGCCGACCTGGCTCGGCGCTTGTACACCTTGGTCGCGGAAGTAACGGAGTTGACAGAGAAAGTGGATAACGCACTCCAAGTGACAGAGGACGTCTACCTCGCCCGCATTTACGCCGCCGCCCTGGATTTGTACCGCGTTCCTACCGTAAGCGCTGCGGTTGACCGCAAGCTCTCGATCATCCGCGACACCTACACCGCGCTGTATGACGAGGCCCATGCCAGCCGGTCAGAAGTATTGGAGATCATCATCTTGGTAATGATCGCCGTGGAGATCGTATTGGCAGTGGTTCGATAAGTCGAAAAATCGGGGCCAGCGCTTCGACACGCTGACCCCGATGCCCGATTGGCTTTTAGGCAGGCTTCACGACATAACCATAGGCCGCATTGCTGCGTCCGCCGCCATTGTCGAGATAAGCAGCCTTCATCTTCGAAATGCCGTCCATCGGCAATTCGTTGGCGGCAGCGTGGAGATCCAGGTGATAGTGGCGCGCGCCATTATACCCAAGGATCGCGCCTTTCACGGGCCCGTCGGCCGCTCCCAACGGAGCAAAGCCGTGCTTCTTTTGCATATCCTCCGGGATCTCCAGGCGACGGAACGCTTCGATCTGCCACTGCGGCGACCCGTACCAGACCGAGTCGGTTCCCCAGAAGATGTGGTCATGTCCGAGGCCCTTGATCAGCGCTCCCATCATGGCGGCGCAGAACCGCGGGTTGGCCGTCGCCGAGACCGCGAAGCTGGTGCCGATATCAGAGTACACGTTGTTGACGCCGTATTTCGCGGGGATCGCGGCAAGGTCGGTGATCCATTTGATCTCGCCGGTCCGTTCGAATTCGGCGAGGACGTCGTTCGTGTTCTCCATGAAGGGCTGCAGAGCGGAGTGGTACATAATGAAGTTGATCTGCGGCCAGTCCTTCGCCGCCTTCGGCACATCGTCCACCGTGGCGTACTTCCAGGCACCACCTGGGATCGAGGTTTCATAATCCTTAGGCAACAGGCCCTTATGGATGCAGATATTGGTGATCCCCGACCTGACTACCTTCTCGTAGAACGGGTACATGATTTTTTCATCGTCTAGCCGGAACGGATATTTCGTTGTCTGCGGCGACAGCGGATCGCCGATCGTGTAGCCCTTCCAACTGGTTGGCCTGACCACCTCGATCACCCTGTCGACCTCCTCCATCCAGCCGGGTTGTCTCGGCGTAAACAGCGAATGGAATAGCAACCGCTTCGATCCGGCGACACTGTTCACATCCGCGGCGCCCTGCTTGATCTGGTCGTTAGTCAGGAACCATTTGTCTGGGTCGTCGAAAGGCGCACCGCTCAGCAGAGCGATTTTCGTATCGCTGTCGAAGAAGATTTCCTTTACATAGTTCTGGAACTTGTACCGATCGATCCCCATGCCGATCGGCTCTTTCTTGAGGTCCGGATACCAGTTCGCGGCGGCATATTGCGCGAGCCCCGTCAGACCTTCCCAGCTATAATCGTCGCGGACGAAATGGGTTTGATCATCGAAAATGAACTGTCCGGACAAGGCCGACGCTCGCGCAGCTGCTGCGTCCGGCTCTTTCGCCTCAGCTGGATCGACTTTGAATACTTGTCCATATACTTCGTTCATGGCCACGAAGGCGGCGGCCATGCCGCAGGTGGTACGCAGGAACTGGCGTCGATCCAAGCCAAGCTTGCCTCCGGTTTCGTCGGCGAAGGCTTTGATACGGCCCTCGACCTTACGCTGATCCGCCGACTGCGGCAGCGGGTTGAATTCGCCGTTCGATACCATCTGCGTCGGTACCGGCGAATTAAAGGCCGCTGATTCTGCAGGTGAAAGTAGTGCGAGCTCGCGCTCGCTCAAGTAACCGCCCATCGCTTTTTCCCCCTTTGTAGTGAACGCTTTGCATCCACGAAGCGGGAGGGCCCTTGATATCCGGCTAATCCCGCCCTTGGCATTTTTGGTTGAGGCAATCGTCGCGCACGACTCTCACCCTGTCAAGCCGCGAGGTCGCCCCAGGGTCGCGCCCTGACATTCTGGGGGACCTCGGCTCGGAACAATCATCCGCAACCATCTGTCATGACGCGCCCCTGAACCTTCGCTATAACCCTGCCATGTCCGCCCCCGAACCGCGCGCCAATCCGACGCTTGTCGGTCACAACGAGGCCGAAACAACTATCCTGGACGCCATACGCGCCGAGCGGTTGCACCACGCCTGGCTGATCACCGGCCCGGAGGGCGTCGGCAAGGCCACCCTGGCCTACCGCTTTGCCCGCCGTCTGCTTGCCGGACGCCCGGCCGAAGACTCTCTGTTCCTTGATCCCTCCAACCCGGTCTTTCGTCGCGTCGCCGCGAACTCCCACGCCGACCTGCTGACCATTGAGCGCGTCTTCAACGAGAAGACCAAACGTATGAAGAGCCAGATAGCCGTCGAGGATGTACGCCGGATCACCAGCTTCATGTCCCTCACCCCGGCCGAGGGCGGCTGGCGCGTTGTCGTCGTCGACGGTGCCGAGGAACTCAACCAGGCTTCCGCCAACGCCCTGCTGAAAATCCTCGAGGAACCCCCGCCACGCGCCATCCTGCTGCTGGCCTGCGCCGCTCCGGGACGCCTGCTGCCCACCATTCGCAGCCGCTGCCGCCGTTTGCGGCTGACTGCACTGGCAGACGAGCCCCTGGCCGAATTGATGGCGCTTTATCTCCCGCACCTGGATGCCGACGAACGCGGCCGCCTGCTAACGCTGGCCGAAGGCTCGCCCGGCCGCGCACTCATGTTGGCCGAGGAGGAGGGCCTGAAAATTGCCATGCTGGTGGACAAGCTGCTGTCCGATCTGCCCGACGTCCCCACCTCTCGTGGCTACGAGATCGCCGACTTCCTCGGCCGCAGTGAGACTGGTTTCTCGACGTTCTTGGACCTCGTTCGCGCAGGTCTGGCCGGCGCAGTCAGGGAATCCGTCCGGGGCAGGGGGGATCCCGATCAGGAACGTCTTGTTGCACTGCGTCCGCTTGATGCGTGGGGCGAGCTATGGCAGGGCCTCACCCGGCTGCAGGATGAGACCGAACGCTTCGCCTTGGACAAACGTCAGGCGATCGTTGCCGGAGTCGGGATGCTCACTGGCTCTGCCTGAAGCGGCACCAACTGAAGAAGACCCATGACCACAACCGTCTATGTCACGACCCCGATCTATTACGTGAACGGTGCGCCCCATATCGGCCACGCCTACACCTCGATCGCCGCCGATGCGATGGCGCGGTTCAAGCGGCTGGACGGCTACGACGTCTTCTTCCTGACCGGCACGGACGAGCACGGCCAGAAAGTCGAACAGGCCGCTGCCGCCGCCGGCGTCGATCCTCAAACCTTCACCGACGGCATTTCCGCCGACTTCCGTGCCATGACCGACGCCATGGGCGTGTCTTACGACGACTGGATCCGCACCACGGAGCAGCGCCACAAAGTGTCCTGTGCCGAACTCTGGCGCCGGATCGAGCGCAACGGTGACATCTACCTCGGGCAATACGAAGGCTGGTATGCCGTCCGCGACGAAGCTTTCTATGACGAGTCCGAACTGACCACGCGCGAGGATGGCACCCGCGCCGCCCCCAGCGGCGCCCCGGTGGAGTGGGTCCGCGAGCCCTCCTACTTCTTCCGCCTATCCGCCTTCCAGGATCGACTGCTGAAACATTACGAGGAAAATCCGGAGTTTATCGCTCCATCCTCACGTCGAAACGAAGTCACCAGCTTCGTCAAAGGCGGCCTGAACGACCTGTCGATCAGCCGCACCACGTTCAATTGGGGTGTCCCTGTGCCGGATGCCCCCGGCCACGTTATGTATGTCTGGCTCGACGCCCTGAACAACTATGTCACCGGCTGCGGCTTCCCGGACGAGACCGCGCCGCGCTGGCATTACTGGCCGGCTGACGTGCATTTCGTCGGCAAAGATATCATCCGCTTCCACGCCGTCTATTGGCCTGCTTTTCTGATGGCTGCCGTTCTGCCCTTACCCCGCCGCGTGATCTCCAATGGCTGGTGGCTCATGGACGGGGAGAAGATGTCCAAGTCACTCGGCAACGTCGTCGAGCCTCGCAAGCTCGCCGAAATTTTCGGGCTCGACCAGATCCGTTACTTCCTGCTGCGTGAAAAACCGTTCGGCGCCGATGGCTCACTGAGCCACGCCGCGATCATAAGCCGCATCAACGTGGATCTCGCCAACGATCTCGGCAATCTCGCCCAACGATCGCTATCCCTCATCGCCCGCAACTGCGGTGGCGTCCTCCCTGCGCTCGGCGCCCCGACCGAGGAGGACACCGCCCTCCTGCAAGCGGCCGCGGCGCTGCCCGACCTGATGCGAGCCAACTTCGACCGCCAGACCTTCCACGAGGGCCTGGAGGAAATCTGGAAAGTCGTTCGTGCCGCCAACGGCTACATCGACCGCCAGGCGCCCTGGGCGCTGAACAAGACCGACAAGACCCGCATGGGAGAAGTTCTCCGCGTGCTGATCGACACCATCCGGGTTGTCGCCACGCTGTTGCAGCCCGTCATGCCAGCCAGCATGGCCCGCATGCTCGACCAGCTCGGGGTTTCTTCAGATGCCCGTAGCTTCGCGGGACTGGCCACGCCGCTGGTGGATGGTCAGACCCTGCCGCCGCCTCAAGGCGTCTTTCCCCGCTACGTGGAGCCAGCCGCCTGATGCTTGTGGATAGCCACTGCCACCTCGACTACTACACGCCGATGGAATTCCCCGAAATCCTGTCACGCGCCGCTGCCGCCGGCGTGAATGAGATGGTGACCATTGGCACTACGCTAGCCCAATCCGAGCGCCTGCCGCCGATGACCGGGGCATTCGCGAACCTCTGGTGCACTATCGGCGTCCACCCGCACCATGCCGCCGAGGCTCCGGTCCCGACCCCCGAAGCCCTCGCGGAAATGACCCGCCATCCTCGCGTCATTGGCATCGGCGAGTTCTGGCCTCGATTATTTCTACGACAAATCTCCCCGCGACATTCAGGCCGACAGCTTTCGGTCCCACATTCGTGGCGCTCGCCTCGCTGGGGTGCCCCTTTGCATCCACGCGCGCGACGCAGACGACGATATCGCACTGATTTTGCAGCAAGAACGCGATATGGGCGGAAATTTCGACTTCCTCCTCCACTGCTTCAGCTCCACTCGGCGGCTTGCTGAAACCGCTCTGGAGATGGGCGGCTACGTCAGCTTTTCCGGCATTCTCACCTTCCCCCGTTCCTCCCAGCTCCGCGAGATTGCCAAGGACGTTCCGCTTGACCGCCTGCTGGTGGAAACCGACGCGCCTTATCTCGCTCCGGTGCCATTTCGCGGCAAACGCAACGAGCCTGCCTGGGTAGCCTATACCGGCAAAGTCTTGGCCGAACTCCGTGGCCTGACACCAGAGACGCTCGCGGATCTGACGACCGCCAATTTCCGCCGCCTGTTCCGAAAAACCGCCGCATGAAAGTGACTTTGCTTGGAACCGGGGCCTCCGCCGGTGTGCCAATGATCGGAGGTGCCGACGGTAGCGGCGAGTGGGGCGATTGTGATCCGGCCGAACCGAAGAACCGCCGCACCCGATCGTCCATCGTGATCGAAACCCCGGAAAATAAACGACTTCTGGTGGATACCTCACCTGATATGCGCACGCAGCTGCTGGACTGTCGTATTCCGGGCGTAGACGCCATCCTGTTCACCCACGCTCATGCCGACCACATCACCGGGCTGGATGACGTCCGCATCCTGAACCGGATCGCAGACCGACCTCTGCCGGCGTTCGCCACCGCCGACACGCTGGCTGAAATGACGCATCGCTTCGCCTATGCCTTCAGACCCTGGGATCCCCCGCACTTCTATCGCCCTGTTTTAGAAGCAAAACCTGTCAAGCCCGGCGACACCCTCGACGCCCACGGCCTGTCGGTCCGCGTCTTCGCCCAAAACCACGGCAAGGTCGAAACGCTGGGTCTACGGATCGGCGATTTCGGCTACTCCACGGATGTCGTGGCCCTGGACGAAACGGCGTTCGAGACGCTGAAGGGCCTGGATACCTGGGTGGTGGACTGTTTTCTGCGCCACGATGCGCACTGGACGCACGCCAATCTGAGCATCGTCCTGGGTTGGGTCGAGCGATTAAGGCCACGTCGTACCGTGTTGACCCATATGGGAATTGAGATGGACTGGGCCTGGATGCAGGCCAATCTGCCGAGCGGTATCGAGGCAGGCTACGACGGCATGGTGCTGCGCGTCCGGTGATCCATCGTCGCGGGCTGCGACCCATAAAAATGTCCACCAACTTTTCCCGTGGCCCGCGGCCGGCCGGTATCTACGTGTGTCCCGTGGCCCCGTATTGGAGTGACTGATCTAAGGCAAGCGGATCAAACCCGGATGCCGGGAAACCGATAATGAGCGACAATCGTCACTTAACATAATATCCATTATGCGGCCATGCTCTGTAGGTCACCGATAGAAATGTCACCTGTGTCCCCGATAGAAATGTCACTGAGGCAAGCTGTCGTCGAGACGTTCAGGGTGACGTGCGATGACGGTGATCCAAATGAGCGGTCAGGAACTGACCCGGCTTCGTATCATGATCGATCTCTGCAGACGGTCGGATCACAGTTGAGGCCACTGCGGCGTTGATGGGTCTGGGTCGGCGCCAGATTTTCCGCCTGCGTCGTGTTTTCGCTGCTGATGGCGCATCGGCGCTGAGTTCCCGCAAACGCGGCCGCCCGAGCAACCACCAGCATGGCGAGACGTTCCGGCGCACGGTGCTGGCATGGTCCGGCAACACTATCTCGACTTTGGACCCACGTTCGCGGTCGAAAAGCTTGCGTCGTGCAGGGCCTTCACATGGGCGTCGAGACGCTGAGGCAATGGATGATCGCGGACGGCCTGTGGATCGACCGCGGTCACCGCCTAGCCTCTCCGCATCAGCCTCGGCGGCGGCGTGAATGCCTGGGCGAACTGGTGCAGATCGACGGCTCGGAACACGCCTGGTTCGAGGATCGTGGCGAGAGGTGCACGCTGCTGGCGTTCGTCGACGACGCTACCAGCCGGTTGATGCAGCTGCTGTTCGTTGCCTCGGAATCCGCGTTCGATTACTTCCGCGCGACGACGCGCTTATCTGGAGGCGCACGGCAAGCCGGTTGCCTTTTACAGCGACAAACACGGCATTTTCCGAGTGAACGCCAAGGAGGCCCTCGGCGGGGACCGCATCACGCAGTTTGGCCGGGTACTGTCGGAACTGAACATCGACATCATCTGCGCGAACAGCCCGCAGGCGAAGGGCCGGATCGAGCGCGCGTTTGGCACATTGCAGGATCGGCTGGTGAAGGAATTGCGTCTCGCGGGCATCTCAACGATCGAGCGGCAAACGCCTGGCTGCCGGCTTTCATGGTCGAATACAACGCGCGTTTCGGGCGCGACCCGGAGAACGCCAAAGACCTGCATCGCAAGCTGACCGCGGCGGACGACCTGAGCGAGGTTCTCGCCTGGCGGAGGAACGGACGGTCACGCACAACCTCACCCTGCATTACGACCGCATGATGCTGTTGTTGGATCCGACCCCGTTTGCCCGCGGTTTGGTGCGCAAGAAGGTCGATGTTGTGAACTATCCGGACGGCCGATTCGCGGTTCAGTTCGAAGGGATTTCGTTGTCGTTCCGGATGTTTGACAAGATCCAGACCGTGCAGCCTGGCAAGATCGTGGAGAATAAACGGCTTGGCGCGGCGCTGGCGTTGGTGAAGCAACACCAGAACACGTACGAGCCGCACCGGCGTCGCTATCATCCAGCGCGGCAACGGCCGCCGAACAATCTCGAAGCACCGGGACAGCCGACAAAGGGACGGCTGTCGCGCGAGGCCGCGGCTGCGGTGGCGGCAGAGCGTGTGGCGGCAAGGTTGAGCCCTGACAAACCACACTCGCCGCCTGTTCCTCCAGCCTGAGGCGAGCGTGCCACGGTGCTCGCTCCAGGGAAGGTCTGGTGCTCGCCGTCCTCGCCATGCTCGCGCCGAAGTAGGCGCTGCGCGTGACTGCGGGCGGCTCCGCTCCTCCCATCCTCTCCGCTGCGCACCGCGTCGCTGCTGTTGTCAGGCCGGGACGGGAAAGCAGCCGCCTCAAACCGAACTGGAAAGCTGTCCTGGTGTCATCTCTACTTGCGCACCGAGTGACATTTCTAACGGGGAGAAAAAGTGTCTTTTCAAACGGGGAGCGACACGGGGCGACGCGGCGACCATGACGGCGGCGACGAAGCAGAGGCCAGGCTTCTAGGCGGGGGGCAATGCCGTATGGCTGTGGCAATGCGGCAGATTTCACTCGCGCAACTACACCCAGTGACCGCCAACCCATACCCAGTTACGGCCATCCCACGTCCAATGCGCTGGTTCCCAATGCCGTCCGACCACTCGTTCGACGTAATGACCGCCCATCCACACATATTGGCGACCGTCCCAATGCCAGCGCCCTGGTTCCCAGACCAGAGTTTCTCGCTGCGGCGGCGGGACGGGTTCCATCCGGGGAGGGGGCGGCGGTGGATATGGGTTGGGTGGCGGGGCAACTTCTACCACCCGAGGACCGGGTTGCGGCGGCGGGGCGACCACACATCCGAAGACGGCAAAGGCCGCGAAGATCGGGAGCAAGCGGCGCATTTGTGTTTTCTCCCTATAAAGGTCCGGGGACGGGTCTTACCGGTCATCCGGGAAACTCGTATCGACTTAGCGGTGGCTCTGAAAGCCCTGGACGGCGACGCGAAGCGGCTCCGCGCGACAAGATCAGCGGGGCCGAGCCTCCGACACGCCCACCTGGGCGGCGTCATCCCGTGCTAGCGCATTGTCACTGCCGGCAAGTCAGGTGTTGGGGCTTACTTTTGCATCTGAACTATGCATAGAAAAATCGTAATCGATTCAGTGGGCGAATTTTGCTGCATATGTGTTGATATTCGCAACGAGGCGTGGCGATTTGTCAGGAGAAGTGGCACGGGGTTCTGGCGATCCCCATGAGGTTTTGGCAGGCCAGGGCTTAGCCTCTCGACAAATGCGGCGATTTATGCCGGCCTGTCCCGAGTAGAGGCTTACGAGAGAGTCCCCCTTTCGAGAGTCTTGGCGCGAAAGCCGGCGATGCTCAGCTACCGAACATTTTGTGCAAATCATACGGTGACCCCGATAAGAGGTGCGCCGTGGCGGCGCCTCCCGGATGAGCGAATGCGGCGCCGATCAACTCGTCCGGCAGAGCAGATGCACCACCCCTGTGCTGTCGATTGTCCACTGCTTGCCGAGGCTCCCGGTAGCAGGTCGGCCATGCTGATCTTGGTCGCTTCGCCTGCCAGCAGGTCTCTCAAGGTGACGGATGGCGGTGCGCCTGACTGGCCCGAGGGACCGGCGACGAAGGCGCAGTGACCATGCACAGCGAACCCGCTCGCAGTGATCTCGAATACCGTGCCGTCATCATTTGCACCGCCGCCGGATGTTGTGCCGAGCAGGTCGCCTTTGGCGTCGGCGATCAGGCTACCGGACGGGGGGGCACCATTGGTGCCACCGAAGTTGACCAGGGTGGTCGGGGTGCTGGCGTAGCCAGCCGCAGTCTTGGCGATCTCGAACACCGTGCCGGCGTTACACCGCCGCCAATGTTGTGCCGAAAAGGTCGCCCTTGGCGTCGACAATCAGGCTCCCGAGCGGATCACCACTGGCGGCTCCGTCGAAGCTGACCAGTGTGATCGGGGTGCTGGCGTAGCCAGCCGCAGTCTTGGCGATCTCGAAAACCGTGCCGTCGCCATTCGTCCCGCCTTGCGATGTTGAGCCGAACAGGTCGCCCTTGGCGTCGGCAGTCAGGCCCGCGAGCGGGGCGGCGCCATCGGTGCCGTTGAAGCTGACCAGTGTGGTCGGGGTGCTGGCGTAGCCGGTAGCGGTCTTGGCGATCTCGAACACCGTGCCGTCGCGGTTGCCCCGCCTGCGTCGTCGTGCCGAACAGGTCGCCCTTGGCGTCGGCGATCAGGCCGGCCTTCGGGAGCCTGCCTTGGTTCCGTTGAAACTGACCAGGGTGATTGGGGTGCTGGCGTAGCCATGGCAGTCTTGACGATCTCGAACACCGTGCCGTCGTCATTTGCACCGCCGGCCTGTGTTGTGCCGAGTAGGTCGCCCTTGGCGTCGACAGTCAGGCCCGCGAGCGGCCCCGCGCCGTTGGCTTCATTGAAGCTGACCAGCGTCGTCGGGGTGCTGGCGTAGCCATGCGCAGTCTTGCCGTCGTCATTTGCACCGCCGAGCCGCCGCCGTTGTGCCGAGCAGGTCACCCTTGGCGTCGGCGATCAGGCTGCCTTCCGGGAGGTTGCCATTGGTTCCATTGAAGCTGACCAGCGTCGTCGGGGTGCTGGCGTAGCCATGCGCAGTCTTAGCGATCTCGAACACCGTGCCGTCGTCATTTGCACCGCCTTGCGCCGTCGTGCCGAACAGGTCACCCTTGGCGTCGGCGACCAGGCTCCCCAGCGGCTCCGCACCGTTGGCTCCGTTGAAGCTGACAAGTGTGGTTAGATTGGGATTCGCCGGCGATGATCTTTTTACCTCGATTGGTGCGGATGGCATTGTTCGCTCCTGGCTACATCGTGTCTTCGCAGGCGGCGTATGCGAGCGCTTTCGCTCAGCCACTTTGATGTAAATCAAGGTTTCCAACACGTAAACGCATTTTGCGTGATCATCACAGTCGATATCAATTAGAAACGGCTATCGGTTGGCACCTTGGTTGATGGCGACGGATATTTTTCGTGGTCCGACATTCCTTGAATTCTGTGCCAAGCGCAGACCGCATAATCTCTTATGGCAAGTGGCGCCAATTCCGGTACGCGTAACGGAGCGGGACAGGTGGTTTTCCGCGCACGGGCCTAACCGAGTCGCCGGCGGAGTGTGCGGTAGCTAATGCGGCCTGAGTTCGGCGATGTCGTTGCGCGCGAGCTCGCTGAACTGCCGTAGCGGGTCGATCAAAGCGCCTCGACTTTTCACCAGTTCGTGTATCTCGCGCACTGTCCGGTTGGACGCGAAATAGGTCTCGACGATGGTGACCATTACGCGGTCGGCGCAGTCCACGATCTGCAACGGCAACAGCACCCGCATCCTGCTCACGAGGGCATAGAGACTAACGAATGGCGACGGATATTTTTCGTGGTCCGACATTCCTTGAATTCTGTGCCAAGCGCAGACCGCATAATCTCTTATGGCAAGTGGCGCCAATTCCGGTACGCGTAACGGAGCGGGACAGGTGGTTTTCCGCGCACGGGCCTAACCGAGTCGCCGGCGGAGTGTGCGGTAGCTAATGCGGCCTGAGTTCGGCGATGTCGTTGCGCGCGAGCTCGCTGAACTGCCGTAGCGGGTCGATCAAAGCGCCTCGACTTTTCACCAGTTCGTGTATCTCGCGCACTGTCCGGTTGGACGCGAAATAGGTCTCGACGATGGTGACCATTACGCGGTCGGCGCAGTCCACGATCTGCAACGGCAACAGCACCCGCATCCTGCTCACGAGGGCATAGAGACTAACGAGCTTGTCGACCTTGGGCTCGTTGGTCAGCAAGGCATCGCCGTACGCCGTCGATGCGGCCATGATGAAGTCCTTATAAAGGTCCTCCCTGCGCGTGATCTCGTTCGCAACGATGTTGGCCCTTGCCTGCACGCGCTGGCTCGCCACAGCCGCCACCCCGGAAATCAGGCCGCCGATGACCGATCCGCCGAGCGCCGAAAAGGCCGAGACCAGGGCAGTGTCCATGACAGGGTTGGGGCTCCTGTGTTTGCAGAAGAGCCGAGCCGGCTTGTCGCTATGACTTCATCCGACATTCTCCGGACGGCGATCCGCCGCGGTGTCGCATGATGTCGAGTTCCGTCAAATCACGCCAGACCGGGACCATTTCCTATTGCTTCTGATTTTCATAGGTAGCGCCTAGGAGTTTGAGTGGTATTCGCGGTAGGAACGACCATTACTGGCCGTCCCCCGCACAGATCCGAGCGAGCGGAATTCCCGCACTCGGCTCCTACCTCGGGTGTCTGACGGCAAACCGCACACTTGGCCAGGGATGAAGGATACGGGGCTTTGGGAGAAATTCGTCCGCCAGTTTCGCCATCCGCTCCCAAACCACGTACGCTCTCTGGCTACGCCGGCAAAGTTGCCGGTGCCAGAGCACAGCGACATGGTAGCGGAACGCATATAACGCCGTGCTGTTGGTCGGCACGGCATGGTAGGCGAAGTATCCAGCGACGATCTGCGCGAGCCATTTCCCGACTTCAGGAATTGGCTCGTGCCTTCGTTCTCGTAACGCTTCCTTTGTCTCCCGAAGCTTTGCCCTCATGCGGTCCCCGCGAGACTTCCGCCTGATCTGGAAGTCGCCCCGTCGAGATTTGCCGCAGATGAACACAAAGCCGAGGAACTTGAAGGTCTCCGGTTTGCCGAGCCCGCGCAGCTCGCGGTTCCGCGCCGCAAAGCGGCCGAACTCGATCAGGCGGGTCTTCTCCGGATGTAGCGTCAACGAGAACGCCCGCAGCCTTTCGCGCATCTCGTCCCAGAAGCGCCGGGCGTCGTCCTCATGCTGGAAGCCCACGACGATGTCGTCGGCGTACCGGACCATGATCATGTCGCCCGTAGCCTCAAGCCGTCGCCAGCGTTCAGCCCAGAGGTCGAAAACGTAGTGGAGATAAACGTTCGCGAGCAGCGGCGAAATCACCGAACCCTGCCCCGTCCCCTTCTCCTCAATCGTTACGACCTCGTCTTCGAGGACCCCGGCCCGCAACCATTTCTGGATGAGCCGGAGGATGCGCTTATCGCCGATCCGGTGTTCCAGGAAGCGGACCACCCATTCCTGGGAGACTTCCGTGAAGAACGACCGGATATCGGCGTCCAGTATGAAATTCACTTTCTTGCCGCTGATCCCAACGCAGAGAGCGTCCAGCGCATCGTGCTGGCCGCGCCCCGGCCGGAACCCATACGAGAACCCGAGGAAATCCTCCTCGTAGATCTCGCTCAGCACCGCCGCCACCGCTCTCTGGACGATCTTGTCTTCGAGCGCGGTGACCGCGAGCGGGCGCTTGGTGCCGTCTTCCTTCGGAATATAGCTCCGGCGGGACGGCAGCGCCCGATACGCTCCTGATTGGACCCTTGCGTGCAGGTCCTCGATCCGACGATCGAGGCCCTGTTCGTAGGTGTCCCATGTCATGCCGTCGATACCGGGCGCCGCGTCACGCTTCAGCGCGTAAAACGACGTCCTCAGCATCTCGGGATCGACATGATGCAGGAGCGAAGTGAACTTCTCCTTCTTCCCTCGCCGCGCGGCGAGCCGTACGCGCTCCAGCGCCTGTGACACACTTTCCCGGTCCTGCGCCCGGCGCGTGCTTTGCTGGTTCGCGTTTCCCTTGGTCCCTGTCCTTGGCTCCACTGGCTCCGCAACGGATCGCTCCGCTTTGTTCGCCCGCTTCACGGCTACTACGACAGAGTCAGACTTCTCGGGTTCGTGCATCATCGGTTACGGCTCCTCGCCTTTCCGACGCGGGCCAGCGGTGTCCAACCGCTGGTCAAACCCGAGACCTCCCGGTTCCCGTAACAAGGAGCTTCCACACATGCCAGGGTCTCCGACCACGCCGGGCCGGGCGGGCACTCGCGATGACGCGCCCCTCCGTGTTGCCTTCCGTGAAAACGACCACGTCGGCACCCGAGATTGATTCAAGCTTTCGCGGCTCAATGGCTGGCCTGTGTGCTCCCCTGCCGACGCTTCGCCTGCACCCTCGCGGGGGCCGACGCACGGCTCGGGGCCGGTGTGGATCGCTACTCCTTCATCGTAGAGGACTTGCACCACCTACTCCTTGCCGGTTTGACCGGCGCACCGCTTTTCTTAAATTTCGCACGCCGAAAGAGTAACTCCTAACCCAAAGGGCACTGTTCCGAACCAATGCCCTAGACACGCAATATCGTCTGAGTGGATCATCGCCCCGAGCCGGTTGGGATGCGACCATGGATATCGGTGGTTGGCTGCGCGGCCTCGGTCTTGGTCAATATGAAGCGATGTTTCGTGAGAGCGAAATCGACGCCGAAGTTCTGCCTGAGCTGACGGAGAGCGACCTCAGTCAGCTTGGCATGCCCTTGGGCCACCGTAAACAACTCCTCAAGGCGATTGCGGCCTTGGGCGCGGCGGAGACAGCACCGGCGAGCGCTTCGAGACTGCTCCGCGAAGTTGCGGTTCCGCACGGCGGCGAACGCCGCCAGCTTACCGTGATGTTCTGCGACTTGGTGGGTTCGACGACACTGAGTGAAAAGCTCGACCCCGAAGAGCTGCGGAGCCTGTTGCACGCGTATCGAATGCTCTGCGGCGATGTAATCGCGCATTACGACGGCTTCGTCGCCCGCTATGTCGGCGATGGCATTCTGACCTATTTCGGCTGGCCCGCCGCGCACGAAGACGACGCCGAGCGCGCCGTGCGGGCAGCGCTGGAGATCGTGCAGACCGCCAAGTGGGCCTCGATCACCGAGGCCTTGTCCGTCCGCCTTGGCATTGCCACCGGTCCCGTCGTGGTTGGTGAGGCGGCTGGCGTGGGGGACCAAGCCAAGCTGGCGGTCGGCAGCACGCCCAATCTCGCCGCGCGTCTGCAAGGATTGGCCGTCGCCGATCAGATCGTCGCCGCCGCTTCGACGCGTCGCCTGGTCGGGAATGCGTTTGGGCTGACCGATCTGGGTGAACATGACCTGAAAGGCATGGCCGAACCGGTTCATGCCTGGCGGGTGGAGCGTGCCCTGGTGACGGAGAGCCGCTTCGACGCCAATCGCGGTGGTAGCACGCTGACCCCGCTGGTAGGCCGCGAAGTCGAGGTGGATCTGCTGCTTAGCAGATGGTCACAGGCGACTGACGGCGAAGGCCAGGTGTGCTGCTGTCCGGTGAACCCGGGATCGGCAAGAGCCGCATCCTGAGCACCCTGCGTGGGCGGCTGGAAGCACAAGGCGTGCAGGCGCTGCGCTTCCAGTGCTCGCCCTACTACGTGAACAGCGCGTTCTGGCCGGTCATCGACAACTTCGAACGGACGCTGAAGTTCGCACGCGATGATCGATCAGCGCTTCCCGAAAATACATACCACTGAACCCGAGGTGCTGGCGCATCACCTGACAGCCGCGGGCCTTACTGAGGCGGCCATTCCGCTCTGGCAAACGAGACACCAGCGAACTGGGGCTGCGCATCCGCCTTGGAAGGGCGTGGTTTGCGCTCAGCATGGCCACCCCGGAAGTCTGGACCAGCGTGCATCCGGCCCTTGCCTTGGCGAAGTCGCTCGAGCGCCACGACGCACTGAGGACCATCCTCTCGTTACTGTTCGCCTACGTCCTCAACCAAGGGCGCGTAACGAAGTCCCTGCGGTGGGTGGAGGAGATACTGGACCTAGCAAAAAGGCGACCGGGGATCCCCACCTGGTCATTGCGGGGCACATGACCGCCTCCTGCTGCTATTGTTTTGCGGGCGAGTTCACCAAGGCCGTGGAGCACGCCGACAAGCTGCTGGATCTCTTCGACCATGAAAAGCATCGTCATCTTGCAAACGACCACGATCCCAAATCTCAAGCCGGTGTCTACGGCTCGATTTGCATCTGGATGCTGGGCTACCCGGACCGGGCGTTGCGATTGAGCGATGAAAAAGACGCCCACGCCCGCCGACGCAGTCACCCCTTAAAGTCTGTCCGGAAACTATCCATTCGAATTGCTGAGCTTTCTCAGCATCAGCCGGATGGATGCCAATCTGATGAATGCGAGGGCATTACGGCTGCGGTTCTCAAAATCCTTGGCCAATCGATGGCACCGGTTAAGCCAGGCGAAGGTGCGTTCGACTACCCAGCGCCTGGGCAGAACCTGAAAGCCCTGGGCCGTATCCGAACGTTTGACTATTTCAACGGCCAACCCAGGCAACAGCTTGGCGAGTTCCGCGCGGAATTTCGGCCCCTGGTAACCGCCGTCGGCGAATAGCGTTTTCAGAAACGGGTACAGCCCGAACAGAGTTGTCAGAACCAGTATCCCGCCATCGCGTTCCTGAACGTCGGCCGGATGAACTACCGCATGCATCAGCAAGCCCTCGGTATCGACCACGATATGCCGCTTCTTGCCGTTGATCTTCTTGCCCGCATCATAACCCGAGGGTCGATGTGTGCGCCGCCTTTTTCGGCGCTTTTAACGCTCTGGCTGTCGATGACGCAGGCGGTCGGGCTCGCTTGCCGATCGAGCAGCTCGCGGCACTTCTGGTAAAGCTCATAGTGAATTCTCAACAGCGTCCCGTCGTACTCCCAGCGTTGGAAGTAGTCGAACAAGGTGCTTCGCGGCGGCAAGTCCCGGGGGATATAGCGCCACTGACACCCGGTGCTCAGAACGTACAAAAGGCCATTCACCACCTCGCGTTCATCGATCTCGCGTCGGCGCCCACCACGCTTGGCTGGCGGGATCAGGTGCTCCAAGTGCCCCCATTCCTCGTCGGTCAGGTCGCTCGGATAGCGCATCTTGTCCCGGTTGTACCGAGGACGGTTCTCAGTTGTCCACATCATGCCCATCACAAATCGATGCCGTCATCGAATCACAGCAGAGTCAATGGGTTCAAGCCCCCTGTGCTAACCGACTCTAACAACTCGGAAAGTTCCCGGACGGACACTTAGGGCCCGTCAGGGATCAACCGCTCGGTCTGAGCGATTGGACGGCTTGATAGTGTAGTTCCATTCGCCGCGAAAATCTGCCCGGACGATGTTTATGGCGGCCAGTTGTTCGTCCGAGACGACGATGCCTTGGGGATACTGGTTGTCGTCGAGTTCGCCGATCACCTTCAGGCCGGTCTTGGTCGTGGTGGCTCCGATTAGATCGATGATGACCTGATAGCTGACCAGCGGCTTGGCACGCCAGTTCATGGTGATGAACGAAAACAGCCGATGCTCGATCTTGTTCCACTTGCTGGTTCCGGGCGGCAGGTGGTGGACCGTGATGTCAATATCCAGTTGGCTAGCCAGCTTTTGCAATTCGAGCTTCCACAGCCGCACGCGCGATCCGTTGCTGCCGCCCCCGTCGCAGGTGATCGTCAGGCGCTTGGCCGCGGGATAGCGCTTGCAGCCGATGTCCTGCCACCAGCGGCGGATCGACTGTACGGCAAACGCGGCGGTGTCATGGTTCATCCCAACACTGACCCAACCAGCGTTGGCGGCAAGGTCGTAGATACCGTATGGCACCGCCCGACCCAGTTCCTTGATCAGAAAATCATGCACGCGAACCGCTTCGGGTTCGCCTTGCGGACGCCATTCCCGGCCGGCGTTTTTGAAGTCTCCAACCAGTTCTTTCTTCTTCGTATCCACTGAAATCACCGGCTGCTGCGCCGCCAACGCCGTCGTCACGCTCTGATTGATATGGCTAAACTGCGCGTCCCGGTCGGGATGATCGCCACCCTCATTGGTCTTGCTGTTGGCTTGCAGACTGAACTTCTGCGCTTTTAACAATTCACCCACCACGGTGCGACTGACCCGATGCCCACGCGCCACAAGCTCCGCCCGCCAACTGCCGCAGGCTCTTGCAGGTCCAGCGCAACGGCGACATCGGATCGCCCCTGGCGCCGGGTTCGACCAGCGCCATCAGTTCGCGCAATAGGTCAGGGTTACTGACGACCAGTGGCTTGCGTCCGCCCCCCGCACGTCGCACCCGGCCTGCCAACAGACCACCTGCCTCAGCCAGGTCTTTCAGGCCGCGCCCGATCGTGCTGACCGCGATGCCGGTCGCTCCCGAGACGGCAACGATCCCCCCGTAGCCCGCCGCTGCGGCTTCGGTGGCGGCAAACAACCGTCGTTCTCGCTCGTTGAGGTGCGGCGACAAGGCGGTAAATCGGTCACGAATTGGGGCTGGATCGATCATCCACGAACATTATCGTTCGCCGCCTCTGTCGAGAATCCCGGCTCTAAAGGTCAGCCGACGCGAGTCGGTTGTTCCCGGACAGGCCCTTAGGCCTCGGTTGGGCGCTAACGATTGGGGTGCATGAGTTCGATAACCGCTATGACCACGAAGTCCTGCGCAAGCGCGCCGAAGAATGTGAGCGGCTGGGTCGGGAGAACAGCCTGCCCTCTCTGTGGGCGCAATTGGCACCCGAATCATCTGGCATGGCACTGATCCGGGAAGGCAAACCCGCTGAAGCAATTGCCCCGCTCAAGGCGGGCATCGCGGCGTGGGAAGCGACCGGCGGCAAGCTGCGCAGCCCGACCTACAAAGCGTTCATGGCCGAAGCCATGGCGCTGACCGGCGACCTCGGCAATGCCTTGCGTCTGATCGACGAGCAGATCGACCAGATCGAACGCCCCGGGTGGGAGGAACGCCTTCACTATGCCGAGATACTGCGCCTCAAGGGCTGGATGCTCTCGCTCAAGGGCGACCTTGAAGGCGCCGAACGGAACTTTCTCGCCTCGCTCCACTGGGCGCGCCGCCAGCAGGCGAAAATGCGGGAGCTGCGCACGTCGACCAGTTTGGCAAGACTGTGGCAGAGCCAAGGCAAACGCCAAGACGCGTATGAGTTGCTCGCCCTGGTTTACGGCTGGTTCACCGAAGGCTTCGACACCAAGGATCTGCGGGAGGCGAAGTCGCTGCTCGCCGAACTGGGGTAGCCGACGCGGCGTGGTTCGAACGAGGGTTACACCGCGTTGGTGCCGTCTCCCCATCTCGGCTCGCCTCGGAAACGGTCCGTTACATCAATGCGCGTGGTCGTGGATGATATTCCTACCGTTTGCGATTTTCGCTGCTCTTACCGAGCACTTTCTGTGCTGCGGAATTCTTGAGATATGCATCGTGCCAAGTTGTGCGAGTAGCACAAGTTGCTTCACCGACGACCGGAAATCATGACAAGCTGCGAGGCACCTGAGGGGGGAGGTCGTCACCATGGAGCACACGCCGCCGCAAGTTTCGCTTGCCGCCGCACACTCGCCCTGCCGCGGACGCCAGGGCGATCAGCCGAGGAAGCGGTGGGGCGGTCCGCAGACCGCCCCGGTCGCCCGTCTGTGTATCCCGATGCCACAGGTCCACGGGAGGGTCGCCTGCCAGCGCCCCTTGCCAACGATTAGTGCCAGTAACGATGGCAGCGTAATAGCGCTTCATGTTAGTGCGTGAACACCGGTTGCGCCTCTGGCTCGCTGTCGAGCGACTTGCGGTCGAAAAATCAGAATGCCAAGGAAAAACAGGCCACCGATGAGCATCAAACCGGTAACGATCATGGCCGGGATGAACGCTGCATTGGGCGTCACCAGTATAAACATTGCCAGAACCAGCCAGATCAGCGCAACGATCGCAATCGGTACCTCGAAGCGGCCAAGATCAAAGGCACCTTCTTTGCGCTCAAGCTTTCCGCGCACCGCTAGATACAGGATCACCGTTACCGTGTAGAGCAGAATGGGCAGGATGGTCGAGGCGGTGATCAACTGGATCAACGCGTCCCCAGGGAGCGCCAGCATCAGGACGAGCCCGCCCGCGAGCATCAGAATCGTCGCTGGGATCGGCGTCTGCGTGCGCGGGCTAACCCGCCGCATTAGCCGGTGTGCCGGAAAGCGCGCGTCGCGCGACATCGCATAGACCAGCCGTGCGCCGGTCGCCATCGTTACCATCCCGCAGGCGAAGAACGCGAAGGTAATCGCGACGAGCAGCACGATTTCCACCACATGACCAAGCTGCTCGCGCAGAATAGTCGCGACCGGCGACGCGTCGTGACTTAGTCGGGTCACATCGGGGATGGCGACCGTGAGGGCGATCAGGAACAGCAGTCCTAGCAGACCGGCGGCTAGCACCGACCCCACGATCGCGCGGGGAACGTTGCGATAAGGGTCCTTCGCTTCTTCGGCAAGATTCGCCGCAGCATCAAAGCCGACGAGCGTGCCGAGACCCATGAGCATCGCGATCGTCAGCCCGCCGCCGACCACAAAATAATCGGGCGCGTTGGCGGTGATCCCGCGTGCGGTGAGATTGGCGGTTGAGCCTAATCCCGTGGTCATCACGGCGACGGTTAAGGCGATGACCAGCACCCCGATGATCGCCACTTCGACCCCCACCGCGCATACATTGAGCATTCCGACGATGCGCATCGAGGCGATGGCAAGCACAGCCTGAACGAGCAGCACGACGACGGTGATGACCCGCGCCACCTCTTCATTAGGTTCAAGGCCCACGAGCGGCATGAACGCCATGCTCGCCAATGCATTATCAACCGCCACGACCCCGACCGCGAGGTAGCAAAAGCTCACCCAGCCGAACCCCCAGCCGACCCTTGGATTGGCGAGCCGCGACGCCCATTGATAAGCCGAGCCAGCGAGCGAGATGCGCGCCGCGAACTGCGCGATAACGAGCGCCACAAGTGTTTGCCCGACGGTTGGGATGACCCAGAGCCAAATCCCGATCGGTCCAGCGTTCCGTAGCACATCGTTGTATGTCCCGAAGATACCGACCGCCACAGAAATGAAAGCAAACGATATCGCGAACACCTGAGCTGGGCCGAGCGTCCGTTTTAGCTCTTGACTGTAGCCCGCAGGCTCCGCGGCTTTTTTCTTGGTCGGCGTGGTCTCGGATACATTCGGCATGTTCTA
>CAVYXX010000147.1:0-16805 GCA_963772355.1 uncultured Alphaproteobacteria bacterium | reverse complement strand
CCCCGCGCCGGGCGCACCGGCGATCCCGCGCGGTTCCGATGCTCGGCCCTGGCATTTCAGCACACGCCAGTTCCGCCGCACCGTCGCCTGGCATATCGCCAACCGGCCGTTCGGCACGGTCGCCGGCAAGATCCAATACAAGCACGCCTCCATCGCGACCTTCGAGGGCTATGGCGGCCAATCCAGTTCGGGCTTCCCAGGAGAGATTGCCCGCGAGAACGCGCTCGGCCAACTCGATGACATCATCGAGCATTACGAGGATTTCCGGCGTGGCCTGCTCCCGACAGGCCCTGCCTCTGCGCGCCTCTTGCGCGAGTTCGCCCACGTCCGTGACGAGCTAGGCGATCTGCCGGGCCGCATCGCCGATCCAGAGCGGCTGCGCGCGATGTTGCGGCATCTGGCGCGGACGCTGCACGTGGGCTTTCTCAACGACTGCTTCTTCGAGCCTGCCAGCGCGCTGTGCCTGCCACGCACGCCCGTGGAAGAGCGCCGCGCGCCGGTGTTGTCCCGCTGCAGCCCGGATCGGTGCCCAAACTCCTGCATCTCCACCCGCCATCTTCCACCCTGGGCGGCGTCGATCGCCGACGGCGACGCGCTGCTCCGCGACACGCATCTTTCGGCGCTCCAGCGGGAGGCGCTCGAGACCGAGCAGACGCGCAAACGTCGGCTGATCGCGCCGCTCACGGCAGCCTCGATTTGAAGCCCGTCAGCGCGCATTCCCAGACGATGTTGCGGGAGGCCATGGCGCGACTGGTGGCCGGGCGGCCGCGCGTTACCGACGGCCGCCTCACCGTCTCCAACCTGGCGCGAGAGGCGGGCGTGGGCAGAGCCACGGCAAACCGCGCCACCGCTGTGCTGGAGGAGTTTCATCGGGCGGCGGCGCGGGTTCCTCCCCGCCGGACACCTGAGGCCGTGGTGGCCGCCACACGGGCTGAGGACGCTGCCAGGATCGCCGGGCTGGAGGCCACGGTCCACCAGCTGGCGCAGCAGGTCCAGCGGCTCGCCTTGCTGAATGCCGAACAGCGCGGGACGATTGATAACCTCCGTGCGGCCCTCTCGGGAGGCTACTGCCGGACGGGTGGTAACGTTTCCCGGCGGGGATCGGTAGCAGCTCCGAAGGATCAACGAGCGCACCCCGCTAAAGTCTGCCTGTTATGCCTGTCTGCTCTCGTGCACGATCTCGGAAAACGGACATTGGCGTCGGGCAAGCGTTTCGGCAGCTACCGACCCTTCAGCGACATCGCTAACGGCGGCCCCTGACGGTGAACACCATGATGGCCAACTCTCTCCAGGAGCCACTATCCTGTTGTTCCCCGCTGTTCTGAGACGAAACCTGCATCAGCCCCTGTCCGCCTGTTGACATGTTATGATATAACATTCGGCAACCACGAGGGGGCGATCTATGAAATGGCTGCTTCACGCTGTGCTGGTGGCGATCGGCACCGCCGTCGTGTATCCTGGTGTCGCGGCCGCGGCGGACAAGATCAAGGTCGTCGCGACTTTCACGGTGATCGGCGATATGGTCACCAGCGTTGCCGGTGATCTCGTCGATCTGGTCACCATCGTCGGCCCGGACACCGACTGCGAGGAATACGAACCGACCGCTGGCGATGTGCCGAAGATGGCCAATGCCCGGATCCTGTTCATGAACGGTTTGAGCGACGATTTCGAGCCCTGGCTGGACAATCTGATGAAGCAGGCGAAGTTCGCCGGCACCAAGGTCATCGTAAGCCGCGGCGTCAAGGCACTGACGGCGGAGGACGAGCATCCACTTGGCGGCAAACCGAAGGCTACGGTGCTCGACCAGCATGCGTGGATGACGCCCCGTAATGGCATCATTTACGTGAAGAACATTACTGACACACTAGCGCGCATCGATCCGGCCAACGCCGATATCTACCGCAATCGCGGGGCGGCGTACACGCAGCAGCTTCGGGATCTGGATAGTTGGGCGCACGCTGAAATGGCCGCGGTGCCAACCGCCAAGCGGCGGGTGCTGTCGTCGCACGATTTGCTGCAGTATTTTGGTGCCACGTTCGGGATCACGATGATCTCGGTAAACGGCTGGACTAACAAGTCGGAGCCGTCCGCGGCCGATCTGGCTCGCATGACCGACCAGATCCGGCAGGACCATGTGAGGGCCTTGTTCCTGGACAGCATCACCGATCCGCGGGCTATGGAACGGATCAGCAAAGAGACCGGCGCGGTGATCGGTGGGACGATATACGGCGACGCACTGTCGAAGCCCGACGGAGAGGCGCCCAACTACATCGAAATGATCCGCCACGACATATCAATGATGAAAGCCGGCATGCTGCTGAACTGACGGTAGGAGACCGGGTAACGTTGCCGGACTCTTCTTTGTTGTAGTTGTAGTGCCAACCTGAACCAAGCTAAGACGCGGTGTGGAAGGGTCGCTTAATACTCCAGCCGTTCTGCCCACGAATGGAAGTCGTGGCTATTCGCCACAACGCCGGCCGCGATTGATTCGTCTCCGAGGTGGACGGCATCGACCACTGTAGGCATGTAGCCCTCGGTCACTCAAATCGTTCATTTGTCAGCCTGTAATGAATTCGAACGGTCATAGTGACCTTGTCCTGTGGCATGGTTGGAGGAAGCGGTGGCAAGGTCGCGCCTCGCAACATCGATGCGGCTGCAGCGTCGAGGACAGAAGAGCCCGCGCTATGGACGAGTTCGACTTGTTGCACGCGTCCCCACCGATCGATCGTGAACCGTAGCTCGACGGTGCCTTCTCTACCCTCTCTGCGCGCTTCATCAGGATAGACCTTGTGGGCTGCAAGCCAGGCCGCGAGTGCCCGTTGCCAATCCGCGTTGAGGGGTGCCGACGTCGGCGGCGTCTCTCTTGCGGGTATCGATGATGTCTGAGGCTGTGCGGTCGGACCGGCAGGCGGTGCTGGCGCGGCGACAATGGGATGTGGGCGCACCGGTTGGCGGGGACGTGGCTTGACGGTCGCCATAGGCGGTGGCTGGGGAGTGCTTGGCGGCTCAGGCGGCGGAGCCGACACCGGCTTTTCCGATAGGGTCGGGGCGGAGGCGACGGCGCGGTTTCCGGCTCCGGTGCTACCGCCTTCGGCGGAGGTGACGGTTCTGGAACAGGCGCCGGCGCGGTTTCAGCCGGCGGCGGTGCTGGTTCTGGTTCCGGTGCTACCGTCGGCGGAGGTAATGGCTCTGGAACGGGTGTCGACGCGGTTTCAACCGGCGGCGGTGCTGGCTCTGCCTCGCCGGGAGCTGATTCCGGCATGTTCTCGGTGGGATGCGCTTCGGGCTGCAAAAACACCATTTCGAATGCCTGATCCGCTGGTGGCGACGGCGGTAGCCCATGCGGCAGCCCGATCAGCAGCAGCCCCACGGCCAAGACATGCGCCAATACCGAGCAAACCAGCGCGACAGATTGTCGTTGTGAAGACCGGCTAACTGGGTTGGGCCGCGCTGCCACTCGGTGCTTCCTACTCCCTACCAATGACACCAAGAGCCCGGGCTTGCCGTCCGCTCGAGAATAGTATGTTATAACGTACCATAACAAACACACTCTCGCCGCTTGCCGGGCACTTGGGAAGGGTCCTAACCGATGCGTCATTGGCCCGCTCCGCTTCCTATCTGCCTTGGCGTAGCCTTGGTGGCAGCACCCGTGCGGGCACAGGACCAGACCGATCAGCAGTCTGCCACCATCGATCTTGATGTGATTGCCAAACAGCTTGACGTGGCCCGCCAGGAGATCCAGCCAAGCCTCGGGGCAAGCTCCTATAACTTCTCGCCAGAGGCCTTGCAGACGATCCCCCAAGGCGAGAATGCGCCGCTGAATCAGGTATTGCTGCAGGCCCCGGGAGTGGCCCAGGACAGTTTCGGTCAGATCCATCTGCGCGGCGAGCACGCCAACGTGCAATACCGGCTGAATGGGGTGGAACTGCCGGAGGGCCTGTCTGTCTTCGGCCAGGCGATTGAATTGCGCTTCGCCCAGAGCATGACGCTGATCACCGGTGCTCTGCCGGCCCAGTATGGCTTCCAGACCGCGGGCATAGTCGACATCCAGACCAAAACCGGAACCACCAATCCGGGTGGCGAGGTCACTGTGTACGGCGGCTCATGGGACTGGCTGCAGCCGAGCTTCTCCTATGGCGGCAGGAGTGGCGCGCTGGATTATTTCGTGACCGGCGACTTCCTCCACAACAACCGCGGGATCGAGAACCCCACATCCAGCTTCAACGCCATCCACGATACCACGAACCAGTTCCACGGCCTCGCTGATCTGTCCTACATCATCGACCCGGAGACACGCGTCAGCCTGATCCTGGGCGGCTTCGACGGTCAATTTCAAATCCCCAACAACCCCGGCCAGCCTACTCTCGGCTTTCCGGTTCTCGGCATCTCCAGCTTCAACAGCGCCAACCTGAACGAGACCCAGCGGGAGGACACCGAATTCGGCATTCTCTCGCTTCAGAAGCATATTGACACCTTGGACTTCCAGCTGTCCGCCTATACGCGCTTCAGCCGCCTGAGCTTCTCCCCCGACGTGATTGGCGACCTGTTGTTCAACGGCATCGCCCAGCAGGCGACGCGCACTGACCAATCCTACGGCCTCCAGTTTGATGCGAGCTGGATTGCCGCTGAGCACCATACCATCCGCTTTGGCATGCAGGTGCAAGAAGAGGGGACGACATCCAAGACCTTTTCCGACGTGCTCCCGGTGGATGCGAGCGGCACCCCAACGACCGACGAGCCAACCGGGATCGCTATTACCAACAACAAGCAGGGCGGGCTTTTCGGCGTCTACGTCCAGGATGAATGGCGCATCCTGCCCAAGTTGACTATCAATGGCGGTCTGCGTTTCGATGGCGTAGACCAATATACCAATGGAACCCAGCTCAGCCCCCGCCTGAACGTCGTCTGGAAGCCGACCGCGACCACGACACTCCACATCGGCTATGCTCGCTACTTCGTGCCGCCGCCCTTTGAGTTGGTCGGAACCTCGACATTGGGCCAATTCGCCGGCACCACCGCGGCGCCGACCGTGAATGCGAACAGCACGGTGCTACCAGAGCGGTCCAACTACTTCGATGTTGGCATCAGCCAGGTGGTGATCCCCGGCCTGACGCTGGGTGTGGACGCGTACTATAAGCTGTCTCACGACCTGATCGATGAGGGCCAGTTCGGCGCTCCGATCATCCTGACCGCGTTCAACTACGAGAATGGCTTGCAGGAAGGAATCGAGTTCACCGGCAGCTATGACCGCGGCCCCTGGTCGGTCTATGGCAACGCGGCGGTATCGCGGGCGGTGGGTGAGAACATCGTCTCCGCGCAGTTTAATTTTCAGCCCGATGAGCTGGCCTTCATCGCCGACAACATTATCCATCTGGATCACGACCAGAAATGGACCGGTTCCGGCGGCATCGCCTACACCGCTAACCGCGATAGCCAACATCCAACTCGTCTCTCAGTCGATGCGATCGTACAAAGCGGCCTGCGTGCCAGCACCCCGACCGTGCCGAACGGCATCGCGTTGCCAGTCTACGGGGTGGTCAACATGTCGGTCGTACAAAGGGTCGCCTCTCGCACCGAATTGCGCCTGGATATCCTGAACATCGGCGACGACACGTATCAGATCCGCAACGGCACCGGCGTCGGCGTCGGCGCGCCCCAATTCGGCATCCGGCGAACGATCCTGGCAGGATTGACGCAGCGGTTTTGAGGGTCGTGGCGCGTCGCATTAAAATCTCCTCGTTGCAGCATCGAGCCGTTCCGTGAAACAGGTCTAGCAAAGGCTCAATAAATGAAGCTCCCAACCGCACTCGGTTTCGTCGTGCTGCTCGCCGCGCAACACGCCCTGGCACTAGCAGCTGCGCCGATAGAAATCGTTGCCGCAGAGAATGTGTACGGGGACGTGGCGGAACAGATCGGCGGTGCCGACGTCAAGGTGACGAGCATCCTGAGCAATCCGGCTGCAGATCCGCATCTGTTTGAAGCAAGTCCATCCGTTGCCAGGGTGATCTCGGCCGCGCGCGTAGTGGTCTATAATGGCATCAACTACGACCGGTGGATGGCGACGCTCCTTGCGTCTTCCCCCGTCATCAATCGCAGGATCATCGTCGTTGCGTCGCTTGCAGCTCGAAAGATCGGCGATAACCCGCATGTCTGGTATGATACTCAAACTATGCTCGCCTATGCCGCTGTGCTGACCGAGGTACTGGCGGCAGATGATCCGGCCGATGAGACAGGCTTCCGGCAACGCCTCGCGCAATTCCAGACGGCCACCGAGCCGATCCAGTCCAAGATCGCCATGCTGCGGGATCGGCTTGCCGGCACGCCGGTCACCGCCACAGAGCCGATTTTCGGCTATATGTTTGATTCTTTGAGTATGCGGAGCCGTAACCAGTCATTTCAGCTGTCGGTGATGAACAATACCGAGCCAAGCGCGTCCGATATCGCAGCATTTGAAAACGACCTTAAGACCCGCCAAGTCAAGCTGCTGGTTTACAACAGTCAGGCGACCGATCCGACTGCCGATAGGATGCAGGGGATTGCCAAAGCGGCCGGTGTGCCGGTTGTGGGAGCGACCGAGACTGAACCTAAAGGTCTCAACTACCAGAGCTGGATATCCTCCGAACTGGACGCCGTCGACAAGGCGCTCCCGCCGCCCTCTTCGAAATGAGTGCAATTGAGTTCTCTAGGGTCAGTCTATTTTTGGGCGGCACCGTGCTGGCAGACGTCAGCCTGGCCATTGGCCAGCATGAGTTCATCGGCGTTTTCGGCACGAACGGCGCCGGCAAAACGACATTGATGCGTGCCGTACTCGGCCTGCTAGCCCCCAGCCGTGGCATGATCCGCGTGCTGGGGAAGCCACCTTCGCGCGGCAATCCAGGGATTGGCTACGTGCCGCAGGTTCGTGCGTCGAGTACCAGGCTGAGGCTCAGTGGCTGGGACGTTGTTGCCAGTGTCTTTGACAGCCATCGCATGGGCCTACCGGTGTCGAGCAAAGCGGGGGCACAGGAGGTCGCCCGGGCAATAGACCTCGTGGGAGCCCAGGCCCTTGTCCGCCGTCCCCTGACAGAGATGTCGGGCGGCGAACGCCAGCGTCTCTTCCTGGCGCAGGCGCTCGTTGGTCGTCCGAAGTTGCTGTTGCTGGACGAGCCGTTGATCAGCCTCGATCCGCATTATCAGCCTGAAGTGGTCCAGCTCGTGCGTAGGTTACAGCAGGAACTGGGGATTACCGTTCTTTTCAGTGCGCATGAGCTCAATTCGCTGATCGGTGTGCTGGATCGCGTGCTTTATCTGGGCGCCGGTCATGCAGCACTCGGCACCGTCGATGATGTGATCACCGGTCCCGTGCTGTCGCGTCTGTATGGATCGGCGATCGACGTCGTGCGGCTCAGCGGGCGGATTTTTGTCATGTCTTGGGAGCACGACGTCGAGGCGCGGGAGCACAGGCACGATGTTCGCGTATGACTTTATGCAGCATGCGTTCGCGGCGGCGACAATTGTCGCCCTTGTCTCTGGGCCGGTTGGGTATTTCCTGGTTTTGCGCGGGCAGACATTTGTGCGAATTCCGGTCGATCGTGATCACCGATTCCGTTTGATCGTGATCATCCAATCCGTTCGATCCTGATCATGCATTCCGGCGGATCCTGATCACTGATTCCGGTGATCCTGATCATTTCGGAGCTGACGTTGCCGTTTGGCGGCCGCTGACAGTCTTCAACCGCGGGTAGTTTTGATCTTTTGCCGAGGAGCAGGGGTCGGGATGCCTGGTGAGAGATTGTCGATGCGAAAGATACGCGAATTACTGCGACTGCGCTGGGAACAGCATTTGCCGCAACGGAGGATCAGCCAGAGCCTCGGGCTGAGCCAGGGTTCGGTCAGCGACTACCTCAGCCGAGCCCGCCGTGCGGGCCTGACCTGGCCGTTGCCAGGCACGCTGGATGACGCCCGTCTTGAGGCGCTGTTGTTTCCGCGGCCACCTGGCGTGCCGTCCGCTCAGCGTCCGATCCCGGATTGGGCGACGGTACATCGCGACCTGCGTCGGCCAAACGTGACGCTGGCTCTGCTGTGGGAAGAATACCGCGCGGCGACGACCGACGGCTTCGGCTACTCCTGGTTCTGCGATCTATACCGCGAGTGGACCGGACGACTGAAACCCACGCTACGTCAGGTGCACATCGCGGGCGAACGGTTGTTCGTCGACTTCGCCGGTCACACGATGGAGGTGATTGACGCGGCGACCGGCGAGATCCACCGCGCCGAGATCTTCGTCGCCGTGCTCGGCGCATCAAGCTTCATCTATGCCGAGGCGACAGCAAGTCAGACTCTGCCCGACTGGATTGCTGCCCACGTCAACGCACTGAGCGCCATCGGCGGCGTGCCGCGGCAAATTGTCAGTGACAACCTCAAGGCCGGGATCACCAAGGCCTGCTTCTACGAGCCGACGGTAAACCGCACCTACGCCGACATGGCGGCGCACTACCACACCGCGATCATCCCAGCCCGTCCATACAAACCGCGCGACAAGGCCAAGGTCGAGGTCGGCGCGCAGGTGGTGCAACGCTGGATCCTGGCGCGGCTCCGCAACCGGCGGTTCTTTTCTCTGGCAGAGTTGAACCGAGCAATCCGTGAACTGGTGGATCAACTGAACGACCGGCCGATGCGCGGCTGGGGTACCTCGCGGCGTGCGCTGTTCGAACAACTCGACCGTCCGGCACTCCAATCCCTGCCACCAACGCCCTACGAACACGCCGACTGGAAACGCTGCCGGGTGAACCTCGACTACCACATCGAGGTCGACAAGCATTTCTATTCCGTGCCGTTCCGCCTGCTGCGCCAGGAAGTGGAGGCGCGCATCACCGCCAACACCGTGGAGATCTTCCACCGCGGCAAGCTAGTGGCCACAGCCGATTGACGCCGTTACGGTGCAGAGTTCTAGAAGTCCTTGAAGAGGTCGACAGACCAATTGGCGCCTACGAGTTGATGACGCGGCTTGTGGCGATGTCCGGTCGTAGACACGCGCCGCCAACGGTCTACCGAGCTCTTGACTTTCTATTGGAGCAGCACCTCGCCATCCGAGTCGAGAGCCTGAACGCCTTTGTGGCAGCCGCCCATTCAGCATCGGCGATAAGCACTATATTCTTTATATGCAACATATGCGGCGCTGCGAAGCAAATCCAAAGCCCGAGATTGCAGCGCGTTATCGATGAGGATGCCGCCATGCTCGGCTTTCAGTGAGCAAACGCGTCGTCGAGCTACATGGGTTATGTGCACGTTGCCATATTAAAGGTGGCGGTCAGGAATCGTCCTTGGCTAAATGCCCGTCGTTGCGCGGGCCAATGGCGGGCATTTAAACCCCCAGCGGCCACGAACCTTGCCGTTGTGGTTCCCTTTGGCCCGCTGGCTGTCCGGTCCTGCAAAGATCGATGCCGGACGCATGGGCCATCTCTTGCTGAACAGACGCAGGGCCGGCCGGCCAAAGAGGCCACCCGGCCCGCGGGTCAACTGATTCGTCTGTATCAACCGTGGCAGGTGCAGCCGGCGTGTTCGCAGCCTGAACCGCTCTTGTGGTGCTCCGCGCACGCATCACCGCAATAAATGCGTCCGTCTCGTGTGACGCCTTTGTCCATGTCAACGACGCAGACGCAGTCGCTACACGCACACTTAACCCGGTCGATGGTTACACTCATTGTGTCACTCCCGTTTCGAGGTTGATGTCATCGTGCTCATCCGGTTCGGCGATATGCTCGATCATATTCGTCAGCATCTCCCGCACATGGCCGTCAGCGATGCTGTAGTAGACCTGCTTGCCTCGCC
Organism: uncultured Alphaproteobacteria bacterium; assembly: GCA_963772355.1. Taxonomy (GTDB): domain Bacteria; phylum Pseudomonadota; class Alphaproteobacteria; order Acetobacterales; family Acetobacteraceae; genus Rhodopila. The sequence goes on along the minus strand of CAVYXX010000147.1, from coordinate 6,995 downwards.
GGCCAGCCTTGAGCAGCCGGGCAGCGCGCAATGGGCGCAGGTGATGCGAGACCAGCGATTGTGTAAGCGACAGCCGCGCAGTGATCTCCCCCACGCTCAGTGGTCGGTCCAGGCAGTTTGCCACGATGCCGAGCCGGTTCGGTTCTCTGGGCAGGCGGAACATTTCAGCGAGCTGGCTGGCCTGGTCGGCAGTTAGCATATCCCACTTGAGTGATTGCGGATCTATACAGAAGACGGTCGCAAAGTGTCGTCGAGAGCGGCAACAGGATCGACATATGGGCCCACGGCGTCCATAGCCTGCTCCGCCGTGCATCCGTTTGGCGCTTCTTCGCCATTCTCCGATGGGTCGGCCAGGCCGAGGACGTCATAGGCTATCGCCGAGACGTGGGAGTTCACGCGCCTCAGGTCGCGCAGAAGCGCGAGGTGCAACGTGCTGGCTTCCAGCCCTGCCGGCGAATGGGCTTCCAAGCGACTGAGGTGCCGCCGACCCGTCGCGCGTTCAATGACGTTCAACTGCCGCTTGGCGTCGAGCAAAGTCTGCGCCGACCTGGCATCTTCCGTCATGAAGGCGGCGGCCGCTAGTCGCAGATCGTCAAGCACACGACCATGGAAATCGCGGAAGTCCGCCTCGTCCTCCTTCGTCAGCACAAGCCCACGTTTTGCCTTGCGCTCGGCGGCACTGGCGAGGCTGCGTTCGATGATGTCTCCGGCGTGGCCGAGATTGACCGCAAAATCGAGCACATGATCATGACGCCTGGCATCGACCTCCGACAACTGGTCGGTCCCAAGCTGGGTCATATAGGCTTTCAACGCATCCTGCAGCCGGTCCAGTGCCTTGCCCGTGCGGCCGATCTCCTTGATTGCATTTAGGTCATTGTTGGTTGCTGCCAGCAGCAGGCGGTGCAGCATGACGTCCACCAGGTCCACCATGCGCAAGGCCTCACGCGACGCGTTTGTCAGCGCGAGGATAGGCGTGTCCAGCACGGCTTCTTCAAGGTTCACGGCTGAGCGGCCTTTTCCGCTTTCTTCTTCCGCTCGGGTAGCGCGCGGGAGAGGAGTTGGGCAGCGGGATTCAGCAGCCCGATAAAGACGACGGCCAAAATCAGGTTGAAAATCAGATGAAAGTTCACGACAGACGCCGCCGGGTCTGAGTTGATCGCCGTCAGGACTTCGGCGATCGGCCGCGCGAACGGCAGAGCGACTACGCAGCCCAGAGCCCGAAAGGCAAGATTGCCGATCGGCAGGCGACGCCCGGCGGGGTCTGCACTCGAGGCTTCCAGGACGGGCGGGATAGCACCGCCGAGGTTCGCGCCAAGGACCCGCGCGATGGCAGCGACAGGCGGGATGACGTTGCCGGCGGCCAACGACGTGAGCAGCAGCATGACAGCGACGCTCGAATGCGCGGCCCACGTCAGGAGTGCCGCGAAGGCCAGGTCCAGCAGCGGTTCACGGGTGAGCGCGCCAAGCAACTCCCGCAGGACCGGCGCCGTCTCGACCGGCTGGATGGTGACGACCAACTGGTGCAGTGCAAGCAGCATCAGCCCCAGGCCAATCCCGACCCGGCCGAGATCATGGATCGGCCCTCGGCGGCCGCGCCGGAACGCGACGTAGCCGGCAATCAACATCAGTGGCGCCAGCCACGACATGTCGAAGGACAGCGCTTTCACAATCAACGCCGTGCCTACGTTTGCGCCCAGCATGACGGCGAGCGCCGGCACCAGTTCCATCGAGCCGTCCGCGGCAATCGAGGTGGTCATCATGGCTGTCGCGGTGCTGCTCTGAAGCAGCGCGGTGACCACCAGGCCGGCGGCCATTGCTGCGAAGCGGTCGCGCAGCGTTCGACCGAGCACCCGGCGCAGGTTGGATCCGAAGGCGCGTGTGATGCCGCTCTGGATCATACGCATGCCCCACAGCAACAGGACGACGTAGCCAATCAGTTCAACGAGGGCGATGGTCGCGATCATGGAGGTGGCGCTCCTTCCAGTTAGCGGCCCTGACCGCTTCGAGCGGCCAGCGTTCGGAATGAGATTGAGGTGGGCGTGGGAGAGAGGGCAACATCATCGATATGCGTCAGAACTGTCCGCGCAGCCGCAGGCCGAACACCGACCCGGGCACACAATCGCGGCTGCAGGTCGGGTCGTTGACGGACCGGTAGTCGGCCATGCAGCTTGCTTCCGCTATTGTCCGGCCGCGATCTGGACCACCTTGACCGCGACCAGGATCACAGCGCCGACCAGATAGGCGCGCAGCAATGCCATCCAGATCCGCTTAGCCGGGCTCAGGTGAGGCGCTGGCAGCTCGTTCAGAGGGGGCATACGCCAGGATGCCCGATCAGCCGGTGTGCCCGTGCCGGCGGCCTGCGGCCGGACCGTCTTGCCATGATGCCGGTCCGCCTTGCGCAGCAGCACGAGCAGGGCGTAACCGGCGGCGCCGGCCATGGTGCCGCCACCGAGCACCGCAACGATCGCATGACCCGACCTGCCCGGAAACACCGTTGCCGTGGTCAGGATGATCGACAGCATGAGCAGGATCCAAATGACCGCACCTGTGAACAGGTTCAGCCAGCGACCATTCATCCACGGCCCAAGCACCGCCTCGTCGTTGCACAGCAGCAGCAGAAACACCGTGGCGGACGGCAGCAGCACGCCGGCGAGTGTCTGCACGGCATTGGTCAACAGGCCGAGGAGCGCATCGCTGCCGAACAGCACGAGCGCCGCCGCAACCGCGATCAGCCCGGCATAGACCAGATAGAAGCCCCGGCGTCGGTGGCCTTGCGATGCAGCGAGTGGCGCAGCGCCAGCACATCGCCGATCGCGTAGGCGGTCGCGAGCGACACGGCGGATGCCCCGATGATGCTGGCGTCCAGCAGCGCGAGTGCAAACATAACCGCCGGCGGCTCGGCCGGCGTGCACCTCCAGCCCCGCCGCGACGGCGCCGGCGTCAGTGAACTGGCCGAACTCCGCCGTGCCCCCGAAGGCGGCCGCGGCGAAGGCCATCATCGCGACCGCGCCGACCACGACGAATCCGATACCAATGAGCAGGTCGGCTTTGCCATAGATCATGAAGCGCGGCGTGATGCGCTTGTCGATCACGTAGCTCTGCTGGAAGAACAATTGCCATGGCGCGACCGTGGTGCCGACGATTGCGATCACCAGCAGCATCACGTCCGACAGCTTTGCCCCGGCGGGGAAGTGCGGAACCACCAGATCACGTGCGATTTCGCCGATCGGTGGGTGTACCATCAGAAAGACCGGTACCAGCAATACGCTGAAGAAGCACAGTGCCAGCGAAAACCGTTCGAAATCGCCGGAAGCGCCGAGATAACCGAGTGCCAGATTGACGCCGATGAATTCGGTAACGATCGTCAGACCGTTCAGGATGAACAGGTCAATGACGCTGAACGCGCCCCAGAATTTTCCGAAGCGCTCCAGGATGAGGCGGGCGTGGCCAACGCCAGTCACCGCACCGAGGCGCAGCACCATCTCCTCACATAGAGCACCGGAACAAGCAGCAGCAGCGTCCACAGCAGCGCGGTCCCGTAGTTCTGGCCGGCCTGGGTGTAGGTGCCGAAGGCGCCGGCATCGTTGTCGCCGACCATGACGATCAGACCTGGTCCGATGATCGCAAGCAGCGTTGCGAAGCGCGCCTTCCAGGTTTTGCGGTGTCTTGTGTCGCCCTGATAGATGGTGCCGAGGGCACCTTCGATGTCGCCGATATGGGCAGCATCAAGCACGGCGGTACGCGGTCCGGCATTGCGGATATTACGATTGGACATGGTGGCCTACTTCCAGAATGGAGCCGCGGTGCACGCCACCAGACGTGCAACCGCTTGGAGACAAAGCAGTGTCAGCGCGGATGGGCCGCGACAGGCTCAATCAGGGGGAAGGCCGAAGGCGGCGGAGATGTCCGTTTCCCAGTGGCAGGCCAGGTAGCCATTTTGCCTGACGTGCCAGCGCACCACCAGAACGGGTCGGGGGCGCCGGGTTGCGCTGTGCCAGACGGGCGCGGACATATTGGCGAACCCGATAGGCGTAATCGCGGACACAGCACCTGCCCGCAAGGCGTCGATGTTGAGGATGGCGGTCATGGCCATCACCTCCGGTTCAAGCGGTTGTTCGAACCCGGGATGGCTTGGCCGTCAGGCCTTAGCGCATGCGCGCGGCGGCCCTCACGGAAACATGCGCAACCCGGGTAATGATCCAGCCCGGCAGAGCGGTCACAGCGGGCAAGCGCCTACTGTCATGGCTTGGGTGATTTCCATGGCGGCCAGTGTCGCAGCGAATTGGCTGGAACGGCAATTTTGATACCAAATCCGGCAAAGACGGGCCATACGGCCATGGAGAAAACAAAGAATGAACAACATCGAGAAGCTTCCCGACCTTGAAGTTGTTGGTTGACCTGATATTGACCAAACTGGCCCGGGAAGGCTTCGCCGCCGACCCATCCTATACAGCCCTGCTCACCAAGCTGAGCGGCGTCGACACCGTAGCCTGGATCGACAGGAAGTCCCGGTAATTGGAAGGAGGACCTTTCGGCCCCCCTGGGGTGGTCGCGCTGCGGTTGCAGGCTGTCGGGTTCCCCTTTTCTTGCTTGTCCGGTGCCATCTGGCTAGATCGTTACGATATAGAATATCGCCCGAATAACGGGGCCAGTGGCCCCGGTAAACTAGGGAACATAGTGCGATTTTGGGCATTCCTAGCAAATCAGAATGGCGGTTTCGCGCCAGTTTCCGGTGGATGCTGTGTCTTGGTAAGGGAGAGGTCGAGAGTTCGATCCCCTCCAGCAGCACCATTAACCAACTGAAAACAACGACAACTTACCCGAGTGGCCGGAACGACTTCAGCACTGAGACGCAACGATTTGCCCAAAAGGGCACGTAACTGCGGTGATTTATCGGCCTTCCGTGATACGCGGTTGTGCGGTGTTCTATCCGCCCACGCGGGCAATATCGGATGGTCTAGGATAGAAGGTGTCGTGTCCTGGTGTGGGGTTAGTGATGAGGATCGATCACCTTTCAACGATGAGGAACTGAAGCGCGGGGCTGAGCTTAGGGCCTGTCCGGGAACAACCAACTCGCGTCGGCTGACCTTAGAGCCGGGATTCTCGACAGAGGCGGCGAACGATAATGTTCGTGGATGATCGATCCAGCCCCAATTCGTGACCGATTTACCGCCTTGTCGCCGCACCTCAACGAGCGAGAACGACGGTTGTTTGCCGCCACCGAAGCCGCAGCGGCGGGCTACGGGGGGATCGTTGCCGTCTCGGGAGCGACCGGCATCGCGGTCAGCACGATCGGGCGCGGCCTGAAAGACCTGGCTGAGGCAGGTGGTCTGTTGGCAGGCCGGGTGCGACGTGCGGGGGGCGGACGCAAGCCACTGGTCGTCAGTAACCCTGACCTATTGCGCGAACTGATGGCGCTGGTCGAACCCGGCGCCAGGGGCGATCCGATGTCGCCGTTGCGCTGGACCTGCAAGAGCCTGCGGCAGTTGGCGGCGGAGCTTGTGGCGCGTGGGCATCGGGTCAGTCGCACCGTGGTGGGTGAATTGTTAAAAGCGCAGAAGTTCAGTCTGCAAGCCAACAGCAAGACCAATGAGGGTGGCGATCATCCCGACCGGGACGCGCAGTTTAGCCACATCAATCAGAGCGTGACGACGGCGTTGGCGGCGCAGCAGCCGGTGATTTCAGTGGATACGAAGAAGAAAGAACTGGTTGGAGACTTCAAAAACGCCGGCCGGGAATGGCGTCCGCAAGGCGAACCCGAAGCGGTTCGCGTGCATGATTTTCTGATCAAGGAACTGGGTCGGGCGGTGCCATACGGTATCTACGACCTTGCCGCCAACGCTGGTTGGGTCAGTGTTGGGATGAACCATGACACCGCCGCGTTTGCCGTACAGTCGATCCGCCGCTGGTGGCAGGACATCGGCTGCAAGCGCTATCCCGCGGCCAAGCGCCTGACGATCACCTGCGACGGGGGCGGCAGCAACGGATCGCGCGTGCGGCTGTGGAAGCTCGAATTGCAAAAGCTGGCTAGCCAACTGGATATTGACATCACGGTCCACCACCTGCCGCCCGGAACCAGCAAGTGGAACAAGATCGAGCATCGGCTGTTTTCGTTCATCACCATGAACTGGCGTGCCAAGCCGCTGGTCAGCTATCAGGTCATCATCGATCTAATCGGAGCCACCACGACCAAGACCGGCCTGAAGGTGATCGGCGAACTCGACGACAACCAGTATCCCAAAGGCATCGTCGTCTCGGACGAACAACTGGCCGCCATAAACATCGTCCGGGCAGATTTTCGCGGCGAATGGAACTACACTATCAAGCCGTCCAATCGCTCAGACCGAGCGGTTGATCCCTGACGGGCCCTTAGTCTTTACTGCGTCACACGACCCGTAGTTCCCCTGGGGAGGTCTGGCGCCGCAATAAGGGCATCGCGCCAGATATTCGACGAGGGCGACCGTCAATCGTCGCCAGAGTGTCGCGATCAAATCTGGAATATGTCGCTGGGAACGCACCGGAGCGCCGCTGGATCAGGAAACCGGCGTTGCATACACTGCTTTCGCAGGAACATCTCATCGCCTGCGTCGCGCCCATTTCTCTCTCGGCGTCTGAAGCGCCTAGTCTCTGAGGTGGACCCCATCGGTCCCGCCGTGTTTCCAGTGCCCCTCCCGATCCGAGGGGGCGTCGAAGGATCAATACAGATCCTACTCTATACTGAGCAATACATCAATACTTTGTTTTCCTGATGTTGTAACTGTGAGCATGTGGGCAACGCCGGAGCGTCGCGTAGTGAGGCGGAGGGGTTATCCACATACTCATAGGCTGCGCCGGCGAAAACCGTACGCGGCGCCCGGTAGCCCAGCGCCTGATGCGGCCGCTCCTCGCTGTAGAACGAGAGCCATCCGCCGATGCCCCGGCGCGCCTCGATCACCGAGCCATACGCCTTGATGAAGGTGAGTAGCGCAGGGCATCGCAGCCCCGCGCTCTCTCAG
>CAVYXX010000146.1:0-16597 GCA_963772355.1 uncultured Alphaproteobacteria bacterium | reverse complement strand
GACGATACGTGGGATTCATGCTGCAGAATTCATGAATTTCGCACGCCAAAGTAAGGCGCGCACCGTGCGTTAACCAAGCTGCGGTCTTTGTGAAAGTATTGATCTATTGTATTATACGACATGGAGAAGATACGGATATTAACGTCTCGCATTACATCTGTTCTTTTGGAAACGGGGATTTCCGAGAGATGAATGGAAAACCGTATTGGCGGAGGTAGCTGGTTCGTTAGAGCCGCAGTTGGAGCGCTCCCAGTCGGCGGAGGAGCGCTTGTTGCTGGGCGAGCTGCCAGTTTCGCTGCGCCCGAGAGATTATACAAAGCGGGGGAAGCAAGCCCCCGAAGCACTCAAGACGGCACGCCAAACGCTCCGCGTGTATAATCGACGCCGTAATAATGGTGAAAAATTTTCCGAGGAAGACATGGAAATCGTGAACGCTGCTCGCCGGGTGATACGGGGGGAAGATCGATATCGCAAGCGCGCAAAGCAGGCTCCAACTGACCCAACTCCAAACTGAGGGTCTGTCTATCGCCGTCGCTACCCGGCAGCGCGCTACCACCTTACCGGGGCCGGTCTTTCACCGGCAGGAACGCGCCAGCTTCTCCTGACGCACCATAAGATCAGATTCCGTCAAATCGGCGCTTTTCGCGCTACCGGGTGATTGAGGTGGACCCCATCGGCTGGACAGGAACCGGGGTGACGTAAGAGAGAGTCCCGCTGCGCTTCCCGTTCCCTCCCGATCCAAGGGACGAAGTAATAGCTAAGTATAGACCCTACTCTACATAGGTCAACTCCCTTTTTAACTCCGTGCCCGCGAGCCTGTGGGCTACGCCGCAGCCCTTCAAAGCGGAGGCGTTGTCCACACGCTCGTGGGCTTCGCCATCGAAAACCGCACGCGGCGTCTGGTAGCCCAACGCCTGATGCAGCCGCTCCTCGTTGTAGAACAGCAGCCAGCCGCCAATGCCTTGGCGCGCTTCCGCAACAGAGCCATACGCTTTGATGAACACGTCCTCATACTTCAGGCTGCGCCAAAGCCGCTCGATAAAGATATTGTCCAGGAACCGCCCCTTGCCATCCATGCTGACCCGGACACCGCGGCTTTCCAACTCCTCCAGAAACCCGGCACTGGTGAACTGGACGCCTTGGTCGGTGTTGAAAATCTCGGGCCGACCATGCCGGGCGATCGCTTCCTGCAGCGCTTCAACACAGAAATCCGCCTCCATGGTGATCGAAACCCGCCAAGCCAGAACCCGGCGGCTGAACCAGTCCATCACCGCGACCAGATACACGAAGCCCTTGGCCATCGGGATGTAGGTTATATCGGCGCACCACACTTGGTTCGGCCGCTCAATAGCCAAGCCGCGCAGCAAATACGGATAAACCTTGTGATCCGGGTGCCCCTTGCTGGTGTTGGGCTTCTGGTAGATCGCCTCCAGTCCCATCACCCGCATCAGCCGGCGCACGCGCTTGCGGTTTACTATCGCGCCATCCTGGCGCAGCGCCGCCACCATCCGCCGCGCCCCGTAGAACGGCCACTTCGTATAAAGCTCGTCCATCCGACGCATCAGCGCCAGGTCGTCCGGGTCCACTGGCGCCGGTTGGTAATACAGCGTCGAGCGCGCGACCTTTAGCAGCTGGCATTGCGCCGCGATCGAGAGGTCAGGATCGTCTCGGTCGACCAGCGCGCGACGTTCGCCGGGAACTCATGGCCCAGACCTTTTCCGCAAAAAATCCCGCTCCACCGTCAACTGGCCGATTTTCTCATACAAAGGTGCCAGCTGCGTTTCCGCCGCGTCACCGCTATTCGCCGATGCCTTGTCCCGAGCGAACAGCGTCGCAGTCCCGTCCAGCAGCGTCTTCTTCCACGCGTGGATCTGGCTGGCATGCACGCCGAATTTGCTCGATAGCTCGGCTACCGTGCCCTCCTCGCGGATCGCTGCAAGCGCCACCTTCGCCTTAAACTCGGGACCGTGTTTCTTCCGTGTATTCGACAAGTCTCACCTCCGGCCAATCGGCCATTCCCAGGCTGGACTCTCTCTTAGCTGCCTGTCCAGTTTTCGGGGACCACTTCAGATGGCTTTCGGCGACTAGAGAAGACCAGCATCACACCATTGGGACATTGTGGGTAATCGAAACGCGGCAATGGTTTTTTTTCCACGGCGGGTAAGGCCCCAGCGAACTTTTCTGAAATAATGCTTCTTGTTGTTGACTCTCATCCCAACGGTCAAATCAAGACCCTGAGCGCTGATTTTATTTTCCGACCTTGCAAAAAATTTATATAGCGCGCCGATTTGCTTTTGCTTTACGGGGACGTGGTGCTTACGTAGGAGGGGAACAGTTACCCGACGAAACTCAGATAGTGTTGTCATTATCCACCCGCTCAAATCTACGTCTTGTGTCACTCACGCTTTTGTGAGGCATCCTCGTGTCGGCGCAAGATAGAAATGTCACTCCGCGTGCAAAGTAGAGATGACACCTTGGGCAGCGGTCAGTTCGTCCAGCAGCACCTCATGCCGTTCGGAGACGGCATTGGTCCAGTTGGTGCGGATGATGATGCGGGCGATGTCGGAGGTGACAAGCAACGGCGGATTTTCCAGCGCGCCGGCATATTGCAGGAGTTGCCGGTGCGCGGCCTCATGGCGGGCAGCATGGTGACGCACGTGACAGGCAGGCAAGCCAATTCCCGGCTCGGCGGCCAGATGTGACTATGATAGGAGAGTGGCCGACCTCCTCGCTCCACTTGGCTAAGAGCCGGTCCAGGCCTATTACAAATTGCGCTCCGCTGATCGCGCCGTTTACCAAGCGTCGACCTGCCCCTACCGGGGCGAACGCAGGGGCGTGAAGCGACTTCGGAATGAGCTGAAAGTCTGAACTCCCCTGGATGGTGGAAGGAGGCTTGCGATGGCAATCATACAAAGTCGACGCCGCTTCGTGACCAATGCCGCAGTCGCGGGCGCTGTGGGTCTTGGCGCGTTGGGCGCTGTAAACCCCGGTGGTGGCGGAACATCGTTCGCCGCCGAGCCCCCGCCGGAGATTACCACGATCCGCCTGGAAAGGGATCCTAGCACCTGCATTGCGCCGCAGGCCGTCGAGGAACTGCTGCGCGCCGAGGGCTTTACCGACATCCACTACGTCGACCTGACCTTGGAGCACGTACAAAGGGCCGAGGCAGCCAATGTGGGCGTTCTTTCCGACGTCATTGCGCGCGGCGAGGTGGATTTCGGCAGGGCCTTTGCGCCAGACCACCTCCTCACGCTCAATGCCGGCGCACCCCTCACGATTCTCGCCGGCTTACACCTCGGCTGCTTCGAGGTGATCGCGAAAGACGATATCCGCACGATCGCGGACCTCAAGGGGAGGATCGTCGGTTGCGCCATTGCAGACAAGGTGTTGCTGTCGATCATGGCGAGCTTGATTGGGCTCGATCCCGCCAGGGACATCCGCTGGGTGCAGACTCTATTCGTGGAGCCAATGCAACTGTTTACGGAAGGCAAGGTCGATGCGTTTCTCGCTGTTCCGCCTGTCCTCCAGGAAGTGCGTGCCAGAAACATCGGGCACGTGGTCGTAAGTTCCATGACAGACCATCCGTGGTCCCAGTATTATTGTTGTCTGCTGGGGACCCGTACGGAGTTCGCTCAGAAATATCCCGTTGCCACCAAGCGCGTGCTCCGAGCCATTCTCAAGGGCGCCGACCTTTGCGTCTCGCAGCCGGCGCTGGTGGCGCAACGGCTGGTCGATCAGGGGTACTCTGCACGCTATGACTACGCGCTACAGGGTCTGAGCGACATGCGATACGACGTTTGGCGGGATTACGACCCCGAAGATAGCCTCCGCTTCTATGCACTGCGGCTGCACGAAGCGGGCCTAATCAAGTCCGACCCACAAAAGCTCATTGCCGAGCACACGGATTGGCGTTTCCTCAACGAACTCAAGCGCGAGCTGAAGACCTGAACCCACTCACCTGAATCATGGAAGGAGGCTTCCGATGGCAATCATGCAGAGTCGCCGCCGCTTCGTGACCAATGCCGCGGTGGCAGGAGCCGCGGGTTTCAGCACGCTGGGCGTGGTAGGCCGCGGCGGTGGTGGAAAATTGCTCGCCGCCGAGCCGCCGCCGGAAATATCTTCGATCCGCCTCGGGAAAAATCCGTCCATCTGCATTGCGCCCGTGTACGTGGCCGAGGAGCTGCTTCGCGCCGAGGGCTTTACCGACGTCCATTATGAAACTTCGGACTTGGCGTCTCCGGCTCAAAATGTAGCACGCGGCGAAGTGGATTGGGCGCTGCGCTTCGCGCCGGAAGTGATCGCGGAGGTGGATAGCGGTGGCGTGCCGGTAACGATCGTTGCCGGCGTGCACGTCGGGTGCTTCGAGCTGTTCGCGCAGGAGTACATCCGCGGCATTGCCGAGCTGAAGGGCAGGACCGTGGGTGTGCCCCCGGGTTACACGACACCGAGGCATCTGGTGAGCATCATGGCGAGCTTACGTCGGCCTCGACCCGCATAAGGATATCCATTGGGTCAGCGATCCGTCGGTCAAGCCTATGGAGCTCTTCATCGACCGGAAGATCGATGCGTTCCTGGCCACTCCGCCCCGGCCTCAGGAACTCCGCGCTCGCGGCATCGGCCATTCCCTTGCAAACAGTTCAACCGATCGGCCCTGGTCGCAATACTTCTGTTGCATGCTGATGGGCCGCACGGAATTTGTCCGCAATATCCGGTAGCGACCAAGCGGGTATTGCGCGCCATGCTGAAAGCCGCAGACCTATGTGCGACCGAGCCTGAGCGGGTGGCGCAATTGTTGGTCGATCGAGGCTACACGCCACGCGTTGATTACGCGTTACAAGCGTTGAACGAATTACCCTACAAGGCTTGGCGGGACTACGACCCGGAAGATACGGTGCGCTGGTATGCACTACGGATGAATGAGGCAGGCTTTACCAAGTCAACGCCACAGAAGGTCATCGCCGAGCACACGGATTGGCGTTTCTTTAACGAACTCAAGCGCGAGCTCAAGGCTTGAGCAATGCGAGCGGTCTCGATCCTACTGGCAACGGTGCTGGCGGGATCGACGCCGGCGGCCCCGACTGCCCAAGACCATTCGGGGCTGCCGGTGATCGGGCCAGCACCGGATTTCGTCCTGCGGGCAGAGGACGGAGCCGAGGTCGCGCTGAACCAATTCCGCGGCAAGGCCGTTGCAGTAACCTTCATCTTCGCCTCCTGTTCCGCCACTTGCCCGATTTTGACAGCGAAGATGGCAAGCGTGCAGACCGAGCTAGGGAACGATTTCGGGTCGAAAATCGCATTTCTATCGATCACCATTGATCCCGAACACGATACCCCGGATGTGCTGCAACGCTATGCGCGCACATTCGGCGCCGATCCGGTGGGGTGGAAATTCCTCACCGGGTCACCCGTGGCGATCCAGGACATCGAACGTCGCTACGGCGTGTTCGCGTCGAAATCGTCGGACCGCGAGGTAGACCACACAAATCTGACTTCGCTGGTCGATCCGCGTGGCATGCTGCGCGTGCAATATCTCGGTGTGCGCTTCGATCCGGACGAGTTCCGCCGAGATCTTCTGGGGCTCGTCGAGAAGCCCGGGCTGGCCAGTAACCAATGATCCCTCCGGTTCGCCTGTTGTCGTCACCACCACGCAAACCAGGGTCCAGGCGCACTGCGGGTGCCCGCTTTCGCGGGCCTGTCCGCCGCTATGGTTCCAGCTTCGGGGTAGTCCGCGCGGTCGCCGGTGTCGTCGCGTGGCTGCGCGGCCAGGTCGTCGGGTTCGTTGCACGAGTTCCCGCACGCGTGGAGACCAAGCTGCTGGCCGCGTTCCTGGCGATGGTTGCGCTCCTCATCGTGCTGGGCGTCGCCGAACTTCGGGTCCTGTCGGAAGCCGACCATCGCACCGAGGACCTGATCCGGCTGCACCGCAAGATCGCCGCGTACCGCCAAGTGCAGCAAGACACGACGGAGCAGCTATACGCGGTGTCGTCGGCGTTGCTGTTGTCCCACGACCAAGCGTTATCGGCCGCACTGCGCCAATTGAACCAGTTTGGTTACGACCTGGAGCGGCTGCGATTTATCGCCAAGGACGAGGCGGATCTGCTCGGTCAGGTCCGGCAAGTGCACAGCCAGTTTGTCGGCGTCGTCACGCAAGTCGTTGACCTGGTTCGCGCCGGGCACACGGCCGAGGCGCGCGCGATGCAGTTGGCGCAAGGACCACTGGCAGACCGTCTGGAGCGCCTGACAAACCAGCTTGTCAACCGGGCCGAGGCCGACATGATGGCCAGCATCGCGATGAGCCAGCAGTCGTTCGCCACATCGCAAGCTGTGGTCGTCGGCCTCGTGCTCGGCAGCATCGCGCTCGCACTGGTTCTCGGTTACGCCATTTCGTGGTCGCTGGTTGGGCCGGTCACGGAGATCGAGGCACAGTTGCGGCGGATCGCCGGCGGTGATTTTTCAGGGCGCGTGCACGTCGTCAATCGCGACGAACTCGGCGCGCTGGCGGTAAACGTTAACCGGATGTGCGAGGAACTTGGGCTTGTCTATCAGCAGCTCGAGACGGCAAATCGCCACAAGTCGGAGTTCCTGGCCAACACGAGCCACGAACTCCGAACGCCGTTGAACGCGATTCTCGGCTACGCCGAGCTGATCGAGGACAATATCTACGGGGACGTGCCGCCGACGATTTGGGAGGTGCTGCAGCGCATTCAGAGCAACGGACGCCACCTGCTCGGCCTCATCAATGACGTTTTGGATATCTCCAAGATCGAGGCCGGCCAGTTGTACCTTTCTGTGACCGACTACTCGATGAGGGACGTGATCGCGACGGTCGTGACAGCGACCGAAAGCCTGGCGAATGAAAAGAAGTTGGTGCTGCGGGCAATTGTGCCGGAGAATTTGCCGACCGGTGAGGGTGATGAGCGACGCATCACGCAAGTGCTGCTAAACCTTGTCGGCAACGCGATCAAATTCACCGAAGTCGGCGAGATAGAGGTGCGGGCATTCTTGGAAGATGCTCACTTCGGGCTGTCGGTGTCGGACACGGGTCCAGGAATCCCGGCCGCGGAGCGCGATCGCATCTTCGAGGAATTCCATCAGCTCGACACTTCCACCACGCGGACGAAGGGCGGCACAGGGCTCGGCCTCACGATCTCGAAAAAGATCATCGAAATGCATGGCGGGCGAATCTGGGTGGAGTCAGAGGTCGGGCATGGGTCAACGTTCCGATTCACCCTACCCGTCCGTTTGCGCAAACCGGAGAATGTCTCGTGAGACAGCGTATCCTGATCGTCGAGGACACCGAGGACAATTTGCGGATCGCACGTGACCTGCTGAACAGTGCCGGATACGATCTGCTTGAGGCGACGGATGGGGCCGCGGGAGTGAGCATGGCGGCGCTGCACCATCCCGACCTGATCCTGATGGACATCCAACTTCCAAAACTGGATGGGCACCAGGCGACGCGTCGGATCAGGGCCATCCCGGAACTTCGGGATGTTCCAATCATCGCTATCACATCCTATGCCCTGAGCGGCGACGACGTTAAGGCCAGGGCAGCCGGCTGCGACGCCTATATCGCAAAACCCTACAGCCCGCGGGCACTGCTCGCGGAGGTCCGCCGGTTCCTCGGCAGCCCGACATGAGCCGGGATGTGCGAGCCGCCCTAGCTCCCGGAGGCTGTGCCCGGCTAACCGGGCGACGCGGTCAGCCCGCGGACGTCGAAGACACGGATGGGGCGGCTCAGGCCCTTCACCGTGAGATCACCGATCTCCGCTAAATCGACAGAAGAATCCAGAACGGTTTTGACTTTACTGTCTATCAAGATCTGGCCGTCCGCGGCCTCTCCACACAGCCGAGAGGCCAGATTTGTTACTGTTCCGAGCGCGGTGTACTGGGACCGGCTTTCGAAGCCGATAAGGCCAAGCGTGGCGAAGCCTTGCGAAATTCCGACCCCGAAACCAAGTTCGTAGCCAAGGGTTTGCCACTTTGCCATGAGTGCGCTGATGCGGCCGCGCATCTCGACAGCCATTCGAACAGCCCGCATGCATGGATCAGGACAAGGGATCGGGTCATTGAAGACCACCATGACACCATCCCCGACGATGTGGATCAGCGTGCCCTGGAAATGGTTGATCAGCGCGCCGAGCGTGTTGTGATACTCGGCCAGCATAGCGATTTGTTCCTCTGGCTCGGCGACTTCGGAAAATGCGGTGAAGCCGCGCAGATCGCAGAATACGACGGCGACGTTGCGCCGATGACTGTGCAGAATGTCGTCGCCGGAGGTGATCACGAGTTCGGCGATCTGTGGCGCCAGGAACTGTTTTAGCCAATCCAGATGCTTAAGTGCCGCGAGCTGTTCCGCGACGCGCTGTTCGAGCGTCTGGTTCCATCGCGCGAGTTGAGCCGCCTGCGTGCGCACTTCGTCATGCAATGCCTTCATGCGGAGCATCGCGCGCACTCGCGCCATAAGGGCACCGGCGTCGAACGGTTTGGTCAAATACTCATCCGCGCCAGCGTCGAGACCCGCCACGACTTCCTTCTTGTCGCTCTGCGCGGTGAGCATGATCACGGGCATGAACGGAAGCGACGAATCGGCTTTGAGGCGCTTGATCGTTTCGATTCCGTCTAAGCGAGGCATCATCACGTCGAGCAAGACTAGATCGGGGACATGTCGCTTAACCTGCTCAAGCGCTTCCAGACCGTCAGCGGCGGTGACTACGTCGTAGCTTTGAGCCTCCAAGCGCCGACGTACGATCTCGACGTTATCGGGCACGTCGTCGACGACCAGGATAAGCGGGCGCTCGCGCACGACCTACTCCTTCATTGGAGGACCTTACCCGCCATGGCCGGTAGCGGCCGAGGGACCAGCTCGACCACACACTTGTTGCATCCCGCAGCACGCCTCGGCTTCATGATCGCTCAACGTGACAGCGATGATCGGGACGTCACGCAGCTTGGAGTCGGCCCTGATCCGTCGTTTCGCCGCGAATACGCCAAGCGAGGGAGGTTGGATGCCCATCAGTATCGCCCTGTGTCACGGGACTGCGCGAAGTAGCGTGCGAACTTGGTAGTGGTCAAGCGTTGAAACGAATTCAACGAATTCGGAGGTTGCCGTGCCAAACCCGCAGAGCGGCCGCCTCTTCATGGCCAAGATGTATGTGCCAGTGCGTTGGGCCTTGGTGGGCTTATTGTTTCCAATTTCAGACGGCTCTGGTGCAAGAGACCGTCTCAAACCTGGGGGTGATATGGGCCGGGCCGAAAATGGCCGGTCGGAGGAATGGGATGAAGTGGCGCGTCATGGTGGAGTTGACCGCGAGCGACGGGCCTCCTCATCGCGTTTCCTCAGTGCGGCAATCTCCGGGCCTTGAATGATGCATTCCAGAAGTCACGCACCAGCTCTTCCGCGCGGGCCGGGTCATACTTGAACGTCAGATGTTCAATATCAGGCCCTTCGCCCACCTGCCGGTAGTCGAAGAAGACGAACGCAGAGCGCCGCGCTCGTCGCGCCAGTGCGCGGCACAAGGAGGAAGTGTAATGCTGAACAAGACGTGGACTTTTGCCTTAGCGCTCGCCCTGGCGGCCGCGCCGATCTCGTCGTTGCTAGCTGCCGGCACCCCCAGTGGCGAGAATGCGACCGCCGGAACGGCTGCTGCAAACGCCAGTACCCCGGCGGCGAAGACGGACCCCGCCGGAGCGAAGCCTTCTTCGCCCGAGGCGGGCGACCCCGCGGCATCTAAGACTGGCTCGGCCCGGACAGACACGACCCGGGAGCCGGTAAACAACAAGTAAGCCGAACTTAGCCGGGAGCGGGCGCGCCGCGCGCACTCCTCCCGCGCCAAGCGTCGCCGAGCGAGGAGGCGCTGATGGGCGAGCTGCCGACGGCGAAGAATTATTCGGGCGTGCACACCGTCCACGCCGTCTGTCGGGACCCCGGCTTGCGATCACTGGCAGGAACTCGACCTGGCGGCGATCGTCGCAAGCCGGGCACGGGGTACCCGACTAAGCCCTCTCAGCGGACACGGTCGAGAGGATCCGCCGCACGACGGTGGATCTCGGCCTCCACTTCTTCGGCGTAGCGCTCAAGCTCGAGCGCGGCCGGATCGCCATCAAGGACAATGGCTAAGCGACGGGCGCGAGCCGCGTCCTCAAGCAAGGTTTCGAGCGTTTTTCCATCTTCGGTCATGGGGTGGCCAACCCGAAAGGCGCCCATGGGTTTGAGCGAAGCGCCATCCTGGCGTCCTGGCGGGCAAGGCCGGTCAGGGCTTCGTCGGCCGAGTTTAATTGCAGCTTCAACTTGCTGTTTTCGATTGTGTGGATACTCGTTGGAATGCCCAAGAAATCCAAACTTGATTTCATCAGCTAAAAATCCGGCCAGAACATGCCGCCGCTCTGCACCTTTGCGCGCGTGAGGGCGATCTTGTTGTCGTCGTCCCATACGGTGAAGCTGTAGCCAAGCTGGCCGTGACAGTCGGTTGGCTGCACATCCTGAATACGCGCGGGCATGGTGTTGCTCTCAGTCACGGTGCGGCCGTCGGTCATCGACGAGCGCCGCTTCGCCGCGTTCGGCTATTTCACAAAAAAGAGTGGCGGCGGCGCGAGCCAGCAACCGTTCTATCTCTCTTACGGACGTCCATAATATAATATCTGTAGCAGGACGCTTAAAGGACGTTGATCGGGATAGATTGAGATGGTCCCGTTCGTTCGGACAGTCCAGCGGCCTGGTTAAGCTAATTCCTGGTTACCTCATGCCGCCAGTTTGGTCGTCGCCGGGTCCCTGGTTGGCCCAGGACTGGGCAACGATTGCACCAATCCATAAGCCTCATCGGGCGTTCGGTCGGCAAGGGCTGAGTGCGGACGTCGGCTATTGTAAAGGTCGATCCATTTCGTCACACCAGCCCGTAGCTCGGAACCCGTCTCGAAAACATGGAGATATACACACTCGTATTTAAGCGACCGCCAAAGCCGCTCAATGAAGACGTTATCCAACCAGCGGCCACGACCATCCATGGATATCCGAATCCCAGCATCCTTCAGCACGCCAGTAAACCGCGGGCTCATGAATTGGCTGCCCTGATCGGAATGAGGTGGTCCCCGGTTTTCGGACAGGCTGTTAAGCTAATTCCGACTGAAGGTTGGAATGGATTTGATGGGCAAAGTGACGCGCAAGCGGCATACGGCGGAGTTCAAGGCGCGGGTTGCGCTGGAAGCGATCAAGGGCGAGCAGACGCTGGCGGAGATTGGTGCGAAACACGGCATTCATCTGACGCTGGTCGGGGTTTGGAAGAAGGTTGCTATTGAAGGGATGGCGGCGACGTTCTCGTCGAAGGCGGAGGCATCCGAGACGGCGGTGACCGCGGCCGAGGTGACGCAGCTGCACGCCAAGATCGGTCAGTTGGTTGTGGAACGGGATTTTTTGGCGAAAGCCTTCGGTCGATGAGCGTGGCCCGAAGGCACGACCTGATTGCTCTGGAGCATCCCCACCTGTCGATCGTCCGGCAGTGCGAATTGGTCTCGATCAGTCGGTCGGGGTTCTACTACGCGCCCGTTGGGGAGAGGGCGTTCAGCCTGACATTGATGCGCCTGATCGACGAGCAGTTCATGGAAACGCCGTTTTACGGTGCTCGTCAGATGTCGCGGCATTTGCGACGATGCGGCTATTGCGTAGGACGCAAGCGGGTGCGCCGGTTGATGGCGCGGATGGGGTTGGCTGTGGTGTATCAGAAGCCACGGACCAGCGTGCCGCATCCCGAACATGTGGTATTTCCGTATCTTCTGCGCGATCTGAGCATCGATCGGCCGAACCAGGTGTGGTGCACGGACATCACGTATATCCCGATGCGGCGCGGCTTTCTGTATCTCGTTGCTGTGATGGACTGGTCGAGCCGCAAGGTGCTGTCCTGGCGCATCTCCAACACCATGGAGGTTGATTTCTGCATTGCGGCGCTGGAGGAGGCGATCGAGCGATTTGGCGTGCCCGAAATCTTTAATTCTGAAGTGGTCCCCGAAAACTGGACAGGCAGCTAAGAGAGAGTCCAGCCTGGGAATGGCCGATTGGCCGGAGGTGAGACTTGTCGAATACACGGAAGAAACACGGTCCCGAGTTTAAGGCGAAGGTGGCGCTTGCAGCGATCCGCGAGGAGGGCACGGTAGCCGAGCTATCGAGCAAATTCGGCGTGCATGCCAGCCAGATCCACGCGTGGAAGAAGACGCTGCTGGACGGGACTGCGACGCTGTTCGCTCGGGACAAGGCATCGGCGAATAGCGGTGACGCGGCGGAAACGCAGCTGGCACCTTTGTATGAGAAAATCGGCCAGTTGACGGTGGAGCGGGATTTTTTGCGGAAAAGGTCTGGGCCATGAGTTCCGGCGAACGTCGCGCGCTGGTCGACCGAGACGATCCTGACCTCTCGATCGCGGCGCAATGCCAGCTGCTAAAGGTCGCGCGCTCGACGCTGTATTACCAACCGGCGCCAGTGGACCCGGACGACCTGGCGCTGATGCGTCGGATGGACGAGCTTTATACGAAGTGGCCGTTCTACGGGACGCGGCGGATGGTGGCGGCGCTGCGCCAGGATGGCGCGATAGTAAACCGCAAGCGCGTGCGCCCGGCTGATGCGGGTGATGGGACTGGAGGCGATCTACCAGAAGCCCAACACCAGCAAGGGGCACCCGGATCACAAGGTTTATCCGTATTTGCTGCGCGGCTTGGCTATTGAGCGGCCGAACCAAGTGTGGTGCGCCGATATAACCTACATCCCGATGGCCAAGGGCTTCGTGTATCTGGTCGCGGTGATGGACTGGTTCAGCCGCCGGGTTCTGGCTTGGCGGGTTTCGATCACCATGGAGGCGGATTTCTGTGTTGAAGCGCTGCAGGAAGCGATCGCCCGGCATGGTCGGCCCGAGATTTTCAACACCGACCAAGGCGTCCAGTTCACCAGTGCCGGGTTTCTGGAGGAGTTGGAAAGCCGCGGTGTCCGGGTCAGCATGGATGGCAAGGGGCGGTTCCTGGACAATATCTTTATCGAGCGGCTTTGGCGCAGCCTGAAGTATGAGGACGTGTTCATCAAAGCGTATGGCTCTGTTGCGGAAGCGCGCCAAGGCATTGGCGGCTGGCTGCTGTTCTACAACGAGGAGCGGCTGCATCAGGCGTTGGGCTACCAGACGCCGCGTGCGGTTTTCGATGGCGAAGCCCACGAGCGTGTGGACAACGCCTCCGCTTTGAAGGGCTGCGGCGTAGCCCACAGGCTCGCGGGCACGGAGTTAAAAAGGGAGTTGACCTATGTAGAGTAGGGTCTATACTTAGCTATTACTTCGTCCCTTGGATCGGGAGGGAACGGGAAGCGCAGCGGGACTCTCTCTTACGTCACCCCGGTTCCTGTCCAGCCGATGGGGTCCACCTCACTCCACCGTGCCGGCGCCATTCCGAACTCTCGCTTGAATGCTCGGCTGAACGCCTCTTCGGATTCGTAACCGACTGAATGAGCCAGCTGGGCAATCGTCATCCGGATCTCTCGCAGGTTCAACTTGGCGGTTTGCAGCCGCCACATGGTGAGATAACGGATCGGCGGGATACCAACGAGCGTTGTAAAGCGATCCATGAAGGCGCTGCGTGACAGTGCAACCTCTTTGGCAAGAGCTTCGGCTGACCACGGTTTGCTGACGTTATGATGAATGAGGGCCAACGCCCGCCCGACATAGGGATCAGCCAAGCCCTTCAACCAGCCGACCTCCTGGCTGACAAGTGTCGACGAATAGTCGCGCACCGCTTCGACCAGCAGCAGCTCAGAAAGTCGCGACATGACATTTGACGATGCAAATCGCCCTTTGGTCAGTTCGCTGGCGGCAAATCGTACCGAGGCTTCAACCCAGTCACGTGAGGCGCCTTGGCGGACGTCAAGCTTGAGAACCCTCGGCAGGGTCGCGATCAGTGGATTATAGAGATCCTCGCTGGCGAGAAAGCCGCACACAAGGTGCACGGGCTCGCCACCTCCGCCGTGAGAAATGCGGGCCAGTCCGCCATCCACGGATGGCTGTATGAGATCACGCGCGTCGATCGGTGTGAGACCGGAAGCTCCGGCCAACATGTGTGGGTCGTTGCGGGGTAATAGCACGGCCTCGCCGGCGCGCACTTCGATTGGGGATTCGCCCTCAATCGTAAGGAAAAATCTTCCGTCAATGATGAAGTGGTAGGCGATCACTTGCGTGGCCGCCGGTAGAGCAAACCGGCAGTCGTCAGCGGTGATCTGCGATAGGTACGCACCATGGCTGCGTAAAGTAGGCGTCGAGAAATACGCCGCCTTTCAGGCGGATCGAACGAAGCACCTCCGAAAGAGGATCAGTCATCGCCGCCACCTCTGATTTGGACGAATAGTCAGTTGATCCGGCGCGGCGGTCATTCGCCCCGGCGCCGGCTTGGTCCATATACCGACCATCCGGGATGGTGCCAATCGGTGGCTGTCCCCGTCGTCGCGCCCGACCGACGGGTCCGCAGGGACATGGACGCGATTTGCCAGGAATAGTTAAGATGAATAAAGTTGTGAAGGTTGTGAAGGTTGTCAATGAGAGCACCTTCATCAAGGTGATCATCGCGCTCGCTGCGATATATATTGTGATTGTCCTGTTGTTGCTGCACGAGACGCGCACAACTTGTTTGACCGAGCGCTCCTGGGGCATGCCTATGGCCCGGCAGAGCCCCTGGAAATCCCGCTCAAAAGGCGGCCCGTTCGCCTCACCTGAGTTGCAGGAGTGCAGCGACGGCTTGCTCAGCGGCGCAAGCGCCTTCGCTCCTTCTGGCCAAGATTGGGGCTAGATTTCGTCTCTCTAGCCGAGCCCGGAGCATCGCCATGACTTTAATAGTCGCTGCCGTCATCCTCCGTTTGCCCCGTCCCCTGGGGTTGGAAGCACGTCTGACGCCGCCGCCCCAATCAATGTCGTTCCTCTGCTCCGGCCACGCAAGGACGTCACCGTGGGATCGAGTTGGAAGCGCGCCTGGTCGCCCGTGCAGCATTTGTGTGAGGTGCTTCCCGAAGCGGTCATTCTGCGGCAGCGGCAAGTTTCATAAGACTTGGTCACGCAAAAGACAGCAGTCGAGCTTCAGGGACCGAAAGGACGAAGCCATGGGCACGAACATCATCGTAATGTCGCAGAGGGTGGTTCCCGCGCCACTGAACAGCACCCCGATGCTGTTCGCCAACATCAGCGCGGTCGGCGTGCAGCCAGAGCTGGCAAAATTCGCCTTCACCGCAAGCAATCATTAGGCGCAGGGGGGGACTTAGTAGTGGACACTATAACGCTTCTACCGCACACGGTCGTGGCCGAATATCGAGGTGCTCCCGCCGGCCAGCATTACGACGCATGGCGCGAGGACGTTTGCCGCAATTTTTGCAGAATTGAAGCCGAGCCAAGCAGCGGAAGCCAGATTGCTTGCAAAGTCGAGATTGCTCAGGTTGCGTCGATTGCCTTGGCCGCCGCCAGCGGCACATCGGGCCGATTTCTTCGGACCCGCGCTCTCCTCTCCGACTCCCGCGACGACTTCATGCTCTTCGGTGCCACGTCAGGCACCGTGCTTGTGATGCGGGAAGGCCGCACAGCCGAACTGCCGCAGGCACACATGTGGCTGTCGGATTTGACAGTCGAAAGCGGGGTCGCATTCAACGATGGTAGCAAGTTCTCGACAATCCGGCTCCCGAGGCGTGAATTGCTCAGTATGTGCCCTCATGCCGAAAGCAGGCTGGCCGAGCCGCTCGGAGAGAACCCGGGCATAAGAGAAATCATTGCGCGATACTTCGTATTGTCCGCGGAGACAGCCGCATTTCTAGACCCTGCCGGCCAACAAATGACGGCTCGGCATATGATCGACCTGGTCTCACTTCTTCTCCGCACTGGTAAAGACGAGACGCAGTTGGCGGCCCAAAGAGGATATTCCACAGCGCGTCTGCAACTTATCCAGGCACAGATTCTCGATTGTCTCCACGACACCAACTTGACGATAGCGTCGATTGCCCGTGGCCTCGGTCTGAACCCTAAACAGGTACAGCGGCTGTTCGAACGATCCGGCACGACATTCACGGAGTTCGTTCTCGAGCAGCGCCTGCTGTCCGCGCGCAGGCTGCTGTGCAGCCCCGGTGGCCGACAGGATAAGGTTGGGTCGGTCGCCTACACCGTTGGGTTTGGTGACCTTTCGTATTTTAACCGGACGTTCCGTGCGCGTTTCGGAATAACGCCCTCCGAATGGCGGGATGGTCAGCCGGCTTATTCTTAACCCATCTGTCCCCAGGGCGCGACGGCATCGCTAACACGCAGGCTCCGGGTGTTGTCGCCACGGGGCAATGCGATGTGCCCAGAATTCCAGAACGGGCTCGGCGGCTGCCAGGATGGATCCACCAGCTCTCACCATCCGAATATCGCAACCCTGATGAATTGCCCATGGCGGTGTGCTGGTGGTCGGCGCCTGGGCGACAGGGGTTCAGCTTGCAGCGGAAATCCGGAGATCAGGCCGCTTCGTTACCCTCTCGGCCGGCGTCATACGCGGTTGCCTCGCCGCTACCGGCGACCGCACGCTTTACATCTATCCAGAGCCCCCTACGAGGGCCAGGAGTGCA
>CAVYXX010000145.1:0-22005 GCA_963772355.1 uncultured Alphaproteobacteria bacterium | reverse complement strand
CACGACAGCACGATGGCGAGAAGCGATGTTGTGAGGTGGATAACGTTAACCCAATGAGGTGCGCGGGCGAGATTTTTCAAGAGCGCCGCGACGGCGATGACACTTACGATCGGCAGCAGGACGACCGCGACGAGGGTAGCGGTGCCGCGTATTTCGTCGCGACCTGACAGCACCGCGGCCTGTTCAGCGCTGGTGCGGCACATCAGGGCGTATAAAGAGACCCACATAGACCACCGAGGCGGCGTCGAAGCTGATGATCGTTCGCATTTCAGGTGGCAGCCTGAAGGTGGCCATTGCGGTGAGCAAACCGGCGAGCAGAGCGCAGGCACAGCGGCCACGGCCATTGAACAGCCAATGGACGTGATCGCCAGAGGCGGACGAGCTTGGGCTGATCATACGTAATCGATCCTGGACCGGGGTCACGAATGAACGCTGGCCGAAACGCTTCTGGTGAGCAAGATAGCTGATCCTGCTTTTTCGAAGAGGATTCCGACCAAGGCCGGCGCACAGTTCGAGTGGTGCTCTGCTTGTCGGCAAGTGGATCGCCGCCCAGGCTGCAGGTCGTGCGTTCAACTACTCCCCGGTCACGCGCTGGACGATGTGGTCCCTGACCCTGCCGCAAGTTGCAGCGACGATCGTTGCGTTCGACACTGTCAACGCAGCAGGTCAGCGCCTGATCGACGTGCACCTCGTGAACGTGGTGCTGGTTTTAATGCTGACCACGTCCATTATCGGTCCGCTCTTCACGCAGCGATTGTTGCCGCGCATGCTGGCGGAGCAGCCCATCGCGACCCGTCCGGCCGGTGCGACAGCAGTGGTAGAAAAACCAGCACAGCCCAATCCGAAGACGGTTTGACGGCGGGCGATCTGTTGAACCTCATGTTCCTCGCCATTCGCACATGCTGGGGAAAACCAAATTAAATAAGAACACCTTGCGAATTTAAGCCCCTTCAATCGTGGGTGCGCCAGCCGAGGATTTTGTTGCTCCGAATCAGCAATTTCCTGGGAGGGCTGACACCCGCCTCGCCTCGGCAGCCAAGCAGAGCCGCCCTGCTCAATCGCGAGGGCCTCGACTTTGAGCGGCCCAGCCAATTCAGCTTGCCGGTCATTTGGACGACCTCGGCCGGATCATCCTCGACGGGAAATCGACAGCCCGGACGATTGCACGAGCGCGGGACGAAGCGATGGTATATGCGGACAAACGCTGCTGCGCCAAATGGAGGTTTGTAGTTGCTAAGAGCGTTTTTCGACGATAGCGGCACTCATAGACAGTCGCCGGTCGTCGTGATCGGCGGTCTGCTGGGGACCTCAGCTCAGTGGGATGATTTCGAAATAGCCTGGACCGAGCTTTTAGCTCGATCGGTCCCCAGAAGACCGCCCTTAAAGCAGTTTCATCTCGCCGCCTGCCGAGGGCGTTACGATGAATTTCAGGATTATAATCTTGCCGAAAGAGATCGGGTCACGCATGACTTCCGACGTATTATCCTGGACGCCGGGATTGTCACCCTTGCCATCGCAGTAAACGGATCTGTGTGGGATGAACTTGTTGTCGGCGACGTGCGCTACCAACTCGGTGAGCCTATAGAACTTTGCTTTTCGACCTGCATAGATCTTTTGGTCAAGACGGCTCGTATTCGCTACCCCGGCGAGGAGGTATTGATTTCTGTCGATGCTGGCGTTGAGGCCCAGCTAGCGAAGTGAGCACACCTATTCCTATCGCAATCGGACCGGTATTCGGAAATAGCCGATATTGTTTTTGCGCCCGTGTCAGCGGTGGCCGCCTTGCAGGGGGCGGATATGATTGCCACCGAGACGTATCAGTATGCTCAAGAATGGTTAAGGGATGGTAAAGAAAACGCCGTCGCAAATGCTCACTTCAGGGGCTTTCTCCAGCGCGAGATCAGTATAGGTCTTGTCTACGACCGTGAGCACATTGCGGAAACGGTCGCTCTCCTCCGAGCGTCGGGAAGGGCGAGATAACCGGCTTGAGAGCCCTTGGCAACCGACTGGCCCTTTGCCTGAGACGACCTCGGCTTGATCATCCGTGCAAGGAACGCCGCGGCGCTAGCAACGTGCTCGGTCTTAGCGGCGGCAATGGCAGCGAAACGCTGGCAGTGTGTAACTGCCATTCTGGCCCTTCTGGCGACGCCGGCCGCGTGGGCGCAGACTGCGCTGCCCGACCCGGGCAGGACGCCGGGCGCGTTAAACCCAGAGGTCACGCAGGAGACGATCGGCGTCACGATCTGTGTGCGAGGGTGGACGCGAACCATCCGGCCTCCACCCGCATACACGCGCGCCCTCAAGCAGCAGCAAATCAGGGCGTTCGGCTATGCGGACCGGAAGCTCGGCGCGTATGAGGAGGATCATCTCGTGCCGCTGGATCTGGGAGGCGCGCCCTACGATCCGCGTAACCTATTGGCCCGAGTCACGAATGACAGCAGACGGCTGGAACGCCGATGTGAAGGACGAGCTGGAGGCGATCCTGGCCCGCCAAGTCTGTTCCGGCCGGGTGCCGCTGGCGGAAGCGCAGCGGGCGATCGCGGCGGACTGGACGGCGGCCTATAATCGTTTCGTCATCGGGGAGGAGGAGTTTAGCGGCCCCCAGACCTTGTCCACCAGATCGCGACGGTAGGTCCAGAGCCAATCAAATAGGTCCTGATTGAGGATCGCAATGCGATGGCTGCGACCAAACTTGATGCGGCTATGCCGCAACGGTACGCGTTGGCCCCCAGGCCGATCAAGCGAGCGCGGCGGTGGACCGGGAGATCGGAGTTACCAACCGGGAGCGTCCTGAGACCCGACTGACTCTTCTACTCCGCTACTCGGCCGCCCTGGATGGGAGCTCTTTTTGGCCTGAGCAGCGACTATCAGCACCACCGCAAGCCCCCTGTTGGGGTCCACACCGTCGCCCCTTGGCGACGGAACCCCACGCTCTGCAGTTCTGCAGAGGATACCGAGCCTAAAACCATGCTGACGGGCTCGAGCGCGCCGGAACCCGACCGTCGGTCGTCGTGCGCCGATGACAGTGCAGCCTCAATGAAGGCGCATCTCCGCATCGACGTGCTTTAGTTCTCCAGAAGTAACGGCCTGAATTGCTCCGACGCGCACCTGAACGATTGGGCCGTCGAGATTGGCGTTCCACCATTCGCAAAACCGCCGCAAACGAGGGTATGTTAATCTCGGATCGTCATGCCAACGGTCCAGGTCCTGCCAGACATACGTCTGAACCAATGCAGGATAGTCCGGCATACGGTAAAGAATTTCCGCGGTGGTCTGTCGCCAACCGGCAAGCTGGCGAGCCAGGTCGTGAGTGTTCATCGCTTGGCCTCTCCTTGATCTCGAGCCGTCGCCTGAAGCGGCTGACCGGCGCATCAATGGGACCATGTGAACAGCCTGGCCGCTGTTGGCTGTGCCACATGTTTTGGAAGTTGTGCACGTGGCCTTCCGGCAATGTGGGTTCACTGGTGATCTGGAGCACGCCAATCTCTAGCGCGTGAGGTGGCGCCGTGCCCTTGAAGTACACGTAAAGATCAAGAGCAGTGATCGCGTCGAGTTTTCAAATACTCCACCGTCAACGATTTGATCGACATTTCTGTTATTCTTTTGGATCGTTCCTGGGGGCCTTAAATAAGGAAATCGCGCCGCAAGTCCAGGCCTCAGGGGAGAAAGTGATTGCGCTTGCAAATGCCGGCGCAGGCGAAGGAATTCGGGGGTTGTGTCACCGGTGCGTTCGCGCGTCACCCGGCACTCGCGGCGATGGCAATCTCGACGCCCGTAATAGGAGGATGGACCGCCATACAGGTCCCGAAGGCAGCCGCCAGGCGCGTGCTCCTCGCGATTGCTGGAATGAACCGAGGTTGGAGAGCGAGGATGCGCGGCGCCGCCGTGTTCCCAGCGCTTCCCACCCGCCCTGGTTTGGCTCCGTTGACGACAGGCCCTGGAGTCCTTTGTCTACCACGGATAAATGATGGAGGACCGCCGGCATGGGAAGACTGGATGGCAAGGTCGCGATCGTCACGGGTGGTGGACGCGGGCTGGGCCGCGCTTATGCGCGCCGTCTGGCTGCCTTAGGGGCGAAGATTGCCATTTGCGATCTCAGTTTGAAGTCCTTCGAAGAATTTGAAGCCGAAAGTCGGGACATGACCGGTGACAGCACTGTCGCGGAGATTGAGGCGGCCGGCGGCTCCGCTTTCGGGGTTGAATTGGACGTGGCCGATCGGGCCGCGGTGGACGCCATGGTCACGCAGGTTGCCGAAAAGTGGGGACGCGTCGACATCCTGGTCGCCAACGCTGGTGGCGGCCGTGGGCGGCCCCTTGATACCAAGGCGAGCACGCTCGATACCGGATTGCTCGATCTTGTCCTGCACATGAATTTGTATGGCACGATCTACTGCTGCAACGCTGTGGCTCCGATTATGAAGCAGCAACGTTACGGCAAGATTGTGACGGTCGCCTCAGTCGCGGGCCTCAGTCCCTCGGCGGATGGCGGTTATGCTCACTACGGCGCAGCCAAGGCGGCGATCGCGCATTACACACGTTATCTCGCCCAGGATCTGGGGCCGCATGGTATCACTGCAAATTGCATCGCCCCGGGGACGATCGCTACCGGACGGATCATGCAGACCGTCATTCCGGGAAGCTCCGGAGCCAATACCGACCCAGCGGCGCGCGTCGCCCTGCGGCGCCTCGGTACGGTCGAGGACTGCGCCCGCGTCGTGGAATTCCTGACGACTGATCTATCGGATTATGTGACGGGGACAATTATCCCCATCGATGGAGGATTGATGCGGTAGTCGTGTCAGGGCGTTGCCGCGGTAGTTGTGTCCGTCAATGTGTGCAAAAGCCATGGCACCCTAGCCAGTGATGTTTCTTTGTTCGGCTGAACGGGGTCGTTTCTTCGTCCTGGCCTGAAAACCCGATGACGGCGCGTGGGGCCGCGGTCAAGGACGGCCTTAGGCCGCCGCCTTTGCGGCGCGAAGCGTCCTTGACGGGGGTCCCACGCGTTGCCACGCTGGCACAGTTCGCAAGCGCGTTCATGCCGCCACCTTCATCTGCTGCTTCTTGTGTTCGCGCAGATCTTCCATGTTCAGATAACGCGGACTTTCCAGCCATTCCTCATGCGTCTCGACCGCCAGGGCCCGCACCAGCCGCAGGCAACTCGCCGGGCTGGGGAAGATCCGCACGACATGCGTGCGGCGTTTGATCTCCTGGTTCAACCGTTCCAGCATGTTGGTCGATTTCATGTGCTTGTGGTGCGACAGCGGCAGCCGATAATAAGTCAGCGTCTCCTCGATGTTCTCTTCCACCCAGTCGCAGAGCCGAGCGTATTTAGCGTTCCACTTGTTCAGCCATGCGGCGAGGTCGCGCCGCACTTCGGCGATCTCGCGACGGTCGTAGATCCAGCGCAACTCTTGCAAACAATCGTCGTTCGCCCGCCGTGGCAGGTGGTCCATCGCATTCCGCAGGAAATGCACGTAGCAGCGTTGCCAAGCGGCTTCCGGCAGCACCTCACGGATCGCCTGCTTCAGGCCGGGATGATCGTCCGAGACCACGAATTCCACGCTGTGCAGCCCACGCTGCTTCAGTTCCAGTAGGAAGTCCCGCCAACTCGACGCACTTTCCCGGTTGGCCAGGTCCACCGCCAGAACCTGTCGGTGACCGTCACTCGCAACCGCGATGGCAATCAGCGCCGCCTGGCTGGCGATCACCCCGCCTTCGCGCGCCCGTTCGTAGCGCGCGTCCAGTATCAGGTAGGGATACGGCTCGTCCAACCGCCGCGTCGCGAAGGCCGTGAGCGCCGCATCCAGGGTCTTGTTCATCTCGCTGACCGACGAGGCCGAGAAGCTGTGGCCGCACAACTGCTCGGTCACCGCCTTGACCTTACGGGTCGAGACCCCCTGGACATACATCTCGGCCAGGGCGCTGACCAAGGCCCGCTCCGAACGCTGATAGCGCTCGAACAACTCGGTCGAAAACAGGCCGAAGCGGTCACGTGGAACGCGCAGCTCGATCGTGCCAACACGGGTGATCAGCGAGCGGCTGTAGAAGCCGCTGCGGTAGCCAAGACGCGAGCCCACGCGCTCGCTCCGCTCCGCCGCCAACGCCTCCGTCATCTCCGCCTCAAGGGCGCTCTGGATCGCCGTCCGTACCGCTGTCCGAAGAAAATCATCATCGCTCGACAGGATCGCTTTAATCGTGGTGACTTCACTCTTAACTTGCCGCTTGGTCATGGTGTGCGCCCTCTCCACAGGGTTGGTGACGTCGAACATCACCAAGCAATGCCATGGCCGCTTCAGCCGAATTCAGCTTTTGCACATCGATCCGGACAGTATCGCCGCGGTTCGCAGACAGTATGTTCGAACCGGGTTTGACGAGCCTGTTCGGATCCTACTCCCGTGGCCCACAGGGCAGGCCTCTCTTGGCGGAGATCAACAAGGATCGTTTGCCGGAACATCGATGCAACGGGGGCTGTCAACGAGACGCTATGACGAGCCTTGCAACTTTCTGGACGGGCGGCGGCCTCAGGGGGGCCTGGGTCAGAAGGCCTCGGCTACCTAGCCCGTGGACGCACAGCGGCTGCCAGAGGCGACGTGATATCCGCGAACGACACGTCCATTGACGTTCGCACATCGATCACTGTCGGGACGCGTGCCTTCAACGCCGCGACCAGCGCCGGACCCAACGCCTTCGGTTCGGTCACGCGCACCCCTTCGCAACCCATCGCGCGGGCAATGGCGCCATGATCAAAATCCTTGAACTCGGCGGCGAAGGGACCTGAGCCGTGATACACCCAGCCCAGCGCATTGTTGTTGAAGACGACGACGATAATCGGGATGTCATGCTCGAGCGCGGTCATCAATCCGTTCATCGTCATCGCGAAGCCGCCGTCGCCGCACACCGCGATCGCTGGCCGATCGGGGTGAACCAGCCTGGCACCCATTGCCGCGGGAATGGCAAAGCCCATCGGGCCGGAGCCCGCGGCCTGCAGAAAGCCGCCGGCTTGTTTCGTCTGATAGAAATGCGTCATCAGGATGCGGTTCTCGCCTGCGTCGCAGGTCACGATCGCCTCGGGCGGCAGCGTGCGCATCAACTCGCCGATGACCCGTTGCGGCAGCAGCGGCGCATCATCGGCGGTATAGGCGCGTGCGTTGAAATAACCGTACGCTCGGCGCAGGTCGGCGACACGCGACTCCCCTGCGTCACGACGGCCAGACGACCTGCTGGCGACGGTTTCGAGCATCTGCGTCAGCACGGTGGCGGCATCGCCCACCAGCACGTGTTCGGCCGGGAAGGTCCACGAGGCGTTCTTCGGTTCGATGTCGATCTGGATGAAGGTTTGCCGCGTGGGGTCGAGCAGGTCGCGATTCTCCCACGCGGTATCGGATGGGCCAAGCTTGGTCCCAATCGCGAGGATCAGGTCGGCGCCGGAGATCGCGGCGTTGGCGGCGGCAGTGCCAAATGTGCCGAACACGCCGAGCGCTAGCGGGTGGATTTCCGGGAAGACCCCTTTGCCTGCCGCCGTGGTCACCACGGGCGCTCCGGTCGCTTCGGCCAGTGCGGCGAGCGTGCTGTACGCCTGGGCTATGCGCACGCCGTTGCCGGCGATGATCACCGGTCGGACGGCTCCCAGGAGCGCCTCGGCGGCGACAGCGATGCGGGCTTTCTCGGCTGGGGGCGGCGCGGGCGGCAGGTAGTAGCGGGTGGGATACAGGATCGGCTGGCTGTCGGGCTCGACTTCGCCGGTCAGGCTGTCCATCGAAAACAACACCGTCACCGGGCCGGGCTGTCCTGCGGTGGCATGCTTGATGGCAAGTTGCGTCGCCTGCACCGCAGCGACCGGCGTATGGGCCTGCATCACCTGTTTGGTCACGCCGCCGAAGGCGCGCCGCGCGTCCCAACTGCCGTAGTCGCCGGTCGCCTGTTGATAGGGAGCGTGCAGATGGAACGGCGTGGCGTCGGAGAAATCAGTGAGCAGCAGCATCGGCGAGGACGACAGGTACGCCTCCATCGTGCCGATCAGGCCGTTGCCGAGGACCCAGGGCCCTTGCCCAATCAGCACGCCGGGGCGGC
Source organism: uncultured Alphaproteobacteria bacterium (assembly GCA_963772355.1). Lineage (GTDB taxonomy): Bacteria > Pseudomonadota > Alphaproteobacteria > Acetobacterales > Acetobacteraceae > Rhodopila. The sequence goes on along the minus strand of CAVYXX010000145.1, from coordinate 13,935 downwards.
GTGTGAGCCGGCCGTAGACCTCGGCCATGACCCCGGCGAGTGACTCCTCGCGTACCGTCACCATACGGACTGAATTCTGGTATTTGCTGAGGCCCGTAATGATTTGGCCCGTATGGCCGCCGGAGATACCGAACACATACTCAATGCCGGCTTCATGGAGCACGCGGCCGATCAGTTCGCCGACTGGCTCAGCTTCGGTGAGCATCCGCTCAATGGCCATGACGTTTTCCCCTCTTGCGCTTTGGCGGTAGCGTGGAAGCGGCGGGCAGGGGCGTCAACCTAGCGAACGGTGACATACGGCGGCGACAGTGGACGTTCGATGCCCAACGAGTTTACGAGCGCCGTGGATGCCCGATCTGCCAAAAGAACATTGGATCCCGGTTTCTATCGTTGGTCCCTGTCGCCTCCGGATGTCGTCCACCGCGGTCACTGCCACTGGTTGTCAGCCGTTTGCAGATACTTCCGTCCGGCCACATCCCCACCTAACTGCATGAATGAAGCCGTCGCTCTATCGCGTGGGCGGCGACGCACTCGTCAGGTTCGCGTCAGCGCGCCGGCCAGCGCCGGCGTGTAGCCTGGTTGGACGCGCCCATCCACCACGGCCACGGCACCCGCTTCGACCGCGGTGATGGCAGCAGCAAAGATGCCCTCGAGCTCGGCGTCGTCGTGCACCGGGCCGAAGCCCTGGGCACCCTGCGCTTGCGCCAAAGCTGCCAGGTCGATGTCCGGGTCGCTGATGCGCATGCCGATCCACTTGTTGTCGATCGGCCGGTTGCGCATCCGAGCAACACGTTCCTGGTGGACCTCGTCATTGAAGAACGACTGGTTGTTCGCCACAACGACCAGCAGCGGGATGCGGTAATGCGCGGCGGTCCATAGCGCGGTCACGCCCATCAGGAAATCGCCATCGCCGCAAATGGCGATCGGTAACCGCCCCGTTCCGCGCAGCGCCAGCGCCGCACCCACGGAGATGCCCGGACCGCCGCCGATACCGCCGCCGCCGTCTGACTGACCGTCGTCGAACCCACGAAGGCGCCGAGGAACTCGGCCGCTGTCGCGGCTTCGATCGTCGTCCCGGCGATCGTTGCCGAATGGCGGTGACCAGGCGGCGCGCCGCATCGCCGCACCCGCGCCCGGCTAATAAGACGATGCGATCCGAACCGCACAGTTGGTTATCGTATATTGGTTCACGTAGAACGGCTGAAGGACGGCCATGGCCTCGCTGCGCTTCTTGCTGTCCCAGAACGCCCGCATATCGTCAGCACTTTCCCACTGCGAGATCGAATATCCCGCATCGGGATCATTCTCGTCTCGAAGTAGCCATTGCCCCTTCAACCCCTTTACACCACCACGAATTTCCAGCGCTTTCTTGAAAGCGGCCTCGAAAGCATCCCATTGGCCGGGCAGGATTTTGCCCCAAATGATCCGCATTTGCATCGCGATACCCCCTAGCGGCACTCAGCAAGGTTCGTCGAAAGTGACCACCGACATTGCCCGGATCGTCCGGTTATTCCAAGTGTCCGCCGATAAGGATTACCGGCAGTGGCGTCGGTTTACCAACAAGCCGCGAAATTCGCTGGACTTGATACGGGGACCGACAGGCGCAGCACCAAGGTTTTGCGAATGTTTTGGACAACTCACACGCTTCCGAAAAGGGTCGTGGACACGTTCCATACGGCTTTTATCCTGCGTAAAAGAGGCCTTTTCGGAGCGTCTAGATCATGGCCATCCGCAAGGTTTTGTTGCCCCTGATCCGCACCGGTGCGGGAGAGGCGGCTGTGTCCACCGCCTGGACAGTCGCGCAGCTCTGGAACGCGCACATGGCCGTGCTACACGTGCAAATGGATCTGGCGCCGGCCCCAGCGATGAGCGCGATGTTCCAACGCTTCACCGTTGAGCACAGGGTGAAAGTGACGGAAGGCACCGCCGGAGCGGAAAGCGCCACCGCGAGCTTTCTCATATTGACCGGACGGAAGCTGGATATCCTCCCGCAACAGGCGAGGCTCGCCGATCTTACCGTGGTGCGCCATCCCGCCACCCCAAAAGAGGTGTCCTCCTCGAATGTTCTACACGCGGTGCTGTCTGATTCCGGCCGCCCCCTGCTGATTGCCCCCCAGGTGGCGCCGACGACGGTCGGCAGGCGGATTTGCCTCGGGTGGAACGGCTCGGCTGAGTCCTCGGCTGCTGTGGAGGCGGCAATGCCTTGGCTGCGGCATGCAGAAGCTGTGCGTATTCTCTGGGCTGAAGGGTACCTGCGACGTGGCCCACAGGCGCAAGAACTTCAGACCCACTTGGCGATGCATGGCGTGCCGGCCGATCTGAGGATGTTCAAACCAATCGACAACGTAGTCGGCGCTGGTCTGCTGGCGGCGGCCAAAGAGTTCAACTGCGACCTGCTGGCCATGGGCGCATATGCCCACTCTCGTCTGCGACAACAGATTCTCGGCGGAGTGACACGGCACATCCTGGAGCATGCGACCTTGCCGGTGATGATGCATCGATAGCCGGGCAGGCACGGCGTTCTCCGTCGAGATCGCGCCGCGGAAAATCTCCGGGGCCGAAGTCAGGTCGGGGCTTCCGGTTATTCGGGTCCTGGCGGGACATTGCTGTCTCCCAGGCGAGAGCTGACATTGTTCTTCGGCTACGCTGGGCACGTCAGGACGGATGTGGCTATCGCGACAAATATATTTTCGGCCGCCGTCGGAAGCTGTTAGGGTCCAATCTGCTTTCGCGGGTGTCGAGTTCATCCAGGCCAGCCCATTGTGAACGGGCCTTGGCAAGCATCGCTCCAGTCCTGGCGGCTGAGGCGCCGCAACGCGATGGTGCTGAGCGCGTCGGTGTTACTGCTCGCCGCCACACGGGCACAGGCGGCGGACGACGGCGCCGAGCGCGCCGTCAAGATAGACGACCATACGTTCAAGTGTATTACCCAGATGACGCCGGTGCGCCACTTCTACGTTGATAACCTGTCAGGCAGTCTGCAGGGCACTGTGGCCGTTGCCGAGAAGGGCCGAGGCGATTATCCGGAAGGTTCGGTCGGTACAGTCGCCCCGGTCTCAGGCGAACATCTGGTCTAGTTGCCCACCAGCTCGGATGCGCCGAGCATGAGAGCGATGGCAACCACCCAGCTACCGAACGCGCGAAATGCCACGACACGCAAAGGCTCGATTCGCCGCGACAGCCAAACGAGCGTGGCGAGGCAAACGACCATGAAGACATAGGCTGTAATCCCGACACCCGCTGCGATAGCCAGCTTATCCGGGAGGATCGCCATGTCGGCCCCGGCATGGGCACCGTGCAGCAAACCTATTCCTGCCGCCAGCCCGCCCAGTGCCGCGAACGGTATACGTGCGCCCACCACCAGCAATGTGCCGATGGTGAGCAGGACCGCGGCGTTGGCCCAGAGCGGAACAGACCCGATCAGACTGAGGCCACCGGCGGCTAAGCCAGCGACCAACGCCTCGGCCACCCAGCCCGCCTGTTCGGGCGGGTGGATGGCGGCAAAGGCGCTGAGTGCAATCCATTGCAGCAGGTCCTCGGGTCCGTTCAGCACCATCATGCCGCCAGCGTAGAAGCCCTTGATCGCCGGCGAGATGCCGTGCGCATGCGCCACCGCGGGGAGCAGCAGCGGGACGAGGCACAGCAAACTGCGTTTCATCCGGCAGCACCGAAGGTAGTGACGACGAAGAACCCGCCGACCGCCGCGATCACGACGCCCAGGCCCTGGATCGCGCGCTTGCCCATCCGCGAGCGATCGCCGACGCCAGGGCTGATGCCAAGCAGATGCAGAAGCCCTGTGGCGACCACGAAGCCGATTGCGAAGCTTGCAGCGTCGGCCGCTTGCGGCATCTCGCGGCCGTGGGAGTAGCCGTGGAACAGCGCGAAGACGGCGACAAACATCGCCGCCGCCCAGAACGCCATCCGCACGCGGAACGCCACCATCAGGCCAAGCGCCAGGCCGGACAACGCGATCATCTGCTCGGGATACGGGACCGAGATGCCGGAGATGCCGATCAGCCCACCGACCGCCATGACCAGCGGGAACGCCACCGGCAGTATCCATAGCGCGGGGCTGCCGAGTTGGGCACCCCACAGGCCGACGGCGACCATCGCGACCAGGTGGTCGGGGCCCAGCAACGGGTGCAGGAATCCGGCACCGAACCCGCTTGCGGTACCGGTAATGTGGGCGGACGCCGGATGCGGTAGCAGGAGAACGGCAAGCACGACAAGGCTAACCGGCATAACGGATCTCCTGCATGGACAGGACGGTGGCCGCCGGTGTGGAGGCAAGGCGCTGTGCACCCTCTCCGATCCACAGCACGGCAAGCAAAGCGACGCCGCCGGATAGCACGGGCAGCATCCGATGCGAGACCGCGGGCGTTGTGCGCAGAACGTGGGCGACCGGAGAGGCGGCCAGAGCAATGCCGATCTGGGCCGCCTCCAGCCCCAGGCTGAACGACAGAAGTGCCAAGGCCAGGGACGCCGCTGGCAGATTCAGCGGGCCGAGGCCACCGGCCACCCCTAGACCATGGATCAACCCGAACCCGAACGCGAGCAGACCGCGCCGGCGGGGCAAGAACGGCACGATATTGTCGATGGACGTCAGCAGGATGGTCGCGGCAACACCAAGCTCGGCGGCGGCCGGTGAGACGTGCGCGAGTCCAAGCACCGCCAGCGTCAAAGTCAAACCGTGCGCAACCGTAAACGCGGTCAACAGCGTCACCACCTCAGCCAGGCGTCGCAACGGACCTTCGGCAGCCGTGCGCGGACGGAGCAGCAGCGGCGCAAGCAGCATCACGATGAACAGCACGTGGTCGGCCCCCGCGAGCAGATGCTCTACCCCACCCTGGAAGAACTGGCGCACCAATGTGAATTGGCCGCCCGAAGCGTCGAAGTGGGCGATAGGTTCGGAGGGCGAGGCGATACCGGTGTGCGGCACGCCGTCGACTGTGACATTGAGCAGAGCGCGGTGGTTCGGGTCGATCTCGAACAACGCGCCGTATCGCACATCGAGGCCTGCGATCGCTACGGGACAACGCAGCGTCGTCCGCAGCACCGCGTAACCGCCGTCACTGAGCAGGTCAGCCAGATGCTCGACCGGACCCGCAATACAATCTGCACCCCCGGTGGCGACATGCAGGCGGGACAGCGCATAAGCGTCGACCTCGGACTGGCGGGCTCGCAGTTCGCCCCAGGTGATATCCCCGTCGTCGTTGGCGTCGAGGCCGATCGCCATGTCGAGGTCGCGCAGGGCGATCGACCATTGCAAGCTCGCATCGTGACCGCTGACGACGATCGTCACATAGCTCGTGCTGGAACTATGCGCCCATGCGGCGAAGGGCAACAGGCACGCCAGCACGACGCCGAGACATCGGCGCATCACGAGGCGATTTCCAACTGGTAGACCAGACCGGCGAGTATGATGTCCTCGACCAAATTCGCATGAAACCAGTCGAGTGCCGGCTGTGCGACCCGCGGCCGTCGGGCCGCCAAGGCGGCTTCCATCAGGATGCGGGCGTCGGCCGGCTCGCGCTGTACCTGCCAGTTGGCCTGCGCGGTGGCGAGCGCGTCGGACGGCTTGTGCAACACACGCAGCTCAAACCGCGCTTGTTCCCGCTGATGCACGATATCACCGCGTCGCCGGCTGGTCTCGAAGGATTGCGCGAGCGCGGCGATGTGCGCCGGATTGGCTGTGCCCAGGCGCTCCTGTGCCTCGGCCAGGCGCAACAGCAGCGGGTCGATCCGCGTGCGGTCCGCGAGCATCGTGACGACTTCGCGGGGCCGCCCGCGGTCGAGTAGCAGGTCGGCGTACGCGCCGAGCAGGTACGAATCGTCCGAAGTGATCGCCCGCGCCCGGGCGAACGCGTCCTCCGCCTCGTTCGCCCGGCCGAGGCGGGCGGCGACCTCGCCCTCCACCGTCAACGCCCACAAACGTTCCTCGGCAGACGAGCCGGCATCCGCATCCGACAGCTTTAGCGCGGCTAGCGTGACCGCTGCATGGCCGGTCAAGCTGGTCGCACCCGCGAGACAGGCGACCTGCGCAGCCTGTCCGACACGGAGCGCCGCCGCCGCGCAATCCGTATGCGCCATCGTATATTCGGCACGCACCTCGTGGATGACCGCCCGCGTCAGCCGCGCCTGGGCGTTGAGCGGCTGGGCGGCGAGTACCTGGCCGAGATCGGCCAGCGCGGTATCGAACAGATGATGGGTCTGGCGCAGCACGCCCCGTAGCAGCAGCACCTCGACGGGCGGGTTTTCCGCGTTGATCCAGCGGCTCAGTGCCGCTTCGGCACGGCCGCAGGCGCGAGGATCGAACAGTTTTCTGCACTGCTGCATTTCGGCGCGGGCAACCTGGATTGCGAGCGGCAGGTCGTCCGGCCGGGAAAGCAGTGCAGCGTGCAGCGCGTGCAGGGCATGACGCCCTGGGTCCTGCGCGTCGGGCAGATGCTCCAGCACTAACGCGTCGTCCGCTGGTCGCATCGGTTCAGCCGCGACCGGCGCGGCGATGGCGAGCCAGACCAAGCCAGCCAGAAGCCTGGGCCTACGCCGGGCGAACCCAGCGCAGGTGGTGGTTAGGGGCAGCATCGTTACTGGCACGCGCCCGGCTTGGCGGGCACGGCGTTGGTCGAGGCCGCCTCGAACGCGGATTGAGGCGAACCGGGGATCGGCGTGGTCAGATAGGGGAATGCGGTATCGAACTGCTTCGCGGTAATGCAGGCGCCGTCGGTGAAGTCCAAACCCCCCGACGGAGCGTCAGCCGAACTGCCGAACAGGCCAAGCGTATAGAGGCGGCCCATGGCGACGCGCAGGGTGATGTCGACTACGTCGTCGCCGGGACGGCGGCCGTTCGGGTAGCCCGCGTTGTCGCCCCCGATTACGCCGAGGCAATTCTGTTTGGCCGGCGCGACTGTCGGCGTGGTCGTGTTCAGGCGCAGTTCCTCACTCGGATGGATTACCTTGGTGGGCTGGTTGAGGCCGCGAAGTCCGGTCAGGAACACAGCGACCAGATCCTGCCGCGGAAACGCGGTCGGCGCCGGCGTGTCGAACAGTGTCTGGACAATGGTCGGGAATGTGGGGTTGGTAACGTAGTTGGCGAACTGGGCGTCGTTGGCCGGCAGACTGGCGTTGAACTTGTCCTTGTCGGGCAGTCCGATGACCAGTTCGTTGACCAACGGATTGCCTAGGCGCGACGCCTGTCGCAGCGCCTTGTCGTCCCAGTCTCGCTTTTCGATCGAGGCTGATGTCGTCCAGGCGCCGATGACGGGATCGCCGCCGCGGACGACGCAGGTGATCGGCAGCTCGAGCGCCAGTGACGTGATGTTCTTGTCGCCGATCGAGTTCGCCGTCGTATTGGAAAATTGCTCGCCGACGGGATTGGCGTAGTTTACGAGGTCGAACGTCTCGCCAAGGTTCACAACGAAACTTTCCTTGCGCTGGCCTGCAAACACGCGGCCGGGCCTGGCACAGCCTGGGATGCTGATGTTATAGATGAATTGCGAAGCGTATTCCGCGTAGTCCGGTATAGTCTTGTTGCCGATATTGTCGACAGGCTTTCTGAATACTGTCTCGCCGGTATCGGCGTTGGTAATCGAAGTCTCGGTCGCGCTGCCGTTGTTGCGATACGTGACCAGCGAGAGCGTGAAGGTCTCGACCACGTTCTGTGTTGCCGGAACCGGCGTGGAAATCTGACCGAGCTCAGTCAGCGCAACCGGGACCGACTTGCCGCCGATGGTCAGCGCCAGCGCGTTGTCGACGAGCGAGAAACGGAAGCGGAATGCGATCGACGGGCTTCCAGTGCCCTGATTGTCGATGTTGATGTCATAGACCGCGTTCGGGTCCATAGTGAAGTAGTTGGGACCGCCGAACGGGTCCTGCAGGCCCTGGTAGTTGGCGATCGCGGTCACGAAGGACGACCGCCCGGGCTCATAGCTGCGGAACAAGTAAAGATCGGTGCCATCGAGTTTTGGGGTCTCGGTGATCAGCGGCGCCTCGCGATGACTGGCGGCGAAGGCCGCGGGGGAAGCCAAGGCTCGCGGCAATCATCGCCGCTCTTGCGCGTGTGCGGGTCATTTCCGGTCCTTTCAGGTGTCGACGCGTTGGCGGCTCCAGGGGACACATTGATGCTACTCAGCGCCCACCAGATACCTAGATTGTGATATTAGCGTCCGGCCAAGCACAGCGGTCGGTCCGATTTGTAATTGGACGCTGGCCGCCCAGCGAAGCCCAGCACGTTCTCAGAAAGCTGGTGCAATCAAGCTTCTTTCCCCCAAGCCGTTACTTCTCGTCGCTATACGTGATCTGTCGATCGTCAGATCAGTTGATCCCGAGCCGACCACCACAGATCGCGGGAGCCCCCGGTCGCATTCGACTTCGAGGGTTCTGATGGGGTGGACGCCCCCGACGGCATCGATGTGCCAAAGTGGAGGTGTTGAACACCACTTGAGGGAGGCGTCCGTGACGGAGGTTAGCACGATTGGGCTGGACATCGCGAGCAGCATTTCAGGCGCACGGTGCGGATGCCACCGGGCAGGTTTTGTTTCGTCGGAAGATTACGCGGGGAAAGCTAATGGAGTTCTTTTCGGCCCAGCCGCGTTGTCTTGTGGCGATGGAGGCGTGTCGAGGGGCGCATTACTGGGGTCGGCAGATCTCAACCTTTGATCCCAGCTCAGCCGCGCGACGCTAGATCATGCGCCAAGCACCGACCATCATCGGCTTCTCGGTTCGCCTCTGGCCTGACCGGCCGTTTATGTTACGCTCACATGCCGCTTCGTGGCCGAGTAGCCGCACGCCACCACGATTGCGGAATTTGATTCAGCAAGCGGCGGAATGTGGTGCAATTGCCCCTCGATCCTCATGGTCCGCCGGATCGACGAGCTCGAACGAGCCTAGCAATGGACGCGGGTGACGCCGAAATCGCCCACAACATTCGGCACCCACGCCCGCCTCGCCGTGCCTTCAGCCCGGCCTCGTCCTGAGGTCGACCGGCCACCCGTTACTGAACTGAAAGCGGCGTCCGCTGCCGGCGGTCATGATAACTCGTCCAACAGCGTCTTCGCGTCCTTCAGGTCCGGCGCGTCAAACCCTCGGTGAACCAGTGTAGATCGGGCCGAGCAGGTCTGCTTCGGTGCGCTTGCCCTGTTAGCGCCAGAGCCGGCCCTGAGGGCGGCGCACAGTTCGAGGAGGGCGCGCTTTGCAGGCGGGCCGCAGAAAGCGCCCGCTCAACGCGACCCCATCGGTGTATCCGTCGTCTCGCGCGTCGCCTGACGCGCGCGAGGCTGCGGCAGCCCGTATCGCGCTACCCAGGATCCGTGATATGCCCTGCCGCCGAAGCTGAGCGACTGGCGCTGGCTGGGAGGCCCTTTTGCCATACCCCTGCCCACGATGTGCCTACGGCCTACCGCGGCTCCCGATGCCCACGGCGGCCCCGAGGGTGGGTGCGCGTTGCTCGATCTGTCACCACCCCGCCCGCGCGGCAATAGAGGCCGCTATTCGCACAGACACGATCTCGCTCCGTGCAATCGGTCGAGCCCACGGCATAAGCGACAGTCTCTGATTCGCCACCGTGACAATCATCGTAAGATGGCTCCGGCGCGGTACATACATCAGCCGAAGTGGTTATCACCACAGGGTGCATCGAAAGCCGGGGCTCGTTGTCAATGCGGAAGCGTGTCCTGGTGGTCCCACTCTCAAGAGGGCGTCGGCGGCTGCGTCGCATGCTGGCCCGCGGCGTTCGATAACGGGAGGAAGATCTATTACGAAACATGAGCGTTAGCATCCCGACTTACGTTTGCCAGCAGTGCGGTTTTTCGCCGCAAGCGAAGCGCCGGCCAGGCAAGCCATCTAGATTCAATCCCATCCTCTTCAACGTCATTTGCGCCAGGATGGCAGAGGCGAATTGCTTTTTGACATTCTCTCAGAGCCCGGGATGCCTAGTCGAACGACACTTTACGGACAGGTCGACCAGCGTCCCGACGCCAAGAGTAAGTTTGTGTTTGCGCAGAACATGCAGGCGCATGCGGTTGCTGAGAAAGGTGTGAGGCTGGCGACCGAGGCGACGGCTGAGATGGCTAACGCCTGTCGCGTCAAATTCGAGGCCTACAAGTGGTTTGCCGGAAAAAAATTACCAGCCGTTTTTGGTGACAAGGTGCTACACACTGGAGCGGACGGAGAGGGTCCTCTGGCGGTGAAGCTATCGCTGGACTATTCGCTGCTGGAGCCGCATGAGATGGTGGATTTTCGCCGCATGCTCGCGAAGATGGAGAAGCAGCCGGATGATAACACGCCTCTGATGATCGATGGCAATTCCGAGGACGACGATGGCGAAGTGCCATAGCATCGGGAGGGCGATTGCGCCTTTGGGATGAAGCCCGGTTCCCTTCCATAATCCGCCCATACGTGATTGAATTAATTCACCTACCGGAATTCCGGCATGTGCCGATAGGTATATTATCCAACTTGAGGGGGAGAGGGCGCCAACCGGCCGGTCTCCGGGTCGCGGTTGGGATTGTGCGCCCCCCATGTTCTCCGCGCGTCGCCTTATCCCAGGCCAGCATCGCCTCTGGGTTGTCGGATCATGCCGCCCCTGGGAACCCGCTATTCATCGGCCATTCGTGCACGGGCCGGAGGTAATCGCCACTCGAGGCCGATTGTAATCGCCACCTGAGGCCGGTCGAAACCGCCACCTGAGGCCGGCGAATTCGACCAGTCTGCTGGTGGAGGAAGCCGCCGCTGACATCGAAGTAATCGCGACTACTGTTCCGCCCTTTTTGGCGGGGTAGCAGTAGTGCCGAGACCGAGGGCGGAGATGCGGCGGATCAGGGAAGAGTTACGAGTAGGATCCGAGGGTGCGGGCGCGAAATCTGAGTGCCATATCGGCAGGCGCGAAGTTGGCGCGCTCGACGGTGCGGGCGTACCTGGATCGAGCGGCAGCGGCGGGGCTGTAAGCCGCTACCGCCGATGGGTTGTCGGAGACGGCGCTGGAAGCGGCGCTTTACCCCGCCGTCATCGGCCGCCGAAGGTCGCACGCTGCCCGACTGGGCGGAGGTGGATCAGGAACTGCGGCGCTAAGCACGTCACCCGCAAGCTGCTCTGGATCGAGTGCCCGGGTCCAGCCGGACGGTTTGGGGTTCAGCCAGTTCAAACTGCGGCTGAGCGAATGGCAGAAGGCCTCGGGGCGAGGCCTGTCGATGCGCCAGGTGCACCATGCCGGCGAGACGGTGCAGGTCGACTACGCCGGCAACCGGTCGCGGTGATGGACGACGGTACGGCGCGTGCGACGCAGATATTCGTGGCCTGCCTGCCGTGTTCGGGGCTGATTTACGCTGAGGCCAGTTGGACCCAGGCGACGGAGGACTGGCTTGGCGCGCATGTCCGTCTGTTTGCCTTCCTGGACGGCGTGCCGGCGAAGGTTGTGCCCGACAATCTGAAGGTCGGCGTCACCCATGCCTCGTATTACGACCCGGTGATCAACGCCAGTTATGCCGCGTTGATCAAGCATTACGGCACGGCCGTGGTCCCGGCACGGTCACGCAAGCCGCGGGACAAGGCGAAGGCTTCATACTGAGATTCCTGTTCGGTTGTTGATGAGATGGTAGTTGGGACGCGGGCAGGAAGGGCGTTTCTGCCCGGGCGGCCCCATATGATCGCCAGGTCGGGTGGGATATCCCAAAGGCCACGATTGCGATTGTCGCTGTAGACTTTGTTGATGAGACCTTGTTGTCCCCACTTATGGACGGTGGTCTGGGCGATGTTGAAGCGCTCGGCAACTTCCTCGGTGGTGAGCATCCCGCGATCCCGCAGTCTCTGGCGCCGGCTCGCCAGCTTGTAGGCTCCTCGGATGAAGTCAATCTTCTTCAGATTGAATGTCTGGCCGGGCCTCTCACCTTCTGTGGGTTGTTTGTCCAGATGGCTACACTGGACCGTCCGTATCTATGGAAATCGGCGCGGCCTATGCCTGCGGCGTGCCGGTATTCTCTAGTCACCGCCAGTCGACATCACTTTGAAGGCCTATGTGACCTGCGTTCCCAGCATCCATAGCGCTATCTGCGCAGTACCATGAGCGAGGGCGCACTAACAGATCTGCACCTCATATCTTGCTCGACCCCACGGTATGCATTGAGGACATGCATGATACGCTCGATGGCTTAAGGCCTTATTTGCTCGGTCACATTGGGGACCGTCATGGTGAGACCGAGACCAAATTCGTAGAGGCGGCCCGATCCATTCGAAGTAGGTTCGCCGGAGCTGCCGAATAGCATTCGCCCGAGTACCGTTACATGAATAGCCTAGCGAACCTGTCTCACCTCGCGACCCTGTGTCGCACAGTCATCGGGTTCGGTTGATGATGTCTATGCCTGAAACTCTTGGTATCGAAGCACTCGAAGACCTCCGTAATCACCTGGCGTCAATCGGCCCCGGAAGCACGTGCCTACGATGGGACACTACGCAAGTAACGATAGAAAAGGCTTTTGGCACCAACCCTCTAAGCGTGGAAGTGCGTCGCTAGCTAGCACCGCTACCCTGTTGTCGCGTCTCTGGTCCGTGCAGGTCTATGGAACATCGATAAGCGCCCTTGCGGATCATCCGAGGCAGTAGCTCAGCGCCTTCTCGAAAGACGGGAGAATGCTGGTCTCGAGGTCAATAATCCGTTCGGTCTCCCCTTCATCGCCGAGGGTATCCTGGATCTCATAAGCAGCGGAGGCTACCCCAATTCCGATCTTGATGAGGCCAAAGTACAAAACGATACTGCACCTCTTCTGATCGAGGCTATTGGAAATCCGAACGGAAGATTGGCTGTTTCTGGCGCTGTGAGCATCGACCCTTACCCACCGTCCGCGTACCTTACTCAATTGACATTCCGAGTGTTAAATCGATGTTGTGCTAAGGACGATCCAGAGCTGGCAAGAGTGACCAAGCTCGTGCGGATGTGGGCCAGATCGGAAATAAATCGTCAGATTGCGCTCATCACAACGGGCAGCCGGATCGCGGATCCTCTGCAACTCGCATACGCTGTCGTCCTGGCAAGCAGCGCATCAGTGGATGAACAGACAAGCCCAGAGGAAAAGGCCTTAGTCTCTGCGGCTCTGCGTATTTTCTTCGAGCAGCAAAATCCAGACGGCTCCTGGCGCCCAAGTCAACCTCTTTTTCACTATCCAGAGGTTGGTAATGCCCAGTGCTTCGAATACGAACTGCTAACTCAGCTTCTGATATGTGAACCCTTGCAAGATGAGCTTTTGAAATATTTGCAAAGATTACAAATTTCTGCACTACAGCTAGGCCAAACCGCATTTGAGCTGGAAGGTGCTATAGGATCGGACAAAGTTGGCTGGGCCTCCGGCCATCATCCACAAATCGAAAAAGAGTATAAAATCTGGTCTACTGCCTGCGTGTATGATTTCGTACACGTTATATCGGCCGGATGGTAGCCGAGGCAGTTCGCCGTGCGCTTTTCAACGAATTAAAGTGCGCATACCACATGCCGAAACGCGGCTTTGTGCCTAAAGCGGAGCACTTCGCTCCCGATTTTATCAATGCCGATCTGAAGGTCAACGATGATTACCGGAGCCTTAAGGACACTTTGAAAGATCAATTCGTTCTTCCCATCGAAACCGACAAAGGCAGAGTCCCAAACGGCGGCAGGCTCAAAGTGACGACACCGATGTCTGCAATCCTGTTTGGGCCCCCGGGGACGTCAAAAACCCAGTTGGCGGACCTCATCAGCCAATACCTTGGATGGCCTCTCCTCACCGTCGACCCGTCCTACCTTGTCCAGGATGGCATGGATCATTTGTATGCTCGGGCCAACAGGTTGTTCAATATGCTGGCGATCGCGGAACAGATCGTTGTCCTGCTCGATGAATTCGATGAAATGGGACGCGACCGATCAGCGAGCACAGACATACTCTCACGGTTCATTACGACATCGATGCTGCCAAA
>CAVYXX010000144.1:0-17611 GCA_963772355.1 uncultured Alphaproteobacteria bacterium | reverse complement strand
GCGTAGGGCCCGTTGATCGCCCACCAGCGCGGCCAATGCGCGAGTAAAGTTCTTTGGCTGCAGCCGGCAGCCGAGGGCGGTCAGCAGTGGCGTCCGGTTCATCGGCCCTTGCCGGAGGGCTGCTAGGATCTCCGGCATTAGCTGCTCGGGATTGCGCATGTCCGCCACTGTGGCCCCTCTGGACCAACAGGGGAACTCGGCCCCGTCGAGTGACACTCTGGCCGGAGCCGGCCCGCGCCACGAGGTAGCGACACCCTGTAGGCGCGGCTCGTGTATACGAGGATTAGATGGATCGGATCGATGTCTACCTGAGCGCCGAGCTACGCTACGGCCCCCGCTGGCCGGTCAGCGCGCACTTGCGTCCGACGATGCCGGTGCACTGGCCTGCCGATTTCCACCCACTGTTTGAGCGACTTGCCCAGCCAGCGGACCGTGCGACGTGGCGCCGGTATGATTACGTGACCAGCCTGTCGATGGCCGACGCAGAAGCGTGGCCAATCATCGGCGAGGCGTGAGAAGGGAAGCGTGTGATGGCTTTTCAGAAGATCCGCCGGTTGCGGTTCGTGGAAGTCGTGCTGCGTCCTACAACCCGACAGCTAGCCGACGCCGACGCCGACGCCCGCACGCGGCGAGAGCAATATCAGAAGTTGCTGTTGTCGCCCGCCAGGAACGCCATCACGGCCGGTGGCAGTAGTGATCACCGCCGGGTAGGACGCCGACAGCGCCAAAAGACACAAGGCGCTGCCGGACGCCCGTAGGACCCGAGCCTGCCGCGCTGAGTGCGAGATGGAGCAATCACCGCCGACGCGCAGTCCTCTCCGCACCTCGCCTGCCGGTTAGGACCTAGAGGAACTAAGGCCCAACCCGGCGATCATGCGGAACCGGATCAAATGCCGGTCGGTTCCCCCGGCATGTCTCGTTCCTTAGCAAATTCTCGCAGTTCTGTGTGCTGCAATTGTCCCAACCGGAGAGACTCCCCATTGTCCGGTACCACACCGAGGAGGATGTTGCCCGCGCCGAGGCTGATCGGGAAGAAGCGGCACGCTGGCGATCGCAATACGAAGTCGAGCAGGCCAGGCTAAAAGCCGTTAAAAGGACGTCAGCGACGTCATCCTTCGCGACCTGGCGGAACATGAGACGGTCGCCGCGGTCGAGCAATGGCAGGAGACTGCGCGCGATCACCGGGTTGCCGCCCATGCGAGGGCTGCTGAAGCGAAGTCGGCGGTTGATCGTCTTGCGGCGGCAACTGCGCGGCACGCCGAGGTGACGGCTGAGGTAGACGCGGCCAATGACCGTTGGGCGTCCTACGGATCGTCGACTGATGCGGCCACACCGCCGCCCGATCAACGAGAGGATGAGCTGACAGCGTTGGCGCGGGAGATTGGCTCGCTTGGGAAGTTGGCAGCCAAAGCACCGGTGACGCGGCATGCGGCGGCGGTCGCTGATGGTGTGCTGACGGGTCTAGGGCATCTGCTGACCCAAGTGCGCTCGGAGGCGCTGCTAGAGGCTGAGGGCGTGCCGTTGGAGGCTGATTGCGCCGCATGGGTCGCACAGGGTCGGTCTATCCTTGGCCGGATGCGTGCGCTCGATTTGGCGACCAGGCTTGATGACGATGTGACTTACGCGCTCGTAAGGTTGGGGTTCCGGATCTCACGCGACTGCTACCGTCAATCCGCCATCCAAGGCAACCAGCTTATGCTGCCCCCGTCAGCGCCAACGAGCCTACTTGCCAAGGTCCGAAGATGCTCGGCGACTTTTAACAGGAGTTAATACATGACTGGTTTCATTTCGAGCCTATCCGCTGAGAGCGGCGGCTATGCCGCGTTTTCCGGAACGATATCCGACTAGGGGTTGAGGCAGCGGCACTACCGAAGCCCGGCCGACAAATCCCGGTTTTGAACAAAGATTTCGTGCTGTTCAGAAAATTTGACTAGCTCCGCCAGAACAGGGGACGTTCGACCTTTATGAACTCGACAAAAAGCTTGCTCCATTTGATTTTGAAACGCGTATGCAAGTAAAAACCTCGCTCATAAACTACGGGCTTTTGCGAGGCCGCCCTATCGAATAAGCAGCAAGACTTCCGCCTCACTTAACATAGAAGGTAGAATACTGTGTCAGACGACAAACTAGAATACCCCGAAGCAGGCGATTTCTGGCCGAAGCACGATAAGACGCCGTACAGGGCGGTGACAGTCAGGGCGCCAAATTGCCGCCGAACCCCGATACTGGCAAGCAACCAATGCCCGATGCCCCGCCAACGTAATCCTGTCAGCCGGTGGTGGTTACTTCTCCTCCTGCCAGCGATTGAGGTCTGGGCGGTCGCCGTGGTCGCGTTAGTTGGCCTCTAGGTGCTGACGCTAATCATCGCGGCGGCGATCATCGTCTTGGTGGTCCCGACACTGATGCAGTAGCCGACAATTCCTCTCCGATCGGGGCGGAATTTATCGGGCTCGCTCGGCTTGCCAGGTCGCACTATCACGCGTCTGTTGCAGTATCGTCGGCGATGCAAACGATCGCTACCTATGCGCGCGGGGCCTATGGCACCCACCGCGGCGCGGTGTCGCCGCGGACGCTGGCGTTTGTCGAGCAGCGATGGCGGAAATTGGCCCCGGCGGGTTGCGTCCTACAAACAATCGTCGCGGATGGCCGCACGCTCAGTATCAGGGACGTGCGCGCGGTCGATCACATGCTATCGCGCCCGACGATCTGGGAAGACGGCGCTGAAGAAGGCGGGATTTGTCTCTGTGACAACTGGCTGAATTTGGGAGCGGCGGAGGATTTCAGGGGATGCGGCGATCACGGTGGCACTCAGTCTGCATTGCCTCGGGCGTTTTTCCAGCGCCAGCTTGGTGGTGTGTCGAGTAGCCTGGACGCATTGGCCCACCAACTGAGTTTCCTCGCCGACGCGGCCCCCCCCCGCTGCTCGCCGGCGCCCGAACGCCAGAGGTCCATATCGAGACGCCGTCCGGCGCCTGGCATGGCCACATTGCCCGAGACGTCGACGGCAACAGGCGCCCATGGCTAAATCTCAGGACATTTTATTAGGTCGGGATCGGCCGCTTGATGCGCCCACGCCGCACAGGCAGGCGTATTGGCTGGTTCGGTCTGGAGCCAAGCACCGGCGACGCGACCGGTCCGGCTATCGGCGCTGATGCCTGATCAGCGGCCATGGCGTCTTCTCAGTGTTTTGCATCGTTAGAGCAAGCGTGTGGCCGGTCGCTACAGCCGCCGGCTTAGGGCGCCCCGGCGGGAACGCCTGTCTCCTGTGCTATACGGCCGCATCAAATCGACCGAAGGACGTTATCATACACGGAATCGCCGGTCCCGTCCGAGGCTGTCGATATGCTGCCACTCTCGCCCGTGAACTTACGTGACACAGTTGTTCAGGTGGTTCAGGATCGGTTTACGCCGTGGGGTACGCACAATCAAGCTGTATTAGCGATCGAGAGGGCCTCACTATTACGCCGTGCCGATGCCTACGAAATAGAAATATATGCACAACTTCAGATTTTGACAGACGATGGCTCACAGCTTGCCTTTACTGAGGCAAGAGTGTCCCGATCCCGCAAAATCGGCAAAACCACCAACGCGGACGACGTTCGTGCTGATCTTTACGATTTAATAGATAATACGATGAAGGATTTCATCGTGGAATTCGAATATCAAGTTCGGCGAAATCTAAAAGGTTATTTCGACGGTTAAGGAGTTCATGTGAATAGCCCCTCCAAGCGTGCCGCTCGGGGTGGACATTCTGCACCCGCCGCAAGAAATTCATTTATGAGGCGTACTGCTACCTTCGCGCCACCCCGACATCGCGGGAATGGCGGAAACGCTGCGGGTCATCGATCACCGCGATATAGGCAAGCGCCCCGATCGGCCCCACACCGGGACCTCATCAGCCGCTGTGCGGCTGCGTCATTCTTGGCCAACTGTCGGATGGCGCGCCTTCGACGTCGCGGCCGAGGCCAATACTGCGCTGATCGTCCAGGTCAAAGACAATCAGCCGACACTGAACCAGAAGATCCAGACAATCGCTTCCACAACGGTCCCGATCGATGCGGTTGGCAGTCGTACCAGGGGCCGCAATCGCGACGAACGACGCATCCTCAAGTCAAACAAGACCAACACCATCTGCCAGGACCGCTACCGCGCCGCTCCGGCGGGCATCGATAACCTGCTTGAAGTCCTGGCTATTCCATAGCGTTGAACAGCCTTGGTGTCACAGCGCCGTGCATGTCCGTCTGGTAGAGCACGATCGAGGCTTGGCTCCATCAACATAATCAGCGCCAGCGATATGGTGACGACCCGTCTATTGGACGGCGGGAAATGTTGGCGCAACGCCGTCGGGTTGAAAACCAGTGAAGGGTGGCGGCTTCAGCGGGCCGACACATGATGTGTCGGGGCTGCTCGGATCGGTGAGGAATGATGCGAAGACTTGTTGGGCGCACGGTGAAGCAGGCATCACGCCATGTCCGATACCGGGGATGCTGATGAGCGTTGCTTTTGACAGCCCTGCCGCAACGGACTGGGCAAACTCAGGCGATGTCACAGCATCGAAGCTGCCCGAGATGAGCAGTGTCGGGATGCTGCTGATGACGGGCTGACGCACTTCTGCCGGGGCGGCAGGCACTTTCCAGACTCTTGCACAGTCATCGTTGCTGTACGCAAAAGTGCCGACCGCCTGATGCCGAATCGAAGCAGGATAGAGCGGAAAAGCCTGCCGACCGGCTTCGCTAATGTCCGCAAGCGGCGAAAATTGCTCACGACAGCCAACGCCGTACGCCAGCCCGTAGCTCGGGGCGGGGCCACCCGGAGACGGCGGCGGTGCGAGCTGTATCTGGTACATGGCGATGGCCGCCAGCGCCTTGGGGCTGCCTTGGGCGAGTTCGTCAAGTACGGCGGGAACGCGTGTTAGCTGCGTATTGGTCCTGCTTTGGTCACGAATCCAGGACACGAGCGCGCCACCATCGAGAACGACCGTCACTTGCTCGCCGGTAGCAGTGTCGTTGATGGTCGTTGTCAGCGGTGTAGCTTCCAACGTATTCACGAGGTTGGTAACGGTTGCTTCGAGGTTCGGATGAGCCGCGTTGCAGGCGGCTTCTGCCACGCATGCTTGAAACAGGTTGTCGAACCCGGCCCGCGTGCTCTCCCAGTATTTGGCAATCGTAACGGTAACCGGCACGACCGAATCAAGCACCACGCTGCGGATGCCCTCGGGATGATCACGCATATACTGCTGTGCCAGATCGGTGCCATAGGATAAGCCGAAGACGTTCCATTGAGAAATGCCCAGTGCCGTGCGGAGATCGGCGAAATCGGACGCGTTCTCGGTGGAGTTGTACGAGGGCAGATTCGCGCCGGTCGCCAGAAGCTCGTCATGGCACTCTGCCGTGGCACGTACATGCTTGCGCTTGGTCTGATGCGAATAGAAGCGCAGGCCCAGCGCTTCCCGGTCGAATTCTTCTATGGGGGGACACGTCAGGGCGGGGAACGAGAGGAACTGGCCGCGCTGGTTCATTATGATGAAGTCGTGGTCCCGATTGATCCCCGCATCGATCTCGAGGGGAATGTCATTGCTGTCAATGCCGCCAGGGCCCCCTCCCATGTAAACCACCGGATCGGGCGCCGCAGTGCCCGACTGAGCCGGGATGATGGCGACAAAAAGCTGAATGGTAAGACCCGACGGCTGGCTTCGATCTTCTGGGACGGTGAGATAACCACAATGCGCGTTGGCAAACTGCGTCGGATTATCCGGACACTGTATTGGGTCAAATCGCGGCATATCGCGTGCAAAGGCTGCCGAGGCGAGACATCCAGCGCACAATGTCATCACAACCAGGACGAGTTTCTCTAGGAGCGCGCAGACCGATCGCATCCGACTATCCCCCCCGAACTTGTTGAACACCATGCATACAGGTGCCCGATAGCAATAGCACGACTGCGGAGAATAGGCGCACCAGGGGCTTTGTTACACAGATCAGCGAATGGGGGGCATTACTCCACCCAATCAAATGTGACTTATGCGATACGGATGGAGAGCGGGCGACCCAACTCCAACATGCGGTTCATCACGTGCACGGCGACGGTGACTTCGGTGGCGCGACGATCATCTTTGCGAAAGCGCAGTCCATCACCGATGACTTGCTTATACCGTCCGATGTTGGCTTCAACACGGCTGCGCTTGTTGTATCCTGACATCTTTTGCCAGCCGATCCGGCCCCTCGTGGCAATACTCTGGAGATGGCGATCACGCTGTGTGGGTTCGGTTGCAGCCGTTTCGCTTGGTATTGCCGGGCGCGCGGCGGAACTACGACTGCGGCGGCAGGATCACGGTTCATGACCGCGCCATAGACACTGTCCTGGTCGTAGGCGCCGTCACCGGTGAACGAGATCAAGGGGCCTTCCACCTGATCCAGCAATGGGCCGATCTGGCAGGCGTCGTCGCGGTCGTTGGTGGTCAGGGTGGCGGCGACGTCGGGCAAAGATTGTTTTCCTGTCACCCTTAATTCTCGTAGGTGATGCCAAGAACTTTGGCTGGTGCGTTTTTCTTGAATTCTGAGCCAACCGCTCGTGGCGCCAAAAGAGAAGTTTCTCCCCTGCCCTGCTCTACCAAGAGGCTACCTAATACCAACCCGTCTTGACACCAACTCTTCAACCAGTGCCAAAATCATGGATTATCAGGGCCTTACTTGCCTTACGGAAAGTCGGGGTCATCGCGAGTTGGTATAAGAATACAGTAGCCACAGAACGCCGTAGGCGAAGGAGGATTTTATCCCGGAACGGGGCCCTTTATCTCTGGTGGTTCTATGCGGAGGGAGCCCGAACTACTCCGGCGCTTAGGGAGGCCGCACGACAGCGTGCCCAGTACGTGATCGACAACGCGTTCGCAACCCATCCAGGATACGTAATCTAAGGCCCTGTCGGACAAATCCCACGATATGCGGATTTGAGAATATGCAGAATGGGCAGTTCATCGAATCACTGCACGACCGGCATCTGGGAGCCGGTGAGACGGCGATATTTGATTACATCGAGGTCTTCTATCATCGACAACGCCTTCATTCGGCGCTTGGCTACAGGACGCCAGCCGAAGCACGGGCCAGCCTGGAGGGGGTCACCAAGCTCGCCGCATAACGCCTGATCCCAACCCTCCACCTTCAGGGGGAAGCCGAGGAACCGCGCCTGGTGCTTCAGAACGCCGCTCGCACTCAGTCCGCGTAGAGTCGAGGACAGGCGCGGCGGCTCAGGCCATTCGGCATCACCCCGTTTCCTGTCCCCGCTCATCGAACGCAGCGTGCGGATTTCCCGCACTACGCTCTCCGACTGGCTTCATCTCGCACCTGTCGGCGGCGCGCCAATGTGCATCCGGCGTAGCCGGAGCACGCCCAGCTTTCCAAAGACTACAGCGTCTGAGTATTGCCGTGTGCCTCGCGTAGGCACCTTATGGCGCCGCGTCAGGAAGCCGCGAACCGCCTCGTAGACATGGTGGTCCGCCGCCCGGTAGGCCATCAGCCGCGTGCCGTAGCTGAAGTAAGTTGCCCAGCCACGCAGGAGATTGTTCAGCCGGGTGCGCACTTCATCCCAAGGAGCGACATTGGAGGGGACCGTGATCTCCCCCACGCGCGACTTGAGACGTTGCACGCTCTTCCGTGATGGACTCGCGCCCAGATACCAGTGGCCGTCCTTCCGGTAGTAGTGCGGTCCGAAGCTGTAGCCCAGGAAGTCGAAGTGTTCCTGCCGTGCATTGCGCACCGCCGTCTTCGTTTCGTTTACGGTGAGCCCGAGCTTGGTCATGACCTGCCGCGTCCACGCCAAAGCCTCCTCCGCATATCCGCGGCTGAGGATGACAAAAGCCGATTAAGGGCGGTTACCTACGCTCCAGTGGTCTCGGTTCGCGGACCCGCCCCGAAGCGCCGCATCTGGATCCTGCTGAACGGCTATGGGGGTTGATGCACAAACATGTCACCTACAATCGATGTCATGCGACATTTGCCGACTTCAAAGCCGAAATCCTGACCTTTCTGCGCGAGGAGGTGCCCAGAAAATGGCACACCTATTGTGATCAGGTAACGGATAACTTCCGTATCAATCTCGCCCGAGAAGTTTCGGGTTCTGCACTGAGCGGGGTATATAGTTGTCGCACAGGTAGGAACGCATTGTGCCGAACGAGCAGATCACGATCCGAACGCGCGACGGTGAATGCACTTTGCACATCGCAACGCCGGTGGGCGATGGGCCGTGGCCAGCCGTCATCTTCTACATGGACGCCGGCGGCATCCGGCCTGTCGTTATTGAGATGGCGCAGCGGCTTGCGGGCGCCGGCTACGTCGTGCTGCTGCCCGATCTCTTCTACCGTTATGGCCCGTATGGGCCGTTAGTGCCCAAGGAGGTGTTCGCGGGCGACGTCCGTGCGATTCTCGGACCGTTGATGGCCACAACTGGCAACGACAAGGCCGCCGAGGATACGGAGGCCTTCCTCGTCTATCTCGACGCGCGCAGCGACGTCGCTGGCCGCACGGTCGGCGCGCTGGGCTTCTGCATGGGCGGCGGCATGGCACTCGCCGCGGCGGGAACCTATCCTGATCGCTTCGGGGCGGTTGCGAGCTTCCACGGCGGCAATCTCGCAACCGACGCGCCAGCCAGCCCCCACCTGTTCGCGCCGGAGCTTAAGGCCGAGGTCTATGTTGCCGCTGCCGAGAACGACGGCAGTTACCCGCCTGAGATGGCAGAGCGATTTGAGAAAGCACTGGCGCAAGCCGGCGTGCGTTACCGGACGGAGACCTACCCCGCAGCGCACGGCTGGATGAAGCCAGACTTCCCCGTTTACGATCATGCCGCCGCTGAGCGCGGCTGGACCGAGATGCTGGCGCTCTTCGGCCGGAACCTGCACCGAGGCGCGTCCTCATAGTTTTTGCACTGGGGAAGTTGTTTGATATCATCTTCAGCGTCTGCATCGATGGCGTTGCGCTCAAGGTCTGCTCTGCGCGGCGGGGCTGCGGATAAACCACGCGGCGGCAAGCGGGCGGCTGTTCGCGTCGCTCCCGGCCCTGCAAACTCATTACGGGGCAGTAACACCAAAGCCGGATGAGCCGGTCAGACACTCCATTGGCAGCCAGGTCGGCCCAATGGAGCCAACCGCACCGCCTGCGGCAGTGCGATGGGACAACTGCGCCGGATGCCCCGGCGTGGAGTCACGCTGCGTCGCGCCCGCGGTGCAGGCGGACGACCCTGTCGGTATCGCCTGCCGCGGGCTCGCCATCCTTGGACAGCAGGCGCGCGCCCTCCATCACCGCCTGCGCCAGCGTCGGGACGCGGTCCTCCGGCAAGTTCGGGATCGGGATCGCGAACACGAGGCTACCGAGCACTTGCTGGCCGTCACCGACAATGGGTGCGGCGATCCCAGCGGTGGTTGCGTCGATCTCCCCGTAGGTCACGGCGTAGCCCTGCCGGCGGATCGCGCGCAGCGCGTCGCGGAACTCAATCCAGGTCTGGCCCAGCCCGGCTTCGGCAATCTTGCGCGGGTCACGCAACATCAAACCGCGCAGGCGCGCGCTTGGGAGGTGCGCCAAGATCACCTTGCCCGCCGCACCCTGCAACAGCGGCATCGGGCGGCCACGGGTATAGCTGGTCAGAAGGCCTTGGTGATGGTTAGACCTGCGCCGTGCAGATCAGCTGGTCGCCGTAATAGCCGCACAGCAGCAGGTTCTCTCCGAACCGCTCGCTCAGTTCCTGCATCACAACCTCACCGCGGCCCAGCATCGGGTCGGTCAGGCGAATCTGGCGATCGAGTTGGATGATGCGCGTGCCCAACCGGTACGTGGTCCCCGGTCCCGGCGCCAGCAGCCCCGCATTGGTCAGCAGCTTCACGTAGCGGTACGCCGTCGGCTTGGAGCAGCGCAGCCCCGAAGCGATCTCGTCCACATCCAGCCCGTTCCGGTCCTCGGTGAACAGGTCGAGGGTGCTGAGCATGCGCGCCAAGCTGTCCATGGTCCCTCCTTCGCTCTCCCGAACAATGGCCGACTTGGGTCTAGTCAACGACCCTCGCCGTGTCGAGCAGGATCGTCGGAGCTCTATGCCGAACGTCCCGATCATTCCGACCAGCCTTAACCACGGCGACCCGGCAAAATCAGACGCCTGTCAGATGCAATCACGCCAATGTCATTTGGTCGGCCGGAAACGACTTGACGCGCGCATTCTGCGCGATTTATCACAGGACGAGAAAATCATACTTTATTATTATGTGGTTTGGTGATCACGCCGGACCGTCGTGAGGGAAAAGATAAACATGTCCACAACCGCCGAATTGTTCGAGACCGCCTCCTGTTTCGTGGATGTCGCCAGCATCCCGTGGAAGTCGACCCCGACGAAGGGCATCGACATGAAGGTGCTCATGTCCCGCGAGGATGGGCTGATGACAGCCCTGTTCCGCTGGGAGCCCGGCACCGTCCTGCCCTTGCACGAACATGTCGAGATCGAACAGACCTTCGTGCTCGAAGGCAGCATCGTCGATGACGAGGGCGAGGTGCGCGCGGGCAACTATGTCTGGCGCCCGCGCGGCAACCGGCACATCGCACGCGCGCCTCACGGCGCGCTCGTGCTGTCCTTCTTCATCAAGCCGAACAAGTTCCTCGAGGGCGACCTTGCAGGCCAGGAACTGAAGTAGCCCGACCGGGAACCGCTGAAACCAGGGGAAGGCAACGTTGACCGCGCGTGTGCCCCCCGACAGCGTCTAGGCGTCGTCGAACTGCATCGATCAATAGCCATACGGGAATGAAACATGTCCGACATACGAACGGCCGAGACCTCGACCCTCATCAACCCAAATACCGAGCTTGTTCACACGTCGCCGGAGAGCGCACCTTTGGTGTCAGGGCGACGGGACTTTTTCAACTATCGCGACCTCGGCGTGACCAAGGCAAGCGGCGGGCGAATTCGGGCGCAGGTCACGGTTGCGACAGGGACAATGCGGCCGACCGGTTGGCATTATCATGTCTGTGATTCGCAGTTCGTCTACGCTCTTAAGGGCTGGGTTGATCTGGCATTCGAGGATGGTCGCACGATCCGGATCAAGGCGGGCGACTCGCTGTTCATTCCAGGTGGCCTTAAGCACAACGAGATAGGGATGTCGGAGGACTTGGAAATCCTGGAGGTTTCTGTTCCCGCTGAGATGGGCACCAAGGCCTGCAGCGCACCGGCTGGCATGAAGAAGCTGAGGCGACCGCGCGTCACTGAGTTGGCCAGCTATAGCCTGCCTTGCTGAGACACTGCGACCGGGCTGTTCAAGAGCAGTGCTCTTTTAGCCCGCCGCTGTCCGACGAGGAAAGTAATTAGGCCTATTGGGAGACGTACAGCTGTGATGGATCTAGGATTTCTTGGCCTCGGACAGATGGGGAGCGCTATTGCCGAGCGATTGGGTAAAGATATGCGCCTGCATGTCTTCGATCCCGCTGCCACCGCCATGGCGCGCTTCCGCGACCTCGGGGCATTGAGGAGGTCTCGCCCGAGGCGGTCGCTGCTGCTGCGCCGATCGTGTTCGCGTGCCTTCCGGCACCCGAGATCAGTGAGCAGATGGCAGAAAAGCTCGCTGCCTCGCCAGGTGCAATGCGGATCTACGTTGAGATGTCCACCATCGGCCGACGCAGCGTGATCGGTATTGCAGAGCGGCTCGGCGCGCACGGCGTGACCGTCATTGATTGTCCAGTAAGTGGTGGACCGGCCGGCGCGCGGGCAGGCACCCTTGCAACCATGGCGGCTGGACCACGCGCTGCGCTGGACGAGTTGCGTCCGCTGCTCGCCCGGATCGGCAGCTCACCCTTCGAGATCGGCGAAAAACCGGGGCTCGGGCAAATGATGAAGCTGGTCAATAATCTTATGGCCATTGCCAACCAGACGATTGCCTTCGAGGCGCTAGTGCTGGGCGCGAAGGGCGGCTTGGATCCGGACCTGATGGTGGAGGTGGTGAACAAATCAACCGGGCGCAGCATAACTACCGAAACGATGGTACCGAAGGCCGTACTCACCCGCAGCTTCAATTCTGGCGCGCGTCTCGCGGTGCCGTACAAGGACTTGGCACTCGGGCTGGCCGAGGCGGAGGCGCTGGGCGTGCCGATGTGGACCACCGAAACTGCCCGCCAAGTCTGGCGATTTGCGGTCGGCCAGGGCATGGGTGAGGAGGACTACTCGGCGCTAATCAAGCTTATGGAACGCTGGGCTGGGGCTGAAGTGCGTGGCCGCGAGTCAGCGGCAGGCTGACTACAAGCAATAATCGAGGCGCACCATGAAAGTAACACGACGAGCCGGCCTGGGCGCGGTGGCCGCAACGGCTGTTATGGGGATAGGCCGGCGCGGCCGAGCTCAGCAGCCGGTGATTCGGATCGGTGTGCTGACCGATTTGTCGGGACCCTACCAGGATATTACCGGCCCCAACAGCGTCGCCTGCGCGCGCCAGGCCGCCGCCGAATTCATGGCCAGCAATCCCGGGTTCCGCGTCGAGGTTATCGCCGCCGATCATCGAAATAAACCTGATGTCGGCGTCAGTCTTGCGCGGATGGTACGATCGCGACGATGTGGACATGGTGACCGACCTCACGAATTCCGCGGTCGCGCTTGCCTGCAGTAACGTATCGGCTGAAAAGAACAAGGTCTGTGTCGTCACCGCCGGCGGCAGTTCGGCACTCACCGGACCCGCCTGTACGCCCAATCTGGTCCACTGGACCTACGACAGTTGGAACCTCGCGCACTCGACTTCGACCGCTCTGACGCGACAAGGCGGTGCGACCTGGTTCTTCATCATACCGAACTATGCGTATGGCAAGGCGATCGCGGCGGATGCAGCTCGCTTCGTCGAGCTATCCGGGGGGCACGTGCTCGGTACCGCCGTTTACCCGTTTCCCGAGACGACGGATTTTTCGAGTTTCATCGTTGAGGCGCAGTCGAGCGGCGCCAAGGTGATCGGCTTCGGCAGCGGCGGCACCGATTTTATCAATCTGGTGAAGCAGTCCCATGAATTTGGCCTCAATCAGAGCGCCACGCTCGTTGGCATGACGGGTTTCATCACCGACGTGCTCGGCATGGATCCCTCCGTGTCGGAGGGGCTGGTCATGACGGAGAACTTCTACTGGGATCTCAACGATCAGACGCGGGCTTGTACAAGAGGACCAAGCCGCAACTGAGTGCCGGGGCAATTCCGAACTCGATGCAAGCAGGCAACTATGCCGGGACGTTGCACTTCCTCAAGGCTGTGAAGGAACTCGGCGTCGCTCAAGCGAAAGCCTCAGGACGTGACACGGTCGCGATGATGAAGAAACTGCCGACCGAGGATGACTGCTTTGGACAAGGCTCGATCCGCGAAGACGGGCGGAAAATCCACGCCGCCTACCTTTTCCAGGTCAAACCCGCAGCCGAAGTGCGCGAGCATGGCGCCGTCTACCGACTGCTCGCAACAACCCCGGCCGCCGAAGCCTTCAGGCCGCTGTCGGAAGGTGGGTGCAAGCTGATCAAGACCTGATGGCCGCCGGCGCGAGCGCTAACCCTTAAGCCAACTGGAGTTTTTCAGGACACCAATTGATCCGCCATGTTGGTGTTGTAGGCAGCCTGATGCACCGGATTGGCAAGAGCCAAGGCAGCACAGGGTGCGTCCAGCTATCACGTCGGACGTTACGCAAACTTTCAATCTACTCAGGGACATTCCAGACCCCCTGCCCTCCGTGGGCTGGAATCTTCCGTATGATAACGTCTAGCGTTTTTCGCTTGCCGGCGCGGCGCACGACCGTCGCCAGCGGGACGCCGTTTCTAAAATCCGCGCCGGAGAGCGAAAAACGTGTTGCGCTAAAGCGCTCCCCCAGCCGGCGGGACTATGGGCATTGAATGCCTCCTGATCTTTTCCCGATACGTCCCCTCAGCAGGTAATCATGAACCCGCTCCATCGACCGAATTTCCGCACCCTAGTCGTCGCCGCCGCAACGACCGCCGGAAAAAGGCCGACCACAAACCGACCAAGGGTCAAAGGGTCCGTCCTAGTCGGCGGCACGCCAGGGAGAGCGGTCCTTCCAGTGTGTCAGAGCATTCGCTGCCCACGCTGTCGATTTGTCCGCGTGGCAGACATTGCACGCGTTCGGGATCTTCAGGTTGTCGGTCCGCGCCGGATAGACGAAATGGAAGGTATGGCTACGGACATTCACGTCGGCGATCGTTTGTTCGATCTTCGGCATGTGGCAGGCGACGCATAGGCTGCCCGGGCTGCCGGCAGCATGGGTGGGTGTGTTGCTCGATCGTTGCGGCGTGCGGCCCGTTTTGCGTGTTGGGGCCATGACACGCCAGGCATATGCTGCTGGCAGGCTGCCGCAGCATGGCGTCGTTGTCTGATCCGTGCGGGTCATGGCAACTGAAGCAGGTAACGCCGCGCGTCCAGTGCTGCCGCTGGGTCTGGTCTGGGGTCGCCAGTGACCAGCCTCAAATACAAAGGCTTCAGGGACCGACGGGCATTACGCCTCGCCGATCTTATGGATCCTAAAACCGCAGCCCGGACACAGCGCCCAGTCGATATCGGTTGATGCAGCACGTGAACGTAGCGTGCAGGCTAACGCTCAAACCCGCCGGGGGTGGGCGACACGAAAACAGGTCGTCGCGTCATCGGTAACCCCGGTGCTGGGCTGAGCCCATTTCTGCTGATCTAGGAGCCGGGTGAGCGATTGTCGATTTATTTAATCGCGGCCAATGCGGAATCCAGTGCTCTCAGGGCAGCCGCCCGATCCTTGGTCTGCAGCGCTCGCTTGGCGGCTGATAAAGTTTGAATTGTCTCGTCCCTGATGGGGTCAACAGTCCGATCCAAACTTACCGACCGATCCAGCAAACGCGTTTGCCCCTTCTCGATCAACTCGACTGCGTCGGCTATCTTGCCTTTGGTAATCGCCGTCTGAGCGAGTTGCACATAATCGCGGGCTGTTCGTCCCTCCTCAGGCAGTGGCTTCGGGTCGTGGCTGATTGTTATCTCTTGCGGTGAACCCTCACCTTTTCGGTTGTCTTCAACAGGAGGGGATGGTTTTGGGTTGTGGTGGATTAATGGCTCTTGCAGCGGACGGTGACCCGATGATGGCTCGCTGTCATGGTCAAGATTCTTCGGCGGCTGAGATCGGAGAACAGGAACCGGCGTTTGAGAATCATAGAGGATAAATTCAGGAATTTTCCGTGCTGCTACATCTTTGATTATACTGGCAGGAGCAATATTTCTGGCCATCCAGGGAGGAACACATGTTCGCTGCGATGGAGATATTTCCAAAGATGGATAGGACCGCCGCTACGGACACCCGCCAAACGAGTCTCTGGCGGTTGAGACGACTGTCTGGACTGTGCCACTGCCCGTTCACGCGAATACGGTATCATCACCGTCAAGATAAAAAAAGACTGAAATCCGCCAGCGGGTCTGCCGTGGTCGTTTCCTCTTCTTTAGCCTCGCGATGAACGTGGCCGAAATTCTGCACTATTGAGGCTTGAGCGCAAATACTGCGTGACCGCTGTTTTTCCGGGTGACCGGACTCCAAAAAAAAGCCCTGCGTGCGGCACAATAGTTGTGATCGGGTTGACTGGTGACCAGCTTCCCACGCCTCACCCATGCCGGCGCGCAGGTGGCGGAGGGAAAACTGCCGCTCCTGTTCGTCGTCTGGCTTCATCTCGCCTTTCGTAAAGTAAAGTATGTCATCGGCTCCTCGCTGGAAGTCGTTTGTGGCGGACTTCCTTTGTGCATTTTCTTGCCCTTCTCATGGCCAGCATGCCAGATGGCTCATTCACGGTTGTTCTTCGGGTGCCAAGTTCGCTTTTCATTGCGCTACCCGCTGACAACGGCCTCCGCATTCTCGGAAATCAATTCACGTCAAGTATCCTCTATGCTAACCAGATCGGTCTGATAGGCGCGATCTTCTCGCTGGCGAAAATCCTAGTCGCCGCGCCGGTCTATCACTTTTACGTTACTTCGGGATCGTCTCTCCAATCCCGTCGCAATTGCCTCACAATTGTCCACGGGATTGACGAATTCGCCGCCATAATGTCGGTGCTGATTGCGCGAAGGCAAAAGCGGCTGAAAATTCTCGATATTCTGGTCGTTGCGAGTCCGATAGAACGGCCATTTTATCCAGATCCGGGGCCAATCCTGATTTTTTTGTCCACATGATTTTGCACACAGTGATCTACGTAAACTGTGGGTAACTATTTTCAAATCTGCGTGATGTTGCAATTTTTTTACAGAGGAGTGTTGCTCAAATAGAGCTGCCGAATCCGGCTCGAGGAACAGTCTTTCGCAACCTTTCGCTTGGAGAAAAACGCCGCGATCAATCGCGGACGAACAAGTGGGTTTACCGTATATACTGCGGCGCGGCAAAGGGCCACAACAACCTCCGGTAGAGGGCTAAACGCATCTAGGATTTAGCCGCAGTAGCGGTTCACCAATTCGAATTTGTCTACGCCGGAAGTCGATGCGCCGACGTGGTCCGTCATGAAGTAAGGCAGCGTCTTCGATCAAGAGGGGGTGTCAGGACGCCGGCGGCGAACCACTCCCGCGCAGCTAATCCGATGCCGGTCCATCAGTTCTTCAACGCGACGACGAGGATGCTGCCGTCGATGAGGACACGATGACCGGTCTCCGAAGACGGCAGACGGCAGGCCCTTGCTGACCGGAGCTGAGGTGCGCTTTGTCCGTCGCGTGATGGGTATGACTGGCCAGGAGCTTGCCTCGGCAGTTGAGATGGACCCGGCCACACTTTCGCGGTGGGAAACCGACAAGCAGGATATCGGCGCCTGGGCTGACAAAGCGGTCCGTATGGCCGCCGTCCTGCGGCTTCAGGATCACGCTCCCGGATCGAGCCTTCGGCCGGAAAATGTTGTGACGCTTCACCTTGGCTCACGGCCAATGCTCATCCGGTCATAGAAGTCCGCCGTGTGCATTCTGATAGCATCGGGGCAGGCTCGGAGGTGGGTCGGGACGCTGAGGCCGTTTTGGACGCGAGCGATCTGGATCTTTTCGCGCAATCACGCGCGTGCGCGCGAGGCATCCCGGTCAGCGCCGACCAGGAACGTGTGATGCCGAGTTTCCGGATCGAGATGCGCGATGGCTCGCCGCAGTCGCGTCCCGGCGGATCGCCTGCCGCTGCCGCGGTGGACTAACAGAGGTCGAGCCGCGAAAGTCGGCTAGGAAGGGGATCGACGTTAAAAAACGACGGACTGACAGAATATGAGCAACGTCGTTATTGAACTGATTGGTTCTTTCGATGGAAGCGCCGTCACTCCTCGCTCATAAGCTTTGATACACACGTGCCGCCTCAATCGGGTCGTTCGCAGGAATATTGTCACAGCCGTGCTCACGCTCTGCATCGGGCCGCCGTTAGCGCCGGTCACCGTAACTTCGGTCTTGTCGCCGTAGACCTTAGGAAGCATCTTGCTTGGCAGCCATTTGCGGGCGTCGATACGAACCCTAGATCGCTGAATATGCTCGCCGTTTAGTTCCCAGCCACCGCGTTCGTCATTGCCCGTGCGTTGCATCCAGTCATGGCGGCCGTCGTCAGCGATCTCTGGGGCACGAACTCCATCCAAGCCTCGTGACAAAAACCGCGGTTGGGTGGGC
>CAVYXX010000143.1:0-80305 GCA_963772355.1 uncultured Alphaproteobacteria bacterium | reverse complement strand
ACCTGCTCGGCAGTCAGGTCTACGACTATTGGGCCGATCCTTGGGGCCGCGTCCATGAGCACTGGGCAGACACCGATCGGTTGAATGTCCGCAATGGCGGCAACCTCGTCTCGGCTGAGGAGGGGCTCCGGTCGCAATGGGGAACAAGACCGCCGGAGAAGTTTCAAGGTCACGTCAGCCCTTGATAAGGCGGATCGACCGATTCCATGTCGATCGACGCTCGAAGTGGCATAGTCGCTTGGGTGCGCACCCCGCAGACGAAATCACTACCTGCTATTTTGCGGACGGGTCTGCACCCGACCAGCCGGGCAAACTATTAGCGTCGCTGCTCTTCGCGAGGTCGAGCGCCTTCACCAGGGCGGTGCCGAAATCCCGCTCTACAAGCTGATGTTTGATGCGGCGACGCAGGAAATCCGCCCATAGAAACTCGAAGAATGGCTTACTGTCTTTGCGCAACCGCCGGCGCGGATCAACTCGCCGACAAGGCTCCGGAATGGATCGTCGGCAAGTTCAGACAAGCTCTTCGGAATGTCCGACAGTTTACAGCGATTGCCGGTGGCGTCGTAAGCATGACACCAGTCGCTGTTGTCGAGGTATGTCCAAAATTCGTCCTTAGCTAGACTTTCGAGATCGGCGACAATGTAAACGGCGATCAGTGTTGCCTTCTCGTCCAGAAGCGCCTTCGCGAAGTGATGGTGATCAACGATAAAGTACTGCCCTTTGGGTCCGACTACCGCCGGAACAACGTGGCGCCTCAGCAGCTTCGCCCGTGCTTCCTCGTCTGCTTCGCGCCACTGGCGACGTTTAATCTCGACCTCCCGGAAACCGACCGTCATCTGCGTCGGACGCAGGTCGGTAAGGGGAACCCCTATCGGGATCGGGTCAGACATTTGGTTCCTAACCTCTGGTGAAGCGACAGATTTCAGCAGACCCAATGTTTGTGCAAGCTTGCGGCGCCCCTGGCAATCCCCTTCAGTTGCACGATATCGCGGCGAACGATCGTTCGGTTGCTGGGACAATCTGAGGACACGGTGCTGCGAAACATTCCGCGCGCATGGTCCGCCCCTCGCATAGCCTTACGACAATGCGCCCCTCTCTGACACACGGGCTAATATCAGGCTCGGCTGATCCCCGCCCGTAGCGCCGGCAGGGCGGAAAATCCCGCGGCCTGCTCCAGCGCCGCGGACACCGCGAACACCGTCTCCTCATCGAACGGCTTGGCGATCACTTGCAGCCCCAGGGGCAACCCGTTCACGTCCAATCCAACCGGCACCGAGCTTGCGGGCACCCCAGCTAAGTCTGCCGGCACGGTGAACAGGTCGTTCAAGTACATCTGGATTGGATCATCCATCTTCTCCCCCTGCGCAAACGCCGCCGACGGCGTGGTCGGCGTCAGCAGCGCGTCGACCCGCGCAAAGGCATCGGTAAAATCCTTCGCAGAATAAGTGCTCGGATTTTCTGCGCGCGGAGATGGTCCGCGTCGTAATAGCCGGCTGACAGCACATAGGTGCCGATCAGAACGCGGCGACGGACCTCTGGCCCAAATCCCGCCGCGCGCGTGCGTTCATACAAATCCCGCAGGTCCGCGCCGTTCTCGCGCGCACCAAACCGCACGCCGTCATACCGCGCCAGGTTCGACGACGCTTCCGCCGGCGCGACGATGTAATAGGTCGCCAGCCCATAGTTCGTGTGTGGCAGCGACACGTCGACGATCTCCGCCCCCGCCGCCCGCAGCCAGCTCACCCCCTGCTGCCACAGCGCATCGATTTCCGCCGGCATGCCGTCGGAGCGATACTCGCGAGGCGTCCCGATCCGCAGGCCCTTCACGCCTCGCCCGCAGGCGGCCTCGAAGTCCGGAACCGGGACAGCCGCGCTTGTGAGTCCTGGATCGTGACCGGCCATCGATCCCAACAGGATCGCTCCATCCCGCACGGTCCGCGTCAACGGCCCAGGGTGATCCAGCGAGGAAGCGAATGCCACCACCCCCCATCGCGAACACCGCCCATATGTCGGCTTCACCCCCACCAGGCCGCAGAACGAGGCCGGTTGCCGGATCGAGCCGCCGGTGTCCGTTCCCGTCGCCCCCATCGCCAGCCTCGCCGCGACCGCCGAGGCAGACCCGCCTGACGATCCGCCCGGCACCAGCACGGCGGCCGCATCCTGCTTGCGCTTCCAAGGATTTTCCACCGGCCCGTACACCGAGGTCATGTTCGACGACCCCATGGCGAACTCGTCCATATTCGCCTTGCCCAGGAACACCGCCCCGTCGCGCAGCAGATGCTCCGTCACCGTGCTCTCGTATGGCGGCACGAATGGCCCGAGAATCTTACTGCCCGCTGTGGTCCTCGACCCGGCGGTGCAGAACAGGTCCTTGATTGCCAGCGGAATCCCAGTCAGCGCCCGCTCATCCCCCGCCGCCAGCGCTGCATCCGCCGCTCGGGCTTGATCCACCGCCTGCGCGTGGCTGACGGTGATGAACGCGTTCAGCCGAGGGTTCAATGCCTCGATGGCATGCAAATGCGCCATGGTCAGGTCAACAGCCGAGAATTCCTTCGCCCGCAGCGCGTCGCGAGCCTCGGCAATCGTCAGGTCCGTCAGCATCACTCCACAACCTTCGGCACCGCGAAAAAATCGCCGATCCGCTCGGGCGCATTGGACAATACCTTGTCCGGATATCCGCCATCCGTAACGACGTCGGCGCGCATCGCCATCGCCATATTCGTGGCTCCGGTCAGCGGCGCGACGCCGGTGACGTCGACCTCATTCAGTTGCTCGATCCAGCCTAGGATGCCATTCAACTCATGGCACAGATTTTCCACCTCGTGCTCCTCCACGCGGATACGCGCGAGCGAGGCGATACGGCGGACGGTCGCGTGATCGAGCGACATAGGGGTGGAATTCCTTGGCTTGGCGAAGGGGCCGGACCATAACGGCGCACATGGCTCTGTTCAACCTGAGGGATTTGCTGGCCTCGCTGAGCGGCGACCAGCGCGTAATCGGCATCGACCCCGGATCTAAAACGATCGGCCTGGCATTGTCGGATGTGCGGCGAACCTTGGCCTCGCCGTACGGCAGGCTGAAGCGGGGGAAGCTGACCGCCAATGCGACCGAGATCGCCACGATCGCCCTGAAGGAAGGCGCATACGGATTGATCGTTGGCCTGCCGCTGTCGATGGACGGCACCGCCGGACCGGCCGCTCAGGCAGTCAGGGATTGGACGCACGCGCTGTCATCGGTGACCGGATTGCCGGCCGCGCTATGGGACGAACGCCTGTCCAGCGCCGCGGTAAACCGGTTCCTGATCAACGAGGCCGACCTGACCCGCGCCAAACGCGCCGACGTCATCGATCGTGCCGCTGCCGCGTGGATGCTGCAGGCCGCGCTGGATGCGGGGAACATAGCATCAGAAGAGCACGCAGGCAGGCCGGATACGTAGGTAACCAACGTCGTGCCGCCGAACTGGACGCGCGGCCAGACGCCGGGCGGACGTGCGGATCTCGGCGAGATGGGTTATAAATCGCAATATGGACACCGTGCCGGCCGAAACATGGACGACGGATCGCTTTCTCGTCTGGGAAGACAAGCAGGAGGGGAAGCATGAATTCGACGGGCGGGATGTCATCCCGATGACCGGCGGCAGCGTCGCGCACCAACGCATAGTATTCAATCTCTGCCTTTCGCTGATGGGCTCGCTGTCTGAGCGTCCAATGGCGGCGTTGCATGAAATGCGCCTTCGCATGGGAGCCGTCGTACGCTACCCCGACGTGGTGCTCTGCGCCACGCCGCCTGATCAGACCACAAGGACTTTAACCGACGCCGTAGCGATCTTCGAGGTTCTCTCCGACGACACCGCCACCACGGATCGCGTCGAAAAGCTGCTTGAATACGCTACACTCCCGTCGTTGCGCTGCTATGTGCTGTTGGAGCAGACAGCGGTCGCGGCCACTTTGTTCCATCGGGAGCCGGGCGGCGTATGGATCGCCAGCGCTCACACCAGCGGCGAGCTTCTGCTACCCGGACCCGACATCACGATACCCCTACCCGATCTGTATCGAGGGCTGACCTTCCCGGGCTAGCGGTCCATCGCGCAGGAGGCACACGCGATTGGCGGGACGCCGCTTCCGCGGTTAGTCTCGGGCAAACATGGCCTTGAAACGTCCCTCCGGACAGAATATCCTCACAGGATATCCAGGACACACCAACGTGCCCCTCTACATCAAGGACGATAAGACCGCTGCACTGGTTGCTCAGTTGGCCCAATTACACGGCCTCTCGAAGCAGGACGCCGTGAGGATGGCTGTCGAGGCGGCACTGAACAAGGCCGCCGAACAAATCCCGGTCGAAGGCCGACTCCGGAGATTGTGGTCTGAGAACCCCTTGCCTGCCCTTACGGGAAAACGCGCGAACAAGGCGTTCTTCGACGATTTGTCAGGTGGGCTTTGACGCTCTTCGTAGATGCATCGGCGTTAATATCGATTCTGACCCAGGAGAGCGACGCTCTCACTCTCGCTGCCTGCCTCGAACAAGACCGGGACCGCCTCTACTCCGCGATTTCGGCTTGGGAAACTGTCGCGGGCCTCTGCCACGCCTACGAATTTTCCGCCGAACAGGCGCGGGATCGCCTGCAGTTGTTTGTGAGAGAACTCGGTTTTCGCCTCGTTTCTATCGGCGAAATCGAATTCGCCATGGCGATCGACGCCCACGCCCGCTTCGGCAAAGGGCGACACCCCGCGAAACTGAACATGGGCGATTGTTACGCATACGCCTGCGCAAGAACCAACCACGCAAGCCTGCTTTTCAAAGGCGGAGACTTCATCAAAACCGACATCGCAGTGGCCGCCCGTCCGTTGTGACCGTCCGCGCACCTGCTATACCGATCGGTGAACGGAAAGGACCACCATGCCCAGCCATTACGACCTGCTGATCCGCAACGGCACCTGTGTCCTGCCGTGGGGTTCGGAGGAAACCGATGTCGGCGTCCAACACGGCCGGATAGTCGCCCTCGGAGTCTCTACCCATGCCACCGCCGACAGGATCTTCGATGCCACCGGCCTGCACGTCCTGCCCGGCCTGATCGACCCTCATGTTCACCTGCGCGATCCCGGCGACAAAGCAGTCGAGACCATCCCCACCGGCACGAAAGGCGCTGTGCTCGGCGGCCTGACGGCGGTGTTCGACATGCCCAACACCGCGCCCTCGATCACCGACCCCGAGCGTCTGGCCTGGAAGCAGGATTACGTCGAAAGCGTCGCCTGGTGCGACATGGGCCTCTACATCGGCGGCACCAAAACCAACATTCCGAACCTAGCCGACCTGGAACTCGGCCGCGGCGTCTGCGCGGTAAAAATCTTCGCCGGCAGTTCCACCGGCGACCTCATGATCGAGGACGACGACCATCTGGAAAAAGCCATGCGCTCCGGCCGCCGCCGCATCGCTTTTCACAGTGAGGACGAATATCGCCTCCAGGCCCGCAAGCCGCTGTTCAAGTCCGGCGATCCCTATTCCAACCACATGGTCTGGCGCGATGAGGAATGCGCCTTCCTCGGCACCCGCCGCCTGATGGCGCTGGCTCGCACGACCGGACGCCCAGCGCACATCCTGCACGTCTCGACCGCCCAGGAGTTCGATTACCTGAAGGAATTTCGTAACATCGCCACCTGCGAGGTGCTGCTGAACCACCTGACCCAGGTCGCCCCCGACTGCTACGAGCGTCTGGAAGGCTTCGGTGTCATGAACCCGCCGATCCGCGGCGAGGCGCACAGGGCGGCCGCCTGGAAGGCCATCAACGACGGCACAGTCGATACCGTCGGCTCCGACCACGCCCCGCATCCCCGCGACAAGAAGCTGCTCCCCTGGCCCGATTGCCCCGCCGGCCTGACCGGCGTGCAGACACTCGTGCCAATCATGCTGGACCACGTGAATGCTCGCCGTCTTTCACTCGCCCGAATGGTCGATCTGATGTGCTCCGGCCCCGCCCGGGTCTATGGCGTCGTCGGCAAGGGACGCCTCGCGGCCGGCTACGACGCGGACTTCACGGTAGTAGACCTTAACCGCCACCGGCGCATCGAGGAATCTTGGATTGCCGCTCCCTGCGGCTGGACCCCCTTTGCAGGCATGCAGGTGACCGGCTGGCCGATCGCCACCATCGTGCGGGGACAAATCGTGATGCGCGACGACGAAATCCTCGGCGAACCGTCAGGCAAATTGGTGAACTTCAGAGGATAGGTCGCCGTCTTCTCTTCGACCGGGCCTAACTCGTTACTTTATAATACTTTCGCGACAAGCGCCGTCCCTTTCGCCAAGCTCGTGAACCCAATCCTCGCGACCCTCTTGGCATCCGCCGCTCGGCGGGAAAGAATACGCGGTCAAAAAAGGACACGTCTGCATGAGCACCACCACCGCGCCGAGCCCCTACATTCCCGTCCGCGACGACTGGCTCGCGCGCCGCAAAGAACCGATCCTGGAGCCCAACCTGCCAATCGTCGATCCGCACCACCATCTCTGGGATCGCCCGCACTGGGTGTACATGCTCGACGACCTGCTGGCCGACATCAACAGCGGCCACAACATCGTCGCCACCGTTTTTCTGCAATGCCGCTCCATGCACCGAGCCGAAGGTCCGGAGGCTTTCCGTCCGGTCGGCGAAACCGAATTCGTCAACGGCGTCGCGGCCATGAGCGCCTCCGGCGGCTACGGTCCGACGAAAATCTGTGCCGGCATCGTCGGCCACGTCGATCTGCGCAACGGCGAGAAGTCCCGCGACGTTCTGGAGGCTCATATCCGCGCCGGCGGTGACCGGTTCCGTGGCATCCGCCACATCACCGCCTACGATCCCGACCCGAGCCTGATGAACCCCGCCTATTCGCCGCCGCCCCGCCTGATGTACGACGAAACATTCCGCAAAGGCTTTGCCTGCCTCGCGCCGCTGAACCTGTCTTTCGATGCGTGGCTGTATCATCCGCAGATCGCCGATTTGACCGCCCTGGCGCAGGCATTTCCCGGCACGCAAATCTGCCTGAATCATATCGGGGGGCCGCTCGCCATCGGCACCTACGAAGGCAAGCGAGCAGAAGTCACGGCCGACTGGTCGAAGTCGATCCGCGCGCTCGCCGCCTGCCCGAACGTGGTGCTAAAGCTCGGCGGCATGGCGATGAAAATCAACGGCTGGGATTTTCATACCAAAGCGGAACCGCCATCCTCCGAAGAACTTGCCACCGCCTGGAAGCCATACGTAGAAACCTGCATCGAAGCGTTCGGCGCCTCTCGTTGCATGTTCGAGAGCAACTTCCCGGTGGACAAAGGCTCCTACGGCTACGCCGCGTTTTGGAACGCCTGCAAGATCCTGGCGAAAAACGCATCAGCAACCGAAAAGACCGCCCTGTTCAGCGGCACGGCATCGCGCTTCTACCGGCTTGAGATCTGACGAAACCAGCACGCTCAGGCGTTGGTCATGCCGCCATCAATGGTGATCGTCTGCCCGGTAATATAGGAAGCATCAGGCGAGCATAGAAACCGGATCACCGCCGCGACCTCCGACGGCTGTCCGAACCGCTTCAATGGAATCTGATCGCGGTAGTCGTCGCCTCGTTCAGCGATGATCGGCGCTGACATCTTTGTTTCGATCACCCCCGGTGCAATCGCGTTGACCAGCACATCGGGCGCCAGCTTCCGCGACAGCGCGCGCGCCAGCCCGACCACGCCGCCCTTCGCCGCGGCGTACGGCACTCGATCCGCGCTGCCGCGCCGGTAGGCAATCGAACTGGTCAGCACGATCCGCGCCGGCTCCCGCCGGTCGAACCGCTTCGAAAACGCTACCGCCATGTCGTAGGCATTCGTCAGGTTCGCAGCAATCGCCCGATTCCACACCCCGTGGTCGTCAGGATCGAGGTCATCCCGCTCGAACAGCCCCGCGAGATGCACGAGCGCATAGACCGGCGCCCCCGCGGCCTCGATCACCCGGGCACATTCCGCCGGCGTGTCCAGCGATGAGGCGATTGTGCCCAGTCGAACCCGTCCGAGAATCGACTGCGCGCGCTCCAGCGCGGCCTCGTCGATGTCGGCCATTATCACGTGGC
Organism: uncultured Alphaproteobacteria bacterium; assembly: GCA_963772355.1. GTDB lineage: Bacteria > Pseudomonadota > Alphaproteobacteria > Acetobacterales > Acetobacteraceae > Rhodopila. The sequence goes on along the minus strand of CAVYXX010000143.1, from coordinate 72,230 downwards.
CGCCCTGGGCCATGAACGAGCGCACTGTTTCGATGCCGATGCCACCCGCCCCGCCGGTGACGACAATGCGCTTGCCGGTGAATGGCGCAGTCATGTCAGGCGATCAGCGCTAGACATTTTATTGCTGATGGTACCGGCACGTGGCGCATGTTTCGAAGGTCCGGCGGCAGATAGCGGGCGAGCACCCGTGCCGACATTGATCTGCATCAGATCCCTCACGCTCGTAACCACAAATAATTCCTCATAAATTTGCTCGACAAGTTCGCCCGCATCAACCGAATCGCTGCTCTGAGACACGCGGTCGCATATTTGATTGTAGACCATTTGGAGCTGGTCGAGTTGCCCTACCGACCATTCACGCAGATCAACACCGGCTGCACGATCAAGCACTTGGGTAAGCTACGCCACCAATCCGCAAGCGGCCGCGAAATCGCTACGGTAAAGTCGAACAGTTTGTTCACCCTTCCTGGGCATCCCGAGGCGCCCCCACAGGGAGTTGCGACCCACGGCCACGTATCGCATGGTCACAAGTGGGTTCCGCTCAAGCCGGGGTGCAGATCTTTTCGCTGCCTATCGATCGATCTTCGGCTCGGCCACACGACGCGGAGCTCGCTGTTCAGGCGTTTCACGCTGCCCCGGCAAGGGGGAAGCTGTCGTTCAACCGTCTTAAGCAGATAACGAGAAAATTGCTCAACAATCAAAATGGGAGACTTCGTCATGAGTAATAACGCAATCGGCTTCAGCGAGGATCGACCGCCGCCGCGCCCCACGTCGAGACCGAGCAGGCCGCTGGCGCGAACAGCGCTACTGGTAGCGACGTTAGCGCTCGCCGGTGTTACGCAAACCACCGCCGCGCGCGCCGCCGGCACTCAGTCGTGGATCACCACCTGGGCTGCCACCCCCGCACCTCGCTGGGCGGAGGAACTGCCCGCGCCGTTCGGCGTGCCCGAGGTCCTGGGGAACCAGACCGTGCGGCAAATCGCCCGCATCAGCGTAGGTGGCGACAAGCTTCGCGTGGTAATCTCCAACGAATTCGGCGCACGGCCGCTGACCATCGGATCAGCCAGTGTGGCGCTCTCCGCCGGCGGCAATGCGATAGATCCCGCGAGTATCAAAGCGCTGACCTTTAGCGGGCGAAGCGAGGCGGTGATCCCGCCGGGCGCCCCGTTGGTCAGCGACCCCGTGGACCTGGCAGTGAAGCCGCTGTCCAGCGTGGCGGTGAGCTTCTATCTCCCCAAGCGGACAGGCATCGGTTCGGTACACTGGGACGGTGTGCAGACCGGCTATATCTCGGGCCCGGGCGACATGACGATGGCCCCTGACTTCAAGGCTGACGGCACCGTCAAGTCCCGCCTACTGCTAAGCCGCATCCTGACGACCGCGAAGCCAGATTCTCGGGCCATCGTGTTCTTCGGTGACTCCATCACCGACGGCAACTGTTCTACGGTCGATACCAACAATCGCTGGCCGGATCACATCGCAGAACGGCTGCAAGCCGAGAACTACCCGGACATAGCCGTCGTCAACGAGTCTTATTCCGGTGACCGCGTGCTGACCAACGGTATGGGCACCAACGCGCTCAGCCGGTTCGACATATCGGTGTTGAGTCACCCCCGGGTATCCACCGTCGTCATGATGATGGGCATCAACGACATTGGCTGGCCCGGCGCGGGCGCGGTCACGCCGGCCGACCCGGAGCCGACCGCGGAGGATGTGGTGGCCGGCTATAAGCAGATCACCGACCGCGCACACGCCCATGGCATCCGCTTTGTTGCGGTCACGCTGACGCCATTCATCGACACCTTCAAAGGCACGCCACTCTCTGGCTACTACACGCCAGAAAAGGAGAAGCTCCGTGAGGAAGTGAACGCTTGGATTCGAAGCAACAAGATGGCAGATGGGCTAATCGATTTTGACAAAGTGGTCGAGGATCCGAAGAACCCAAAGCATATTAACCCCGCTTATGATTGCGGTGATCATCTGCACCCGAACGACGCCGGGTATCAAGCCATGGCCAAGGCTGTGGATCTGAACGTGCTGGTGGGCAAAGAATAGCGCGAGGATCGAGCCGGGCGGGCAATCCTGCCCGGCCTTCCCATGCGATCTGTCCCCTGCAATCGGCCTCGTCAGGATCGCAACCGCAGACACCACCTTGTACCAAGTCGCGATGACCTCGACTCTCTGGGGTTTTCAAGGCCCGGTTATTTCGATTCGCTGTCCGGGTATGCGAATCGGATGACGGAGATATTGGATGGGCGCTGCGCTGGGTCTCACACGAAGGGACCATACCAGTGGGGAACTGCGGGCGCTGTCGAGCAAATGTCCAGACAGTGCGCAGGTTCGTCGACTGCTGGCTCTGGCGCTGGTGATCGACGGCCGTCCGCGCGGCGAGGCGGCGGCACTGGCCGGCATGGACCGCCAAACCCTGTGCGACTGGGTGCATCGCTACAACGCATCCGGCGTCGAAGGCCTCAAATCCCGCTGCCCGCCCGGACGGGTGCCCGCGTTGACCGAGCAGCAGAGGGCCGAGTTGCGCGAACTGGTCGTCAAAGGACCCGATCCAGCAACCGACAAAGTCGTTCGCTGGCGCTGCGTGGATCTGCGGAGCGTCGTGGCGCAGCGGTTTTCCGTAACGGTGCATGTGCACACCATCAGCAAGTGGCTTAATCAGTTCCGCCTAACCCGCCTGCAACCGCGGCCCGTGCATCCCAAGAAGGATCCTGAAGCCGAGGTGACGTTTAAGAGGAACTTTGCCAGCCTGGCCAAGGCGGCGCTGCTCAGCACCACGGCGGCTACGCCGGTACCGCTGGAGATCTGGTTCCAGGACGAGGCCAGGGTCGGTCAACAAGGAACTCACGCCTACATCTGGGCCCCGGTCGGCGCGCGGCCGTTGATGGTGCGCGATAATCGGCATGATTCTGCCTATCTGTTTGGCGCCATCTGTCCAGATCGCGGGGTCGGCGCCGCCATGATCACGCCTCACGCCAATACCGAGGCAATGAACCTGCATCTGGGGGAAGTCAGCACGCAGGTTACCGCCGGCGCTCAGGCTCTGCTGGTTTGCGATGGCGCTGGTTGGCATCAGCGCGGTCGGCAACTGGTGGTGCCTGACAACATCGCCATGCTGACCCTGCCCGCCTATTCGCCGGAGTTGAACCCGATGGAGAACGTCTGGGACTACCTGCGGCAAAACAAACTCTGCTCCAGGGTCTGGGACAGCTACGAGCACATCGTCGAGGCCTGCAAACAGGCCTGGCATTTCCTGATCGACGATCCAGACCGCATTCGCTCACTCGGCCAGCGCAGCTGGGCGTGTGTCAATGTTTAGGCGACTTGGTATAACGTGCGAGTTTCAGCCGGGCCAAGAATTGCGAGAGCAGGTTCTCGCTGAAAAGTACCGTGTCAGCCGGTCACCCATTAGGGACTCGTTGCTTCGTCTTGAGCAGGAAAGGCTTGTGACGGTTCTGCCGCGGCAAGGTTACCGGGTGAACCCGATCTCGAGCGACGATGTCGAAGACCTTTTTGGCCTACGTCTCATCATCGCCCCAGCCTGCGCTGCCGGGGCGGCTCGGGCTGACGATGCCGCCGTGCGTTCGCTCGACCGGTTCCGCAATGCGATTGAAGGTAGTGTTAAGGAAGCGGCGTTTCTCGAATACGACCGCGCCTTCCATGGGGCATTGGCCGATCTGGCTGGAAACGCGCGACTTGCCTCCGTCGAGCATTCCCTCATCGAGGAATTTGATCGGCTGGTGATTATCGGCCTGGGGGGATTTCAAGCTAGCGGAGTGCGTGATGTGGTGGCCGAGCATAACGCAATCATCGAGGCAGTCCTGGCTCATGATAGCGAGACCGCCCACCGCTTATCCGGCGATCACGTGGCGCGTGGCCAAGCGCGGCTCCGGACAGCATTGCTAGAGGATACCGGGGAGTGAGTTTGTGGGATTGGGCGACCCGGCCGCGGCTGACCTTTTCCTGACATTGCGCCTTGCTTGAGCAGGGGCGCCAGCCCGAGGCACTGCAAAAAACAACGCTGGCGGGCGGCTGCAAAATGCACCCACCCGCCAGCGCTCATCAAACCTTCGACTTGCCCGCAAGGGTTACCTTAGCGCAGGCCCCTTTGCGACCGACGAACCGGAACGGTTACTGGTTCTTCGTAGCCTGCGAGTTCCCGTACTTCTGCGGCGTGAAGCCCGCGGGCGCACCTTGGGTTTTCTGCTTGCTCGCAGAGGCCCCGTACTGCTGCGGCTGGAACCCAGCCGGAGCCCCTTGGGTAGGCTGCTTATTGCCTGAAGCCGTCGGCTTCGCGGTATCATTATTCGATTGCGCCAGCGCCGGCGTGACGGCGATCAGCCCAGCGGCCAACGCAACCACAAGACCAGTTGAAAACTTCATAAGAGGCTCCTGAGCATAGGTTGATCGATGCAGAGGATGCGTGTGTCTAAACATCCTCCCGTAGTCTGGTCCACAATCTGGTTAAGTGATTGGATAAATCAATCGTCAGTTAACTTTTTTTGCTGCAACCAATGCAATGCGCCAATCCATAAGCCGACCCTGGCTAAAATTGCTGCAATGGATGATTGGCTTATCCGCCGAAATGCTAGTAGACGCGACCGAGAGGGCTAGGTTTTACTATCACTTTAATGTGAACCCAGACACATCAACCTTCGCCGTATGGGAACGATCACATTGGCAGAGCTCGGTTGAGTGGAGACAACTTGAGTTCATCAACTTTTCCAGCCACCGAGTAGCGTCGCTTTTTTACGTAGCCTGTGCGCCCCGATGCGATCCAACGTTGTCTTCAGGCCGCTCCGCGCAACAACTCGCTCTCCACCCCCAAACTTCGTGCAATCGGCAGTAGCGTGAAATATCGGCGTGACACTCGGTTGGCGACTGCGCTAATTGCCTTCTCAAGCGTCCGAAGGCGCGTAGGCAACCGCGCGGTGATCGAAGTTTGGTCAGGAGAGCGCAGTACGTCCTGGACGATGTCGCGCGTCTCCTGGAGCAATGGCTCGACCGTCATCAGCAGTGAGTCGCCTTCCTCGACGATCTCACGCAGCAATTCGCGCGCCGCGACGAGCTGGAATGCCAGCCCGCGCGGATTGCCCTCGTCTGCCAGGATGAGGTCCAGCGCAGGGGCCGGTTGCAGCACCGCGAGATAGCGAGTGCGGTAAGTGATCACCGAATCCCGCAGCTCCAGCGCCAGGCGCAGCCCAGCCTCCACCCGGCCGGGCTGGTTGACTGCTTCCGGCTGGTCCAGCACTTGCGCCAGTTCCGCCGTGATCGCCTGCGCCCGCTCCATCCGCCGTCCAAAATCCAGGAACAGGCGGCCACCGCCTCGAACCATGTTCTCTGCCGACAGACCGGCGACCGTCGCGGCAAATTCCAGGATCTCGGTGGTCAAGTTCGCCGCGCTTTCCAGCGAGCGAGCGTTTGCCGCCATCGGCAGGCGTTTCATGTTCTCGCCCAGGATACGCAGTGAGCGCGTCAGCACCGTGTGCATTTCGTCGGTCAGACGATCCCGCAACTGCTCGACCTGCCGCGAGACATGGGACAGCACCCGGCGCATCCCGCCGTCATGGCGAAAGGCACGCATCACCGCGCCGCCGAGCATCCCGGCCCCGAGCACACCAGCATGCTCGGCATCCATCATTTTCAGCTTGGTGAGACTGTCGACCAGGGTCTGCATCTCGGCCACTTCCTTGGCGGTAGGCGAAGGGCGAAGGATGCGGGCGATGATAGCGCGCTGCAGCCGGGCGGCTTCTTCCAGACGTTCCAGATACCGCCCCAGCCAATAGAAGTTGTCGGCTACGCGTGACGGCAGGTCGCCGGCAGTTCGGCGGATCGCCAACGTCGGGGTCAGCAGGGCTAGCGAGCCTTGAACGGTACATCGTCTCCTCCTCCATGACCCAGACGTCCTTGGACAATGCGTTGCGCGGCAAGCGGCCGGCCAAGGCGTCCTCCTCGGACAAAGCGCGCGCGAGGCCGCCGGGCAGGGCGCGCCATCGTGATCCATCGAACGTCATGAACATCCGCAATGCGATCGGCTTGGCCTCCAGACCACCCTCTCCGGCACAGGGAGCGACGGACGGCGTCGGGGCCACCGAAGCCGCATACTCGCTCGGACTCGCGGCGATGCGGGCGGCAAGCTCCTCGCGGTCTTCGGACGACAGCATCATCGGCACGACCGGGGGGGTCGTGCCGTCTGTTGCCTTGCGGATCAGCCAGCCTTCGAGGTCGCGCAGGACGGTACGCACCATCGCGCCTTCACCCAGCCAGATTGTCGCTTGGCTGGCGAGTTGCAGGTCCTCGCCGAGCAACCGGCGGGCAAGCGCGGGGAGAAACGCGGCGAGGGCAGGGGCTTCGGCCAAGGCGGAGCCGGGATCGTTGACCATCCGGACAGAGCCGCTTCGCATGGCATCGAGCAAGCCCGGAACGCCGCCGCCGGCAGACAATTCCAATGAATCCACGCGATGGCCTTCCTTGCGACGCATCAGTACGCCAATGCGTTGCAGGCCACGCAGAGTCTTGAGGAACACCTGGCCGTTGCGCAGCGTCAGGTCGCCGCCTTCGATGAGGCCAATCGACATTTGCCGCGACAACAGCACGTGCTCGAACCACAATGGGTCAGAATGCCCACTGCTCAGTAAAGCAACGCCGGCACCGTCGTCCGGGGATAATGCCTGGAGCGCATCGCTGGCGACCTCCAGATGTTGCCGAAGCTGGCGGATCCGTTGGGACTGGAAAAGCTCCGGCACGACGCGGGCCATGATCCGACGGTTTTCCAGCGCGTAAGCCAGCCCTTGGGTCTGCCCCGTCCGATCTGCCAACACCCGCCACGCGCCGTCGGGTCCGCGCAGCATGTCGGCGGCGTAGAACATCAAATGACGGTCCCGCCGACGGGCGTCCACGGTGCGGCACGGGCGGAGGTAGGCAGGGTTGCCATAGACGAGGTCGGGTGGAATCAGTCCTTCGGCCATCAGCCTTCGGGGACCATAGAGATCCGCCAGAATCAGTTCCATGAGTTGGGCGCGCTGACCGAGGCCAGCTTCGATCGATGAAAACTCGGCGGCCGATATCAGCAGGGGAATAGGGTCGCAACGCCAGTTTACCGCGCGTTCCCCCGGCAGGATCGCGGTTATGCCTTCGTCCGCGAACGCCTGATCAAGCAAGCGCGCCCGCTGCGCCAGCGTCTCATGGCCGAGCGCGAACATGGTGGACAACAGGGAGCGCCAATGCGGCTTGGCGTGTCCCGTGCCATCCGCCATTTCATCCAGCGGGCTATCACTGCTCATGCGGCGCTGCCCACCTGGCCGGATTGGCTTACAAGCGCCGCCAAATCCCAGCAGGCCCGCACGTTGTCTTCCTCTTCACCGATGAACGTGGATACAGCGTGGCACGTGCGCGAAACCTTTGTCTAGAGGACTGATGGGCCGATCAGCCGGCGATACAATGCCTCGTATTCCGCCCGGCGTCGGACAGCCAAAGCAGCGCGCCATCGCGGCTCGCCGCATATCACTCGATGCCGTTGGTGGCGAGTGCCGCGTCCGGAATGCCAGTTGCGCTGTCTGGCGTCGAAGTTTCCCTGATACGCGATGTTGTGGATTGTCAGGGCCGTGGGAACGTTGGTGCCGTCCCATCGCATATTGGGGGTGAGGTCGTCCGGCCAGTACCAGCAAACGGACTGACGGGGAGTACCTGCTGGTCGGTCGGTGGGTTTCACGGGCTCTGGCGGCGCGCGGGACCCATCCCGCCGTTTTTATGGTCGCGGCCGACGCCACAAGGAGGTTGATGATGGGCTGATCGATACCGACCCGGCGTCGAATCAGAACTGGGCGGAACCCGAGCCGCGGAGCGGCCGTCTCACAGGATCGGAAGATGATCCCGTTTAAGAGCGTCATCGAAATGTTCGAGAATGGCGACCGGGACGGCCGGGCTGACGCCGTCCGTTTAAAGGTGTCCGTTAATAGTTTATTAATACATCATCGATATAAACCATCTGGTACTGTGTCACGCCAACATGAGCCATTTGCCGGGAAATCGACAAACCTGATTTCATTTTGTTACGGCATCGGACTCGCAATGTCGAGGATACGACCCGTCGTTGACCATGTGGCCTAAACGCTTGACCCGCTGGCGGCCAACCACATGTTGCGGCGTCCGGCCAACGGTGGGTTGCCTGAGGAGTTGCAGGCCGATCAACCGGCTGCGTCCCTACTCCGCGTTCCGATGCAAAACTGGTTGCTACTACAATGGTTCTCGCCGCTCGCCGGAATCGCCAGAGGTACTAATCTCACATGGAAAAATTAGATGCATAATCAGGTTGATCGCTTGGACGGGAGCCGACTGCGCTTTAACAACCACAGCATTGATCGACGTCGCGAATTCGTCGGTCTGGGCCCATCTGACGGTCCAAAGATAGCCTCTGTCCGCGACCTGATATCGGGCAACGCAGCCAAATTCGTGGCTTCGTTTTTTGATTCCCTGGAAGCGATACCGGAAGCCGCAGGTCTGTTCAGTCGGCGCTCAACGCTTGAGGAGGCGAAGCGTCTGAAGCACGAACACATCACCGCAATGACACAGGGCAACTATGGTCCTGATTATATTGAGCAGCGTGCGAAACTGGCCCACATTTACAGTGGGGTGGGTCTCGATGTGTGCATATTTTTGGGTGCATTTCACCAACTGATGCGGGTTGTTGGCACCGAGATCATGCAGAATTCGAAGCTTCCGCCGTTGGAGGCTTTCGAGGCGTTCGTGTCACTAAAGAAAGTTGCCTTCCTAGACATCGGAATCATGGTCGATGTTCTAGTCGATGAGCGTGAACGTGTCATCAGCGCACAGCAGGATGCCTTGCGGGAGCTTTCAACTCCAGTTCTTCAACTACGCGACCGGCTGCTCGTCCTCCCGATTATTGGTATGATCGACACGCTGCGAGCGAGGCAGCTAACCGATAGTCTTTTGGTCGCCATACGAGACAATCGCGCCAAAGTCGTTGTCATGGACGTCACGGGCGTCGCGGCGGTGGATTCCAAAGTGGCAAATCACCTAATTCAAACCGTCGCGGCCGCGCGGCTGATGGGTGCCCTTGTCATCCTGACGGGCCTATCGGCGGAGGTCGCCCAGTCGCTGGTTGCCATAGGCGTCGATCTGGCCAGGATAAACACGAGTGGCGACCTTCAAGGCGGCCTGGAGGAAGCCGAACGCCTGCTTGGTTACAAGGTAGTGTCGATTGAAAGCATGCAACGCCTATCGGAACCCGGTTGAGCCGGTACCATGCCGATCCCAATTTTGAAACTGAGCAGCGTATTGATCGTCACCATGCAGGAGGCCAGCGACAGCGACCTATCGCAGTTGAAGAGTGATCTTGCCGATAAGGTCGGACGTTTCCGCTCCCTCGGGGTGGTGATCGACGTATCGGCTGTCGACGTCATGGATTCCTTCGCCACCCGCACACTGGAAAGCATCGCCCATGCGACAAGGCTACGCGGAGCCGAGACAGTAGTGGTCGGTATTCAGCCGGAGGTCGCGTTTGCCATGATCCAGTTGGGATTATCCCTGGACGACGTCGCCACCGCGCTCGATCTCGAGGAAGGCATGGCAATGCTCGCGGCTCGAAAAGTGAGGGGTGCGACTGGGGCTATCCATGACGGATGATATCTGCGTCCCAATCATCCGAGACGGTGACATCATCATCGCCCGCATGAAGGTCAGGGAATTAGCTACGCAAGTCGGATTTGTCCGCGCCGACCTAACACTCATCGCGGCTGCGGTTTCTGAGATCGCGCGAAACATCTTCGTCTACGCCGGGCGGGGCGAAATGATCTTCACTTCGCTCCAGAACGGCGGAAGGTGCGGGATCTCGGCGATAGGCCGAGACTCCGGTCCGGGCATTTCCGATGTCGAGCAGGCGATGCAAGATGGCTTTTCAACGGGGAAAAGTCTCGGCCTCGGCCTGCCCGGTGCGAAGCGGCTCATGGACGAATTCGAGATCCTTTCCAAGGTTGGGGTCGGCACGACGGTCACCATGCGGAAGTGGTTGCCGTCAAGTCATGGTTGATAGCGTAGATGCCCTTTTGTCCCGAGCCGTCTGGGGTGTGGCGGCTCGCCCTTTTCCGCTTGAAACGAGATCGGGCGACGCGCACGTGCTGGTGCCAACGTCACGCGGTTTCTTGGTAGCAGTGATTGACGGTTTGGGACACGGAATCGAAGCTGAAACCGCCGCCAAAAGGGCTGCCTCGACGCTTCATGAGTTTGCCGATGACACGGTTACGCAACTAATGCGCCGCTGCCACGTAGAGTTACGGGGCACGCGCGGGGCCGTGCTTAGCCTTGCATCCATCTCATACGAAACGGAATCGATGACTTGGCTGGGTGTTGGCAATGTCGAGGGCCTTCTCTTCAAGGAGGGAGCCACTCAGGTGCAGCAGCGGGAGTCACTTCTGCTTCGGGGCGGCGTCGTTGGGTATGAAATGCCCACCCTTCGCGAGGCAACCCTGTCAATTCGATCTGGCGACACACTCGTTTTGGTATCGGACGGGATTGGCAGCGGGTTCATGACCCTTTCGCCGATCGGCCGCGACCTAAAGGACTATGCCGACGAGGTCTTGTCAAAATGGGGTAAATCTTCGGACGATGCTCTGGTGCTGGCAGTTCGTTACCTCGGACGCCCGGTATGACTGAAGTGGCTGCGACGCTGCGGGACCAATACATGAGGGCGATTGCAGATTACCTCGTGGCACCAACGGAAGACGAGCTTAGCCGTGCCTACGAAATTGGGCGTTCCGCCCTGAGTTGCGGCGAAGGTGTGCTTGATATCGCGGTCGTGCATCATGACGCGTTGCGCCGTCTACTGATGCAGGCTGACTTGCCGCAGATCGAGGCGGATCGGATGCAACGGGCTGCGGACTTCTTCGCCGAGACCTTGGCGCCTTTCGAAATGTCTTTGCGAGGCTACCGGGAACGCAGTGATCGCCTCACCGCCCTTAACGCAGAACTCCAACAGGCAAATGCCAAGGCAATCACAGCGAACGAGGAGTTGGAGGGCTTCAGCTTTTCGGTCTCTCATGATCTGCGGGCACCGCTGCGCAGTATCGACGGCTTCTCGCGCATCCTGCTGGAAGACCATGCTGAGACCCTCGACAGCGAAGGCCAGCGCCTTCTCGGGTTGGTATGCGCCGCCGCCGCGAGGATGAGCCTCATGATTGGGGACATCCTCGCGTTCTCGCACGCGGGTCGCGCAGCATTGAAGATTGAACCGATCGATACGGTCGAGATGGTTCGCCGCACGGTCGCTGAACTCGCGGAAGGAAATGACGCCGACCAGGCTCAGGTGGTCGCTATTGGTGATCTGCCGGATGCTTACGGCGACAAGGCGATGTTGGAGAGGGTTTGGATGAATTTACTCGACAACGCGTTGAAGTACACTTCACACAAGGCCAATCCACGGATCGAGGTCGGTGCGGTCGCCCTAGATGGCGAGACCGCCTATTACGTGCGCGATAACGGCGCTGGCTTCAACATGGAATACGCGGGCAAGTTGTTCGGCGCGTTTCAAAGGCTCCACGGTTCGGAGTTTCCCGGAACAGGCATCGGGCTGGCCATCATCAAGAAGATCATTACCCGGCACGGCGGCCATATTTGGGCTGAGGGAAAGGAGGGCGAAGGTGCGACGTTCACCTTTACACTCCCGCTAGGAGGCAAGTGATCGGTCGATTTAGTTTAACGTTACTTAATGGATCTCTCACGGAATGAAGTCGGTTTGGAGTTACAAAACACACATGACGGTTCCGAGGGCCTGCCAAAGCGTTGAACTGGCATCGGTCGATGTTAGTTCGAAATCGAAATTAATATTTACGGTAGTCCCTGCTCACTCCCCACGCCGACCGGCGGCAGACATCAAAGAGGCTCCCCCGGAGCCGACGGTGCGCCGTCGCCGGCCCGAGAGATATTTTCTATCGAGGGCACCGTTTTAACGCGTTGCTGATAGATTTCGTGCCATCACGATCGGGTCCGTGATGACGCTTCGGACCCGGATAGTTCGCGAACACGACTCCCGAGCGAAGATCGGCGCGCTCCCTAGCGAGTGACGGCGCCACCCACGGCTCCGACGCCGCCTCCGATCAGGGCACCGGTGCCAGCCTTGTGGCCGGTCAGGGCTGACACGCCAGCGCCGGCGCCCGCCCCCAACAGGCCGCCGGTTACGGCGCGGGTGCCGGTAGTCTCACCACAGCTGACAAGGCCGGCGCACGCCGCAAAAAGCACGGCGAAAGTCGCTATCCGCATGGAATTTCTCCCTTTGAGTGATAATCTCATGTAGAGGAACAAACGCCCGAATTCCTGGCGGGAAGCAGGCAAATTTGCGGCGTGGCTTCAAACGATTGTCAACAAACCCTTGTGGGGCAGGCACGTGGACGCTAAGCCCAGCGATCCCGCCTACCCCTCTCGCCCTGAGCTTCTCGGGGCCAACACTCGAAGGTTCTTCGGATGTTCACCCGGTTGCTCGGCTTCATGTCAGCAGACATGGCCATCGATCTCGGCACCGCAAACACGCTCGTTTATGTGAGGGGCCGGGGGATAGTCCTGGCGGAACCGAGTGTCGTTGCCATCGCCGAGGTCCGCGGCAAAAAGAAGGTGGTTGCCGTTGGTGAAGAGGCCAAAGTGATGCTCGGCCGGACGCCCGGCTACATCACTGCCAGCCGCCCGCTGCGTGACGGCGTCATTGCCGACTTCGAGGTCGCCGAGGAGATGATCAAGCACTTCATCCGCAAGGTGCATAGGCGCCGAAGGTTCGCCTCGCCGCTGATCATCGTCTGTGTGCCCTCCGGCTCTACCGCCGTCGAGCGCCGGGCAATTCAAGAGGGCGCCCAAAGCGCCGGTGCCCGCCGCGTGCGGTTGATCGAGGAGCCGATGGCCGCCGCGATTGGCGCCGGGCTTCCGGTCACTGAACCCTCGGGCAGCATGGTCGTCGATATCGGCGGCGGCACGACCGAGGTCGCGATCATATCGCTCGGCGGTATCGTCTATTCGCGCAGCGTGCGCGTGGGCGGCGATAAGATGGACGAGGCGATCATCAGCTACATGCGCCGCCACCATAACCTGCTGATCGGCGAGTCCTCGGCCGAACGCATCAAGCTGGAGATCGGTGCCGCCGCGTCGTATCAGGACGGCGAGGAAGGGCCGTTTCGGGAAGTCCGCGGCCGCGATCTCATGAACGGGGTCCCGCGGGAGGTCCTGGTCAGCCAGCATGAAATCGCTGAAAGCCTGACCGAACCAGTTTCCGCGATTATTGAGGCGGTCAAGGTCGCGCTGGAGAACACGCCGCCCGAATTGGCGGCGGATATCGTGGACAAAGGCATTGTGCTGACAGGGGGAGGTGCGTTGCTTCACCGATTGGATCAAGTCCTGCACGATGCGACCGGGTTGGCCGTCACGATCGCGGAAAATCCGCTGCAATGCGTGGCGTTGGGGACCGGACGCGCGTTAGAAGAGAGACGGCGCCTGAGCAACGTGCTGATAAGCACGCACTAAGGCGACCCGGGGCAGCTTCCCGGCACGCCGGGTTGCGCCACCAGCCGCTGACTTCTCGATCGTCTCGGACGTCCCTGTATCGTCCGGATCAGTTCTTCGTCTTATCAACCAGCGCATTTTTGCTGATCCAGGGCATCATGGCTCGCAGCTTCTCGCCCACCTGCTCGATCGGGTGTTCAGACAAACGGCGACGCGTTGCCTTGAAGCTGGATTGGTTGACCTTGTTCTCCAGCATCCAATCGCGCGCAAAACGGCCGGATTGGATGTCCGCCAGCACGCGCTTCATCTCCGCCTTCGTTTCAGCGTTAATAATCCGCGGTCCGCTGACGTATTCGCCATACTCGGCGGTGTTGCTGATCGAGTAGTTCATGTTGGCGATCCCGCCTTCGTAGATCAGATCGACAATCAGCTTCACCTCGTGCAGGCACTCGAAATAGGCCATCTCGGGTGCATACCCGGCGTCGACCAGCGTCTCGTAGCCACCCTTGATCAGCTCCACGAGGCCGCCGCACAGCACCACCTGCTCGCCGAACAGATCGGTCTCGCATTCTTCCTTGAAGGTCGTCTCGATGACACCCGCGCGGCCGCCGCCGATCGCCGAGGCGTAGGAGAGCGCGACTTCCAGCGCGTTGCCGGACGGATTCTGCGCCACCGCCACCAGGCATGGAACCCCGCCGCCACGCTGGTATTCGCTGCGGACGGTGTGACCGGGACCCTTTGGCGCGATCATGAACACATCAATGTCGGGCCGCGGATCGAGCAGGTTGAAGTGAACGTTCAAACCATGAGCGAAAGCCAGGGCGGCGCCTGACTTCATGTTCGGCCCTAGCTTTTCGCGATATAGATCGCCTTGGCCCTCATCCGGGGTCAGCACCATGACGACGTCAGCCCACTTCGCGGCATCGGCCGGGTCCATGACCTTCAGCCCCGCCCCTTCCGCCTTGGCGACACCGCCTGATCCGGAGCGGAGGCCGATCGCAAGCTGCTTGACGCCGCTGTCCTTCAGGTTCAGCGCATGGGCGTGGCCCTGGCTGCCATAGCCGATGATGGCGACGTTCTTCCCCTTGATCAGGTTCACGTCGGCATCGCGATCGTAGTAAACGCGCATGATATATTTTCCCTGTCGAAGTCGATTTAAATCGTTCGGGTGCCGCGGGCGAGCGCGGCGATGCCAGTGCGGGAAACCTCGGCCAGGCCAAGATCGCGCATCAGTTCGATGAAGGCGTCAATTTTGTCGACCGCACCGGTCAGCTCGAACACGAAGCTGCCGAGTGTCGTATCCACCACTCGAGCCCGGAATGTGTCTGCAATGCGCATCGCTTCGACCCGCTGTTCGCCGGTCCCGATCACCTTCACCAGTGCCATTTCCCGGGCGACATGAGGGCCGTCCATGGTCAGGTCGGCGATGCGGTGCACCGGCACCAGACGGTCAAGCTGTGCCTTAATCTGCTCGATGACCATGGAGGTTCCCGAGGTAACGATATTGATGCGGCTGCGCAGTCCGGCGGCATCGACCGGAGCGACCGTCAAGCTGTCGATGTTGTATCCACGCCCGGAAAACAGCCCGATGACGCGCGCGAGCACACCGGACTCGTTGTCCACAAGGACCGAAATGGTCGCGCTCCGTTGCGTCGTGTCAGTTGAGCTGGGCATCATCGAAACCAAAATACGAGGGGAACACCTTGCCCCCGCGCGCGGGTCATGCCCCGCCGCGACCGTAGACGCAAGAGCCGGACCTGATCAGACCAGCGCCATCCCCGCGTCGGTGATGCCGGCGCCGGACGCCTCATGCTCCGGACCGAGCAGCATCTCGTTATGGGCCGCTCCGCTGGGAATCATCGGGAAACAATTCTCCGTCTGATCCACGGCGATGTCCGCGATCACCGCGGTTGGGCAGTCCAGCATGGCGTTGATGACGTCGTCCAACTCATCGACCGACTTCGCTCGCATGCCAGTGGCATGGAAGGCGTCGGCCAGTTTGACGAAATCGGGCAACGCCGCAGAATAGGTCTCCGAGTAACGACTGCCGTGCAGCAGTTCCTGCCACTGCCGCACCATGCCCATATACTGGTTGTTTAGAATGAATACCTTCACCGGCAGCCGATACTGCGCCAGCGTGCCCATTTCCTGGATGTTCATCAGAATGGACGCCTCGCCGGCGATGTCGACCACACAGGCCTCCGGATGGGCGATCTGCACGCCCATGGCGGCCGGAAGGCCGTAGCCCATCGTCCCCAACCCGCCCGAGGTCATCCAGCGGTTGGGTTTTTCGAAGTGGAAATGCTGGGCGGCCCACATCTGGTGCTGCCCAACCTCGGTGGTGATGAACACCTCCTTGCGCCGCGCCTGGGTGATCTCGAACAATCGCTGGATGGCATACTGCGGCTTGATGATGCCGCCGCGCGCCATGTCCTGGTTGAATTTCAGGCTGTCCTTCGTCCGCCACTCGTCGATCTGGCGCCACCACGACGCCAGCGCTACTGGGTCGGTCGGTTCGTCGCTGGCCTGCCACGCCGACACCAGCGCCGACAGGGCGTTGCCGGCGTCGGCCATGATCGGGACCTCGACCGGGACGTTCTTGTTGATCGACGATCCGTCAATGTCGATGTGGATTTTCCGAGAGCCTTGGCTGAAGGCGTTCAGCCGCCCGGTCACCCGGTCGTCGAAGCGCGCGCCGACGGCCAGCATCACGTCGCAGCCATGCATCGATAGATTGGCCTCGTAGGTGCCGTGCATGCCCAGCATGCCGAGAAACTGCGGATCGCTGGCTGGATAGCAGCCCAAACCCATCAGGGTATTGGTGACCGGAAAACCGGTCAGCCGAGCCAGCCGGGTCAACGCGGCGGCTGCCTCCGGCCCGGAGTTGATGACGCCGCCGCCAGCATAGATTACCGGACGCTTCGCTTGCTTCATCAGACTGACCGCCTTGGCGATCTGGCCGAGATCGGGTTCAGTCCGGGGGCGATAGCTGGGATGCTGGACGGTGGGCTCCGCGTACGGGGCCGGATTGATGACGATGTCTTTGGGCAGATCGATCACCACCGGACCGGGCCGGCCGCTGCGGGCGACGTAGAACGCCTCATGCACCACACGGGCGAGGTCCTCGGGCCGCTTGACCAGGTAATTATGCTTCGTTGCCGGCCGGGTGATGCCCGTCGTGTCGGCTTCCTGAAAGGCGTCGTTGCCGATCAGATGCGTCGGCACCTGACCCGTGAGGCAGACGATCGGGATGCTGTCCATGAGGGCATCGACCAGGCCGGTTACCGCGTTCGTCGCACCGGGCCCGGAGGTCACCAGCACCACGCCAACGCGGCCGGTGGAACGGGCGTAGCCTTCGGCCGCGTGCACCGCGCCACCTTCCTGGCGAACCAAGATGTGCCGAATAGCGTTCTGCTTGAACAGCGCGTCATAGATCGGCAGTACGGCGCCGCCGGGATAGCCGAAAATAACCTCGACGCCCTGATCCTTAAGGGCACGAAGTAGGATTTCTGCTCCCGACTGAGTCATATCCGCCGACATTGTTCGGCTCCCGTTGCTAAATACAGCTTGCTCGATATTCCTGTTGGGGCCCCTTGGTCAACCTCCATTTTCAATAAACGTGAACAAATTGTCGCGTTCTCTTTCCGAAAATTGCTCTATAGATGTGAATCGAGCATTAATCGAAAAAACGCGGGTCTGAGCTGCAAGGGCGTGGTGACGAAACCATGTCGCTTGCCGTTTTGTGTATCGACCGGTGGCGAGTTCTGTCCGGTGCCCGGCTTCCTGTAGGGACAGCGAGCCGGCCAGATGGGCGGACAGTTCCGGCACCCCGTGTGCGCGCATCGCCGGCAGGTCTGGATCGAGGTTCAACGCCAGCAGATCGCGCAGCTCCTGCAAAGCGCCGTCCCGCAACATCGCCTGGAAACGTATTGCGATCGCGGCGCGCAGGTCCTCGCGCGGGGGATCGAGGCGGATCGCGCTGAACCGCCACGGGGCGGGCTCACTCCGCTGGCTCTGCCAAGCGGCAAGACCCCGGCCGGTTCCTCGCCAAACCTCCCATGCTCGGGCGATGCGCTGGCTGTCTTCCCGCTTTAAACGAGCAGCGGTGGCTGGATCGACATGCGCCAGGCTGGCGTGCAACGCGGCGGGTCCCTGTTCGGCCAGCAACCGTCGCGCCTCGGCGCGGGCGTTGGGACCGGGATCGGGGACCTCGGCCAGCCCATCGGTCAGGGCGGCGAAATACATGCCAGATCCGCCGGTCAACATCGGTAGCCGCCCTGCTGTCCGCGCTTCGTTCATCGCGGCGAGGGCTTCGTCCCGCCACCACGCGACACTGCCGGCCTCCGCCGCCGAACGGATGCCGTAAAGCCGGTGCGGAACCTGAGCCTCTTCCTGCACGGTGGGGCGGGCGGTCAGAACCCTGAGCTCCCGGTACACTTGCATGAAATCGGTATTGATGATCGTCCCACCCAACCGCAGGGCAATCGCCATTGCCAAAGCAGACTTTCCGCTGGCGGTCGGGCCGGCGATAATCAGGGCAGGCGGCAACGTGTCGGTGGTAAGCGAAGCGGGAGCGCCCGCACCATCGGACGAGGGTGGAATGGCCGTCATCCTATTTCGTATCCCGATCTCCAACGTCTGGCCCACGACCGCCCGGTTCCGCACGACATCCTTACCAAAGTTCTCCGGGCTCGGCAGCTTCGTCACGCGCTTCGTGTTGCAAAGACGATCGCATGTGAGCGCGCCATTACGTTTGCTCGTTTGTTATTGTCGCATTGCCAAATGGTTTGGGGTGGACAATATTACGTGCGAAACGCCGGCTGTACCGGCGACATCGGGGAGGCGGATCAGATGTCGGCAATGCGAGCCATTATGTTGGCTTCGTCGCTTGTTGCGGGCGGAGCTGCTGGATTGGGCGTCCCGCAGTCAACAAGCGCGCAGGAGATCAAGGCCGCGACCAAATTCGGCGACATGTCTACCGTTACGCAGGACATGCTGACCCGAGCGGGCGGCGACAGTACGAATTTTCTGCTTACCAACGGGGACTATGGCCAGCTTCGCTACTATCCCAACAAGCAGATCAATCCGGCAAATGTCGGGCGCCTGCACCCCGCGTGGATCTTCCAAACCGAAGTAAAAGAGTCGATGGAGACGACCCCGATCGTGGTCAACGGCGTGATGTACGTCACGACCTCGTTCAGCCAGCTCTATGCGCTCGATGCGCGCACTGGCGAGGAGCTTTGGCATTATGCCCGCAAGCTCGGCCCGATCACGACCTACTGCTGCGGCCCCAACAATCGCGGCGTAGCGGTATCCGGTTCGAAAGTCTACCTCGCGACCCTTGATAGCCACCTGCTCGCGCTCGATGCCAAAACGGGAAAGGTGGCATGGGACGTCGCAGTCGCCGATCCGGAAGAAGGCTACAGCGAAACGATGGCGCCTACTGTGGTTAAAGGCAAAGTGCTGATCGGCACCAACGGAGGCGAATACGGCATTCGCGGCTTCGTCAAGGCATTCGATGCTGAGACCGGCGCGCAGGTATGGAGTTTTTCGACGATCCCCGACAACAGTTCGGGCGTCTGGGCTACGAAGGACGCCACCGGCCGCGATATGCATCGCGACATTGCTGCTGAAAAAGCCGCCTACGACAAGAACGGCGATCCCGCGAAAACCTTAGGCGGCGGCGTCTGGCAGAACCCGTCCGTCGATCTGGCGACCAACCGGATCTTCTTCGTGGTCGGCAACCCTTCACCGGATCTCGACGGTTCCGTTCGTCCAGGCGACAATCTCTACACAGACTCGCTGGTTTCGCTCGATCTCGACACCGGCAAATATGTCTGCCACTTCCAGTATGTCGCCCATGATGTCTGGGACCTGGACGCGGTCAGCCCCTCCGTGCTGGTTGATGTCAAGGACAAGGACGGCAATACCGTTCCGGGTGTGCTGCATGCCGGCAAGACCGGTCATGTCTATGTAAACAATCGCAAGGACTGCAGCCTCATCCGTTATTCCGAGGCGATGGTGCCGCAGGAGAATATGTGGGTTCTGCCCACCAAGGACGGAGCCAGGATGTTGCCGGGCGCAAACGGCGGTGTTGAATGGTCGCCGATGGCGGTCAACCCGCAGCTCGGACTGGCCTACGCGATCAACCTGCATCAGCCGATGACCTATCATGTCGCCAACTCCGCCTATCCCAACGGGAAACTTTGGCTGGGGGGCGCTTTCAAAGTGATTCCGAGCGAGGAACAGTGGGGCAATATCAGCGCGGTGGACTACAATACCGGTAAGATCCGCTGGCAGGTGAAAACCCCTCAGCCGATGATCGGCGGCGTTCTCGCCACTGCGAGCGGGCTGATCTTCACCGGCGAGGGCAATGGCCAGTTCAAGGCCTACGATGCGGAAACCGGGTCAACCCTGTGGACGTTTCAGGCCGGCGCCGGCGTGAATGCACCACCCTCGTCTTATTCGGTGGGCGGCAAGCAGTACATCGTGGTCGGTGCGGGCGGCAACACCCAGCTCGACTACAAGCGCGGCAACAACATCATCGCCTTTACAGTCGACTAAATCATCGGCTTCATGGTTTGGTGGTCCTTTGGGTTGGACCGAGGGCGCGAGCGGAACGGCCGTTCGCGCCGTCCTGGCTGTAACGGAACCAAGCTGAATGCGGACTTGCCTGAGACGCCGCGTGGCAACCACTCTCGGACTTGCGGCGCTAGGAGTGGTCACGTTGATCGCGCCTGTGCGAGCTGGCGAGGTTGAGACCAAGGCGCAAATCTGCGCTTCCTGTCATGGCGAGTCTGGGGTGCCGAGCGATCCGGCGGTCCCGGTCATTTGGGGCCAGAACGAGGGCTACCTCTACTTGCAACTGCGCGACATCAAGCGAGGCGTGCGCAAAGTCGAGGTGATGGCACCGATCTTAGAACCGCTCGAGAAGTCGGACTTGCAGGCGCTCGCAGCGTATTTCTCGACCAGATCTTGGCCCGATCTCGCCCAGCCGAGTGCGTCGGATGCCGACGCACGCAGCGCGTTACGGGCGAATGGCTCGATCGGTTGCACCGGCTGCCACTTCGCCGACTATAAGTCCGCCGGTTCCGTGCCGCGACTTGCCGGCCAGCAGCGCGCATATTTGGCCAAGACGATGCTCGATTTTCGCACAGGACTTCGCGCCAACAATCCTGGCATGACTGATCTGATGAATGCCGCCGATCCGGCTGATCTAACGGCGTTGGCCAGTTATCTTTCTGGATTGTAGGCGGCGAGGATTTCCCGAGCCGGGATCGTCCGACAACGTGGAGCGCCATGGTCGGCGATGAAGA
Source organism: uncultured Alphaproteobacteria bacterium (assembly GCA_963772355.1). Classification (GTDB taxonomy): domain Bacteria; phylum Pseudomonadota; class Alphaproteobacteria; order Acetobacterales; family Acetobacteraceae; genus Rhodopila. The sequence goes on along the minus strand of CAVYXX010000143.1, from coordinate 51,408 downwards.
CGGCCGCTGAGCCACCGACACAGTGAGCGCTCGCTTGCCTGACCAGGAGGCCGCTGTCAGGTTCCGAGCACCATGACTGAAATACTCACCGTAGTCGCGCAACGCGAGGCGATAACGCTCACGCCTGCGATTCTCAACCAAATCCGCAATGCGGTGCGCGGCGCCCCGCCGGTCATCCTCTCCCTCGGGGAGGCGGCGGATATTCCGCTGTCGGTGCCGCTCGATCAGGTCGCGTTGCGGGCCGCGCTGGAGGGAAAGCCCATCGATGCCATCGTGACCAAGTCCCGCGGCCGGCGCAAAGCGCTGCTGCTCGCCGACATGGACAGCACCATTGTGGAGGGCGAGACATTGGACGAGCTCGCCGGCTTTGCGGGGGTAGGGGACGATATCGCCGCGATCACACGGCGGGCGATGAACGGCGAACTAGACTTCAAAGCCGCGCTACATGAACGCGTTGCCATGCTGAAAGGCCTCGGCCTTGATGCTTTAGAGAAAACCTGGCAGCGAATTCGCTTGACGTCCGGCGCACGCGAACTGGTGACAACCATGCGGGCGAGGGGCGCACTCACGGCGCTGGTGTCTGGCGGCTTCACCTTCTTCACCGGCAAAGTCACGACGGAATTGGGTTTCGACGTGCACCGCTCGAACGTCTTGCTCGATGACGGTTCGGCGCTGACCGGGCAAGTGGCGGAACCTATATTGGATCGGGACAGCAAGCTGGCGGCGCTCAATGAATTGGCGGCCCAGCGGGGGGTCAAACTTCACGCCACGCTGGCAGTCGGTGACGGGGCCAATGATCTGGATATGATCAGAGCAGCCGGACTGGGGGTCGCGTTCCACGCCAAACCGATCGTCGCCAAGGAGGCGAGGGCGAGGGTCGATCATGCCGACCTCCGCGCGCTGTTGTTCGCCCAGGGGTATCCGGCATCTGCGTTCGTCGCCAACTAGATCCGCGGCTTATCCTGAATATCAGGCGGCCACACGATATCGGCCGCCCAAACCACTGCTACGCCGCGACGATCCGCTGGGTCTGGATGCCAAGGCCCTCGACGCCGAGCCGCATCACGTCGCCGACCTTGAGGAACACCGGCTCTGGCTTGACGCCGCTGCCGACACCCGGGGGCGTGCCGGTCGCGATCACGTCTCCCGCGTGCAGCGTGATGAAATGGCTGACGTAGCTGACCACCTTGACTACGTTGAAAATCATTGTCTGGGTGGAACCGTCCTGAAAACGCCGCCCGTTCACCTCCGTCCATAGCGGCAGGTCCTGCGGATCGCTGACCTCGTCCTTGGTCACCATCCAGGGGCCGGTGGGGCCGAATGTGTCGCAACCTTTGCCTTTGTCCCAGGTGCCGCCGCGCTCCAACTGAAATTCCCGCTCGCTGACGTCGTTGCAGACGCAGTAGCCGGCGACGTAGTCCATCGCGTCGTTTTCCGGCACGTACCGCGCTGTCTTGCCGATCACCACGCCGAGTTCGACCTCCCAATCCAGTTTCTTGGAGCCGCGCGGCATTTTCACGTCGTCGTTCGGGCCGTTGAAGGCGCTGAGCGACTTCAGGAACATGATCGGCTCCTTCGGCACCGGCATGCCGGCTTCGGCGGCATGATCGGCGTAGTTGAGGCCGATGCAGACATAGTTGACCGGCCGCGCCACGCAGGACCCGATGCGGGGGTTGCCTTCCACTTTAGGAAGCTTCATCGGATCAACTTCGGCGATCATCCGCAGCGATGCGGCGGAGAGAGCGAACCCGTCGATATCGCGAACCAGGCTGCTCAGATCGCGGATAGAGCCGTCGTTCGCCAACAGGCCCGGTTTTTCGGCACCCGCCGAACCATAGCGCAGCAACTTCATAGGACCTTCTCCCCCTCGTTCAAGTGTTGGACGTTTCGCTCGGCGCGGTCATGCCTTAAAGCGTCAGGCCGCCATCTATGACGATCGATTGGCCAGTGATGAACTGGGCGTCGTCGCCGGACAGGTAGACCGCAAGCGCGGCGATTTCTTCCGGTGTGCCCAGCCGGCCCATCGGTTGCCGTGCCACAAATGCTGCTCGGGCCGCCTCGACCGAGCCGGCCGTGGCGGCATTCTCGGCGATGCGTTCGTCGAGGCTGGGTGTTCCGACGGTGCCCGGGCAGAGGCAGTTGCAGCGGATCCCGCGGGCGACGTAGTCGATGGCAACCGAGCGGGTCATGCCGATAACGGCGGCTTTCGAGGCACTGTAGATGAAGCGGTTGGGCACACCTTTCAGGCTGGACGCGACAGACGCCATATTGAGAATGGAGCCGCGGCCGCGGGCCAGCATGCCCGGCAGAAACGCCTGCATAGTGCGAAACATCGAGCGGCAATTTAGGTCGAAGGCGAGCGCCCAGTCGGCCTCAGTGGCATCCAACAGAGTGCCCTGATGTACCACCCCGGCGCAGTTGAACAGAATATCGATCGGACCTGCGTCCCCCGCGGCGTCGGAGATCGCGGTGGCATCGAGGACATTCAGGCTCCGGGTGCGGATTTGGTCCGACTCCAGACCGCCCAGCTTCGCCGCATCGAGGTCGGTGGCAATGACCTTTGCTCCAGCGGCGGCAAAGGCCTGAGCGGTCGCCCGCCCCATCCCCTGGCCCGCAGCCGTGATGAAGGCTGTCTTACCAGTCAATGATGCCATTTGACCCCTCCCCTCGCCGCACCCATCGGCGCGGCGGGGCGGGTTTAGGCTATTTCGCGGCCGAGGTCACCCCTGCCGCACGGAATTCAATCCTCCAGGGTAAAGCCGACCTTCATGGTCACCTGATAGTGGCGGATTTTCCCATGCTCGATCTCGCCGCGCATTTGCGTGACCTCGAACCAGCGCAGGTGCCGGGTGGTCTTGGACGCGCGGGCGATGGCGTTCTCGATCGCGTCGGCATGGCTGGTTTCCGATGATCCCGCTAGCTCGATGATGTTGTAGATGTGGTCGGTCATGTCGGCGGCTCTCCCGTTTTGTTGGCTGGGGCTTAACCCATGAGGCGGCTCGGCGTGGCATGGACAGCGGTGTTTTGTTCGCTCTTCGCGCAAACTTGCCTCGGAACCGGGACGGCGGTTCACTGGGAATGGTGTGCATTAAGGCGGACGAGAGCATGGTGGGCTGGTTCAAAGATCTGACGCTCGTGGAGCGCCGTACCATGCTAGCCTGTTTCGGCGGCTGGTCGCTTGACGCGCTAGACGTGCAGATTTTCACCTTCGTGATTCCATCGCTGCTCGCGGTTTGGGGCATCACTACAGCTCAGGCCGGGGTGTTGGCGACCGTCACGCTCGTGGTGTCATCGTTTGGCGGCTGGGTGGCGGGTGCGGCTTCGGATCGATTTGGACGGGTGCGGGTGCTGCAGGTGACAATCCTGTGGTACGCGTTCTTCACGTTCCTCTGCGGGTTCGCACAGAATTTCAATCAGCTTTTTGTCCTGAAGGGCCTGCAGGGGCTGGGTTTTGGCGGCGAGTGGGCGGCGGGCGCGGTGCTGATGGGCGAGGTGATCCGCGACAAATACCGCGGCCGAGCGGTCGGGTTGGTGCAGACCGGGTGGTCAGTCGGCTGGGGGACGGCGGCGCTGCTGTATACTTTGCTGTCAGCAAATCTGCCGGAGGCGCTGACCTGGCGGGTGATGTTCTGGATCGGCCTGGCGCCGGCCGCGCTGGTGTTCTGGATCCGGCGCTTCGTGGACGAGCCGGAGATCCACCGGCGTGCCGGTGGTCGGGTCGGGCTGCTGCATTTGTTTTCGGCGATGAGGCCTCCCTTTCTGGCTACGACGTGGCGGGTGGTGATGATGGTTACTGGTGCTCAGGGGTCGAGCTATGCGCTCACGACGTTCCTTCCGCTGTATTTGAAGACCGAGCGCCATCTTACTTCGGTTGGGACTGGCAGTTATTTGATGGTTCTGATCCTGGGAGCGTTCTTTGGGTTTTTATCCGGCGCTTATCTGGCTGACGCGATCGGGCGGAAGGCGACGTTTCTGGTGTCGGCTTCCGGATCGGTCGTGCTGATGGTGGTGTATCTGTTGGCGCCGCTCAGCAACGACCTGATTTTGCCGGTGGGCTTCCTGCTTGGGTATATCAACCTGATGATGTTCTCGCCGATGGGACCATTCATGACGGAGCTGTTTCCGACCGCGGTGCGCGGTGTTGGGCAGGGATTCTGCTACAACGCAGGGCGCGGCATCGGCGCGGTGTTTCCGGCGCTGGTAGGTGTGCTTGCCGCCCGGCTGGGTTTGGCCGCGGCGATCGCGACTTTTACCTTGAGCGGCTTGGCGTTGATGATCGCGGCCTTGCTGATGCTGCCGGAAACCAAGGGACGGTCCCTGGCGGGCCTGGAGCGGCGTTCGGTGGGATAGGGTTGAAGAAGCCAGCCGGACACCGAGGGCCGGGTGGCGATGGTCCGGAACATATCGCGTTCCTGCGTTGGGCATCGGTTCGTCTGATGGCAGGAAGCTTTGCAAGCGAGATAAATGATCGCGGATGGACTCAATCGATGGTGGACCCGACGAAGAGATGACCGTAGTGCTACCTATTTAACCGGTGCAATCAACTTGACAGTCGTGCGAGCACTATGCCAGCGTCCCAGAACTTCTTAGGGAATTGTCATATGGCATCGGCTAATCATCTCGATGACCTACAATACAGTATACGATGACTCGACATATCAATCGATCTCATCGCAATCTGAGGTTGACACAGCAACCACGCTCTCCTCAGTTACCCTGACCACGACCGGGGCACCCGGTATGATTGGTAGTCGCTAATATCCCTGGTGAGAATATCCAGTACAAGATCGTGGCGATCAGTGACACCAACGACACGATCACTCTCGAGCCATTGCTAAACGGCACTCCCGATGCTGGTACCCAGACTGATTTCGCCCTTGGGTTCAATTCGACCGGTATCCTGATCAGCCCGAACAATGAGGCAACGGTCGCCGGAGAATATACCAGCGGCAATGCCCCGATTGCGGATTCTCTGCTCAGTATTCTATCGAGTGCACCGATTGTCTCGGGCACGACCGAGACCTATACGAAGGCCGGGTCTACGGGTGGTGGTGGCAACCCCCAGCAACCGCCAGCCTCATCGCTGACCGTAAGCGATACAACCACAGGCAAGCCCGATTTAGCGACCGTCATGCCCTACTCCGGTCCGGTTGCCGGTCTCACCAAAGAGTTTATCTCGACCTCAGCGGACAGTCTGAACATCACCGCGACCGCCCCTGGTTTCTTTATTCATGGCGGATCGGGCAATGATGGGATCCAGGTGAGCAGTGGCATCAATGTCCTGGATGGGGGCACCGGGTCCAACTTTTTAGTAGGTGGGACGGGTACCGATACCTTCTTCGTGGACGATCGAGGTCCCACCAGCGATATCTGGTCCACCGTGAGCAATTTCCATGCTGGCGATGACCTGACGCTCTGGGGGATCAATCAAAGCGATTTCACCTTATCCTGGGTTGATGGTCAGGGTGCCACCGGGTTTACCGGTCTGACGATGCACGCGACCACCGCCGGGAAGCCGATAGCATCCTTCACCTTGTCTGGGTTCACGACGGCGGACAGGTCGAATGGTAAGCTGACGATCTCGCTTGGGACCGACCCTGCAAGCGGGAGTGCCTATATGGTAGTCCACGACAACAGCTAAACTCAGACAGGATTCCATGTTGCCCGGCCAGATCCCTCGGGGTGTCCTGTGGCCGCACCACGATCCTGCGAATAAGCGATGTCCGGCAAACGCTCCGCAACCTGTTCCCCCTACACGCCGATCCAGGATCGACCTCCCCTGATGGGGGTGGGCGCCACCACAGGGCCACGTCGGATTTTCATTTAGTCGCGCAAGCGTGCGGGCTTCGGGGTGTCGTTGGGGAACCAGACTGCTTACTTATCGTTTTCGTTCGTAGCGGAACTCGAAACGGAGAATACCCATGGCCTTTGCTAATGACACTCGGGGAAAACTTGACGACGCGCAGGCTCAAATCGTTCGGCTGCGGGAGCAGGTCGAGGCGCTGATGAAGGATCGGGTCAGTCCGGCTGTTGCCGAATATGCTGGCCGGGCGGAGAGCGCGTATAATACTGCGAGCGGCGTGGTGCGCGATCAGGCTCAAGCGATGTCCGGCCGTGTAAAAGATCAGCCACTGATCGCGATCATTATCGCCGCTGCTGCCGGATGGATCATCGGCCGCGTGATGCGTTAATCGATGCGCCCAGTTCGGCTTGCTCGCATCGCGGCGGAAGCCGAGGGCGTTCGTTTGCGCGGCCTGGTGACCCGGATTGCAACCCGGGCCATCTTTGCCGTAGTCGCGTCGATTTTTGTGCTTGGAGCGCTGACGTTCGGTCACATCGCCGCCTGGTATGGAATTAGGGTTGGGCTGGAACAATCCTTTCTGGTCACGGCGGGGATATTGGGCGGTGTCGACCTGCTGGTCGCGGTCACCCTGCTGGTGCTCGCCAGTCGATCCAGTCCGAGCCGGACCGAGACCGAGGCGCTTGAGGTGAGACGGAGGGCGCTGGAAGGGATCGGCAGCGCGTTGAGTTTGACGCAGATGGTATTGCCGGTTCTGCGCCTTGCTTCGGGGCTGAGACGCCGGCGACGGGTTTAAGGAGGGCGTCTCAGTCTCAGATTAGTCCGGCGGAACCTCCAGCGATTTAATATATCGCGCCATCAAGGCGATCTGGTCGTCGTTTAAGAATTTGCGAAACGAGGGCATATAGCCGGGTTTACCGTTGCGGATCCGTTCCTCGACCTGCTTTTCACTCATTTGCGTCCCAGCCAAACGCGGACCCTTGTCCGGTTTCATGCCGAAATCACCGTGACACCAACCGCACTGGGCGCCAAAGATCGCTTTGGCATCCGCTGTCTGCTGTGCATCCGGGGCACCGACGCTCGCTGTGCCCGGTGGTTGGGTTTGCGAGGAATTGTCAGCCGCTGCAGCGGGCCATTGAGCGAGCAATAGCCCGCAGGCCGCAAGAAATGGCCAAATTGGAGCACGAAACATCTTCATCGCCTCTACATTTCAATGAAGAAAACCCACGGCTCGTCCGTGGGTTTTCTCGCCGAGAGACCATTTTCTATCGCAAAATGGTCTAGTCCTGTATTTGATTGCTGGTTCGCGCTGTGGACATTCAGCGCGGAGCGATCATGGTCTTAGTGGTTCCGCTATGGCAGGGCGTACACGTTGAGGGTACCACCGTCCAGCGGCATACTCTTGAACGGCTCGCCGTAAAGGCTCGCCAGGTTCTGCGAGACGTAGGTGCCCCACCCGGTGGTCACTGCGATGTACTGCTTGCCGCCCACCGCGTAGGAAATTATGCCGCCGTCGTGACCGGTCCCGTCATTATGCGACCAGAGCTTTTCGCCGGTCTTGGCATCAAGAGCGTCCAGCATTCCGTCGGCGCCCGGCACGAACACCAGGCCACCTTTGGTCGTAAGCAGACTCGCCATCGGCGGATATTTATAGACGACTTCCCATGCCTTTTTGCCGGTGACCGGGTCCACCGCGTTGATATGGCCATAGGCCGCGCTGTGTCCCGGGGGCGGGATCGAGTTGTAGGTGGCGCTCATGTATAGCTGACCAGAATAGTCGGCAGGTTTCGGAAGCCGCTGCGCCTCCATGTTCTGGCACCATTCCTGGCCGATCTTATAGTAGAGACCGGTGTCTGGATTGTAGGCGCCGGTGTTCCAACTGATTGCGCCGTCGACCGCCGGGCAGACGTTTTCATGCTTGCCGATCGTAATGTCTTGCCGGCCCTGGAGTTGGCCGGTGTGCGGGTCAACGCCCGAAATGAAGTTGGACGTTTCACCGAGATGCCACACGTTCTCGATCTTTAGCGGCGGTTCCCCGATGTCGCGATTGTAGACGTAAACGTAGCCGCCCTTGTTGGGATGCACTGCATAGTGCTGTCCTCCGCGGTCGATCATTATGAATTCGCCAACCGAGCCGTCGAAATCCCAGCTATCGTGCGGAACCTCCTGGAAGAAGGATTTCAGCACGCCCGTGTTGGGATCGAGAGCGACGACCCCTGAGGTGTACAAATTAGCGCCGGGGCGCCGCTCGATGTCGTAGTCCGGCGCCGGGTTTGCCGTACCCCAGAAGATCGTGTCGGTGCTCGGGTCATAAGTGCCCGTCATCCATCCGCCACCACCGCCGGTCTTCCAGCTATCATTGCCCCAGCTTGCCTTGGAGCGGTCGTCACCAGCGATCGTGTCGAACTGCCAAACCTTCTGCCCGGTATGGGCGTCGACGCCGAAGATCGGGCCGCAGCATCCGGCCAACTCGCCACCGTTAGAGCCGACGATGAGCTTATCTTTCACCACCAGGGGGGCGCCGGTGAATCCCTTGGCGCCCTTGGCGACGTCAATCAACTTCGTGTCCCAGACCTGCTTGCCAGACTTCATGTCGACCGCAAGCACACGGCCGTCAACGGTGCCGATGTAGAGGTTGCCGTATGCCGCAGCGAGGCCGCGATTATAAGGGTTGTAAGGTGTTGACTTGGCTTGTTCCGTATTGATCTTCGGCTTGAATGTCCACATGAAAGCGCCGGTCGCGCCGTTCACCGCCCAAATCTGATCGTTCGCCGTAGTGTAGTAAACGACGCCATCGATTGCCAGCGGGAACGACTGGATGCCGCCGTGCGGGCTGCTGCCAGGGTTGTGCATCCAGGCAAGCTGAAGCTGCTTTATATTGCTGCTGTTGATCTGATCGAGGGCGCTGTAGTGCCAGGACTTATAAGATCCGTGGTACATCACCCAGTCATTCGGGTTTTGCTCGGCATTGAGCAGCGCGTTGCCGTCGAGTTCCGCGGCTCTCGCCAAGCCGCCGGATCCGGCCAGCAACGCCGCCGCTAATCCGCCGAAAATCAATTTCTGTCGCTTCATTCTTAGATTCCCCTATCGTTTCTTGTCGTGCCTCGAATAGTCGTTAGACGCGATGGCCAGGATGCACATTGCTCCGCCGCTATCTGGGAGAGCATAGGGTTTTCCCAGGACTTGAGCAATGGGCGGCCCAACGTCCCCGAATTAGCATGCGCCGGGTTGGAGACTGATTCGCGCGATGACCTGCTGGCGCCTGGGGGCGCAGTTGATTTGCGCTCAACAGACACTTTGATCGCTGTCGCGACGTCCTTCGCAGCCTTTCGCCAGCCACTGTCAGTGGTTGTTGCGCGATTCGCCTCGGGTTTCGATCACGTCGAGAAATAGCGTGGCTGGTTCCAGACAGGCGCCGGTGCCGAGCTGTCCGACCATGGAGCGGTAGATTTCCTCCCACGGGGTCATGGTTGGGAGCTTGGGTGGGGTCCAGGCTGCTTTGCGCGCGGCCAACTCCCCCGTCGGAAGCAGCACGTCCACCTTGCGGGTGTTGAGATCGATTCTCGATGCGATCACCGGTTTGCAGGATCGCCAGGCCGCCGCCGACCGCTGCCTCGGGCGACACGTTGAGGATCGAGGGTGACGCCGACGTGCCGGACTGCCGCCCGTCGCCCATCGTCGGCAGAGTGCTGATGCCACGCTTGAGCAACGCCGCGGGCGGCTGCATGTTCACGACCTCGGCGCTGCCGGGATAGCCGACGGGGCCGCAGTTACGGATGATCAGGACCGATTGATCCTCGACGCCGAGGTCGGGGTCCTCGATGCGGTGATGGTAGTCCTCCGGCCCCTCGAACACGATGGCCTTGCCCTCGAAGACGTTCGGACGATCGGGATCGGACAGGAAGCGCTTGCGAAATTCCTTGTCGATGACGCTGATCTTCATCACCGCGCTGTCGAACAGGTTGCCCGACATCACGACGTAGCCGGCGGCTTCGAGCATCGGGTTGGCGTAGGAGCGGATCACTTCGCGGTCGCCGTCGGGGACCTCGGCCAAATCCTCGGCCAGCGTGCGGCCGGTGACGGTTCTGACGCCGCCGTGCAATTTGCTGGCCGCCAGGAGTTCTTTCATGACCGCAGGGACGCCGCCGGCGCGATGGAATTTCTCGCCGAGGAAGCGGCCGGCGGGCTGCAGGTCGACCAGCAGCGGGATGTCCGGACCCAGGCGCTGCCAGTCGTCGAGGCTGTGCTCGACGCCCATATGCCGGGCGATGGCGACCATGTGGATTGGACAGTTGGACGACGCCCCGAGGGCCGCCGCCGCGACGACCGCGTTCTCGAAGGCTTCCCTGGTCATGATATCGGAGGGGCGCAGATTTTCATGCACCATCCCGACGATGCGTTTGCCGGTTTCGAACGCCATCCAGCCACGTTCCCGGTAAGGCGCGGGGATCGCAGCGCAGCCCGGAAGCGACATGCCGAGAGCCTCGGCCAGGGAGTTCATCGAGGTCGCGGTGCCCATGGTGTTGCAGTGGCCGACCGAGGGGGCGGACGAGGACACCATGTCCATGAACTCATCGTAGCCGATTTTGCCTTCGGCATAGAGTTTGCGGCCTTCCCATACGATGGTGCCTGAGCCGGAGAGGCGGCCCTTCCACCAGCCGTCGAGCATCGGGCCGCCGGAAAGCACGATGGCCGGAATGTTCACCGTGGCGGCGCCCATCAAGCACGCCGGGGTGGTCTTGTCGCAGCCGGTGGTGAGGACGACCCCGTCGAGTGGGTAGCCGTGCAGAATTTCGACCAGGCTGAGGTAGGCCAGGTTGCGGTCGAGCGCGGCGGTCGGGCGTTTGCCGGTTTCCTGCATCGGGTGCATCGGAAATTCAAGCGGCACGCCGCCGGCGTCGCGGATGCCGTCGCGCACCCGGCTGGCGAGTTCGATGTGGTGGCGGTTGCAGGGGGAGAGGTCGGAGCCGGTTTGAGCGATGCCGATGATCGGCTTGCCGCCGCGGAGTTCCTCGGGGGTGATGCCGTAGTTCATGTAGCGCTCGAGGTAGAGCGCGGTCATCGCGGGGTCGGCGGGTTCGTCAAACCACCGGCGGGAGCGGAGGCGTTTGTGGTCGCTGCCGTTGAAAATGGCCATGATGAGATCCTCCCGGAGGCCGTTGGGGCGCACACCGTTGCGGCGGAGATTGGGCGGATGGGGAATTGGGGTCAAGCGGGCGATTGTTGCGCGACTACGACGATACCCAACCTAAGGTCAAAGGCAATTGGGTCGCGATTTCCTCGGTACAGAATTCGGGCTTCTGTTGCGCTAATCTTTAGGTGGGAGGCCGCGCGTTCGACGTGCAGATCTGCAATAGGCTCCCGAGGGTCTAGGCCACGCGCAACCTTTTCCCCGGGATTGCTTGTGCAGAGGGTCCGTGCGTGCGGTGTATCGGACAATCCCGCGAGCGCGAGGCACGCTGCGCGACGCGGCTCGCTAGCTGGATCATTGAGGGCACGGTCGCGGATGAGGTCGAGCGCACCAGGCTGGTCGCTGAAATGCTCGGCAGCGGCGGTGATCGCGGTGCCGCGCGTGCCGGTGTCTGGATCGTTGAGCGCGCGCTCTCGGACAAGATCGAGGGTGCCAGGCTGGTCGCGGAAGTGCTGAGCGAGTACAGCAATGGCGGTGCCGCGCGCGGCACCGTCGGAATCGTTGACGGCGCGGTCTCGGATAAGATCAAGGACACCAGCCTTGTCGCGGAACCTCAGTGCAACGAGAGTGATCCCTATCATTCGCGATAGGGGGGTCTGATCGTTGACAGCGAGGTCGCAAATTAGATCGAGGATGCCCGGCTGGTCGGAAAAATGAGCACCCAGCACGACGATCGCAAGGTTGCGCGCGGTGCCGTCGGAATCGTTGACGGCGCGGTCGCGGATCAGATCGAGGGTGCCTGGCTGATCGCCAAAATAGATAGCTAGGGGAAGAGTATGTTGACTAGCTGTCCACGCTCTCCGATAGCGCGGTCCCGGAGGAACTGTCCCGTGGCCCCGGCGCAATTCCAGATGGAGCACCCAAGAGCTCCGTTCACCCTATAGAAATAGTTCGACGAGTTCTCGGACGACTGGGGCCACGGGATGTCGGGGGGGTGCGGAGCTCGCCAAACAACCGAACCCATGTTTGCGGCGGCGTCCGCGATCGCTGTTCCCGGCCCAGGATCGTTGTTCGCGGTGTCTCTCAGGTACCAGTACAAGCTGTCGGTGAGTCTCTCGCATGCCCGGATCAGTGTCGAGATTTGCCGCGGCTCGACCTCGGCGAGCACTTGCCACGCGAGCCCAAGGCGTGTGGCATCTCGAACGACCTCATCGTCGTCCGGCACTATCGCCAGCACGACCTGTTCCGCCGCGGTCTCCGGCAGGGAACCGGCGAGCAGGCGCAGCACCTCGTGCCATGTATCGTCGCCAACGCGCGGTTTGACAAAGCCGTTGACCAGTCCGGCGGCGTCTAATGTCTGCGACTTGAATCGCTCCGCTAATTCTGCGGCGCAAAGATATTCCAAAAAAGTTCTATGCACGAAACCAAAGAGCCCTGGTCCACGCCGGGTCAGCACCCAGTTTCGCTCCTGCAACCGGTGCACCATCTCCTCAGTTGCGCGCCGTGCCTTCGGAACTTCGAACCGCCAATCATCGAGAAAGAACCGCTCGATCACCGCCTGAAGATCGCTCTGAGTGATCGCGTTGGCGCGCAACCCGTCGGGTGCTTCTTGCATTCGCCAAGCGATCCGCCGCAGCATCAGTGGTGTGTCGGCCGCCGTGAGATCACGTAACGGGCTGTCCTTCGGCAACTTCAGGCCGCGCCGATAGTCCCAATTATAGCACGGAAGTTCCAGTGCCTGCGCATACGTTGCGGCGCGGGATCGAGCGAGCGGCTTGTGCCGCGCGATGATCGCCATAATCGTCAGGATCATCGGATTTCCGGCCATGACGCGCAATTGTGGACGGCGCGCGATGGTCTGCCGCATGTCCTCGCGAGCACGTTGCGCCGCCGACGGATCGCCGGGGAACACCAGTGTGAACCACGTCTCGGTGAAGCCGTTAACCTGCTCCGGCGTCAAATCCACAAGCGTCGCGATCTCAAATCCCGCAGACCGAAATGGATGCTCGTCGAAACCGGCGATGCGAGAGGTGAGCATCACGCGCAGGGACGGATGATGCACAGCGAAGCCAATGATCTGCTCCGCCATCCGCTTGCGACGAGCGGGATCAAAGATTTCGTCAAGGCCATCCACAATCAGCAATGCCCGGTCGTTGGCCAAGTGGTGTTGCACTGCAGCAGCGGTGAAGCCAAAACCGAGCGAGCGGCCGCAATAGTCAAGGAAGGCGATCAGGTCGCTGCAATGGCCAGCGCTTTCCTCGAGCACGAAATCACGCAACTCGATCAGGAACGGCACATGGCCGTGCAAGGCGGCAAGCGGCGACGTCGCGTCAGGTGCCTCCGCGAGCAATTGCAGCAGGACGTAACGGGTCAGCGAGGATTTTCCGGCACCCGGGTCGCCGAGCACGACAAGCAGGCGGCGATCGGGCTCGGCGATCAGGCCGAGCACCGGCTCCGAGGTTGTGCGCTCCCATGCTTGGGCGCGATCGGCGGCCCCGGCTTCCTCTTGGTCGGGATCGAGTCCCTGAAGGATCATGTAGTCGCGGGCCAGGGTCAGCGGCGGCCTGCTGCGCCGTGCGCTGGGCATGGCGAAAACGTCAGTCAGCCTGATGGTGATATCGGCGTCGGTCGCACCCGGAGCGGCGAGGGCTGCGAGGTCAATCGCAGACCACTGCGCCTGGGCGCGCCGGCGGTAGGCTGCCAGATCGATGCCGGATCGGCCGCCGCTCTTGCCTGTAAGGCTTCGTGCCGCTTTGACGGCCTGCACCTGCTTCTCGATATGCTCGACGATCTGGGTCAGTGCCACGTCGTGGAGCCGATCGTCCCACTCGTGTAGGGGCGTGAGGTGGCCCTCTGCATCTTTGGGCAAGAAATTTACGTTGCTGAGTTCCAGCAACCTGTAGTGGCAGCGCCGCATGTAGAGCGGCATGATCACGCACGTGCCCTCTTCGCGGCGGCGGCGTGCGATCGGCAGTTCGATTTCGTATATGTACTGGGACGCGATGAAGTTGGCGGTGACGACAGCGAGGAAGATGTCCGCCGTCTCGAGGTTGGCCTTTATTTGGGCGTCCCAGTCTACGCCACCCAACCCCTGCCGGTCGTCATAGCAATTGACGTCGGCATAGTGCCGGAGACCTTTGAGCGATGGATCGAGCGTTTTCAGCCACGCGGTGTCGTCGTGGGCGTACCAGACAAAGATGCGGGGCTTGTCGGACATACCAAACGCTCTCCGTCAAACAGAATAGCGTAATCGAACTTCAGCCACTCTAACCTGCGCTTTGTGGGCCCGTCCGGCTAGGATGTTCGCATCTCTCTATGGTATTCGTGGTTCGGGATCATACCGGTGGCCGATGCCATACGGTTGGAGAGGTTGAAGAACGCGACCGTCTCGGCGAGGTCGAAGATGTCCTCTTGGCTGAGGCCCTGTTGGGACAACGCATCGCGATCGGAGTCATCGACCAGATGCGGGGTTGCGGTCAGTTTCCAGGCGAAATCCAGCATCAGCCGTGGGCGGGGGTCGAGTTGTGCGACGCGATAGTCGAGCGCAAGCATCTCGCCTAATTCGGGGTCGCCGGATAATTGCCGCACCGCAGCGCCGTGGGCGACGAGGCAGTAGTAGCAGCGGTTCGCGGATGAAACGACGACTGCCACCATTTCCCGTTCCAGCTTCGAAAGGCCGGACGGCGACAGCATGATTTCGTTATACATCGCCATGAAGTTGCGCAGACGCTGCGGCCTCAGGCTGTAGGAGGCGAGGACGTTGGGCACGAAGCCCAGTTTGTCCACGCACTTCGAAAAAACCTGCCTCAGGTCTTCATCCAGTTCCGAACGGTCCGGAACGCCAAGTTTCGAGATGTGGTCGGGTTGCGGCATCGGTCGTGAACTTCCGGGTTGATGGTGTTTTCGTGGTTCGGCGTTCTGCTGAGAACGGCCAGCGGAGGCAGCGTCGTTGCGACTGCCGTGACGCCGATTTGGCTCGCACGACCAGACCGGTCACCAAGCGAGACCGGTGCTGTTTCGGCTAAAGCCGGGGCGTCTCGTGCTGTAGCAGGGTACGAAAAATCAAACAAACTTCATTGGGGTGGGGTAAATGGCGTGATGTGATCACGCGCGGCGCACTTGGGACAACTTCCCCGGTGGCATGCGCGACAGTACGCCTTGCCGCAGCCCTCGCATGGTCCCAGCCCGGCGGGCACGACCAGATGCAGCGCTTCGTCGCACACGAGGCGCGGCCGTTCGGTGCCGAGCGTGGCCTCGCATACTGGGGGTTCGAGGCGGCGGGCGAGCGGATTCCAATCCAGCCAAATCGTCCGATCTGCCTTGCGCCGCCGTATTTGGACGACGAAACGATGCACCGGCATTACGAGTTCCAGCGTCTGGATCCACTCGACGGTGACACGCGTGGAGTACTGGCGGGCGAGGTCTTCGAGTTTCGCGCGGTATTCGCGAGCGATCGCCTCGGCGCGCTGCTCCTCCCGGATGCGTTTTGAATCGGCGTCCGGCAATCCGGCCATCCGGAGCAGGGCCTCATGGTAGAGATCGTTATGGTAGCGATGCAGCCGGTCTTCGTCGCGGGCCAGGCGGCGGCGCATGCCTTTGATGAACGGGAACAGCGCCGCCTCCAGCCGAGGCGGCAGGGCGTGGGAAATCAGCCCCACCACGCGGGCGCGTTCCCATACCGCCGGCAAATCGCCGGGTTCGGGGTCATCCGGATCCTGCTCGGCGTTGTCGAAGCCGGGGCGATCGATCGCAGGACCGAGCGCGGTCAGGATCGAGTTCGGGCAGCGCGCCGGTGGCGAGATTGACGCCAACCCGGGGCATGAAGTCGCGCTTGTCGTCCGATATCGCTGAGGCCCGGAAATCCATGACCAGATAGCGTGTCCAGGCGGGGGCGACGCTCAGCAAGCGGTAGGTGGCGTTGTCCAGCACAAGCTCGTGCCCAAGGACCCGTTCCGGATCGCCCGGGGTCTTGGCGGTCTGCGGCAGGACGCGGCGGGTCCAACGGCCCTGGGTGCCCAGCAACGCGGCGAAGCGGTCGAGCCAGTCGCCTTCCATGCCGATACGCTTGGCCATCGGGGGCAGGTTGGCGCCGAACCCCAGGCGTGACAGTTCGCCGACACCCAGGGCTCGCTGGACCTCTGGCGGGGCGATAACGTCGAGTCCCTGGGGCTCGATCGGCTCGACCAGGGCGCCCTGATGACGCAGCAGGGCTTCCACGAAGTCCTGCATGCGATTGTGTGTATCTGATTCAAGCAGCATCGAGTTCGTTCCCGAACAGGGCCTCGTCGAGTTGTTTCACACCCTCATATTCGCGGCGCGCGGCGAGGAGCTGGTTTTCCAGTTTGGTGAATGCGGCGGCGCGGCCTTGCTCGGTGGTTTGCAGCCACGCCTCCAGCACCAGGGTGGAGAAATCCTGCTGGTCGTCTACTTCGCCGAGAATGGCGCCGACCTCGCCGACGACGAGTTCGAACATGTTGATCTTTTCGTCGAGAATACGCAGGACAGAATCCTCGATGGTGCCGGCGGCGACGAGGTTAAAGATGAAGACCTCGCGCGTCTGGCCGATGCGGTCGATACGGCCAATGCGTTGCTCGATGGCCATCGGGTTCCAGGGAATGTCGAAGTTTATCAAGGTGTTGCAGAATTGCAGGTTGCGGCCCTCGCCGCCGGATTCGGTGCAGAGCAGGACGGGAACCTCGTCGCGGAAAGCCTCGATCGCGGCGTCCTTATGAGGCCCGGACAGGTCGCCGGAGAACTGGGCGAAGGGGATTTTGTGACGGCGGAGTTGGGCCGCGAGATGGGTCAGGCTGTCGCGCTGGTGGACGAATACCAGCTTCTTCTCCACCGGGTTCTGCGCCAGCAGCTTCAGCAGCGCTGTCTCCTTGGCGCCGGCCTTGATGGCACGCGTGCGGGCCAGCACCTCGGTCCAGCGGAGGTCGCCGGGGTGGCGCTCGAGATAGCGCTCGATCGCGGCGGCGGCGGCCATCGGTGACGACCCGGCGGCGGCCAGAAGATGTTGCAGTGACAGGCGATGATTGCCTGGAGCGGTGGCGGCTTCGCGGACCAGGGCAGTGAGCATCTCGTAACAGGCGGCTTCGGCGGCTTCGGGCGTGGCGCGCAGGGTGGAGGCATGGCGCCGCGGCAGCCGTAGAGCGGCCAGGGCTCGGGTGTTGCGGACCATGACGCCGCGCATCAGGTCGCGCAAACGCTCCCGGTTGGAGGGCTCACGCGGTTTGCCGGGCACCATGTAAACCGAGCGGAACTCCTTTTGGGTTTTGAAGATGCCGGGCTGGAGCAGGGTGAGAAGATTGTAGAGTTCCAAGAGACTGTTCTGCACTGGGGTCGCGGAGAGCAAGAGCAGGAAGCGCTTTTGCAGGCGGTTGACCAGTTGGTAGCTGGCGCTGGACTGGTCGCGCAGGTGATGCGCCTCGTCCACGACGATGACGTCGTAGGTCAGACCGGCCAGCGTCTCGGCGACGTCCTTCCGGCGGGCGGCGGCGATCGAGGCGATCACTCGGGGCTGCGCCCAGAAGGCGGCGGGGTCGGAGCGCAGCAACGGGTCGTGACTGGTGGCGCAGTCGATGCCGAATTTGGTCGCCATTTCGTCGCGCCACTGGCCGACCAGGGAAGCCGGGGTCAGGATCAGAATGCGTTCGGCCATCCCGCGCAGGATGTATTCCTTCAGCACCATTCCGGCCTCGACGGTCTTGCCGAGACCGACCTCGTCGGCGAGCAGGACGCGGCCGCGATATTGCTTGAGGACTTTGCGGACGGTTTCGGTCTGATACCAATGCGGCTCGACGCCGTGCAGCGCGGGCAGGCATAACAGTTCGTCGAATTCCTCGAACAGCGTGAGGCGGACGAGTTCGCCGCGCAGGCGGAATGGGATCGGGTCGGGGTTGGCGCCGGCGATTTCGATGGCGTCGGGATTGGCGATGTCGAACGTCATGTCGAAGCGGGCTTCGAGTTGCGGCAGGTCGGGGAGATCGGGGGCGGCCGGCGGGGGCGGTTTGATGCGCGGGGGCGGTTTTTTCGGAGCCGGTGGCGGGGGTTCGGGGCGCTTCTGGGTGACGGGACGTCTTGGCTGCGGTCCCAGTGTTTTGATCGTCCGCAGGCGGGCGCGCAGCCAGTCGTGCATGACCGCATCGCCAATGAATGCGGCGGTGGCGGCCTGAGGGGTGTCGATGTGTTTCGCCTTCAGGATCGCCCAGGCCGCGGCGTATTGTTGCTGTTCGGCCAAGGCCAGAGCGGTGAGCAAATGGGCGGGCGCGCGGGTCTGGTAGCGCTTCCCGAAGCGCTTCAACAGCGCAAGCGCGTGGCCTGGCTCGCCTGAGGCCAGCGCGGTCAGCGCCGACAGCAGCATTAGTTCTGGGTCGGTTGGGCAGGCCTTGAGTGCTTGCTCGGCGATCGCTTTTGATTTTCCGGAGCGCTCGGCCAGGGCGGTGCGCAAGGCGTCGATCCAGAACTCGTTGTCCTCGGGCGGGGGATCGGGCGGGTCGGGCGGTATGGCGGGGCTGACGACGCCGGCCAATAGGTCGGGTTGGCGCGGCCGGTTCGGTGTTTGGCGGCGGTCGGTCAAGGCCTGGGCTCCGCTGCGACTCGGGAGGGAGGATTGTCGCGTACCGGGGCAGATGCGCCAATAGGACGTCAGACTTATTGTGGACCTGCGGGTCAGGCGGTGCACCTGTTATGCAAACAACATGATTTGGCCTTGCCATGGGGTGCTTGCTGGTTGGCGTTCGCTTCGGCTACATCCGCCCAGGTTGCGGGTCGGGGGCGTGGATGGCGGTCAACAAGGTGTTTCCGAATGCGAAAGCGGCCCTAGCGGGCCTGCTGCGCGATGGTATGTCGATCATGTCCGGCGGGTTCGGGCTGTGCGGCATCCCGTCGGCGCTGATCGACGCGATCCGCGACAGCGGAGTGAAGGACCTGACCATCATCTCCAACAACGCGGGCATCGATGATGTGGGGCTCGGCTTGCTCCTGCATACGCGGCAGGTGCGGAAGATGATCAGTTCCTACGTCGGCGAGAACGCGACGTTCGCCAAGCAATATCTGGCCGGGGAACTGGAGATCGAGTTCAACCCGCAGGGTACGCTGGCGGAACGGATCCGTGCGGGTGGGGCTGGCATCCCCGCGTTCTTCACGGCGACCGGTGCGGGGACTCAGATCGCCGAGGGCAAGCCACAGCAGGAATTCGACGGACGCCTGTATGTGCAGGAGCGCGGCCTACGTGCCGATCTTTCGATCGTGCATGCGTGGAAGGCCGATACCGAAGGCAATCTGATCTATCGCAAGACCGCCCGGAATTTCAATCCGATCATGGCCACCGCCGGGGAGACGGTGGTGGTCGAGGTCGAGCATCTGGTGGAGCCGGGGAAGATCGATCCGGATCACATCATCACAGCCGGCATCTTCGTCAACCGGATCGTCAAGCTCAATTCGGTGGACAAACGGATAGAACAACGTACCGTGCGTAAACGTGGGTAGACCATGTTTGATCGCATGATTCACGCGCTTTCGACGTTCCGCCAGGCGCGATCATGCTCAATAGGAGGCAACGATGCCCTGGAACTCGTGACCAGATGGCTGCTCGGGCGGCCAAGGAACTGCATGACGGATTCTACGTGAATCTGGGGATTGGGATCCCGACCCTGGTGGCCAACCACGTCCCTGAGGGGATGTCGATCCAGCTGCACTCGGAAAACGGCATGCTCGGCATGGGGGCGTTTCCGTTCGAGGGCGAGGAAGACGCCGACCTGATCAACGCCGGCAAGCAGACGGTGACCGAACTGCCGACCACCAGCTTCTTCGACAGCGCCGCCAGTTTCGGGATGGTGCGCGGCGGGCACATTGATATTTCGATACTGGGCGCCTTGCAGGTGGCCGAGAACGGCGACCTCGCCAACTGGATGATCCCCGGCAAGATGGTGAAGGGGATGGGCGGCGCAATGGACCTGGTCGCCGGTGTGCGTCGGGTGGTCGTGCTCATGGAACATACCGCCGGGGGCAAGTCGAAGCTGCTGAGGCGATGCACCTTGCCGCTGACCGGGGCGGGCGTGGTTGATCTGGTCATCACTGATCTGGGTGTGTTCTCGGTAGCGGCGAAAGGCCATGACGATGGCCTGACACTGGTGGAAATGGCGCCGGGGGTGACGCTGGCGGAGTTGCACGAGAAGACCGAAGCTCCGTTTTCAGTAGCGGGGCATTTGGAGGTCACCGCCTAACCGGGCGGGGGCGCGGCAGTGCCGACCCGATCCTGTCGGTTCGCCGATAGCATGCCTCGCAGCGGGCGCGGCCGGAAACTTTATGCAAATGGCGGCGTCGTTGCTAATTGTTGAGATGGCGTCCCGGTGCACGAAAGTGGTCGCGGTATCAATGGAAACGCTGCGGCGGCGGTTCCCCAAGACCAAGCCGCGATCGCCGCGGCTGAAGGCGGCGGACGCATTGATACTGGCTGTTAACGGCCGGTCGCCGGTTTGATGCCGCTGTTCGACATCAGACGGCGCGCCGAGCATCCGCCGATGGTGATTACGTTCTGGTCGGACGTCGTGACATCGGACTAACAAATCCCGGAGGGCATTGGCGCACGGTTCGGGTTCAAGACCACCATTGAAAGCGGTGGTCGTTCGGCGCAAGCTAACACGAACTTAAAGTTAAGATTTCGATCGCGGGGTCGGTGATTGCCGCGCCGACCGCGCATGGGCCAAGGGATGTCTATGGCTTCGAATCGTCTGAACTCGAGTGACGTTGCTCGTGGTTTCGCTGGTAACGTTGGCGTCGACCCCGCGACGATCCGCAGCTGAACCTCCCGATCCTCAGTCTTCAGACGGGGCCCTGATGGCGCCGTATGGGGATATCGTCCGTTCTCTGACCCAGCGCAACGGCGCAACGTGTTGTTCAGAGAGCGACTGCCGCCCGGCTCAATACCGGGTCAACGACGCGGGCAACTACGAAGTCTATATTCGTAAGCTTCAAAAGGATGGGTCGGGCTGGGAGAACGGTCCTGACAAATGGGTCGAAGTTCCCGGCGAACGCGTGACGCCGCCCAACCGGCGTCCTCATATTCCATTTGGAATCGCGTGCTGGAGGTCTATAGACCTGTTCTTGAGCGGCGGATTCTCCTGCTTCACACCGGGAACCGACACGTAAGCGCGGTATGGCGTTCGGATGTGGCGATCCACCCCGTTGGCTGCCGAGCCTTTGACTACCGGCGCAATTCGAAGATCCGGTTGTCCGCGTCCTCCCGTGAGGTATCCAGCGCCTGTTTCGCGACGTCGCGGGAGAAGCCGGCGCGGGCCAGGACGCCCATTTCCTTTACCCGTACTGCGGCATCAGGGTCGTCGGCGAGCCGGTAGGGTCCGATCCGACGCTTGCGCGCCAGCACCAGCGCGGCGGCCAACTCGGTTTCGGCGTCGGCGGCTGACACCGAGCGCGCGACATCCCGCGGCACCCCCTTGGCGACAAGGCGCATCTGGATGGACCGGTTGGACTGCCCGCTTCGCAGCAAATTTCTCGCCCGGTTTTCCGCGAATGCGGTGTCGCTGAGCGCGCCGGCCTCGGTCAGTCGCCTCACCACCCCGTCGATCGCCGCCCGAGCCACTTGATGTGCCGGTTCAGCGGCGTCCGGATCGGGCTGCGCGCGGACCCAGCGGTCGATCCTCCGTTCGAGGACGCGCCGCAGCCCGGCCTCGGCCGAGGCATAGCGCGCGAGGTAGTCCAGCGCCGCCTGGTACAGGCTGGCCGTATCGGGGGGTGAATCGCTCGACATAGCGCTACGATGCCTTTGGCGGTGCGTGATGCAAGCTGTTTCGGCGCCGCCGAGGTCCGCCGGGAACGATCAAAACGCTGTTTGACAGCGACTAACTGATCGCCAATGATCGAGCCTTCCCCCGGACCCGCCCCGAAAGGTCGCGGGCGGGTGATCCGTTGGGAAGACGCAAACCAAGGTTGATCCGGATGATATCCGCGCTGCTACCGAACTACGCTCGTGCCGACCTCGCCTTCGAGCGGGGCGAGGGCGCCTGGCTGTGGACGGTGGACGGCCGACGATTCCTGGATTTTGGCTCGGGCATCGCCACGGCCAGCCTGGGACATGGACACCTGCATCTCGTGCAGGCGATCGCCGAACAGGCCGCCAAGGTGATGCACACGTCCAATCTGTATCGCATCCCGCAGGCCGAACGGCTGGCGCAGCGGCTGGTCGATGCATCCTTCGCGGACAGCGTGTTTTTCTGCAACTCGGGCGCCGAGGCGAACGAGGGCATGATCAAGATGATGCGCCGCGCCATGTCCGACGCCGGCAAGCCGGAGCGCTTCCGGCTTATCTGCTTTGAGGGTGCGTTTCATGGCCGCACCTTGGCTACCCTGGCCGCCACCGGAAACCCACACTACCTGGAGGGCTTCGGCCCCGTGGTCGAAGGCTTCGACCACGTTCCGTTTAACAACATGAACGCGGTTCGCAATGCGATCGGGCCCGGCACCTGCGGCATCATCGTCGAACCGATCCAGGGCGAGGGCGGCGTGCGTCCCGCCGACATGCAGTTCCTGCGCGACCTGCGTGCGGTGTGCGACGAATACGACATCATCCTCGGCATGGATGAGGTGCAATCGGGCATGGGCCGTACCGGCAAACTGTTTGCCCACGAATGGGCAGGTATCACGCCCGACGTCCTTTCTTCCGCCAAAGGCATCGGCGGCGGTTTTCCGCTCGGCGCTGTTCTGGCCAAGGAGCGATATGCCAAGGCGCTGAAGCCCGGCAGTCACGGCACCACCTATGGCGGCAACCCGTTGGCCTGTGCCGCCGGCAATGCCGTGCAGGACGTGATCCTCGCCCCCGGGTTCCTGGAAGATGTTGAACGCAAAGGCCGCAAATTGCGCGGCGAGCTCGACAAGATCGCCCGCGAGTTCCCCTCGGTGTTCGTCGATGCCCGCGGTCTGGGCCTGCTGCTCGGTCTGAAGGCGGCCATTCCGGTGAACCAGATCCAGGCGGCGTGCGTCGCGGAGGGCCTGATGGCGATCACCGCCGGCGAAAACGTGCTTCGTTTGGCACCGCCGCTGGTGGTAACTGATAGCGACATCGACCAGGCGCTTGTCATGTTGCGCGCGGCGGCGACCAAGGTGGCGGCGATAGTCGACAAGGCGGCGGCACAATGAGCGGGGCCGCTCGGCGAAAGGCCGGCATGGCGGCTCAGTCCCAGCAGCGGACGGCGCCGCGGCATTTCCTCGATCTGCGCGACTTCGATACGGCGACGCTTCGCCAGATGCTGGACGTCGCGGTGGGATTCAAGCGAACCGGGGGCGTGTCGTCGCGCCCGCTCGCCGGCAAAACCCTGGCGCTGATCTTCGAAAAGCCCTCGACCCGCACTCGGGTGTCGTTCGAGGTGGGAATGCGCCAGCTTGGCGGTGACGTGATCGTGCTGTCCGGCAAGGAAATGCAGCTTGGGCGCGGTGAGACCATTGCCGACACGGCACGCGTGCTGTCGCGCTATGTCGATGCCATCATGCTGCGCACCGATAGCGTGGCAAAGCTGAACGAGATGGTGGCAAACGCCTCGGTGCCGGTGATCAACGGGCTGACCGAGGTGTCGCATCCCTGCCAGCTGATGGCGGATGTGCTGACGTTCGAGGAACATCGCGGTCCGATCGCCGGCCAGGTGGTGGCGTGGTGCGGGGATGGCAATAATGTCGCGCGAAGCTGGATCGAGGCGGCGGTGCGGTTCGGCTTTACCCTGCGACTTGCGACACCTGGGGAGTTGCGTCCCCCGGCCGACTTGGTGGCGTGGGCACGCGCGCAAGGTGGCGAGATCGATCTGACTGACGATCCGGATGCGGCGGTGGCGGGTGCCCGGTGCGTTGTGACGGACACCTGGGTGTCGATGTCGGACCACCCGGATGGCGGCCGGCACAACGTGCTGGCGCCGTACCGGGTGACCAGCCCGCTGATGGGAAAGGCGGCGTCCGATGCGCTGTTCATGCACTGCCTGCCGGCCCATCGCGGCGAGGAAGTCGATGCCGATGTGATCGACGGCTCGCAGTCGGTGGTGTTCGATGAGGCGGAGAACCGCCTGCACGCGCAGAAGGGCGTGCTTGCCTGGGTGATGGGCGCCGCGCGTTAGTCGTGCTCCCCTGGGAGTAGGTCCTGCGCCACATCGAGCGGCTGAAGTTATGAGCTCCGCGACTGGTTATCGCCGGCACCTGCCTCCGTCTTAGGCATGGGGGACCGCGATCGCGCTGGGATCGGCTGATCCGGTATGCCGCCTTAATCTTTCATCAACCTTTTGGAGCGCATCATGCCTCAGCATGACTACGCCCCCGATCATCATCATCTCCGAGCCTGACAGTATGATCAGCGATGTCCTGCGGGTGGAGTTCAGCCGCTGGGAGTTCGCTGTCCTGCTTGCTGAAGGCAGCGCGGCAGCCGATACCTACGCCGGCCAAATTGTCGCCAGCCTTGTTGTGCTTGACGCCAGCACCGCTCAACTGAGCGCGTATGAGGCCTGCGCTCGCATCCGGCGGCGTCCTGGCTATGCCGACCGCCCCATCGTGCTGACCGCCCGGGAGGTATCACGCCGCACCACGGCCGCCGCGGAGGTGGCGGGGGCCACGGTCCTGCTGCCGAAACCCTATTCGGTGATGGATCTGTTTCGCGCCATCACTCCGCATATGCAGCCAAATGATCCGTTGTTGGTGGCCGGGGGCGCGAGGACAGGCATGGCCGCTCCGTCTTCACGGGAATGGGCGGTGCCAGGGTCGCTGGAATGGCGCTCCGGCGGCAACTCCGCATTGTCGAGGAATAAACTGCTGCTGCCGATCGTGCGAGGCCTTGGGAAGAAGATACCGATGCGTGGCAATACGTCCTGAGCGGGCTAGCGGCACGCGTCTTAGGATTATACCAACCGCCCGATGCGTTAGACTCGCCTGAGATTTGGAGCGGCGCGGGGACGTGCGATTGAAGACCTGTTCAGGCGAGGAAGCTTGGACATGGCGGTTGCGATCACGCGGGACGATTTCTCAGCTTCGGATCTCCGACAGGCGGCGGCGCGCTGTAATGACAGTGCGATGGCGCGGCGCGCGCTGGCTCTGGCCTGGGTGCTGGAGGGTAAGAGCCGATCGGAGGCGGCGCGCAGTGCCGGGATGGACCGGCAGACGCTGCGCGACTGGGTGCATCGGTATAACGAGCTTGGCCTGGACGGGCTGAGGAACCGTCCCTGTCTGGGTGCACCGCCACGCAAGCTCGCGGCAGAACAGGAACAGCAGGTGGCGATGTGGGTGCGGCAGGGGCCTGATCCCGGGCGCCACAAGGTGGTACGATGGCGACTGGTCGATCTGCGCGACGAGATTTCTCGCCAGTTTGGCGTGCAGTTGCACGAGCGGTCGGTGGGCAAGGTGCTGGCGCGACTGAACTTCAGCTGTAGAAGTCTAGACTTAAACTGACAAGTAGGGTTCAATCGGTGGGGCAAAGATGACCGATGTGTTGGCTTGCAGGGAGGCGGAGCCGACCGCAAGAGCCGACACATCGGTCAAGGGCAAACATTGGAGCCCCTTTATGACACAGAACCAGAAAATCATCCGCGGCAAGGTCGGCGTGCTGGAACTCGCCAAGCAGCTCGGCAATGTCAGCCAGGCCTGCAAGATCATGGGGTTCTCCCGCGATAGCTTCTATCGCTTCAAGGACCTCTATGACACCGGCGGCGAGGTGGCGCTGATGGAAATCAGCCGCCGGAAGCCGATCCTGAAAAACCGCGTCGACAGCGCTATCGAAACCGCCGTCGTGGAACTGGCCATTGAGCAGCCAACCTGGGGACAGGCGCGGGTGTCCAATGAATTACGCCAGCGCGGCCTGGCGATCTCGCCGTTCGGCGTGCGCTGCGTCTGGCAGCGTCATGACCTCGAGAACATGAAAAAGCGCCTGAAAGCACTGGAAGCAGGACGGCACCGTTCTGACCGAAGCGCCGGTGGTGGCTTTGGAGAAGGCCCGGCTGGACAAAGAAGCCCGTGGTGAATTCGAGAGCGAATGCCCGGGTTACTGCGTGGCGCAGGACACTTTCTATGTCGGCACCCTCAAAGGGGTCGGCCGGGTTTACCAGCAGACCGTGATCGACACCTACTCGAAGGTCGGCTTCGCCAAGCTCTATGACACCAAGACGCCGATCACCGCCGCCGAGATGCTCAACGACCGTGTGCTGCCATTCTTCGAACAGCAGGGCATCATCGTCAGCCGGGTGCTGACCGACCAAGGCACCGAATATTGCGGCAACCCGCAGAGCCACGAATACGAACTCTATCTGGCCGTGGAGAACATCGATCACACACGAACCAAGGTGCGCAGTCCGCAGACCAACGGCATCTGCGAGCGGTTCAACAAGACCATCCTGGCAGAGTTCTATCAGGTGGCCCTGCGCAAGAAGCTCTATCGCTCGATCGACGACTTGCAGGCCGATCTTGACGTCTGGGTGCGCGACTACAACTCCGTGCGAACTCATCAACGAAGGTGGTGCTACGGCAAAACCCCAATGCAGACCTTCATTGACATGCTGCCAGTGGCAAAGGAAAAGTTGCTGCAGGCGGCGTGACATCGGACGACACAAATTCGTCGGACACCCACCACGGCGAAAACCCGACCGTCAGATCAAGTCCATACTTTTACACTTCAGCCCCGTTTCAGCGCGTCCGCGCCATCCCGTGCAGGATGCTGCCGCGCAGGAGGCGCATAAAAAACTTCGCCGCGCTGGTCGCTGCCGCCGTTCCCAACCACGCTCGCGGCAAGCCGATCGAACTCTGGTGGCAGGATGAAGCCAGGGTTGGCCAGCAAGGCAGCCTGACTTATGTCTGGGCAGAAAAGGGCAGCCGCCCTCGCATGCCGCGGGACCAACGGTAACAAAATGGACCCACATCTTCGGCGCCGTTTGTCCCGCGCGGTGTCGGTGCGGCGCTGATCCTGCCGCACGTCAACACCCATGCGATGAATCCACTGCTCGAGGAGATCAGCACGCAGGTCATGCCTGGTGCGCATGCCGTGGTCACCCTCGACGGCGCTGGTTGACATCAGCAGGGTGACAAATTGAAAGTGCCCGAGAACATCAGCCTCTTGGCGCTGTCGCCCTACTCGCCGGAACTGAACCCTCAAGAAAATATCTGGCAGTTCCTCAGGGCAGAACTACTTGGCAAACCGCACCTACGAGGCGCTCGTCGATGCATGCTGTGAGGCGTGGAACGATCTCATCGCAACGCCAGGCCGGATTACCTCTATGCCTCAAGGGAGTGGGCAAAAGCAGTTATCGCGTAGGGCATCGGGTATTAGGCACCGCGGTGCTTCAGTCGTGGTTGCCTTCGGTGGACGCTTCCGTGTTGAGCTTGGACTCGAAGTAAGCAACGAAACGCTTGGCCTGTTCAACAGCGATGCGGGCTCGCTCGGGCGATACTTCGGCGCCGGGACCGATTTCGTAGTCCGCAATCGTCTTCAGGTCGTAGCTCTCGGACAGAAATGTCCGCAGCTTTGCGTCGAAATCGACCGCATTCTTGGTTAATCGATACAACTCACCGTGGACGCCCTCGTGGGTCTTTACTGACCTGCCGGTTTGCTCAGAGATAAAGGCCTGTGCTGCATGAAACCCCGCGAGATACGCCATGCGACCAGCGACGTCACAGATGTTGAAGCCAGGATCGAATCCGCCTCGATCAGGACCCGCCGCGCCTTGTCCAGGAAGTAAGCAGTCTCCGGGGTCATAGTTCGAACTCCGTCGCGGCAAATCTCTCGCATCAAAGGTGTGCGCTCTTGGTAAGCAGTGGCATCATACGGCTTGGTGTCGAAAAATGCGTCAGCGTCCTCCAGAAAATCGATCCGCAAATTGGCCAGGCGCGTGAATTCGGCCCAGCGGTCGGGCATGGATTTCAGGAAGACCGCAATGTCGCAATCGGAATCCGCGTGCCCATCCCCGCGTGCACGTGAGCCGAACAGCACTATGCGGTCGATCTGGTCACCGTACAGGCCCTCTAACGCCGCCTTGTAGCGCCGTAAGACCAGATCGTCGGTTGGCAGAGCGGTCATGTTGGTCCTCATGAATGGCGACTTTGTAGCACGAATTGCCATCGAGTGGTGACCCGCGGCATTAGGGCGATCCGGGTCACGGCGGGCGACTGTTCCGACCGCGAGGCGCGATGCGAAACGGCACTTTCAACGCTTCGATGATTCCGGCATCACAGGGAAACGCCGCGGCAAGCTCGCGCCCCAGTCCCAAACCCGTGGTCATAGGCGTCCGTGTCACTTGATCCCTGGTTCAGAATACGTCAGTTTCCGAGCGCAACATACAACACCGACAGTCCCAAACATGATCACCGCCGGCCGAGTGCGGGCCGCCCGAGCGTTCCTCGCCCTCGACCAGCGCGCTCTGGCTGAACAGGCCTCGCTCTCCCCACCATCCAGCGCGTGGAGGCCAGCGACGGGGGTATCCGTGGCAACGTCAATTCGCTGATGAAACCTGCAACTGCCCTCGCCGCTACCGGCATCGAACTGAACGCGCCAGGCATCACCGACGGCCGAGGTGTATTTTTCACTTCATGAACGATACAATTGTCATCATAGCGGCACTCCTGGCTCTCTCTCTGATCGGGACCATCACCGCGCGTTTCAGCGCGGCCCGCGTCCTTAGCTATGGCGGCAGCTTCCTACTCATGATTGACCTGATGATCGAAGGCCTGCAGGCGCTCACCGGCCCCGTCCAGCACTTGCAACTTCCGCTCGGTCTCCCCTGGATCGGGACGAATTTCCGGCTCGATGCATTGTCCGGCTTCTTCCTCATCCTGATCGGACTTGGGGGCGCGGGCGCCAGCCTATTCGCGCTCGGCTATGGCCGGCACGAGGCGCAGCCTGAACGGGTTCTGCCATTCTATCCGGCGTTCCTCGCCGGCATGATCCTGGTCACCGTGGCCGACGATGCCTTCACCTTTCTTTTCGCATGGGAGTTGATGTCGCTAGCCTCGTGGGCGCTGGTCATGGCGCATCATCGCGAGGAGGGAAACGCCCAGGCCGGCTTTGTGTATCTCATCATGGCCACCTTCAGCGGCCTTGCGCTGCTGCTCGCCTTCGGCCTGTTGGCAGGCAGCGGAGGTGACTACGCTTTCGACACTATTCGTGCCCACCACCCGACCGCTTCTGTTGCGGCGGCGGTGCTGATCGTTGCGTTGATCGGAGCCGGATCGAAAGCCGGACTTGTGCCACTTCACGTCTGGCTGCCGCTGGCGCATCCCGCCGCGCCGAGCCACGTGTCGGCTCTGATGAGCGGCGTCATGACCAAAATCGCGGTCTACGCCTTCATCCGCATCGTCTTCGACCTGCTCGGTCCCAACCAGTGGTGGGCCGGAACTATCGTGCTGGTGCTCGGCGGTGTCACCGCGGTGCTCGGAGTCCTACATGCGCTGATGGAGCGTGACCTGAAGCGGCTGCTTGCCTACTCGACGGTCGAGAACATCGGCATCGTGTTCATCGGTCTGGGGCTGGCTTTAGCATTTCGCGCCACGACATTTCAGGCTGGAGCGGCCCTCGCCTTGACCGCCGCGCTGTTCCACGCGCTGAACCACACGGTCTTCAAAAGCCTGCTGTTCTTCGGCGCGGGCGCGGTGTTGGACGCCACCGGTGAGCGCGACATGGAGACTATGGGCGGCTTGATCCACCGCATGCCGCGCACGTCACTCGCGTTCCTGGCGGGGTGCGCGGCGATCGCGGGCCTGCCGCCGCTGAACGGCTTCGCCTCGGAGTGGCTGACCTTCCAAGCCGTTCTGGTCCATCCCGAGATGCCAGAGTGGGGCCTGAAATTGATCATTCCGGTAGATGGAGCCGCACTGGCCCTTGCCGCAGCCCTTGCCGCAGCCTGTTTCGTCCGCGCCTTCGGCGTTGTTTTCCTTGGCCGCGCACGCTCCGAGGCAGCAATTCAGGCCCGCGAAACCGATTTCTGGTCGGTCACCGCCATGCTGAGCTTCGCGCTGCTGTGCCTGATGGCGGGGATCTTCCCGGGTGCCGTCATCGACACCATCGCCCCGGTCACGCAGGCACTGCTCGGTGCAAGAATGCCGGAACAGTTGGGCGATGAGTGGATGACCATCGTCCCGGTCGAGGCGGGCCGCAGCTCCTACAATGGGCTGTTGGTTTCCGCGTTTATCGGAGCCTCTATGCTGCTCGCGACCGGCATCGTGCATCGCCTGGGATCCCGAGCGTTGCGGCGTGCGCCGGCGTGGGATTGCGGCTTTCCGGACCCGACACCGGTTAGCCAATACACCGCTGCAAGTTTCGCCCAGCCATTGCGGCGCGTGTTTGGCACGGTGGTGTTTCGGTCGAGCGAGACCGTCGACATGCCCTCGCCCGGCGATAATCGCCCTGCCAGCATTGTCCGCCACATCAGTGACCCGATCTGGGATTCCGTCTATGCCCGGCTCGGCCGGGGCGTCGGCTGGATTGCAGATCATAGCAACTTCATGCAATTCCTGACCATAAGGCGCTACTTGGGCTTCGTCTTCGCCGCCCTGGTTGTGCTGCTAATGGCCCTGACGCTATGGCAATGATCCAGCCGCTGCTGGCGCAACTTGCCCAGATGACCATGATCCTGCTGCTGTCGCCGCTGCTGACCGGTGCGGTGCGCAAGGTCAAAGCTCGCCTGCAACGCCGCCGCGGCCCGTCGCTGATCCAGCCGTACCGCGATCTCCGCCGCCTGCTAGGCAAAGAGGTGGTGGTCGCCGAAAACGCGTCCTGGCTGTTTCGCGTCGTGCCGTATTTCGTCTTCGCCGCAACATGGGTCGCCGCCGCGCTGATCCCGACGTTCGCCGCGAACCTGATGTTCAGTTGGTCCGGCGATCTGATCGCCATTACCGCCCTGTTGGGCAGCGCGCGCTTTGCCTTGGCCCTAGCCGGGATGGATGTCGGCACCAGCTTCGGGGGGATTGGTTCGTCGCGAGAAATGATGATCGCCTCGCTGGCCGAACCGGCGATGCTGATGCTGGTGTTCTCCGTGGCGCTGATCGTCGGCTCGACACAATTGTCGACCATCGCCGAGACCATGCTGAATGGACAGGTCGGCCTTCGGGTCTCGCTGGGTCTGGCACTTATTGCGCTGATCATCGTCGCGGTGGCCGAGAACGGCCGAATTCCAGTGGATAACCCCGCCACCCACCTTGAACTGACCATGGTGCACGAGGCAATGGTGCTGGAATACTCCGGCCGCCATCTGGCGATGATCGAGCTCGCCGCGTCGCTGAAACTGACGCTCTATATCGCGATGATCGCGTGCATATTCATTCCGGGGTGGATGGCGAACAGCCCGGATCATCTGGTCCCGGACGCGATTGGCGCGGCGGCCTGGCTGGCGAAGATGGCGGTGGGCGGGGTGGCGCTGGGTATCGCGGAAATGTCGGTGGCGAAGATGCGGGTGTTCCGCGTGCCGAACTTTCTTGGCGCCGCGCTGATGCTGGGGCTGCTTGGCGTGCTACTGCTGTTCGTTTCGCGGGGGATGTGATGGGCGGGTCGGCAAGCGGCCACAGGACGGCGGTGCGCTCGAACCAGCCCGGCGGCCGCCGATGATCCATGGTCTGTCGTTCGACATCGCGCACATGTTGGCTGGGGGCCTGGTGCTTGTCAGCTTCATGATGCTGTATCAGGTTCGTCTGACCGCCCTGCTGCACGTGCTTGGCCTACACGCCTTTGTCCTGGCTTTGTCGGTTGCCTGGCAGGCGTATATTCAGGGCGCCCCGCATCTATACATCACCGCTGCAATCGCACTGGCCTTCAAGGCCATCCTGGTTCCATACGCCCTGCGCCGGATGGTGTTCCAGATGGGCCTGCACCGCGAGATCGAAACCGTCGGCGGCATTGGTTTGACGATGCTCGCCGGCATCGCCCTCGTCGCGCTGTCGCTGCAGGTCATGCTGCCAGTCACCGCCCACACTGATCCGGTGGCGCGGGAGGACATCGCCCTGGCGCTATCGGTTGTGTTGATCGGTCTGCTGATGATGGTCACTCGTCGCAACGCGATCAGCCAGGTGGTCGGGTTCATGTCGCTGGAGAACGGCATCAACCTTGCGGCCACCGGCGCCCGCGGCATGCCTCTGGTGGTGGAGATCAGTGTCGCATTCTCCATCCTGATCGCCTTCATCGTTGTCGGCGTGTTTCTGTTCCGCATCCGCGAGCGGTTCGACACTATCGATGTCGGCGCGCTTGACCGCTCCCGCGGGGGTCAGGGATGATGCCCGACCCGGTCGCGGCCATCCTGCTGACGCCGCTGGTGGCCGCCGCGATCCTGGCGGTTCTACCCGGCTACCGGGCCGGTGCGGCGCTGAACATGTTCGCCAGCCTGGTGTCGTTGTTGTTCGCGCTGACCCTGCTGTGGGATCGGCCGGCCACCGGCCCCTATTTGCTCGTAGATGACCTGAATATCGTCTTCGTGCTGCTGAACTGCTTTATTGGCCTGACCACCAGCGCGTTCAGCGCTTCCTATATCGGCCACGAACTGGAAACAGGCCGCCTCAAGGCGCCGCATTTGCGTTTCTATCACGCAATGTTCCAGCTCATGCTGTTCGGGATGAACCTGGCGCTGCTGGCCAACAACATCGGCCTGATGTGGGTCGCGGTCGAGTTGGCGACGCTGACCACGGTGATGATGGTCGGGTTGTACCGCACCGCGGAAGCTTTGGAAGCTGCCTGGAAGTATTTCATCCTTGGCAGCGTTGGCATCGCGCTGGCGTTGTTTGGCACGATCCTGGTGTATCTCGCCGCGAGGCCGGTGGTCGGCGAGGGCCTGGATGCGATGATCTGGACCAACCTGCTGCACGCCGCCCCTGCCTTGGACCCGTCGCTGCTGAATATAGCCTTCATCTTCCTGCTGCTGGGCTACGGCACGAAGGTCGGGCTGGCGCCGCTGCACGCCTGGCTGCCCGATGCGCACGCCGAGGGTCCGACACCGATCTCCGCCGTTCTTTCGGGCCTGCTGCTGAACGTGGCGCTGTATGCGCTGTTGCGGTTCAAGGTGCTGCTGGCCGCCAATCCGCACGCCATCGCGCCGGGGCCGCTGATGATCGCGCTGGGGCTGCTGTCGGTGATCTTCGCGGCGTTCATGCTCTACCGCCGGCGCGATATCAAGCGCTTGTTCGCCTACTCTTCCATCGAGCATATGGGCATCATCGTGTTCGCCTTCGGCATCGCCGGACCACTCGGCAACTTTGCCGGCCTGTTGCAAATGACGATGCACAGCCTGACCAAGTCGGCGATTTTCTTCTCAGTCGGTCATGTTACTCAGGTGAAAGGCACCCAGCGTATCGCGGAGATCGGCGGCCTGACCGAGAGCCATCCGGTCCTGGGCTGGGGTCTGGTCGCCGGCGTCGTCGCCATCGTCGGGTTGCCGCCGTTCGGTGTGTTCACCAGCGAGTTCCTGATTGTGTCCTCGACCTTCGCGCGGGAGCCGGTTTTGGCGGTATTTCTGGTGGCCGGCCTACTGGTCGCGTTCGGCGCGCTGCTGCTGCGGCTGAACGAGGTAGCTTTCGGTCCGATCAAGGGTGCGACCGGCCGCGTCCACGCGTCCTATATTCCGTTGTTCGCCCATCTTGTGCTGGTGCTGATGGCGGGGATCTGGCTGCCGCCCGCGCTGGTCGCCTGGTTCCAGCATGTCGCGACGCTGTTGGGATGAGAATCGCCTGTGGAGACCCTGTAGGCGGAGGGGTTGTTCGCGCTGGTTTTTGGCGATATCGTTGGTTTTCGCGATCGCGAACCTGCTCCATTGGCCTAGTCAGCCGTTCGCAACGGGTGCGCTCGGCTAACAGGGTTCGTAGATTTCAATAAAACGAACAAAAGGGGGAAGAAATGGCAAATCCAACGCCAGATTTTGATGCTGTCGTGATCGGCGCAGGCTTTTCCGGCATTCACATGCTGAAGTCGCTGCGGGACAAATTGGGCCTGAAGGCGCGGGTTTTTGAGGCCGGTGACACCGTCGGGGGCACCTGGTATTGGAACCGCTATCCGGGCGCGCGGTGCGATTCCAACTCGTATATTTACTGCTTCACCTGGGACAAGCAGTTGCTGCAGGAATGGGAGTGGTCCGAACGCTATCCCGAGCAACCAGAAATACTGCGTTATCTTGAGCATGTAGTCAAACGGCACGACCTGAAGCGCGACATGCAATTCGACACGCGCGTGACCGCGGGGGAGTTCGACGAGGAAACCAATCTTTGGACAGTGCACACCGACAAGGGCGAACCGGTCACCGCGCGTTATCTCATTACCGCCGTCGGCACTCTATCGACCACCAACATGCCGCAGTTCAAGGGCTTGGATCGGTTCAAGGGCAAATGGTATCACACCAGCCGCTTTCCGCACACCGGCGTCGATTTCACCGCCAAGCGCGTGGCCGTGGTGGGCACCGGCGCCACCGCGGTGCAGGCAATCCCCGTGATCGCGCAGCAGGCCAAGCAGCTTACGGTGTTCCAACGCACCGCCAATTATTGTGTGCCTGCACGCAATGGCAAGGTAGATCCGGAAGTCGTCAAAGCACGCAAGGCAGACTACGACGGTGTAGTCAAGCGGGTCCGTGAGTCGTTCTTTGGCCAGGAGCACTACTTCATCCCGAAGTCGGTGCTGGAAACCACCCCCGAGGAGCGCGAAAGAGAATTCGACAAGAGGTGGGATGCGGGAGGCTTTGCCTTCTGGCTGGCGAACTACCAGGACATGTTTTTCAATCAAGAGGCCAATGACGTCATCGCTGATTACCTCAAGCGCAAAATTCGCAGTACGGTCAAAGATCCGGCTGTGGCCGAGAAGCTGATCCCCAAGGGTTATGCCTACGGCACCAAGCGGCAACCGTTGGACACCAACTACTTCGAGACCTTCAACAAAGACAATGTGCTGCTGGTCGATGCAAAGACCGACGGTGCGATCGAAGAGATCACCGAAGACGGTATCCGAGCCGGAGGTAAGGAATACAAGTTCGACATCATCGTGTTCGCGACCGGATTCGATGCCATGACCGGTCCGCTGAAGGCATTGAACCTTAAGGGTCGCAGCGGCCGCACGCTCGATGAGGAGTGGCGGGATGGGCCGCACACCTATCTCGGCATTTCGGTCGTCGGCTTCCCCAACCTGTTCACCATCACTGGTCCGCAAAGCCCGTCCGTGCTGACCAATATGCCGGTCGCGATCGAGCAACATGTAGAGTGGGTTACCGAGTGCATCGACAGCATGCGCAAGACCGGCAGGACGGTCATCGAGGCGAAACCGGAGGCGCAGAGCCAATGGGTCGCACATGTCAATGAGGTGGTCGGCGCGACGCTGATGACCAAAGCCAATTCCTGGTACATGAGTGCCAATATCTCTGGCAAACCGCGTGCGTTTTTGCCGTACCTCGGTCCGGAAGGTGTCGGCGGCTATCGTAGGCAGTGCGACGAAATCGCGGCGAAAGGCTACGAGGGGTTTGAACTGGCGTAGTACAGGCCTGAAGAATGGGGCGGGTTCGCGGCGGTGACGCCTCGAATCCGGCCCGGTCAGGCGAATATATACCGGGGAAACAATGATCAGCAACAGTTACTACTCACAGGACGTGCATGGTCCGTATGAGCTGTACGACATCGGCAATCTCGATTTGGAGGAAGGCGGCACGATCCGCGGCTGCCAACTGGCCTATGCGACGTTTGGTTCCCTGAATGCCGCCGGTGACAATGCCATACTGATCCCCACCTGGTACTCCGGCACCAACAAGATCATGGAGCAGGTGTATATCGGAGGCGGACGGGCGCTCGATCCTGATAAGTATTTCATCGTAGTTATCAACCAGATCGGCAACGGCCTTTCGTCCTCGCCACACAACACACCGGCGCCTGGCGGAATGGCGAATTTCCCTCGGGTGCGGATCGGTGACGACGTGCGGGCGCAGCACAAGCTGATTACGGAGAAGCTCGGTCTCAAAAGCCTTGCGCTGGTGGTTGGCGGGTCGATGGGCGCGCAGCAGACCTACGAGTGGGCTGTGCGTTACCCCGACATGGTGAAGCGCGCAGCGCCGATCGCCGGGACGGCAAGAAACACCATCCATGATTTCCTCTTCACCGAGACTCTGGTTGACGCGATCACGTCCGATCCCGGCTTCAACAAGGGGTTTTATGCGTCCTCGGCAGACGTACGAGAAGGTTTGTTGCGTCATGCCAAGATGTGGGCGGTAATGGGCTGGAGCACTGAGTTCTTCGAACAAAATCGCCATAAGACGTTAGGCTTTTCGTCGCTGGACGATTTCACCACCAACTTCATGTTCGCCTATTTTGGCGTCATGGATCCGAACGACCTGTTGTGCCAGGCATGGAAGTGGCAGCGCGGCGACGTCAGCCGTCACACCGGCGGCGACCTGCGAGCCGCATTGGGCCGCATCAAGGCAAAGACCTTCGTCATGCCGATGTCGTCGGATATGTTCTTTCCGCCGGCTGATTGTCAGGCCGAGTGGCGGCTCATTCCCGATGCCGAGTTCCGGCCGATCCAAACGGTTGATGGGCATCTTGCGCTGTTCGGCGCAGACCCGAGCGCGATCGGTCAGCTTGATGGTCACCTGCGCGAGTTGTTGGCGGCGAGGGTCTGAGTCTTCCATGGCGACGGCCATGCAAGAGGTCATTCCGGGTCGGTTTGCTGCGTCCTGAAGAGACTTGACTGCGTCGATCGTAACGATCAGCTTCCGCTGAGATTGGCGGACGTTCTCGATGGGCGACCTGATTACCCCCGATCGACCTCGGGTCGAGGTTGAACAAGCAGGGTGGCAGCAAGCCGTGGATCGGCTCGCCGCCGGCAGCCTGACGCTGCTCGGCTTGTGGGGCGAGCCGGGCGGCGTGCTGATGGCTGTGCTGGACGGGCGAGAGGTCGCGATACTGAGCCTCGCATGTCCCGACAAGCGGTATCCGTCGGTCGGCGCCCACCATCCTGCCGCGATCCGGCTCGAGCGCGCCATCCGCGACCTGTTCGGCCTGCAACCCGAGGGCCTGACCGACCTGCGGCCCTGGCTCGACCATGGCAGATGGTCGGAGGAACAGTCTCCGGCAACGGCATACGCGTTTTTGCCGGCCGAAGGGGGGGCCCTGCACCAGATTCCGGTGGGTCCCGTCCACGCCGGTATCATCGAGCCTGGGCATTTCCGCTTCACCTGCGACGGCGAAACGGTCGTCCGGCTGGAGGAACGTCTCGGCTATACCCATAAGGGCATCGACCTGCTGATGTCGGGCGCGAAATTGCCGCGTGCCGCCCAATTGGCCGGGCGGGTCTCAGGCGACAGCACTGTGGCATATGCATTTGCCTTCGCCCGCGCTGTCGAACGTGCGCTCGGCGTCGATCCGCCCGCGCGTGCGGTATGGCTGCGAGCGGTCATGGCGGAACTGGAGCGTCTCGCCAATCACATCGGCGATTTTGGCGCAATCTGCAACGATGCCTCCTTCAGTATCATGCTCGCCCATTGCGCGGTTCTGCGCGAAAAAATCCTGCGGACCTCTGCCGCCTGCTTCATGCATCGCTTGATGATGGATCGAATCGTGCCCGGTGGGGTGGCAGCGGATCTCGAGGCATCGCAGATTGATCAATTGCGCACGCTGGTCTTGGAGCTGAGGGCGGCTATGCCTCGGCTGACAAAACTGTACGATGATACGCCGTCGTTGCAGGATCGGATGGTCACGACAGGGATTTTGCGGCCGGAACTGGCGGCGCGGTTCGCCCCGGGCGGATATGTCGGGCGAGCGTCGGGGCGAGACTTCGATGCGCGTCGCGATCTACCTTATTCGCCCTATGACAAGCTGACATTCGCGGTTCCTGTGCTGACGGAGGGCGACGTCAACGCGCGTGTCTGGATCCGGCTGAAGGAGATCACGGAAAGTCTTTCGTTGCTGGATCAGCTTCTGGCCGGCTTGCCCGATGGTCCGTTTGAGACACCGGATATCGAAACGACGATGGACGCCGCCGGCATCGTGGAAGGGATGGCTATCGTGGAGGGGTTTCGCGGTGACGTGCTGGTCTGGCTGCGCATCGCGGATCGCGTGATCGAGCGCTGCCATTTGCGCGACCCGTCGTGGTTCCAGTGGCCGCTTCTGGAGGCTGTGATCGAAGGCAACATCGTCGCGGACTTTCCTTTATGCAACAAAAGCTTCAATTGCTCCTACTCTGGCCACGATCTTTGAAACGAGGTCCGGGGACGGCGAGCACGGGGACGAGATACATGTTGATATGCCGACGCGCGGGCGGAACATTCATGCTGCTGATTGTGGCAGGACTGCTCGGCTGGGTGTCCAGCCCGGCTGAAGCTGCCGTCCGGGTCGAAGGACAGGTCCAGGCGGGAGGCAAGGCCGTTGCCGGATCAACGGTCAGCCTGTGGGCCGCGAGTTCGAACACACCGGCACGGCTGGCGCAGGCGTCGACCGGCGCCGACGGAGGTTTCGTCGTGTCTGCGGACCAAACCCCCGATGGTTCGATCCTGTACCTTGTCGCAACGGGCGGGACACCCGCTGCGGGCAGCCAGGGCGGCAACAACCCTGCAATCGCCCTGCTCTCGGTGCTCGGCGGCAATCCGCCGCCGCACGTCGTGATCAACGAATTCACCACGATCGCCTCCGTATGGACCAACGCCCAGTTCCTCGATGGCGCTGCGCTCAGCGGTCACGCTTTGGGTCTGCGCATCGCCCCCGGGAATGTACCGAACTTCGTCGATCTAGGCACCGGCGGATGGGGCGGACCGATCCAGGATCCATTGAACAGCGGCCAGACGCCGACAATTGCCAACTTCGCCACGCTGGCGGACACGCTGGCCGGTTGCGCCACGCGCGTGGTGGAGGACGCGTGCGCCGAACTGTTCGCCGCCGCCGCGCCGCCTAAAGGTAACGCGCCGATCGACACGTTGACGGCTGCCGAGTTGATCGCACGCTATCCCTGGTACCAACCCGGACGTTTATTTGCTCTGCTCGACCAGTTCTACCCGGTTCCACCGGTCAAGATGGACGGCCAGCCGAAACCGCCGAACATGCGCCCGGTTCCATTCATGCCATACCTGATCTGGGCGCCGAGCGCCTGGGTCCTGCCGCTCAAGTTCGACGGGGGTGGGTACCGGGCGGGTGGCAAGGCCATGTTTGACAGCGAAGGCAACCTCTGGGTCGGCGACAACTTCACGATCGGCTGGCAGGGGCAGGACGCGCTGTGGCAAGGCAATGCCACGAAGTTCGCCCCCAACGGCAAACCGCTCTCGCCTATCACGACTGGCTTTACCGGCGGCGGAATGGAGGGGGGCACGTTCGGAGCCGCCGTCGACGCCGAGGACAATGCCTGGTTCACGACGTACGGTGGCCATTCGATCGCGGTGTTCGACAAGAACGGCAAGCCGCTGACGCCTCCTGAAGGCATCACGTTCGGCGGCCGTCTCGGGCTGATGCAGGGCATCATCGTCACGCCCAGCGGCGATGTGTGGGCCCTCGGGGCCTCGAAGAGTCAGCTCGATTCACTTCCCGAATGGTGATCTGACGAAGGGCCGGATCGTTTGCGAGGGCGCGGCCGAAGAGCCCTGCAAGTCGTTTTTGGGACCGTTCCATCTCGCCATCGATCAGCAGGACCGAATTTGGGTGGCCAACGCATTCGCCGAACACCTGACGCGCTTCCCGGCCGCCGATCCCAGTAAGGCCGAGAACTTTTATTCGGGGGCAAGCCCCGCCGGGCTGAACGTCGATAGCCAAGGGAATGTCTGGATCACCACTCGGTTCGGCAACGGGTTGATGGGCAAGGCCCATCTGGCCGACATGGATATGCGCGCAAAATTCGGGGGTGTCGTGCCCGGTATGGACTACATGACATCGACCATGTCCACGCAGCAAGGTGGAACAGACCACAGTGGCAGCGTCACGCTGCTACGGCCAGACGGCACGCCATATCCTGGCTCGCCCTTCAAGGGCGGCGGCCTGCCCGGGCCGTGGGCGGTGGTTGTGGACGGCAGCGACAACGTCTGGATCTCAAACTTCGCCATGCCAAACAGCCCGATCGTGCAGCTGTGCGGCGTTCGCACCGAAACCTGTCCGCCTGGCATGAGCACGGGCGACCAGATTTCGCCGCCAGGCGGCTATGTCGGAGGCGGCCTGCAGATGCAGACCGACATCGCGATTGATCCGGCCGGGAATGTTTGGGTGATGAACAACTGGCAGGATATCGGCAGTTGTATCGGCAAGCCCCAGGAGGCGCTTTCGACGCGCTGTGGCGGCCAGGGTGTGGTGATCTTCTACGGGATGGCCAAGCCCGTGCGGACACCACAGATCGGTTCGGCCCGGGCGCCGTGAGCGGGTAAGCCGCCGATGCAGGATTAAGGTCCGGAATCTATGTCCCAACCGGCGGTAAGGGCCGGCAGCAAGTGGAGCCGGTCCCCACGAGCAGCAGCCATCTGAGCAGCTACCGGCGAACTTGGCCGAACGTCCGCATTCGAGCGACGGCCAGCCGGTCTGGAAGCAGCCGTCCTGGGCGTAGATACGACAGCGATATCACACCCCACTACGTCCGATCCGCTGCTTCAACCGGCCATCAAACCGGGTGGTCATCGCTGTGCCGTAATGGGTGCTTCCTGTGGCGAAATCCTGCATACCGAACCCATCCCGCATCCGCGCCCCTGAGAGCTCGGTTTCATTTAGAGGATGTATTAGGGACGTTCCGCCCAGAGCGATCATGCTTTAAGGCGTTCGATTGATCGCGATAACGCCGGTTGCATAGCGTGCCACTCCTCCATCCAACGCTCGGACCGGATCAGCAGCGCCGGGTTCCGGTGTTACTCCCTTATCCGTTCGCGGGTCCGTTCGACTACCGAGTGCCGCCGGATCTGCATCCGCAACCTGGTGATATCGTGCTGGTTCCGCTGAACCGCCGCGAAGAGGTCGGCGTCGTCTGGGATGCGCCCGCTGATGAGGCGGTGCCGGCGCACAAGCTCAAATCCGTGGTCGGGATCCTGGATACTCCGCCGATGCGGGAATTGCTGCGCCGGTTCATCGACTGGATCGCGGCCTATACGCTCTCCCCGCCCGGTGATGTCATGGCAATGGCCTTGCGCGTTGTCACGAACGCTTTCGTCCGACCCACCGTGCGCTATCGGCTCGCCGATCCGTTGCCCTCGGTGCGGATCACCCCGCCGCGGCAGCGGGTGCTGGATGCGCTGACGCACGCGGAACCTCGGCTGGCGGCTGATCTGTTTCGCACTGCCGGCGTCAGCGCGGCGGTGCTGCGGGGCATGACCGAGGCCGGTCTGATCATCGCGACGATCGCGCCGCCGGACGCACCGTTTCAGCGTCCCGACCCGGACTACCCGGGGCCGGAGCTGTCGGCTCAGCAACAAGAAGTCGCCGCGGAGTTGCGCAAGGCGGTTGCTGATCGCGCTTTTTCGGTAACGTTGCTGGACGGGGTGACCGGCTCCGGCAAGACCGAGGTGTATCTGGAGGCCGTCGCGGCCTGTTTGCGCCAAGGGCGCCAAGCCCTGGTGATGCTGCCGGAAATCGCGCTCTCCTCGCAGTGGACCGAACGCTTTGAGCGTCGCTTCGGCGTAGCGCCGGCGGTGTGGCACTCGGATCTGGCATCACGGGTCCGCAAAATCACCTGGGCGGCGGTTGCCGAAGGCACCGCGCCTGTGGTCGTCGGCGCTCGGTCCGCGCTGTTCCTGCCGTTCCCCGATCTGGGCCTTGTGGTGGTTGATGAGGAGCACGAGGCGGCGTTCAAGCAACAGGACGGCGTGGTTTACAACGCTCGGGACATGGCGGTGGTGCGAGCCCGTCTGTCCGAATGCCCGGCTATCCTGGTGTCAGCGACACCGAGCCTGGAGACGGTGGTGAATGTCGAGGCGGGACGATACGGGCATCAACGGTTGACCAGCCGTCATGCGGGGGCGTCGATGCCACGGATCGACCTGATCGATCTGCGTGAAACGGCGCCCGATCGCGGTCGCTTTCTGGCTCCCCCATTGATCGAAGCGGTTAGCCAAACCCTGGCACGCGGCGAGCAGGCGATGCTGTTCCTGAACCGCCGGGGGTACGCACCGCTGACGCTGTGCCGCCACTGCGGGCACCGGATGCAGTGCCCCAACTGCACCGCTTGGCTGGTCGAACACCGCACCCGCAGCCAGCTTTTGTGCCATCACTGCGGCCACACCATCCCGATCCCGCCGGAATGCCCCGCCTGCTCGGCGAGAGACAGCCTGACTCCGGTTGGCCCTGGCATCGAGCGTATCACCGAGGAAGCTTCGCAGGTGTTCTCCGACGCTCGCCGCTTGATCATGGCGAGCGACACGATCTCCGGCCCGCATGCCGCCGCCGCCGCCGCTCATGCGATCGAGAACCGTGAGGTCGATTTGATCATCGGCACCCAGCTCGTCGCCAAGGGTTGGCACTTTCCGCATCTGACGTTCGTGGGCGTGGTCGATGCCGATTTGGGGCTGGCGGGGGGCGAGCTGCGGGCGGCGGAACGCACGGTACAGCTGCTGCACCAGGTCGCCGGCCGAGCGGGGCGGGCGGAGGCGCCGGGCCGGGTGATGCTGCAGACGTTCATCCCGGATCACCCGGTCATGCAGGCGCTGTTGCAAGGCGACCTGGACGCCTTCATGGCCAGCGAGGCCGAGAGCCGCCGCGACGGCGAATGGCCTCCCTATGGACGTTTGGCAGCGCTGATCGTCAGCGCGGATACCGCCATCATGGCGGATACGGTGGCGCGCGATCTAGGGTGGGCGGCGCCGCGCGGGAATGGGGTTATCGTGCTGGGGCCGGCACCCGCTCCTATGGCTCTACTGCGCGGCCGGCACCGGCGGCGACTATTGCTGAAGGTGCGCCGGGATGTGCCGGTGCAACCGATCCTGCGGTCCTGGCTGGCGTCAGTCCGAGTGCCGGGAAATGCGCGGGTGGATGTGGACGTCGACCCAATTTCGTTTCTGTAGGTCGTCTGGCAGCGAACTGGCTCGCGCTTTCCATACTGGGCGCGTCATGCCAACGTTCCGCGAGTAAATTGGAGGATCGGCCCATGTCCAGGATGACCGGCGGAGAAGCCATTGTCGACGGCCTTCTGCGGCACGGCATCGATACGGTGTTCGGCCTGCCCGGGGTCCAGACCTATGGGCTGTTTGACGCCTTCGCACGCGCCTCCAACCGCCTCCGTCTCATCAATACAAGGCATGAACAGACCACTGCGTATATGGCGCTCGGTTACGCCTGCGCGACGGGGCGGCCCTCGGCATATGCCGTCGTGCCCGGCCCCGGCGTGCTGAATACAACCGCGGCTCTGGCGACGGCATGGGGGGTCAATGCGCCGGTGCTGTGCCTAACCGGCCAAGTCCCCAGCATGATGATCGGCCGCCGCCGAGGACAGTTGCACGAGTTACCGGATCAACTCGGCACACTTCGGACGCTGGTGAAGTGGGCCGAGCGGATCGATCACCCGTCGCAGGCGCCGTATCTCGTGGCTCGGGCGTTCCAGGAGATGCTGTCCGGGCGCCGTGGCCCAGTGGCGCTGGAGATGCCATGGGACCAATTCACCGCGACTGCCGAGGTCACGCAGCAGGAGCCGTTGCCGCTGCACCCGAACCCGGTGCCGGACCCGGAAAAAATCGACGCGCTGGCGAGACTGCTAAACGAGGCCAAGGCGCCGATGCTGTGGGTTGGCGGCGGTGCGCTGCATGCGGCGCCGGAAATCCGGGCGCTTGCGGAACGCATTGGCGCCCCAGTCGTTTCCTTCCGCTCCGGCCGCGGCATTGTCGACGATCGCCATCCGCTTGGCCTCACCATCCCGGCGGCGTATCGATTGTGGCCGGAGACCGATTTGCTGGTCGCCTTCGGCACTCGGCTGGAGGTTCCGACCGGGCGCTGGGGCAAGATGCCCCCCGGCTTGAAGATTGCCCGGATTGACATCGACCCCGCGGAAATGTCGCGTTTGAAGGTCGGTATCGGCATCGTCGCCGACACCGCCGACGCCGCGCGGGCACTGGCCGGCATTGTTGCTTTCCGCAACGATACCGAGCGAGCTGCGGTCATTGCGCGTGCGAAGGCCGACACGCTGGTGGACGTCCAGCGCGTGCAGCCACAGATGTCATTTCTTCAGGCGATCCGTGAGGTATTGCCGGAGAACGGTATCATTTGTGACGAAATGACTTAGGTGGGATACGTATCCTGGTTCGGTTTTCCGTTTTATGCGCCCCGGACGTTGATCACTTCGGGCTTCTCGGGAACGCTCGGGGCTGGCTTTCCGACCGCGCTTGGGGTGAAGGTCGCAATGCCGGACCGGCCTGTGGTGTCTTTGAACGGCGATGGCGGCTTCCTGTTCGGCGGGGCGGAACTGGCGACCGCGATGCAGTATGGCATCAATCTGATCACCATTGTCTTCAACAACTCGGCTTACGGAAACGTCCTGCGTGACCAGCATCGGCTGTTCGAGGGTCGTGATTTCGGTTCCCGTCTACGCAACCCGGACTTCCTGGCCTATGCGCGCAGCTTCGGCGTCCACGGGTGGCGGGTAAACAATGCCACTGGTCTGCGCGACACGCTCGCCGAAGCAATCAGGGCCAACGCACCGACCTTGATCGAGGTCATGACAGATATCACGCAGGAAACCGCGCCGT
The DNA here is from genome assembly GCA_963772355.1 of uncultured Alphaproteobacteria bacterium. Taxonomy (GTDB): domain Bacteria; phylum Pseudomonadota; class Alphaproteobacteria; order Acetobacterales; family Acetobacteraceae; genus Rhodopila. The sequence goes on along the minus strand of CAVYXX010000143.1, from coordinate 6,878 downwards.
GGGCGTTCATCGCGCCGGCGAGAGACTGATCGTCGCGGGTGGGCGAAGCATGCCCTCGCAACGGCGGGGGCCGGCTGCCCAGGGTGGGAGGTTTAAATCAAGTTCCGGGCTGTCATCCGGTAGGGCACGGCGGCTTGGCGACCGCCGCGCCTGGCTTCATTGCGAGGCGGCCACGCTTAGGCGCTCCAAACATGCGCCTGGAACGGCACCTCCAAAGGAGGGTTCGTGACGTTGCCGGTATAGTTGGTGATTGTCGAGGCGGCGACCACGGCGATCACCTCGAGCAAATGACCCTTGCCGAAGCCAGCGGCGAGAAAATGCTCGCCGTCCTGATCATTGATTCGTCCACGCTTTTCGATCAACGTCCTAGCCAAGGTTGAGAGTGCACTGTGTTTGTTGTCTTTCGGCGAGCGGCCGGCGCGGATCGCGTCGACGTCCACCGGATCCAGACCCTCCTTCAGCGCGAGCGCGGTATGGAACGCGACGGCCCAGGAGCATGTGTTGGTCACCGCGTTGGTCAGCAGCAGGGTCTGGATCTGCGCTTCGGTGAAGCTGCCACCATGGACCCGGCCGAACAGGCCGACGAGGCTGTTGATCAGCACCGGCGATGTCGCCATGGCGCCGGCGATGTTGGGGATCATCCCGAACGCCGCGTGCAGGTCGCGCAGCGCTGGCTTCGAGGCCTCCGGCGCGGAGTTCGACCGTGTAGACCGGAAACTGTTCCATTTGAGTTTAGCCTTTCAAGCGGGTTTTGCGAGCTCGACGCGGCTATTCGCTTCTTACCGTCCTGCCGCTTAACCGCGACAACGGCCTGGAAGTGATATGGGAGCGGTGCGTCTCGCAGAGCCCCATTTGGGTTCGCACGGCGATGGGTGTTCGCCAAAGACCCCACCTTCCGCGCCACACAGCCCTTCGTCCGTCACACCGGGAACCGCGCTCGATAGTCATGCGGGGTCGTCGACAGCCGGCGCAGGAAGCTGCGCCGCATCGTCTCCTCGGTTCCGAAGCCGCATTGCCGAGCGATGCGCTTGATGGGGACCTTGGTGTCCGAGAGAAGCTGACGGGCCGCCTCGACCCGCAACCGGTCCACCGCCCGTGCGGGTGTTAGCCCGGTCGCCTCGAGATAACGCCGGCTGAAACTGCGCTCGCTCATTGCTGCCTGCGAGGCAAGAACCGGAAGCGACAGATCGCGACTGATACCAAGTCGCCTAAACATTGACACACGCCCAGCTGCGCTGGCCGAGTGAGCGAATGCGGTCTGGATCGTCGATCAGGAAATGCCAGGCCTGTTTGCAGGCCTCGACGATGTCCTCGTAGCTGTCCCAGACCCTGGAGCAGAGTTTGTTTTGCCGCAGGTAGTCCCAGACGTTCTCCATCGGGTTCAACTCCGGCGAATAGGCGGGCAGGGTCAGCATGGCGATGTTGTCAGGCACCACCAGTTGCCGACCGCGCTGATGCCAACCAGCGCCATCGCAAACCAGCAGAGCCTGAGCGCCGGCGGTAACCTGCGTGCTGACTTCCCCCAGATGCAGGTTCATTGCCTCGGTATTGGCGTGAGGCGTGATCATGGCGGCGCCGACCCCGCGATCTGGACAGATGGCGCCAAACAGGTAGGCAGAATCATGCCGATTATCGCGCACCATCAACGGCCGCGCGCCGACCGGGGCCCAGATGTAGGCGTGAGTTCCTTGTTGACCGACCCTGGCCTCGTCCTGGAACCAGATCTCCAGCGGTACCGGCGTAGCCGCCGTGGTGCTGAGCAGCGCCGCCTTGGCCAGGCTGGCAAAGTTCCTCTTAAACGTCACCTCGGCTTCAGGATCCTTCTTGGGATGCACGGGCCGCGGTTGCAGGCGGGTTAGGCGGAACTGATTAAGCCACTTGCTGATGGTGTGCACATGCACCGTTACGGAAAACCGCTGCGCCACGACGCTCCGCAGATCCACGCAGCGCCAGCGAACGACTTTGTCGGTTGCTGGATCGGGTCCTTTGACGACCAGTTCGCGCAACTCGGCCCTCTGCTGCTCGGTCAACGCGGGCACCCGTCCGGGCGGGCAGCGGGATTTGAGGCCTTCGACGCCGGATGCGTTGTAGCGATGCACCCAGTCGCACAGGGTTTGGCGGTCCATGCCGGCCAGTGCCGCCGCCTCGCCGCGCGGACGGCCGTCGATCACCAGCGCCAGAGCCAGCAGTCGACGAACCTGCGCACTGTCTGGACATTTGCTCGACAGCGCCCGCAGTTCCCCACTGGTATGGTCCCTTCGTGTGAGACCCAGCGCAGCGCCCATCCAATATCTCCGTCATCCGATTCGCATACCCGGACAGCGAATCGAAATAACCGGGCCTTGAAAACCCCAGAGAGTCGAGGTCATCGCGACTTGGTATGAGATTGGCGTTGATCCAGACGTGGAGCCGGCCGAATGGCTCCTCCCCGGACTGCAGCGAGAGGGCCGCACTGAACTGAGCTTGGCCACCCGGCCGCTTGAGGAACACCACCAGATACCGCGCCACGGCCAACGCCACATTCCGGCCGAGGTCCTCTTCCACCAGCGCCAATGCGAGGTCGATGCCGGCGGTCACACCAGCGGAAGTCCAAACCGGGCCGTCACGCACGGATCGGGGAAGCTGCGCGCGAGGTCATCGCAGAACGACCAGTGCGTGGCTGCGCGGCGTCCATCGAGCATTCCCGTTGCCGCAAGCAGATAGGCTCCGGTGCATACCGAGGCGGTCCGTCGGGCCTTCTGGGCGCGGGCCTGAACCCAACTTACCAACTCGCCCTCCGCAGCCGCCACTTTCACGCCTGGGCCGCCGGCGATGATCAAGGTGTCGACCGGGGTGTCGGGTGGTGGGAGATCGACCGTCGCAAACACGAGGCCAGCCGATGCGGCGACACTTCCTGCCTGCCGAGAGACAAGGCGGACCGTGTATGGCGGCGTGCCACCCGCCTTGGCGATGATCTCGTTGGCCGTTGCGAACACCTGCAGCGGTCCCGAGACGTCCAGCAACTGCACGTCCTTGAACGCGACCATTTCGATCGCTCTGGCAACTGGAAGCATCTGCGAAGTTGGCGGGATTCGTGGGGTCTTTGGCATCACCGCCAGCGGATGCCACGGCAGAGTGGGTGTGTCCAGTCCAGCCCGCTGAAGGAGAAGGCGATGATACCGAACGACACGCATCTTGAGATTGGATCTCTGGTGTTCGACGGGATGGATCAGATCGATCTGACCGGGCCTTTCGAGGTCCTATCGCGCATCCCAAACTCGACTTATCGCCTCTATGGCAAGACCGCGCGTGCGGTTCGCGACATCAAGGGACTGCGCCTGCTACCGGACGCGGACCTCGCCGAGGCACCTGCGCTCGATGTGCTCCATGTCCCTGGCGGATTTGGTCAGGAGGCGCTGATGGAGGACGAGGCCGTGCTCGGCTGGCTTCGCCATCAGGCTGGGGGTGCGCGAGCGGTCTTCTCCGTCTGCACCGGGGCGTTGCTTTGCGGGGCGGCAGGGTTGCTCAAGGGGCGACGCGCGACGACGCATTGGGCCTCGTTCCACCTGCTGCCGTTCTTCGGCGCCATCCCTGTCAACGAGCGCGTCGTGGTCGACGGCAACTTGGTGTTCGCCGCCGGGGTGACGGCCGGGATCGACGGGGCGTTGCGGCTGGCCGCTGAACTGCGTGGCGTCGGAGCGGCACAGACGATCCAGCTTTATATGGTCTACGCGCCCGAACCACCCTTCAACAGCGGCACGCCGGAGACTGCGCCAACCGCGGTCCTGGATGACGCCCGCAAAGCCGTGGCCGCCATCACGGCGCAGCGTGAGGTGACAGCGAGGCGCGTTGTAGCCCGGCTCGGTGTGAAAGTTGAAGCTGGCATGGGCGTCGGCGCGCGGCGCGTCCCCCTGGGCGCGCAGGAAATGGCGACGCGAATGGCTAGCGTCGCTGACGGCCAGGTGGACGATCGGTCATATTTCGAAGCATATATTTCTGACTAACATCAAATATAGATATATAGCACAGAAACCGGACCGACTAGGTCTGGTAGCCTCTGGCTGCGCGAAAAGCGCGCATTGCGAACGGTGCATGTCCGATCACGGACAACCGCGCCGAACTGAAAGTGCGTCCTTTTTTGATCCGCAAGGCAGGGCTGAACCATGTCGATTTCTGTACAACAAAGCGCCTTGGTCGAACCGACCGCGGTGTCGGTCGGCCTTTCCCAAGTCTTCACGGTGACGGCGGCAAGTCCCAACCCCGCCTATCTCGTGCTCACCGCCCTCGACCACGCTGAATACACCGCGGGTGAGGCCGAGGCGACCGGCAATTTCTTTTGCAATGGCCACACCTTAAGCCCGAGCGCGATTGGCGGCGATGGGCGCGGGGCCGGAATCGTGTTCACCCTGCAGCCGACCGGTCGTTATTACAACAGTACATACGGCTACCTCGACCAGTTGACCTACAATTCTTCCGGCACCGCCGAGGACGTGACCAACCTCTCGCTGTTCGGCACCAGCGACCTTAGGCGAAGCGCTGACTTATGCCGCGACGCAGTCCAACGGAATTTCACCGCCAGCGTTCGGCCGGCTGCCCCCGTCGTCGTATCGGGCATCAGCGTTACCGCGCACGCCGAACAGGCCTGGATCGACGGCCAATCGGTGAACCTCGCGCTGCCGTCGAACACCTCCACCGATGCCCTGGGTCTGAAGATGATGTTTGTGGCGCATGAGAATGCCGGCCCGAACGTCACGCCATGCCTACATTTCAACTCAGCGACGGACAATTTTTATATGGCACGGTGCCGCTGAGGGCGAGCGGCACGGCGCAGTTTGCGGTCGTTGCGTTCGACGGGCAATCCATGGCCGCGGCGGACCTGTTCACTGTGACCTTCGCCGCCGCGTCACGCGCGTTTGCCTTGGGCGAACACGACGTTCAACCCGCGGCGCTCGGGCGAATTGATCCCCTGCATACCTGAGCCAGGCGATCCTGAGTGATCAGGGGCCGGCGCGCTACGGAACAAGATCACCTGTCCGCAGCGGCCGGATCTTCGGATAGGTCCTGATCCCGTTCCGCAAATTGTCCGCGTGTTCCCGCTTGTACATCAGGCCCAGTCGCCGAGCGATGTATTGCTGCTGCTGCCGGGTGGGATTTTCCGGCATGATGATGCCTCCGCCGGGCAGGATGCCGTCGACATTCGCCAGATCCAGGCCTGCGTTTTCTTCTTCGACACGATCCTGCTCTTGCATCAGCTTGCCGATCGCCAGTGCCTTGGTTGTCCAGGCTACCAGAGTTGCTGGTCGGCGCGGCAGTTCGGGCACCGGAGTGTCGTCGCAGAGAAGCACCCGCTGTGCTAGCCAGTCCAGCGGCGTCGAGGCTTTGTCGGTAGACCACACCCGCGACGCCGGGCGCCCAATCGGCACGGAAAGCGGCTTAGCCTGTCGGCGCTCTATCGCGCGCAGCAGCGAGTTCAAAAGTGCGGGCGGCGGAAGCGGCGGCGCTGAGGTGTCGCGTGCTGTCGCCGCGCGGATGGCGAAGGTTCATCCCGATCCGCCAGCAGGCACAAGCGGCTTGGTAGGCGGAGAGGGCCTGCACCGCCAGCAGCGCCTCGATCGGGTCGCGGGGATGGGTCGCCGCCATCGCGGTCAGCGACGCGTTCATGTGCCGTCGTTGCGATGCCTGGGGTTCCTCTGTGTCGAGCGGATGTGCCCGCATCAGGGCCTGCGCGGCGTCCGCCATGAACATCGGATCGAACGGACCATTTTCGTGGAAAATGGCCTCAGGATCGTAAAACGTATCGGCTTGTGGTTGAGTTTGCGTATCGGGCGTGGGAGGTTTGCTCATTATATGCTCTGACCTGTTGGAAACCACGCTGGCGGCGATGCGGGTCCGCGGCGTTGCCGTTTCACCGGACTGAACCGCGGCGTCACTTGGCGTGAGCCGGCCGAAACCAAGCCGGCATCGCGCCGATGGAGGGTCAAGGCGCCTCTAGCAGTGCCGCCACGATTATGGCGATTCCCTGCGCGTGCCAGCGCTGGATGGCCTTGTGGTCCGAACCAAGTGCCTTGCCGAGCCGGCGCCAGGGAAACAGGTGCCGGTCCGTAATTGGATGCACCAGGCTCCGCGCCCCCACCACGCGGCGTAGTACGTCAGCGATCCAGCGGGATCAGCGGAATCCAGCTCAGGGCCTCATCCATTCGGGTGATCTTTTCCGCGGACGGGACCGACGGGCGGATACGCGCTTCGGTCCAGCCATACGCCTCCAGCGCCGTGCGGACGATTTCAAGTGAGGACATGCGTAGACGCGTCGTCCACCCGGTGCCGGGCAAAGCGAGCAAGGTCGCACCGGCTTCCTCCAGCCGATAGATGACGTAATCGGCGTCGATGGCGTACCCGTTGGTCATTAGCGGACGCCGCGGCTGTATTTGATCCGTCGAGGTCGTGAATTTTGCGGCACGCGAATTCGTCATGGCTCAGGTCCTTCGGCGTGGAAATGAAAAGGGTTAGGGCGCCTTCAGCGGATGGTGTTGGGGGTCTGGAAGGGCACGTCCTCCAGGCTGGTGCCGCGGTTGATGGCACCCCAGGTTTCGACGTGACCGGCCGACAGCGGTTCGCGGTCTGCCTCGTTCAGAACTGCGACGGCGTTCGCGGGGGCTCGGTGCACGCCGAGTAATCGGGCGCGCTCGATGACGGTCCAGCGTGCGAGACCCAGGGCGATTGCGATGAGGTCCCAGCTTGCGCCCTCGGTTCGGAGGCGGCGAATTTGGGTATCCTGTCCTTCAGTCCAGATAAGTTTCCTAGGCATCGACAAAACATGGCGTTAGTTAGAGGACTGACGACAGCCGTCAATAAAAATAACAACGAGCGGAGGAAAATTTCCCTTGCCGGGGGATTTGGCA
>CAVYXX010000142.1:0-15627 GCA_963772355.1 uncultured Alphaproteobacteria bacterium | reverse complement strand
CCGTCCGTCAGTGATGCCAGCGCCAGCAAAGCGTCAGAGGCCATCGGCCACCGCCCGGTGATACTCCGGGCGCGCCGTCCAGAACTGCAGGGTGTCCCCGAGGCAGGACTGCCGCTCGACACCAAGATCGATCAGTTGGCGGTGGACGCCGCGGGCGAGAGGCCGAGGCGCGTCGTAGTCGAACACCTCCGGTGCCAGGCTGCGGATCAGGGCCAGGGCCTCGCGGCGCTGCTCCTGCCGCTCGCCCGTGCGCCGGTGCTGAGCCTGCCGATACGCGGGACTGCCTCGACACCAGTCTAGCAGCGCGTGCGCGACAGGCCCGGACAGCCCGGCCTCCACGAGCAGCGCCTGGGTGTACGCAGGGACGGGCGCCGGGTCGTCCTCGCGGAAGACTCGGGCAGCAGGGAGATGGCAAGCGGCAGCGCGGCGTCCCTAGCGGCAACGCGCAAATGCGCCGAGCGCGCGGCCTGCCATGCCACGACGTCGACAGCGGCCTGCTCGGGGACGCCTGCCCGGATCAGTCGCGCTTGTGAAATCTGCCGGTGGTGCCTTGGTGCTGGTGAGACTGAATGCCGCCAGATGCAGCTTGCGCGCTCGTGCCAGGGCGTCCATGCGGGCCGTGATGCGCGGATCATCCTCTGCGCTGGGCTCAGGCACCGCCGCAGGCAACGGCTTCAGCAGTAGCCCGTGCGGGGTGACTTCAATGCGTGCGTGGGGATAGGCTGTCAGGACGTCTGGCATGACCTCCCGGACGCGCTGTGCCAGCGTGAACGTCGTCTTCTCAGCGGCTCCGATCTGTTGCTGCAGCGTTGGCCATCGCAGGTGCACATCACGCTCAAGCCGCGGTAACCGATAAGCAAACAGAGCATAGAGATCGGGGCCGAGGCTATTGGAGGACAGATGGGCGATGCCGCGTCGGTCGAGCGGTACAGCGTGCTCCCGCAGATGCGCGTGGAACCGCTCGGAGAGCTCCACCGTCTCTGACCAACCCCGTCTATCGGAACTCCACAGCTCCAACCGGTCGACGATGCGCGTGTTGGCGATGACAGTCTGATGACCGGCAGATGTGTCTGCGGACCACTGCATGGTGAAACTGCATTGGGAGATGCGAAGGGACTGCTCCCGCACCGCCCCGATCGTGCCGCGCTTGCCGCCGGTGACCGCCAGGCCGAGGCTCCGCATGAACGCGCTGAACGACGCGCCGAGGTTGACCGTACGGGACCTCATACCCTCGGTCTGCAGGTGGATCAGGATCAGCCGGGCACCAGCAACCAACTGCGGTCTGGTCAAATTGTGCACCTGGTGTTCCGAGAGAAAGGGCATACCCGTGCCGCAGAAGCACGGATTGCACGAACGTCGGAATTGGGGGCGGATCACGAGGTGGTGGGAATGCCAGGCGTGCGGCAACCGGATACCGGCGGGTGCCGAAACCCCAAACCAATACATTTCGCCATAACGGTGTTTCCGGCCACTACCATGACGAGCGGTTCGGCAAGTTGCCACTGGGGATGCCTTCGGGACGTGCGTTCGCGCGGCGGCTACAGGAGACCGGCCGGGTCAACGGCGAGATGGTCGGCGGGGAGTGGCACTTTTGGGCAAAGCCATAACCTTCGCCACCTGGCGTGCAATTTCGCAACTCGCTGCTGGAGCCAGCGTTTCTAACAGCCATTCGCGCCGGAGACGCAGCATGACTACAGGGTTTACGGGTCCCTACGACCTGGTTGCGGCGATCGTCATGGCAATTTTGGCTGGGGTGCTTGTATGGGTATCAGTATACACCCCGCCGTGGCTGGGATGGTGCCTCCGCATCTTGGCTGCGTTCCTGATCATTGTTGCTGCCCGTGCGGCGTGGACGGGGTTCCGGCAGGGATCCTGAGAGACCCCAGCTGCCGGTCCCTGACCCGGGGCCGGCATGGGGCGGCCGAGGACGCTACACTGCGACCCGAGCGCAGATCACGACCGCCGTAGGAGGCGAGGTCGAGCTCATGTCGGATCAGGTCCGCGTCCGGCTGGACTCGTTGCTGAATGGTGACGATCGCCACTTCACCAAGCAGCGAGTTCAGTCGTCCCGGAGGCGCGATGCAATGCGCTCGACGAAGTCAGTCGCCAAGGAAGCAGGTACCGCGTTGCTGCCGGCCAAGGAAGCCGGCATCCATGAGCCCGGCGACTGCCCCGCAAAGATTAATGGCTTCCGCAATTCCGAAGTTGCAAGCCGCCAGCATGTTCCGAGCTCGAGATGCCTCCGACCCTTGAGTGAACCTCGCGCAAGGCTCGACCGCGAACCTTGTTGCGGTAGAGCGTGACCGCGGGATCAACCAGCGCCATGAGGATCGCAGCGGTGACGAAACTCAGCACGAACCCCACCGCGAGTGTGCTGTAGGCATATCCCGTGGTTACCGTCAGGATCACAACCAAAACGTCCTCATGGTACAGGTATAGCGGATATGTCAGATCGCCAAGCGTCCGGTCGATCGCGCGGCCTTTGACGATGGAGACAAAAGCTAAGGCGGACATGCTGCCAAGCAGCGCGATCAGGATGATCAGGTTGCCGGCGACTGACACCGGGATACCCTGGATCGGCGCCATTCTCATCTGGCTTTCGATAAACTGCCACAGCATCACTGGAATGCTCGCTAGCACGGTCAGCCATCCGGCCCGCGAGCCGGCGGTCGCAAAGTAGAGCCCGCCTCCAAATGCGAAATACGGCGCGGACCCCAGCATGTCGGGTCCGTGTTTGCCATGAATGATTGGATATGAGAGCAGCAACAGGAGCACTAACAGGCCGCTTGCAACCATGGCGAAGCCACGCGGCCAGGGAAGCCGCCGGCCGATCAAAATGCAGCAGAACATCGTCAGGTAAAACGCCATCTCCACGCGCACGGCCCAAGTGATCGTCAAGAAATCGTAAGCGAGGACACGCCGCCCCATCGGCAAGATGGAAAGAAAGTTCAACAGCACGTTTGACAATGCAAAGGAGTTATCCGGAAACGTCGGCTGGGAGCGCCACAACCGCACGCCGCCGGCAAGGCGAAAGAACTCGTGCGCCAGCATCGAAAGCGCAACCGCCAGCAGGAAATGCGGCACGATCCGCAACAGGCGGTTTGTCAAAAACGGGATGGGTCGATTGCGATACACCGAGTCCGCCGCTTCGGTGATCACGAAACCAGACAGGGCGAAAAACACCAGGACGGCCACACTTCCGGTAAGGTAAGGCGCCAGTGCCGTCGCCAGTGGGGCCGGCGCCAAATCAGCGCCGAAGTGCTGACCCATAACGAGCACAGCCAACAAAAGGCGAAACCCACCAAAGCTGCGATATTGATACACACCCACTGAACCATAGCGATTCTGCATCAGGCAAGTTCCCTGCTTTAGACCCGATACTACAAACGATACGGAGAATATACGTACTCCGCTCACCTTGGAACCGAAATCTTTGAGCATAAGATACGGTAAGGATCCGTTACTTCCTCGTGTAGAGCGCAAAGACGCCCATTGAATTGACTATACCCAGAATCGGTGAAGCGCGATACATAGGCGACGGCCAGGAAGATGACGCTTTCATGCCCTTCCAGCCGATGCATTTGCGGACTCGCGCTCCACTGATAGTGGATACTAGTATCCCCTGTCATTGATTCTGCAGGAAATGGAACAGTCGCGGCCCAAGTCTCGGTCCCGAGAGATTTGAGTTACATTTTACAAAAAAGGTAAAGATCCTGATTTTGCATGTTTTCCACAGCCTAATATCAACAAATAACGGGTCAGCGCGCAGAATATTGGTCTTGAAGGATTGTCAGATTTGCAACCTGCTGACCAAAGTGGTGCCAAGACTGGCGACAGCCGCGGTATGGAACGACCGCTTAAGCCCAATGCTTCTGTGATCCGCTCGGCGTTTTCGTTCCGCCAATTCTGCGTGTTCTGAACTCTACCAGAGCACAGGGGCGTTTTCGGGTTCCCCAGAAACGGGGTGTAGTTCAGTGACAGCCTCCCGTAACGATTAGGTCATCGGGAAATTCATGACCATGGCAAACAAACTCACAACGATCTCGGATGGTACTTTCACGGATGACCGCGGAAATAAATGGATGCTTACTTCCCCGGTATGGTCGACGAAAACGGCGCGCCCGTTCCCGGTTGTTCCGGCACCGCGGCCTTTGCGATCGGAACAACATTTATTGCGGACCACTACGAAAGCTTGGTTCACCTATTCTCGAACAACCCACGTTCCCAGTCTAACGGGAACTCCCGACCCCGACCGGCTCAGGATGGAGCGCCGGCAACGATCCCTTGCCGGTTTCAACCCCTACGCCGACATCCACCGCCGCACGGGCTCGTTGTTCGGCCAATGTGCCATGCGAACTGTTTCAACGGCCAGGATACGGGTTTTGCGGATTCCCACCAGAGCCGGGGTGAATTTCGTGCAATGCCTCCAGCTTCCAATTAAGTCTCCGGAGATCCTTTAGATGGCCGAGTCACTAAACCGCACCGGCATCACGCCGGGCAAAGGCTCCATAATCGATGCCGCTAACAACACGTACACGCTGCCGACGAGCCTGAGCGCCACGGAGAATGGCCAGCCGATGGCCGGCGGTAATGGCACCGGCGCTATGGAATATTACAACCACACGGTGTACGGTCAGGACAATAATACGAAGGCTTGGTACACCTGGAGCAACGCGACGCATATCTGGTCGGGCGTCGCCGCACCGCCAGCACCGTTGCCGACACCCACTCCAACCCCGACACCAACGCCTACCCCCACACCAACCCCTACTCCGACGCCCACACCAGGCACACGTGACCCAACCCAAATCCCATTCGCTTCAAACAGCGTCTTCAATCTACCATTTGGTTCTGGAGCGAAATGGACATACAATTCTCAGCTCGCCAACTCCCGAGTCGTCATCAACACGTCCGGCAACTATAATGAGCCGATCTATACTGGCAGGGCCTCAGATCCACTGGTGACGGTGTTCAACAACGCGACTTCCTCAGGTGGCACACCGACGACCTACCACGTTCACATCCCGGCGGGTGCCCAACCCTCGCAGCCGGGCGACAACTTGATCACGATCGACGACACGTCGACCCACACCTGGTATTCGTTCGGTGAGTTCCGCTATACCTCGGCTACGTCCGCAGTGGCCGGACAAGGGTCGGGAGAGCCCGACTATGGCTCCGGCATCGCGTTCGATCGTTCGAACCAAGACCAAGGTGTAGGCACTCTGCGCGAGAGCGATCTGCAGGCGCGCACGATCAAACACATGCTGCGGGTCAATGTGCCTGCCGCGATGCTCAAGTCTTTCTCGAGCACGAGCACCCACCAACTGGCGCCGAACGCCTGGCCGCAGACTGCCGAGGATGGCTTTGCCATCAATGGTAACGGTGGCCCCGCCTATAGCGGCACGATCTTCTATGGTATCACCTTCGGTATCCCTTCGACCGCTGTCGAACCGGCCGCCGTAAAGGCCAACGCCGGCGCGAACATGCTCTGGACTGAACTGCGAGATCACGGTGCCATGATCCGTGACCAAGGTGGCGCGAGCCCAAACATTGCCTTCCAGACCGACCAGACTGTCAACCCGAATGACCCGCTGATCCAGGGTATGAGGCAGTTCGGTGCGCAAATCATGGCCTCGGCGCGGATCCTGGCCAACCAGGGCCCGAACAGTATCAACGGCGGCGGCACACCGATCGTGCCGCTCGATCCGCCACCGAGCGATGCGCCGGGTGGCAGCGCTACCAGCGCGATCGTCGAGCAGAGCCAGGTTTCCGCCGCAGCTACATCAGGCACTTCTATGGGGCTCCTCAAGGGTTCGGTGGCTGCCGCCAGCCCGTCCAACAGCGGGCAAACTTACGTCCTGCCCGCCGCCGACCACGGGGCAGAAAGTTTCACGAGCAACGTCCTGGCCATGGGGGACAGGCTGGATCTCACGACCGCATTGGCGGCAACGGACTGGAACGGATCGACCGCCACACTGCCCAACTACCTGACGGTGACCGACTCCCCAAAAGGCGCTACGTTGTCGATATCACCTACCTCCAGCGGTCGGCGCGCGGTGATCGCGACCATCGATGGCGCTAGCAACGCCAGCCTGAGCAGCGTGCTGGCGAGCTCGATTACTTGATCGGCACCTATACGGAGACCCGTTTCTCGAGACAGGAGCACGTCCAGCCGTGATTCTGGGTCAAGGAAGCCAGCTGGATATCGCGCGGTTTATCCCGATGTTACTCCTCGAACAATATCGACAGGTTGACCCCGGGCCGCTTCATCTCGCGCACCAGCGCCGGCCAGTCGGGTTCGACATAACGGCGCGCGCCGGGCTTACTCCGAGGGTCTGGGAACAGAAGCTGCTCCAGCGCCTCGTCCGTCTGCTCCGGCGACAACGGCCAGACCAGCCCGGCCGAAGCTGCGCGCATCAGATAATCCTGCACCGTGCTCCGCCCGATGCCGACCGTCCCGGCGATCACACGCGAGCTGGCGCGCGCGCCAAAATGCAGCTGTAGAACCTGGCGTATCCGCCGCATGGACAGTCTCTCCGTCGGCATCCATGTCCCCTCCATCGATTGCGATGGGGCAACACTGGACCCAGGTGAACACTGACCCGCGAGACGATCTGCTTTCCCGAATGCCCGCCTTTCTGCTTCGGAGGGTGGCCGGGATCAGATTGGAATGGTGGCCGCCATCAATCAAATCGTAACGGGTGGCCGCGATGAGTTGGAATTTGCAGGGTTGATGTTGGGAACCATGCCGCGGTTGAAGATCGCCTTGCGGTTGACCCGGCAGTCGTAGACACCATCAAGACTGACGATGGTGCCGCAGAGATCCATGCCCACCTCCCGAACGATGCGCATCACGTTGGGCAGCGCCGTCCTCAGTAACGGCGATTTGTTGCGATTGCCCGGTGCCGCCACGAACCGCGCGATCACGTTGCAACGGCGATCGCAGAAGGCGACGACCTTGTCGCCCTTAACCTTCTTATGGCCGCTGAAGCCGAGGTTATCGCCACCCTTTTTCGCCGCCGTTGTCGTACCGTCGCCGTGGATGACCGCCGTATCAAGTCGGCCGTCCTCATGAAGCTTCGACACTGAGCCAGCGAAAATGGCGTCCATGCAGCTGTTATCCACCCATCGCCGCCAGATGCGGTAAATGCGCGTGTAGTGCGTTTCCGGCTGACCCTCGCCGTCCTTGTCAATCGGTAGCTCCTTCCACTGACAGCCCAGATACAGGATCTTCAAAACGTAGTTGAAGATCTTGTAGAGGCTCAGCTTCGGTGCCGGACCGCGGCTACCGATGGAGAGATGCGGCAAGACAAATTGCTCGAACTCCGCGAGCTCTAACTGCGTCGGGATCGCCTGCCAGCGTTGAGTTTCCACCATTCGAGCGCTCCGAAAAACCAGGCCTTACCCGATTTGGTGGCGTTGGCAGAAAACTCAGGACCAAGGCGACTTACGGCCGAATTCCACCGCCTTCAGAAACCCGCAACCAGTTGATTCCGGGGCTGGCAGGCGGTAGCGCTGCGCTGGTCGCTCGACGGGGGTGCCAAAGAGATCTCCAACGGAGAGCGATGCAGCCGGATCGGCGGCGGTTTCTATTCCCCCGATCGCCGCCGATTGCTGCTTCTGCGATGGCGGACGGTCGCATCAGATCTGTCAGTGCCACGCGGGTTTGTTGGGGTAGCGCTTCCCAGATCGGCGGCGTCACTGAAGTAAGGTTGCGCCAGATTGGCATCGGCGCGGATGAGTGCTGTCGAGCGGGCGAGAAGTTCGTCGCCATAGGTGAAGGCGGCCGGATCGAGATCGTCAAGCGGGTTCCAGCCATCGGCCCGCCAGCCTTCTGGCACGGACTTTACCGGCAGCGTGACGCGCTCGGCGATCTTGCGCTTGTGGAATTCAGCTCGGGCCTCTGCGCGCGTCATGAACAGATCGGCAGCCGGGATCGACATCGGCTTGATCGACCACTTCACCTTGAAGCCCGGCGTGCTGACCGACACCTGGTCGTCTGCATACCGATTAACGAACACGGGTTGGCTGCCGCTCGGGGCGACCCGATAGGCAACCGTGCCAACTGCGGGGCGCATCACGCTGCCCGCCGATGGCGCCGCGTCGGGTGGTCAGCCGGCTAGTAGCGGTACCGACAGGACGCGATCTGCAGCACCTGATCGTCGCCCTTGCCAGACACGCGGTAAACCAGGCGATCAGCCAGAGTGATCCGTCTCGACCACCACCCCTGTAGATCACCCTTCAGCGGCTCGGGTTTGCCGATGCCGGCGAATGGATCCTCCCGAATTGCGGCGAGTAATTGCCTCGTCCGAGCGACGATCTTGGGGTCCGCCTGCCGCCAATGCTCTAGTTCCTCGGCGGCTCGGAGGCTGAATTCAATCTTCAAGCGCGCACGAGGTCGCCGTCGTCAGTAAACACATATTCAACCATTTGACCGGCATCAGCTTCGGCGATCGAGGCTAGAAGCCGCTCAGCGTTCCGCGGGCTGCTGAGCAGGTGCACGGTCTCCTGCCAGCCAGCGAAATCTTCCTCTGAGATTACCACGACGTTCGCCTTCCCCGCCGGCCGCGTGACCACCAATGGCTCGTGATCCTCAGCAACCCGGTCGAAGTAGCTCGCCATATTGTCGCGTAGCGCAGTTAGGGTCGTGTGCGACATAGCCTATGTCCTACTTTCTGTACGGGATTACGTACGAGCGCTATGATGTAGGCAAACCTACATCCGCGTCAACACAAATTGGGACACAGATTTAGCACCGTTTGAGACACATTTTAGTAGCCCAGCCCCCAAGGTCCGCAGCCGAGCCGCCGCGATCGACGCCAAGCCCTCTTGACCAGCCTTCGCGTCAAGGCCGCCAGCGTAGGATTTCAGGATCTCAATCACCTTGCTTCGGGCGGGCGACAGCGTCTGCTCACCAGTCTCGGGTGATCCGGCCCTGCCGGCCCGGCTTACGCAGAGTTGGCTATGTTCGCGCCTATAGGGGTTAAGTATCTGTCTTATATAGGATTGTATAGCCGAGTTTGCGTGGATAACCGGGGGCTGAATAGCGGACTCTGCGCAAAACGCGCTCGGCGCCATAGCCAACTCTGCGCAACCGCGCTTTTCCGCAGCGTGGATAACCGCGCTAACCCGCACCAGACATAGCCGACTCTGCGAAGCCGAATTGGGACGCT
This sequence comes from uncultured Alphaproteobacteria bacterium, assembly GCA_963772355.1. Taxonomy (GTDB): domain Bacteria; phylum Pseudomonadota; class Alphaproteobacteria; order Acetobacterales; family Acetobacteraceae; genus Rhodopila. The sequence goes on along the minus strand of CAVYXX010000142.1, from coordinate 6,454 downwards.
TCAGATAAGCACTTCCAAAGGAGCGAAGTCTGCGATGCACGACCTCAGTGCGCAGTTGGAGATGTTTGGATTAGATGGCGCCAGACGCTTGGCTGAAGGTGCCACCACGTCTGCCCGTGAGCGATCGCGCCTGCTGCGACGGATCGATGTGACGCACGAACTCATGTCGGAGCTTCCGGCCGGTGAGGACCTGTCGTTTCTGCACTCTGGTTTGTGCCAAACCTGTTTGCCGCACAGCCGGCCGGACGAGGACCACGCAGTATGGCAACGCAAGTCCGGACGGTTCTCGCTGACGGTGCAGCCTGGTGTATTCGACCCAGGCGACGGCGCCCGGTACGTCGGCGTCCCATACGGTCCGAAAGCCCGGCTGATCCTGATCCACCTGCAAACCGAGGGTATGAGGTCCCGCACGGTCAACCTCGGCGCATCGTTCAGCGCCTTCATGCGGAGCCTCGGCCTGGCGGTCACTGGCGGCAGGCGCGGCACGATCGGGGCGGTACGGGAGCAGTCCCTTCGCATCTCCCAGTGCAGTTTCACCATGCAGTGGTCCGCAGACACATCAGCCGGTCATCAGACTGTCATCGCCAACACGCGCATCGTCGACAGGTTGGAGCTGTGGAGTTCCGACAGGCAGGGTTGGTCGGAGACGGTGGAACTCTCCGAGCGGTTCCACACGCATCTGCGGGAGCACGCAGTGCCGCTCGACCGACGCGGCATCGCCCATCTCTCTTCCAACAGCCTCGGCCTCGATCTCTATGCGCTGTTTGCCTATCGGTTGCCGAGGCTTGAGCGCGATGTGCACCTGCGATGGCCAACGCTGCAGCAACAAATCGGAGCCGCCGAAAAGACGACGTTCACGCTGGCACAACGCGTCCGGGAGGTGATGCCAGACGTCCTGACCGCCTATCCCCACGCACGCATTGAAGTCACCCCGCACGGGCTACTGCTGAAGCCGTCGCCTGCGGCGGTTCCCAAGACGGCTGTCGCAGGGATGCGCCTCATCGACAGTCAACCCCCAATCAACCACAGGGAAAGATCCGTAACATGAATCATGCTGAACTAGTCGAAAAGGTCGGCCTGGCCACTGGAATGCCCAAAGCCGCAGCGAGCGGAATGGTGGGGGCCCTTGTGCAGACGATTGTCGACGCCGCCATGGCAGGCGACGAGGTTCGTGTGAGCGGCCTAGGCGTTTTCGATGTTGTGACCCGCGAGGCTCGGCCGGGACGTAATCCTCAGACTGGCGAACCCATTGACATTCCCGCCAGCAAGGCGCTGCGATTCCGTGCGGGAAAAGCGGCGAAAGACCAACTCAATGCCGCTGGCAACGGGGCGCCGAAGAAAGCCGCAGCATAGCCACGGCGTGACCGCATTGGGCGTATGGCCAGGCTAAAGGGCGCCGTCGAGACAATGACGCCACGGCTGGACGCTCTGGCTTGATCTCAGGTCAGCGGCGCAACGCCATCTGCTTCTGAGCGGCTGCGTCCGCGTCCTTCTGCTTCGGGCGGGTGAGCCATAACGTCAGCCACCCGACCGCCGACAGGCCTGCCATCAGCCCTGGGGCAGCGACCAGCCAGTAAAATTGCGGCGTCACGTCCGAAAAGCCTCCCAAGCGTTACCTGCGCCATCCAGGCGAAGTTTAAACCAATCAGCGTCCAGATGACAGCCGATGTCAGGGCTGTCGGTGTCGCCCCTAACCAGCGGGACAACGATGCCCGAAATGATGGCGCCGACGCCCAGATTGTTCAACGCTGTCGCCGCTCAACTTGATCCGCTCGTTGTGGACGGTGCTCACGAGCGCCCACTGGTCTGCATGGTGGCACGCGCACTGAAGTGTGGAGAATTGTACATCCACCCTCGTTTTGGGCGCTCGGGCCACCACGCCCGGCCGTAATTGATATTCTGCTCGTGCATCCTATTGACCATGCAGACGGCCCTGGAGATCGCTTCCGCCTCGCCCACTTCGCGGCACAATTTGCGATACCGGTGAGCAATGCCGCGTGAGCTCCAATTGCAGGGGCCTTCCTGCAAGGCTGCGCGGATTTCGGGCGGCAGTTCGTCGTTAAAAGCGTGTCTCGGCCCATTCGGGTAACGCCCCCTTCTGTAATCGGTCTCCCTGGGTCAAGGCGTCGCGCCATCGCAAGCCGTTGAGGCCCCGTCGGTTCTCGCTGTCGTGGCACCGTCGCGGGATTGACCCTCCGGTTCCGTCAGGGCAATGGTCCTATCGGACCGGGAACCTACCGGAACTAGCGGGTTTGGAGCAGAGCCAGACATCACTCTGCCACCCGGCGACGATAACAGCGACAAAGCACGTCCCCACGCCCTGAAGTAACTGGGAAGGATAGGAAATGTCAGTCGCCGCGATCAGGGTCCATCGCCGTACCGCATTGACGATTGGAGCTGCGGCCATTGCCGCGGGTAGCCGGGGACGTCGGTCCTCGGAGGCGGTAACTCCCGGGTGTTCGATTTGTACCCGCCCTTAATCCTTCCTCCCTCGACTCACTCTGGGCGCAATCGGTAGGCACCCGAGAGGCGGCCTTCATGGTCTTCGATACACTGTATGGGCTGGACGCGTCGCTGAAGCCGCAGCCGCAAATGGTCGAGGGGCACGAACTATCTGAGGACCGACTGATCTGGCGTTTCAGCTTGCGCGAGGGATTGCGATTCCACGACGGCGAGCCGGTGCGTGCGCGCGATGCGGTCGCCTCGATCGGGCGTTGGGCACAGCGCGCACCGCTTGGCGTCAGCATGAAGAAGCAGTTGGACGAGATGCGCGCGATCGACGATCGGCGGTTCGAAATCCAACTGAAGAACCCATTTCCCCACCTACTCTACGGTCTCGGCCGCGCCGCCGACTGCGTCGTCAGGCCGGAGCGCGTGGCCGGGCACATCGATGCCTTCACCGACGCCAAGGACTACACTGGGAGCGGACCCTACATGTTCTTGCCGGACGAGTGGGTGTCCGGCGTGTACCTCGCATTCCGGCGAAACGAGCACTACGTGCCGAGGCAGGAAGAGCCGTCGCTTTGGGCCGGGGGCAAGGTCGCGAACTTCGACCGGATCGAGTGGACGATAATGCCCGATGCCGTCACTGCCACGGGTGCGGTTACGAGGGGCGAGGTGGACTGGTTGGACAGAGCCTTGCCCGACCTGGTGTCACAGCTCCGACAGACGTCGGGAGTAACGGTGGAGCAACTCAACCCATTTGGCTGGTGGTCCGTACTGCACTTCAACACCAAGGCGCCCCCGTTCGACAACCCGGCGTTGCGGCGGGCGCTGTTTCCCGCCGTGAACCAGGCCGATTACATGGGCGCGGCGGTGGGCGATAGCCCGACCTGATGCGTACGGCATCGGCTTGTTCAACGCGAAGTGGCCCTTGCAGAGTAAAGCGGGGATCGAAGTGTTGACCGACCGCGTGATCTCGATCTGGCGCGGAGACTTGTGAAAGCCAGTGGCTACGCCGGCGCGCCGATCGTGCAGATGGCGGCGACCGACAGCCCCGGGCTGAGCGCGTTAATTTCGTGGCGCAGGCGATGATGACGGAGATCGGACTGAACGTGGTCTTTCAGGCCATGGATTTTGGTACGTTGCTTAGCCGGGTCAATAAAGGCGGCCAGGCTGGGTCGGACAATTGGAACTGCTTTTGTGCCGCTTGGCCGGGGCCGGCGGTTCCGATCCCGGCAGCCATCTGCCGCTCTTTGGCTTGGTGCCGGATCGGGATCCGAAAATGCTGGCGTTGCGGGACGCCTGGTTGGACGCCTCTGACCTTGCGTCGCAGAAAACCATCGCCGATCAAATGCAGTTACGCGCGTTCGAGGATCCGCCATTCGTGCCGCTCGGCGAGTATTTCATCCTGTCGTCGTATCGTACGGGTTTGTCGGGATTCGTCCGTTCCGACGCGGCGCTCTTCTGGAACGTCCGACGTGCCTGAAGGCCCTATTCATGTTGCGCACGGGTGCTCTGTCACGGTAGCCCCCGTGTTTCAGCTGGGGCCTGTTCCTTCCGACGGAACCACACTCCTGGATCGTGCTTCTGTTCGGGGTCTGGCATTACTGCTGCCCCAGGATGGGATACAAGGGTTCGGCCGAGGAAGAGCCCAATACACAAAGCCGAAGCCAGGAACAGCGACGCGCCAAGGACTAGGTGTAGCGACGCACAATGATGGACGGCCCGACGCGCAATAGATGGTCTTTTCCGGCGCACATTGGCTGAGACGGAAGCCGGCGTTCGACGCAAATTATCCAACCCGTTTTGGACCCCAACTCTCGAAGGGGACAAAATCACGGATTATCAAAGCCTTACTTGCCTTACGGAGAGTTGGGGTCATCGCGAGTTGGTATTAGCTGAGACACAACGCACGTTCGGTGAGACGGACGCGCAATAGATGGTCAGCGACGCACCACCGTCTGATCCGACCCTGAGCGGAACATTCGCACCGGAGTTTTGCAAGGGCTAAGGTGTAGAGGGCGGCTGGCTGCTTCGGTGGTGCGTACGAGAATGAGGGCGGGTCAGATCGTCGATCACGCCGGCAAAAGCCCAACCGAACGATAGCTGTCCATCATCGCGTCGAAGATTGAGATATCCGAACGACCTCTGGCGAAAAGCTGGGCGCCCGCGACGGCAGAATAGATCGCACGAGCCCGCGTTTGGCTTTCCTTGGCTTTGACGACGCCGGCGACCGACAGAAGTTTGCTGAGCCAGGTCACATTGACGTCGGCGAAGCTCTGCACTTCCTTCTTCACCGCATCTGGCAGATCGTCATATTCTGCCGCCATGAAGCTGCACAGGCACATGCGGTTGTCGTTCAATAGCGATTTGCGGAAAATTTCCGGGTAGCGGCGCAGCGCTTTGAGCGGATCGGTTGATGCGTCAGAGATTGCATTCAGATCGACGACGATGTCTTCCCAGTAGCGCTTGGCCACGGCCGCGCCGAGATCGGCCTTGGTCGGGAAGTGGTGATAGATGCTCGGCGCCTTGATGCCGACCTCGCCGGCGATGTCGCGGAAGTTCAGGCCATTGTAGCCATGCGCCATGGCGGCGCGCTTCGCTGCCGCCAGAATCTCTTCCTTTGATCCGGCACTCATTACACCACCTCACGTTTTCGTCAGACCATCCTACCAAGTGGAAGGTAGCGATTGACAGCCCCGATTTGAAGGCGTAATCATGCCCTACCGAGTGATTGGTAGCCTACTCAGGCTGAGCAACGATCCTGCCCCAGCCGTCGCTATGACGTTTTGCTCAACCAACCAAAACAATGGAGATTATCATGCCGTTTGCACGCATCGATCTGGCTCAAGGCAAAACCCAGGAATATCGCGCCGCTGTCGCTGACATCGTTTATCAAGGGATTGTCGGTGTCCTCAAGGCTCCGGATGGCGACCGCTTCATCGTCGTCAACGAGCACAAGCCCGAGAACCTGATCTACGATCCCACCTTCCTCGGCATGCAGCGCTCGCCCGACTTCATGCTGATCCAGGTGACCAGCACCGTCGGCAACACCAAGGACCAGAAGCTGGCTTTCTACCGTCAGATCGCGGACGAACTCAAAGGCCAGCTCGGCGTGCGCCCCGACGACATCACCATCAACATGGTGTTCGTCAAACAGGAGGATGGTCGTTCGGCAGGGGCGAACCCTGGAATTGACTGCTCTGAAGTTCTTCCCGGCCTGGGGGCCAGCAAATGGCTCCCCAGACACAGCCAAACCGCTTCGACGCAGTCAATCTCCTCGTAGCACCATGCCATCAGCATTATTCAAGCCGCATAAGCGTCGAGTGCTGCAATTAGCTTCAAAGATTGCTGCCGAAGGTTGTCGTAGGCGTCTACTAACTTCGCCCAAGCGTCCAACTCCTTATCAGTTTGAGGCGGCGCATCATTAGAAAGTCGGTGAAGATCCCCAATAATGGAGACTCTGCCTCGTAAAGGTCGGGTAATTCTCCTAGCGGTTGCTGAGCCTCGGCAGGGAACCAAGCAGCCTTTTCCCGAAAGACTATCGCCATACTCTGCAAGACCGTCGCCGCGCTATTCAGAGCAGGCACGACCTTCGCCCACGCACTGCTGTCCCGATTAATGAGATAAAATCTTACAGAACTACGACCGATGCATTCGCCCGCTGAGATTGCTTGGCTTGAGTGACTACCTCCCTTCTTATCCCAATCTCCTCGCGAAGGCTGCGCTGGCGATCAGCTAGCTGATTGGCTACCGCTTGATCATCTGGAATGGACTTCAGCACGGTCCAAAGCCGCTCACCGTTATGGACTGCTGCTTGCAGAGCATCTGCCGCTTTCCCTGTGGCGAATGCGAGGGCCGTTACAGCTGCCAGTGCCGCTAGGATGACTGGTAGGAAGGCAAAAGCCCTTCGGCCCGGAATGACGGCCAAAACGGACACAGACAGTAGCAACTGCCGCCTCAGGAGCATCGCACTTTCAGTCATCATTTGGACCCCAGACTATGACCCATG
>CAVYXX010000141.1:0-35944 GCA_963772355.1 uncultured Alphaproteobacteria bacterium | reverse complement strand
AAAGCGGTCGTAGAGGCCGTTCTTTGTCGTCGGCCGGGCGGCTTTTTTAAACTGTCTGGCCGCCGTCGATGACCATAGCGTGCCCGATGACAAGGCGGCCGGGTTCGAATACAGCCAGACTACCGCCGCTGCGATCTCCTCCGGCTTACCCATTCGGCCGATTGGCTCCTGTGCGATCACCCGCGCCATACCCTCCGGGGTGCCCCCGGTGAAGCGCTGCATCATGGGGGTGTCGATGATCCCCCGGGCTCTACCACATGGGGCTTCGCGAACCGGTCCGTCGCTCCACCCTCGCGGATGCCAACGAGTCGCGCTATTGGCGCATCTATGCCAGTTCGCCCAACGACTCATCGCTCAGGCCAGATGTCTCTACGCCAGCGAAAGCCTGGGAGCAGGCTGACCAACAGCGTCTACGCGCTGGATTCCACCACCATCGATTTGTGCATGTCGGTGTTCCCCTGGGCTCATTTCCGCTCCACCAAATCCGCGGTGAAGATGCATACGCTGCTCGATCTGCGTGGCAACATTCCCAGCTTTATCCATATCTCGAACGGCAAGCTGCACGATGTTCATGCGCTCGACATGCTGATCCCCGAACCCGGCGCGGTCTATGTGATGGATCGCGATACATCGACTTCGCCCGCCTGCACACGCTGCATCAGGCGGGCGCCTTCTTGTGACGCGCGCCAAGTCCAATCTGCATGCGCATCGGATCTATTCCGCGCCCACCGACCGAGCGAGCGGCGTGATCGCCGATCAAACCATCGCATTGGACGGCCCGTACCCGTCAGGACTATCCGGTGCATCTGCGGCGCATCCGCTTCCGCGACGCCGAAACGGCTAAGACACTGGTCTTCCTGACCAATCAGACCGCGTTGCCAGCATTGACCATCTGCGATTGTAAAAAAGCCGCTGGCAGGTGGAACTCTTTTTCAAGTGGATAAAACAGCATCTGCGGATCAAGCGGTTCTACGGCACTTCGGAAAACGCCGTGAAGACGCAAATCTGGATCGCCGTTTCGGTCTATGTGCTGGTGGCGATCGTGCGCAAACGGCTGAACCTGGAGCGCCGCTCTACACATTGCTGCAGGTCTTTCGGTGACGGTATTCGAAAAAATAGAGGTCCAGACTGCGTTCTCTCGTGAGGCCGACAGATCCGAAACTTGCAAGACGAGAAACAACTGAATTTATTCGGATTTTGACCGGACAGTAGTGCTATTCACCCTTAAACAATCCGAGCAGACGGCCCACGATTGAGCCGAGGGTGACGCAGCTAAATAAACCGAGCAACTCGGCGGATAAGGACTCGCCCGGATCATCGTCGACAAGGCGACCTCTGAAGCTATGAAAAAGACGGGCGCTGGGTAAGTAACGGCCCCGGCCGACCGGGTTATTGTCTCGCACGCCCTCTTCGACAAGGTGATCATAGAAAAGGCGAACCGCAGTGAGCCTCTGCTGACGTGGCATTGGCCAGTCGCAGACTTGCATCACAAGAGGGCACCGTGTTCGCGCTGGCACGCCGTGGAGGACGCTGGGTTAGCTCCCGGACGTAGCGAGCGATGTGATCACGTCCGGCAGTGAGCGGATCGGTCGATGCTGTTGCACAGAACACCAGTCTTCGGAAAGGCCCCGAGAATAGGCGTCGAGCGTGCGCGGAGCGAGACCGAGATCTGACCGAATGACCCAATGCGGGTGGTCGTCTCAACCGCCTTCGTGAATGACGGATCGGTGTGGGTGCTTGCGGACATGAATCCTCCAGAAGCAGCTGGGGCGGCATCCGCCCCATGTTGTTATAGAAGGGCTCTCAAACGCCCGGGCGGGTAACAGGCGCAGGGGGCGCCGTTGCCCCGGCAGTCTCTGACGCTTGGTCGTCACGTGTGATCTCGACATCTTCCCGGCGCACTTTATCGTGCACGGTTTCCACCCGATCGGTCGCGGCTTTGTTAACGACCACTTCTTCCTTCACACGCGCCGTTTTTCCGACCACGGCTTCCTCTTCGGTTTCAGTAACTTCGATGGTGCGCTCGGTGAAATCGGGATCAGTGACGGTGCTGCCGGATGCAACAGGGCGGCGCTCGACAGAGACGCGCTCGGAATGGAGGGTGACGGCCTCCTCCACAGGTGTCTCAACGACGAAGCGGCGAACGCGGGTGGTGCCGCGGTTCACAAGCCGCTTGCCGATGGTCAGCTGCTCCTCAGAAAGCGGAATGACTTCCTCACCACCCTGCTGTGAACTCGTAGACCGGTCAGAAGGCATGGGTGATGCTGTCGGTGCCGCCGTCACCATTGGAGCTGTCGTTGTGGTTGTTGTGGTTGTGCCGCTGCTCGCGCCCAGGCCATACGAGGCGGTTCGCTCGTCGAGATCGATTGGATTATGCCGCTCAAGAATGTCCACGACCTGTGTCAGGTGCTGCTCGGGTGCCTTTACGGTCACCACAGTCGAACCGCCCTCCAGGCTCCGATCGTAAACAGTAGTATCGTGCTCATATTCGGGCTCGCCCCCCAACAAGCTGGCCCAGAAGCCCTTCTCATGAACTGGCGAAGCCGAGGGAGTCAAATCCGACGTCACCCCACTCGAGGTGTGCTGACTAATAGCGCTCGACGGAACGCCCGCAGCTTCAAGGTCGCGAACCGCGAGTGCCGCGTGCTCGGAGGTGTCATATACGGCAACGATGGTTTCGTCAGCCATTCGCTTATTCCCTAACGATTTGATGTTTTGGAATCGGTGCGGGTTCGGGGCGCGGCGCCGTCTTTTCCTCGCCGGCTTCAGCACGTTCAATGACAGCGTGCTGTTTACGCAGCGTCACGGTTTCACGGTGCCGCTCAGTCGTTTGCACACGGCGCAAACGAATTTCTTCCTTCAAGACCAATCGACGCTCGACGACGAGGACCTCCTCAACAACGGGGATGACCGTCGTGTCGTCCTCTTCCCGAACGGGCGGAACGGCCTCGATTGGACGGCCGATCGCGACCCGCTCGATCTCGATCTTCTCGTGAACAAGCGCCTCGTCTATCAGCTGGTCATGACTATCTGTACGGACATGCACCCGAATGGCCCGCTCAATCCGGCGACGCTTAATCGAGACATCCTCGACGAGCACCGGTATGATCATCTCCGCGGAATCTGAAGAAGCTCCGATCGTCATAAAGTTGGTAAGGTCCATCGAGTGAAAGGCAAAGGAAAGGACGCAAAAATCCCCCGGCGAACAGCTCGCCCGACCGGGTGTTTAGACCGTCACTAACGTTCGTTGACGCAATGGCGGCGCGGCGGGTTTCATCACGGCTAGAGCAGAAGGTCATTCTCCTCTCTCTGTGATATGAGCCGGTTCAAATCCTCAGTCGCATGTGATATCGAAATGTCGGCGACCGGCTGTCGCGGAAGGGAAACCGCTTACAGCGAATGTAGACGACGCCCTCGACCTGAGCGATATCCAGCCAAACCGAAAAATGTTGCTGCGCTATGACCCGGAAAACTCGGCCCAGGCGCGCGCCGCGCGCGCCTTGCCGCGGCTATTATTTGAGCCGGCGCCAGGCAACGCCGGCGCCAGGCAACGCCTGCGGTACAGAGAGCGCGGATAGCCCGGGCCTCGATGCCTCGATTGCCGTGTTACTGCAGATTTCGTTAAGCAAACAGGGATCAGGTCTGGGACACCGGCCCAGAGATGGGCGCCTTTCTTGGTTAATGAGACAATACGCTGCAAGGGTAGACCGGACCGACAAATTTAGCGTGGCCGGTTACTATAATGCAGCAATGGTTGTGGCACTCCTGAAGAGCTGCGGCGACATAGCGTGCATGCCGACGCCGTTTTGCCTCCGGCCTGGACACGGCCATGCTGACACGCGTGTTCCTGGGTTGGCTGCGCGGGTGAACGTGGCCATTGCGCTATGGTAGCAGTCCCGACAGTTGAGCAGGAGGATGCCGAACGGCCGGGCCGGGAGCGGGAGACCCTGATTGGCGAACGCACGCACATCATCAATCACATGAAATCGGCTCTGGCCAGGCTCGGCATCCGCGGCTTCAAGCCGCAACTGCGCAAGGCGCCACGGCTTGTTGAAGCGCTGCGGACGCCTGAAGACGTCTCGATCCCACCAAACACGCTCGCGGAAATCCGACGCGACCTTTCCCGATTGGCCCTTCTGCGTGAGCAGATCAAGGAAATTGAACAGGTTCGCTTGAAGCACCTGGCGGACGCACCGCAGAGCGAGTCCAATGCAATGGTTTGGCTGCTGGCTAGCGTCATCGGACGGGGCATCGAAACGGCCTATATGCTGGTGCAGGAAGTTCTTTCGCGTAACCTCCGCGACCGCAAGGCCGTCGCGCGCTACGCTGGGCTCACTGGGGCGCCGGACAAAGCGGATCGAAACGGCGTGAAAAAGGCCTGGCCAAGGCGGGCGGCCGGGATTGGTCTCGAAGCAGCGTGGCCGCCCGAGCAACCGTAAAACGTGAATTCGTCCGCCTTTGTAGATGTCCTACATGAAAGCGCCATCTGTGGGGCAGTCCGGTATCACCGAGGCGATCAGCGCTCTTAACGCGTCGTAGCCCGCAAACGCGGCACGGGCGGCTACACGCTAACAAGGCCGAGTTGCTGCTAACGGATCGGAGAATGACATTCGTTGTTACGTCACGCGCCGGAAGGTCAGCGCCGGCACCCGCAGCGATGCCGGCCGCGACTGTCGCGATGCTTCTGGGTCTCGCCAAGACCTGCGACAAGCTGGGCATCGCGATGTGGGACTATCTCGGCAGCAGGCTCAAGGTCGCGGGGCACAGGCTTATTCAGCCGCTCGACCACTATGTCAGAGGCAGGTTCTGCCCTGCATGACGGGCGATGGTGCCCGCGGTTCCGCCCCTGTTACTGGCCGGCGGCATAACCCATTGATGGTGCGGTGCTGATCGCCATTAAGATTATCCCGGCGGTCAGGATTGATAACCTCATGACACTCTCCCTCGCTGCTTTAAGATCACGCTTTTTTATGAACCGTAGTAGTCATTGCTTCGGGGCGCAAATGGGGGCGCCCTGAGGCAACTTTCGAGTTTACTGCGTTGGTTTCTTTTCTGACTGCCCAGTGGCCGCCGCATTGCCGGGTGACTTACCTACGCCGCCAGAAACATCAGTTTTCTCCTGGTAGCCCGGCTCGGTGCTCTTCGTGGCAGCGCCGTCGTTCTTAGCGCCTGCCGATTTATCGCCCCCGGCAGCGGAGCTGGGACCCGTGGACTTGCCAGTGTCAATAGCTTGCGCAACGGCGCCAGCTAGAGGGAACGCCGCCAGAGCTGCTGCTAGCAACATTGAGCGCGAGTTCAAGATCATCGCCATTCCTTTCCGACCTTAGTTGCCCGCTGGTGCGCGCGCGCTCCCAGCCAAGTTTGCTTACCTGTTGTTTGCCGGCTGTGTTGCCGCGGGGTCACCGGCACTAGGCGAAGAAGGCTTCGCCCCGGCGGGATTCATTTTCGCTGCCGGTGTGCTGGCATTTGCAGCAGCCGTTCCAGCGGTAGCATTCTCGCCATTAGGGACGCCCGCGCCCCCTCCACCAGCACCAGCACCAGCTCCCGCTCCACCGGCGGCTCCGCCCGCACCGGCACCCCCACCTGGGCCGGCGGCTAGCAATGATGAGACCGGCGCTGCCGCCAGGGCGAGCGCTAGAAAAACCCACGTCTTGTTCAGCATGACACTTCCTCCTTGCGCCGCGCACTCGCGCGACAAGGCTTCAACGCGCGGGGAATGGGTTGGTTGGCTCGGATGTCATCGGGCAACTATGGTAGCGGTTGACGCAACCTAGCTAGTATGCCGATAGGTTGCCCACGGTGTATGAGCGTGGGGGTGGTAGACTATTGATTCCAATGTTGATTTTAGGCGCACTGCTAGCTGTGCCGGTAAAGGATACCGTCTGGTGGGACACGCCCGGCGGCAAGGTCACGGAACATCAGACCGCGGACAGTACAAGCTGTTCGCTGATGCTGTATAATGACTCGGGAAGCGTGACCTTCGAGTGGGATGATCAGGGGCAGGAGCAGGTAACGGCCATCAACTGGAACTGGCAGTTCCCGGATAACTGGCGCGTTCCCATGACGATGCAGTTTGGCGACACGTTGCTGAATACCGGCAGCAGCAGTTCGGCAGTGATCGAAGCCGTGGGTCATGGGAACGCTGTGACATTCACGGCGAACCAGCCGGTGGAGGATCTGTTGCGGCCGGCCGACCGCGTCGTCGTCAAGACGAGGGACGACGAGTTGTCGATCCCACTGCGGCGAGACAAGGTCAAGATGCTGCTGGCGCAGACACGGAAGTGTCGGGCGATGATTCCGCAGTAGGGTGCTCCGGCGCCGGGGCGCCTGGCGCGAACCGCTATTCAAAAAGCGCGGCGCTTCCGCACTCGCTTCTTCGGCTTCGGCTTTGTCGCCAGAGCGGCATTTCGCTTCATCGTCGCTGCGGCTAAGCCTCTAACCGATCCAGCCCAAGCGTTGGCAACGCTCAGCGCCACACTCAGCGCTGGGTTCTTCTTCAGCCAAGGATTTTTCATCACAACCTCTGGTCAGGACCTCGCTGCTATAAGAGAAGCATGTGCAATCTTTACAGCATGACCAAGGGGCAGAAAGCGATCACGAACAACGCCGCCAAACCGGTAAGGGACGGGACGTCAGGGCTTTGTCGCGCTCTTCCGTTCGATGAGGTTGCGGGCGGGATCGCCATACTCCCGTGTCAGAACGTTAAAGGCGACGATGGCGACGACAGCGGCCGCTAGTATGGCCAGGATAGTCCGTGTCGTCTTGGGATTCATATTCATGGTGCCCTGAGCGCTGTCTGATCCAGCGCCATTCAGGCATCTTTCGCTTTGCCAACCTAGATGGACTTCAGGGCGCTCAACTATGGCCACCCAGAACTATTGTCACTCATTGAGCGATCACCTTCGCTTTGTTCCGGCTCGATCACCCTGGGCGAGGTCGCCGAGCCGGCGTTCTTCCTCAGCACGCATGACTGATCGTCCGGCTCACAGAGCGAGCTTTCGGAAGCCTTCCGTTCGTTTGCACCGGCGCTGTCGAGCCCTACTTCCCGCTGTCAGCCGGTTTGCCAGGATCTGGTTTGGTGCTGCCCATCGCGGATGGCTTCGCTGTTGGCATAGCCGCCGCCTCGGAACTGTCCTTTGAGACGGGTGTGCCGCTCTTGGCCAACCCAGGTGGGGGCCGGGGTGTGGAGGCTTGGGAGGGATCCGTAGAGGGTGCCACGGGAGTTCCTCTCTGCCCTTCGCCCGTCTTGGATTCGCTCTGAGAATATGCTGGTGAGATGAGGCTGCCGATCATCAGTGCCAGCGGGATAACCGCCAGCCGTGTCCTTATACTGCTCACGTTACCTTCCTTCGGGTTCTAAGTTGGACGAGGTCAACAGACTGCCTCGCCACACACCGGCGACAACGAATTGAAAGGGGCAAAGTTTCGGCCGGCTTGTTTGGCGTCCATTTCGCGGCCTTCCAGCAGGAAGCGCATCTTCAGTGTTGTTCCGATGTTACCCGATCCTGCATCTGCTATTTCGCGGAACGCTGGGAAAAAAAGTGCGGTGCCGACCGACTGGGCCGACAAGGTGAGGGCCGCCATCACCAATCTGGAAAGGTGCGCGTCGACCTGCCAGGGGTCGGACGCAACCTGCAGGACCGCTATGAGGTGGGCGTGGTCAACCGCATGGCCTTCGATTCGTGGGAGGTGCTGCGCGGGGCAGCGTGGTGCATGGATCGGCTCATGGTGCTGGAAAGCCCGTTATCATAGCAAGGGCGCCCGTCTCTAACTCCGGATGCCTGCCTTGCCATTCAAGCTAAACCAGGACCGCCGCCACCACATCCCGCGCCAGCAGCACAAGGTCACGAACTGGCCTGCCTACGAGGCTGGCTTGCGTCAGCGGGGCAGTTTAACGGTGTGGTTCACCGACGAGGCGGTCGCGGCGTGGGCAGCGGCGCCACGCACCACACGAGGTGGCCAACCCTGCTATTCGCCGCTGGCAATCCTGACGGCGCTGACGCTGCGCGCAGTGTTCCGTCTTGCTTATCGCCAAGCTGAAGGACTGATCGGCTCGATCATCAGTCTGCTCGGCCTGGCGCTGCGCGTGCCGGACCACACGACACTCAGCCGTCGCTCGGCAACGCTGACCGTGCCGCGGCCGCAGCCCGACAACGCCGGCGCCGGCGACGGTGCGCAACCCTTGCATTTGCTGGTGGACAGCACCGGTCTGAAATTGTGCGGTGCGGGCGAATGGCTGGTCGAGAAGCATGGCACCAGGACACGCCGAGCGTGGCGGAAGCTGCACCTCGGTGTGGATGCCGACACCGGGCAGATCGTGGTTGCCGCGCTGACGAGTAAAGAAGTGGACGATGCGGTCCAGGTTGGCCCGTTGCTGGATAAGGTCACCGGTCCGCTGGCCTCGGTCACCGCTGATGGCGCTTATGATCAGGATGGCGTTTACGCCGACGTTGCCGAGCGTCACCCTGATGCAGCAGTGATCGTGCCGCCGCGCCGCACAGCGGTGCTGAGCGACAAAGCGGCGACCGCGCCAACGCAGCGCGACCGTCAACTCCAGTGCATCGCCGAGACGAGCCGCAGGGCCTGGCAGAAAGCCTCCGGCTACAACAAGCGCGCCAAGGTCGAGGCGTCGATCGGGCGATGGAAACAGGTGATCGGCGACGGACTGCGCTCGCGTATAGACGAACGTCGGATGACTGAAGTCAACGTGGCGGTTGATGCCCTCAACCGTATGCTGGAGTTGGGACGCCCGAACTATGTCCGCATCGTCTGACCCCGAAAGGGATTGGGCCCATTGCGCTCACACCTTTGATCCCTGCACCACGCTGCCGCAGGTCGAAAAGACGAAGTGACTCGATCGTAGATTCCCGAGCCGATTCTCTCCGGAGCGACTCGCGAATGTCTCATGCGAGACCGAACAGCCATGATGCTCCGCCAGCTTCTCGGCCGCGAAGGTCGGACCAAAGTCTGCATACCGCTCGCGGACTAAGGACAGCGCCAGTGCCCGAACCTCGGTCGGAAGCCGATGATTGCTCGGCTGGCCGCGCCGCCTCGACAGCAGGCTTGGGGCGCCATCCTGCTTGAGGCCACGCAGCAGGCGGAATACCTGCCGACGATGCAGACCCATCAGAACACAGGCGTCGGCGACATGCAGCCGTCCCGACTGAACCCGCAGCAACACGTCGAGCCGGCTGAACTCTTGCTTGCTCATCGACAGCACCGCCATGACGCATCTCCCGGACCCCAAAACCCGAGCGAGTGTCATCTCTATTTTGCAGAGGGGTGCCATCTCTATATTGCAGCTACACCGCATGTAGGTCACCGATAGAAATGTCACCTGTGTCCCCGATAGAAATGTCACTGAGGCAAGCTGTCGTCGAGACGTTCGGGGTGACGTGCGATGACGGTGATCCAAATGAGCGGTCAGGAACTGACCCGGCTTCGTATCATGATCGACTTGGCAGACGGCCGGATCACAGTCGAGGCCACCGCGGCGTTGATGGGTCTGGGGCGGCGCCAGGTTTTCCGGCTGCGTCGTGCTTTCGCTGCTGATGGCGCATCGGCGCTGAGTTCCCGCAAACGCGGTCGCCCGAGCAACCACCAACATGGCGAGACATTCCGGCGTAGCGTTTTGGCATTGGTCCGGCAACACTATCCCGATTTTGGTCCCACGTTCGCGGCCGAGAAGCTTGCGTCGTGTCAGGGCCTTCACCTGGGCGTCGAGACGCTGAGACAATGGATGATCGCGGACGGCCTGTGGATCGACCGCGGTCACCGCCAAGCCTCTCCACACCAGCCTCGGCGGCGGCGTGAATGCCTGGGCGAACTGGTGCAGATCGACGGCTCGGAACACGCCTGGTTCGAGGATCGTGGCGAGAGGTGCACGCTGCTGGCGTTCGTCGACGACGCTACCAGCCGGTTGATGCAGCTGCTGTTCGTTGCCTCGGAATCGGCGTTCGATTACTTCCGCGCGACACGCGCTTATCTGGAGGCTCACGGCAAGCCGGTTGCCTTTTACAGCGACAAACACGGCATTTTCCGAGTGAACGCCAAGGAGGCCCTCGGCGGGGACCGCATCACGCAGTTTGGCCGCGTACTGTCGGAACTGAACATCGACATCATCTGTGCGAACAGCCCGCAGGCGAAGGGCCGGATCGAGCGCGCGTTCGGCACATTGCAGGATCGGCTGGTGAAGGAATTGCGTCTAGCGGGGATCTCGACGGTTACGGCGGCGAACGCGTGGCTGCCCGGTTTCATCAGCGGATACAACGCCCGTTTTGGCCGCCAACCCCAGAACGCCAAGGACCTGCATCGGCCTCTGACCGGCGCCGATAATCTGGACGAGATCCTGGTGTGGCGGGAGGAACGGACGGTCACGCTCAACCTCACCCTGCACTACGACCGGATGATGCTGTTGTTGGACCCGACCCCATTTGCCCGCGGGTTGGTGCGCAAGAAGGTCGACGTAGTGAACTATCCCGACGGGCGGTTCGCGGTTCAGTTCGAAGGGATGCCGCTGTCGTTCCGGGTGTTCGACAAGATCCAGACCGTGCAGCCTGGCACAATCGTGGAGAATAAACGGTTGGGCGCGGCGCTGGCGTTGGTGAAGGAGCAGCAGGCCGCCTACCCACCACGTCGGTGCCGCCACCATCCCGCCCGGCAACGACCACCAAACAATCTGGAGGCGCCGGGAATGCCGACGAAGAGCCGGCTGTCGCGCCGCGAGGCCGCCGCGGCGTTGGCCGGACAGCCGGTGCTGGAACCAGGCTGACCGCCCGGTCTGTCCCATTGTACAGCGTTACGTAACGGAGAACGATGATGCCAAGAGGCCGTGAATCCGAGGGCGAAGCGCCGTTGAGCAATGTTGCGCGTCAGGCGCGCTATCGAGCGCGCCACAAGGAGAAGCAACCCTCCGTCGTTGTCCGCTCGCGCCGCGCGGTTGACCGCCGGAGCCGCCTCCAACATTGGCACGATGCCGTCGCCGAACTGGTCGACCTGCAGGCCGGTTATGCCGCGTGGCTCGACGCCTTGCCGGAGTCGCTGCGCGGCACGGCGACCGCGGAGGCGCTCCAAGCGATCACCGATCTGGACCTCGACGTCCTGGCCGCGATCGAGCCACCGCGCGGCTACGGGCGCGACTGACACCTGGTCCGGCCGGACGCACGGCAGAAGCATCGTGCTAGGTGAGGGCGAGGACCTCAAGGGCTGCGCTGCGCGCACCGGCCAGCCGGCTTCGGCCCTTGACCCCCTCGCCCTCACCCCAGCGTTTGGCAGAGATGCCGTTTCGCTCAACGCATGTCCGCCGCCGGCGAGTGTGCCATTTCTACTTTGCACGGAGTGACATTTCTAATGGGGAGAATTTGTGACTTTTCAAACGGGGAGCGACAGCGCATGGCCGCATAAGATCGATTATGGAAAATTTGGTGCTGTTCTGATCAATGAATTTCGCACGTCACTCGTCCTGTTCCCGCAAAACCTCCAGCTTCAGGATAGTGCGGGAGCAGGCTATAACATCGCATCCCTACCGTTGAATTGCTCTAGGTAGCTCACGCCGCCCACCTCATCGAGCTGGCCATTAAGTTCGCGTTCCAGCGTTGGCCGATAGGCTGGCCGTCCGGCGTCGAGATTGCGAATGATGGCCTCGTATATCAGGGCGTGGACGTTGTCGGCGAAATCGTCCGCCGAAAGCATGGCAATCAGGTTGTAATGCCTGTTGTCGTCCATCAATGCTCCTGAGAGCGCCTGCTCATCCTTGCCAGATTGCGGCGGGAGTTTCATTGGCTTGCTCAATCGTCCTGTTTCGTGCCTCATTCATGAGACAGAATTTCGAGATTCGCAAGAGACTGATATTAGGCGGTTTTTTGGCGTCCCGTCACTTACCCTTTGCGGGACGGTGAGGGTGGGTCAGAATTTATCGATCACGGCAAAGATGATTTAGCTCGCGACGCAGTATTAGCGTCCGCTCCCTCCTTCATTTTCTGAAGGCCTTCGCCAAGAGCTATCCACTCGGCGTCGACCAGGGCCTTCCGGCCTGATTTACTTCACCGGCAGCTCAGATGCTCGTATGGGGTCCCCGCCCACATGACGTAGGGCTTGTTCGGATCGGCTTTCGCGTCGTGCGGGTACGTCACCAGCATCCCCTTGGCCTCTCCGCCCACGATCATCACATGCGACCCGGTCTTTATCCAATTGTTTTCTGGCTTCTCTCCAGCCGCATAGGGGTCCGTATTGCTCGCCCCAGTGTCGCCTTTGAGCATGTAGATGAAACCGAGCTTCTGCGGCGCGGGCCCTTTGCTCACCCACGCTTGCGCCCATTCCATGGCCCCCTGGTCGCCGCACATCGGCGCGCCGCCGGGGTCCATGCACGTCCACCGTTGGTTCCCTCTTGGATCGCCTTCATCTTTCCGTCAGCGCCCATGTTCAAAATGGTCGCATGTTCCAGAACGCTCGCTGGCGCGGCGCCTTTCATCGGCCATGAGTTCGCTGTCGCTCATCATCTTCATCTGCGCATGCGCCGCCGTGACGGAGCCCAGAAAAGAAGTGACGAGCAGGAAAGATATCATGCTTTTCATAGGATCGCCTCCTCCGGTCTCAGAGCTATTTCTAGTGGCTACATAATAGAGCTATTTCTGGTAGCCGACATAATAGATTTCGATCACGTTTTTCGACGGATCGCGTATCGGCTCGTTTCCCTGTAATGTAGGGCTTGCCGAGGATGTCCACTTCTCCAATAGAAGGCGTCGTTCTTCTGGATGGACGCAATCGCTTTGCCTTTGGGATCAAGAACGGTTCCTTTTGGCTCGCTGAACCATCGTCCTTTTTCACGTTGGTGGCGCCGCGGACGCGCGGACAAAGTCGTCGCCGCTCGGCGCGGGTCATCGCCGTCTCGCCAATCGGCTTCGGGCCGCGCTTCATACCTCGATCCCCGGCTGTGCGCCGCGCAGGTAATACGTCACGTGACCCGTACAACAGGATCGGCGAACGGACCAAGGTGCAGGTGTTCGCGATGCGCTCGATGGCCAGCGGGGCGGCGTTCCACCGTGCCTACCTGCACGCGACGCAGCAGGCGTTCCTGGAGGCGCACGAGCACGCCTTTGCCTATTTCGGCGGCGTCTTTCAGCTGCTGCGGCCCGATTATGTGCCCGGGCACGTAATCGGGCTTATGTGCCCCGGCCGGTTATGTGGCCAGAGGCCCAGAAGCCCCTGGACTTATTGGTCCACGTAGCAATTTGCGCCACATATCGAGCAGTGGATCTGTACACACATCCTTCGCTGCGTTGTCTTGGAATTGAGGTTGTCAATCCAGACTTGTCTATTCCTCAGTCGACATGATGTAGAGAATTCTGCGGGCTTGCCGGGCGACGTCGGCGTCCTCGGTAGAGCACCTCCGAAAACTTATATCTCACTACGATCCTCCTCGCCCTAACGGCAAGCAAATCTCTGGTCGGTATGTGGCCAGTGGCCAACGAAGTTCAAGCTTTCTTGACCGCCGGCCACATAACCGGCCGGGACACATAAGTACGACAACCTGACCAGTGCCGTGCGCAAGGTCCTGCGTGGCCACCGACGCGAGGAGGCGGTGCGTTTCATTGCCTTCCGCTCGCACTGGCGATTTGCCGCCGAGTTCTGCAATCCGGGCGAGGGACACGAGAAAGGCGGCATTGAAGGGGAAGGCGGTTATTTCCGGCGCAACCATCTGGTGCCGGTGCCCGATGTGGCCGACCTCGACGCGCTGAACGCGCTGCTGCTGAGCGGCTGCCGTGAGGACGAGGCGCGGGTGCTGGACGGGCGGAGGCAATCTGTCGGTGCCGCGCTGGCGGAGGAGCGCGGTTATCTGCTGACGCGGGCGACGGAAGGCTTCGACCTGGCCGAGATCGTGTTCCCTCTGGTGGACAAGCAAGGCTGCATCGCGGTGAAGACCAACTTCTATTCGGTGCCGATCCGAGCGGGCGCCCGGGTGGAAGCGCGCATTCATCCGTTACATGTCGAGATCTGGCATGCTGGTCGGCTAATTGCCCGCCACGAACGCTGTCATAGTCGCCGCCAGCATGTGCTTGTCTTGCGCGAGTTTGAAACCTTCGCCAAGGCAAGCGAGACACCCCTCAAAAACCCGCTCGGCGCGTTGACCATGTTCGCACGGAAAAAGCGAGAAAAAGACGCCGCGGCGCTTTTCTGACCAGCCCCCACGCGGCTTACGCCGTGCCGTGGCAGCAGCGGTTACTTGCAAAACCTCTAGTTTTTGCAAGTCTCTGAGGTGGTCCCCTTCATCGGACAGTTTGGCGGCTCGAAAATACTCCGGCGGCCGCCGCCAAGCGCAGACCCTCATGCTCAAGGGCGATGAAACGGCTATACGAGTGTGGACTGGGGAACTATTTAGTCCTAGCCAGAATGCGGGGTTGATGTGAAAGCGGCGTTCTGGCTCGTGCTGAGTTTCCAGCATGGCCTGGAGGCGTTTAACATCGTAGTTTACAGTATGGATGTATGCCGCGTCCCCACCCGGTCGGACAACACCGAGCACCCCATACCATATTAAAATTTCGACGATTTTTGGGCGATCTCTGCGCCATGTTTCAGCTCAAGGATCACCAAAAGATCGGCAGCACGGACTTCGGACTGGCTTCCCAGGAACTGGTATAAAACGTCCTCTGCCTCCGGCAGCACGTCACGGATCTCAAACCCGATATCGTAGATCAGGTCCGTGGAGTAGGCAGCAAGTCCTTTCTCGATGTCTACATGCTCTATTTTCATATGCCCTGAATTCACGGCATTGGACTTGCAATGATTTACCAGGTTAATCAAAAATCGCGGGCGCATCAGGCTGCGGTCGATCAGAAACTGCGCGGTCTCTTCCCCGTCCGGCATGTGGCTCACGCAAATCGTTCGCCAAGCCTCCTCGAAAGTCGCCACCTTAGCGCCGATCTTCCGGAATCGCAGGCGCCGAAGGAGCATCTCCCGTAGATGATCGGGGTTATTCCAGTCCAGCGACACCACCGATTCCTTGCTGCGGTCTGATGTTTCGCTCACCACCAGGCTGTAAACGTCATTACGGATGAAGACGGCGCAGCGCACATCGATGCCTTTGGGACGCAACGTTTGTTCCAGCTTGCGCGTAGCATCAAGCAAGCACTTCACGATGAGCGCGTCTTCATCAGATACCCCATTGGTGGCCCACCCTTTGTCGAGATTATCGAACAATTCCGTAGCCCATCCTTCTCTTTTAGATAGTTGGATACTTGTTGCTGTAGCTTACGAATGTCATGCACATATAGAAGTTCCGCGATGCCGCCAGCTTTAATGCGGCCTTCGCGGCAAGCCCGGGTGCTACGAAACCACGCAGCATTGTGCCCGTATCCAGATCGGACGTAGAGATCGTTGCCCTGCCGAACAACCCAATCGTCACCGGCCTTCGTAACGTGCCATCCTGCCGGAGAGACACCATTTCCAGTTCGTCTGCGTTGCCGATCTTGTCGAGTTCGTCGCTCGTCCAGATTGCCGCCATCTCAACTGTTTCCTTCGGCTAATCATTCCTGTTGTCCGGCCTGCAGCGGAGCGTAATAGAGGCGCAGCGCGATAAGCGTCGTGCCAAGCACCAACACTGCGCTTGCGAGGAAAACCGAACTTAGGCCGCCCAAACCTGCGATCAATCCTAGTGCTGGGCTGCCGAACCCAAGTGCGACATCGAGGAAGGTGCTGTAAGCTCCCATAGCGAGACCACGGCTTTCTGGCGGCACACGACGGACAGCTTCGGCACCAAGGCCGGGGTAGACCAGAGCATAGCCAAAGCCGGTAAGCAGTGCACCTGCCGCTGCTAAGGATAGGCTGGGCGCTAACCAGATGAGCGCTAGTCCGCTCGCTTCGATCACTGCGGATATCAGCGCAACCCCGGCACCACCAAGCTTGTCAGGTAGATGCCCGAAGAACAGACGCGCCGCGACCAAGGCAGCCGCGAAGGCGGTGAACAAGAGCCACACAGGAGCCCAGCCACGTTCGACCGACAGCAATGAACTGAACGCGATCATCGTGCCAAAGCCGATACTGCTGAGCGCCGATCCAAGTCCCGACAGCCAGACAGCGCCTACAACCTTGAGAAGGTGTGAACGTCCGGCACGCCGAGGCGGGACGGAGGTCAGAAATGCGGCCAGCAGTATCGTGACGAGCGGGATTAGCGTTGTCGCAATTGCGATGCTGGCAAACCCCCCAAAATTGTAGAGGGCGGTGCCCAAAGGTGGCCCGGCCGCGAACGCGGCGAACATCGACATACCGACCCAGGAGATGACCTTTCCCGCATTTGCCGGCCCGGCAAGCGCCAACCCCCAAGCGAGGCCACTCGTGATGATGAAACTCTCGGCAGTGCCAAGGAGCGCACGGCCTAGAAGGAGAATCGCGCCCGATACGCCCGGCGCGCTGACAAAGCGAAGCGACACAAGATATAGCAGTCCGCCTATAACTGCCGTCAGTAATCCGACAATCACCGCACGCTTGGCGCCCCGGCTATCGGCGTAGTAGCCCGCCCACATCCGCGAGATGACGGCGGCGATAAACTGGCTGCCCGTGATAAGGCCAACCATAAAGGTGTTCAGGCCGAGGCCCTGATACACATGCAACGGAAGCACTGGAAACGCCATGCCAATGATCAGGAAACTGGTGAATACTACGGCCATGATCGGCAGCAGCACGACCGCAACGGGGCGCGCTGCAGACGCTTGCGAAGAACCGACAGACATACTGATATGCTCCGCGCAAGCGAGATGCCGAGGCGCTAGCCTTCCTGTTCGCGGAAGCTTATACCAACCCGTCTTGACACCGACTCTTCGACGGGTGCCAGAATCACGGATTATCAAAGCCTTACTTGCCTTACGGAGAGTCGGGGTCATCGCGAGTTGGTATTAGCTAACCGTCCTTCCTGGTGATGCAGCCGTGTCACGGTGGAAGTCCAGGTCGGCAGCGGCGTCCAACCGGGGATGTTCCGGGCACAGGCCCGTGCCTTCGCATTGTCGGTGATTGCCGGAAACCGTCGGCGCAACTCAATCGCAGCCGACAACTCGCCTTCTCCCGATCAAAGACCGCGCGATCGCGGCGGCATCGGCCCGGTGACGATAAACATCCCGCAGCATGGCGAATGCAGACCACCGGAGGCAAGCGCGATTTGCTGCCGGGCGGCCTGATCGTCACCTTGTGGCAGCGATAGTCGGGGATGGCGCACCTCGCGCGGCGCAAACCTTTTTCAATCAATAACTTGAGGCTAATCCCTGCTCGCTAATATACGTTGGGCTAACCCGCTACGCGGGAGTCGCATGACCTCGACTGCGGTTTCCTGATTTCATCGGATCGGTCCGCGACAATCCTCCGCCCCTCCTCTGGCCCGACGAAGCGGTGTTGGCCGAGATGCGTGCCAGCGATCCGCCAGTGCGGTATCTGGTGGGAACACCGAAAGGACGGTTGTCGTGTCTGGAGAAACCCCTGCTGGCCAAACCCTGGGTCGAGGCGCGGGCCGGGGTGCAAGTCAAACTACTTGAACAGGACAGCGAACTTTACGTCTACGCCGAGAGTGCGGACCGCGTTACCAAGGAACGCGCGATGCGCAAGCGGCAACTGAAGTGGCTGTGGAAGCGGCTTGCCGATCTCGCCGCGATGGAAATATCGCGCGAGGAGATGCTGATGAAACTCGGCGCTGCGCGATCGCGCGCACCGGCTGCATGGCGTCTGATCGAGATCGAGATGGACAAGGAAAGTTCCATGTTCATCTATACCCTCAACCGCCAGAAGCTTCGCCGTGTCCGCCGGCGCGAAGGCCGCTATTTGCTACGGACGAACCTCACCGAAGACGATCCCGCAGTGTTGTGGCAGTACTACATCCAGTTGGTCGCGGTTGAAGAGGCGTTCAAAAACCTGAAGCAGGATTTGGCGATACGTCCGATCTTCCATCAGGAGGAGCGCCGCATCGAGGTTCATATCTTCATCGCGTTCCTCGCGTACTGCATGCAGGTCACGTTGCAACGCCGCTTGCACGCCCTGGCCCCTGGACTGACCGCGCGCAGCGCCCTGGAGAAATTCGCTGCCGTCCAGATGATCGATGTGCATCTGCCGACGACCGATGGGCGGGAACTGCGGCTGACCCGCTACACCCAGCCCGAGCCCGAGCTCCAGCTTCTGATCCAGCAACTCAAGCTTCAATTGCCGCCGCAGCCGCCACCTAAAATCACCACCGTCGCGGCCACCCCCGCACCCTGATGTAGTGAAGACCTTTGCGTCCAACCTGTTGAAAAACAACGGAGCGGCCTCTCAAAAACCCTCCAATCCGCGAAGACGGGTTAGCGACAGCAGCGGCTGCTCTTTGACCGTGTTGCCCACATCCTCTCCGGCGCGTGAGCCCACGTCATAAACCTTTTCACCGGCCTGCCTCGCCTGTTGGCGCACGGTCTGCGCGGCATCAGGACCACCCGATCCCACACCTCGGGAACGCCCTGATTATGGAGTCACTTGGCACTGCGGACTTCGATTTTTACGACGGATTGCTTACCCAGCTGGTCAATGTCGGTACGCAAGGGAAAACACCCGACGAACGGGGAACGAACTTTATGTTGGCGATGGTGAGGGGTATTGGCCCGAAGGACGAAATCGAAGCCATGATGGCTGCCCAGATGGCGGCAGTTCACATGACCACCATGACCTTCGCCCGCGACGAACATGGTTGGTGTCCTGGCTCACGCAGGGACACCATAGCGAATCCGTACAAGTCAAGTGCTTCAGCCAGCTCTCTAGCCGGAAAAGCTCTGCATTTGGGGTGGGACATTCTCCTGTCCGTATACGCCGCGCTCCAGTCCGTCCCAAGGGGCCTTGCCGGCTTCGACCGATCAGTCGGGGGTGGGATTTCGTTGCGCTTTTGAATAAGCGTGAGGTGATTAATTTTGAATACACAAGGGCACAAGGGGGCCGCCGGCTCAGACGATTTCGGCGACGTTGCCTGGTGTCGGGATTGTCTCGTCCAGGATCGGCGCCTGTTCCATTTCCTTGTCGTGATGGATGCACAACGTCGCGAATGCGGCCACGTTGCATACTGTGGCGACAGCCAATAATCCGCTGTCGTAACTGCCAGTCAGATCGCGTAGCCACCCCATCATATAGTTGCCGACGAACCCGGCGATATTGGCGATGGAGTTGATATAGGCCACGCCTGCCGCTGCCGCTGCGCCGCTGAGGAAGGCGGTTGGCATCGACCAAAACACTGGTAGCACCGAAAACGCGCCGAACGAGGCGATGCATAGGGCCAACAGCCGGAAATAGGGATTAGGAGTCAGGGCCGTTAGCACTAGGCCGATGGCTGTGATCAGGAACGTAACCGCCGTATGGCTACGCCGTTCGAGAAGCCGGTCTGAGCGTCTTCCGTACCAGATCATTCCCACCGCCCCGACGGCGAAAGGGATCGCGGAAACAAGACCGGTTTGCATGTTGGTCAAGCCGAACTGCTTGACGATCTGCGGCAAGAAAAAGGTAAGGGCGTATATCTCGTTCGCGATCCCGTAATCCTACGAGACCCAGCACCAGCACCTTCGGGTTTGTTATCACTTTCCAGACCGACATGCCGTGGGCAGCCTCGATCTGCCGAACCTCGGCCGCCTGGCGTTTTACTAGCCATTCGCGCTCATCCTTTTCCAGCCAGTTCGCTTCGGCAGGACTCTCGGTCATGTAGAACCAAGTCACGATCGCGAGGATCAGCGCCGGAACGGCCTCGCTGATGAAGACCCATTGCCAGCCGCGAAGGCCGAGGAAACCGTCCATGTAGAGGACTGAAGTAGACAAAGGCGCGCCGATCACGGCGGACACCGGGATCGCGACCATGTACATGCTGACCATGCGGGCGCGATAGGCGGCGGGGAAATATAGCGTCAGATAGTATAGAATGCCCGGGAAGAAGCCGGCCTCAGCGGCGCCGAACAGGAAACGTACCACATAGAAGCTCGGCTCGTTCCAGACGAACGCCATGGCACCCGACAGGATGCCCCAGGTGAACATGATGCGCGCAATCCACCGACGCGCGCCCATCTTCAGCATGATCAAGTTGGACGGCGTTTCCAGCAGAAAATAGCTGAGGAAGAACGCTCCCGCACCGATTCCATAGACCGTGGAGGTGAACTTCAGGTCTTTATTCATCTCTAGCGCGGCAAAGCTAAGATTTACCCGGTCGAGATAAGCGACGAAATAGCAGATGATGACAAAAGGTATCAGCCGCCGCGATACCTTTGCCATGGTACGCTTTTCGTTGATATCCATGATTTTGGGCGTCCCCTCGAAGTGCGCGGAGAAGGTTAGCCTCTGATTAGATTGGCCCGCAAACACGGGTTTGCCAGGTGAAGAGCGAGAGGGCTGGCTATAGTCGAAGGAGCCCTAGGTTCCACCTCCGCCAAGTCGGGCAACGTCTCCAAGAGCCCACAACGCCAAGCGATCCGTTGCCTCAGCGTCTCGATGCCTAGGCCCAGCCGCCGCCCTGCCCCGCCACTACAATTCGCCGCGCTACGAAGCCGAGCCCAGAAATAACGCCGGCAACTCCGGGCAATGAACGCCGCACAAGTCAGCGCTAACGGATGCGCGCTTTGGGCAATCTTTGGACAGCAGGCGCAGCAGCTTGGGAATGCCAAAGCCTTCCCCATGGCGGGCGATCAGAGCGTCCAGATTATACCGCCCCGCCCGCTCGCACCGGCTACAGACCACGGCCAGCACCATGGTGTGCTCGGCAACGTCGCCCAGGGTGATAGCCCCCTCTGACACAACTGCCTCCTCATTCAACGCTGCCCGGGGTTCACGCGGGCATGTCATTCAACCCGTTAGGTAGATGACCAAGCCGACAAAACTCCCGCAGTATGCGGCGACAATAATCAACCATGCGATGAGCCGCTGGGGCAGGCGCAGGCTGCAGCGACGATAACGAAGAGCAGTAGGACGACGGCCGTCATACTGTTTCTCCTAAAATCCGTGGACTCGGCTCCTTCGTGGTCGTGGATGGTAACAACATGGTTAGCCGTGTAGCGTCTATGGGTACTGGACGGTTACTGCGCGATACTCTGCCTGGCCTTTCATGAGACAACCGTTTGTGGGATGAACAGTGGGCACCGAGCGACATCGTGCGCTGACGCCAGGTATCCTGCGGGTAAGCGGCGGATGGCATCTCCGCCTAATCCTCGAATGGGATCAGTCGCAGCATGCTACCGATCCCGATCAGGCCGGCCTCCGAATGGAAAGCATTGCATTCGCGGTGACGTGGATGCGTCTAAAGGCGCGTTCAGCTTTTCGTTGTGCTTTTGAATTATCTGATTTTGATTAATTTTGAATAGACGAAGGCGGTCGGGTACCGTTTTTCCTTGGCTCGCGCCGGCTAGGCCGCCCGTCCCACAAATCGTCCATCACATTTGAAACCTCTCGCCGCCACTGTCTGTGAATTCATTTCCTGAAATGTCACGCCGGCGTGCCCTGCTATCGCTCGAGGAAATGGAAGCCGGCTGGCAGAGAGTGAAGGCCGCCGAACGCGGTCCTTTATCCTAGGTTACCGCTGCACGGCGGCCGGTTGCAAAGCCCAGGTGCAGGCTCCGTTGCTTGCCCTTTTAGGCCTTCGAGGCGCTACCCTTGGGGCAACGGCGGAAAAATCGCCGATCAGGGGGAACACGATGACCAAGCGCTCGACGGGCGTCCCGCGTCGCATGGTGCTCAAACGTTTCGCCGCTGGCGCGGCGGTCGCCGCGGTTGCGCGGCCAGCCTTCGCCGTCCCGGAGACCATCAAGATTGGCCTGGTCGCCCCCCAAACGGGTCCATTGGCGCTGTTCAATGAGGAGATGGTGTACGCCCTCGATCACGCCAGGAAAGCGCTCAACAATTCTATTAAAATCAATGGCACCGTCCATCCGCTGGAGTTTGTCGTCAAGGACAGCCAATCGAATCCGAACCGAGCGGCTGAAGTCGCCCAGGATCTGATCCTCAAGAGCAAGGTCCATCTCGTCAGCGCCTTCGCAACGCCGGAAACCGTCAACCCGGTGGCCGATCAGTGCGAGCTCAACGGCATGCCGTGCGTCACCAACGACGACCCGTTGGAATTCTATTTCTTCGGCCGGCATGGCGATCCGAAGAAGGGCTTCGAATGGACCTACAACTTCTTCTTCTCGGTGGGTGGAGCGCTTGGTTCGAACATGGCGGCCTGGTCCAAAGTGCCGTCCAACAAGATCCTGGGGGTGCTTTGGGCGAACGACGACGACGGCCGGGTCATCGCCAAGGTGATGCCGCCCGACCTCGTGAAGAACGGTTTCAAGGTGGTTGATCCCGGCCGCTTCGACCTACCGGCAAACAATTTCTCGCCCGAAATCGCTGCCTTCAAGGCGGGAAACGTCGAGATCGTCTTCACGGTGATCCCAGGACCCGATTTCACCGTGTTCCTTAACCAGGCGGCCCAGCAGGGCCTCAAGCCGAAAATCATCTCCGCCGGCAAGGTTGCCGAGTTCCCGCAGGGCGTATATCCATATGGCGATCGCGCCATCAACATGATGACCGAGGTGTGGTGGTCGAAGTATCATCCGTATACATCCGGCCTGACCGGCCAATCCTCGATGGAATACGCCACAGAATACGAGAAAGCCGCCAACAAGCAGGCCGCCATGGCTCTGGGCTTCCGTCATTCGCTCATCGAGGCCGCCGTCGATACGCTGAAGCGCAGCCAGACGCTCGATGATCCGCATCGATCCGCGATGCCCTGCGCGGCATGGACTACAAGTCGATTGTTGGGCCGATCAATTTCATGACCGGACCGTTTCCCAACACCAGCGAGACCAAATGCGTTACCGGGCAGTGGCGCAAGGGCAAGCAATGGCCGCTGGATCTGCTCATCGTCGACAACAGCCTCGCGCCGGACGTCCCGACGCAGGGCATGCCGGAACCGATGAACTACAGCTAAGCACCTCTGCGGCGGGCCCCCCGGTTCGGACGTGGGAGCCCGTCATTGGGGATTGCCATGGCACCGATCCAGACAGCGAAGCTGATCTCCGAACTCGCCCCCTTGGGGTGGTAGCCGGGGGCTTTTCGTTTTGATCACTGGTGCGCCGCGAGGACCATTTAAGCCTCCGGCGCATTGGCTTGATCCTGGTCCGGATGTCGGGCAGCGTGCGCGCCGCACGGCTCGGAAGAAAGCCTCGCAGTGAGGGAGAAACTGCCCCTGCGTCGTCGCATCGTCCCGGGGGCCTTTCTCGAGCAACCACCTGATTAGGGATCGTGTGCTTGTGTGTGTTAAGTCTCTATTATGTCGAGGTGTTGTCCGGCTCTGTCAGGAGTAACTGCCGTTGTAGGTAACGCAGGGGTAACGGCGTGCTGATCAACGCGTTGGCCCGAAGGGCGTCTGACCGGGCGTTGACCTGACGCAGATGCCGGGAGGGCAGTCACCACTGGTGGCGGCGGGACTGCCGGCGACGCTATTGCTGCCGCGGTGCAGGCGGACGTGACTGAACCGAGCACGATGGTCGCGCAAATGCCGATCGCCGCAGGAACCCTCGTCGTGATGTTGGCTTCTCCTCTTCTGCAGCAACCACGTCCATCGCATCGGGCAGCCACTGTCCGTCGAGTTCTACTTCCTGCTGTCAGCGGCGGGTCGCTTCGTTGTTGGCATAGCCGCCGGCTCGGAACTGTCCTTTGAGACGGGTGTGCCGCTCTTAGCCAACCCAGGTGGGGCCCGGGTGTGGACGTCGCTTGGGAGGGATCTGTAGACGGTGCAACGGGAGTTCCTCTCTGTCCTTCGCCCGCTTGGATTCGCCTGAGAAAGTTCCGGCTTCTTTCTGCGCAAGCCGACTGACCCGACATAGGCTACTTTTGGGTGTCGGTTGCGGCGATCTCGGCTTCCCGCGCCCGCTCTTCCAGCTCTTCAACCAGCTGATGAATGGCCGTTAGCGCCTTCTCGTCCGTGATCCCCCGAACCATCGCCCGCAACCGTTGTGCTTCGGCGCGTAATGCCGCAGCATCCGCCATAGGGGTCTCTCCCTCCATTCCAGAGGAACAACGGCAGAGCGGGGGAATTGTTCGAACCTATTTTGCTTCGTTTTCGTCGGCGACAACAATACGCCATCGCATTGCCAGATAAAGCATAGTCTCACGGATTGATGGCGAGGTTGCTTCATCAGCGAGACGTTCGCACTCCTCCGCGCGCTCTCGGAAGGCTTGGGTGTTTAGGGGATAGGGTCATGTGCCGTGATTCCCTCTCGCTGAGCGGGAGCGCAGAAGCGTCTCTCGGTCGCCAACGCCCGAATGTATCGTGCCGACGATCGGGAAGACGTAGGCGGCATGGGTGAGAAACAAGTCTCCCTGCCCGCGGGCCGGAACTGCCCAGGTTCCGGCCCGCGGCGGCAGACGGTGGAACAGACCTCGACCTCAGCTAGTGGCTCGTCACGACGGGCTTCCTGGGCAGAACGATCGGCTGTCTGGTTCCATGCGGTGCGGCCACGTGGTGTCGGTTCGTTGGGATGGGTTTCTTTTTGGCAATCGAACCGGTCGCCACACCGGGAACAGCTCCGACCGGGCCGCCGCTCACAGGTTCGCCGCCACCCCCTGATGGCGCGGCGGCTAGCAGCGATGAAATTGGCGCCCCCGCCAGGGCGAGCGCTAAGGCAAAAGCCCGCGTCCTGTTCACCATTACACTTCGTCCTTGTGCCGCGCACTGGCGCGACAATAAGGCTTCAACGCCTGGGGAAATGAGTTGGTGGCTATCACCTTCGATGCTTCACGCTGACTCGTCCACACCCGGTCATGATCTTGACGAGGCGCAACTTGCGCCGCATCAGCGTTTTCGCATCCCGGGCAACCACCTGAGGGTAACGGATGGCTTCAGAAACCGGTCATTTTTGTCCTAGGCGTGATGCCTGGTGTGTCATTTTTCCAGTCTGGAATTTTGACGCACCCCAAAAACGATCCGCCATTCCGAAGCCTTCGTTTTTGGCGGTTAGCACTGATCTGGCACCGAACAGCCAAAAAATCGCCAAATGGCAATACCAGTCTCTTAAGATGAGACCACTGGCCAATGTGGGCGAAATTAGGTAATGCTTATAGGCTGTTGTGGGGGTGGGTATGTCGCTATCGCTATTAGAGACACTGCAAGAAATCCAAGACGTCGCATCAACGTTGGTTCGCGCGACACCGACCGGCCTCACCTCCGGTGAAACGATGTTCAACCCGGCCTCGTGGCATGGCCATCAAGGCGGCAATGACATGTTTATCCTCACTAATCCGGGCCTCGATTTCCAGCTTTTCCGCAGTGCAAATGATTTGACCTTTATCACAGGGGACGGCGACACCGCGAGCTACTGGGGCGGCGGCAACCAAACGATTTACAATTCAGGCACCGACACCACGCTGCGCTTCTCCGAGTTGGAGGATTTCAAGGTCAACGCCTACGGCCTCGATGCGACCTCACATGTGGATTTCTATAATGCGACGAACACCGCAATCACATCGGACGGCCAAGGTGGCACTCTGATCGACGGAGTGGATTTTTTCGGGGTCAATCTTGCCGCTTCGCAGGTTTCATTCCTGCATTCGTCAACACCTTTGTCGCAGAATATAGGATTGGTTCCACTTAGTTAAGTTCCATTTGGACTATCGGGTGCGAGTCTCTCGACCCCCGGCCCCGCACGGTGAGGCCACGCGTCAGCCTCCCCTCCCCGCGCGGGTCCATTAGTCCGCAAAGCCCTTGATGTTGAGATGATGATCAACTTCGCCCCCTGGGTTAGGCAGGGGGCTTTTTCGTTCCGCACCCCTGAGCGCGACAAAATCAGCGAACGGCTAGCCGCTGCGCGCCCCTGAGCACGAGCTCTCCGCTGAAGTCGTCCCTCTCCCCGCGGACCAACCGCCCCTCGAATGCGATGCTTCCAACCCGCAGCGTCTGACAGGCCGAGGACACCAAGCGCGGCTCGCAGGCTGCATAGGCTGTGAGCAGAGAGGCCTCACACCCTGTCCAGATGTGGTGCACGAAACGCTGGTGGCGTGAACAATCACCGAGGCTATGTTCTGAACAGTGCGCCGCAGCCTGTGCACCAACGGTCATATTCGGACTCCACAGCAGCCCGTAAATTCCTTTACAATTACCCCCATGACAGACGACACCCAACCAGACCTCCGACTCCTGATGCGCCTCGTTGAGAAGGCCGCCTCCGATATCCGGACGGTCCGCGACGCGACAGAGCGTCTCACCAGCGGCTGGGGCTATCGGCTCGATGCGATCGAGGCACGGCTGACCGGACTGGAACAGCGGTTCGCGTCGCGTGAGGCTGCCGCAGTCGCTGATCTCTTCGGACGGCTGAACGCCATAGTCACCGAGATGCCGATGACGAAGTGGCAGCTCGATGCCGTGCAAAAGCGATTCGCCGAACTCGCCGACATGCTGGCGGCGATCAGCGAGCGTCGGCCCGAGTTTCCGAACCGCCGCGATAACGACGAGCCAATGTGGGTTGAGTGATCCGCTTGAACTGGTGATGTAGGCCACGCGGCAGAGCCTCCGCGCCCGTGAAGCCCCCCACGAGCAGGCTGAACGCTTCCTCGTTCATCTCAACCATGCGGTAGGATTTGCCGCGGTCGGGGTATGTGGCCTCTCGGAATAGGAAGTTTTGGCGGCTTAATTCTAAGCCACCAGATTCGGTGACAATGGCATCAATGCTCGCGAGGACGTTCTTGTGCGCCTTCACGTAGGCTTTCGCGACCGCGAGGCTGGTTGTCAGGGTCTCCCGGTCCCGGTTGAACACCACGGGCGGCTGTGGTGGCGTTGGCTCCTTCTCCTCAGCCTCACGCCCGCGCGGCTCAGGCTCGTCGGCTGCTACATGCGGGATGGTCTCAGCCTCGGCGGCGGCCTCTTACCGCGCCTTTAGAATTGGCGCCATAATCCCGCCAGACCGGCAAAGCAATTGCGAAATCGGGATCAGGGGGCGTTGTACTTGTCGCGGGTGGCAAGGACGGACACGTCACTTGCTTCTGGCGAATCTCAATGGACGCAAGGATTACAAAGGTGGCCGATCGATTCTTTCAGGACCCCGGCCTCGCCATCGTCGTCCTCAAGTCGCCGCCCTCGATCAAAGGCGCCCCATCCGGCCGTCTCCATCTTCGCCAGCATCCGGCGAAACTCGACCATTTCCCGCGGCTCCAGTAAAGTATAGTCCAGCGATCAGCTTAACCGCGACAGGACCCTCGCCGTCCCCGCCCGTATGAATCAGTTTGTCCCCAAACATCCGAGGAAAATACCTGGCGGCAAGATAGCGATACCCATCGAACTTCAGCCGCCGCGCCTGGATTTCCTCCATCGTGCAGCCTTCGGCCCCGTCAATGGTCTCCCTGATCTTGTCCGCCAGCGTCTCAGCATGGAATTCCCTGGCGATCGCGTACTGCCTAGCGAACGCCTCGTTGTCCTGGCGCCAGCGATAGACGGTGTTCAGCGAGGGCATCCCATCCTGCTGGCAAATGGCTTTTAGATATCCGCCTTCTCTCACTAGCCGGCAAATGCTCGAAGCGATCGCTTCACTGTAACGGGACGGTCTACCCGCCCCTCCCGAATTACCACGAACAAACTGGCCCATTCAGGGTGTTCCTGTTCCTTGCTCAATCTGGAAAGCGTCAAGCACATCGGCCGCATTAGACGCCGCAGCGGCCGACGCGACAACCCGCCGCTTTTGCCGCTCAGCTCGACGACGCACCGCGGCCAAACTCTTTTCCCTGGCAGCGTCCTTTCCGGCTGCGCGGGCCAACCGCCTTTGGGTCTCTGCCGCTTTGCGCGCCAGCCAAACGGCATCTCGAAACGCACATTGATCTCGTTGCGGACGCCGTAACCCACGGCCGCGACAAGGATTGCCGCCCAAGCCTCCCGGTCCCCGAAGGCTGCCGTCTTCCGCGCCACGAGCTCGACTAGCTTCGGGTCAGGTTTAGGTGCTGGCAATCTACCCTCCCACTCTCGGGAAAAACTGGCACTTTCTAATGCCGTAGAACTGGGGCGACCAACAATAATCACACCCGCCATGCGAGCCGGGTATGTACCACCAATTATCATCTTTCCGGCCACAAGCCATACACGTGTCCCCCCGGCGCGGGCCAGGCTCAGTCGGAGTCCACCAACGTGGCGCGATGCCGCCGCGGCTCGACGGTCGGTGCGGGCTCTACCAGCGGCAGGACGCTCTGTCCTGGCGGCGGCAACGCGCGGTCGTAAAGCTCGATGGCTGACGATCGGTGAACCTCTGGCGGGCGCATGTGCCGATCACGGTGCCGCATCAGCGACTGGGGGGACAAACCACCGTTGGCGCGGCAGATCGCCCGCAACGATGTGCCGGCCGTTATCGCCGCTTCCACAGCCTTGCGTTTGCGATGCTTGCAGACGGTGCACTGGGGAACAGTTGGCGCTCGCGGGCGGGACATAACCGGCCGCTTACCACCACCGCGTGCGCCGTTCCACCTCCACTGTTCCGACCCCCATTGCCGCCACGACGCGCTTGCGCCCCCGGAACAACGTGCAACCGGTTGATGGCACTTCGGTCAGTGGGTCGCGCGCGGGTCTGCGCAGGAGAGGTGCCAGAACCGGGGCGTAGGACCGATGATTTTGCTCTCCTGCCGCGGGTGTGGATGGGGTGATTGGAGCCGCTGGGGGGGTCCTGTTGTGTGGGTGCTGGGGGGCGTGACTGATCAGTTAGTAGCCGCTGCACCCTGGTGCGTCTCCCCCCCCGCGTGGCCGTCAGGATCCAAGCACACGATCTTAGGTGAACAGACGGTAGGAACGGTCGGGAGATGGTATTTTGCTTATTCACAGAATTACCCTGCCGAGTACCGACGACGCCGCTGGTGACCGAGCGACGGCAGAACTTGGTTCATCAGGGTGGAACATCTCCAAAGGTTAGTTCTCGGGCTTACATCTGCTCCGCGGACTGCTGGAAAGAACCCGATAGGCGATCGTGAAACGCGATAAACCTGCAACCCTTTGAAAGAAAGACAATAACTGACTGGACGCAACGTCCTTTACGTTGTATATAATATATTATAATGGAATCAACGACCTAAGCAGATCACAGGCCCAGCTTTCCCACCGGTCTTGCGGAGAACTCTATCGAAGTCTGCCTCCGCCTGCCAGCGGACGCCTGTTCGGCGGCTGTCGGCGCTAAGGTGCTAGTGACAAGCGCCTAGCCCATGACAATCGCCGCACGGGTGCTTTCTACTATCGTCTGGATCTCCTCCCGCTCAGTTGCCGGCACAGCGAACTTGTCAAGGGTCTGGTCCAGGTCGTCCATAAAGGCTTGCCATTCCCGGGCGGTTATTTTGAGATGTTGATGTGAAGCAGCCATATCGCGGCCCGTATAGACTTGCGGGCCGCCCGCTGCCCAGCAGAGCATTTCCGTAACAAGATACTTGAACCCGGCCGGCGGCACGCGATGATGCGCCTCATCGACAAAGGGGTTCGCGTTCAGCCTTGGATCGACCATGATCCGATCGATGAAATCGTCTATCACGGTTGCAATACTATACACCCCGCCAAGGCGGTCGTAGAGCGAGGCTTTCACGGCTACCGATTGAGTGTCCCCCATCTCTTGTCCTCCGTCGTCCGCTGCATCGTAGCCGGCCGCCGGCATAGCAGAGAACTTCTTTAGCGTATCACGCTAAGGGTTTGGGCTGCCAGCCGTGGGACCCCGCCGACAGACAGCAGAAACAGCGCGGCGATAGAGCTGATGCCTCGCCTTCTTGGTGTGCGCAAGCAGGAATGAAAAACCGCGGTATATATTGTGTTTCGGCGTGCAAATTTGACCCCCTGAGCGGGGGGATCGGCGTCCAATGACCAGCGGCTACTTCGCCGGCAATGTCCCTGTCATCCTGCCCGCGCACGACCTGTGGCTGCAAAACCCGCGCGAAGCTGGACGAGGAGATCGCGCTCGGCCTCGGGCTGGCAGACCGCATCACGATCGGACCGAGCGCGCTTCTGTTTCGCCATGACAAAGCAATCCGCCTGCACCGCTGCCCCGTCTGCCGCAGCCTGTTCATCGCCTACTATTCCACGCATCAGTGCAGCGACGCCTGAGTCCGGGCGCCGCCTAACCTGGCCGCTTAGCGGTGCGATTGATGGAGCGGTCTCGGACCAGTTCAGTCGCCAATCTTGTATTCGCCCTTGTAGGCTGCGGCGCCCATCGTGTCTGTCTTGCTAAGTGCAGGCAAGGGCTTGAATGTAGAGGTAAGAGTGGCCTTGATACCCTTGTATTTCCCTGTGCCGCCGTCAAATTTGACTTTAACTGGGTCGTGTCGTTCGGTCCCGTCGCTTCTGCTTCGTATTCTTCAAAGATTTTATCACCATCGGCATCAACCTTAGAACAACGGCCGCTTTCCTTAAATGCTCCGGCGTCCGAATACTTACCATAAGCCAGGCAGCGCCCACTCATGCCGTCAAGCAGCTCGCCGCGCTGCTTGGGGACGTGGAACTCGAACAGTTCGTTGATATACGCTTTCATGCCATCGGGGGCATCAAGCTCGTCAATCTTCTGGACGGTGTGGATATACACTTGGCCCTCGATAGAGCCGCTTTTCGCAAGTTCCGCGGCCATGCCGCTTGAAGAGATCGCAAAGGTCGCGGCGACGATGGTCGTCCTACACCACATAACTTTCCTCCCTTGCCTGGACTCTGTGTCGGCGTAAAGCGCACCGTCCCCGGATGCCGCCGCCGCCTTACCGCCATAACCACCTTCGCAAACTTTGCGAAGCTACTCCAGCCGACCGCTATACCGCCAGCGGGCGGGCCGTTATGCCCGTGCGGAAACGCACCGTGCGCGAACATCTTCCCGGGACGAAGTTCTTTCGGGCGTCAGAATTGGAAGCATCCTGTTCTCGACCTGGCGAACGCGTCAAGCAACACGCTTGCCAGCTGCCGCGATCAGTTTGGCCGCCTCTTCCGGGCGAAGGTGGCGGCGTGCTGACGCTACTTTCGGCTTTACGTTGTCTGAAGTGGTGCTGAGCATGGCGGTGTGTTCCTAGAACGTCCGTGGGAAACACCATATACTTTCGGTTTTTCGTTTAGAAGACCGAATGTCACACCGGGGGTTACCTCGCCAGACACGAAAAGCCCCCTGCTGTGACGGACAAGGGGCGAGTGTTCACACATACATCCTAAACGGCGGGGCTCTATGACCCGCGCCGGGATGCTGCGCCAACGCCGGAGATCGGTCAAGGGTTCGGCGCGCGGCGGATTGGAAGTATTGCTTCCGCGGGGAGGCTGACGCGTCTGAGGCTAATCAGGTGGTGGCTCCCTTCGGCTCCGTCCTCGCCCGTTGCCTCAGTGCGGAAACGCTTTGAATTACCGTTCTGTTATGTTACGCAGCATCGCTGCCTGAACCGGCGACCAGAGAACGTCGGCCAATGAACAATCAATATATGACGGGAGGAACGTTCGATGCGATCCCACAAATGCACACTGTCCGCCTTAACCCTGACTGCTGCCATGACCTTTGGAGCCACGGCAATGGCCGCTGATCTTCCGAAGGAAGGTAAGTTTAGCGGCACCTATTCCGGCATTGGCACGTTCAAGGGCACCCAGATTGGGAAAGAGCGGTTCTTGGCTGCTTGGGAGGAAAACTCCCTGACAGTGGGGAAAGGGATTTGGGATCACGTGACATGGCACGGTTTCGGTCTACAGGACGTCACGAGCGGTATGGCTCAATACCGTGGCTACTACGTGGGCACTGATCCCGATGGAGACAAAATTGTTGTCAATCTGCCTGAGGTGACACATGCCGCGGACGCGAAGAACTTTAGTGCCACACTCATGTTGACGACGGGCACCGGGAAGTATGCAGGCATCAGCGGAAGTTTTACGTCTGTATGCACCAGCGAGTTCCGGACGGCGGCGGAGGGAACTTACGCCTATAGCTGCACTAATCAAGGCAGTTACAAACTCCCGTGATATTGGGATAAAGAAAAGTAGCAGCAGTCTGATGGCGCAGCCCGATGTTCAGGATTGGCGCCAGACTGGGCCTATCTGGCTGTCAGCAGGAGACGTGCGTCCCCGATGCAGGCTTATGAGGCCAGACTCTCGCTCACACAGCGATCGTCGACCAATCGGCAAGGCCCCAGGCGTCCAGTATTTGCAGAATGCTCATCTTGGTCGCTATCCTGCTCTCGCGGCGCCAGCATTGGCCGTTCATCGGGGGACTCCCGCATCAAGGAGATAAGCCGTGGCCTACCGGTATGAAGCGCTTACGTCCTGTTCCCGCAAATTGGCCTTGATCTGTGGTTTGCTCCTATTGGCTGTCGGCCAGGCCTGGTCGGCGGGAGCACCCAGTGCTCCGCAGATCAAGCAGGCCAGCGTCAACGGCGTGACACTCGTCTATGAGGAACAGGGGGATGGCGCGCCCGTGGTTTTCATTCACGGTTGCTGCACGGACTACCGGGCCTGGGATGCGCAACGCCAGGCCATCGCGCCGCATTATCGCTTCATCGGTCTCAACATGCGGTATCACGGGACAGCCCCATGGCCCGATGACGGATCGAAATACTCGCATCAGACGCACGCGGACGATATTGCCGCTTTCATTCGCGGTTTGAACGCCGGTCCGGTGGACCTCGTCGGCTGGTCATACAGCGGTCTGATCGTCATGTTGGTGGCGGTGCAGCATCCGGAGCTCGTGCACAGCCTGACCATCCATGAACCAGCTTCCGTAAGCTTCGTTACTGACCCGGCGAGCCCGAAGATCGCGGTCGAGGATCGCCAGGCCGTGTTGGCGCCCGCGATTGCGGCAGCGAAGGCCGGCGACTTCGCGGGTGCGGCTCGACTTACGCCGATCGGGGTCAACCATCAGCCCGATTTCTGGGATACCACAACGCCGGACATTCGTTCGATGTTCGCTCGACAATGCCCGCACCTGGACGCTCGCCCTCATTCGGCACCGCCGCAACCTCCGATCACGTGCGATATGCTTCGCCAGATCAAGATACCGGCTTTGATCACCTACGGCGAAGACACGCGGACTTTCTTCCGCATTGCGGCGGAGGGAGCGGCCAGCTGTATTCCCGGCGCCCAGCTTGTCGCCATACAGGCTGGCCGCCATCTGGCGATCGCCCAGCAGCCCGACGCGTTCAACGCGGTGTTGCTGCAATTCCTTGCAAAGGCGGGTTCACAGCCGAAGCCCTGATCGGCACGAGGCGGTTGAACCTGGCGTAGATTGGCGTGAACGCCGTTCTAATTAAACTCTAATTTGTCTAACGGTGGCCAGTTCGCCAAAGCGCAGGTCAACTGAGTTAGAGGGATTGGTCGGTTTCGATTACGCCGGGCGCGGGTATCCGACCCACGGGCGTCAGCGAGGCGTCTGACGGACCGTTGCCCAGTCGGTCGCGCCAGGAGACAACAGGACGAGGTTTGTTTCCGCTCATTTGGCCCCAGTTTTGGTAGGTGACTTTGTGTTGGCGAAGGGCCGCTTTGGGTCGACAACGGTCATCCCGCCCGGAGCTGACGAACAGACTGATACCTGCGTTTGTGTCTCAATGATCGTGCGTCGAGACTAATGATCTTGTCCCAAGTGTCACACTGAACAGACCCAGAAATGGCTCGAGCACCGACAGGCGGAGATGCTGCCGGTGCCGTATTTCCACATTACCTTCACCGTGCCCGCCGAACTGCGCGAGGTGCTGCGCGCCCATCAGCGCGACGGCTATGGCGTGCTGATGCAAGCTGCCGCCACCGCAATCATCGAACTCGCGCGCGACCCACGTTACGTCGGCGGCACCGTCGCCGTGCTGGCGGTGCTGCATACCTGGACACAACAAATGGCCTTCCACCCACATGTTCATTGCCTGGCCAGCGGCGGCGGGATCTCCGGAGACGCCAACACCTGGCATCCGGCACGTCACAAATTCCTTGTCCCCATCAAGGCGCTCGTCAAACTGGTGCGCGCCAAGTTCCGCCCTTGCTGCAACGAAAGTGTCCTGATCTCGTCATCCCCGACGCCGTCTGGCGCGTGCCTTGGATCCTTCATGTCACCACTTGGGGAAACGGTGAGCAGGCCGTGCTCGACTACCTCGCCCGCTACGTCTTCCGTATCGCTCTCAGCAATGCCCGCATCGTCGGTCTCGACGATCAAACGGTCACCATCCAATACAAGCACCGCAAGACCGGCCAGCCACGGACCTGCAGCCTCAGTGGTGAGGAATTCATGCGCCGCTTCCTGCAGCATGTGCTGCCGCGTGGCTTCCACAAGGTTCGTTACTTCGGCCTGTGGCACCCGACGCAGCGCGACAACGCCACACGGATCCGCCAAATGCTGCAGCTCCAAACGACACCCAAGCTTGATCCGGTGCAGGACCCCATCGCCGCGCCACCGCTACCGGCTGGGCCTTGTCGTAACCTCCGTGCCAAAAGTGCCGATCTGGAAACCTCGTTATTTCAACGTGTTGCAAGACACATGACACGACAACATTTTGATATAGCTCACGATTTAGCTTTTTTCATTGCGATAGGCGGTCTCGGTGGCGAGAAATGCTGGGCGAAGCAGGCTGGACGCTACCGGGCGAGATCGAACGTGAGGATGCCGCGCATGTTGATGTGCTTGTGTCCGATCGGCGCTAACCGGCTCAGCACATCGTCGGGATGATCGTTCCGGCGTCCACCGCCAGGCATCGCACTGGAACTTTGGCTTGAGGCCGACCGCGGCGTGCCGCGAAGACGATCGTCACCGACAACGATTTGCCCGATAAGCCGAACTTCATCGCCGAGATGTCCGATTGGGACTTCGCCGAGCATCCGGCCGATGCAGACTTTGCTTTCGCTCCACCAAATGGCGCCAAGGAGATGGACTTCGGCGCAGCTCTCAGCGAACAGCACGCAGGAGCTCCACAATGAACCGCTTCATTCGGATCTCGCTCGCTGCTTTGATTGGCTTTGCCGCTCCTTTGCAGGCATTCGGCTGGGGAACTGTGACCGGTGCGCGCGGCGGCACCGCCACTACTGGTCCGAGGGGGGCCGGCTACGCGCAAGGTCCGAATGCGGCGCCACCGCGGCGCGCGGCCCAAGGGGCGCCGGCTACGCGCAAGGTCCGAATGGCGGTACGGCCTACCGCGGCCCCGCCGGCGCCGGTGCCGCCTACGGCCCGAATGGCGCTGCGGCTGTGCGAGGCCCCTACGGTGGCGCTGCTGCCGTCGGTCCTGTACGGGTGGAACCGCGTACCGTGCAGCCCGTTTATGGCGGCCCCGGTTTATGCCGGCGCTGTCTTACAGGCCATGGGTCGCGGCACCCTATTACGGTGCCGTCGTGGCGGGCGTGACACTTGGCACCGTAATCGCTGCCGCGACGCCACCGCCCCCACCGTCACCAGCCTTGTGCTGGTTCTGGTCGAGCCCGGCGCACACGCAAGGCTACTGGGACTACTGTGCCCGATAGGTGACGAAAGCCTGAGGGAATGCGGTCTTTTCACCCGTGGGCATGCTGGCCGGTCGGTTTTGCCAGCTCCCCCCTGGCGGGCAGAGGGGCGTCAACCAAGCTGGCGATGCTGAGCTGAAGCTCGCCTTTCCGCCGTCGATGTTGTTGTCATGGTGATCGGGCGCGGGCTGACTGCCGAGCCGAGTGGCGCGTAGTAGTTTGCCGGTATCAAGAGGCAAGCACGGCGCCGAGATCTGAACTTGGCGGTTTGGCTTCATGCCGTGCCCCACACCGTGCCGGGCACGTATGCAGGGCCAATATCCTGGCAATCGTGGCGTTCGTCCACCGGGCGTGTTGGCGTCTCATGCCGAGGCAGCATCAGCGCGGCTGTTCCTTTGCGCCGGGCTGTCGGATGCAGGTGCTGATCTGCAGCTGCTGCGACCGGGGCCAAATTTATTGTGCCGAGGACTGCGCTCGGCGAGCCCGACGCTGCTCGCTTCAGTGTGCTGGACGGCGTTACCAGAATGGTCCGACGGGGCGACGCCGCCATGCCGCGCGACAAGGTCGCTACCG
>CAVYXX010000140.1:0-19111 GCA_963772355.1 uncultured Alphaproteobacteria bacterium | reverse complement strand
GGCGCGCGACAAAAAAGTGACGCATCACGGTTCACTCCCTACCGCCGACGCGATGATCTGCTGACGCCTGGCTCGCCGATGAGTGCGAGCGACGCAGCCGCTCCGGAGGATCGGCCCCGGCGAACGATCACGCACTGTCATTGGTGTGGTCGCCGGTGCCCGCAACTCGTCCGCCAGGGGTTCCTGCGCCGCCGCGGTCATCGCCGAGACCGGCTGTAGCGCGACCCAACCGGATGGGACCCCGACGATGGTGACGCCGCCTGACATCGAGGCACAGATCCTGCGCTTCTATCACGCCGAGAAATGGACGATGGGCACCATCGCGCGTCAGCTGCACATCCATCACAGCGTGGTGCGGCGGGTGCTGGCGCAAGCCGGGTTGCCGCGGGTCGGGCCGCCGCCGCGCCCGTCGAAGATCGACGCGTATCTGCCGTTCATCCGCCAGACGCTGGAGAGCTTCCCGACGCTGACCGCCAGCCGGCTTGTATGTCATGGCTTACGGACGCGGCTATCGCGGCAGCCCTGATCACTTCCGCCACTCTGATCGCCTGTCACCGGCCGCGTCCCAAAGCCGAGGCGTATCTACGTCTGCGCACGCTTCCCGGGGAAGAGGGACAAGTTGACTGGGGACTATGCCGGGCCCGGCATAGTCCCCACTATGCCGAGTCCGGGACTATGCCGAGCATCGTGGACACGGCGGCGTTTTCTGCCCAACTGACAATACTTGGGTCGGCATAGTTTTTTGCTCCTTCCAGCTTCGGAAGGAGAGCGAGAATGCAACCGAACGACGACAGATTGTGGACCTTGGCGCGAGACCCCGAGGGACCACTGGTGGGATACCTTGATACTTTTGCGAGATGGCTTAACGAACAAGGCTTCGAACGTCACTGGCTGGGTCGCCAAGTTCGGGCTGCAGCCCAGTTCAGTCACTGGCTCCAGTCTGAGCACATCGCTGCAGAAGCCCTGACTGACGAACATCCGCGGCGTTTTCTGAAGGAGCCCGTACACCAGGGATGGGTTCGGCAGGGTGCGGCTGCCACGCTGC
Source organism: uncultured Alphaproteobacteria bacterium (assembly GCA_963772355.1). GTDB lineage: Bacteria > Pseudomonadota > Alphaproteobacteria > Acetobacterales > Acetobacteraceae > Rhodopila. The sequence goes on along the minus strand of CAVYXX010000140.1, from coordinate 18,066 downwards.
GACGGTTGATCGATTTGCTTCGTCGGTTGGGTGTTTGCGGCGTGCCGAGCGCTATCAGCGAGCCGACGCCGATCGAACAGATAGTTGCGGCATATGCCAGTTACTTACGGAAGGAACAGGGGCTGTCCACCAGGACGTTGGCCCAATATTGTCCGTTTGCTGAAAGTTTTCTGTCTGAGCGATTTGGAATCGGGCCCGTTAATCTCGCTACTCTTCGCGGCCTGGACGCCATAAAGTTTGTCCAACAACAGGCAGCCCGCCTTAGTCCGGCCCGGGCCAAGGCCGCGACAATAGCGTTGCGTTCCTTTCTCCGCTACGTCCGCTTTTGCGGAGAGACCCGGTTTGATCTAGCCGCTGCGGTTCCGACCGTACCCAATTGGTCGATGACCGCCATACCGAGGGCGATCGCCCCGGAGCACCTTCGGGCGGTCATTGCAAAGTGCCCGCATGATACGCCGATTGGACGGCGCGACTATGCGATCCTGCTGCTGCTGGCCCGCCTCGGCCTGCGATCCTGCGAAATCGTCGCGCTGACCTTGGACAGCATCGACTGGGAGGCCGGTTCCATTGCGGTGGTCGGCAAGGGGGACCAAGCCGCGGTCTTACCGTTGCCAACCGACGTCGGCGAAGCGATTGCTCAATATTTGCAATGGGGACGTCCGGTCAGCAACTGCCGGGCATTGTTCCTACGCGTCTGCGCGCCGATCCGCGAACTTGGCGCACCACAAACCACTACCGTTATGAACCCCGCCCGGCGGCGGTGGCGCGCGGCAACGAAAAAGGCCGCGTGGAAAGAGCCATACGTTACGCACGTGATGCGTTCTTCGCCGCTGGTACTTTCACCGATCTCGATGATCTCAATGCCCAGGCCGAGACCTGGTGCAACGGGCTGGCCGCCGACCGGCGCTGTTGTCGCGAAAGGCGGGTTCGTACTGCTCCAACCCCAGGCTTCGCAGCCAATCTGCGATATCCATGCGGCGCCTTCCCGTATGGCGGCATGATGATCGCCGCAGCGGAGACTTGTCCAGCGCAAGAGGGGCGGACGGCCTTGGCAGTTCTACGGACCGACCGCCGCCCTGACCCTCGGTAACCACCATCGGGAAACGTAACGTCCTTCTCTGATTGTGGTGTCACCCTGTCGATCGCTTTGGGCGCCGCGGTTTATCCCATAGCGGCGCGGCCGTGGCAGCCCGCCTACGCCGGCGTGTCTGTTCCGGTGCGCTGGTTTGTTGCAAACCGCCTACACGCCGCCCTACCCCACTCCAGCGCGCGGCACGCAGGGTATTACCGACGGGTTGTCGACGAAGTATCCGGATCAGCGCAGCGCGATAAGGGGTAAGTTGAAGCGCTGGCCGGTGATGAAGCCGCTGCCGCCCGCGGCGAGCGATATCAGAAATTTTCAAAGAGTTATTGACGTGGGTCGCAAAGGGGATTGATGGTTCTTTCCGTTGGATGAGCATGCTTTTCTCGCCGCCCAGGCGATCCGGTCGTCATCGGAAAGGGTAGCCATGCACATTGCTCGGCGTAATTTCTTTCAGCTTTGCGCGGCCGCAACGGCAATGCCCGGAGCCCCGTGCATGCCCAGCCAAAACAGCCCACCCTAATTGGTGTGCTAGGCGACATGAACGGTCCCTACGCGGATTTTGCCGGGCCAGGGGCAGTAATCGCGGCAGGCCTCGCCGCCGAAGAGGTCAATGCAGGCACCAAGTTTCCGTCGGTCGAAATCCTCTCCGCCGACCACCAGAATAAGCCAGATCTCGCCGTATCCATCGCGCGAAGCTGGATCGACATCCAAGGCTACCCGCAATCGTGGAATGCGCAACCTCAGGCTCAGCGCTCGCCCTGCAACCGCTGATGCGGGAGAAGGAACGCATTCTGCTCTTATCCGTCTCCGGTAGCTCCGACATCACCAACAAAGCGTGCTCGCCGTTCGGGTTCCACTTCAACTGCGACACCTTCGCGCTGGCCCGCAGCACCGGGGGCGCCTTGACGAAATCAGGTGCCGACACCTGGTTCTTCATCACAGTCGACTATGCCTTCGGCCATGCGCTCGAACGCGACACGACGCGATTTGTAAACGAGGCCGGTGGCAAGGTCTTGGGCTCGGTACCGGCATCCGCTCAACACCGCCGATTTTTCGAGCTATCTCCTGGCCGCTCGGGCGTCAGGCGCGAAGGTGGTCGCGTTTGCCAATGCGGGCACGGATGCTCAGAACGTTATCAAGCAGGCCAGCGAGTTCGGCCTTCAGCGGAGCGGACAGCGTCTAGCGGCTCTGCTGTTATTCATCACTGACGTGGTGGCGCTGGGCCTTACAACGACCCAAGACTTGGTTCTGTCGACATCCTTTTACTGGGACCTCAACGACTTTACGCCAGGTTGGACCAAGCGTTTTCGACAGCACAAGGACCGCGTGCCGACTATGAATTAGGCGGGCTGTCTATGCCGCGGTGCGCCACTATATCCGCGCCAGCCAGAATACCAGCCGGGACGCAAAGCTTATCGCTACGGCCATGCGCGCGCTCCCTGTGAACGACATGTACAATGACACCGTCCGCATCCGCGATGACGGGCGCGTGCTGTCGAAGATGTATCTGATGCAGGTCAAGTCGCCGACGGCATCTGCCTAATGCCGACGATGTTTACAAGATGCTCTCCACAACGCCCGGCGAGGAGGCGTTCCGGCCGCTCACTGAAAGTCAGTGCAACTTGATACGGACGTAGCCCTTCGCTGAGGCGGCTCGGCGGACGAAGTGTGATTTGGATGGAGAATTTTCGCCTTGGCGCTGCCCGCTGGCCTGCCGTTCACACATTTCAGGGCACTATCCGGGGTCAGGATGCTGGATCAGGGTCGTCAGCCGGCTCGATCAAAGACCCCCCGAGAGGTCGACCTCGATCGCCAGTTGTCGGTCGTGGGATCACCGGGCGCCGGAACCGCCGTTGCCGGAAACCGGAGGGAACGGGGGGACGAGCAACGAAGGTCTGCTAGACGCTCGTGTTGAGCCAGGTAACCCCTGTCCACCTATGGTCTGCTGTGTAGACTGGCTACCAGGGCGTGTGGGCTGCGACCGAGGCTCGGGTAACCTGAAGAGTGTAAAATGTTGTCACAGCGATGGGGGCTGACAGAAGACATCGACAAAACAATCTGTTACGCCTCAGTGGCTCGCAGCCCCGACGCGCCCCGCTCGAAATGCAGTCGGCGATTCCAGCTGGGTGTCCATAAATGGTTTCGCCGATCGTGGCAGGCGGCCTTAATGATTTCAAAGGCTTAATGGCCGTGCCTCGATGTCCGCTCGAGATCGGTCGGCATCGATTTTTGTCTCCTACGGGCGATGCCGTAGTATTGCGGCGTATTTTTTTGTCGGCATGCCGAATATCGTATCGACAGCGCGCTACGATGCCTCAAAACGGGGATATATTGCTGATTCTGCTATAGTTTTCCGGCGCGATAGGGCGGTGATTACGGCGATAGCTGACGACGCCCCACCTCCACCCCCCGTTAGGGTCGACTAGCTGCTGGTCGAGGGGCGGTAAGCATCATCGGCCAGGTATACTCCACCCCCATGGGCTTACGCTTGGTGATGCGCCTGGCTTCCGCTTCCGCGTGTGGTGCGGATGCATCGCTCTCACGCCTGGGCAGGTGCAGCACGGTAAGGTTGTCAGAACCAGACGACCAAACACACGTCTATCTGTAGTGGCGCGCAAGAATAAACGGCCCGACGCGCAATAGATGACTGGCGGCGTACGACTGCCGCTTTCGACCCCAAGCGGCCATAGCCTCATTTGGGTATACGCCAGCGAGGCGTCGGCATGAGACACTTTCCACGCCTCAATAGGGTTACTTGCGGCATTCTGGGACGCTGGCATCCCAGCGTCTTGACCCTATTGGCGCAAGAACCGCCGACTTCCGGCGAGATATCGGACGCCGAGCGCTGCGAGTTATCTATTGCGCGTCCGTCTCACCGAATGTGCGTTGTGTCTCAACGATTGTGCGTCGGACGCCCGCTTCCGTCTCAGATAATGTGCGCTGGAAAGGGCCATCTATTGCGCGTCGGGCCGTTTATTATTGCGCGCCGCTACAGTTAAGTCGAAAAGCACGTTCAATCAGACGCGTTTCTGGGGTCCAGGTTGCACGGATTTCCGCCGATTTTGGCTTTCAGAATCCCCTTTCAAAACCACGTCCAAAGGCAATCGGAATATGGAAGGGTCATGACGCGCTCAAGCAAACATCTCGCGTCTGACTCTCTGGGGCGCTAGACTTACGCCAAAGCGGCAGGCCCCCGCGCTGATTTCATCGACAAATGTGGCCGAAGGGGAGAAGCGAATGAGCTATCATGTCAGCGTGGCGGCGGCTCTCGTGGCGATGATGGCGCTGAGCACCGACGCCGGTGCGATGGTCTATTGCAAGTCCGTCGGCGTACCGAAGGGGTGCGTCGCGCGGCCTGGCGCTCGCTGGCGTCGGGGTCGCACCAGGCGTCGGCGCGGGCGCTCCTGGCGTCGGGGTCGCACCAGGCACACCGGCGAACCGGGGCGGTCCGGTCAACCGCGTCGGGCGGCATTGACCCGACCGTTTGCCTGCCACCGCATGCGTCACCATACTGCCCGCCATGAATCGAACGGCGTTATTGAGACTGTCACATCCCGGGGTCACAACGCGACAAACTGAACGGCAAATCCTCGGATTTTCTCTTTCAAAACCCTCTTTCAGAATCGAGTTCAAAGGCAAGCGGCATCTGAAACCCTCACTGAGAGGGGGTGATCAGACGCGTCTCGCCTTAGACCCCATGTCCGTTTGGCGGACGGGGCTACTCGTTCCTCAGTTCCTTAAGTATGCCGGAAACGAGGGTTGCGCTGGATAGGCCGGCGCCGAGCCTCAGGCATAGCGGAGACGGGTCATGGAAGAGACTACCATGTTTATTGGCCTCGACGTCCATAAGGCGACGATCGCGGTGGCGATCGCTGAAGGCGGCCGACGAGAAGAAGCAGCACGTTACTTTGGCGAGATCGAAAATACTTCGGCGGCATTGAGTAAGTTGGCGAAGAAGTATAGACGAGCGAACGCCAGACTTAGCTTTTGCTACTAGGCCGGCCCTTGCGGCTACGGTGTTTATCGTCACCTCGTCGGCCTTGGCCACGAGTGCTTGGTGGTCGCGCCGTCGCTGATCCCAAAGCGCGCGGGCGACCGGGTGAAGACCGACCGTCGGGATGCCGTCACGCTGGCACAGCTCCATCGGGCGGGAGAGTTGAGCGCCGTTTGGGTTCCGGACGTGGCACACGAGGCCATGCGCGACTTGGTCCGGGCACGGCTGGTCGCGGTGCGCGGTCTCCGCCGGGCGCGACAGCAGTTACTCGGCTTTTTGCTGCGACACGGTCTCGTCCATACTGGCAAGGCCTGGACGCGAACGCATCGGCACTGGCTGACGACCCTACGCTTTGACCATCCGGCGCAGCGGATTGTTTTCCAGGACTACATGCACGCGGCGCAGGACGCCGAAAAGCGGAGGGACGCCTTGACCGAGCAGATCCGCGAATTGATCCCGGAATGGTCGATGGCGCCGGTAGTGACGGCCCTGCAGGCGTTGCGCGGGAGTCGCCGTCACCTTGGTCGCCGAAGTCGGGGATCTCACGCGCTTCGCCAACCCGCGCGATCTGATGTCGCATCTGGGATTGGTGCCCTCCGAGCATTCGAGCGGGGCAACGACCCGTCGGAACGGGCTCACGAAGACCGGCAACGCCGAAGCACGGCGGGTCATGGTGGAGGCGGCGTGGACCTACCGACTGCCCGCCCGCGTGGGTCGCATCCTCCTGGACCGCCTGGAGGGGCTGCCGGTGGAGATACGTGACATCGCATGGAAGGCGCAGGTCCGGCTGTGTGCCCGCTACCGGCGCCTGGCGGCCAAGGGCAAACCGCTCCCGCTCGTCGTGGCTGCGATCGCCCGCGAACTGCTGGGCTTCGTCTGGGCCATCGCCCGTCAGGTCGGCGCAGCGAAAGCCGCCTGACGGCCCAATCCATCGCAACCGACAACAGAGGAGCGCACCACACCAGTAGGTATCACTGACGCCCAAGGCCGGGAGGCGGGGCAACGGTCAGGAGAATCCCCGGGCACGCTATGAGCCGGATCCGTCCGACGCTCGATCTTAGACAGGGGCAGCTCCACGACGAACCCAGGTCATGCGGTAGCCAACCCGCGCATCAGAGATGATCAACCGTCGTCACACAGCCCCGCCTCCTGCCATGGGCGGCAGTCACAGAATTCCCAACATCGGCAAAACCGGTGAGCGCGTTGTCGCGTCCAGCCGCCTTGAAAACGGACATGAGAGAGCGTGCAGTTTTGTACAAATCGTGTGGTGACCCCTGACGCCTGCCGTGTGTCCAAACTACTGGTGGCAGAACACATGCTGAATGCTGCACTGAGGAGCGCTGAGACGGAGAAGCAATGAATGACCGCCGCTCCGGTGACCGTCACGGCGCGTTCGAACGCCCGTTGACAGGTCTTGGATGCGACCACCTCTTCCCATTTTTCAAACTTCATTTTATTCCGGCTCACTACGTCCTAATCGAAGACAGCGGAGCGCGGACCTCGCGCTTCCTTTAATCATGGAGGAACGTCATGCCCAAGGATGCAACGTCATCAGGGGGGGCCGCCTGGATCAACGTCACCAAGGTGGTACTGTCTGGGAACGTCGTCACGACGCCTCAGCTATCTCAGGGGGTTTCGCCCTCACCGCAGGCCGGTTCGCCAAGCGTAGGCTCCGGAAATGGCGCCACTACCGTTTTCTCATACTCAGGGAAGTTGCAAACTTTTACCGTGCCTACAACTGGCACCTATGACATCGTTGCTGAAGGAGCTCAGGGCGGGTTTTCAGATGGCGCAAGTATCCCGGGCAAGGGCGCCGAGGTTGGCGGAGACTTTCAACTGACGGCTGGGGAGATGCTGAGTATCGTTGCTGGTGGCCAAGGCCAGCAGGCGGTTTTCTCTGGTGGCGGAGGTGGTGGTTCCTTTGTGTATCCAGCCAATGCTCTTGGTCAGCCTCTTCTCGCGGCCGGAGGCGGTGGAGGTGCAGGTGCCATTTCGGCACCGGGAGGCGACGGGCAGGCTGGAACTACCGGGTCGAATGCCGCCAACGGCCCTTCGGGGATCCCCTTGGGGGGCTTGGGAGGTACCAACGGCACGGGCGGTGGCGGCGGCGATGGCGTCGGTCAACATGATGAAGCCACATCCAGACGCCGCAGGTGGCGGCGGCGGCGGATACTTTACGTCGGGAAAGAACGGAGACTGGCACACTCTTGAGCCCCGCCGGCCATGGTTTTGGCGGCCAGTCGGTGTTGAACGGGGCGGCAGGCGGTGCTCATGGCGCCGGTGACAATGTGAGGACAGAGCGTCGGTTGTCGGCTAAACAACGCTAAGATCGAACATTCCATGAACTTGCTTTACAAATCCCGCTGGCATCCAGGGTTTGCCGTGGCGATCACAATCGTCCCGATCTACATCCGATGCGATGTAACAGCTCATTGCCACGGCCGCTTACCCAACCCTTACATCGCCGGCATTCTCTGATTACAGCGGTAAGCGATTATCTCCCCGCAAGACGGGAGGTATCAATGAACCAGTTGACCAAAAGCTATGTCCATGGCGCATCCGCTATACCGCTGATCGGTGAGACTATTGGCGCCTTCTTCGATCAAGCGGCAGAACGCTGGGCGGACCGTGAGGCGCTGGTGGTTCGACATCAGTCGATTCGCTGGACATATGCAACGTTGCAGCAGCGGGTGGACGTGTTCGCCGCCGGCTTTCTCGCCTTAGGCCTGCGTCCGGGGGATCGGATCGGCATCTGGTCGCCCAACAACATCGAATGGGTCATCACGCAATTCGCCAGCGCCAAGGCTGGCCTGATCCTGGTGACGATCAACCCTGCCTATCGGCTGAATGAACTGGAATTCGCACTGAATAAGGTCAGCTGCAAGGCACTGGTCACGGCCGCCACGTTTAAGACCAGCAACTATATGGACATGCTCATGACGCTGGCGCCGGAAATCGCCAGCCAGACGCCTGGCCAGTCAGTCTGTGAGCGTGTGCCGTCGCTGACGACCTTGATCTGCATCGGCGCCGAAGCGCCCGGGTTCTTCCGCTTCGATGCGGTCGCCGGCATGGCAGAGGCGCACCATCACGCCCAGCTCGCAAAGATCGGCGCCACACTGAACCCGACGGATCCCATCAACATCCAGTTCACCAGCGGCACGACCGGATCCCCAAGGCCGCGACGCTCAGCCATCGGAACATCGTGAACAACGCGTTCTTCGTTGGACAGGGGATGCGAATGACGGACGAGGACCGGTTCTGCATCCCGGTCCCACTGTATCATTGCGCCGGCATGGTCATCGGCACGCTGACCTGCCTTACCCATGGCGCTACTATGGTTCTGCCGTCGGAGTGGTTCGATCCGCTGGCGGCACTGGAAGCGATCCAGGAGGAATTATGCACCGTCGTAAACGGCGTGCCGACGATGTTCCTGGCCATGCTGAACCACCCATCATTTGACCGGTTCGATCTGCGCTCCCTGCGTTCCGGCTGGACCGGAGGGGCGCCCTGTCCCGTCCAGATGATGAAGCGTTGCATCCATGACATGCATCTGCGGGAGTTCACCATCGTGTTCGGCATGACGGAAACTAGTCCGGTCAGCCTGCAAACCGCGCCCGATGATCCTTTCGAGCGCCGGGTCGGCAGCGTCGGGCGTATCCATCCACATGTCGAAATCAAGATCATCGACGCCGAGGGCCGGACGGTACCGCCCGGACAAACCGGCGAATTCTGTACCCGTGGCTATTCAGTCATGCTCGGCTATTGGAATGATCCGGAGCGGACTCGGGAGGCGATCGATGCCGACGGTTGGATGCACACCGGCGATCTTGGTACCTTGATTCCGAGGGGTATGGCAACATCGTTGGCCGGATCAAGGACATGGTTATCCGCGGCGGTGAAAACATTTATCCAGCGGAAATCGAGGACTTCCTCTACCACATTCCGGCGATCGCCGATGTCCAGGTATTTGGCGTACCCGATGCCAGGTTTGGTGAGGAACTCTGTGCCTGGATGCGGCTGAAACCGGTGCTTCGGTCACGGAGGAAGATATCAGGGAATTCTGCAAGGACGCATCGCCCATTTCAAGATCCCCCGCTATATCCGCTTCGTGGACGAATTCCCTATGACAGTCACGGGAAAAATCCAGAAGTTCGCCATGCGGCAACAGATGATCGATGAACTCGGCTTGGTCGTAGAACAAACGGCATAGTCCGGGCCAACGGTTGCGGCGATCAACCGCTCAATCGGGAAACCCGGCACGTCGTAAACCATCAAGATATCGGTCAAGACCGGGTGAGGGTTGCATCAGGCGCCTCGTACTTGCCAGCCGATATCGTGGCGCCTCTGCACAAACACGTAGGGCCACTGCCTTTGCTTCATTGACGCGCCCGACATGGGCCAGGGCGCTGGCAAGCACACGGTGGCCCGGCAACCATAGCACGTTGGACGCGACGGCTTTGGTGGCCCAATCCACCGCTTCCGCGTCGCGACCCAGCATAACCAAGGCAAATGCAATGCCTGAATAGTAAATGAAATTCTTGGTATCGAGTGGACTGAGACGTTTGCCGCGGTCAAACCATTGCACGGCTGCGGCGGGATCACCGGCGTAGATCTTGATCCAGCCACCCAATTGAAACGCAATGGCGGCATTCGGGTTAAGGATCAGCGCCCGTTCGATCAACGCGTTCGGCGTGACATAGTCATGATCAACATACGCCAGCACATGGGCAGCCAATACCAAAACAGTCGGGTCATTATGGTCCCGGTCCAAGGCAGCGCGTGCCAGATCTACCGCCTCGCGCTTGTCGTGCTCACGATCTTCACTCCAGCCATAATCCAGTCGATAGACCAATGACTCGGCCGCCAACGCGTAAGGTGGCGCATACTCCGGGTCGGCAGCAATGGCTTGGCGCAGCAAGCTCAGGGTCGTTCCGATACTTTCCCGTGTCTCGGAATAGAACTGTGCCAGACCCCGAAGGAAGCAATCATAGGCGGATGGGTTGTTGGGCCGTTGTCGCTGTGCTCTCTCGGTTTCGACATCCTGCACCCGCGGCACGATGGCTCCCACCACGTTCGATGTAATGGCGTCCTGCAGATCAAAGACGTCGGCGATAATACCATCGAACCGGTCCGACCAGACATGGATGCCGCTCTCGGCTTCGATCAGGTTTGCTGCAATCCGTATCCGCGTGCCGGCCTTGCGCATACTTCCGGCCAGCACATAGCGCACACCGAGCTCTCGCCCCACTTGCCGCACATCCACCGCCTGTCCCTTGTAGGCAAAGCTGGAATTGCGGGCGATCACCAGAAACCACCGCACGCGCGACAGCGCGGTGATAATTTCTTCCACAATCCCATCCACGAAGTAATCTTCTTTCGGATCACCCGTCAGATTATCGAAGGGCAACACCGCCAGTGACGGTCCTTCAGGCGGCCTCGGCGATGGTTCGGGCGCTGACTTGGTCGCGGCGGCCAGGACGACACGTGGTGTGAACTTATAGCCAGCACTGGCCACCGTTACGATCAGGGTCGGTGCTTTGTGGTCCGCTTCGATCTTGCGGCGGAGCCGGCCAACAAGGACGTCTACACTGCGGTCAAAAGCCTCAATGCCGCGTCCCGAAACCGCGAGGCGCAGATGATCCCGCGACAGCACGCGTCCCGGTGCACGGACGAAAGCGGCAAGCAGCTCGAATTCCGACGCCGTCAGCGGCAGGTCGGCGCCGTCGGAACGGAGGAGAACGCGCCCCTCGAAATCGAGGATGAAGCCGGCAAACTCCTGCCTACTCGGCTTCGACTTAAAGTGGTCATGCGGGGAAACTGGAATCTGCGTTGCCTCCCTGTTGGTTCGCCCCCTTACTGCCGTAAAGCCTCGTAAAGTGCAGTCTTGCCGACTTTGAGGCGTGTTGCGGCCTCCCGGACGGTTAGCCCTTTTGCAATCATACCTTTCGCCCGTTGCAGCTTGTCCGGGACGACGACCGGCTTGCGCCTGCCCCTGCGGCCTCGTGCCGCCGCTGCGATTAAGCCAGCGCTTGTCCGTTCTCGGATGAGGTCTCGCTCAAACTGCCCAAGGGCACCAAACAGGTGGAAGACAAGGCGCCCGCCAGGCGTTGTGGTGTCGATCGCCTCGGTGATGGAACGGAACCCAACGCCGCGTTTCTGCAATGCTGTCACCGTCTCGATGAGGTGCGGCAGGCTGCGGCCGAGCCGATCCAGCTTCCAAACAATCAGGACGTCTCCCTCGCGCGCATAGTCTAGCGCCTTTTGCAGGCCGGGGCGATCAGCATGCGTTCCGGAAGCGTGGTCCTCGAACACCTTAGCGCATCCTACGACGGCAAGCGCATCGAGTTGCAGCGCAAGGTCTTGATCGAGGGTGCTGACCCGAGCGTATCCGACATGTGCCACGGTAATTTGTCCGTTTTCCCGTCCGGGAACCATGTTGTCCGACTTCTCATCGGGCGGCTAGGGTTTCCGGACATCCCAGAAGTGACCGCTCATCGTTCGTTTGACGGACAGCTACCGTTAGGGTCGCAGCCCATCCATCCGCCGGAGGACAATGATGGCGCACCGATAGCTGCTGACCAACGAGGAGCGCCAGGCTCTCCTCGGCATCCCGCTCGATCCCGACGGCATGGCGCGACACTTCACTCTGTCTCGAGCCGACCAGGACCTCGTGGCAGGCCGTCGCCGGGATACCAATCGCATTGGCTTTGCCGTTCAGCTCGCTCTGCTTCGCCACCCCGGCATCGCGCTTGCACAGCTGGAGCAACCGGTCGAACCGCTTGTTCAGTGGCTTGCAAAGCAACTGGAAATTCCAGCAGCACCGTTTGCCGAGTATGCACACCGTCCGCAAACCATGACGGACCATGCCCGTATACTCGCTACTAGCCTGGGGCTTCGTCTGCCTGTTACCGCCGACCTGCCGATGATGATTGAGGCTGCGGCGCAGACCGCCTGGAGTACCGACCGTGGTCACCCCATTGCTGCTGCGGTTGTCTCCGCCCTGCACGCAGCTCGTATCATTCTTCCGGCCGCCGGCGTCATCGAGCGCACTGCAATTGCCGGCCGCGCACGTGCTCGCACGCGCGCGATAAACGCGGATTGGACTAAACCGCTTCGCGGTAATTCTGTGATTTAGGCATCGGCTCTTCAATATCAGAGCGTTCGTTGGTGGCGACTGCCCCGCTGCCTCCACTGGCCTGACAACTCAGCCGCGAGACGATGTGCGGGCGCCATGTGGCGCTGTCCATCTCTCACAGGAGTTGTCCATGAGCCCGCTTCGTCGCCGGTTGATCGAGGATATGCAAGTCCGCAACCTTTCGGGGCATACGCAACGTGCGTATGTCGAGCAAGTCGTTCGGTTTGGCCGGTATTTTCGCAGATCGCCCGAACATCTTGGCCCGACCGAGATCCGGACCTACCTGCTCCACTTGACGCAGGAGAGACATCTCGCAGCCAGCTCGATCATTGTCACGGTCTCCGCCCTCCGGTTTTTCTACACCGTTACTCTCAAGCGGCCATGGTCTGTCGAGGACGATATTCCCGCCAGCCGGAAGGCGAAAAAGCTTCCCATCGTCTTGAGCCAGGACGAAGTCACGCGCTTCTTGGGCGCTGTGGACAATCTTAAGCACCGCGTCCTTCTGACCGTCTGTTACGCCACCGGTCTGCGAGTCTCCGAAGCCGTCCGCCTCAAGCCCGCTGCGATCGATAGCCAACGCATGGTCATTCGGGTCGACCAGGGCAAGGGCCACAAAGATCGCTATGTCATGCTGCCGCCCAAACTGCTGGCGATGCTCAGGGACTATTGGAAGCGTACCCATCCCGGAGAGTGGCTGTTTCCCGGTGATCGGCCCGGCCAGCCGGTCACTCCATCCACCATCGATCGCACCTGTCGGGAAGTGCGCCTGCAGTGCAGCATCGGCAAGCCGGTTACGCCGCATTCTCTGCGCCACGCGTTCGCGGTTCACCTGCTGGAGGCCGGCACCGATCTCCGCACGATCCAGTTGTTGCTCGGCCATCGCAATCTGAGCACCACGGCTCGATACCTCATGATCGCCACCAGCAAAGTCTGCGCCACCACCAGCCCGCTGGAGGCTCTGGAGGTCATCGTGCCAACCATGCCGGACCTGTTACCCGCCTGACGGCGAGGCCGTGTCCCGCGAGGGGCTGGAAGTGGCGGATGTCTTCCGTCACTTCGGCCCGGCTTTCCGTGATCAACATGGCGCGTCGCTGTCCACCGCGCGGCGACGTGCCATGATTGCGATCGAGACTTGCCGCACTGCTGCTCTTGGCGGTCATGTGGAGCGTTGCGGCGACTGCGGCCATCAGCGCGTCGCCTACGACTCATGCCGCAATCGCAACTGTCCTAAGTGCCAAGGTCTGGCGCGGGCGCAATGGCTCGAAGACCGTCGGGCAGAACTGCTCGACGTGGCCTACTTTCATGTGGTGTTCACGGTGCCGGACCTGATCGCCACCATCGCGTTCCAGAACCAGACAGTGGTCTATGATATCCTGTTCCGGGCGGCGTCGGAGACGTTGCGCACCATCGCCGCCGATCCGAAGCATCTGGGCGCGGAGATTGGCTTCCTTGGTGTGCTGCACACCTGGGGACAAAACTTGTTGCACCATCCGCACGTTCATTTTCTCGTTCCTGGCGGTGGGATCGCGCCAGACGGCAAAGGCTGGATCGCCTGCCGGTCAGGATTCTTCCTGCCGGTCAGGGTGCTGTCGCGGATGTTCCGAGGATTGTTCCTGCGCTACCTGGATAAGGCATTCGCCGCCGGCGAGTTGAACTTCTTCTCGGCGCACCGCCACCTGCATGAGCCTGTCGCATTCCGCCGTTACTTGGCGCCGGCCTGGAACGCCGATTGGGTGGTCTTTGCCAAGCGGCCGTTTGCTGGCCCTGAACAGGTTCTCGATTATGTCGGCCGCTATACCCACCGTGTCGCCATCTCCAACAATCGCCTGATTTCCATGGACGACGGCAAGGTCAGCTTTCGATGGAAGGACTATCGCGATGACAGCCGTCAGAAGACCATGACCCTCGAGACTGACGAGTTCATCCGCCGCTTCCTGATCCATGTGCTGCCGGACCGGTTTCACCGCATCCGTTACTTCGGCTTCCTCAGCAACTGCCATCGTGCCCAAAAGCTGGCGCTGTGTCGGAAACTGCTCGGGATGGCGACCACGGAACTGGCAGCCGATCCGCGGGCTGACTACCGCGACCGTTTCGAGGCACTGACCGGACAATCACTCCGAGAATGTCCGCACTGTCACACCGGCACCATGGTGGTGATCGACTGCATCGCGCGGCCCAAAGTCTGCCACCCGGTTCCGGATACATCATGATCCGAGATCGGCGTTCCAACCGCATGAAGTCGAATTACCCGCCTGATCGGGGTGAGGACGCTCGGACTACAACGACTATAGGTGCGCGCCCATCGGCTCCGAAGGGTAAAATGCAAGCCGCGATGACCGCTCGAAGGCTCGATTGCTACGGCCTGCTCCCTCGAGCCGCTTCCGCCCTGGCGGGCTCGGTCGCTCAGAATGCTCCGTTGCTACATCAGCAAAGCATCTGGCCGCATTCAATGCCCATAGCCCCAATGGCAGGGGGAGCGGTTTAGTCCAATACGTTCTATCGCTCAGCGGCGCGGATTTCAGCTGTAGAATTCTTGCGGCGATACCTGTGCGCCGCGCCGCTGAGCGATAGAACGCTATTCCGCCCGCCTTCGTGCGTGCTCCGGAAGGAAACGGCTGCGCCGAGCGGTTCACCCGCACGCTCAAGGAGAACCTGCCCTAGTTTAGGACCTTTGAAACGATCGAAGATCTCCGACAAGCGTTGCTGGCGTTCCGAGAAACTTAAAACACCAACTGGCTGATCGAACGGCACGGCTTCATGAAGCCGACAGCCTTCCGACAGATGCAGCTTCAACCCGTCACCAAGACAGCGTAGGGTTCAATCCCGGTGTCCCAGAAACCGCGGGCGGTACACCGCCGAGGTGTTCGTCGCCGCAATCTGCGCCTGTTACGTGGAAGCCCTTGGGGAAGGGCTGGGAATTGAGCATCTTCCGTGAAGTTACACTCGAAGTCGAAGCGGATTCAACGAGCGTCGCGGATCCGGTTGCATCTCGTCTCAACACCGTTACGATTACATCGCGGCCAGCATCCGACATGCCGGTAGTTTTCCGTCAGTACCTAACTAAGGCGACGTATTTCCGCGCGAGCCGATCGGGAGCCGGGCACGCTCCCATACCCGCCGGAGCTCCGATTGCGTACGCTTCAGGTACAGCCACTCGATGCGACAACCAGTCGTCGAGTAGTCGATCGGCCTCGTTTTTGTCGAAGCACGCCGACAGCTTCAGACCAAAATTCGGATCATATTCTTCTGCCGCTCTCATCGCCTCATCTCCGCTTGCGCGGACGTTGCGCAAATGGGCGATGAGATCGTAGTCAGGGCGACGTGTACTCCATAGAGCGCTGGCACGACCCTTGGGATAAAGCGGTCGTGTGGTCATTGCTAGTACCTCCTTCCGGACGGCAGAAAAGGTATTTGCCGGGACGATAATGTCGTACCCTCGGCGGGAAACTTCTGGGTCAGTTCCTCGTCCATTAGATAGCCGGCAAAGACCCCCTGCCGTAGATATCTCGGTCGATAGCTACCCTTGTTCAAGCCACAGCGGCTCTGGCAGACGTGGGCACGACGTATGGTTGTCATCCCAGCAACAGCCTTAGTGTTGCGTTGTTTGGTTGCTGGCTGAACGTCATCATGGGAGCCAGGCTCAAACCGCGTGCAGGTCGAGCGCGGTATTATGTATCAGCAGCCACCAGGCGATGGAAGCAAGATGCGTGCCAACTCTCTATGTTCTAGAAAGGTAGAGTGAATTAGAGAGGCATGTCGTGTGGACGCGTGCAGCAGTTTTGGCAATCATATTAACTGGAGGAATTTTGGGACCCTCTTGGGCCGCCGCCAATATGCGGGGACATTACCCCTGTAACCGGGTCTTTGATGCTTCCTCCGTAAGTCAATCGAAGACATGTTTCTGTATGTCTAATGATATTCGGATCGAAAATATCCCTATAATAAATTATGGAATACAAAGCGATATCATTCGAGCGGCTTATAAACGACTTATAACGACTTTCTGTAAGCGCATAGGTATTAGTCGAGACGAGTTTACCAGGGCCTACCAATGTCCCTATATGAGCATCTCTCATTCTATTAGTTATGCTCGAATCAATCTCGAACCTAGGCATCTGCTCGACGTCTGCTCGAACTTCTTTCCCTTCGCTATACGAACCTACGTTTTGCGCCGGACTACGACCATCGTTTTGCCATTCCACAAAAAATGCCAAAGTGTCCTTGACCTTCACCCCCTCGATCACAGAAATTCGTCGTGATGACCGTCATAAATCTTCCAAAACACATCCAAGCACGGTTGGATTTAAGAGTTTCTTGGGCCGCTCCTGCGGCATCTCTAGCTGCTTCCGCAGCAATTTTGGCGTCATTCATGCCTACGCGCATGTATCGAAGCTGGATGAAGAACATACCAAATTGACCCGCACCGACTATGATCAACCCCAACGTCGCCCAAACTATAGACCATCCGGACCCCACCAATCTGGCGGAGGTTTTTCGAACTATCAGTGTTTGTGCTATCGCGTTTTTGGGTGCCGTTTGGAGTATCGAGCATCTTGATGATGCTCACCGCACGTTCAGCAATGTCTTGTGCTTGTGTTGTTTTATCCTTATTTGCGCAGCTTTCGGTCTGTTTTGGATTACTATATTTCCCACAACTTGGGGATGGTGGATATAGATAGGCATCCCCATTCCGCCAACTGTTCCTACGCTGGCAAGTAGCAAGTTAATGCCTATGACTCGTATCCACAGCATTAATATTGCCAGTGAGGACAACTTCGATTTATAGATCCTCCAGCCGCAATACCTCCATCTCTAGCGCCGCTAAAGTGGCCAATAGGAACGTCGCGGCAAAAGTGCCACGTTTCAGTTTGGCCTTGATGGTCGTCTCAAATTCGTCCGGCAATCCATGTTCCTTAAGACGAGCGGCAAGGTCCCCGTAGGTTATCTTGGCACGCTTCAATTCAGCCTTAACGAAACGCGAAGCCCGGTCGCGCAACTCTTCTTCTGACTGTGCAAGGCCCATTGGAGACGCTCCTGATC
This sequence comes from uncultured Alphaproteobacteria bacterium, assembly GCA_963772355.1. Taxonomy (GTDB): domain Bacteria; phylum Pseudomonadota; class Alphaproteobacteria; order Acetobacterales; family Acetobacteraceae; genus Rhodopila. The sequence continues at coordinate 813 of CAVYXX010000140.1, read as the reverse complement.
TTTTGGGATCATATACGTCTCTTTTGTTGTTGACAACCGCGACCCCTAGGCGCCATATTCGTCTCATAGGAGACGTAGACGCCCCATGTCAACCCACTTCCTCCTTTCAGCCAAAGCTCGGACCCTCTCACTAGCGACGGTGATGCGCATGACGGACCTTGAAGCCGAGACGACGTTCCGCAATGTCCGCTGGGAAGATGGTGAGGCTCACTGCCCGCACTGCGGCTGCCCGATCGTTTATGAGTGTCGGCGCCCCTCCGGCGCGCTTCGGTTCCGCTGTAAGGCTTGCCGGGAGGATTTCAGCATCACCAGCGGCACCTTATTTGCTCACCATAAGATGCCGCTCCGCAACTACCTTGCGGCGATCGCCATCTTCGTGAACGAGGTCAAGGGCAAGTCCGCCCTCGCGATGTCCCGCGACTTGGATTGCCAATACAAGACCAGCTTCGTCCTTTGCCACAAGATGCGCGAGGCGATGGCAACCGAGTTGAAGGGGATGCGCGTCGGCGGCGACGGCGAGACGGTAGAGGTTGATGGCGGCTATTTTGGTGGCTATATCAAGCCTGCCAATTACAAAGAGAATCGCCGCGATCGGCGCCTTGTGAAAAACCAGAACGGTAAGCGCAAGGTTGTCGTGGTGGTACGGGAGCGTGGGGGCCGCACGCTCCCGGCCGTCTTTAAGTCAGAGGTCGATGCGCTTGGCTTCATCATTCAGCGGGTCCACCCGGCATCCAAATTGATGGCGGACGAAGCCACGTCATGGAACGCGCTCTATTCCGGGTTCGACCTGTCTCGGATCGACCATGGCCAGCT
>CAVYXX010000139.1:0-30360 GCA_963772355.1 uncultured Alphaproteobacteria bacterium | reverse complement strand
GGCACATCGACCTTGGTCTTGCGCAGATCTCTGATCGCCAACTCGCGCGCCATCATCTGACACTCGCGACTGTATTCGACGAGTGCACCAACATCCGTGCGAGCGCGGAACATCTCTCGGACGACCTCGCGTGGGTGCTTGCCCATCGTCGTTACAATAGCGGCTCAACCGAGGGCGGCATCGCCTACGCGCAACGCGTATCGGCAAGAGTTGCTGCCATCGGCATCCCCGAACCGGCCCTGCCGGCGCCTACCCCTGACCCGTTCAGCCGGCCATCGGCGACCGGGCGGGACCTCCTCTCGCCGAGGAAAACAAAGGAGTAACGAAACATGACCGCCTTTCTGCAAGGCCTCTTCACCCTTTTAACTGGACCGATCGGCATCGCCGTCATCGGCATCCTACTCATTTGGGGCATCTTCGAGACGATTATGCACCGCAGAGCTGGCCCCGTGATGTGGGCGATCATCGGCGGCGGCGCCTTCTATGCGGTCGCATGGATTGTCGCGAACGTGCTGCAGGCGGCCGGCGGCGCGTAACAAATGTCAAGCCAGCATCAGGCGGAGATTTGCTATTTGGCGCTGACCCGCCCGGCGCTGACCTTGGGCGTGCCGCTGATCGGACTGATCGTCAACGCCGGCGCCTGCTTCTTTGGAGGCATGCTGCTGTCGGATCACTCCTGGTGGCACAGCCCGTTCATGTATTGGGCCGCCGCGGTGCCGGTACACCTCGCGATGCGCCGCCTGACGTCCTGGGATTTCCATTTCTTCAGGACGCTCATGCTGTGGATCCTGACCACGGGCATCGGCATCGTCGCGCTCAACATCCTCGCCACCCAACGGGTGCGAACCGTGCGCGGAGTATCGTCGAGTGCCTGACTTGTCCGAAACCCTACTCGGCGACCAACTGCCGTTCGAGGACCACATCGAAGACCAGATGGTCTTGACGACCGGTAACGGCGTGGTGGCGATGTGGTCCGTTGAAGGCGTCTATCCAGATACATCCGATCGGCTCGACGAGGAAAACTGGTTCGGCCAACTGCATACCGCGATCAAGAATATCGCCGCCGACGACGTCGAGATCGTGACCTATCAGTGCCGCGGTGAGGCGGACCGCGCATTCTATGATCCGGGCCAGCACAACGCGGAGTTCGCTAGCGATCTCGAGCGCGCCTACCTCGACAACTTGTTCCGGGGCACGCTGTATTCCAACCCGCTGTTCTTGGCGATCCAGATCCACGGCCCGAACCAGGCCATGCAAAGCCTGTCGCGGTTCTTTGCCGATACTACGACGGAAGATCCTCGGGTGGGGATCAGAGCGCGCGCACAGCGACTGACGCAGATCTGCGACCTAGTCGAATCGCAGCTGCAAACCTATGGTCTGCGCCGGCTCGGTTATATCACCCGCGGCATAGTGGTGTTCTCGGAGATCGCCGAGGCAATCGTGCTGGCGATGACCGGACGCTATCGGCAGATAGCCGCCAGCACCGGGCGCATGGCCAACGCAATGTTCTCAGAGCGGCTCAAGTTTCGCCGCGGCCGCGTTGAGTTCCACGGCGCGGGCGACGTCACCTATGGCGAGATGTATGCGTTCAAAGAATATCCGGCGACGACCTGGCCGGGGATGTTTTATGGCCTATCCGTCGCACCTTACTGTTGCACACTGGTACAGTCCTACCGGTATCTGTCGAATGCTGACGCGCTCACCGCGCTTGGACGCAAGCAGAACTTTATGCGGATGGGCGGTGACAAAGGTGAGGCGCAGATTGCCGACCTGCAGCAGGCGTCAAGCCACCTGATGAACCGCGAGTGGGTGCTCGGCGATCATTCGCTGGTGCTGATCTGCTTTGCCGAGACGCCGGAGGCTATGTCGGAGGTCGGCAACGAAGCCTGGCGCGATCTCGCGGCTTGCGGGCTGGTCGCAACCAAACTGACCAAGGCGTTGCAGGCTGGATTTCTCTCCATGATGCCGGGCGCCGGCTTCTGGCGGCCGCGGCCGGGCTTCGTGAAGTCGTCCAACTTCATCGCATTCAGCCCGCTGTATAATTGGCCGGCGGGGCAGGAACGAGGTTTCTGGCCCGGGCCGCCGATTGCGATCTTCCGCACCATGGCAGGAACGCCCTACCGGTTCTTCTGGCATCCCCCCGGTAGCGACGTCGGCAATACGCTGATCACCGGCATGACCGGCGCGGGCAAGACGCTGTTGACGGCGTACTTGAAGTGCATGACGGCGTCGCGTGCCCGGATCATCGCGCTCGACCACAAACGCGGCTGGCAATTTATCATCGGTAAAATGGGCGGTGACTACGCGGTCCTCGGCGGCCGCCGGCCGAACTTCGCGCCACTCAAGGCGCTCGATACCGCGCCGCAAAACATGGAGTTTCTCGTCGATCTGATCCGCGGCTGCATCGGCGGCAGGATGACCGAAGAGGAGGGTCGGCGCCTCAACGTCGGCCTGTCGGCAATCATGACACTGTCGCCGGAGGATCGCTGCCTCGGCGAGCTGCGTGCCTTCTTCGACAATACCCCGGAAGGCGCAGGGGTAAGGCTCGACCGCTGGTGTGCTGGCAATGAACTCGGGTGGGTCATCGACGCACCTCGCGACACGGTGCGGTTCGGTGATCTGAGCGGCCTTGACGTGACAGCGCTGCTGGAGAACGAGCGCGCGCGCGGCGTGGCGATGTCGTATCTAATGCATCGCATCGCCGAAAGCCTGGACGGCTCGCCTTGCCTCATCCCGATCGATGAGGGCTGGCGGGCGATGATCGATCCGACCTTCCGTGGGCTGATCGAGAAGCAGTTGCGGACAATCCGGAGCAAGAATGGCGCCGTGGGGTTTATTACCCAGAGCCCGGGCGATATTATCGAAAGCGGCCTTTCTCGGGTCCTGTTGGAGATGTGTCCAACGCAGTTCTTTCTGGCCAACCCAAGAGGCCTGGAAAAGGACTATCGCGAGGGCTTTCGCCTGACTGCTGGCGAGTATGAGGCCTTCCGGCGGATTCAACCCGGGCAAGGCATGTTCCTGCTTAAGCAGGGCGACAAGAGCGTGGTCTGCCAACTCCCGATGCGCGGCCAAGGAATGGCGGAATATGTGCAGATACTGTCTGCGCGCGAAGCCGATCTTCGACTGGTGGAGGAAGCGGCGTGAACCTGCCGCGCCAGCCCCACCGCCGCTTCCGGGTCGCCAAGCCAAGATCATGATGTCCTTCATCATCCTATTGCTGAGTTACAATGAGTTCACCGGAGGGCACTGGTTTCTAGGTCTCGTTTATGGCGCGACCGGCATCTGTGTGTCACAAACCTTCCGGTTTTTCATCGCGGCATGGTCCGCCGCCAAGATCGCGGCTTGGACGGTCCGCCGATGATACCTGTCTATCAGACGATATTCGACGGGGCGATTATCCCTATCACAGCCCAGATGCAGGCGATGATCGGGCCGATGTGCGCCACGATGCAGCCGATCGGGTTGGCGCTGATCGGCATATGGCTTGTGTTCGCCTTGTGGAATCTGGCGATGCAAGCCAAGACCGTGATGCAGATTGGAAAGCAGATGTTCACGGCCGCGCTATTCTATTCCATGCTTTGGGTTGGGCAATACACGCAGTATATCACCAACCTATTCTTACAGGACATCCCGAACACCATCAGCGCCGCACTCGGCGGCAATGCCACACCGGTTGCGCAGCTTGACCAGCTGCTGACGCAGGCATCGCAGCAAGCTATGCGGACCTATGAAGCGGTGCCGGCGTATAGCTTCAAAGTTATCGCCCTGTCGATTGGCGTGTTGGTCTTCCTAGTCGTCGCGCTGGTCTGCGTAACCTATATGTTCATCGTTATGACCGTGGCGGCGGTTGTTTCGATGCTGACGCTAACCGTCGGCCCGGTCTTTATCGCCGCCGCAACCATCCCTTACACCCGCAAGTTTGCGTCCGGTTGGCTCTCGGTGATGGTTGGCGGCGTAGTCACCCAATTGCTGGCCGTGGCGCTGATCCGGTTGCTGACCGGCGCGTCGAATGCGCTGATGGCACGCCTTGCGGTCTCGGTGCAGGCCAGTGGTTCGAACAGTATCGGCATGCTCTGGGGCTTAGCGAGCCTTGGCATCCTGCTTTTCGTTTTCGTGCACGTAACGAAGAAAATCCCGGAACTGGCGCAGACGATCGGCGGCGGGATCTATCACGGCAGCAATTCAGCGATGGCAGCAACCTTCGGCGCGGCGACGGCGGCAGGCGCGGCAGCTATGGGCGCGGTTGCTGGCGGCGTGGGGGGCGGCATAGGCGGCGGTGCCGCAGGCGCTAGGGCAACCGGGACGGCCAGCGGCGGGGTGCTAGGCATGGTCAGGAGCAGCGTCTGGCGCTGCTCAGGGCGCCGGACGGGGCTTTAGGTATGCGGCACCAGCGGCGGCGTCACTGTCCAGGAGAAGGCGATAAGGATGACGAAAACAAAACGGTATCTACTCGGTGGCGTTGCCGGCATCGCCTTGCTTGCCACCATCGCGAAGCCTGCCGAGGCATTGCTCCCGGTTATCGACGTCCCGGCGTTGCAGGAATGGGTGCAGCAGCTCGAGAGCGATGTTCGCCAATACGCGTTGCAGACACAACAATTCTTCCTGGAGCAAACCGCCGGCATCCGACAAGCCCAGCAGCTTGCAACCCAATTGCAGCAATATGCCCAGGAAATACAGACCTTCCTGTCGCTGGCGCACGCGCCGCTCGCCGCCCTGACCCAGCTAATGGAGCAAAGCAACCTAGGCAACAGCCTGCCCGTCAATCCGCAGTCGGCGCTCAATCTGGTGCAAGGTTGGCGCTACGGGTCGGGAGGCTTCGGGCAACTCGCCGGGCTGTTGAACCAGCTGACCGGCTACTCAGGATATGCCTACCAGCAAAACCATCTGTTCACGCCAACCGACGGCAGCTTTGAGTCTCAGCAGATTATGGATAGGGCCAACGGCATCGCCGGCACACAGGGTGCGATGGAGGCAGCCTATGCGGACGATCGGACCCACGAGGCCGCGCTGCCGCCGCTGCGCGCTCAGATGTTGCAGGCGCCGACTACAAAGGATGCGCTCGACATGGGCAACCAGATGCAATCCGAGATCGCATGGAACGTCAACCAGCTTAGCCAACAGCAAGCGATTGCCACGATGGCCGAACTGCAACGCGACAACTTGGTCCAGCGGGATAACGAGCGGCTTTCGTGCGAAATCGAACAATTTATTAACGATGGCCCGCCCTGCCCGAAGGGCGTTGCACCGGCCGCGCCATAACTAAAACCAAGGGAAGAGTAATGCGAATTCTGATGATACTGACTGCAACATGGGCGCTGGCCGGTTGTGAACTGCCGCCGCTGCCCGCGCAACCGAAGGTCGCAGCGATTCAACCGCGTGGCTATCATGACGTTGCCTACTACGAGGCGAACCCGATCGAACGGCAACAAACTTTCGAATGGTGCAGCAATAATCCTGGGCTGATAGCCAAGAACCCCAGCTGTGACAGCGCGGTCACCGCGCACCGCAGAGCGTGGAACAGAGGACTTTTACGGCCAATACGCGACGGACCCGGCGACGGACTCTCGGCCTTCATTGAGAGAGGGAGACGGTAAGATGGGACGATTCATCATTATGTTTGCCGCACTGTGCTGCCTGGCAGCATGCGCCGACGTCCACGGCAAGCCGCTGCCGCTGGTCGACAAGAAAGATCCGACCTTTGCGTTGGTGCAAGATCATTTGGATGCAGGGGCATTACCCAAATGAACCCTTGGGTCTCAAAGATAAATCCCTGGTATGCGCAGCCGCTAACCGATGCATCGAAGGACGCGAAGCTACGCGCGGTGCTGAGCATCGCGGCCGAGCGCGTGATCTATGGCCGGCAAGCGATCATCGTTAGCTGGGTGGTGTTTGCCGTCGCGCTGGCGCTGCTATGCGTGTCGATCGTCGGTTGGATCCTCATCCTGCCGCTGAAGACGATCCAGGGCGTGGTTCAAAATCGGCGATTTTTGGGTAACACGGACGCGTCGGAACGGCCGGGTTTTGAAGCCGGATTTCGATCGGCGGGTTGTCGTGTGCGGGAGGCCGGCCGGCCTCCCCAGATCACGCTTGCTGGGGTTGAAGCGCGCCGAGGCCCAACAACGTCAACCAGTGCGGATGGCTTTCGTCGGTCAATAATTCCCGCGGGCTGTGTCCGGTTCGCTCCGCGCGTTGACTGCGTATGAAACGACGGTGGTTCAAGAAGAATCGTAGCAGGTCCAAATACGACCCACCCAGATGACGGCGCAGCGTGAAGTAATTGCGCAGTCGCGAATTGAGATTCTCCACCAGCGAACTGCTGCGCGGTGTTTGCGCCATCACTCGTGTCACTGCGTCGAAGAGGGCGCAGAACTTGCTTCCTAACTTCGTGCGAAGCTGATTCCACCCTTGCCAGTATGCCGCCGAAGTCGTCGGCAGCCGGTGCAGAACGCAGGCTTCCCGAACAAGCGAAACGGAAAGCTCCTGCGCTCGCGCGACGGCAATCAGTTTGTCGTCAAGAACACCGGCGAAGGCGAGCAGATCGTCGCGTTGGTTCTGCAGCGCGATGCGCACCGGGCGAATGCGCCGTTCATCTTCGGGCTCGCGTCGCACCAATTCCGTGACGATGAAATCGAACAGCATTTGGCGTGTCGCCAGGACCGGACCGGCCACCGCCAGAACGTCGCGGCTCAACCACTGCGTGAGCGTTCGCACGTCGCGAGCCAGCCGGCAGGCCCGAGCCTCGGTCTGCCGCGCCAGTTCCAATTGAATGACAAGCCCATCCGGGCCGGGCTGGCTGGCGCGATCGATCTTGATCTCCAACTTCTTGCGACGCGTTGTCACACCCTGGGCGAGTTGTGACAGCGTGTTGGCAAGACCTTCGTATTGATGCTGGATGTGAAAGACATCGCCATGGCATGGCGTATCGTCCCAGGCGGCTTTCTGCCCGGCACGCAGGCCTTGCCCGGCGTCGGCGATTGTATGGTCCGGCTTTAATCCCCGCTTGGTGGCGTCCAGCAGATGCATGCCCCAGGTGTCGGCGTCCCGGTGTTCCGCCGCCACCAGTAAATAGCAGTAAGCCGAGGCAGCATCGACGCCGGCCAGCACGGGCGTCTTCCCCTGGAAGATCTCATCATGCAAGCCCACTCGAACGCTGGACAGGTCTTCGGCATCGTTGACGATGACGGCGTTCCGAGTGGCGGCCTGAAGCTCGTTGTGGACGGTGCCCAAGCTGATCGAGATGCCCAAGAGATCACGCATGAATTCGACAACACCGCGATAGGAGCTGTGGCAGATCAGCGGCAACGCGACGATCACCTGGCGTAGCCATGTCTTGGTAACCGCCAGCTCAAACAGCACGTCGTCTGCGCCCGCAGGCAGAAATGCATCATCCAACGCGACACGAGCCTTCTGCGTCTGCGCGTACACAAACTTGCGGCTCACCCCGCGCCCGATTGCCAGATCGGTGATCGTCGCCGATCGGGCCAATGCCAGAATGGCCAGGTCCTTGCGCTCATTGTCTGGCAGCCTTGCCGCCGCGCCAACGATTTGATCCATGCCCGTGCCACCCCCCACAAATCAGGGTGCCGTCATCTGCCCTGGCGGCGTCAACCCGCCTCGGCGTGTAACCCTCCTTTGAACCACGCCCGCGCCGGGCATGAAGGAGATATGGCATGACCAAAAAGAAACCCCCATTGGGGCACAACCTTCGATGAATTTCTCGACGCCGAGGGCATCCGCGAAGCGGCGAAGGGGGAGGCGGTTACGCGCGTGGTCGCCTGGCGGCTCTCGCAGGAAATGGATTCGCGCCGCGCTACCAAGGCAGGAAGCGCGTTTTCGATGCGGACGACGCAATCGCGCGGATCGCCGCTGAGAAGCACGACGCCGCCGCGGAAGCGGATTAGTGCAGCAGGACGTGCGCGGAGGTTGCGAGTTCACGCATCTCCGCCAACAGGTGGCCGACCTCGTCTGTCATGAAAAACATCAGGGCCATGAACAGGCCCTGATGGGCGTGACGCGAGGAGGCAATCACGCGTTCAAATCCCTCCAGCGGCAGGGCTAGAAGCAGCCTCATACCGACGACGCCCAGCACTACTCCGGCGAGCACGTCGCTTGGGTAATGAATTCCCAGATAAATTCGAGGAAAGTCGATCACGACGATCGTCCACAGAAAGGCGATCAGGCCGGCGGTGCGATTGATGCTCCACAGCCCGGCGCCGAGTGCGAAGAAGAACATCGAGTGGTCGCTGGGGAAGCTGTTCCAGTTGTTCAGGCTTCCGGTGTCGAAGCGAGCGAACGGAAAGTCCAGCCCGAGGTTGGATAGGACTGGGCGCTGATGGATCGGCAGCAACAGTTGCAGGCCGCGCGACAATCCGCCGATCAGTATCGTGCCGATCAAGACAACGACAAGACGCTTCTGTCGTGACTCTGTAATGTTTGCTGGCTCATGGGGCGGTGTCTGCGCCCACATGTACCAGAACAGGCACATCAGAGCGACGCCCTTAAATAAGTCCAGCCGCGAGAGAACGTTGAGGAAGTGGTCGAAGAGACGGCTTTTTCCAGAAAAACCCGTCAGAAACGTCAGGATAGAAAGGTCGAAACCGTTAAGCAGCTGAATTGGATGCATGATGACACCGCGTTCTGGCCGAACCATTTGGCAGACTGCATCACAAGTCATCAAAAATCCGCGTTCACATATCTGACATATGGCCGTCGATGCGCGAGACGGCCGGCTGAGGTCGCAGACGATTGTGCCCGATGTGATGGCACTGAAGGCGCGGCGCCAGGTCACCGTGCGGTTGCCGGTAGGGCGCGACGTCGCCGCCTGACGGTCAGAACGGCTCCCTCGCGGCTGCGTCCCGGTTGGCAGCGCTATCGGGGTCACTAGACGATTTGTACAAAATCGTACGCTAGCTTGGGGCGGGGCGTGCCCGAGGACCCTTCTTAGATTACCCTTGGTAGCGCTTTCATATGCCGATTGGGCGTGGTTCAAAGGAGGGTTACACGCCGAGGCGGGTTGACGCCGCCAGGGCAGATGACGGCACCCTTAGTCATCCCCTCATTTTGCGGACTTTCGGCCTGGCGTAAGGAAAGAATCAGGAAAGGCCAAAACCTTGTGGAAACGAATCCTGGTGGCCCCTCGCCGGTTCGTCTGTTGCTTTCTGGCTGAGCGGGATTCCCCGGGGACTGTCCAGGCATTGGGGGGATCATGCCGCTTTGGCAAGGGCCGGCCCGGCATCAGAAAAACGTTCAAATCGCTGACCGAGCCCGGAGCCGAGCGTGCCATTATAGACTGCGCAACGAACTTGGAGCAGCAGATCGGCGCCGTTTCGCGACCACCGCATCTGTTGGGATTTGTTCATGCGCCGGTTGACCAGGAAATTCGCTGTGCCTTCGGTGATCGAAGTGCCGACACGCAAACCGGCACGGTACCGTTTGGCATAGTTGACCAGCCATGCGGCTTGGCCTCGGAGATACTTGTCGACGGCATGAAGCGCGTGCCACAGCTTGCGCGACGCCACGCCCTTCGCGCCCCGGTTGTGCTCACCTTTGAAGACATGCATGACCTTGCGGATCCGTTTGATGCTGCGCTGGGCATTCTTCGCCTTGCCGTTCCAAATGCGCCAGTGCAGACGCTCGACCTCGGCGACGATCATAGCCTTCGCCGCCACCCGGTCAGGCTTGTCGGTCGACAAGTTCGCAGCCGCCAGCTTGGTGTGTTGCAAACGCATCGCGATATGAAACCAGTCCAAAATTGGCGGTTTCGTTACTCCCACGTTCGCCAATACAGTGCGCAGACTCGGACAACCGTCGGTGAAAGCGGTTACCTCGGTGGTGTCGGTCCGGCCCACGGTTTCGAGGGTTCGCTGGATCAGCGCGGTGAAATCGGTCCCGGCCCTGGTGACGGCGCCAAGGACCTGGCGGCTACCGTCAGCCGCCTCGACGTTACCGACGCGAACCTCCAAGTGACCTTCGCCGTCTTCGCAGCTGCGTATGAAGGTCGAGTCCAAACTGACGGTGATTGCCGCGGCAGCCGGCGACTTCTCTGCCGCCGCATCGGCGAGCCGCTTGCCGACCTGTAGCGTATGGCTGCGCAATGTCTCGGGGCTCTTCCCAGCGTCGATCGGCAGCAGGTGCAGCATGACGTCAGCCGCAACTCGATACGGCATCAGTGCCGAAAGGCGAGCTTGTAGTCGGTCCAGCTCAGGGGTGGATCGGCAGCGCGATGGCCAACTGACACCGGTCTCGCCGCAACCACAGCCAGCGCACACAAACCGGGGCAGCTTCACCCTGACCTCACCGAACAGCGTCGCAATCCGGTGCGGCCGCCAATCCTTCACGTGACACCTGCCGCTGCATGACTGACAGTCCGGCCGAAACATCGCTTGGTGGCGAGTTTGCGCGGCGACAACCTCCTGCTGGACGTGCGCCAGAAGCTGCTTCGCTTCGACCAGGGTCAAACCCAGGTTGGCGATGTCACCAAGACCATCAGGCCGGCTGAGCGCCATCACCTCGCAACTTCGAGACTGACCGTCAATCCCCGTCCCAACCAAACGCAGCGTCCATTCCATCCGCGAGTCCCCAGCCGGCAACATACCCGACCGATCTCATCGCTCTCGACATGATCCCCCCAATCAGTGGACGGTCCCGCAGCATGGTCGCGCCCAAGTGCGGGGATTCCCAAACACGCACAACTAGATCTAGAATCGGCGCATGCCGACTGTCCGATTCGCCTGGAACCCCACGCTAGTCGATGTCAGACGAGAAGCGTGCCCACAGGCGCGCTGGAATAAAGCGGCGCGCGCCTGGACCATGACAGTAGCCGAAGCCGAACAATTCCTCGCCGCCAGCCACGCCAGGCTGGACTTCGCCAAGATGCAAAGCGAAATCGCGATCGACGAAAATCGCTGGACAATCGGCTTCGTTCGTGGTGCTCCTAGCAGGCGGTGAGCCTGCTAACCTATTGATTAATTATGCATAACACTCCTTATACGATTTTGGCCTGTAAGTCCCGCGATAGGTCCGCGATGGAAATGTCGCTGGAGGCATACTGCCGTCGGAACGTTTGGGGTGACGTCCGATGGTGGGGGTGATCCTGATGAGCGATCGGGAACCGACCAGACTGCGCGCGATGATCGATCTCGCGGATGATCGGTTCGGGACTGCCGCAAAGTTGGGGGTTACGCTGCCATAGCCAGCGTCGGGTAAGGATCGTTGGCTGGTTGGAAACGCTGTCCGAAGCCGGAGCCGAGAGTGCCATTATAGACCGCGCATCGAACCTGAAGCAGCAGATCGGCACCGCGTCGCGACCATCGCATGTGCTGACTTTTGTTCATCCGCCGGTTCACCAGAAAGTCGGCTGTCCCTTCGGTGATCGCGGTTCCGACCCGCAGTCCGGCACGATGGCGTTGGGCGTAATTGACCAGCCAGTCACTCTGGCCGGTCAGGTAACTGTCAATCGCATGCAAGGCGGTCCACAACTTTCGCGATGCCGCGATGGACTTTCCCGTACTAAATTCACGCTTGAAATGATGCATGACCGCGTGGATGCGATCGATGCTGATCCGGGCATTGGTGGCTTTGCCGTTCCACAGCCGCCAGTGCAGGCGCTCAACCTCCCCGACGATCACTGCCTTCGCCGCCGCCCGCGGCGGATCGTCGCACGACAGAGCGCCGGCGACCTGCTTCAGGTGCTGAAGTCTCATGCCGATGTGAAACCAGTCAAGAAATGGCAGGTCAGTGACGCCGGCGCCCGCGAGAATGCGGCGAAGTCCGGAACAGCCATCGGTGAAGGCTGTCAGCGTCGTCTCCTCGGTGCGCCCGACGGCGTCGAGGTTCTGGTTGATCAGCGCCTTGATGTCCGTTTCGGTTTTAGTGACGGCACCGAAAACCTGCCGCCCGCCGGATTTGGTTTCGACATTGCCGACACGTACCTCGAGATGCCGCTCGCCGGTCTCGCAACTCCGGATGAATGTCGAATCCAACGTCACCACGACCGCTGGCGCCATTGTTCCAGGTGTAATGACCGCACATTTCTGAAGTGCCTCACCGACTTTCAGAGTGTGGCGGCGCACGGTCTCGGAATGCTTCGCGGCTTTGACCGGGAACATCTGCTCGAGAAGATCAGCGGCCGTTCTGTAGGTCATGGTCGCGGAAAGATGGGCCTGAAGCTGGACCAATTCCGGCGTCGCCCGGCAATACGATGGCCAGTCGACAGCCGCTTCGATCCCGCCACAGGTAGCACAACGAAATCGGGGAAGCCGCACCGTGACCTGACCGAAAAGCGTCGCGACCACGTGCTCCCGGTAGTCTTTCACGCAGCACGCTCCGCTACAGCGCGAGCAGATCGGCCGCTGGGTGGAGTGCTCCCTGACCTGGGCCGCGACGATTTCCCGCTGAAGCGCCGCCAACAACCGTTTCGTTTCGGGCAGGGTCAAACCAGAGCGGCGATGTCACCGAGACCGCCGGGCCGATCGATTTCCATGACATCCTGAGCTTGCCCCTCGCCCTTGGCACCTGTCTCTACCAACCTCAAAATCCAGGCCACGCGCCCACTCTCCCCGTCGACGAAAGGCGCGACAATGCCTTCTTGGCGTCCGCACCCCCCACTTTGCGGCAGTCCCATTTATGCACCAACGCGGTTGTTGGGCCTCGGCGCGCTTTAACCCCAGCAAGCGTGATCCGGGGAGGCCGGCCGGCCTCCCGCACACGACAACCCGCCGATCGAAATCCGGCTTCAAACCCCGGCCATTCCGACGCGTCCGTGTTACCCAAAAATCGCCGATTTTGAACCACGCCGCTCCGGTTCTTCCTGTGAGTAACAATGCCGGCGGCGAAAAAATTACCCCCCAGGCTCAGGGGTCAGCGGCGCCACCTTAAGGCCGGGCAAACGTTCAGCCAGCCACGGGTAGAGCGGAGTCAGCTTGATCAGGAAGTCCCATGCCATCAACACTGCCGCCGCGCCGAACAACACGTCGCCGGGCAACCGCATCCATTGCCAGATCAGTGTGGTGTCGTAGAAGGCCATACTGCGCGCGTAGGCGAAGCCGTGCTCGAACACCGCATTGAGCTGCGGCCAGCCGATCGGGAAGAAGTTCAGCAGAATCCACAGCAGCAGGCCGCCGTTGTAGAGCCAGAACGCCCATAGGCCCAGCCGTTCGCCAAACGCTACCCGATCGCCCGCCACATAGCGCAGGCAGAAGTAGATCAGGCCGATCGCCAGCAATCCGAACGCTCCAAACAGCGCGGTATGGGCGTGGTTCAGCGTCAGGAAGGTGCCGTGTTCGTAGTAGTTGATCAGCGGCGCGTTCAGTGTGCCGCCGCCGAATACTCCAGCGCCGACAAAGTTCCAGAAAGCCGCGCCGATGAGGTAGGTGTATGCGAGGGTATAGTTGAACGCCTGGCGGGCACGGATCAGGCGGTATTGTTGGATCGCTTCGATAACCAGCAAAACCAGTGGCAGCACCTCGATGAACGAGAACATGCTGCCCAGTGGCACCCACATGCTGGGCCCCCCGGCCCAATAGAGATGATGGCCGGTGCCGAGCACGCCGCCGAGAAAGATCAGGATCAGCTCGAAATAGACCGCCCGCTCGGCAAGCTTGCGCGATACCCGGCCGATTGCCATCAGCAGGTAGGCGCTCATGCTGGCGGCGAAAAACTCGAACGACTGTTCGACCCATAAATGGACCACCCACCAGCGCCAGAAGTCGGCGATAGTAAATGATTTCTCGATGCCGGTCAGCGGGATCATTCCGAACACGTAGAGGACGGCGATGTTGATCGTCGCTGCCCAGATCAGGTTCTCGATGCGGATCCGGCCGGACCAGAACTGGCGGGTCGCCTGCCATATCGCGGCGCCGGTCGGCCACAGTGCACGGAAGACCAGGGCGCTCCAGATCAATAGGCCGAGGCAGAAGCCGATTTGCCAGAACCGGCCGAGCTGAATGTACGACAGCCCCTGGTTGCCGAACCAGAACCAGCCGCTGTGGATGTACCCCATGATGCCGAGCCAGTTGCCGATCAGCGCGCCGGCGACGAAAATCATTGCAATCCGAGGCGGGTCAGCACGGTCTCCGTGAGGCGCTCGCAGCGCCTGCCAGCGAAAGGAAAGGCATTGCCAAGCAGCGGGCCTATGTGTTTCTCCATCTCTTGCTTTAGCAACCGCCGGCCGCGATGCAAACGCGTCTTTACCGTTTCGGGCAGAACGCCAAAAACTTCTGCCGTTTCTTCGATACTCATCCCCTCGATCAAACGCGCGACCAAAATCGTTCGGAACGTCTCCGGAAGATCATCTATGGCACGCTCCAGCAGTACCCGAATTTCGCTGCGAGCCATGGCTGCCTCTGGATCGAGAGTAGGAGCCGCGTTCGGGAACGGAATTATTTGGGCTGCGAGGCCTGGACCATCCTCCACGGCCGCCAACTCCGCCGTCACCCGTCGGCGACGCAGGCGTCCGAGCGCCTCATTCATGACAATACGGGCAAGCCAGGTTCCGAGCTTCGCCTCGCCGCGGAACGCCGCCAGGTTGGCAAAGGCGTTGCAATAGGCTTCCTGCAGCACGTCTTCCGCCTCGTTGTCGTTCCGTACCGATGCTTCGGGCGATTCGAAAGAGCCGCTGATTTTGACGCTGTATAATGATCCTGACGGCGTGGCCGTCCTTGCTGCGCGCGCGGTTAAGCAACTCCGCGTCTTCCGGGATTTCTTGCTTTGGAGACAACATGACCATGACTTTTCCCGCTTACCGAACGTGCCTGTTCCACCTCTTAGATGGTCGAAGCGGCAAAAAGTTCCCAGGCAAGGCAAATTCCAGCGCATGCATCCCTGCGCAAAGAAAATCAGCTCGAGAGGCGGATCTGGCCCTGGCGAGCGGTTGAAGATGCCCGGCATGTCATTCTAATGATTGCGCCGAGGGGCATTGTCACGTTGACCACGCGCAGGCGCAGTAGCTCCAGTAGCGATCGTTCCGCACACACGTTATGCGGCACGTTGGGCACACGTTTCCTGGTGCCAGATTCTAAATTCGCCGGACCGAATCACAGTTCAGAGCAGCGGTCGCTGCTGGCTCCCCGACGGGCTTCTGGCGCATGTCAGGACACCCGGCGGTCCAATCGGCCCTGCGCAACCACCACTTCAACGGCTTTGGCGGTGCTCCACGCCGGGAAGCAATTGACGCTGAGCCACGCCATAGCTCCGCAGTTTGTCGGTCACGATCACCCGCGGCACATATTGCAAGCCCTTCAGCAACCGTCTGAAGAAGCGCTTCGCAGCGGTGGCATCGCGCCGTGCCTGAACCAGAATATCGAGCACAACGCCATCCTGATCGACAGCGCGCCAGAGATAGTGCTGCACGCCCTGGATCCGGATGAAGACCTCGTCCATGTACCACTTATCTCCTGGCCGTGGCCGGCGGCGGCGCAGGCGACCGGCGAAAGTCGCGCCGAATTTCTTGCACCAGCGTCGCACGGTTTCGTAGGAGACGACGATGCCGCGCTGAGCCAAGATCAGCTCCACATCGCGCAGGCTGAGGCTGAACACGTGGTACAGCCAGACGGCATGGCTGATGATCTCGGCGGGGAACCGATGGCGATAGTGGGGGTCGGGTGGCGGCTTCATGCCGCCAGTCTCATCCGCCTCCAGGCCAACCACCAAATCCAGTTACCGTGACAATGCCCTCTTTTGAACCACGCCGATCCGACCCCAAAACGAGGGGCTGACTTTCGCCGACTATAAGAGAATTCGATAAATAATTGCTAATGAGCATGCGTTAATGAGGCAAATTTAACAAAAAGCGCCTGGTTTGCGATCAGTTACTAAGTATAGTGTTTGGATAGCGGAGCAGGTAGTTGATTTTCTGGACATCCGTTTTAGGAGGCAGCAGTTGCCAGAGGGCGATCCAGGATTGGAATCCGGTTCGCGTGCTGGAACTGAGAGGACGGCTTCAGGGCGGCCGCATGTGGGCCCGCGACTGTAGTTCGCGGCCGCGGCAGAGTATGTCTACTCGGCGCGCACTACCTCGGTGTTCGCGCCGCTTCGGTGCGATCTGGTTTGCGACGATCAGGGCAAAAACCGCGAGCGCCAGGTGCCACGTCGCCGACAGCACGATGAGCACAATGAGCAGCGTCAGCACGAGCACGACCGCGTGCTCGAACGCTTCGTAGAATGTCAGGCCCAGGAACAGGCCGCGGGCGCGGCGAAGCTCGTCTTGCAGTCGCATGATCACCTGTCGGGTTCCGCTTCACTCGGGGCAGAAGCTAATAGGTTCGCCCGGCGATCTTCACCAGTGAGCCCGGCGGCGAGCGCAAGCGCGACGAGACCGCGTGCGCCAAGGCGGCCTGCGCGACCGCAGCCTAAGCCGTATACTGTTAAGTCGCCGCTGCTGACTTTCCTTGCCCCTTTCCGATCAAAGGGTTACGCTTTCCGTAACATATGATCGGAACGAAGGTGACAACCAAGGCCAAACTACCCCCCGAAACCCGCCGCCTCGGCTATGCCCGGGTCAGCACCTACGGGCAGACGCTCGACGCCCAGCTTGTGCAATTGCGTGCCCAAGGCTGCACCAAGATTTACCGCGAGAAGGCAAGCGGTGCACGACCCGATCGGCGCGAACTACTGAAGCTCCTGAAGGCGCTTGCCCCCGGCGACCTGGTGACAGTGACGCGGATCGACCGCCTGGCCCGCTCGACCTTCGACCTGTTCGCCATCGTTAAGCAGATCGTGGACGCGGGCGGGCAGTTTCGGTCATTGGCGGAGCCGTGGGCCGATACCGCCACCAGTACCGGACGGCTGATGATTGCGGTCCTCGGCGGGCTGGCCGACGTGGAGCGCGACCTCATCCGCACCCGCACGGCGGAAGGCAGGAGCCGGACGATCGCGCGCGGGCAGCACATGGGCCGTCCCCCGAAGCTCACCGATGCGCAGAAGGCGGAGGCCCGCCGCCGCCGGGCCGAAGGCGCCACACTCAAAGAGTTGGCGCAGAGCTACGATGTTGGGCTTGCGACGATTTCGAGGCTGGCGCCGTTTGATGGCGCGTAAGCGGAACTACGATCGCCGACCAGAAGCCGGCCGGAGGCGGCGATGCCCGCGGAGCGCCGTCGGCGCCAGGTGACAGGGTCGAGCCGAAGGGGGAGGGAAGGTTGACAGCGGTATGAGCGATAAAGGGACATCGGATTTACTGCCGTTCGGGCTGGGCGCGACAATGGCGCTACTGGCAATGTCATCTCTGAAGAGCCGGGCCAAGGTCTCGCTCGCGCCGGCACCGGCGGAAAAGCCTTCAATCGAGCAGCAGGAGGTGTATGTTTCGATCTGGAAAGCAGTTATAGACACGCAAATGCATTTCAACGAGATGTCCGTTAAGGCGCGCCAGTTTGGCCTGACCTTCGTTGCCGCTGCGCTCGGTCTGGGTGTTGTATTGATAAGTCGCGGGCAGGAATTTTCTCTATCGGTGTCTCTCTTCGGCGGATTCGAGATCCACGCCATAGTAGTCCTCGTTTTCGCGAGCGCATTTGCGCTTTTCGCGGTAAAGCTTCTCGACCTGAATGTTTATCACAAGATGCTGCGGGGTGCCGTGGCGTTTGGCGAGGACTTCGAGGAAAACTATATGAAGCAGATATTCTCTCTCGAGAAGGGCACGACGCAGGCGATTTCACAATATAGTCGCTATGTCGATGCGGATATTATCGAGGGATCAAGGCCATATCGATATACCGGCAAGTGGCGCAAAAATGCGGCCAAGAAGGTAGCGCTGTTCTATTGGGTATCGATAGCAACGCTCAGCCTCCTCTCCGTGATCCTCTTCGTCCTGACGGCCCATTTTGGAGAGCATCGTCCTAACCAAGCCGCTCAGGTCCCGGCCATCGCCGCTCCATCCGGTGCACCAGTCATTCCCACCCCCGTGCCGGGAGAAACCAATGCGAAATAGGCGTCTCTTGGTCTGCGATCTCGATAACACCCTTTATGATTGGGTCGGCTATTTTGTGCCCTCGTTGAACGCTATGGTCGATGCAGCGGTCGAGGTCTTGAGGTGCGACCGGGAGAAGCTATTAGACGATCTGCGCATCGTGCATCAAAAGCACCATGATTCGGAGCATCCGTTTGCCCTCCTCGAGACCGATACCGTCAAAAAACGCTTTCCGGGCAAACCTTTGCGCGAGATAGCAGCGGAGCTCGATCCAGCCTTCCACGCGTTCAACTCCATGCGGAAAAGGACGCTTCGCTTGAACTCGGGCGTTTTCGAAGGCCTCATCGAGCTCAGCAAGACCCAAATAACTCTCGTCGCTCACACCGAGAGTAAGCTCTATGGAGCGTATGACCGGCTTCAACGTTTGAATATTCTAGATTTTTTCACGCGGATATATTGCCGTGAGCGGCCGATTTCCGTTCACCCCAACCCGGAAAAAAGCACAGCCTGGTTCGAGCGCATCCCCATGGATAAGGTCACCGAGCTCGCGCACCATCAGACCAAACCGGACCCGGACGTCCTCCTGGAAATTTGCGCGACCGAAGACGTATCGGCCGGCGACACGGCCTATGTCGGCGACAGCGTTGCGCGGGATGTTCTTATGGCGAAGAGGGCAGGCGTTTATTCGATCTGGGCCGAATATGGCACGCACCACGATCCCAAGCTCTATACCGACCTGGTGCGCGTATCGCATTGGACGCCGGAGGAAGTGGCGCGGGAGAAGAAGCTAAGTGCCGAGGCCAAAACAATCAGCCCGGATTTCGTTGCCACCTCATCATTTGGCGAGGTGCTCACGGCTTTAGAGCTGAGCTAAATTCATGCACAGTCAGCGTGCGCGGCTACCACCGCACTGGCGTTCGTGGACGCGATCGCATTGTGCGTCGGATTTATACAATAAAAAATACAGCCAAATCAGCTCACGACTCCCCTCATTTTTACTGGTCCACATCTAGCGTGAATCCGGCGCGTTTCCCTACAGCATGTTGAAGTGCTGGCGGGTGAGGGTGTCATGGGCAAGGTGGAGCGTTGGCTTGGCGGGCGCCTGAAGGATATTCGTGGGTTTATCGAAGGCCTGTATGAGCATGATCTTCATGCCAAGCGGGTTGATGCCTTGGCCGGGGCCAGGTTGGGCGTAATGACCAGCGCGTCGCTGGCGGTCGCGGTGATTGGGCAGGCGCTGGCGCAGGCGCGCGGTCTGGTGACCAAGCACGCGATCAAACAGGTCGATCGGTTGCTCAGCAATCAGAACATCGATGTCTGGGACAGCTTCGCCCGGTGGGTGCCGCATCTGATCGGCACGCGGAAGGAAATCGTTGTCGCTGTGGACTGGACCGAGTTCGATGGCGATGGCCAGGCAACGCTCGCGCTCAACCTGGTGACCGGACATGGCCGTGCCACGCCACTGCTGTGGGTGACCGTCTGGAAAGAGGAACTTACAGACCAGCGCAACGATTTTGAGGACGCCTGCCTGCTGCGACTGAAGCAACTTGTGCCGCCAGATTGTGCCGTCACGGTCCTCGCCGATCGCGGTTTTGGCGATCACAAGCTATTCAAGTTCCTCGATGATCTGGGATTTGGCTACGTCATCCGATTTCGCGGCAATATTCACGTCACCGATGCCGACGGCGAGACGCGTCCGGCCGCCGACTGGGTGGGCAAGTCGGGCCGGGCACGCAAGCTGCGCGGTGCGCAGGTCACCGCATCGCACGCCTATAAGGTCGGTGCGGTGGTCTGTGTCCACGCAAAAGCCATGAAGGAGCCTTGGTGTCTTGCGGTCAGCAATGCCGAGGCCTCGACCGCAATGCAGGTCAACTATTACGCCAAACGTTGGACCATCGAGCCTAACTTCCGCGATACCAAGGATCTGCGGTTCGGCATGGGGCTTGGTGCCACGCGCATTGGCGAACCAACCCGGCGCGACCGGTTGCTGCTCATCAACGCATTCGCAATGGTGCTGCTCACAATGCTCGGCGCCGCCGGCGAAAGCCTCGGTATGGATCGATTACTTAAGTCCAACACGTCGAAGATCCGCACTCACTCGTTGTTCAGGCAAGGCTGCATGCTCTACGAACTGATCCCAACCATGCCAGATCAAAGACTATTCCCCCTTATGGCCCGCTTCGCCGAGACCGTATCAAAATGCCGTTCGTTCAGCGGACTTTTCGAGGTCATTTGAAATGAGGGGATAAGTGAGCCAAATCAGGGGATAATTGGAACCTCCTCAAGTCATGGAGACTGGTTGTGGGAGAACAAACCGATCAGGAGAAAGAGCCACGTTGGCTCGCTACGCTGAAGGCCTCAACTCCGGTGCTGATCCTCGGCGCAATTGTTGTAATCTTCGCGGCATTAAGGACATATCTGGGCGTGGTTCAAAGGAGGGTTACACGCCGAGGCGGGTTGACGCCGCCAGGGCAGATGACGGCACCCTGATTTGTGGGGGGTGGCACGGGCATGGATCAAATCGTTGGCGCGGCGGCAAGGCTGCCAGACAATGAGCGCAAGGACCTGGCCATTCTGGCATTGGCCCGATCGGCGACGATCACCGATCTGGCAATCGGGCGCGGGGTGAGCCGCAAGTTTGTGTACGCGCAGACGCAGAAGGCTCGTGTCGCGTTGGATGATGCATTTCTGCCTGCGGGCGCAGACGACGTGCTGTTTGAGCTGGCGGTTACCAAGACATGGCTACGCCAGGTGATCGTCGCGTTGCCGCTGATCTGCCACAGCTCCTATCGCGGTGTTGTCGAATTCATGCGTGATCTCTTGGGCATCTCGATCAGCTTGGGCACCGTCCACAACGAGCTTCAGGCCGCCACTCGGAACGCCGTCATCGTCAACGATGCCGAAGACCTGTCCAGCGTTCGAGTGGGCTTGCATGATGAGATCTTCCAGGGGAAGACGCCCGTGCTGGCCGGCGTCGATGCTGCCTCGGCTTACTGCTATTTACTGGTGGCGGCGGAACACCGGGACGCCGACACCTGGGGCATGCATCTGCTGGACGCCACCAAGCGGGGATTAAAGCCGGACCATACAATCGCCGACGCCGGGCAAGGCCTGCGTGCCGGGCAGAAAGCCGCCTGGGACGATACGCCATGCCATGGCGATGTCTTTCACATCCAGCATCAATACGAAGGTCTTGCCAACACGCTGTCACAACTCGCCCAGGGTGTGACAACGCGTCGCAAGAAGTTGGAGATCAAGATCGATCGCGCCAGCCAGCCCGGCCCGGATGGGCTTGTCATTCAATTGGAACTGGCGCGGCAGACCGAGGCTCGGGCCTGCCGGCTGGCTCGCGACGTGCGAACGCTCACGCAGTGGTTGAGCCGCGACGTTCTGGCGGTGGCCGGTCCGGTCCTGGCGACACGCCAAATGCTGTTCGATTTCATCGTCACGGAATTGGTGCGACGCGAGCCCGAAGATGAACGGCGCATTCGCCCGGTGCGCATCGCGCTGCAGAACCAACGCGACGATCTGCTCGCCTTCGCCGGTGTTCTTGACGACAAACTGATTGCCGTCGCGCGAGCGCAGGAGCTTTCCGTTTCGCTTGTTCGGGAAGCCTGCGTTCTGCACCGGCTGCCGACGACTTCGGCGGCATACTGGCAAGGGTGGAATCAGCTTCGCACGAAGTTAGGAAGCAAGTTCTGCGCCCTCTTCGACGCAGTGACACGAGTGATGGCGCAAACACCGCGCAGCAGTTCGCTGGTGGAGAATCTCAATTCGCGACTGCGCAATTACTTCACGCTGCGCCGTCATCTGGGTGGGTCGTATTTGGACCTGCTACAATTCTTCTTGAACCACCGTCGTTTCATACGCAGTCAACGCGCGGAGCGAACCGGACACAGCCCGCGGGAATTATTGACCGACGAAAGCCATCCGCACTGGTTGACGTTGTTGGGCCTCGGCGCGCTTCAACCCCAGCAAGCGTGATCTGGGGAGGCCGGCCGGCCTCCCGCACACGACAACCCGCCGATCGAAATCCGGCTTCAAAACCCGGCCGTTCCGACGCGTCCGTGTTACCCAAAAATCGCCGATTTTGAACCACGCCCTGTCGCCCGTCCAGACCGAGGTCTGTCGCGGTTGTGAGCCGGCTGCAGCCCACATGGCGGCTTTGTCACTCCGCTTTTGATACCTGTGTGATGACTGTGTCGGGCGGCAGAAGAGGCGGGCGCGATGAGGACAAGGACCTGGTTGGCGGCGCTATCGGTCGGGATATTGTTGGTTGCGGGCGTAGCCTACCACAGAGGGCTACTGGCGCCTCAGTGAGAGGGAGCAACCGGTTGCTCCGCAAACCTCCACCCCATCGGTGAGCCCGCGCAGCCGACAACACCAGTGCCGGAGCCCACACCGATGCCAGCGCCGGAGCCCACGCTGACGGTAGCATCGCCGGCCCCGGTCCCACAGCCCGCGCCAACAGCATCGGCAGCACCGACGGCGGCGACACCAACATCCCCCTCACCGACGCAAATGCCGGCTGAGGCCGGCATGTCCGAAGCAAACCGGCAGCAGATCCAGGAAGCTCTAAGTGGCCTGAGTTATTACAAAGGGCCTGTGGACGGCATCTTCGGGCCAGGAACCCGCACAGCGATTCGCCGCTTCCAGCGCGACATCAAGGCTGCCGCGACCGGTCACCTCACGGCGGACGAGGCCAACCGCCTGGTCACGACCCGCTGAATTCGACTTACTATGGGTTCGCCAACTGTCTACTTTAGGGTTTGAGCCCGGATAACCGCGTCATCCGTCCGGCCACCTCGGGGCGATGGTATAGTTCCATTGGTTCTGTCGCAAATTTCTCAAGCGGCCGACATCGGTTCGAGAAGCTGAGATTACTTTATGCCGCTAGCGAATAGAACGCCTGCGCCGGACGCAATTTGCCTTTCGTGCGCAACTGGCCCTTCCGGATCATGTGCATCAGTTCGATGCCCGCAAGCGTCACGCGAGCTGATCGGAACGACTTGAACCCCAACATCGGCCGCACCAGTCGTTTGATGGCTCGATGATCTTGTTCAACGATGTTGTTGAGGTATTTCATCTGACGGATCTCGATGCCAGCCTTATGTTCCGTCGTTGTAGCTTTCGATCGCCGCCGTGTTGGCGCCGCTCTTGTCGATCGTGATCTTCTCCGGCGTTCCATTCGCCCGATCGCCTTGCGTAAGAACCGTAGCGCCGCCTTGCGATCCCGTTTGGCCGTTAACAGGAAGTCCACTGTGGCGCCGGTCTTGTCGACCGCACGATACAGATACTTCCAAGCGCCCTTGACCCGGACATAGGTCTCGTCCATTCGCCAACTGGACCCGACCGGAAGTTTGCGCGCGCGAAATTCCTGGTCCAGCAGCGGGACATACTTGAGCACCCACCGATTCAGCGTTGAGTGGTCCACCTCGACGCCGTGCTCCGCCATCATTTCCTCAAGCTGACGATAACTGATCGGATACGCCACGTACCATCGCACCCCCCACAGGATCACCTCCCGCTCGAAGTGACTGCCCTTGAACTCGATCATCGCCCGTCATCCCATGAGGCCGTCGCCGGCGATCTTATGCCAAGCCACAGCTACCCAAAAAATTTGCGACAGAACCCAGCGTTATGCCGAAGCAATTCCCTATAGATGTGGCACGCATTCCGTGAGTTTGCCCGGGGAATGCGGACCTGGCGCGCTTTCCCACTTACCGTCTTAAACTCGAACACCTCGTACGCCTCGCCGGTTTGCTCATCTTCAATATTTCCTCGTTTTATTATCGCGCAGTTACCTTCCACCATTATAAAACCCTCGATCGATTAAGCGCCTGAATTCGGGCAAATGACACCCAACTGACACGGCTGACACGACGTTTTGTCCCACCTGTATTGAATTGCATATATTTGACCGGTACCCTCAGCCATCACCTCATTTTTAAAAATGGCAATGGAATCAATGCGATAAAAGCTGCGCGAAGTGGCGCAATCCATTGATTTGATTAATATATTTTGAAATTACCCCACGAATTGGAAACCGGTAAATCAGTGGGCACAAATAGCTAATTTACTACACAATGTGAATAGCGACGCTAAGCGGAAGTGCCGTCTTTGCTACGCATTCACTATATCAAATAACCCCCTGAAGACCGCCTTTTTAAGTTGTTTAGCCACCCGGTGGGAATAGAGGTTTGGCATTCGTTGTCCAGGTCAATAAACCTATGTAAACTAATGACTTATAGGTCGATTTTGTAAAGCGATAAATGCTTCATACATCGCCAACAATATTCAATTCGGTAAAATGTGCCACGCTCAGAATTGCCAATTTTGATAGGCGCCCCTGATAGCCCGGTCTTTAAACGCAGGCCCTCGTCGCGGTTTGCTGACTTGGCCCCAAATGAGGGGATGCATTACCATTTCCTTCTTGGTGAGCCACCGATATCGCGACTAAAAATTCCCCTCGATCAGCACATAATAGAAAAGCAAAATTTATATTTGGGCAACCGAGGATTGGTCCGCATCGTAGATTTGAGACCGGTTACCGATGTTAGGAAAAATTTGGCTGACTACACATTTAAACACATCAAGCGGGGCACATATACCTTGGACGACATTTTGATTTTGCCAGCGACTGTGCTAAAAGCTTAACTCGTGAGTCACTATCCATTGACTTCCATTTAAGCTTGCTCTGAAAAAGATCTACTTTTTATTTACACCCTTATCATCCATCGGCCGTTCGGCAAATGGCTTGGCTAGGACGGTTTGAAGCACGCGGAATGTCGCTGTAGATTAGCGGGATTTAAAAGCGACACACTGTCGCTTTTGCCTCAAAATTCGCAGTTTGTAGTAACCTTGAGGTTATTTTCAGCGAGCTGGTTGTCCGCGACCGCCAATTTGAACAAACGCCAAGGTTCGCCGCGATTGCCCGCTCATTGGCGCCACTGGTTCAACGCCAAAGCAAATCGCCGCACCGTACCGCCACGCCCTGGCTCCATCTTCCCCAACCGAAGGCGGCGACTGACGGCGGGGATGAGATATTCCGTAGGCGATTGCTGAGTGCTTGAAAGGCTATGCCTTGTGTCGGTTAGAGCTTCATGTTGGTCAAAACGTTGGTCAAAGTAATTCCGCTGGTTTGCCTGTCTTAGTGTAAAGTAATTCCGCTGGTTTGCCTGTCTTAGTGGTACTTGAAGGGCGTTGATGGATCGCGGGCGACCCATTTCGATTCCAACAGTTTCCGCGATCATCTGGCGGAACTCGTGGCAATCCCCAGCGCGAGCCGCATTTCCCCGGGAGACCGCGCGGAGCGACCTCAGCCGACCGGAGAGCCATTTCGGACGAGTTGAATTCGGCAGGACGCAATACAGCACCGTCCCATTCGAGTGGGGAGTTGATACGTGTCGCCAGCAAGATTTGCTCGGACGCGGATGAACGGGGGTTGCTCATAGTGCTTTTTAGGACCCTAGTTTGCTACGACAAAAGGGGGAAGTGATCCGCACGCCAAATTATGCTGTTTTAGATTGGCTGGTGCGGTATCGGCCATCACAGGCTATCCCTAAGCTCGTAGAGATTTGGCTGGATGATTATGACGACTATACGCCGCAGAACCATGTGGTCGAGACTGATGTTTCCGACTGCTCGTATCTGTTTGACATCCCAGCGCAGCGCCTCGTCGCAGCCTGGGCGATCAGTCAAGGTCGTCATGGTGGTGGCCGGGACAAAACTCGTATGGCTGGGTTTCCGCTGAGCGCTGGTAAGCTGTATCATCGAGGACATGTAATCCCGCACACACTCGGCGGCGGCACCGACATCAACCTTGTTCCGCAGTTAGGCAAGATCAACATCGGTTCGTTTCGGCCGCTGGAGAAACGTGCCGTCGCGACGCCAGGAGCGCATTATTTCACGTATTGGGACTACCGCAATGCGGCTCCGGTCAAAAATCACCCTGGACAGACGCCGACAAGGGTTGATCAAGGATGTCTCATCGTAGGTCAGACGCCTGATATTCGTGCTCACGGGAACTGAAGGATACTCCTCTCAGGTGTCCGGCCCCTCTCAACGAGGATGCCGTAGGAACGTGCCAGTCGATCGAGACGCCATCGGGAGGACAGGCATCGGCTCGGGCCGGGGGTCCGCTTTGATCCCTACCCCGAGAGGCAAGAACCGCTGCTGCGGTGAGTATAAACGGGCGATCATTGGTCCCAGGTGAACGCGATCGGCTGGTCGGGCGTCAGGTGCGAAGCGTATTCTTGGTCACCTTGATCCCATGCGCCTTTAGCCATGCCTTGTGTTTAGCCTGCGCCTTGGTCAGCGCTGCCGTCTTGGGCAGGCTGGCCGGCTTCCCTTTTGGCGTGGACATCTTGATTACGCGAGACATTCGCTTGGCTCCCGATGCGCCGGCGAGCTTTACCAGTTTCCGCAGCGGATGTCGTGCTCGACCGCCGCCATGACGCTGCTATGAGCCGGGCTTGAATTATGAGATATTCCGTAGGCGCCGTAAGAAGCCAGACCCCGAAAACGGAGCTAATTCCCCGCCACCCATCCGGAACGGATCGACGCTGCCCACTGTCGCATTCTTCGATGCGATCGACTTCGGGGCTAGATCACACGGCCCCCGATCTCATGCCGGGGCCGCATGCTGACTGAGAAAGCCCAGTCCGTGCAGGAGGATGCGATTACACGGTTGCGGACACCCCCAGATGTGGGGTTCCACGACTTCCGCGATTTGCGCTTCCAATCGACCACCAGCATCGAGGATGGCTTTGGGAACGAGTGTGCGCATTTCCTGAACGAAGTCGGCAGCCATCTTCGTCATCACCGTTGAGGCTCGGACAAAGCCGCCAGTCGAGACGGCTAGCTAGTGTCAAGATACCGCGCGGATGTTGAGCCCGACCTCCTCGCCCTCCGAGCGGTAACGCATGCTGATGCTTCCGCGCTCCGAGCTCATTCGCGCGTAGACGCGGTCGCGGTTCTGCTTAGGAAAATCCACATTCTGCAGCTGCACGTCGACGACCGCGATGCCATAGTCCCTGAGCCCAGCCTCGCGGCACTTTTGGGTAACCTCGGCGAGCACGGCATCAGCGTGGTACGCAGCGGGATCGAGTGTGACGAAGGTGGTCAAGGGACTTTGCCCGATGGCCGCGCCGAGGGCGGCGAACAGGATGTCGCCGAGCCGCAACTCCGCCCCTACGCGATCGAAGACCGTCTCGAGGAACCTTCGCGGGTCGGCGATGCGCCAGATGATCGTGCTCGAAGCCAGATGATCGTGCTCGAAGCAACGATGGGAGTTTTCTCGAGCGACAGGAATTCGCTGGCCGGGCGCCCATATACGAACAGGCGGCGATCGAATGTGTAGACGCTTTGGTACGGGGCTGCTCAACCCCGGCTCGGTAACGACCTGGACCGGCTTACCGAACTCTGTGACGACCGCATACTGGGCCGCATCGACCGTGAACAGGCACAGGCTGCTGAACAGCATGGCAACAGAGGCAACCGCGACGAGAGCCGCGCGCGAATGGCGCCGGGTCAAGGCCGCCACGCGTTGAAAAAACGTTAGGGCGACAGGAATGGTGCCGCAGCCGGGTGATCAAACCGGTCGATTTGTTGCGCTGACGCCGATACAGCGCCAACGAGTAGGTGGAGCATCAAAGCTCGTTCCCCCCGCTAGCAAAGACTGTAGCAAGCCTACTACCGTAGTCTCGCTTGTCGCATGAGGTCCAATCATCGTGGTACAAGAACTAGTGACCACGAAGGTGAGCGCTTTGCTCGACTTTGAGGGCGGGCTTTTCGAGACTTAGGTGCGCTTTGAGCCGTGTTGTGCGAGCGATTTGGGGCCCTCCGGGCCGCGACAGGCTAACCTGCCAACTTGCGGCAGGCGGACGGTCCGATAGCTAATGTGGTCTGCCATGCTCATCAGCGGCGCTAAGGGCCAAGATGGCCGCCCAGGCTTTGACGCCATGCTGAAGGGGGCGCCGCAGCAACGGAAGCGGTTTGATATTGGTCATGGCCTGGTCGGTGGACCGGCTGGGGCGATCGCTCATCGACCTCATTAGCGGCCTGCAGGAGTTGCTCGCTGCCAAGCTTGATCGCTTCCTGCACCAGCAAGACATCGACACCACCACGGCTTGCTCTCCGCCGCATTTGACGGTGGATGGATCGAGTTTGCATGTTGCCGGTTGCAAAATGGACGACGAAAAGGTCGCCAACATGCCGGGAGAAACCGTCGACAACGACGCCCCCCATAGGGCGATGATCACGGCGTGTGCGATCGGCGCCACCGTGTTGCAGTTGCTCGACCAGACGATAGCGAACGTGGCGCTGCCTTACATGCAGGGAAGTTTTTCCTCTAGCTTCGACGAAATCACCTGGGTCCTGACCTCCTACATCACCGCATCGGCTATCATGACCGCACCCGTCGGCTGGCTGGCGGCCCGCTATGGTCGTAAGCCACTCTATGTAGGTTGCATCCTTGGCTTCACCCTTGCCTCAATGCTCTGCGGCGCGGCAGCGTTACCCTGGTGTTACCCCAACCGACACTTACGCCTGGAGTATGTTGGGATAATATCAGGATATAACAGCAAGTTAGCGACATATAGGGCACAAGATAGACTATCAGGTGGTTGCTCGAGAAAGGCCCCCGGGGTGATGCGACGACGCTGGGGGCAAGTTCCTTCGTAGGGGGGCTTTCTCGGCGCCCTCCCACTGACGCTGCCCGACATCCGGACCAGGATCAAGCCAACGCACCGAGACCGCATTCCAGACTTTCGGCTTTTACGTTGTCTGAAATGGCACCGGGCTATGACGCTGTATTCCTAGAGCATCCGTGAGCGAGCGCCATCAAACTTTCGGCTTTCCGAATAGAAGGCCGAGAGTTTCGAGGGCCAGAAAAAGCCCCCGGCTACCACGGCAGGGGGCGAGTTCTCTTCCTGGATATCACTAGCGTCCGGTTAAAAGCCAAATAGATTTAATTGGTTATTTTCTGTTACAGTATCGCATTTAGATGTCTCCGACGATAATGCAGTCTGGATCGGGACTTTTTCGAATATTGTCACCGAAAGGACCTGCATTAATGGGTAGAGCGACGCGTCCAGACGGAGCCGCTTTTTGACGATCGCCACGCGTACATTGCACGGGCCGGAGGTAATCGCCACTCGAGGCCGATTGTAATCGCCACCTGAGGCCGGTCGAAACCGCCACCTGAGGCCGGCGAATTCGCCAGTCTGCTGGTGGAGGAAGCCGCCGCTGACATCGAAGTAATCGCGACTACTGTTCCGCCCTTTTTGGCGGGGTAGCAGTAGTGCCGAGACCGAGGGCGGAGATGCGGCGGATCAGGGAAGTGTTACGGTTGCGTGCGGAGTTAGGGCCGAATTCGAGTGCCATATCGGCAGGCGCGAAGCTGGCGCGCTCGACGGTGCGGGCGTATCTGGATCGAGCGGCGCCGGCAGGGCTGGACGCCGCGGCCGCCGATGGGTTGTCGGAGACGGTGCTGCGGAGGTGGCGCTTTACCCGCCGTCATCGGCCACGCATCGCCCGATATTGCTCGCTGCAACTGAGGGTGCGCACCCGGCTGTCGCCATCATATCGCGCAACGATCCGCCCAAAGGTCTTCCACGGGAGGAAATCGATCAATTGGGCGAAAAGCGTTTTGCCGGTGTTCATCGGAGACTCCAAGGAGAACCCCGGAAGCATGCTCCGATTTTCAAATCGTGGACATCGGTTTTTGCGCTGAAACCCGCATAACTCCTGGCGTTCAGAGCGGTCGTCCCTGAGTTAACCGGACAGCAGTGCCTGGATATATTGTGTTGCGGACCCTATGCCACGCTGTGATCCGCGCCGGGATGCTGCGTGCTCGGCGGAGATGGGTCAAGGGACGGGACATTCGGCACCGGGAGAGTTGGAAGCATTCAGATCGAGGGGAGACGGTTGTGTCTGCCCTCAGTCTCCGCGGCGGCAGGACGGGCCGTCGAATTGGAAGCATTCGAATTGCAGAAGTGCGGACGTTCGTGGTGCGTGCCCGTGGTGCCGCACCACAAAGCGGCGTGGTTCAAAATCGGCGATTTTTGGGTAA
Source organism: uncultured Alphaproteobacteria bacterium (assembly GCA_963772355.1). Taxonomy (GTDB): domain Bacteria; phylum Pseudomonadota; class Alphaproteobacteria; order Acetobacterales; family Acetobacteraceae; genus Rhodopila. The sequence continues at coordinate 391 of CAVYXX010000139.1, read as the reverse complement.
CACGGACGCGTCGGAACGGCCGGGTTTTGAAGCCGGATTTCGATCGGCGGGTTGTCGTGTGCGGGAGGCCGGCCGGCCTCCCCAGATCACGCTTGCTGGGGTTGAAGCGCGCCGAGGCCCAACAACGTCAACCAGTGCGGATGGCTTTCGTCGGTCAATAATTCCCGCGGGCTGTGTCCGGTTCGCTCCGCGCGTTGACTGCGTATGAAACGACGGTGGTTCAAGAAGAATTGTAGCAGGTCCAAGTACTACCTACCCAGATGACGGCGCAGCGTGAAGTAATTGCGCAGTCGCGAATTGAAAATTTCCACCAGCGAACTGCTGCGCGGTGTTTGCGCCATCACTCGTGTCACTGCGTCGAAGAGGGCGCAGAACTTGCTTCCTAACTTCG
>CAVYXX010000138.1:0-11949 GCA_963772355.1 uncultured Alphaproteobacteria bacterium | reverse complement strand
AGAGGGTTCGATATGCGTGCAAGAGGCTCCGCAGTTCCTCGGGGTCGAGTTTTTCACTCAGCGCCGTCGAGCCCACCAGGTCGCAGAACATCACGGTCAGTTGGCGGCGTTCGCCCGCAGATGTCGAGGCTGAGTGATCGTCAGTGGGCCTGACCGTCTGCGGTGAGGCGGCGTCCTCCTCCCGCACCTTGGCGATTGCCACCAACGATAGGACTCTTTGTCCTCGATCGCCCGCGGCTTGGAGGCATCGATCTTGTCCCCGGTGCGGTTGAGAACCCGCGCGCCCACAAGGCCGATCATGCCGCCTCGGACGGCGTCGACAGCGATGGTCGGGTGCAGAACAGACCAAGGTCGCGGTCATTGCCGGAACGTCCGAAGCCGCTTTTGCTGGCAACGTGACCAGGGAAGTTGAACTCGGTGGTGTCCTGGATCGCCAGCACGTGCCGTCCAGCCGCCCGCCGGCCGGTGAAGCGCCCCGTGGCGGTCAGCATCTCGCCATGGCTGACCGAGCTGTGATCAAGGAAGCGACCAAAACAAAGCGCTTCGTTGCGGTCTTTCGCCAAGGCATGCACGCAGGTCGTCGGTTGCTCGCCCATTGCTTCCAGCAGACGCGCGCCAACGCGCCGTAAACGCGCATCACCGAAGCCGCCAAGATCTTCTTGAACCATGCGAATCGAGTTCCCGCCACCGCCCGCTGACACGAAATCACAGATTGGGTCATGCAGGAATCGATTTGTACTTGTGCGACTGCCGTAGCCATTAGCGGCGGGGGGTTCCAAATTTGGAAGGAGCATAAATCAAGGGGTTAGGACGACAACTGTAGCCGGCCAGCGTACCGGAAACCGTTCAATTCCGGCGTGTCAATCCTGCCGCCCGGCCTTGGCAAGCGCGTCCGCAACTGATAGCCGCCTTCGGCGCTGAAAGAAGGCGGCAAATCCGGGAGGGACACTTAGTCATCCCCTCATTTTGCGGACTTTCGGCCTGGCGTAAGTAAAAAATCAGGAAAGGCCAAACCCTTGTGGAAACAAATCCTGGTGGCCCTCGCCGGGTTCGTTTGTTGCTTTCTGGCTGAGCGGGATTCCCCGGCATGATGTGCGCCTTCAGGCTGAAGTCTCCTTCAATTCGCGGAGCCGTTCATGAGTGCGTGCAAGACATTCTCCCATCAGCAGGTGCATCAGTTGCTGGACGAGATGCTGGGGCGGGGCCTGCACGCCAAACGCATCGCCTCGCTCGCCGATGCCACGCTGGGAGTGATGCACACGGCCTCGTTGGCGGTCTGCACGATTGGCCATGGCCTGGCGATGGCGCGCGGCCTGAATGCCCGGCACGCGGTCAAACAGGTTGATCGGATGCTGTCCAACCCGGGCATTGATGTCGATCAGATCCTGGCGCTCTGGCTGCCGTTCGTGATCGGCGCCCGCACCTCGCTGTTGGTGGCCATGGACTGGACCGACTTCGACGCTGATAACCAAGCCACCATCATGCTTTCCTTGATCACCGAGCACGGCCGCGCCACGCCGTTGGTCTGGCTGACGGTCAACAAGGCTGAACTCAAGGACCGGCGCAGCCTCTACGAACGCCGCGTGTTGGTCCGCCTGGCCGAGATCGTGCCGGCGGGGGTTGGCGTCTGCATCGTCGCCGATCGAGGCTTCGGCGATCAGAATCTTTACCGGCTGCTGACCGGGGAGTTGCACTTCGAGTACAGTCATCCGCTTCCGTGGCAATATCAAAGTGACGGCTGCCAGCGGCGTCACCCGCTCCGCCGCGGCCTGGGTTAGTCCAAGCGGGCGGGCGCGCGTGCTTCGCGGGGCCATGGTGACGGCGGATCGCTACCCGGTCGGCACCGTGGTCTGCGTGCGCGACCCTGAGATGAAGCAGGCCTGGTGCCTGGCGGCCTCCAGCACCGAGGCGACGGCCAAGGACCTGACTGGCTATTACGGCAGTCGCTGGGGCATCGAGTCTAGTCTGCGAGATACCAAGGACCTCCGCTTCGGCATGGGTATGGGATCGGTGCACGTGAGCACCCCGGAGCGGCGTGACCGGCTGTGGCTGATCAACGGGCTCGCGGTCGTCCTGTTGACACTACTGGGGGCCGCAAGTGAGGCGGTTGGCTACGACAGGATGCTGAAGAAACCAACACGTCGAAGCGGAGGGAGCACTCGCTGTTTCGACAGGGCTGTATGGTCTACGACCTGATCCCTACGATGCCCGAGCGTTGGTTACAGCCGCTGATGCTGGCGTTTACCCGACTGCTCGACCAGCAGCCGCTGTTCTCTCGAACTCTGGGCCTCGTGTAGTGGCGCTGTGTAGTTATGAGGGGAGTCTTGAGGGAGGGACACTCAAATGGCGGAACCAATCGCCAACGACTGGAAAGCGATTCATAATCGCATGCAGCAAATAAGTCGGAGGAAATCGGCAGCTCTCTGGCCTTGCCCACGGTGCAAAGATCGCGGCTGGATGCCTGTCTACAGGGGCCCCCAGCGCGCCCACTCGGTCACCATTTGCGATCTTTGCGGTAATCCGCGGAGCCTGGCGCCCCCGGCGCTGTAGCCGAGGTCTGTGACCCTCGCATTACGGCCAGGGGCGGCTTCTGCCGGTGTCTGACACTGGGCACGCCCCGACGTATCAGATCAAGAGATTGCCAGGACGGACATATGCGGGTCGTCGCCGAGCATGACTCTCGCCCGACATTCCGTGACAGCGGCTGCACCGCCGGCGTCGAGTTCGTCGCGGCGAACGGCGGCGGGGCTGCTGAAATAATGGGGAGGCCACGTATGCGTGCGTCGGTGTTCCTGCTGTCCTTGGCCCTCGGAGCGCCAGCGTGCATGGGCTATAAGGACGCCGACGTGCCACCTCCTGACTGGATCGCGGTGCCTCCCGGGGTAGCCGATCGCCTGTTTCTCGACCGGGTCCGCGCTACGTTGCTGTATGCGGCGGCGGAGGAATGGGCGGGGTCGTCGATCTAAAATCTCAACTGCGGCGGGGGCTGGGGTGCGGCTGCAATGGTGGCAAGCAGCGCCCGAAGGACGGCGCGACGTTAATCAGTGACTACGCAGCGTCCGGAATAACATCTATCTGCTCACGCTCCGTCGCAGGGACTGCACCCAGCTCGGCCATCCACGAGCGGAAACTCTTCCGTAACTCCTCGCGCAGCCGATCCATGCACCAAGCCCGGACATCCTCCACCGCCACTCAAGTCGAGGGCTCTTGATCCAGCATCTCCTCTTTTGAAGAGGAATTGCCCGGCGACAATCGCTGGATATTAGGCCCAACGACACCAACCGCCTGGTTGCCAGTATCGAAGACCTGCTTCGTCGCACTCTGGGCGAGCACATCGAATTAGAGTGCGGGCTGGCCGCCGAGCTGTGGACTGCCTTCACCGACGCCAATCAGCTCGAGAACGCTATTCTCAACCTGGCAATCAATGCGCGCGACGCGATGCTCGAGGGCGGCCGTCTGACCCTCGAAACAACGAACGTTCATCTCGACGAAGCCTATACTTCACGTCAAGACGAGGTAGCCCCCGGCGACTATGTGGTGATAGGGATTTCTGACACCGGTACGGGCATGCCGGCGGATGGCCGACCTCGGCGGGGAACGAACCAAGGTGCAGGTGTTCGCGATGCGCTCGATGGCCAGCGGGGCGGCGTTCCACCGTGCCTACCTGCACGCGACGCAGCAGGCGTTCCTGGAGGCGCACGAGCACGCCGCTGCCTATTTCGGCGGCTGCGGTACGACAACCTGACCAGTGCCGTGCGCAAGGTCCTGCGCGGGCACCGACGCGAGGAGACGGTGCGTTTCATTGCCTTCCGCTCGATTGGCGATTTGCCGCCGAGTTCTGCAATCCGGGCGAGGGACACGAGAGCGCTGTGCGGGTCCCCGATGTGCCTGCCGCGCAACGCGCCAGCTGAGCGGAATGCTGCATCAGCCGTGCTAGACTTGGCAGCGGGGAGCTGCGATGGCCTGCGCTGAAGCTGACGCCAGACCTTGCGGTACACCGGGGTACCTGGAGCTGGTATGCCACACCCGGTCGATGTCGGTCCGCACGGCCGCATCGCGCTGTGCCCGGAGCGGACAATTTGGTGGGTTCGGCGCGCTTTGCGGTATCCGCATGGTAGGGGCTCGGGCGACGGTAGAACCCGGCAGATCCTCGACCCCGTAAGCAGCACGATGACCGTCCATGAACGCGATCATGTTTTGGACCGGCGGTCGAGCTCCGCCATCGAAAATACGCCGACGCCTTGCGCAGAACCTCGTCGGTCTGGCGCAGTTCGCGGTTCTCGCGCTTCCAGCACCTGGAGCCGCTTCCGCCCGGCGATTGTCGGACCGGCTCGTAGACGCCCATGGCGCCCCGGCTGGCGACCCAGCCTCGCAACGGCCCGCCGTGCACCCGAGCTTGCCCGCAATCGCCCCTAGCGCAGCCCACTGCGAGGCGTGAACCGCCTCGCGCTCCAATTCGATCCGGACCTTACGCGATCGCACCTCAGCCGAAGACCGGCACGACGACTTTGGTTTCTCCTTCCTCCAGCCGCTAAAGGATCAGAGCACTCCGGCAATCCCGGCGCGGAGGAGTGGGGCAACCGCTGACAGTTTTTGTGGCTCGGGCACTTACCGCATACGTCATCCAAGGCAAGGCAGCCGCAACCGAAGCTCTGGAACCAGCGGCGGGTCTCTCAGCGGGTCGATGCCGACAGAAACACCAAGGCAACGCCCACTAACAGCCCGAAGCGCTGATGGCCGATCCGCCGACCGCAAGAGATTATGTCAACGTGCACAGTGTTGACGCCGTATGCCCACATTGCGACTTGTCAAATTGCCCCGTTACGCCTTCGTAGGAGCCGGGCTCGACCGACGAAGCCGAAATCGAGGTATCCCGATCATCCGGATGCCTCAAATGCAGGGCGAGCCCGGACTTTCTCCACCGCACGCCACGGCGTTTGTCGCAGACTTCGCATACACCATCATAGACTGCACGTAGGAGCTGGTCAGCGCAGGAAGAGGCGCGGGCGGTTCCAGGGCGAGATAACTATCGCGCAAATTAGGGCTGCAAGCGACAACAGGGAGATATCCAAGCCGGGAAGTTGGGAATCTTGTTGTCGATGGCCTTCTCGCGTAATTCAGCCGTCTTCGTCGCCTCATCTATCGCATAATCAAGCTGCTGGCTGGTGACAAATGACTGGGTCGCTTTGGCGATATCCTGCTTTGTGACGGCGTTCTTTTCAATGTCAGACCGAAGCTTCGTCAAAACGTCGTCCACCTCGGCCTGTGAATATCCCTGTGGCGGGGCAGGTGGCGCGGCTGGTGGCTCGAGCCTCGGAGGAATTTTAGACAGCAACTCACTCCGGAGTTGATCGATCAAACGGTCGACTTCGGCCCTGCTGTAGTAGTGTGACGGCTTAGCACCGACGGCAGTTGTTGCGCATATCAACGAGCACGCTGCCAAAGTGGCGAAAGCTAAATGCCGTCTCACGCGTTGCCATTCCCATCCTCCCCGTGACTGCAGCATGCGAATCCGGGGCAAGGCAAGGGTTACAACGCCCGCGGAGCCTAGACGCGTTCGTATATCTTCGAATGTGGTACTTCCAACCGAGGATATCCTGGAGGATATTCAGCCAAGATCTTCAGGCGTGCTGGGCAGAAGAGTGGGTAGGCTGACGGTGCGGGGTTTGTGATCAGGAACGCTTTCGTTGGCGGCCGAAAGGATCATCGCTTCTATGAGCTAGTCGAAGACACGATCCGACAAGGATTCGACTACCGATATTTTGCTATCAAGGGCCGGGATGGCGAGGTTCTGGCGATTCAGCCGTTCTTCATTCTCGATCAAGACCTTCTTGGCGGCGTGACTTCCAAGATCCGGGCAATTGTCCATTCGGCCCGGCGCGTGTGGCCGCGGTTCCTGAAGATGCGAACCTTGATGGTTGGATGTGCTGTCGGCGAGGGGCGCCTCGACGGCGGCGAATTGTCGCACGGGTCAAATGCTGAGCTCCTTGCCTCCGCCATTGTGACACATGCACGTGATCTAAGGGCGCCACTGATCGTCTTAAAGGAGTTTCAGGCAAGATTCCGGAAACCATTGAAGTGCTTTCTGCACCGCGGCTTCACCAGAGTGCCCAGCCTCCCCATGACCCGTCTCAACATTAATTATCCAAGCTTCGACGCCTACATGGCCAGGGCCCTGAATAGCGCGACGCGCAGAAAACTACGAAAGAAGTTCGCGGCTGCAGCCGTGGCGCCCGCGATCGCAATGAGCGTCATCGACGATGTCACATCTGTCATCGACGATGTCTATCCACTTTACCTCCAGGTATACAATCGGTCGAAGCTCCATTTTGAGAAGCTGACTGCGTCGTTTTTCAGCGGTCTTGGACGCGTGATGCCTGACAAAGTCCGTTTCTTCCTCTGGCGGCAAAACGGACAGATTGTCGCCTTCACCCTATGCATGATCGAGGGTGATACCATTTATGCGGAGTACATCGGGCTGGACTATTCTGTCGCGCTCGAGTTGCATCTCTATCACTATTCTGTCCGAGATATGATTTCGTGGGCAATATCGCAGGGCTATAAGTGGCTATGCAGCAGCGGCCTGAACTACGATCCCAAATTGCACCTCAGGCACCTGCTGGATCCGACCGATTTGTATGTCAGGCATACTTCGCTGACCGCCAATGCCGTCCTGAAGTGGATCCTTCCCTTAATCGAGCCCACTCGTTACGATCCCATCCTTAAGAAGTTCCCCAACTATGGCGAACTTTGGGACTGACCGATCAACGTACGCCTCTGCCGACCCTGAACCGCGCTTTGCCAACGACTTGCACCCGCTAGTGATCGACCGATTTCATGACATATGCTTTCCGCGCATGCTCCATTAACGTCCTTCCAAGTGACCACATGGCCCCGGGAACACGATGGCTATCGGCGATTACCTCCTTGAAGGAGGTTTCGATCCAGCTGCAATCTTCGCCGGAGATGACAAGCGCGGGCAGGAGTTTCACCGTATGGCTCGCGTGTCCCGCCACTTGAGCCAGAATCCGATGCTGTTTGCAGAGGGGCATGGTGATTAGTTGACAGAAGAGCCCCGGACTTACGGCTTCCAGCAAACTCCATGCCGCCTGAAGTTTGAGCGATCGGGGTCGCCCGAATTCCATTCCGATCATGAGACCCTTGCCGCGAACGTCGCGGATTATCTCAAAGCCCGAGGCCATCGCCTGGAACGCGGAGAGTAGGCGCGCACCCATTCGCGCCGCGTTCTGAGTTAGCCGTTCCGATTCGATCACCTCAAGTGTTGCAATCCCGGCGGCCATGGCGAGGTCGTTGTTGGCGAATGTCAAGTAGTGGACAACCGCGCGATCCATACGATCGAAGACCCTCTCGAGTATCCATTTGCGAGCCAGCACCGCTGCGACGGGCACATGGCCGCCGGAGAGCGTTTTGGAGAGAAGGATCATATCTGGCTCGACGCCCCAATGCTCGATTGCCAGAAAACGTCCGGTGCGGCCAAGGCCGGGGGACTGTCCAAAGTTGGGGAGATAGGTCCAACGGCAATATGACTGACCCGACCGTATCTGGCCCGGAGGGATCATCGATGGGGTGGGTTTTGCAATTGACCGAAACCGGCCCTGACGCCGCGGCGGAGAGTATCGACCTGATTGGGTTCTGTTGCAGCTTTGCGCCGCCGACCTGGTCGGGTAAACGCGGTGGGATGACACGACGTCGACAAGCGATCCAGGTACGCCAGGATCGGCCCTTCAAAGGGCGGCAGTTCACTGCCGAGGTGATCCTGTGGGCGGTCCGGTGGTATCTGATGTTCCCGATCAGCTACCGCGATCTCGAGCTCATGCTGCTGGACCGCGGCGTAGAGGTGGACCACACCACCATCTCCCGCTGGATCCAGGCCTATGCGGCCGAACTGGAGAAGCGGATCCGCCCCCACCTGCGGGTGAGTAACGGCTCCTGGCGGGTGGATGAGACCTACGTAAAGGTCAAGGGACGGTGGATGTATTTGTATCGAGCCGTCGACAGCTGCGGCCAGACGATCGACTTCCTGCTGTCGGCCAAGCGTAACGCTGATGCGGCGAAACGGTTCTTCCGCAAGGCCTTGGCGCAGCCTCATACGGTGAACCCGCGCACTATCACCGTGGACAAGAACGCGGCCTATCCGAAGGCCGCCGCGGAGATGAAAAAGGACGGTGAGCTCTGGCGCCGATCACGGCTGCGGCAGGTGAAATACTTGAACAACATTGTTGAGCAAGATCACCGGCGGGTAAAACGATTAACCGGCCCCGGACTTGGCTTTGGTGGCTTTTGGACGGCCCGACGAACGCTGGCAGGCTACGAGGCGATGGCGATGATCAGGAAAGGGCAGGTTCGGAACATCGGCGGCAACGACATAAGGGCTCAGGCGGCATTCATCGCTGGACTGTTCCAGGTGGCCGCCTGAGACGTCATCTCATTCTCTCGAGGATGACCCGCGACCCACGCTCAAGCTTTGCAACAGAACCCGCGGATTCGCATTGGCGGGCGGTGAGTTCCGATACGGGACTGCTTCGAAGTACATGGGAAAACCCGAGCAGATTGGGCTCCCGGCGTGCAAGTCACAAGCGCGTTATTACATGGCTACGAATTTAGACAATTCCGGGCGGTTTTTCCGAGACTTCACGATTTGTAGTAATGCCAAGGCGGAAGCTAGGCCCTAAAGATCATGACATGCTGCTCGTGCTGGCGGCCCTGTTTGTGATGACTATGAAACTTCCCGGCGCAGAAAAAAAGCCCCCCGCAATGCGAGCAGGGGGCGAGTTACTTCTTCTCGAAGAAGGGGCTTTCTCCGAACCCCCACCCGACCCGATGCTGCACGCCGCCGGAATCAAGGTCAAGACGGCCGTCAATGAGCGCAAGGACCTGGCCATTCTGGCATTGGCCCGATCGGCGACGATCACCGATCTGGCAATCGGGCGAGGGGTAAGCCGCAAGTTTGTGTATGCGCAGACGCAGAAGGCTCGTGTCGCGTTGGATGATGCATTTCTGCCTGCGACGGGCGCAGACGACGTGCTGTTCGAGCTGGCGGTCACCAAGACATGGCTACGCCAGGTGATCGTCGCGTTGCCGCTGATCCGCCACAGCTCCTATCGCGGTGTTGTCGAATTCATGCGTGATCTCTTGGGCATCTCGATCAGCTTGGGCACCGTCCACAACGAGCTTCAGGCCGCCACTCGGAACGCCGTCATCGTCAACGATGCGGAAGAGCTGTCCAGCGTTCGAGTGGGCTTGCATGATGAGATCTTCCAGGGGAAGACGTCCGTGCTGGCCGGCGTCGTGCTTCCTGCCAAGCGATGATTTCGCGCAGGATGACCTTCATCGCCTTTTTGTTGCCGACGAGTTATCATCGACGATAAAGAGGCTTTTCTTGCCGGCGGCAAGACAGCCTTCGAGTTCGGCGATGACCTGTGAAGCGGTCTTGATGCGCGGGCGGCGGCCGAAAATCACGATGATGTCGCAGAACTCGCACGTGAAGGGGCAACCGCGCGACAACTGGACGCTGCCGAACACGTACTGGCTCATCGTCAGCAGATCGAAGCGCGGCTTCGGCACGTTGGCCATGTCGGTTTTCTCGGCCTGTTCGTAGGCCTGCTGTGCCGGCCTTCCTCCATTCGGCGAGGAAGCGCGGCCAGGTTTCCTCAGCTTCGCCAATAAAGATCACATCGGAACGGTGCCGAAATCTTCTGGAAGGTCACCCAGGCGCCGCCGAGCCGGTGAAGACGCCCCGCTCTTTCAGTTCATCGAGGATCTCGTCATGCGGGCGCGCTGCACATTCATGCCGGTGATGCCGACGATGTCAGCTCGGGCACAGCGGTCGAAATCGATTTCGTCAACATTCTCGTCGATCAGGGTGACGTTGTGACCCACTGGGGTGAGAGCTGCCAGCAAGGGCAGGTTGATCACCGGCAACACGGACTTCGCATCGAGCATGGGAAGCGCGTAGTTCATGCCCCAATAGGAGGCGACGAAGCGAGGATTGATCAGGACGATGTCAGCGATGGCGTCGGTCCTCCCTGTTGAATGAATGGGCGTGCCCCGATGCAGCCGGTTCTGTCTTTGACCGCGGCACCGCTTTGGGGCACCGGCATCATCCGAAAGACGAAGTCAGAACCAGGAAAATTTCGAGGTCGGTAGCAGTTCTGCCGAGGCTAGAGAACAGTGTGCACGGTGTGTCGATCGGGACAACCCGTCTTGCGAGCACAGGAAGGAGAGGTTCTCTCGATCCTGGTTCGAGCGGCCGATCAGGGGGATAGGCAGCCCGGTATTTTCGCGAGCTCAGATTGATGCACTTTTCCGGCGTGGTTCAAATCAGGGTCGCACGCGAAGCCGGGTTAACGCTGACTGAGCGGATGATGGCAGGCTGACGTTTTCGGGTGTGGTGCGAATATGTCTCGACGCGTTGGCGTAGCAGCGATGCTGCCGGAGAGTGACCGCAAAGACCTAGCCATTCGGGCGTTGGCACGGTCGGCAACGATCAGCGATTTGTCGGCCCGGCACGGCGTGAGCCGCAAGTTCGTCTACCAGCAAGCCCGCAAGGCCGGTGCGGCATTGGATGATGTTTTCTTATCTGGCGCGCCGGAAGACGAAGTGCTGTTTCAGTTGACCGTCACCAAGACATGGCTGCGCCAGGTGGTCGTCGCGCTGCCTCTGATCTGCCGCAGTTCGTATCGCGGCGTCGTGGAGTTCTTGCGTGATCTGCTGGGCATGCCCATCAGCATCGGCACCGTTCATCACATGCTCCAGTTGGCCACGCGGCAGCGGGGGTCGTCAACCATGACCAAGACCTGTCCGGTATTCGTGTGGGCTTGCACGATGAGATCTTTCAGGGCGCAAAGCCGGTGCTGGCCGGCGTCGATGCCGCATCGACTTATTGCTATCTCCTGGCCATGGCGGAACATCGCGACGCCGACACCTGGGGTGTGCATCTACTCGATGCCACCCGGCAGGGGCTGAAGCCTGACTGCACGATTGCCGACGCCGGGCAAGGCTTGCGCGCTGGGCAGCGGGCTGCCTGGGGCAACACGCCGTGCCATGGCGATGTGTTTCACATCACGCGTCAATACGAAGGCCTCGCCAACACGCTGTCGCGCCTCGCCAAGGGGGCGCGGTCGCGGTGCGAAAAGCTGGAGGCCAAGATTGGCCGCACGGGTCAGCTTGGTCCGGACGACGAACTGGCCGTGGAGCTTGCATGGCAGACCGAGACCCAGGCGCAAGGACTGGCCCGCGACATCCGAACGCTCACTCAATGGTTGAGCCATGACGTTCTGGCGCTGGCTGGGCCGGGCCTGGCCACGCGGCAGATGTTGTTCGCTTCATCGTCGAGGAGTTGGCGAAACGTGAGCCGGAGGACGTGCGGCGCATTCGCCCGCTGCGCGTGGCGCTGCAAACCAGCGCGATGACTTGCTCGCCTTCGCCGGCGTGCTCGACGCCAAGCTGGCCGACATCGCGCAAGCCCATGTCATCCCTGAGCCCCTCGCGCGTGAAGCGTGCGTGCTGCCCCGTTGTCGAGCACCTCGACCGCCTATTGGCAGGGATGGAACCGACTTCGGGCGAAGCTGGGCGACAAATTCCACCGGCTGTTCGACGCCGTCAGCCAGGCCATGGCGCAAACACCGCGGAGCAGTTCGCTGGTCGAGAACCTCAATTCACGACTGCGCAACTACTTCACGCTGCGCCGCCACCTGGGCGGTTCATACTTGGGCTTGCTGCGGTTCTTCTTGAACCATCGGCGTTCATGCGCAGCCGACGTGCCGAACGCAACGGCAAGAGCCCGCGCGAATTGATGACCGGCCAAGGCCATCCGCATTGGCTGACGCTGCTCGGCCTCGGGCCAATTCAACCCCGGCAAGCCTGACTCAAGACTGACCTGGGGAGGGTTGGCCGCCTCCCGCAGTGGACGCCCTTCCGAACCAAATC
>CAVYXX010000137.1:0-99480 GCA_963772355.1 uncultured Alphaproteobacteria bacterium | reverse complement strand
GCGCGGTCAGGCAAAGGCGGAATACCGGCACTCGCTGTCTGATGAACTCGCCAAATCCGAACAGAAGGCGAGCGGGCTCATGCAGGATCGATCAAGGCAGAGCAAAGGACGCGGCTGCAGCGGCTCACGGCGCCGGTGGATGGCGTGGTGCAGCAACTCGCGATCCACACCGTCGGTGGTGTCGTGACGGCGGCCCAGGCGCTGGTGACCGTGGTGCCTGCGGACAGCCGCCTGGAAATCGAGGCCATGGTGGCGAACCGTGACATCGGCTTCGTGCACGCCGGCCAGGCGGCGGAGATCAAGATCGATACGTTCAACTTCACCCGCTACGGACTTCTGCATGGGCAAGTGCTGAGCGTCTCGCCGGACTCGATTATCCGCGATCGGCCGGCGAACGGGGCCGGTGACGATGGGTCGGCGGCAGGCACCGACAGCAGCGAGCCGAAGGGCCAGGAACTCAACTACAGCGCGCGCGTGTCGCTGGATCGGACACAGATGCGGATTGACGACCACATGGTTAATTTGTCTCCTGGCATGGCAGTCACGGTGGAGATCAGCACCGGGTCACGGACAATTCTGAGCTACCTGCTGTCGCCGCTGGCACGGTATGGCCGGGATGCATTGCGGGAGCGGTAGAAGCGACCATGAGCTGGGCACACCGCGAATTAGACTAGACTTAGACTAGTTCATTCCAACATGCCGTGCCGTCCGAAGCCACTTTCGCTGGGAATTTCTGGCCCGCTTGGTCTGTTCGAGCCGGTTGCCGCTGTTGGAGGCGCAGCGGGCAATCGCTGCAAAGTGGAACTCCCTTAAACGCGATACGTGGAAGACCAGGGACAGACGGACTGAGGGTTATCCTCGGTACTGACCATCGGCGCCGCTATCGCGCTGGCCGCTTGGTGTGTTCGAAGGTCGGCCGCGCCGCCTGCCGCACCGGCGCTACCGTCGCACATGTTCAGCCGCCGGACTGGGATTTGCGGACAAGTTTTTCCGGTGATCGGGGACTCCCCGGCAAACCTGTGCGACGGGAGCGATCAGAACGGCGGAAACCGATAGGGGGGATTAGCTGCCGAGCGTCCTGCCATGGTGAGCCACCCTTCCAGGGCTGCCTTGATCAAGCTACTGAAGCGGCGACGGGATGCGGCGAGAACGGATCGTTCGGCCATGGGGTGCTCCTCGATTACTTGTCGTATTACTTGTCGCAAATGGGTGTCGCGGACGCGGCGGCGAAATGAGCCAACCGCAAGGGAGCGTCGCACCCAGTTCACGCAAAACAGCCATGTGATCTCCGGCCTTGGCGGCTCTTACGACCGCACTCGGCGGCAGGCGCTGCGCCACCGCGAGCAGTGGGGTGACGTCATCCATTCAACGCGGCGATCTGGCGCAGCGCCGAAACGGTGACCCTGATTTCACTGGCGATGCGGCTGCGCAGAACATCCTCGTCGTCCACCAGTACCTGCACGGCGGCGAGGAAACGGTGCCGTTCGGCTTCGAACACAACGAGCGGGTCTGGCTTCGCGGCCTCAGTCGAAACAGCGGTATCCATGGTTGGCATTGCCATGGCGGTTACTTCTCTGTTGGGGGGTTAGGCGGCCATCCGCGATGCACCTTCGGCTTCAAGCGCATCGGCATGTTTGAGTTGCGCATTGCCCGAGCGACGCAGCCGCGCCACGTTGTAGGCGCGACAGCATCCGAGAGATGCTTGCGCAGCACGTAGCGCAGGTCTTCGCTGCGCTTGCGCCGGATCGGGTAACGCTCTTGCAGCGTATGTGGGAACAGGTCGTCTTGCTCTTTCTCGGGATCGACCGGATCGAACCGCTTCCGCAGTGTCGAACGCGCGATCTCGCGAAAGCGCCTCTCGCACCCGATATATCCAAGCGGGTGCAGCGAAATCGGGAAATCGATTGCCTACATTGCCTCCGAGCGAGGGCAATCGGACTAATCGCACGATACCCACGCTGACGTTCACAAATCCTACTAATCACGTCATACAGTTCGTCTCCGGCGTCGCTCATGGCTTGATCCTCTGCAACCACGCCGCGACCCGCGGCGCGAAATCCCGAGTGGTGGCCTGCATGTGCGGTGGCATCGTCGCGACCAGATCATTTGGATCAGCAGCGAACAGTTCTTCGCGCTAGGTCTTTCAGCCTGCCCCACAGCCACAGCGCGCGATCGTCCACGGCATTGACTGTCGGCTCGCTCTGCGCCGCGATGATGCCGCCCGTGGTCACGCGGCCAGGCGCGGCAAGGGCGGCCTCGAACGCTGGCTCTGGCACGGCCGCGAGCCTCCGATAGCGCGAGGACTGATCGCGCGTTATCCCGAGGTCGACTAACGGTGTCGTCTGCTGCGACATCATTCCGGCCCTGCCTTTGCGCCCGACGCCGGGTTGCGCCGCGCCTTTCGCCTTCTCTCGCGCTGCCAGCAGTTGCCCGAGTCGCCGCGTCGCGCGCATGCGGATCTCACACGCCTGCCGCTCCGCCTCGATGTTCTGCGATTGGTGCGCGTAGACCTCGATCGCGGTGGCTTGGTCCATGAGGGTTTTCGCCTCATCGACCGCGTAGGCGCGTGCGATTGCCCGGCACATTTCGTCGTAGCGCAGGGTGGGCGATGATGGCGACGCAGCCTGTGCGATTGCATTTGACATTCAGACACTCGTCGGACGCGTGGCGCCGACGTAGCAAAGCTGTTGCGTCTCCAGAGGGTTCTCGCGGGCGCGCTGGCGGATATCGCCGACGTCGAGAAAGGTGTGCCGATGCGTCTCGCCTTGGGCGGTGTGCACGGTGCGCGCATAGACCGCCTGGAAGTGCCCGAAGCGCTGCTTGAGGCCATGCAGGTCAGCCCTCCGCTCGCCGCTGCCATCCTCGTGCGCCTCGGCGCTGACGGCGCAGCACCGTCTCGAAGAGTTCGGGCTCGTGCACCATCATCGCCTCGAACGTCGTGTTGTCATCGCGGCGCAGGTCCAGCTTCCAGATCGGGATCGTGGCACTCCAGCCAGCCGCATCGCCGCGCCGTTCCTGGCGGTAGACGAACTCGTCCGGCTCGATTGAAACCACCGTGGGCTCTTCGTTGGTGTTGGCGATGATCGTCTCGTCCTCGACGATGGGTGCGCGCAGCAGCGCCCGCTCGCCGCGCTCGAACGGCGTCGTCAGGCCCGGGCCGTAGAGCCAGCTTCGGACCTTGTCGTTGACCTCAGCGACCGTGCGGTTAGCGACGCGGCTGTCGTGGCTCTACGCGGGGCCTGGGCCGGAGCGGCGCTCGCCTAGCGGAAACGCCCGCGCGCGACCCCGACCTGCTGCGACAAGTAGGGCGCGCCGGGGCCTCGACCTGCTCCGGGCACACATCTAGGAAATCCCCAGTTGGTCGGTGGCTTCGGAGTATGGTGCTGAGGAAGTAGTCAGTTCTGTTCAGGCCCGGAACTGGGATAATATCCGAAGCCGCATCCGAGAGATTGTGTTGGCGAGACTTGTCAACTGAGAGCGCCTCGGCCTGCATCGCGCCATTGTGCGCGGATACCATCATTGTGGTTGGTAGTTACTTCGCGGCGCTCATCTGGGTCACGGTTCGCGCAGGCGAACCGACAAGGGCAATCAGCTTGCCTGCCAGAAGCCGCTGTTCCTCGGGAACTATAGGGCCGCTTTCACAGGGTGCCCGCCTCCTCGCCATCGCGAATCCGCGCGACGCTGCGCAGAGCGCTAAGGAAACTTGGAAATGTGGATGCTCGATACACCGTCTCCGTTCGCCCCGACGAACGAAATGCTGGCTTTCCTCAAGGAGTGCGAGGAGATCAAGGACCACGACCCATACGGCCAAGTTCAGCGGGCGATGGCGGAAGTGCGGGGGTCTTCTGGACGAAGTAGCCCAAAAGGCGGCGAACTTGGCGTGGACGATAACCGTGCCGTCTTCGTCGGCCCCCAGGAGCAAATTGGCGGCATTCCTCAAGTCGATGGAGACGAACCCAGGCAAGGACGACCCAGACGTAAAGCGCGCGGTGGAGCGGGTCCGGAGATATCTAGCCGAGGCGGACACAGGTGGCTTAAACTCAACAACAATTATGTCGCCAGCCACTGAATCGACGCCAGGGTGGTTTTCTGGCTGATCCGCGCTGGCGCTGCGCAGGGCCGTGAAGCGGTTGGTGGCGAGGTGGAGGCGCTGGCAGGTCCGTCTGACCCCTGTCGTCACAAGACGGCGGGTGCTGGGGACAGGGGGCATCAGGGGGTAGCGTTTCGCTATCCCCTCGCCGGCACGGGCTCGTAGCCGTCGTCTCGATGATGGACGAAAGGGGGGCATCGTATGCACGCCCCTGGTGCGTCCTGAATTCCGCACGCACACATCACACACAAAGGTGCCCCGGTAGCGGCAATCACACTCAGATATTACGGAAATTCGACCCGAGTTCCTCGCCGGCGATCTTCAAGAGCCCTGACGGCATCGGCACGCAACAACACGAACCAGATCTGCCCCGGCTTCGTCCCGATCGCGACGATCGTTAAATCGGCACCAGGCCGATACCCGCGCTGATGTCATCCGACTCGCGGGCGTAGCGCCAGTGCTTCACAGCGGCGGGGACTATCATCTTGATCGGCGTCATCCGGTCGCCAATCTTCAGTTGCACTATTGGCTTCATCCCCATTGTAAGACCGCTCCCTTCGACGTCCCGACGACCGTCAACAAGCTGACCGAGCAGGGGGTCCGCGTCCACTGCTTGGCGCTGGGTGGCGTCGATCTGACGAGCCCAGCCGGTAAGATGACCATGGGCGTCATCGCCGAACTGGCGCAGTTCGAGAAAGACCTGAAATCGAGCACACGCTGGCTGGGCAGGCTCGCGCCAAGGCAGAGGGAAAGAAGTTCGGCCGTCGAGCCGCGCTCACCGCTGAGGGCCGTGAGAAGGCGTTGCAGAGGCTAGCTGGTGGTGCATCGATCAGTGCGGTGGCACGAGAGATGAATGCTAGCAGCCTGTCGAAGTCGAATTTAACACCGCTTGGGACGTCAAATTTCCCGCTTTGGCGCCATGGATTGGCAGCCAGACGGTGTGTATTTGGCGCCAAGACCACTTCCGTATCGAGTGCGTGGGCCTCAGTTTACGCAACGTGGGGTTAGCCCACCTCACTGGGCGGGCTGAAGGGTGAACATCCGCTTCAGGTTCCAGGCCATGGTCACAAGGCTCCACTCGCCGGGACCTTGTCGAGCCCGCGCAGCAGAAACTGCCGGAAGCCCACTACCGACTTGGTGATGCCGAACACCGGTTCCGGCATCTGCTTACGCAGGCGATAGAGCTTCCTGCCTTCCGGTGTTGCCAACCGATAGGCCATCGCCTCGACCGGCGTGGGGTCCGTCGGCTGCGACGGCGCAGCGGCAAAGCGCTCGCTTAGCGACGGATGGTGAGCCTCGCGTCCCATTAGCGATCAGCGGCTGAACCGTTGCCGCCTCGCAAGCGGCAACATTGGCCGCGCTGAAATATCCGTTGTCGGCGAATAGTGTTTCGGGTTTGCTCAGCACTTCGGGCAGCGCAACAACCTGGTTCAGCATCGGTTTGAGTTGCTGCTTGTCGCTGGCGGCCTGCACCACATCGGTCGCCACCACCAGCAGGCTACCTTCGGCCACCACCGCCTGGGCGTTGTAGCACTGCTCGAACCCGCCGCCTGCCACCGGCATGATGCGGGATTCTTCGTCGGTCAGATTGACCTGATCGGTCGGCAGCGGGCCTTCCACCGGCGGCTGCGGCGGCTTGCCGCTGGGCTTTTTGCCGGTGGCTTCGATCTTCGCTTCCCGCGCCTCAACCTTTGCCTGATGCTCGGCCTGCTCCCGCTCGAACCGCTGCTTCGCCCATGCCTCGATCGTCGCGCGGGCCGCTGCAAGCTTCTCCAGCCGAAACTTTGCGCCGCTCCAGTTCCTCCGGTATCGACAGGCCGTCGGGGACATCCGCCTGATCCGCCGCCTCGGCCTTGGCCAGAAGCTCGGCCACATCCGCTGTTAGTTGCGCCTCGATTTTTCCCGCGTGCTCATAGGACAATGCGCTGTGGCGGCTGGCGTTGGCGTGGATCTTGGTCCCATCCAGTGCCACCGTGCCCATCGTGAGAACGCCCATCTCGCGCGCCAGCAGCAGCACCTTGACGAACAGCGCCTCGATCTCCTTGAGAAACCGTCGCCGGAATGTGGCGATGGTGTCGTGGTCGGGATGGTCGTTCGCGGCGATGAAGCGGAACGCCACCGAATTGTAGGTTGCCCGTTCGAGTTTGCGGGCCGAAAATACCCCGGTGGCGCAGCCATACACGAGGAGGCTCAGCAGCACCGCCGGGTGGGAGGAAGCCGAACCGGAGCCGCGATAGCATTTGCTCATCGCGCTCAGGTCCAGACCATCCACCACCTCCACGACGAATTGCGCCAAGGCCTCTGCGGCAGCCACTCGTCGACCGAGGGCGGCATCAAGAAGCCGGTCAGGCGGTCGGTGGGGCGGAAATTCGGCATGCGGCATCCGGTGGTGGCTGCGAATTGGTTGTTGCGATTCTCCTCGAAGACCGCGTCGCGTTAAGTCCGACAGGCTGCCAGACTTAGAGAAGCGCCGGCATTTCCTCCGCCGAAGCATGCGGCTCGAGCAGTTTGCGCCAGGGCAATCGCACTTCGCCCGTCAGAATAGCGCCAACAGCGTGCGGAGGTAGTTTTCATCCCACGCAGCCCGCTTGAGCTTCCCTCGTAGCGACCCTTTAGAACCTTCCTTTTGGATCACGTTCAACGCGATATGCCGCAACACCGCTAGATTATTCGGCCCGTTATCCAACCGCGCGCGCTGCTGGTCCTCATTCATGACGACGTCCAGCCGCCAGTGCAGCCGGTTCTCGACGCCCCAATGGGCCCGGACCACGTCCAGGAAACGCTCGCCGCTCAACGCGGTGCTGAGCAAATAATACGCTGTCTCCGTGTGGTTTTGCCGTGCGTTTCGCGCATCCGCTCCACCTTGCCGATGGCTCTGAGGCCCGGCCAATCATGATTTTCCTGGAGCCAGCCGATGTCGGTTGAAACGCTGGCGGTGCGGGTCTCGATCCGCCCGTGATCCCCATCGACCGTTTGCGCGGTAACGCCGCCCGCCCGGGCTGGATCGTCGAGAAACAGCCTGACATCGTCATGCAGGGTCGCCTGATTTCCTTTCAGCGCCAGGGCATAATCGCCGCCCTGATCGACGATCTGTTGCGCGATGGCGCGTTGGCAATTAAGCGCATCAACCGTGACGATGGTGCCTTTCAGCGACAGCATCGCAAGCAGTTTTGGCACCGCGGTGATCTCGTTCGACTTCGCATCCGTAGCGATCTGGCCAAGCACCATGCGTTGCTCGCATCCCCAGGCGCTGACCATATGCAGCGCTGATTTACCGCTGGCATGGTCGTGCGAGCGGCGTAGAACCTTGCCATCGATGGCCACAACGCCTTGACATTGTTGCGAAAACACCGCCATGAACCGCTGAAAAGCAGCCCCGAACGGCGCAGGATCCAGCAAACGGAACAGCCGGCTGAAGGTGTCGTGGCTTGGCACGCCGTTGGGCAGCCGCAGAAAGCCGCGAAGTAATGGCTCCTTCGCCTTCGCGAATGCCGCCATGTCCATGGCGTTCTCGCCGCCGCAGATCACCGAACACAGCGCGATCATCAGGAGGTCGTGCAGGTGATGCAGCGTGGCATTCCCGGTTCGTGGGTCTTCAAGACCCTCCCAGCATGCGCCAAACTCTTCCAACGTAGCCTCCCGACGTGAGTTTCTCAGGCCATCGCGTAGAGTTGATCTGCTTCGAGCCGGGCAAGAGGGAATCGAAGGTCAAGCAAATTCGAAATGCGACTCCCCTGCAGTTTGGGCCCGTCGTTCTTGACGTTGCCGACCTTCTTGTTGACCGGCCATACACGCAGCACGTCTTCCGGCGCTGGCCTTAAAAGCGCACCAACATCGCCCTCCGTCTCTCGCCGAGCCATATCGGCCAGTCGGCCGGCGCGATGATGACCGGCACACGGGGCTGGATCGTCGAGAGTCTGCGGTTGGATTCGTTGTGATGGTCGAGAACGTCTGCAAAGTCTCGCCATCCGGCGCAATCCACGCCTCCCATATTCCTCCGAAAGCAACGGGATCACCGTCCAGACGGCCAACCGCGAATGGTGTTTTCCCTTCGAGGTCGTCCCGCCACTCGTAATATGCAGCCGCGGGCACCAGACAGCGGCGTTGGCCAAAAGCGGCCTTGAACATGCCGGATGTCGCCAGGCTCTCGGAGCGCGCATTGATCGGCTTTCGCGCTGTCCTCAGGTCCCTCGTGAAATACGGCACCAATCCCCACTTCAGCACGTCGAGGTGGCGTTCTTCGCTTTCCAGATCCCATCGGATAACCAATGCATCCTGGGTGGGTGCCATATTCCAGGTCGGCTTGAGGTCAGGCGGTGGATTTACCGTCCCGAAGAGCCGGGCAATGAACTCCGGGGGCAGATAGCTGGCGTATCGTCCGCACACGTGAGGGAATGTGGGGCTGTGGGAGCGGGAAGTCAGCGTTTGGTTGCCGGAAGTGAAGCAAGCGGAGCGGCCTCGCGACAAAGCCGGCTTCCCCTACCAACCGCCCGTCCCCGATGCGGTGAGCCTGCAAGCGTTGGGATCACGGTTGGCCCGATCGCTCCCACAATCGCCCCCGCCTGGCTGGTGCTTACGGCATGCGACTACGGGGCCGCCCCAACGAAGTGGCGCGCCATATGATCCCCGGAACTTAAGGTTGGAGCCACGAGCTTCGCCCGGCGGCTGAAAATACTGACCTGAATGACGCGCTGGAGCCTCAGCCAAGGAACGCCAGCAGGCGCCGCAGCAGTTCCGCTGGCTGTTCCTCCGGCATCCAGTGGCCGCAGTTTTCAACGACGTCACCGCTAACGTCCACAGCCAGTCGCCGCAGCGACTTTAGGACCTCTAGCCCCCGCCCCCACGACCGGTCGCCACCCAGCGCCAGAACCGGCATGGGCAGTTTGAACCGCGCGGCCGTGGCGGCATTGTCGGCGATATCCGTGGGAATCGCCCGATAATACGAAAACCCGGCTTGCAACGCGCCCGGCTGCCGATACACCCGCAGGTACTCCGCGATATCGCCATCCGGAATGGCATCCGGCCGAGCGCCGTAGGTGCGGTAGAACCAGCCGAGGTAAATATCCTCGCGGCCGGTTACCAAAGCCTCGGGCAAGTCCAGAGTTCGGTGAAACGCGTGGTGCCACCGCCGCCCGCCCTGACTAATGTTCGGGCTGCAGTCGCCGGGGATCGTCACATCCAGGATTGCCAATTTCCGCACCGCTTCCGGGTACGCGGCGGCAACTGCGTAGGCCGTTGGGCCGCCCCAGTCATGCCCGACCAGATGGAATTCCGAGATCCCTAGGACTTCATTCGCCAGCCGCCAGATATCCCGGCCGACTGTTTTCTTGTCGTACCCGCCCGCCGGACGGGACGAATTGCCGAGGCCCCGCAAGTCGGGCGCGATCACCCGGAAGCGTTCGGCCAACCCAGGCATAACCAGGCGCCATTCGTACCAGCTTTGCGGCCATCCGTGCAGCAAGACCACCGGAAAACCACTGCCAGCCGTTACATAGTGCAGCCGTACATCGCCCAAATCGGCATGATGATGGTCCAACGCCCGTCTCCCGTCCCTCTGCCGTTCAGTTAACCGCAGACCGTCGTCTAATATTGATGTCGAAGCGATGAGGCGAAGTTCGTCCGCCCGATCCAGCGTGCGAAACATCTGCACGCCGCCGATAGTCAAAGGGGGGTAACGATCCGTTATACCCTTACAGTTATCCGAGCCAAGGCGCTTGCCCACGAATTGCACGACGCCATCGATTTAGGGTGCGGACATCTACATGCCGTCGGCGGTCAAGGGGGTATCGTTTAGATACCCCCTTTGCAGTGGCCAGCATCGCCTCTGCACCTGCCAGAATCATCGGAGTCTTCGGGCCGGGTCAAGCCAACGTAGCAAAGTTGTTGCGCCCTCCCGCGCGCTTATGGGTGTCCGGCAAATCCATAGAACTGCGCTTGTACGCTCGCCCTGCGCAGTGTGCACCGTCCGCGCGTCGACTGGCTGGAAATTGGCGAAGTATTGTTTCCTGCGTGCAGATCGCCCACTATTCGCCGGCGCCGTCCGCCTCGGTCGCGATCTTGTTCAGTGCTGGCTGGTACACAGCGGACGCGCGCAGCCTCACGCAGCTTAAGCGCCCACGCCTCGTTGGTCGGGAACACCGCGTCGTTAATGCGCACGGGAACAGAATGACATCCCTCGATTGCTCCTGCACGCATCAGATCCAGCGGCGTTCTCGGCATCTTGTATTGCCGCTGCGGCCACACCGGGTCGATGCCGGCCGTGGCGAGGGCGCTGTCAACCTGGAGCAGTGTCGCTACGATGCGAGCTTGTTCGGCCGAGAGGCGGAAGCGAGGCCGTCGGTTGTTCGTAGGCAGCTTTCTCGTCGTAACTGATCAGCTCCAGCGCCTGTTCATCGGATAGGCGCTAGCGTTCGATCAAAGACCAAAAGGCAGCGCTGGAGGGCTGGGACATGGATTACAAGGATCGCCCCGTCCGGCGATCAGCTTTTGGCGGACCTTGCTCTGCGGGCGCCGTTGCTGCGGTCTGTACGGTGGAAACACTAGGCATGGGTCGGTACTCAATCGTCGCGGCACTCTTGCCGCTGTCATTGACGCCTGGTCTTTGACGAATGCGCAAGACGGCTGGCTCGCAGGGATGATGTTCGCAGGTTACATGGAGGGTGTGCTGCCGCTCGTTGGTGGACGTTGCTTGCGACGGAAGCCGTTGCACTTCAAGCTAGGTTCTCGATACGGTGGAGCACACAGGACAGCGCGTCGGTTAATGGGGGAATGAATGTTGAGAACGAGGTTGCAACATCTGCTTGGCGCGCTCGGTCTTGCCGTGCTGCTCGGCACGGCGATTGCGGAAGCCCAGGAATTGCCGCCCGTGCGTGTGCGCGGAACGATCGAGCAGGTCGACGGTCCGAATTTGTTGGTCAAGTCGCGTGATGGCGCTGAACTCAAGGTGGTGCTCGCCGACAACGCTCTCGTGGTGGCGATCGCCAAAGCGTCCCTTGCCGACGTCAAGCCGGGCGCGTTCGTCGGCGTCACCGGAATGCCGCAGGCCGACGGCACACAGCGGGCGGTCGAGGTGCACGTGTTCCCTGAGGCAATGCGCGGCACCGGGGAAGGGCACCGTGCTTGGGACCTGCAGCCCCAGAGCACCATGACGAACGGCAATATCGACCAGACCGTTGTCGGGGTGGAGGGCCAGACGTTGACGCTCAGCTACAAGGGCGGGGAGAAGAAGATTGTGGTCCCGTCGGATACGCCCATCGTTAGCATAGCGCCTGGCGAAAGGACCGACCTGAAGCCCGGAGTGAAAATTTTCATCGTG
This sequence comes from uncultured Alphaproteobacteria bacterium, assembly GCA_963772355.1. Classification (GTDB taxonomy): domain Bacteria; phylum Pseudomonadota; class Alphaproteobacteria; order Acetobacterales; family Acetobacteraceae; genus Rhodopila. The sequence continues at coordinate 88,075 of CAVYXX010000137.1, read as the reverse complement.
GCGGCTAAAAGGCAGGCCGACGGCACGCTGCTGGCGCCACGCGTGAACATCGGCAAAGACGGGCTCACGCCGCCGATGTAGCGTCGATCAGGGTCCTTCGTCTGCTGGGTGCTCGCGCCTTGGCGTCAGCCTGGTCACCCCCGCGCCGTTGGGGCGGCTTGGTATGACACGGACAGGTTTGCCGAGTGCCGGTTGGTGATTTAGTCAGCCCGGACTTGTTATAAGATCAGCAAAAATGCTTAAATCACGGCCGATGCGGACGGCTTGGGCACCGGGCTCGGGCTGCCGCGCTTGGCGGTTCACCCAGGCCGTCGGGTGGCCAAACCGGCTTGCCCCTGCCGCGTCCCAAGCGGCGAAGGCTGCGAAACCAATCTCCTGTTCACGAAGTTCCAATGTGCGCATCGCAAGCGCATAAGCGTCTGGCGCCGGCTTGCACATCCGGACCGAATCCGTGCTCGGGCTACCAAAATCCATGGTGCGTGATGACGCCTCCGCGCGATGATCGACAAACTGGGGGCTGGGGCCTCCTGGGTTGTGCTGTCTGATATCGTCGCTGGCGGCGGGTGCTGGGTGACGCCGACGAACTCAAGCTGGTCTACCCGCAACCCGGCGCGGAGCCTGAACGGTTCACCTCGTTCTCTGCGCTGCATCGTTGGTTGTCGCCGATGGCCGCGCCGCGCCGAACCAAGCGCAACACGGCAAAGGCTGCAGCCTATTGTCTCGCGCATCCCGAATGGCGGTTAGGTATCCAGGCGCACAAGACATGGAGGATACCTGACCGGCGCTTGGCAACGCGGTATCGCACCCGCCGTCGCGCCCGCTGTCAATAAGCGACCGAATTGAAGCAGCACGAACGCCTTGGACGTGCCGGGGAGGTCGATGTCGTATCCCTCGCCCAGGGGTTCGAGCGCCACGTTCATGATGCAATCTCCCCGATGAAACCCTTGGTTTCGTCGATGTAGTCCCCCACGCAATACAGCTTTTGCATCAGCGGTTCGGCGCTCTGCCGCCGGAAACCACCGTTCGCGAGCATCTCCACGAACGGCGCAAGGGCTTTGAGGAAGGCGGTCGCGATGTCGTCGATCATCTCCAGCGCCGCCCCGCGTCGGCATTCTCGGCCTCGCCGCCCGCATCCGCGGCGACGTCGGACAGCATCCCGACCGCGCCGCTCTCCATGTCGTCGCCGCCTTCGTCGATCGGCCTCAGCCGGTCGAGCAGCGGCAGGAACGAGCCCATGTCGATCTTGTATCTTGGCTCGTCGGTCGCGCTGACTGGCCCGAGGTCCGGCGTGTCCGCTTTGGCGTCTGCCACCGCTTCGGCTTCCGCTTCATCGGTGCCGGCGGGCCATGAGATCTTGGGCAGCGCCGGGCGGTCTTTTGGTTGGCGGCGGTTTGCGCAATGGCTGCGCTTTTCGCCGCGCTTGATGACATCGACAACCGTCTTGCGTGGCCACCTTCAGCGCCGCGCCGATCGCTTCCTTGTTCCGCCCTTCCCGGCGCGCTCATCTTTCCCGTCCCCTGCTTGATCCTGCTGGGCCATCTTACTTGGCCGGCCATCGGCACCAAAGAGCACGAAAATCTGACGATTGAAGCCATGTATCAGGCGATGACAACCTACCCTGGCCTATGGGATGTGTGGGAGGAAGTCGATGGCATGTATGACCCATCCGACTTCGCCGAGTTCGGTTTCTCCGAGATTTGGCTGATGGACGACGGCATGAAGTACACTTCCCGCAGCGATCCACGCGCTCCGGCGGATTTCTTCTGCTTCGCACCCTCTGAGCAAGGCGGGTTCTGGGAGCTTGAGAGAAAGCGTGGCCCCCATTCTGGCACCTCCATGCCGGCTACTAGATGAGCGCGCCGAGGCGGTGGTGATATAGGAGAGGTATGAGAATGCGACGCTTCACGGACCCGGAGATCGTTTTCCATTACGAGGTACCTGCGGCGGCATGGGGGTCTGCTAGCCCGTAGCCTGCAGGCGATCAGGCGAATCCTTGCGACCTTCCGGAATGGCGATTTCGTGCCCTTGTCATTCCTGATCGGCCTTGCCCGCTGCGGGCCGCGCGCCTCCTGGGCGAGGTCCCCCGACGCGCAGCGCCAGCGGCGCACGCACGGTTGCGCGGCGCGCGGATGCTGTCCTCGGTGATGCCGCGCAGGACGTCGGCATCGGTTGCCTTTTCTTCGTCGTTGACGCGGCGCGCGAGCGGCGGATAGCGAGGAAGCGCCCCCGCGCGCGGCACCGGATGGAAAACCCTTTGGTGGAGCCCCCCACACTTTCGCCGGAGGCTTCCCACATGGCTAAAACCCGCCCGCCGTACTCGCCTGAATTTCGTCGACAAATGGTTGAACTGGTCCGCGCCGGCCGCGATCCGGATGATCTCGCGCGAGAGTTCGAACCGACCGCGCAGTCGATCCGCCACTGGGTCGGCGTGGCCGATCGAAGGGACGGGCGCCGGGAGGAGAAGGTCGAAGTTGTCACACCGGCCGAACGCGATGAACTGATCCGGCTGCGGCGTGAGAACAAGCAACTGCGTCAGGACGGCCTGGCGTTCCGGAGCGTGCACGGCATTACCCTGGGCTTTGGCGCCACTCTGATCGGCGAGGCTGTCGACTATGCTGTCTACCTGTTCACACAGACCGCCCCGGATACTCCGATCGAATCCACGATGGCACGCATCTGGCCAATACTTCGGCTAGGCGTCCTGACCTCGATGTGTGGCTCCTCCGCTATGCTGTTCTCGAAATTCGAGGGTTTCGCCCAGCTCGGGCTGTTCACGATTACCGGCCTTGCGGCTTCGGTCTGCGTGACACGGTGGGTGCTGCCCGTCCTCATTCCGGCGCGATTGGCGGCGTCCGACAGTCCCAGACTATAATGCGGATCGCGACCGTCGCGGCGCGTGGGCGTCGTTTCCGGGTTGGCGTTTTGGTCCTTGCGGTCGCGGCCGCGGGGTGGCTTGCCGAGGACCAAGGGCCGTTCTGGGCGAGCGACCTTGCTAGCCTCAGTCCGGTCCCGCCGGCCGAGCAGCGCCTCGACCAGGCGTTGCGGCGAGATATGCGGGCACCGGATACTGGCTACCTGATCGTCATCCGCCGAACTGATCAGGAGGCGGTTCTCCAGGCCGCCGAACGGGCGACGGCCGCGGTAGCCCCGCTGGTTGGCCGGGGCGCTTTGGTTGGGCTCGATACGCCTGTTAGGTATCTACCGAGTTTGGCGGCACAGCGAGCCCGGCAAGCCGGTCTGCCCGCTGCGGCAATTTTGCAAGGTGATCTGGATGCTGCCCTCGACGGTCTGCCGTTCCAACCGGGATTGTTCGCGCCGTTCGTCGCCGCTGTCGGCAAGGCACGGTCCGACCCGCCCGTCAGCCGTGCTGACCTCGATGGCACGTCACTGTCTCTCAAGCTTGACTTGCTGTTGTTGCGACAGGGAGATCGCCAGGTTGCCACGCTTTCCCTGCGTGGTGTCACCGCGCCCGATGTCATCGCGAGGGCGATAGCAGGCGAACCGGACGCTGTTCTGGTCGATCTGAGAGCCGAATTGGATCGCCTGCTACGCGTTTACTTGCGGGAGGGGGTCAGCCTCGCTTGCCTGGGCGCTGCCGCGATTGGCCTGCTGCTGGCGCTGAGTTTACGGTCGTTGCCGCGGCTCATTGCCGTCACGGCACCGCTCGCCGCTTCTGTCGTGGTCACACTGGCGGTTTTGCGTCTGGGTGGACACGCGATTTCTATCTTCAACTTGTTCGGCGTGCTCCTGGTGGTCGCCATTGGCTCGAACTATTGCCTGTTCTTCGACCGCCAGCGCGGCGATCCGGCTGGGATGCCGCGGGTATTCGCCTCGCTACTTCTGGCCAACTCATGCACTGTAGCCGGGTTTGGTGTCCTGGCGCTATCAAGGACGCCAGTGCTGCATGATTTGGGGGTGCCGGTGGCCATCGGGTACATTTCTGAGCCTAATCTTCGCAACGATCATCATGTCACCGGTGCAAATTCCAACACTATCCAATGCCCCTCCGCCCTGAAGCCGACCCACGGGACCGACCAACCAGTGGCCAGGACATTCTGCTGGTCATGGTGCCTGGCATGGGAATGCGGGAGGTCGACTTCCACGCGCAGGGTCTGATCGACGCCGTTGAGCGGTGCCAGGCGCCGGTCACGGCCGTGACTGTCGATCCGGGGCCGGATGCCTACCTCGACGGCTCCGTCGAGCTGCGCCTGTTCGATGGTATCGCCCAGGCACAGCATGCAACTGGCGCAAATCGGATATGGCTGGCCGGCATCAGCTTGGGTTGCCAGGCAATCCTCCGTTGTGTGCGTGCCCACCCTAACGCGGTAGAGGGCCTGTTGCTTCTCACGCCTTACCTCGCAAGCACCGGGCTGATCGCGGCCATCGTTCGGTCCGGCGGATTGCGGCGCTGGGCGGCGGAGAGCCGGCGGCGGGATGAGCCCGACACAGTTCTTTTGACGTGGCTCGCCACTACACCGACGTCCGAGCTTCCCCGGATGCTGGTAGGACACGCACTGGGTGACCGCTTTGCCGCGACGGCAATGATGCTGGCTGACTTGCTGCCCGCGAGCCGGGTGATCAGCGTGGCGGGAGAGCACGACTGGAGGAGCTGGGGACAGCTTTGGCGCTTGATGCTCAACCAGGACCCGTTCGGACAAGCCGCCGCCTTGACGTCCTGATGCGCCGTTGCTGCTTCATCCTTTTCGGCACCTTCTTCTGCGGCCTGGCAGGCTGTGCCACGCTGCCTATTCCATCGCAGGTATCGCACAACGACGAAGCCGCCTATACGAAACTCAATCCGTTCTATCTCGAGTTCTGCGCGCTGTCGGAGATCCAGAAGAAGCCCGGATATGGTGCGGACATCCGAGGCGGCGTCGGCGGCCACTCGACCATCTACTTGAACGGTGTCTGTCTTGTGGGGGACAGATATCCGGAAATCGCGGTCTGCCCAAGCGATCCAGCATCCAAGGGCGTCGGATTGAGCGTGAATGCCCATTTCGCGAACGCTAACTGGATTGCCATCCCCGGTCGCGACTTCTTCTATCACGGCGACCTGAAGCCGGGCCAAGCCCTCACGCGTCCCGTATACGATGGGACCAAAGTCCATGCGAAGCGCATGGGCATCTACGACGCCATCCGCTTCCACGACCCCGTGTTTGATGAGATGTCGCCCGGCTACACCCGAGATGCGTTCAAATACGAAGTCTCGATCGGAACGGATTATGCAATCGGTTACGCGCGAGACCGGGACCGTGCGCGGGTGCCAGTCTCCACGGCGCAGATGGCCCGGATCGTCGCCTACCTGAACGCGTTGAACCGCCCGTACCGGGATGGCAACACCGATTACGAATGGAGCGTGCTGAACGACAACTGCATCCATGTCGCCCACAACGCGTTGTCAGCCATCGGTTTCTGGCCGCCGTGGCCAACCCACCGATTCATTCTGCTGGCGGCATTTGACTTCCCGGTGCCAAAGAACGAATTCGTCAATATCATGCGTCGCGCGAATGACATGCCGGTCGAGAATTTACTCGCCGTCTGGGACGATAAGCCGGCTCGCCGCACGCTGCTCGCCGGCGACGAGCTCCCGACGCGCGCAGGCGCCATCGCGACGTTCGAGCCCGTCACGCAAGACAATGCTGTCTACAACACCGATCTGCAGTTGATCTTCTACGACGACCCGGTGCTTGGTCCTTACGAGGGCTGGTACCGTCGGATTGCCACGGATCCGCGCTACACGGATCTTGAGGCCGACCTACAGCATTTTAAAGTAATGTATACCCAAATCGAGGAGGCTCGACGCCCTCTCGGCTGGTGGCTGACCGCACATCGCTCTCTGCGTTCGGAGCCGGATTTTCCGACGTTCTACGCCCGCTTCTACGATCAGGTGGAACGTTCGGCGAGGGCGGTCTCAGCGGCGGGGTACATCCTTGCCGCAACTGGAGACTAGGGCTGTGCGCCCTCTGGCAATAACCGCCGCCTGCATTGCCAGCAGCCTTGGTACAGGCATGGACGCAACCTTGTCCGCGTTGCGCCGGCGCACGAGTGGCCTGCTTCCATGCCGGTTCGAAACGGTCGATCTTCCTACCCATGTGGGCGAGGTCGTGGGCCTCGATAACTGGCAATTGGGTCGCTCTTTCGCCCGTTTCGATTGTCGCAATAACCGTCTGGCGCGGCTGGCCATCGCCCAGGATGGGTTCGAGCGTGCTATCGAGGCCGCGAAAATGCGCTACGACGCCCCGCGTGTTGGCGTGTTCCTCGGGACCAGCACCTCGGGGATCCTGCAGACGGAGCAGGCCTACCGTCGACGCGACGCTCAGGGGCGCTTGCCGACCGATTTCGATTATGCCGGTACACAAAGCATCTTCTCCATTGCCGAATTTGTCAGGGCGTTGCTCGGCGTGAGTGGTCCGGCGCTTGTTGTCTCCTCGGCCTGTGCCTCCACTACCAAGGTCTTCGCGACCGCGGCACGGATGATCGAAACCGGTCAGTGTGACGCCGCGATTGTCGGCGGGGCCGACAGTCTGTGCCTGACCACGCTTTACGGCTTCAACGCGCTCCAGTTGCTCTCCGACGAGCCGTGCCGGCCGTTCGACGTGGCACGGAAAGGGCTGTCGATTGGAGAGGCAGCAGGGTTTGCCCTGCTGGAGCGGCCGGACCAGGCGGACGTCGGGGCGGTGCTCGTGCTGGGTGTCGGCGAGAGCAGTGACGCCCACCACATGTCGGCACCGCATCCCGACGGGGTCGGCGCGGTCCTGTCGATGTCAAGGGCACTTGCCGCGGCGAAACTACAGCCGGAACAGATCGACTACATCAACCTGCACGCCACGGCGACCCGAATCGGCGACGCGGCGGAGGACCAGGCCATCGTGTCCTTGTTCGGCGGAGCCACGCCATGCAATTCCACGAAGGGTCACACCGGCCACACGCTGGGGGCCTCCGGCATTGTCGAGGCAATAATCGCCACGCTGTCCATCACCGAGGGCTTCATACCCGGTAGCCCACATACCGAAGCTCCAGACCCGAACCTACGTTGCCATTACGTCACGAGCCCGCGATCGGCCCGAATTCAACCGCGTACTGTCGAATTCCTTCGGCTTCGGCGGCAGCAATGCCAGCCTGATTCTCGGGCGGGCGGGATGAACGCGGGCGTCATCCGAGTGAGTGTGGAAGCGGTAGCGGTGTGCGGCCCGGGTCTGCCGGACTGGGAGTCGAGCCGGCCGGTGCTCGCCGGAACCGAGACATACCGCGCCGCCCAAATCGTTCTACAAGCCCCGGCACAGCTTTCGGCTGCGGAACGCCGCCGGGCGGTCCCATCGGTCAAGCTGGCGCTGGGCGTCGCCGCGGCCTGTGTCGCGCGCTCAGGGCTTGACCCGGGCGGCCTGCCCGCCGTGTTCGCATCCTCCGGCGCTGACGGAGAAACCATCGTCGCCATCCTGGCCGCGCTGGAGACGCCCAGCCGCGAGGTTTCCCCGACCCGGTTCCACAATTCGGTCCACAACGCGCCATCGGGCTACTGGGGGATCGCCGTGCAGTCGCGGGAAGCGGTTACCAGCGTGAGCTGCTACGATGCCAGCTTCGCGGCGGGCCTGTTGGAAGCCGGCGTTCAGACGGTGGTGGGCAGTCGGCCAATTCTGCTGGTTGCGTATGATCTTTCCTATCCTGACCCACTTGACCGCGTGCGGCACATTGATGCGGGCTTCGGGGTGGCATTCGTATTGCAGCCTGCGCGGTCAAATCGGGCGCCGTTAGGTCCAGCTCCGCCGGGTCGTGCGCTGGCGGAGCTTCGTATGAGGGTCAAAGCCGGCGATGTCGCACTTGGCTGCGTGGATCAGGGCCTGGAGGCACTGCGCCGAGGCAACCCGGCCGCTCGGTCCTTGCCGCTGCTCGTCATGCTGGCCAATCAGTCGGCTGGTCGCGTCCAGATGGAACTCGGTCACGATTTGCTCGATGTCGAGGTTGTGCCGTGCTGATTGATAAGATGGAAATCGCACGCCTGATCCCGCATGCCGGCGACATGATCCTGCTCGATGGTGTCCTGAGCTGGAGCGAAGCGCGGATCCAATGCGTAACGGCGACCCACCGGTGGATCGGAAACCCGCTGTGGCGCGATGGACAGATCGGCATCCTCTGCGGCGTGGAATACGCCTCTCAGGCGATCGCGCTTCATGCAGGCCTTACCCGGGATAAAGCGGACACCCCGCCCCGCGGCTACCTAGCCAGCCTGCGAGCCGTCGCTTGTCACGTGGACAGGCTAGACCTGATCCCGGGGACATTGCTCATCGAGGCGGAGCCACTGCTCGGGGAAGCCAGCGGCGCAATCTACAAGTTTGCTCTGCGCAGCGAAAACCGCATCCTGCTCGATGGGCGGGCTGCCGTGGTGCTTGAGCGTAGCGTCGCGTGAAGCGGGCACTCGTCACCGGGGGTAGCGGCTCGCTCGGAGGGGCGATCGCGCGTCGCCTCGCGGCTTCCGGCATTCATGTCGTTATTCATGCGCATCTGCGGATCGACACCGGCCGAGCGCTCGCAGCGGAACTCAGGCACCTTGGCGGCTCCGCGGAAGCGGTTCAGTTCGATGTCGTCGATTTTACGGCAACCGAGGCGGCGTTGACGAGACTGCTCGCAGACGGGCCGATCCAGATTTTGGTGAACAACGCCGGTGTGCACGATGACGCGGTCATGCCCGGAATGGCGCGGGTCCAGTGGTCGCGTGTCCTCGATGTTTCCCTGAACGGCTTCTTCAACGTGACACAGCCATTGCTGCTGCCGATGATCCGAGCTCGGTGGGGGCGCATTGTCTCTCTGTCCTCGGTTTCCGCGATCCTTGGCAACCGCGGTCAGGTCAATTATGCGGCAGCCAAAGCGGGGTTGCACGGTGCCACGCGTTCGCTGGCCCTAGAAGTCGCGAGCCGTGGGATTACCGTGAACGCCGTGGCCCCCGGCATCATTGAATTGCCAATAACCGCCGAAGCATTCCCACGGGAAGCGCTCGAGCGGCTTGTGCCTATGAAACGCGCAGGTCAGCCCGACGAGGTGGCCGCTCTCGTAGAATTCCTCACTTCAGACCGGGCCGGCTATATCTCCGGACAGGTCATCTCAATCAATGGCGGCATGATCTGATCCCAGCTCAAGCTGGCCGCGGCGTCGTCCTCGCCTCGGCGGTGAAGCTGCGTCGAAGTGCACTGACGTAGTAAAGAGCCTTGAAGATCGTCAGTCTGCGGTGCACCGGCGACGGCCCGAAAACGTCTCCGGACAGAAACGAGAGTATCGCTTCCTGCAGGCGCAGAACATTACGGGGATTCATAAACAGATCGCGTAACGCCGGTTGGTTCATACGATAGATGAACCATGAAAACCGGTCGATCCCGCGCCGTACACCCGTATCAAATTGGGCAAGCGCCTGTTTTGCCTGGCGCGGCTCCTTCATCGCGGTGGTGACAGCGTCGGCTGCACGGAATGCGCTACTCATCGCAAGATATACCCCTGTCGAAAAGACTGGATCAATAAAGGCATAGGCGTCGCCAACCAGCAGATAGTTGCGCCCGCTCATATTGCGTGCTCGGTAGGAGTAGTTTCCCGTCGCGGTCGCCGGGCCGAGCAGCGTGGCGTCCGAAAGCCGTTCGGCGAGCTTCGGGGCCTTGGCAATGGTGTCGCGGAAGAAGGTGGTGACGTCAGTCTTGCGTGACTTCAAGTACCGGGCGGGCAGACGGCCCCAATCTGGTAGTGCCATCTGCAAGCGGAATGAACCAGAACCAGCCGTGGTCGAACCAGAAGATACTAATATTTCCTTCGGCGCGCCCCTCGTGCCGCCGGGCGCCGGTGAAGTGCCCATAGACAGCGGCACTGGCGTGGCGTCTGTTGCGCTCCTTCAGGCCAAGTTTGTTGGCAATAAGCGTGTCGCGGCCGGATGCATCGATCAGGAAACGCGCCCGCCAACGGTGTTTGTGTCCCGCGTCGGTTTTCGCGGTGACCTCGACCGCATCGACGGGTCCAAGATCGACTTCGGTAACTCGCCAGCCTTCGAGCACCCTCGCACCTTTCGCCGAGGCGTTCCTAAGGAGTATGTGGTCGAATTCGGAGCGCCTGACTTGGAAGGAATAGGGCAGACTTTTGTCCCAGGCGTCGCCAAATTCGAAAGTGACGATGCGGCTGTGGGTCGGCGAGAAGAAGTCCACGCCCCATTTTGGCATACCGATCCCCTTGATAGCGTCTGCGATGCCGAGGCGTTCGAAGAGCGGTAGGTTAAGCGGGAGCAAGCTCTCGCCGATACGGAAACGCGGGTGCCGGTCCTTCTCGAGAAGGAGGACGTCAAACCCGCGTTCGACGAGAAGCGCCGCAATTGTTGAGCCGGCGGGGCCCCCGCCGATCACCAGAACTTCGCAATCGCTGAACGCGCAGGCTGGCTCTAGGGTTGCCTCTGGATGCGATTGCGCTCCTGTCACGGTCGTTCCCCTTCGACTGCCAAACGTGCGGACACTAGCAGCAGGTAAATGTCGACCGCGCAAGTTTCTAGCCAGCCCCCGCTTCGACGAACCTCATCTTCGCCCGCAAGGGTTCGGAGAGGGATGACGGAGCAGGCGGCCGGCGGTTGCGGCCGCTGGAGCGTTGCCAAAGTCGTTGCCGAAACGGATGCAAAAGGGTAGCCCCCTGGGCGGAATTGGCGAACGGCGAACTGGTGAAGGCGACGAACGCGGGGTCACTCTGCACCGTTGGAAAGGCGACCGAAGGGGCCGCCAGCTGCCTCGGGTGTTCGCCGGTCTTGAGGCCTTAAGGGACTGTCCCGTGTTCTGGGATCAGGAACCCAAAGGTGGCGATGGACAGCGTGACGCGGCTGGACTCCGCGCCACCGGAGGCCTCATAACGGCCCATACCGATTTCGCGCTCGAGGTCCTGAGCCCGCTCTGTCCGCCAGCGCGGTTTGCGCGATATACGAGCCACCACAAACCCGCTCGTTACGCCAACTCGTCGGGCGGCTCCATGTGTTGATCCCTGCTAATCGCACCCATCGGGTAATAGGAACGGCGAGGGACGAACCGTCGGGTCTCGCAGCTATTTGGCCGCTTTACCCGGCTTGACTTTAACAAATCGCCTGGCTCAGTCTTATTCACGGCCCCGATAAGGGTTGACCATGATAACTGCACACCAGGGGAAGGCGACGATGCTAGACTCTATTTGGTGCCTGAGCGACAGCCAGCTTGGCTTTTGACAGGGTGCTGGGTGTCCTCTCCGCGCGCAGGCTGGTCTTGCCAATACCTAACCGCCATACAAGGGGTGCAGCTGGACAAGCGCACTATGTCGATGGCGGTCGCAGATCAGGGTCGCGGGCAATTTCTGAACGACCGCACTACCGGCCCGCACCACCCGCTCGGTGTGGTCGGCGGAGGCAGCAGCAACAACAACATCATCATAAGGGGGGAATAAATGCGAACCAAATGCCTGCTACTTGCCGCGACTGCGGCAGCCGCCCTAGCCGGCGAGGTGCAGCCCGCAGCAGCCGACAGCTTCGAACTTGCAATGGTAATCAAGGAGACCACCAATCCTTACTACAACGCCACTTTGTCCGGGGCACGCATAGCTGCCGGCGAGATCGGAGGGACGGCAAACAATTACGGTCCGACGCAGTCCAGCCCGCAAGCACAGATCGACATCATCAATAACCTCGCCGACCGCCACATCCCCGCTATAGCGGTTGCGCCGAGCGACCCGAATGCGGTGGTCCCGGCGATGAAACGGGCCGCTAAGCTCGGAGCAAAAGTCATCACTTACGACGCTGATTCAGCAGAGGACGCGCGGCCATTCCTGGTCAACCAGGCGACGCTTGAGTTGGTCGGTAAGTTTGGCGCCGACGGGCTTGCCAAGATCATGGGCGAAAAGGGCAAGGTTGCCATTGTTTCCGCCCAGCCGACCGCCGCCAATCAAACCGCCTGGATCGCCGCATTCCGCGCCGGGCTGAAGAAGTTCCCAGCCATGGAGGTCGTCGATGAAGTCTACGGCTATGACAATGAGCAGAAGGCCTACGACGCCACCGTTGCGCTAGCGACCAAGTATCCAGACCTCGGCGGCATCTACGCGCCGACCTGTCCGGGCTTGCCGGCCGTCGCACGTGCGCTGGAGGCGATGAACAAGGGCCATGGCACCGTCAAGATCGCTGGGTTGTGCGTCCCAAGCATCACCGCGAAATACATGCTCGATGGCACCATCGAGTGGTTCTATCTTTGGGACCCAGTGCGCCTCGGTTATGTCACTTACTACGCCGCAAAGTATTTCGCCGAAGGCAAGATCCAGGGCAAGGTTGGCGACAGCTTCACCATCGATAAGGGGAAATGGCCCGGCACTTACAAGATTCTTCCGAGCCACGAGATCATCACTGGCGAACCGTTGCGCTTCACCGCGGAGAATCTCAAGGACAACCAGTACCTGATGGTCGGGTACTGATGGTCGGGCGACGGGCGGAACCGAACGGTCCTGCCCGCCGGATCGCTACGCGCCAACCCGCACGCCCTGTGGACCGAGGAACGTGACCCCGGTTGTCGCATTGCGCGCCATCACCAAGCGGTTCGGCCCAATCGAGGTCCTGACCGACGTTGACCTTGCGCTGCATGGCGGACGGGTGCACTCGTTGGCCGGTGAGAACGGGGCCGGCAAGAGTACGTTGGTGAAAATCCTTGCCGGCATCCATCAGCCCGACGGTGGCGAGATCCTGCTGGACGGCAGGCCGATTGCTTTGCACGGGGCGGCCGGGGCGCGACGGCACGGCATCGCGGTGATCCACCAGCATCCTGCCGTGTTCCCCGACCTCTCGGTGGCCGAGAACATCTTTGTCGGCCGGCAGCCGCGCCGCGCCGGACGAATTGACTGGACAACGATGCAGGCAACGGCAGCCGAATTGTTGCTGCGTCTGCGCATGGACATCGATGTGCGCTTGCCCGTGAAGACCCTCGGCATCGCCGAGCGGCAGGCCGTCGAAATCGCCAAGGCGCTGTCGTTGGAAGCGCGTGTGCTGATCATGGACGAGCCGACCTCCACGATGTCGGCGAGCGAGGTGGATCGCTTGTTCGAGATTGTGGAGCACCTCAAGCGTGATGGTGTGGCAATCCTTTTCATCAGCCATTTCATCGACGAAGTGCTTGGCATCGGCGATGACGTGACAATTCTGCGCTCCGGCCGCCGCGTGATCTCCTGCTCGGCGGCAACGCTGACGCCTGAGACGACGGTGCGGCACATGATCGGAAGCGAACCGGATGCGCTGTTTCCGAAGGAACCATCGGAGATCGGAGCCCCGGTGCTAAGCGCAAAGCACTTGTCGGGCGCCGGCTTCGTGAACGATGTCAGCTTCGATCTTCGCGTCGGCGAAATCCTCGGCCTGTTCGGCCTGGTTGGCGCCGGACGATCGGAGGTGGCACAGATGCTGTTCGGCGTCATCCCTCCGGATCGCGGGGAAATCCGGATTGGTGGAGACTTGGTGCGGTTGCGCTCACCCAACGAGGCAATTCGACATGGCATTGCCTTGTTGCCCGAGGATCGGCACCTGCAAGGACTGGTGTTGCCTTTTCCGATCCGCGCGAACGTCACGCTGCCGATCCTGCGTCGGCTCTGCGGACGGCTAGGGCTGGTTGACCGTGCGCGGGAGGATCGTGTGGCACGCGACTTCGTTGCCCAGATGCGTGTCGTCGCCCGCGGCATCGAGCAGTCGACATCGACGCTTTCGGGCGGTAACCAGCAGAAGGTGTTGCTGGCGAAATGGCTGGTTCCGTCCCCGCACGTGCTCATTCTGGACCAACCCACTCGCGGCATCGATGTCGGCGCCAAGGCGGAAATCCATCGAATTGTCTCTCATCTCGCCGCACAGGGCATGGCAATCATCCTCATCAGCGACGATGCACCGGAGGTGATCGCGATGGCGGACCGCATTATCGTGCTCCGGGCGGGTCGGCTGGTGGCCGAGTTTGCCCGGGACAAATTCGATCAGCAGGCGGTCACGCTTGCCGCGGCCCACGCCATACGGGACGGTGCGCCCCAAGCCGCGGCTGTCGGCCCGTGAGCCGGCTGATGCGCATCCGTGAGCTCGGGCTGGTGGCCGCGCTGCTGCTGATCTGTCTCGCCGTTTCGCTCCGCGAACCACGCTTCCTTAGAGCTGACAATCTTGAACAGGTGGGGCTGTCGGCAACTTTGGTCTGTATCGTAGCACTCGGCGAGGCCCTCGTAGTTATCGCTCGGCAGATCGATCTCTCGGTCGGAGCGATCGTCGCGTCCAGCGCCTTCGTTTCGGCGGCCTGGCTGAAGGCGAACCCGGACGGCAGCATGTTTCATGTGGTCGCGATCGGTGCCGCAGTGGGACTTGTCATGGGCTTGGGCAACGCGTTGCTCGTGGTCGGCGCTCGCATCCCCGCAATTGTCGTGACACTCGGCACTCTCGCCATCTATCGAGGCTTCGTGCTGGTGTACGCCGGCGGTGAGCAGATCTCGGCAACCGTGCTGCCGGACAGGTATCAGGCCATGGCGCAGACTTACCTCGCCGGCGTGCCGCTGCTGGTTTGGATCGCAGCAATCGTTACCGTCGTGTTCGGATTGGCAGCGCGCTACACGCGCACCGGCCGCAACCTTTATGCGCTTGGAAGCAGCCCAGAGAGCGCCCGCGTGACCGGCATAAACGTGGGTTTGCATCTAATGCTTGTGTTCGTAGTGTCCGGTCTGCTTTGCGGATTTGTCGGCGTTCTGTGGGGCGCACGCTACGGCACGGTCGATGCCGTGCTTGCGCCGGACCTACACCTGCAGGCGATTTCGGCGGTCGTTGTCGGTGGCGTCAGCATCTTTGGCGGCAGCGGCTCGGTGTACGGCGCAGCGCTGGGTGCGGTCATCTTTGCCGTGTTGCAGAACGGGGTGCAACTTCTGGGGATCAATCAGTTCTGGCTGCAAGCGGTGACCGGTGCTGCGATACTTGGCACGGTGATTTTTTACAATTTGCTAGCGCGGCGTGCTGAACGCGCGGAGCGGGAGGCCCGCCACCGGCCGTCCGGGCAGGCGCCCAAGCGATGAGCGCCCTACGGAGCTTGTTCGGGCGGTGGGAGGCATTCCTGGCACTTGCGCTGGTGCTGACGCTCGTGCTCGGCGCTGCCAACTCGAAATACTTCTTGGCTGCGTCGAATTTTTCCATCGCAGTCGCAGGACTGATGCCGGTGGCGATCGTAGCGCTGCCAATGACGTTGATCATCGTGTGCGGTGAGATCGACATCTCGATTGGATCAATGGTCGGCCTTTGTGCCGCTGTTCTGGCCGTGTGCCGAGAACAAGGGCTGTCTATCGAGGTGTCGATGCTGGCGAGCGTAGCCATTGGCGTGTTGGGAGGCGCCTTGAATGGTGCCATCACCGCGTTCATCGGGCTGCCGTCGCTGGTCGTCACGATTGGTACGCTCGCGCTGGACCGTGGCATCGCGCAAATCATTCTAAAAGAGCGTGGAGTCACGGGATTTCCTGATTGGTACGAGGAGATCGGCTTCGGCACGGTAGGAGAGACGTCGGTGCCGTGGAGTTCGCTGATCTTTTTGGCGTTCTTTGCCGTGTTCGCGGCGTTTCTGCACGCCACGTATCGCGGCCGGGCACTGTTCGCGATCGGCAACAACCGGGAGGCTGCGCGCTTCTCCGGCGTTGACGTTAGGCTTGCGATTTTTGGCGTCTTCGTCACCTGCGGCGCGATGTGCTCGGTCGCGTCGGTGGTGCTCACGTCGTACTTGGCGAGCGCGCGATCCGACACCGCGGTCGGGTTGGAGTTGCCGGTGATTACGGCGGTGGTGCTGGGGGGCGTCGACGTCTTCGGGGGCAGCGGTACCCTTGGTGGTGTGCTGGTGGCCCTCGCGCTGCTGGCGTTCGTCCAGAACGCTCTAGGGCTCGCCGGTGTGACGCCCGAGGAACAACAGATTGTGACCGGCCTTGTGCTGATTTCGACACTCGTCGCATTCGGTGCGGCGAAGGCGCTTCGCGACAAGGCGGCGCGCCGGCGGCGTGGCGCTGCTGGCAAATTTTAGACCGACCTTCCGATCCAGCGTTAGCGTTGCGGCGTGCCCACATGGCGTTGCGGCTGAAAGTTTAGTTCGTTTGCCTCATGAAGACGGACGCGAAGCCAAGCGAGACAGTTTGGGAGCCAGGGAGCGCTCATACGAGTAGTCGTAAGCGCGCTCATATGCCGCCGATCGAGTTGATCACCCGCGGCGAACGGCGGTGTCGGTGGACGGTTGAGCAGAAGCAGACGATCGCGGCGCAGAGCCTGGCGCCAGGCGCTTCGGCGACGGAGGTGGCGCGCCAGCACGGCATTGGCACCGGTCAACTGTACAACTGGCGGAAGGCGTTGCTGCCAGCGCAGTCGGCTGCGCCGTCGCCGGTGCTTGGGCGCTTTACCCGTGTTGAGGTGGCGGCAGTCAGGACGGCGCCGCACGCTGCCGAAAGCCGCCTGATCCCTGCGCCGCCGCCACTCACGCCGGGCCAGCCGACCGGCCTGATCGAGATCATTCTGCCGACCGGCACGACGCTGCGTGTGGACGCGCCCGTTGACCCCCGCGCCTTGCGTCGCTTGCTGGCGGCCCTGCGTGGATGATCAGCTTGCCGTCTGGTGCGCGGGTCTGGCTGGCTTGCGGCCACACCGATATGCGCAAAGGAATGGACGGGTTGGCGATGCCGGCGCAGCAGGTGCTGGAGGAGAACCCGTTCAGCGGCGCCCTGTTTGCCGTCCGCGGAAAACGCGGTGGATTGGTCAAACTGCTTTGGTATGACGGCCAGGGCATGTGCCTGTTCAGCAACTGAACCGCGCCGGGTTTGCCGGAGGCTCTGAACCTTGAGAGGTTGGAGCGATGGAGAAAGCAAAGACGGCGAGCCGGTATTCGGCTGAGGTGCGTTCGCGTGCGGTCCGGATGGTATTGGAGCACGGGGCGGATCACGCCTCGCAGTGGGCAGCGATAGGGTCGATTGCGGGCAAGATCGGGTGCACGGCAGAGACGTTGCGAGGCTGGGTGCGCCAGGCGGAGCGCGATGGGGGTCTGCGAGCCGGTCCGACCAGCGACGAGCGGGAGCGGATCAAGGTGCTGGAGCGCGAGAACCGCGAACTGCGCCAGGCCAACGAGATTCTGCGCAAAGCGTCGGCGTATTTTGCGATGGCGGAGCTCGACCGCCGGTCCAAACCATGATCGCGTTCATAGACAATCATCGTGCTGCTTACGGGGTCGAGCCGATCTGCCGGGTTCTACCGATCGCCCCGAGCACCTACCATGCCGATACAGCAAAGCGCGCCGATCCCACCAAATTGTCCGCCCGGGCACAGCGCGATGCGGCCTTGCAGACCGACATAAAGCGGGTGTGGGATACGAACTTCCAGGTCTACGGTGTGCGCAAGGTCTGGCGTCAGCTTCAGCGCGAGGCCATCGCAGCACCACGCTGCCAAGTTGCACGGCTGATGAAGCATATGGGCTTGGCTGGCGCGGTGCGCGGCAGGACGTTGAAGACCACGCACAGCGACAAATCGACGCCGTCTCCCCTCGACCGGGTGAACCGGCAATTCCGGGCGCCGGCGCCGAATGCCTTGTGGCTGGCGGACTTTACCTACGTCGCCACTTGGCAGGGCTTCGTCTATGTCGCCTTCGTCATCGACGCCTTTGCCCGGCGCATCGTCGGCTGGCGAGTATCGCGCTCAGCACGGGCGGACTTCGTGCTCGACGCGCTCGAGCAGGCGTTGTGTGATCGCCGCCCGGTCCGCCAGGGCGGCCTCGTGCACCACAGCGATCGCGGCGTGCAACTTGAACTCAAATGGTCGTCGCAACACCTCGAGGGAGAAGTTGCGATGACGAGACATAGGCGGCATTCGGATCGGTCTGGTCGGGCGCCCCTGTTCTCACCAGGTCGTCCGGTGGTGGCAGGACGAGATGAGCAACGACGGTTCTGGGCGGCGATCGCGGCTGGCATGGCGAGTGAGGATGCGGCGCTCAAGGCTGGTATGTCGCAGGCTGTGGGAACACGATTGTTCCGAAAGGCAGGCGGCATGCCACCAGCGATGTTTCGGCGATCAGCGAAGCCGCTGTCCGGGCGGTATCTTTCATTTGCGGAGCGGGAGG
Source organism: uncultured Alphaproteobacteria bacterium (assembly GCA_963772355.1). Classification (GTDB taxonomy): domain Bacteria; phylum Pseudomonadota; class Alphaproteobacteria; order Acetobacterales; family Acetobacteraceae; genus Rhodopila. The sequence continues at coordinate 69,980 of CAVYXX010000137.1, read as the reverse complement.
AGATCGCCCTTCTTCGCGTTCAAGGCTGCTCCGGGCGGGAGGTTGCGCGCCGGCTCGGGCGAGCCGCTTCAACGATTTCGCGGGAGCTGCGGCGCAATGCTGCGACCCGAAGTGGCGGCCTGGCGTATCGCGCGACGACAGCGCAGTGGCATGCCGAGCGATCTGCTCGCCGCCCCAAGCAGGCCAAGCTTGCGCTTAACACTGCACTGCGAACCTATGTGGAGGAACGATTGGCCGGTGTCGTCGTCGCTCCGGGTGGGGTTGCTGTTTCCGGGCCGGCTGTGCACTGGAGAGGCCGCCGCCATGGACCCCGAAAGCCTCGGCGGTGGGCAAGGGCCTGGAGCCCGGAGCAAATCGCTCGCCGCTTGCCGGTCGACTTCCCGGACAATGAGACCATGCGCATCAGCCACGAAACGATTTATCAGGCGCTGTTTGTTCAAAGTCGTGGCGCTTTGCGCCGCGAGCTGACGGCCTGCTTGCGTACCGGGCGGGCGTTGCGAATACCGCGAGCGCGCACCCGCGGCCGAGGAAAAACCTTCATCTCTTCCGAGATAATGATCAGCAAACGTCCCGCGGAGGCAGCTGATCGCGCCGTGCCAGGCCATTGGGAGGGGGATCTCATCGTGGGCCTCGGCAGTTCCGCGATTGGCACCCTGGTCGAGCGCAAGACGCGCTTCACTCTGCTGTTGCATTTGCCGCGTATGACCGACCATGGCCACGAGGCGCGCGTGAAGAACGGACCCGCACTCGCCGGACATGGTGCCGATGCGGTATGCGAGGCCATTACCCGAACGATTACCATCTTGCCTGCGCAATTGCGTCGGTCGCTGACTTGGGATCAAGGAGCTGAGATGGCTCAACACGCACGCCTGAAGATCGACGCCGGCATCCAGGTCTATTTCTGTGATCCTCACAGCCCATGGCAGCGCGGCACCAACGAGAACACCAACGGACTACTGCGCCAGTATTTCCCCAAAGGCACCGATCTCAGCCTGCACAGCGCCGACGAGATTGCGGCTGTGGCGGCTGCGCTCAACGCTCGGCCTCGAAAGACGCTGGCTTGGAAAACCCCGGCTGAGGCGCTTGACCAGCTGTTTACATCGGCCATGCTGAGCGGCGCTCGGAACCAACCCCCGTATCTGCACGCGACGTCATCCTGGCTTTGATTGCCGCTTGTCCGCATCCAGATCTAATATTACATTCCTTGGTGAGATCAAAAGGACCATTCCTCGGAGCCGACCTGTCTTCGGGCAGAGCGCCGCGCGCAGGTCTTGTCCAGGATGCCGCGTGCGGCACCGGCGCGCAGCGCCGGCTCGTCCTGGACGAGACCAAGCACGGCGCTATGCTTTGTCCAGGTTGGGGCATCAGCATCATCCCTGCCGAGCTAAAAGGATCGTCGTTGCGACGATCACTTGAATCCGCCCAATACCTCTCGATCCGTTACAGCGAGCGCCTGCGTGAGGCCGGCATCGAGCCATCCGTCGGCAGCGTCGGCGACAGTTATGACAATGCGCTTGCCGAAACGATCAACGGCCTGTTCAAGGCCGAGGTGATCCACCGGCGTGGCCCGTGGCGCAGTGCCGAGACGGTGGAACTCGCCACTCTCGTATGGGTCGACTGGTTCAACAATCGTCGCTTGCTCGAACCGATCGGAAATATCCCACCCGCAGAAGCGGAAGTCCGTTACTATGCCCAGGCCGATGAGCGCGCCATGGCGGCGTGACTCAAACCAAACAGCCTCCGGCAAACCCGGCGCGGTTCACCTTCGAAACTGACCGATCTGGGCGAACATGACCTGAAGGGCATCGCGGACTCGGTTCACGCCTAGCGGGTGGAGCGAGCCTTGGTATCGGAAAGCCGCTTCGATGCCAACCCGCCGAAGCCATTGCCCCGCTCAAGGCCGGCATAGCGGCTTCGGAAGCGACGGCGGTAAGGCCAGTATGCTGACCTGGAAGGCATTCTTGGCCGAAGCGACGGCGCTGACGGGCGCTTTGAACAATGCGCTTAGCGTGGTCGACGAGGCAATCGCCCAAATCGAATGCCCTGGGTGGAGGAACGCCTTTATTAAGCCGAGATCCTTCTCAAGGGCTGGATGCTCTGGCTCAAGGGTGACCTTGACCGTGCCGAACGGAACATTCTCGTTTCGCTCGATTGGGTGCGCCGCCAGCACTCGAACTCCTGGGAGCTCCGCACATCGACCAGCCTGGCACGACTGTAGCAGAGTCAAGGCAAATGCCAGGACGCGTATGAGCTGCTTGCTCCGGTTTACGGCTGGTCACCGAAGGCTTCGACACCAGGGATTTGCTGGACGCCAAGGCGCTTCTCGCCGAACTGGATTAGAGCAACTTCTGATTGTTTAGTCTGTCCCATTACGGGCCGGTCACTCGCAGATTGAGCGGTGCAAGACCGTTCTCGGTGTCGAGCACGTACAGCTTCACTTTGGGGAGGATCTTTTCAATCGCCTCTAGGTACAGCCGCGATCGTGTGATCTCCGGTGCCTTCTCGTACTCCTTCAGTAGCGCGAGGAAGCGATCCGTCTCGCCAACCGCTTCGGCGATGTGCTCCTGCCTATGAGCTTCCGCCTCGCTGATCATCGTGCGCGCCTCGCCGCGCGCCTTCGGTATCTGGTCGTTCTCGTAGGCACGCGCCTCGTTCTGCAGCTTGTCTCGGTCAGCCGTCGCATTGGCCACGTCCTGAAACGCCTCGGCGACCGAGCGATCGAGCGTCACCGCCATGATGCTCGCCGACGTAATCTGTGCTCCGCTTCGGTAGCGATCGAGGATCTCCTGCGCCTGCGTCTTCACATGTTCCTGCATGGCCACGCGTCCAGTGGTTAGCACTTCGTCGACCGGCATCGCCGCGACGGCCTCTGTGAGCACAACCTGCGCCACGGTATCGACCAACGTTTGCGGCGCCTCCACGCGAAACAGAAAGTCAGCGGGGTTGCCAACCACGTATTGTATCACAAGCGCGACGCTGAGGATGTTGGTGTCGCCGGTCAGCAACTCCATGCCCGAGACACCCTGAAAGCCGGAGGCGTCGTCCGGCAGCGCGAATCCGACACCGGTCTTCATTACGCTCGTAGTCTTGAGCACGTCGGCGCGATCGATAGGCCACGGTAGCCGGTAGTGTATGCCAGGCGCGACCTGCTCGACGACCGCCCCGAACCGCCGCACAACGCCACGTTCGTCTGTCCCAACTGCGTAGAACCCGGAGGCTAGATAAGCCACCGTCAATACTAATAGGGCAGCGCCGAACACCGCGGCGTGTAGGAGGTGTCGTCCCCAACGACGCGGTCTCGCGCCGGGTGGGGGAATGTCGCCAGATGGTCCGGCGGTCGCCGACTCTTCGTCGTGTTCGTTGGGGGGCGCCAGGCGACTTTCGGGTGCAGCGCGCTCAAGCTCGTGATCATAGGCGGCGATCGGGTTCATGGAAGCGCAGCCGACGAGTTGCCGGCTTGCGGGCCGGCCGGCAGTGCCGGCGGCGCGGCGGGCCGATCGGGGATGGCGGGCGCCACAGCATCGGGTCCCGGGCGCTGCAATTGATAGCGCAGGATACCCGCGGCCGCAGCGTCGGCGGGGAGAAATAGTGTGGTCTTGTCGTCGAGGAACTGCTGATACGCCTGCAGCGTCCGAAGGAATTTGTAGAACCTTGGATCGCGGCTAAAGGCAGCAATGTAGGTGCGCGCGGCTTCCGCGTCGCCCTGGGCTCTTAACCGCTGCGCCTTGGCATACGCTTCCGCCGCGATGTCTACCCGCTGGTGATCGGCTTCCGCGATGATGCGCTTTGCCTCCATCTCGCCCGCCGAACGCTGCTCCTTGGCGATCCTGCCCCGCTCGGCCTTCATACGGTCGAATACGTGCTCCTTATTCAGTTCCGGCAGAGACAGACGACGAATGTCCACATCCACCAGTTCGATGCCGTAAGTCTTGTCGACGAAGCGAGCGGCACGGTCGCGGATCGCAAGCACCATCGAGTCATACTGGCTCGACGCCGCGCCGGCCGTGATGAACGAACCGGAACCGAAACGGCCAATGACAGCGCCTATCTCTCCCTCCACGATATCGGCAATGCGCGCCTCCGCCGCCGCGCGTTCGCCGAGCGTCTCGAGATAGCGCCTCGGGTCCGCTATGCGCCATGCCAGCACGCTGTCGACCACGATGTTTTTCTTGTCCTCGCTGAGGAACTCGGCTTCAGACGGACGGGTGAGGAGCAGTCGCCGGTCGACCCGAACGACGCTGTCGAACGGCACCTTGCAGTAAAGGCCAGGGGCGGAGATTACGCGAAGTACACGGCCGAAGCGCGTGACTACGGCGTATTCGGTCACGTCGACGGCAAAGCACGAAGCGATCAGCGCCCATAGGCCAAAAGCCGCACCGAGGATCGCGAGTGTCCGGACGAGCGTTGGCCTTCTCTTCGCGCCTTCTCCGCAACCTGTCGCCGCGCCCGACACGGCCTTACCTGCCTCCGCCTGGTGCAAACGGCTGCAGAAGCCACAGATCGAAATTCTTCACTTCGCTGACGCCCGGCCGAATGATCTTCTGCACGCCGGGCAGCACGGCACCGATTGTTTCAAGCTGTAGACGGTACAGGGTTAGCTCCGGAGCCTTCCGGTACGCATCGAGCCTAAATGTGAACGCGGCCGCGTCGCCTTCCGCGCGCTTGATGTCCTGGTCGCGCGCCGCGAGCGCCTGCTCCAGCTTCGCCGCGGCTTCACCCTTCGCCTGGTTCACCTTCTCAATGGCGAAGATGTTGGCGCGGTTGATCGTGCGCAACTGGTCCTCCTGCGCACTGGCGACATCGCGGAAGGCGTCGTGCACCGCGTCTGGCGGATGCACATAGAGCAGTCGGAAGGTGACCACCTCGACCCCGGCGCCATAGAGGTCGAGTTTCGCTTGCGTGATGCGGGAGACGTCACGCTCGATGGCCTCGCGCGCGGTTGTGTAGATGGCGTCGATGGCGTGCTGTGCGATCGCGTCGCGCAGCGCCGCGAGAGCGGTCGCGCGTACGAGCGCGTCGGGATCGACGACCTCGTAGGCATAGGCCAACGCATCGGTGACGCGATACTGAATGACTGATCGGAGGTCGATCAGGTTGGCATCACCGCTGAGCAGGAAGGAGTCCTCGGGTCCCGCCTCCCGCTGGAACATCGATCGCGACGCCCTCACCGCATCCGGCACCGGGTTGCCCCCGATCGTGCCGCGACCGCCGCTTAGACGGCGCGTCAGTTCCTCGCGCGAGGCCTGCGCACGCGGGAACCCGAACTCTGCGCGGCGCAGGCTTGCAAGAGAAACCACGCGATCGCTCTCAATCGGCCAGGGCAGCCGATAGTGCAGACCGGGACCGAGCGCGGGCGCCACTACGCGGCCGAAGCGCAGCTTCAAGCCGGTTTCGCCGGGCGCGATCTCAAACAGGCCGCTGCCAAGGTAGAGCGCGATCACCGCCACAAGCGCCACCGCGAGCAGGCGCCGGCCGGAGATCGAAACGCCGCCGAGAGCTGCAGCGCGATCGCGCAACCAGATCCATTCGTCGGGAACCGAGGTGCGGTACATGCTCGCGATCAGCAGGACAAGCATGATGAGTGCGCCGGCTACCTTTACTGAATCCGGAACGAAATCGCCAGCGGTGCCGAAGATTGCGCGTGGGTTGATGCCCCAGGCGCGGTAACTCCAATCGACCGCCCAGCCGGCCAGGAGGGTCATGGCGACGACCACCGATAGATAGACCGCGACGGCGCGTGCGCCCAGGAACTTCAGCAGCATGACCACGCTGCCGGCGTTGGTCGCCGGGCCGGCGAGCAGGAAAACCAGGGCTGCTCCCGGACTGAGCCCCTTGATCACTAACGCCGCCGCCAGCGGCGTGGACGATGAGGCGCAGGTGTAGGCTGGGATGCTGATCAAGAGCATTGCCAGCATCGACATGAGGCCACCGGTCAGGTACTGCTCGATGACCCCGGGTGGCAGGGCCGTGGCGACGATGCCGGACAGGACGATGCCGAACACAAGCCAATAGCTGGTGTCATCAAGGAGTTCGCGAAATGCGTAGCGATATATGCGGACCGCTCTGTCGCGGACGTCCGAGACAGTCCATCCGCTCGAGGCGGAATCCGTCGCGGGTAGCTGGTCATGGGCGTACTCGTGGTCATGGCCGTGCCGATGGCCATGGTGGTGCTCATCTACGTGCTCACGGCTGCAGCAGTGATCGTCATCATCGCCGACAGGCGGACAGCCTTTCGCTGGGGCTTGGGGAGGTCCGTGGCTGCCCTCCACCCGCGTGCGGGCGACGCCGACGAAATTGGTCGCGAACCCGGCGGCAACGGCCGTGAGGATGCCGGCGAGCGGTCGGACAACGGTCAGGATCGGGTCCGTGAGGGCATACGTCAGGCTGATGGAATCGACCCCGGTCTCCGGGGTGGCGATGAGGAAGGCAACAGTTGCGCCGCGGGTCGCGCCCTGACGGCGCAATCCAAGCGCCGTCGGGACGACGCCGCAGGAGCAGAGCGGCAGTGGAATCCCGATCACCGAGGCCCAGAGCACCGACTTTACCTTGCCGGTGCCGAGGAGCCTGGTGAACAGGCCCTTGGGGACGAGGACGGCAAGCATCCCTGCGACCAGGAAGCCGAACAGCAGGAAGACGGACGCCTCCTTCAGGATCTCCCAGATCGCGAGCAGGACTTGGAGCAGAACGTCGATCATGCCGAGCCCCTGAAGGAGAGCACCGGTTAGAGGCCGGTTTCCGCCAACCGGGCTCTAACCGGCGTCTGCACATGCCGCTTGCTACTGCGGCAGGTACTTCTTGTCGATGGCGCACGCCACGGAATATTGCGGATCGACGACGTTTGCGATCTTCAGCTTGCCGGCCTCGCCAAGCAAGTGGACCGCTTCGTATTTCTCGTACCCGTAGTCCTGCACCAGCCAGTTGACCATGTCGGTGCAAGCGAGCCTGAGCGCGTCGATCAGGGGACGCGTGCTGCCGATCGACATGACTTCGGTGTCGGTGATCATGTGCGGCCAGGCGACCTTCTTGCCCTTGATCAGGTTAACGGTGAACTGCACGTCCATCGAAGTCTCGATCGCCGCGCCGTCAATTTCGCCGTCGCCCTGTGCGGCATGCCCGTCGCCGATGAAGAACAAAGCCCCCGGCTCATTCACTGGGAACAACAGGGTGGCTCCTGCGATCACGTCTCTGAAGTCCATGTTCGCGCCGTACGGGCCGGGATACAGAGAACTGATACACTCCTTGCCCCCGGGCGCGGTGCCGATCGTACCCAGAAACGACCGAATTGGCACCTCGATCTTGCCGATCTTGCTGTTCGGCAGATCGAGCATGGCAACGTTGCGCGCCTTGTCGAAACGCCAGATGAACAACCGGTCGGGCGCCGGCGGCGTAACCATCATGGTTTTGAACTCGGGTCCGAGCGTGCCGAAATAGGGGATCGATGCGCCCCACCCCCAGTCGCGGTTCGGCTCGATCTTGTCAAGATGGACGGAGAGCGTGTCACCCGGCTCCGCGCCCTCGATATAGAACGGCCCCGTTTGCGGGTTCACCTTGGCAAAGTCGATCTTGGCGGAGAATGTTTTGTCGGAGACGGAGAACACGTCGTTGGAGGCGTCCCGTGTCCGTGTCACCACCGAATTGCCGGGTTTGATGCGGGCGGCGACGGGATGTGAGTAACAGTAAGTGTAATAGACAGTGTCGCCCGGATCGTACCTCACGATTTCGGCGGAAGCCGGCCGTCCCAGTGTCATTGCCGCAACGGCGAGTGACGCCAACGCTGTCTTCATCCGTGCTTGATTGATCTTAGACATCAGTGCGTTTCCCCTTATCGATATGCCTGTTCTCAGGCGAAGACGAAGTTCTGTTTTTTCTATGGGTGGGCGTTTTCCTCCTGTCTTGCGTGGATACCGTTCCACACGGTGCTCCGTGGGGCGCCGGCGTGGTTGTAGTAGTCGCCGTCAAATAGCACTCCAAAGAGTTCGGAGTCCGCCGGCAGGACCATGGTCGTGCCCTTCTGGATGAAGGAGCGGGATGCCTCCATCGTGCGGAAGAACCGATAGAATGCGGGATCGGCGCTGAGCGCCTCGGCATAGATCCGCGCGGCCTCGCTCTCGCCCTCGCCGCGGTACCGCTGCGAGGTTTCGATCGCGCGTGAGAGGATGCGAGCTTTCTCCTCCTCCGATACCGCGCGGATGTTGAGCCCGACCTCCTCGCCCTCCGAGCGGTAACGCATGCTGATGCTTCCGCGCTCCGAGCGCATTCGCGCATACACGCGATCGCGGTTCTGCTTAGGAAAATCCACATTCTGCAGCTGCACGTCGACGATCGCGATGCCATAGTCCCTGAGCGCAGCCTCGCGGCACTTTCGAGTGACCGCGGCGAGCACGGCATCAGCGTGGTAGGCAGCGGGATCGAGTGTGACGAAAGTGGTCAAGGGACTTTGCCCGATGGCCGCGCCGAGCGCGGCGAACAGGATGTCGCCGAGCCGCAACTCCGCCCCTGCGCGATCGAATACCGTCTCGAAAAACCTTCGCGGGTCGGCAATGCGCCAGATGATCGTGCTCGAAGCGACGATGGGGGTTTTCTCGAGCGACAGGAATTCGCTGGCCGGGCGCCCGTATTCGAACAGGCGGCGATCGAATGTGTGGACGCTTTGGTACGGGAGCTTGAAATTCAGCCCGGGCTCGGTGATCACCTGGACCGGCTTGCCGAACTCTGTGACGACCGCATACTGGGCCGAGTCGACCGTGAACAGGCACTGGCTGCCGAACAGCATGGCAACCGCTGCGACCGCAACGAGAGCCGCGCGCCAGCGGCGCTGGGTCAAGGCCGCCACCCGTCGAAAAATCCTGGGTTTATAAGACTTTGAGGCGACGCGAATGGTGCCGCAGCCGAGCCATCAGACCAGCCGATTTGTTGCGCTGACGCCGAAACGGCCAAGCCTGCGGTTACAGCGGCAACGAGTAGGTGGAGCATCATGGCTCGTTCCCCTCGCTAGCAAAGACTGTAGCTAGCCCACTAATATAACCTCGCTCATCGCGTGGAGTCCAATCACCGTTGTACAAGAACCAGTGACTACGCGGCGTACACTTCCGCAACTCGAAAGAATGGGCATTTCCAGACTTGAATGCACTTAGGCCGTGTTGGGCGGATTGCCCATGGCAATAGGAATGCCCTGGAATTGCTGCACAACAATGCAGCGGTCGCCAATGCGTCCAAGAAAATACCAGCACGAACGCGGAAAGGTCGTTGACCCGTGCTAGGTCCAACCCGCCGAAGCATTCGCGGCCGGCCAACCTCTCCTCTAACTTGTCGAGGTCAGCCTTCACCTCGCCCCAGTTCGTATCGTGCGGTGCGCCGCCATCCCACTCACCGACATATCGAGCCACTGGGTGATCTGCTCCGTCCACTCGTTCAGCCACAATCGACGAATGAGCGCCGACTTGTCTAGTTCGGTCAACACGCCGTGGCCGGCTAGAAACGCGGGCAATCTCAGCGAGCGGGCCCGGGCACATTCGTCCACGTGCGACGGCGACACCGGTGCGGCCACTGCCGGCCGCGATACATCGAGATTGATGCGATCGGTGGTGATGTCCGGGCACGCACAAAGCGATGAAATGATGGTCTTATCTGCCTCGATCTGGCGCAGTTCAGAGCGGTGAAGTCGCCGAAATGGAGACTCGATGCGCAACCTTCAGACAACAGCATGGCCCTTGCCGCTTTTATCGCCCGCAAGACCGAGATCGACATCATCCTGGCGCGCCTCACCGCGCTGAGCGGCGAGCATTTCAACACCGCACCGGACGAGGTCACCTGGGGCCACGTCGGCACCTTGGGTATTACCTGGAGCAACTGCGCCAAGTGAGCGATGCGGCCTTCCATGAGGGTGAACACGCCGCCTGACCGCCGCCTCGCTCATCGCCCCGCCTTGGCTCTGCTTGGCTCTGCCCGGCGGGGCTTGGGCTGGTAGCGGGGCCCGAGGGTCCGGCGCCGCGCACAGGAGTTCCCATCATGACTGACATTCCTGTCGCAGACCGAACCTAAGGCCCGTCCCAACCAACAAGGCTCCTAGGTGGTGAATTGGGTAGTCCTATCTTGCACCTGGCCGGCGCGGGGCATCTGTGGTCCAGTCTCCCGCAGAGGAGACGTTGATTGATCAACCGCCTAAAGATGCCATCCGGCGCGATTGCGCCGGCGGACAGCACTACGGCGTCGCCAGCGCGGGAACGCCCCGCACAGCGACTGCTACTGGCCGGACGTCCTGATTTCTGGCGGCTATGGTCGGTTGGTCTCGTGGTCTTCACCGTACGTTGGTTGGAGACCGTTGCGGTAGGTGTTTTTGTTTACCAGCATAGCCGTTCAGCCTTTCTCGTTGCGATGATGACTATGCTGCGGCTGCTGCCGATGGGGCTGTTTGGTGCCTTCATCGGCGCCTGGGCTGAGAAGATCGAGCGCCGCATCACCCTTATCGGGGTCGTCATTCTGATGTTGACCACCTCTACTGCGCTGGCGTTGCTGGCATATAATGACCATCTCGCGATCTGGCATCTCGCGGCAGCTAGCTTCCTCAATGGTCTCGGCTGGGCCACTGATAATCCGGTGCGGCGGGTGATGATCGGCGAAGTCGTCGGCGGCAGCCAAATGAGCACCGCGATGTCGCTCGATGTGGGAGCCAACAATGCCAGTCGAATGGTAGGACCAACCATCGGCGGCCTGCTGCTTGCGAGCGTCGGCATTAGCGGCGTCTTCATGCTCAGCGTGGCGCTCTACGCCTTTGCGTTGTACGCCGCCTTCCGTGTGCGCTATCGCAACACAGGCTTGATAGGATCAGCGCCGGTTCTAGCACGTGTTGCCGAGGGACTTCGGCGGGTGCGCAGCGATCGCCGGCTGATTGGCACCCTGGCGGTCACGATGATCTATAATTTGTTCGGTTGGCCCTTCACGAGCATGATTCCCGTCATCGGCCAGAACCAGCTTGGACTCGGCCCAAAAGGGATCGGCATCCTGGCCAGCATGGACGGCATCGGTGCGTTCTGCGGCGCACTGCTGCTGACGCTGTATCTCCGGCCGGCTTGGTATGCTCGTGCTTATCTCGGCGGAGTGGCAATCTACATGGTGATGCTTATCGTGTTCGCTCTGGCGCCATCGCCAGGGATCGCCGGGAGTGCCTTGTTGCTGACCGGGCTTGGGGGCGCGGGGTTCAGCACGATGCAAGCGACGCTGGTCTATCTCGCTGCGCCGCCGGAGATGCGTTCGCGCATTCTCGGGGTGCTTTCCGTGTGCATCGGTGTTGGACCGATTGGGTTCATTGCACTCGGGCTACTGGCAGACAAAATTGGAGCGCAATGGGCTACCACGGCCTCGGGATCGGCCGGCCTGCTGTGCATGGTGCTGACTTGCCCACTCTGGCGTCACATCTGATCGCGGCGACGCAGGCAGGGGTGCGCGAGATCGACGTTCCGGAACTGTTGTAACCCGGATCGGCGGCGCGAATAAATGGACGGGCGTCACACTATGAGTGGGTTGCCACAGATATGGAGGTGGGCAGTATATCTCTGTGGCATATCAGCCCCGAGGCGGCACCTGTCGGTCGATTGAAAGTGAAAATGGTGCGGCACCCCCGCTCGCGGCCCGTCCGCGTCAGACCTTCGCGCGGGTTCCGGGCAAAACGGAAGCGGCACCGTGATGATAGTCAATCGCGCTGAAATGGTGACGCCGCAAAATTTTCATTGCTGGCTTCGGAATGGCGGCATGGGCTCCGCTCGTGCCGTTCGCCAAGGCTCGCATGGCGATGGATGATGGTGTACTCGGCCTACTTCTACTGTCCCTTGGTATCGGCTCGATCCTGGCGATGCCATTGGCCGGCGCTCTCGCCGCACGACTGGGACGCCGTCGCGTCATTATCGTGTCGGCGTTGCTTATGTGCTTGACCTTGCTCCTGCTAGCGTCCGCCTCCAACATGCCACTACTCATTGCGGCGCTGCTGTTTTTTGGCGCTAGTCTCGGAGCAATCGACGTATCGATGAACATCCAGGCGATCATCATCGAACGGGAAAGAGGGCGGCCGACGATGTCGGGCTTTCACGGGCTGTTCAGCCTCGGGGGCATCGTCGGTGCAGCCGGTGTCACGGCGCTGCTCGGCGCAGGAGCTTCACCACTCACAGCGATTCTTGTAGTCGTCATCGGCATCGCCGTCGCATTGGCCACGGCCACACCCCACTTGATTCGATACGATGGCGGGAGCAACGGAACTGTCTACGCCGTTCCGCGCGGAGTGGTGTTTTTCATCGGTGCGCTCTGCTTCATTTTGTTCCTGACGAAAGGCGCCGTTTTGGATTGGAGTGCGGTATTTCTGACCTCTGTTCGAAATGTGGACGCGTCCTATGCCGGTTTGGGTTACGCCGCATTTGCCTCGACCATGACGATCGGGCGGCTGTCGGGCGATAAAATCGTACAGCGCTTCGGCAACACCAAGATACTCGCCTTCGGCGGCATCTGTGCGGCGACGGGGTTCGCCCTGACGTTGGTTCCCATATGGCCCGTGGCGCTGCTGGGCTTTGCATTGGTCGGCGTCGGCTGCTCGAATATCATACCAGTGCTGTTCACCAGTGCGGGCCGTCAAACCGTCATGCCTGAAAGTATGGCGGTTCCAGCGATCGCCAGTATGGGCTACGCTGGCATCCTCCTCGGCCCGGCGGGGATTGGGTTGGGTGGCGCGGACGCTCAGTCTTTCTGCGGCATTCCTGATCGTGGCGTTTATGTTGGTTGGCGTTGCCGTAAGCGGTCGCCTCGCAGTCGTTGGGTGAGGTAGTACGCCACGGATGTGTCATCCGGATCGACGCGGTTTCCGTGTCGTATCCGGCCATTGTCAGCCAGCAGCTCCGGCGACTCCAGCATGCTACTCCGCACGTCTCGGACGACGACATTGCGGATCTGCGCGCGCGCCTTGCCTGCACGCGTTTTCCCGATCAGGCACTGGATACGCCCTGGGCCTGTGGCACGGATTTAGAATATCTCAGAGGCCTCGTCGCATACTGGCGGGACAGCTTCGACTGGCGCGCGCACGAAGCGCGGCTCAACACGTTTCCGCAGTTCACAGTGCCCCTGCATGGAATTGATCTGCACTACCTGCATGTGCCGGGACAGGGGCCCGATCCGAAACCCTTGCTATTGTTGCATGGCTGGCCAGGATCAGTATTTGAGTTCATGGACATCATGCCACGTTTGACCGATCTCGCACCCTTCGGTGGTGATGCCAAGGATGCGGTCACCGTGATTGCACCATCCCTCCGAGGCTACGGTTTGTCGTTTCAGTCCAACCAAAAGCGGTTCGGCATCGCCGACACGGCTGACTGTTTTGCCGACCTAATGACGCAGGTGCTGGGTCATCGGAAATTTGCTGCCCAGGGCGGTGATTGGGGGGCTTTCACCTGCTCTGCCCTGGGGGTGCGTCACGTGGACTAACTCCAATTCACCTCAACATGCTGTCGGTCAACCCGAGTTTTCCGCCGCCCGCCCATCCGACTCCGGAGGAGCAACGCTACGCCGAGGAGATCCAGCCCTGGGCCAAGGAGGAAACCGGCTACATCCAGATCCAGGGCACCCGTCCGCAAACCCTTGCCTATGGCCTGACGGATTCACCGACGGGCCTCGCAGCCTGGATCGCGGAGAAGTTCCATATATGGACCGACCATGCGGGCGATTTCGAGACCGTGGTGCACCGCGACCACCTGCTCGCCAACATCTCGCTCAACTGGTCCACCGGCGCTATCGGTTCCTCCTTTTGGCCTTATTACGATCGGCTGCATGCCCCCTGGCCCATTCCCGATGGCAGAACAGTGGATGTTCCGACCGGGTATGCGGCATTCCCGAGGGAAATCCGCCGCCCGCCGCGCTCGATTGTGGAGAAGGTCTACACCGACATCAGGCAAGCGAAACGTTATCGGTGATCGGATGGCTGCCGAAAGCGTGGTTGCTGCTAATATCCCGAAGTTGTTCATAATGCGGGGTAAAGTCGCTTCATCTTGATCCGCGCATCGGCAGTAGTGAACTGCCAGTCCGCCTTGGTCTGGTTCTCGTTGCGATCATCCTCCCAAGCGGCAACTTCCTCGGCCTAACCCGGGTTCGCGGTGGTTAGGCAGAGGGGGGGAATTTCAGAGACATCTCTCAATGGTTTACGATGGACGGATTCGGGGCGTGTGCCTAAGTCGGGGCAGGTGCCGAAGGCGACTCCTCGACCAAGAGGATTTGCTTAGGCACTGATACCTTTAGCGTTTTCAGCATTGCGGACAGCTTCGCGGTGATTTTCGTCCGCTGAACAATAACCCGGCCTTCACAGCGATAGCCCACCGCCTTCAGCCCGCTGAGCACATGGGCAATCCGCGCCCAAGGAAGCTGACAGCGCATCTCAGCCGCCCGTTGCACCTGCAGCGCCAACACGCAAAGCTTGACGTGCGCCTCGATCCGACGCGGCGTCCAATGAAACATCGGCCGCACCTGCAAACCCGTCTGCTTTATCCGCCGGAAGCAGGATTCAATGATCCAGCCACCTTTGTAGCCAAGTGCGATGTCCTCGGCTGACAACGTGTCGTCGTTGCTGATCACCACGAACTTGCCGTCGAACTTCTCCGCCGCCTTGATCTTCGCCGCATCCAGCCGCGGCCGACCGCGCTCGTCTTCGCTCAGGTACCGGCCGTAACGACGCGAGGCCATCAGCTCACAGGCGGCTTTGGGATGATCCTCCTGACGCTGTTCCAGCAGCGCCAGTTCAGCATTGAGTTCGACCAGCAACTGCGCGCGACGCGCGCGCTCACGCTCTGCCTCTTGCGGGTTGAGGCACAGCACATAGCGCTTGCGCCGCTCGCCATCGCCGACCCACACTTCTTTGACTTGCAGATTATCGGCGACCTGTTTGTAGCGGCCCGGCCTTGTCAGCACCTCATCTTCGATATCGCGTATCCGGCGCATCGGCACCGCCAGGATGTAACGACCCAGTCCACGGCTGAGTTGAGCCAGGTTGTCGGCCGAGTACATCCCGGCATCACCGACAAACAAGCAGCGGCCGAGCCGCCAGGCGCGCAGATCATCCTTGATCCGTGCGACCGTTGTCACGTCGGCGGTGTTGCCGGGCAACACCCATGAGCGCACCGGCATTCCGTCGCGCGTGACGGCGAGAGCGATGATCACCTGCGGCTGGTTGTCGCGGCCTTCCTTACTATGGCCGCGCTTGCGCAGTGGCGCATACAAGCGGCCGGCAAATTCCTGCTCATCCTCGTCTGGCTCGTCGATCTCGAAGTACGCCGTAGTAGTGTCATAGAAGATCAGATCGATATCGAGGCGGAACAGGTCGGCGGCTTTGAGGAACACCTCGCGTTCGATCTCGTCGGCCCAGACTGCCAGGAAGTCGAGCGCACGATAGCATTGATCGACCGCTAGTCCGGTGGCGTCGGGTAGCCAGGCGACGTCAGGCAGCCAGCGTTCGGCGCAGGCCAGTTTGAAGACCGGGTCGTCGAGGCGGTTGGCGGCCATGGCAAACAGCGCGGTCTCGTGTGGCGCGGTCAGCTTGGCCTGTTCGGCGCATGTGCGGATAGCCGGGCCGATGCCGAGTTCTTCCCAGAGTGAGCGGGCGGCGAGTACGACACCAAGTTCGAACACCCGCTCGATCTCGATCGCCGGACGATCAGATGTCGCCGCACTGCCGGCGGCGTCATTACTGTCATCGAGGACGCGGTTGATGCTTCTGACCAGCCGTTCGAGCTCCGCCCGATCGAGTTGATCGGCACGGCCGAAACCATGCACCACATGGGCTTCTCGCCGCTTGGCGTCGGGGTTCCAGACGCTTTCGGCGAGGGCATAGTAGGGTGACGCGAGAGCCGTCGCGGTTGTGACGCTGGGTAATGCGCAGATACATGCCTCACGAATAGATCGATTCGCAAACTCAGGCAATACAGAAGCTACCGAGTCGTGTGCCTAACTTTTTGAGCTGTTTGCGGCTGGACGCTGATCCACAACCAAATCATATCAATGATTTAGCGCGACCGCGGACCGTCAAGTATGCCCAATGACCGCGAACGCAGGTCTAACGTTGCCACGTTGATCCCGACCTCACGCGACACCAAACCGATCGCCGAACTCTCCGGAGGCAACAGCCTCGCCCTTATCCGATCTTTGTAAGCTTGTCCGTATTAGGCATCGTACCTTTGCCAACGGAGCGCACTCCAACGAGCGGCGATCATAGCGTTCCGGAGGTCGGCCATTAACCGCCGGGTGGAAGGAATGTCGCCAGTTCGCGGCAACGGCCGTCCCACGAAGTGTCGGGCAAGAACATCGAGGAGGGCATTTTTCTCTACAACTTCCAGCCCGCCATCGGCCGCTGCGTCGGCATAACGAGTGCTGAGGATCCGGACCGACTTCTGGTCTTCCTCGACGATGATCCGCAGGGCGAAGTTCGAGGGGGGTTTCACGTGACGTCGTTCAAGCTCCCACCGGCAGCAGGAGCAGGCCTAAGCCGCAAGGGTTTCGACGGAACGGCCTCGATCCAGCCTCCCGCAACGCTCGGGGTCCTCTCACGCTGCCTTAAGAGGGGACCGTTTGAAGCTGCCCCGTTTCCGTGGAGTGTTTGATGGCTTTGTTGATTACGATTCCGTGGTGACAACCTCCATCATCGCTTCGAATACCATCGGCGAGCGGTAACCCAACGCGGAGTGCAGCCGAACGGGGTTGTACCAGCCTTCGATAAAACTAAAGCAGGCCATTTTGGCCTCCGCCTGGGATGCGAACCGGCGCCGCTCCAACAGCTCACATTCCAGCGTGGCGAAAAAGCTCTCGCACATGGCGTTGTCGTAGGCATCGCCGACCGATCCCATTGACGGCCGCACGCCGGCTTCCCGGCAACGCCCGCCGAACGCCAGAGACGTGTATTGGCTTCCTTGATCCGAGTGATGGATGACGTCTCCAGGACGGCGTTGCCCAATCGCCATCTCCAACGCGTCCAGAACCAGTTCTGTACGCAAATGATTCGCCATGGGGCGAACTGACCATCTTCCGGCTCCAGGCGTCCAGCACGACCGCGAGATACAGGAACCCGTTCGCCGCCGGCACGAAGGTGATGTCGGCGACCCAGAGTTTGTCCCGGCCCACGGCGGTGAAATCGCGATCCACCAGATCCGGCGCCGGTCGCGCATCGTTGTCTCGACGTGTCGTCGTCACACCTTTCCGGCGGCGACTGGCGCCCGTCAACCCGGCGTCCCGCATCAGGCGCGCGATCCGCTTGCGGCCGTGCCGGCTCCCCGTCATCCTCGGTGACCCATACGTCTCGCGCGAGGTCACGTGAACAGTTCGGACCCGTTTCAAGAGCATCTTGTCTTCAACCGCACGGGCCGATGCCACTCGCCCCCGCCAGGCGTGATAGCCGGACGCCGATACGCCGAGCACGCAGGCCATGGTCGCGATCGAAAACTCCGCCTGATTCGCACTCATGAATTCGAAGACCCGGACGGCACCGCTCCGGTCTCCCGGGCGAACCAGGCCACCGCTCGAGAGAGAATGTCGCGCTCCTGACGCAGTTGCTTGTTCTCACGCCGCAGCCGGATCAGTTCATCGCGTTCGGCCGGTGTGACAACTTCGACCTTCTCCTCCCGGCGCCCGTCCCTTCGATCGGCCACGCCGACCCAGTGGCGGATCGACTGCGCGGTCGGTTCGAACTCTCGCGCGAGATCATCCGGATCGCGGCCGGCGCGGACGCGCGGCGGATCTTCGCGACCGTCTCCAAAAACAAGCATCCCGCTCCAGGCTCCCGTGCACCACGGAAACCATCGTGAACCCCATCGTCAGAGGGGGTCCCTTTTGGACGCCGATTACCCCTCAAGCTGGAGTGCGTCCCTGCGGGTGGACAGTTTGAGTTTGTAGTTTTGACCCCTGCGTCGGGCTTCTGGAGAATAGAAGCCATGGCAGACATCGTTCCCATAGCGTCGCGTTCAAACGTCAGGTTGCCGAGGAATTCGTCGCCGGTGGGATGCTGCATGCGCTGTCCAAGCGGCACGACATCTCACGCCAACTGATCCGGATCTGGGTCGGCAAGTTCGAAGTCGGGGCCTTGGATGACGACGTGCAGGCGGCCGACCTGCTTCAGGAATACGAAGCCAAAATAGCGGCTCTTGAACGGATGGTGGGGCGGCAGGCTTTGGAGATCGAGCTGCTAAAGGGGACTTTGAAGCATGCCTCCCGGCCGAGAAGCGCGAACACCTCCGTCGTCACCGAACCCGTGGCATCTCGGTCAGCCGGGGATGCGAACTGATGGGGCTGTCACGTTCCACCTTCTACGATGCGGTGCCGTATGGCATCTACGACGTTTCCGCCAATGCCGGCTTCGTCAATGCTAGCATCAGCGCGGACACCGGAGAGTTCTCCGTCGCGAGCATCCGACGCTGGTGGCAGGAAATCGGCGCCGCGCGTTATCCGGAGGCGAAGCAGCTGTTGATCAACGCCGACTGTGGCGGCAGCAACGGCGCGCGCTGCGCCTGTGGAAGCGTGAACTGCAGGTGCTGGCCGACGAACTTGGCATCGAGATCACCGTCTGTCATGTCCCGCCCGGCACCAGCAAGTGGAACAAAATAGAGCATCGGCTGTTTTCCTTCATCACTCAGAACTGGCGCGGCAAGCCAGTGATTAGCTACCTGGTCATCGTCCAGCTGATCGCCAGCACCACCACTGACACCGGGTTCACCGTCGCCTGTCGCCTCGATGACAGTGACTATGCGAAGGGTATCAAGGTCACTGACGCCGAGATGGCCGCCCTCAACATCCAACCCGCCGATTTCCACGGCGAATGAAACTATGCCATCGCCCCGAGGTGGCCGGACGGATGACGCGATTTTTCAGGCTCAAACCCTTTAGCGAGATCATGCTAACCCTGAACCGTCTCCGACGGTTCGATGGTTTGTTCCGCCGCCAGCACCTCCCGCACCTTGGCCGCCAACTGCGCTGGATTGAACGGTTTTCGCAGCAACGCCGCCTTTGCCCGATCCGGCAAGTCGGCGCGATCGTAACCGGTGGTGAACAGCACCCGCATGCCGGGATCGACATTCCGTGCCGCGTCCGCCAACGCGCGTCCGCTGACGCCGCCGGGCAAGCCGAGATCGGTGAACAGCAGGTCGATCCCAGCGTGGTCGGTGATCAGGCGGAAGCCTTCCATCGCGTCAGGCGCCTCCAGCACATGGTAGCCAACCCCCTGCAACGTCTCGACACAGACCGACCGGATCGCCGCTTCATCCTCCACGACAAGGATGGTTGTACAGCCGCCTGCCGCACTGGGTGACCTGACGCTCCCCACCGGAGGTGGCAAATAACGCGGCAGGAACATCCGCAGCGACAGACCTCCCGCCGAGGGGTCGGAGCGTAGCAGGCACCCACCTGCTTCCCGCGCGAACGCCCGCGCCATGAACAGATCGGCGCTGCTTAAGTCGTGGGCCGGCTCCCATCGTCTCGCCGCGGCCGGATCGGACGACCTACTGATCGCGACCTGAATGTAATCGCCCGCCGGCACTGTTGGATGGGCTGCTTCAAATACCGCATCAAGCTGGGCATTCGAGACGGCGACACTCAGCACGCCGCCGTCCGGGACCTGATCACGTGCGTTCACAACCAGCGACAGCAGCGCATTCTCCATCTGATTGACGTCCGCCCAGGCAAACCACGGCGAACCGGACAGCCGCACCTCCAACCCGATCCGCTCGCCGAGAGTCCGCCGGAGCAATTCGGACAACCCGCTGACCAGATGATCGACGTCCACCGCCTCCGTCTCGACGGAAGTCTGCCGGGAAAAGGCCAGCAGCCGTCCGGCCAGAACCGCCGCCCGGCGCACCCCTTGCATCGCCGCGTCGGTGTGGCTTATCAGCCGAGCATGCTCGTCGCCCAGGCGGCGGGCGATCAACTCCACGTTGCTGCTGATTACGGTCAGGTGGTTGTTAAAGTCATGCGCCACACCGACAGTCAGCCGGCCTAAGGCCTCCATCGTCTGCGACCGGCGTAATGCCTGCTCCATCGCCGTCCGCTCCCGCTCCGCCTCGGCCAACCCGCGGCGCAATCGCGCTAGCACCTTGACCGAGCGCCTTGCTGCCAGGACGATGCCTGCGATGGCGACCATTGCGGAGAACCAAAGGCGATCGGTCGCCCACCAGCCGAGGAGCGAAGCCGTCACGACACCCACGATCCACAGACCCGGTTCGGCCGCGTCCGGCAGTCGCTCGGACTGCAAGGCAACTCGCGTTCGGGACAGCCAGGGCGATACCATTGAACCACATGATTTGGCACATGCGAGGCCGCCTCGCCAGACCAGGACGCTACCGATATGATCACGCCAGGGTGAGGATCGAATTCGTGCGCAGACTTTACTGAGCGGCGACGGGAACCAGCATGGCCCCCCCTGTCGATATCGTTCCGGGCGATCCGAAAATCCCCAACGCAACGCGGGTCGTCATCATCGGCGGCGGCATCATTGGCGTCTGCACGGCGTTCTTTTTGGCTCGCAAAGGCGTGCCCGTCGTGCTGTGCGAGAAGGGAGAGATCGCCGCCGAACAGTCCAGCCGCAACTGGGGCTGGTGCCGCAAAATGGGCCGCGACCCTCGGGAACTGCCGCTGGCGATCGAGGCGCTGCACTTGTGGGCGGAGATAAACCACATGGTCGGCGCGGAAACCGGCTTTCGCCGCAGCGGTATCGTTTATCTCTGCCGCACGAAGCAGGAGCTGGCGAAGCGGGAGGCCTGGCTGGAGCAGGTCGGGCAGCCGATGCAACTGGATAGCCGCATGCTCACGCGCGACCAGGCTGTCGGGCTGCTGCCGGGCCTCACGGGGCCCTGGTTGGGCGCCCTGCACACCGCCAGCGACGGGAAAGCGGAACCGGCTCATGCCGCGCCAGCGATCGCGCAGGCGGCCAAGCGGTTGGGTGCGACCATTCTGACACAATGCGCGGTGCGTGGCGTGGAGACGCGCGGCGGCCGGATCGCCGGCGTGGTGACCGAGCACGGACGCATCGGCTGCGAGTCTGTGGTTCTGGCTGGCGGGGTCTGGTCGCGACTGTTCTGCCGCCCGCTGGAGCTGCGACTGCCGCAGTTGAAGGTGCTTTCGTCCGTCATGCGTACCGAACCGCTGGCCGGGGGACCCGAGGCATCCGCCAGCGGCTTCGGCTTCGGCCTGCGCAAGCGCCTCGACTGCGGCTACACGGTGGCGAATTGGAACGGCAACGTCGCGGATATAGTGCCGGATTCATTCCGATTTATCAGCGACTTCCTTCCGGCGTTCAGGATGCAGCGACGCAACGTGAAATTGCGCTTCGGCGGCCGGTTTTTCGAGGAACTGGCGCAGCCAGCGCGATGGGATTTAGACCGCGCCTCGCCATTCGAGGCGGTACGGGTTCTGGACCCGCCGGTGCATAAAGCGATCCTGCACCAGGCCCGCGTCCACGTTACGGATGCCTTCCCGATTTTCCAAAACATGCGCGTGGCGGATAGCTGGGGCGGCATGATCGACGTCACGCCGGATGCCGTGCCGGTGATTTCAGGTGTCGATGCGCTGCCTGGTTTTTTCATCGCGACTGGCTTTAGCGGCCACGGCTTCGGCATCGCCCCCGGCGCCGGGCGCCTGATGGCGGAACTCGTCATGGGCGAAACGCCGGTGGTCGATCCGTCGCCTTTCCGCTACAACCGGTTGTCGGATGGAACGCGGCCGCAGCCTTCGCCGCTCGCCTAGGAACAAATCGGGATGGTCAATCACTTCCCCTCGATGCGCCTGCGCCGCCTTCGCTCCAGCCAGGTGATGCGGGATCTGTTGCAGGAGCACACCGTCTCGGTGAACGACCTGATTTACCCGATCTTCGTAGAGGAGGATGCGGTCGAATTCGCTCCGGTCGAGTCGATGCCCGGCATCTTCCGCATCCCGGAGCGGAAGCTGGACGGTGTGATCAAGGAGATCGCCGCGGCCGGGATCAAGGCGGTGATGACGTTCGGCGTCAGTCATCGCAAGGACGACATCGGCAGCGACGCCTGGAACCGGGACGGGCTGCTCGCTCGGATGATCAAGCGCGCTAAGGATGCGGCACCGGGGCTGATGGTGATCTCCGATACATGCTTCTGCGAGTACACGTCGCATGGTCATTGCGGCGTGATCCACGGCAACGACGTGCACAACGACCACACGATCGAGAACCTGGGCAAGCAGTCGGTTGTCGCGGCGGAAGCGGGAGCGGACATGATCGCCCCATCGGCAATGATGGATGGTCAGGTGGCTGCGATTCGCGCCGCGCTGGATTGGAACGGTTTTTCGAATATCCCGATCATGGCCTATTCGTCGAAGTTCGCGTCGGCGTTTTACGGGCCGTTCCGGGTCGCGGCCGGTTGCGAGCTGAATGGCGACCGCAAGGCGTATCAGATGAACCCGATGAACGGACGGGAGGCACTGCGGGAGTCGGACGTCGACGAGGCCGAGGGCGCCGACATTCTAATGGTCAAGCCGGCGATGCCGTATCTCGACGTGCTGACCCAGATCCGCCAGCGCAGCCTGTTGCCGCTGGCGGCCTACCAGGTTAGCGGAGAGTACGCGATGATCAAGTTCGCCGGTCAGGCCGGGGCGATCGACGAACATCGGGTGGTGCGCGAGAGCCTGGGCGCGATCAAGCGCGCCGGCGCGGACCTAATCCTGACCTATTTCGCGATGGACATCGCCCGGCAGGGGTTCTGATCGTCTGGAATCCGTTCGTTCGGTATCGGCCCATCTGGCAGGTGCCTGCCCTTAAGCGCCAACGTCGGTGTATATCACTGCATTAGTGCGTGGAACTGTTCGACTGCGCGATGGTGCTCTGTCGATCGGGAGAAGCCACAACCGAGACGGCCACGATCAAGACGCGATCCGCAATTCCTCTAATTGGTCGAGCCGACGTTCGATCACGTTACAAGCTTCTTACGGCCTGGTCGCTACTGAGTCTTAGGTGGGGCCTCCACCCAATTGATATCGAACTTGCCGTCAGTGGTAATAAAGTATAGCGCATCCTCATCAGGCGTAGTCCAATCCTCATGGATCATCTTCGCCGGCATCCAAGCAAAGGAACCCGGCTGATCCATCGCTACCCGTTCATCGCTGTCGTCGTGTTTCAGGATGAAGGTGCCATGGATCATAGTAATAGTCTCGTTAGCCGAGTGCCAATGCCTGTCCACATGGAAGTTTTTGAGACTCCGAAACAAGAGTTCCGTCTCCGGGGGGCTTTCGTGGAATATTGAGACTTCCGGTGATCTGTCGCCTAGCTCAGGATTGGTTTTCTCCCATTTCAGGTCTTTAAAATTCAGAGAGACAGAGATGGACCCGGAAAACTGGACAGGTAGCTAAGGGCCTGAGCCAGAACAAGCGACTCGGTAGAAAAGACTGCAGAGTGCCGCAATAACGCAACGAACGAATCCGGAATAGTCGATGCGAATTGGGTGTCTTGGCGTCCAGCCTGGCCGGATGATCGACCAAGATGCCATCCGGGCCCGCTATAATGCACTCGGACCGTTCCGCAACGAAAGAGACCGACGCTTGTTCGCCGCCTGTGAAGCACGCGCTGCCGGCCGCGGCGGAATTGTTGCGGTTTCGCGGACCACTGGAATTGCCCGCAGCACCATAGGCCGCGGTTTGGCGGACCTCCGGTCCGGGGCCGATGCAGCGAGCGGGTTCGCCGCAGGGGTGGTGGACAGAAGCCCGCGATCGAGACGCAGCCCGGGATCTTGGAAGCTCTGAATGAGCCGGTGGAGCCGTCGATCCGCGGTGACCCGGAGGCTGCGTTGCGGTGGGTCAGCCTGAGCCAGCGCCATCTCTCCGCGGCGCTGGCCAAGCGGGGCTTCATCGCCGGTCAGAAGCTGGTCGGCCGGCTGCTGAAGCGCCTCAACTTCAGCCTGCAAGCCAACCGCAAGACGCGCGAAGGTGCCAACCACCCCGACCGCAACGCTCAGTTCGAGCATATCAACACCAAGGTAAAAGCATTCCAGGCCGCCGGGCAGCCGGTGATCTCTGTCGACACGAAGAAAAGGAGCTCGTCGGAGACTTCAAGAATGGCTGCCGCGAGTTGCGGCCCAAGGGGCAGCCGGAGCCGGTCCGGGTGCATGACTTCGCCATTCCTGAACTCGGCAAGGCGGTGCCGTATGGCATCTACGACGTTTCCGCCAATGCCGGCTTCGTCAATGTCGGCATCAGCGCGGACACCGGAGAGTTCTCCGTCGCGAGCATCCGACGCTGGTGGCGTGAGATCGGCGCTCCGCGTTACCCGGAGGCGAAGCAAATGCTGATCAATGCCGACTGTGGCGGCAGCAACGGCGCCCGTCTGCGCCTATGGAAGCGTGAGCTGCAGGTGCTGGCCGACGAACTTGGGCATCGAGATCACCGTCTGTCATGTCCCGCCCGGCACCAGCAAGTGGAACAAAATAGAGCATCGGCTGTTTTCCTTCATCACTCAGAACTGGCGCGGCAAGCCACTGATTCGAGATGGCTGCCCTCAACATCCAACCCGCCGATTTCCACGGCGAATGGAACTATACCATCGCCTCGAAATGGCCGGACGGATGACGCAATTTTTCAGGCTCAAACCCTATAAGTCGTTCGTGCATGAAGCGCGCCCTGTAGAGAGAGATCATACGCGTCGAGATTTGCCGGCGATGCGGGCACGTCACGACACCTGACGGGTGACCATAGGTCATCAGATCGCAAAATCGGCCTCGGCCGGCGCGTGGCGGCGATTTAACCTGTCGATACAGTTCGCAGTGTGGGCGTAACAGGAGAGTTACGCGGAACCGGTTAGGTGTTACACGCACGAGGTCTATAGGAACTATCTAGCCGGGGACACCACGATGAGAAAACTCTCCACGATCGGCGTGTGCGCAATGATCCTTCTGAGCGGCGCAGTCTTCCCGACAAGAGCAGGCGGAGCTTCCCACGGCGGTCACGCCAGCAGCCCGAGCACAGTAACTGGTCACGGGCTCCCGAACGGGTACGTATACGACCGCACTGCACAACGCCCCGGCCCCCGTTGCCAGCCGGGAATTTGTTTCAACCCATAGCTATTCGCGTGGTCGATAATATAGACGCAGAAGGCCCCGGGTGACCAGAGGATCGCCAAATGACCGAGATTTAACCGCCGTATATATGGCGTCGATATGGACGGCCGCCGGCGTTTCCGGCACGAATTGCTGACCCATTGACCTCCCGGAACGCTGACATGCACGCGATCTCACACGTGTTGGTTTTGCTTGCGTTGGATGCGGCCCTGGCAGGCGCAGTGACCGCGGTCATCGGAATGGTGTCGAGTTGTGACTAAGGGCCCGTCAGGGATCAACCGCTCGGTCTGAGCGATTGGACGGCTTGATAGTGTAGTTCCATTCGCCGCGAAAATCTGCCCGGACGATGTTTATGGCGGCCAGTTGTTCGTCCGAGACGACGATGCCTTTGGGATACTGGTTGTCGTCGAGTTCGCCGATCACCTTCAGGCCGGTCTTGGTCGTGGTGGCTCCGATTAGATCGATGATGACCTGATAGCTGACCAGCGGCTTGGCACGCCAGTTCATGGTGATGAACGAACACAGCCGATGCTCGATCTTGTTCCACTTGCTGGTTCCGGGCGGCAGGTGGTGGACCGTGATGTCAATATCCAGTTGGCTAGCCAGCTTTTGCAATTCGAGCTTCCACAGCCGCACGCGCGATCCGTTGCTGCCGCCCCCGTCGCAGGTGATCGTCAGGCGCTTGGCCGCGGGATAGCGCTTGCAGCCGATGTCCTGCCACCAGCGGCGGATCGACTGTACGGCAAACGCGGCGGTGTCATGGTTCATCCCAACACTGACCCAACCAGCGTTGGCGGCAAGGTCGTAGATACCGTATGGCACCGCCCGACCCAGTTCCTTGATCAGAAAATCATGCACGCGAACCGCTTCGGGTTCGCCTTGCGGACGCCATTCCCGGCGTTTTTGAAGTCTCCAACCAGTTCTTTCTTCTTCGTATCCACTGAAATCACCGGCTGCTGCGCCGCCAACGCCGTCGTCACGCTCTGATTGATATGGCTAAACTGCGCGTCCCGGTCGGGATGATCGCCACCCTCATTGGTCTTGCTGTTGGCTTGCAGACTGAACTTCTGCGCTTTTAACAATTCACCGACCACGGTGCGACTGACCCGATGCCCACGCGCCACAAGCTCCGCCCGCCAACTGCCGCAGGCTCTTGCAGGTCCAGCGCAACGGCGACATCGGATCGCCCCTGGCGCCGGGTTCGACCAGCGCCATCAGTTCGCGCAATAGGTCAGGGTTACTGACGACCAGTGGCTTGCGTCCGCCCCCCGCACGTCGCACCCGGCCTGCCAACAGACCACCTGCCTCAGCCAGGTCTTTCAGACCGCGCCCGATCGTGCTGACCGCGATGCCGGTCGCTCCCGAGACGGCAACGATCCCCCCGTAGCCCGCCGCTGCGGCTTCGGTGGCGGCAAACAACCGTCGTTCTCGCTCGTTGAGGTGCGGCGACAAGGCGGTAAATCGGTCACGAATTGGGGCTGGATCGATCATCCACGAACATTATCGTTCGCCGCCTCTGTCGAGAATCCCGGCTCTAAGGTCAGCCGACGCGAGTCGGTTGTTCCCGGACAGGCCCTAAGTCGCCTTCTTCGTGTCGCTCAAAACCTCGTGCCTCGCCGGAGCTGATTCCTTGCCGGTGTGGCGTCCTTTTTCCCGCGAAAAATGGGAAGCGCTTTTGCTCACCGCACTGCCACGGACAGGACGTTGGTGAGGGGCGGCAATTGCGGGATCGTGCCTCTGCGGAACGGCGCCCGACGCTGATTAAGCCACCTGCACTGCCGCAACCTTCCCGTATAGGCCCCGGTATTATCGGCTCCGGATAATAAGCAATGGGCGCCGGATAGGTTAGTTTGAGTTCTGATCAGTTGCTATTCTTCCAAGCCCCGAAAATTGAAAAGAGGCGCGCTAGCACGAAGAGCATGGCCCCGCATATGGTCAACACGCGGTGTTCTGCCACCAATAGATTGGACACACGGCAGGCGTTACGAAACCGGTCAGGTCATGCTTTCCCCGACTGGACGATATTGCCAGCGTGCTCGGTTCGGTCAAGCACAAGCCGCTGACGCGGAGGCCTTCGGCCTTGCTTGACCATCCCTGCGCGCGCTGGCTCGGGTTAGGCTGGTCGGGACGGCGGGATCGGTCGCATTCCGATCGAACAGCAGGATCGATCATGCTGCCATCTGCAAGGCTGGTGTAGCCGTGTGCCGTGTCCGGTAATCGAGCGGGCTCATGTAGCCGAGCCGGGCGAGGCGCCAGGACGCGTTGTAGCGTGTGACGAATGTGGCTACCGCCGTCCTCACCTCGGCGGCGGTGTGAAAGATGCGGCCGTAGATGACCTGCTCCTTGAGGGTGCGGAAGAACCGTTCGGCCACGCCATTGGTTTCCGGTTGATGCGGGAAGGAATGGCTGAGCGCCATCCCCCAGTGAGCGAGTTGGCGGGTGAAGTGGCGGGAGATGTATTGCGGCCCGTTATCAGCGCGCACCGTGATGCCGCGCGCGGCATCGGCTTCGATCCCGCCGAAGCGAGCGGTGACGGCTTGGCTGACCGGCTCGAGTGCGGCGAAGCGGCTGTCATCGGTGGAGACATAATGGCCGACGACCTCGGAGTTGAAATGGTCCAGCGCCGCGAACACCCAGACACGTCCGTCCGCTACGGTCTGCACCATGGAGGCGTCAGTGCCCCAGAGCCGGTCGGGGGCTGTGGTCAGGATGGTGCCATCGTGGTCATTGGCCGGACGTGGCGGGTGGCGGTAGGGCGAGAGCAACTGGTTCTCGCGCATCAGCCGCAGCACCCGGTTGCGGCCGACGATCAGCCCGAGGCCATACCGCAGCCGGGCCCAGACCTTGCGATGGCCCTCGCCACGGAACGGAGAAGCCGCAATGTCGGCCTGGATCTCGGCCAGCAGACTGTCTTCGGCGACCGGCGGCACCGGGCCACGGCGTGCCGCCGACTGTGCCACCACGCCGCCACGGGCGGCATGGTAAAACGATGAGCGCGGCAGGCCCCAGATACGGCAGACGCGTTGCACGCCGTAGCTCTGGGAGGTGGCAGGCGAGATCGCCGCGCTCATTTGCGCGATCTCGCCCGGTGAAAAGGCACGCCGCCCTCCAGGCGGGCGATTTTCTCGCGCAGCAGTTCGTTCTCCATGCCAAGTTCGCCCAGGCGCTTGTAGGCGGCCCCCAGCCCTGCCTGAACTGGGTCATCTTCGGCACGGTCTTTGAGCCCGGCGTCGAGTCCGGCAAGGGCTCGCTCGCGCCACTGCTCCAGTCGGTAGGGTTCGACGGCAACCTGGCGCGAGACGGCCTCGATTGACTCACCCCGCAGCAGTCGCAGCACGACGTCTCGCTTGCGTGCTGCACTCCAGCGTCGGATTGGTTTGTGGACCGCCATTTCCGCCGTGGCGGCTAGCACGGTTTGGTTCGAATTAGGATCTTTCATCGGACTCCACATTTGGGTAATCCGGTGTCCAACTTCATCGACGGCAGATCATGGTCAACACGCGGATCACTCCCATTGGGCGCGACATCCTTGCGATCAGCGTATAGAGAGCGACAAAGGATCTGGTACTAGCGCTCCACTCGTCATTAAGATCATAGTGGCCAGGAACGAGAGGTGGATACCTGCCAGGGCAGCTACGATCACACCAACCGAAAAGACGCCTAATTGCGCGGCATGCGCGAGGTTAAAGGGTCCATCATCTCTATTGAACCATACGTTTCGCATCCAGTGAGTACGGTCCGATAGCCAAGCTTAGTTCACCGGCTTTATACACGTCGCGGCGGCTACGAAGGACCGCGCCCTTCACGTACTTAGTGGATCTTGATACCGTCCACTTGCGCTTCGTGATGAGTAAATTCCGCAGGACGCCGTAGCGCTAGCGCCGACCTTGCATTCCGCGAGAATGACGTCACCGCCGGACCAGTCTGACCAATGATAATCTCAATGACTTTGGCATTATCTTGGTCGATCACCATCGCTCGCTATTGGACGCGATCGGGGCCCCGCGCCTTCAGGACACGCCGGCTTTTGATCCGGCTGGAATTTCGTCCGGTTCGCCGCTTGCCGCGGCAGAAGGCCTGTCCGAGACCAGTGGAGAACGATGCCAGCTCACCGTGATGTTCCAACTGTAGTCAACCGAGGAGGAGGCGGGGAACACGGCGGCGGCGCAACGCTTCAAACGAGTCAGAAGTTTGAACGAATCCGAAGCCTGGGAACAATTCAAAGGGCGCGAGGTACTTTACGAAACTAGGCGGCCTAGAATCTCGAGTGCGGACGATCGGTAGGCAACGATCGTAGTCGCGTTGTCCTCGGCCCATTTCTTATGCTCCTCATTCTTTCCACCCGAAGTATTGGGCCCTCAGGCTCAGCGAGTGGTGCTCCTGCGGCGTGCACGGAGCAAGAGCCGCAGCGGTAACTTCGCTTCGGTCAGCGCCATGGCCGCGCCATAGATAATAAATCGGAACGAGGTGGACAGCCCGAGCACCTTGAGCGACTGTCCGAGTTGGGTAAGGAACAGAGCGGCCCCGGCGACCGCCACCATGCTGACGATGCCGCCGCTGATCGCTGTACCGCCGAGCACCGCGGCCGCGATCGGCGCAAGCAGGTAAGGATCGCCAACTTTCAGCGTGGGATTGCGAACGAATGCCGACAACATGATCCCGGCAATACTGTAAAGCAGTCCCGCGACAATGAATGCCACAGTCTGATAGAGGCCGACGTTGATGCCAGCGACCCAGGCTGCTCGCGGATTGGCCCCAACCGCGACGAAGGGCGACCGATGACGGACTTGCGCAGCACAAGCGTCAGCGCGATCATCGGGATCGCCGCCACTCACACCGAGAGACACTCAGCCCCAGGATGCGCGAGCCTCCCAGGCCGCCATTGCAGGCGGCACGCGCAATTCTGCCGGCAGGGATTCGCGATACCGCAGCGTGATGCCGCTGGTGACTGCGCCGACAGCGAGTGTGACGATCAGCGCGTTGAGCTGCAGCACCGCGACCAGCAACCCGTTCAACAGCCCGATGGCCGCGGCACTCGACAATGCTGCTGCCACTGCCAGCCACACGTCCCCGTCATGCCCCTGCGAGACGCCGAAATCAACGTGCTGGACAGCGTGATCACTGCCGGTGTCGGCAGGTCGATCCCGCGCGACATCAGCACTAGCCTGAGCTTCCCCCTTGTTGATACTATCAAACCGGCGGAAATCCCGGCAGAATGGTTATGGAATTGTCCGAGCCGTGGCCATGTAATCACGCTTTGGTGATTTGTACCAGGGAACCGAATCGCCTTTCGTTTGGCCATGTATATCAAAGCCGTCCCGAACCGGAATTCGCCTCCTGCCAGCGGGGCTTTCGCTGCATCAAGACCGTCGATCTGCACGTCCGACCGGTGTACCACCGACTGGAGGATCGGGTCCGGGCGCACGTGTTTCTCTGCATGCTGGCCTATTATCTCGAATGGCATATGCGCCAGAAGCTGGCGCCGATGCTGTTCGACGACACGGACAAGGAGGCAGCCGAAGCGCAGCGTCGGAGCGTGGTGGCACAGGCGCAGCGTTCGAAGGCCGCGATGAAGAAGCAGACCACCGGGCTGACCGAAGATGGCCTGCCAGTGCATAGCTTCCACTCGCTGCTGGCCGATCTGGCAACGCTGGCGCGCAACACCATCACCACCGCGATCACGCCGCACTATCCGCTCACCGTGCTGACCCGGCCAACCCGGTTCAGCAGAAGGCGTTCGACCTCCTGGGTATCAAACGGGCCCAGTAGCGGAGGGGTAATTCGATGAATTTTGAATGTATTTAATCCCTAACGTTCAGCAAAAGAGGGAAACTCGGACTAGCGTTTCGCCGGTCGCGGCGATGGCGAGGAACGCCGCCAGCGGCACTGTGGCGAGGAAGGTCGATGGCATCAGGCTGCGCGGCACGACGATCGCGCACAGGCAGACCAGCGCCAGCATGGCAAACCAGATGGCGGCGAAACGCATCTGGACGCCCCGGCCCCGCGGCCTGTCTGCCGCACGATGCGGCCTTACGGCAGTCTTGGCCGTGCTCAAGACAGGCTCGCCTTGGCGCTCGGCCTGGTGAATGGGGCGCGGACGCGTCCCAGCAAGAGTGCCAGCGGCTGCCAGCCGGAATACAGGAACACCGCCAACAGGGTCAGCGCGCCGCTGTTGATGGTGCCGGCTCCGCTGTTGAGGCCCAGCAACGTGATGACGTTGATCGTGGTGGAGAAGAACAGCGCGCCGACCTGCTCAGCGTCTAGCCTTGCCCGATGACCGGGTGGCCGACACCGACCTCCGACGACAGGAAGAATCCGGCGCCCACCGCCAGCAGGCCGGACATCAGATAGGCCCGCATATGGAGACGAAATCGATGTGCACGCCGTTGCACCTCGCCGCCTGCTCACGGAAGCCCACGGCACGCATCTCCAGGCCGCTGCGCGTGCCGTACAGCCACACGTCGCCGCCGATCGCCGCTTTTAGGATGACGTAGAACGACAGCAGGATGCCGCCTACCTGCACGGCTGACAGGTCCATGAAGTCAGCGTTGATGGCCCCTCCGGGAGACGGGCGCAGGAACAGCGCAATGCCTTGCAGCACGCTGAGCGTGGCGATGGTGGTGATTATCGGGTTGATGCCGAGGCCGCGCACCAACGCGCCGTTCACCCTAAATCCGGCATTTAGCTGATTGCCGATCCCGCCCGAATCGTTGGAACCTGCGGGGATGCGGACAAGAACCCATCCAGTTTTGGCTCACCCCTCGGGTGAACAACCCTCAGTTGAAGTTTATTCGGCGACAGCGGACACCTTTGCGGGCCGCATCCACGTTGAGTGGGATTCGACCGCACCGGTCACGCCATTCGGGCAGTTACCATTCTTCATCGATTACCTGAAGCAAGCCGGACTATTCGACGCGTGGGTGGCCGATTGCCCGCTGTCGTTCAGCAGCCCGAACGCACCGAAGAAGCGAGACCTACTCGGCACTGTGATGCTGTCGGTGCTGTCCGGCCATCGTCGGTATGCGCATGTGACCGCGCTGCGCTGCGACCCGGTTAACCCGCCTTTGCTTGGGATGCGCAAGATCGTCAGCGAGGACGCGGTGCGCCGCGGCCTAGCCAAGATCGACGAGGCCAAGGGCAAGACCTGGCTGCAAAATCACCTGGACTATTGCACCACCCCGCTGCTGGGCGAACCGTGGGTGCTGGATATGGACAGCACCGTGAAGACTTTATACGGGCATCAGGAAGGCGCCGAAATCGGGTACATCCGGCCAAACCCGGCCGGCCATCCCACGCTTACCATACCTACATGCTATCCAGCCTGCGACTGGTGCTGCGCGTCGACGTTCTGCCTGGCGACGAATACAACGTCGCGCACGCCACCGACGGACTGTGGTCATTGCTGGATCATCGCGGTCCAACACGCCGTCCGGCGCTGCTACGCGGCGACAAATCCTGGGGCATCGAGCGTGTCATGTCGCGCGCGGAGCAAAACGATCTGGCGTATCTGTTCCGCCTGCGCATGACGGCGAATGTGAAACGCGACCTGGTCCGGGCCATGCGCCACAGCGACTGGGTGGATGCCGGTCAAGGTTGGCAAGGCAAGCAAACCAGTCTGCGCCTGCTTGGTTGGAGCCGGCATCGCCGTATTATTCTGTTGCGCCGCAAACTGGCGCACGGCATCGCAATCAGCGACCGAAGCGACCCTGCCCAACCGTTGCTGAGCTTTGGCGAAGTCGAAGCGGACAAGGAACTGTGGGAATACGCTGCGCTGGTGACGTCGCTGAAGCACGAAATCCCGACCCTGGGTCAGTTGTATCGCGACCGGGCCGATTGCGAGAACGTCTTCGATGAACTGAAGAACCAGTGGGGCTGGGGTGGCTTCACGACGCAGGATTTGCATCGTTGCCGGCTGCTCGCCGGCACGGTGGCCCTGGTCTACAACTGGTGGAACCTGTTCACGCGTTTGGCGGACCCTGAGCATCACCGCGAGGCACTGACCAGCCGGCCATTGTTACTGTCCGCGGTCGCGCGCCAGACCCAGCATGCAGGGCCAGGTGACACTGAGCATCAGCAGCACCCATGGCCTGCGCGACAAAGCACGTCAAGCCTATGTACGGATCGCTGGCTTCCTGGCCGGGTTGCGGGTCAATGCGGAGCAGTTGGACCCGCTGGCGAGGTGGTATCGTATCCTCAGCGAGGCCCTACAACACTTCCTGCAGGACGCCAACTTCAGCCGCCGCTCCGCCTCGCTCCGACGTGAAACCTACCCCAGGTTGCAAAATACCTCGAAGGAATGAGCCTCCATTCAGCCAACTGCCGGATTTAGGGTGATGGAAGAGATTGCGCCGGGCAAGCACGCCATAACAAAGGTTGCGCTTCATCCCCGGATCAAATGGATGGGCGAAGCTCCGGAACAGGCGAAGCTGGACCACTTGCATCATGAAGCTCACGAAGCCTGCTTTAGTATCTGCTCAACCCCATTGACCCGTGTCTCGGAAGGGTAATTTGACCACTGGCTGACTGGTCGAGAAAAATCGCTTGACGCGGTCACGGTCGAGTCAGACTCTAAACGAAGGCGTGTCGCAGCTTCCCGACCTCGATCATCTAAGCCACGCCGAGAAGGACGCCCTGATCCGGGCGCTCTGGTCAGAGGTGCAGAGCCTAACGACGCGGCTTGCCGATGTTGAGGCGCGGCTCGCGGAGCCGAGTAAAACCCCGGACAATTCCAGCCTGCCGCCGTCGAAGGGTCAGCGGCCGAACCAGCCGGAGAAAGCCAAGCGTGTCGGACCACGCCAAGGCAGCCTCGGTCGCAAAGGCGGTGGCCGCCCGCTGGCCTGCACTGTCGACGAAACGGTGACCGCGAAGGTGGGCGCTTGTGCGCATTGCCAAGCCGCGCTGACAGAGGCCGATCAAGTGCTGCACGGCCGGTATGACAAAATCGACCTGCCGATCGTGCGCCCTTTGGTGACCCGGGTAGAGCGCTATGCCGGACATTGTCCATGCTGCGGCGGTATCACCCTGGCACCGGTCCCGGCGGGCCTGGAGGGCGGCTCGCCGTTCAGCGTGAACATCCTGGCGTTGGCGGTTTACCTGCGCTTCACCCACGCGATCAGCTACCGCCGCCTGACGCAGTTGTTCCGCCACCTCTATGCGCTCCAGATCAGCGAAGGCGCGTTGGATGCGATGTTGCAGTGTGCCAAGCCCTGTTTCGACCATCAGGTCGCAACCATTCTTGCCCGGCTGCGCCGCTCGCGGATCGTCTGCTCCGACGAGACCACGGTGCGCATCGACGGGCGGACCCATTGGAATTGGGTATTTCAGAACGATCAGGTGGTGATCCACGTCGTGCGCAACAGCCGCGCCGCCAGCGTGGTCACCGAGACGATGGCCGGTCACCGGCCGAACATTTGGGTCTCCGACCTCTACGGTGCGCAGCAGGGCCATGCCGATGTCTGGCAGGTTTGTTTGGCGCACCAACTGCGCGACTGCAAATACGCTATCGAGGCGGGCGATACGATTTTCGCTCCGCGCATGAAGGCGCTGCTGTTGCGGGCGGTCGTGCTGGCGCGGCGGCGCAACAATCTGGCCGACAGCACGCGGCGCAGCTATCAGCGCAGGTTGGATCGCGAGTTGAACGCGATCATGGTGCTGGCACCGACCAACTGCCACGGCCGTCGCCTGCGGAAACGTTACGGCAAAGTGCGAAGCCATCTGTTCACCTTCCTGGAGCATCCCGAGGTTCCGCCAGATAATAATGGCAGCGAGAGGGAATTGCGGCCCACAGCGACCTACCGAAAGGTCACTGGTGGCTTCCGCTCCAACTGGGGTGCCGATCTATTCGCCGGCGTTCGATCCGTCGTTGGCACCGCATCACGACGCGGAAACGACGCGTATCAGGCTATTCGCGCTGTCCTGTATGGGGAATCCGTCTTTCAGCCGGGTTGAGCAGATACCTGCTTTATTGCGAACTCCGTAAAGACGAAAGTGACGGTGGCCTAGTTTTCGGGGTGACCTCAGCGAGCAGATCGCCTGGACACTGAACTAAATGCTCAGGTGCGGGGTCGTAATGAAACATGGGATAGGGGACGTTGGTGGGCGGGTTTGATCGACGGCTATATCGACCTCCGCCTGTGCTGCTGGCCGACGCAATCAAACCCGACATGATGATATCCGCAGTACGTCGGCGATAAAACCGGTGGAAAGTGTGTGGACCGATCGACCCAACCATCTCTCCCTGATCCCCTATCAGCCCGCCTGAAGGCCCTTACCGCCTATCCAGATCGTTGCGCCTCTACCAAACTGTCTCTACATTCCGAGATGAATACGAACTGTGATGGAGAAATGTGAGCCGATGCCTGCCTATTGGTTGACCTTCAAGCCCCGTAGCGCGACCACCCCTCGGGGCTGGCCAATAGAGGATTTGAGGGCATTGGTGCGTCGTTTTGAAGATAATCCGGTTACCACGAGCGAATGGTGGCGTATCGCGTCTTCCAAATCTGCCCGCGTCGGTGACCGGGTATATGCATTTAAGCAGGGTAACGACCCACGCGGGATTTTCGCTGTCGGCACGATCATTAAGGGGCCGGTGCTGATATCGGCTGACTTGGACCCCACTCCGAGGTACCGCGCTCTTATCCAATTTGAAGCTCTAGTCGATCCAACGGAATCGTTTCTCCCTTCGTTGGCTCAAATCAGTGATATCGCGCCATCGACATTAATAGATGCACAAGCAAGCGGGACCAGCGTCCCACCTGGAATCATTTCCGAACTTGAGCGCAGGCTCGCGCCTTTCGCTAACTTCGCCAACCCCTCCCCTCGACGACCTCCAAGCAGATGACAGGCGTTCGATCACGGAGCATCGTTCACTGAGTTGCCGCCTTTTCCACGTCGGTCCGTGATCGGTGACGCGGACCCCCAGCGTTTAAGGCCATTTCCTCTCGGCTGCTAGCGATGACGAGGCTACGCCCGCGTTCATCACTCGCGGGCGCAATTCGGTACACGCAGTAGGGAATCGGATAAACTGGCTTTCCGGGCATGAGCATTCAAGATATACGTGCGGGCCGACAGTGACTTCAGTTCTTCAGACAACTTCGAGCTTCTCGCCTGCCGCGACGGTTCTTTTGCCTTGGGTAAACGATGGGGCGTCCATGCCCAGGTGACTGTCGATGGCGACGAAACCACCGTGCTGCGCCAGGATTTCAAATCTCCCTGGACCCTTTTCTGGGTGCGGATCACCTTGCCGGGCGCAGCCGCCACGACCGACGCGCCCCGGCACCGCCGGCAGATCGACGCCATGATGGTACGTGCCGGCCTGGGGATGGTTCGCCAACGCGCGCGGACCGAACGGCGAGGAGTTGCAGCGGGACTGACCGGGCGGCACTTAAGGCGAGAACCGCTCCCGCGATGAAGCGGCCGACCATTGCCCCTTGCAAACGCGATTGGCCGGTCGGGCGTCAAGTGCGAAGCGTGTTCTTGGTCACCTTGATCCCGTGCTTCCGTAGGACCGCTACAATTGCGGCTCGCTGATCATTACCAGCCAGGTGCCTGTCGATCGCTGGTACGAGATCGTCGGCGATCCCACGCTGGCTGACGCCATCCTCGATCGTCTGATCCACAATTCTCACCGCATCGCATTGACAGGCAAGAGCCGGCGCAAACCGGAGACTGTCGAATGAAGCGCGTCGGCATTCAGGCGCCCGCCAAGCCAACGCTCCACCTTTCCCATGACACCTTCACCCGCCGGCAATTCAACATGCTGTAGGGAAACGCGCCGGATTCACGCTAGATGTGGACCAGTAAAAATGAGGGGAGTCGTGAGATCGGCAAGGGGTGATCCGAACTTGAGGACTGGTGCGACCAGCCGTTCTCCCTCCGCAATGGGCCCAATATACCCGACGACAATGGCAACCACAGGGGCACCCTCAGGCGAGGTCATCATCGCAGCAAAGGCAGTCAGTTCGTCGGGGCAAGTGCGTGCGTACTCGCGATAAAAACGCAGCACTTCTTTGGCTTTGGCCATCGGATAAATGACCATACCCGCTAGCACGGGGCCGACCGGATAGAGCCGATATTCGAACGAAGTGACGATACCGAAATTTCCACCCCCGCCCCGTAGGCCCCAGAAGAGGTCTGGATGTTCTGTGGCGTTGGCCGTCAGAAATCTTCCATCAGCCGTGATGATGTCTGCTGACAGTAGATTGTCGCAACTGAGACCGTGCTTGCCCATAAGCCAGCCGAGGCCGCCTCCCAGGGTCAGTCCAGCGATGCCCGTTTGTGGAGACGACCCCGCCGGTGCTAGCCAGACCAAATGCCTGCGTTTCGCGGTTGTACTCTCCCCCGGTGAGGCCCGCCTGGGCGCTGGCCGTGCGTTGGATCGGATCGACTCTCAACCCCTTCATTGGCGATAGGCCGATCATCAGCCCACCATCGCAAACCGCATTGCCGGTG
Source organism: uncultured Alphaproteobacteria bacterium (assembly GCA_963772355.1). Taxonomy (GTDB): domain Bacteria; phylum Pseudomonadota; class Alphaproteobacteria; order Acetobacterales; family Acetobacteraceae; genus Rhodopila. The sequence goes on along the minus strand of CAVYXX010000137.1, from coordinate 32,460 downwards.
ATGTTGTGACCACCACCCCGGACGGACAGTCGCAGGTCATTGACGCCGGCAAAGTTCACAGCGGCCATGACATCGGCAACGCCCGCACAGCGAGCGATCAGCGCCGTTCTTCTGTCTATCATACCGTTCCAGACCTTACGGGCGTCGTCATAGCTGTCATCGCCGTCACGAAGCACCCTGCCACGTATGTTCGCCTGGAATGCTGCGATCTCCGCGTCCTCGATCACAATATACTTACTATCAGCCGTAGCTACTTGCAGACCTCCTACCATAGCCCACCTCCTCTGGTCGTTTCTTTGGCGTCCGCCAGATACGCTCATTGCTCGCGCCAATACCCATCGGAAACCCAAGACACGGTTAGAAACTAATGAAGACCTGCTTGCCCTGATTGTTGCGCGCCAGTCGTCCGAACCCCCAAGTAAACGCCCAACGGGTGGCAAAGGTGGGACGAGTGGGGAGCGGCAGTGTTCGCCGGAGGAACGCCATCTCCGGATTACCATCTTGGACGTAGGAGCAAGAGAGCGGCTCATTCAACACGCAATGCGTATGACAGGCGATGACCGCATTGCAGCGATCCGAAAGGTTCTGCTTGACTTAGAAAAATGAAAATAAACGGTGGTCCTGACCAGACCCCTGCTAATCTTGGGATTCCGCACGCCTTCGCAAGCCGGTTTCTCCAGGTGACCGGCAATAAACCCGCTCTGCAAGCGATCCTCGGTCACCGCTCGATCCAAATGACCATGCGCCGCATCAGGTTGACCAACCCACGGGTCGTGCCACTTGGCGATGTGGCCCTCGGCACACCTCGGCGCATCACCGCGCCGTTCGTGTTCTGGCGCGATGATGGCAGTCGATACACGTGCTTCGCTGGACGCTTCCGCCAGATCGCACACGCCGCCGATGCCATACTGGCCGAAAAACATGGATGAGTATGGGAGGAGAGAGTGGGCCGATACGACCAAAATCTAACTGGACAGCGAGAAGGCAATTAGAAGTGTCAGCAGCGGACGACGGGACCGACTGAGCGGGCGTACCTGGGCGGCTCATCGAAAAAATGCTGGCTGCCGTCCGGGAGCGAGTCATCCTAGGCGGAAGCAGGTGAACCCAGATAAACCGTGAATATTAACAGAGCGGACGGAACTCGTCGGAATGCGTTCTCAACTTCATCAACTGGCAGACAGCGAAGGCAGGTGGCAGAGGCTTCGTCCTTGGCCTGCCGGGCATGGTGTTCGGGGCGGTCGCCATTCCCTCTGACTTGACCTTTACCACGTACAACTGCGGATGGTTGCGACCGTTGCGATATCATTACCGATGAACCCAACCTCAGATGGGGTGAAGACGCTTGCGATGCTTGGCTTCGGTGCGGCAGACGTGGCTCGATCTTTCGGAATTCACGTTGAAGCAAGATTACTGCAAATGTTATCGCGCGAGGGTAAAGTACTTATCGAAATTCACTACTGTCCGGTTCGGTGAATGACATTTCCGTGGAATCCATTGATGCATAAAGCTTTCCGACAGTTCGTTGCTGGGGCGGATTTGAATGTCCGGTGGCTCTTCCCGACGATCTCGCGGGGAGGGCTTGGTCATGAACACCGGCAGGACGCTTTTCGCGCAGCTCATGGATTTTCTGCCTTGGAGCAGCTTCGACCGGATTGTCGCGCGCTACGGCGGCAACCGCGCCGTGCGCAAGCTGTCCTGCGCCGCGCAATATCAGATCATGGCGTTCGCCCAACTGACCTATCGCGCGCGACATCGAGGCCTGCCTGTCGGCGCAAGCGTCAAAGCTCTACCACATGGGGCTTCGCGAACCGGTCCGTCGCTCCACCCTCGCGGATGCCAACGAGTCGCGCGATTGGCGCATCTATGCCGAGTTCGCCCAACGACTCATCGCTCAGGCCAGATGTCTCTACGCCAGCGAAAGCCTGGGAGCAGAGCTGACCAACAGCGTCTACGCGCTGGATTCCACCACCATCGATTTGTGCATGTCGGTGTTCCCCTGGGCTCATTTCCGCTCCACCAAATCCGCGGTGAAGATGCATACGCTGCTCGATCTGCGTGGCAACATTCCCAGCTTTATCCATATCTCGAACGGCAAGCTGCACGATGTTCATGCGCTCGACATGCTGATCCCCGAACCCGGCGCGGTCTATGTGATGGATCGCGGATACATCGACTTCGCCCGCCTGCACACGCTGCATCAGGCGGGCGCCTTCTTCGTGACGCGCGCCAAGTCCAATCTGCATGCGCATCGGATCTATTCCGCGCCCACCGACCGAGCGAGCGGCGTGATCGCCGATCAAACCATCGCATTGGACGGCCCTCGTACCCGTCAGGACTATCCGGTGCATCTGCGGCGCATCCGCTTCCGCGACGCCGAAACGGCTAAGACACTGGTCTTCCTGACCAATCAGACCGCGTTGCCAGCATTGACCATCTGCGATCTGTACAAAAGCCGCTGGCAGGTGGAACTCTTTTTCAAGTGGATAAAACAGCATCTGCGGATCAAGCGGTTCTACGGCACTTCGGAAAACGCCGTGAAGACGCAAATCTGGATCGCCGTTTCGGTCTATGTGCTGGTGGCGATCGTGCGCAAACGGCTCAACCTGGAGGCGCCGCTCTACACATTGCTGCAGGTCTTTTCGGTGACGGTATTCGAAAAAATAGAGGTCCAGACTGCGTTCTCTCGTGAGGCCGACAGATCCGAAAACTTGCAAGACGAGAAACAACTGAATTTATTCGGATTTTGACCGGACAGTAGTGATCGAAATTAACAAAGCTGTGGGATTCCGATTGGTAACAAAGGCGGGCACCACGGGGGCGATGAACCTCATAAAGTTTGTGCCGATCGTGGTGGGCTTTGGTTGGTGGTGGGTTAAATGCCTGCTCGACAAGGCAAATTGGGTTCGCTTTCAGGAGCATCTTGAAAAATGGCCCGTCCGGGATAAATGGCGATCGCCGCCTCGGGCCAATGTTCAGTCATGCAACATTGCTGACTTCAAAGTCGAAATCCTGACCTTTCTGCGCGAGGAGGTGCCCAGCAAAATGGCACACCTATTGTGATCAGGTAACGGATAACTTCCGTATCATCTCGCCCGAGAAGTTTCGGGTTCTGCACTGAGCGGGGTATACATGAAGACCAAGAATTTCTACTGGTACATGAGCGGGCCGCATTTCCGCGACTACCACTTGCCGCTTGACGAGCACGGCGACCAGATCTCTGCGATGACCGATCCACTTGCCGAAACGGGCCCGCAAGATCGACGGCGCGACGCTGCGATCCATCGGCCATATCGCCCGCCAGCAGCGCATCCCCGACAATGATGCCGAATATTCGAACCGAAGGATATGCTGGCGGAACTGCGCGACGACAATCAGAAGTTGGTCGTCGAGATGCGCCAAGTGCACAATGTCTGCGACGAATACGGCGATGTTGCGACGGCGAGCCTGCTTGAAGTCTGGATCGACGAGACCGAGCGGCGCACCTGGTTCCTGTTCGAGACGACACGAGGGACGCCGGGGGCCAACGTCTGACGGATCATAGCAAAACTTCTCCGGTCAGGCGCCGTGACAACCGAGCGGCTGATTGTGGCAAGAGCCCTGGGTTTCAATCTCCCTGGGAGGAGACCGACGGGCCCGAGTCCGATCATGGCTTGTCTGTCGAGCCTGGCTCCTACGAACGCGCAACGGGGTAATCTGAGAAGCCACCGCGGACAGGGTTCCGGCAGGCGATGGGTTCGGGCGCTTGCCTGTGCCTCGGCATTGCCGGTGATCCCGGGAAACAAGCGACGCAGTTCGATGGCGACCGACAGATCAACCTCTCGATTGAGGATGGTGCGGATTGCATCGGCCTCGGTGACGAGGAATATCCCAAAAGCATGGTGACTAGCTGCCCGGCTGGCAACCGCAGGGGGCGCGAGATGTTCTCCGTGAGGCCGCGCCCAGAGTCGTCCGGCGCGACATGATTTCATCCACAACAACGCATCATTCCGCCTGAAGCGTCGCCTCCAACTGCGCGAGCAGTGTCACGATACGTACCCAATGCTCGATCTTGTCAACCTCGAGCCCCCACGCCGCGCGCTCATACATCGACAGGGCAAACCCCTTCGCCCTGGCCGGGGACGACGTGAATAGGAGCATCGCCGTTTCAAGAGCTGTGAAGGACGGCGATATGAAGAAGGAGGTCTGAACCGGCGTCCTCTCGATTGGAAACATATATGACATCGGTGCGTCCTCTCGGTCGGATGCCCGATATTGGCGCCAGCGGCAGGGCGGCGCTGTGACCTGACCCACACCAACGCGAAAAAGCTGGCCGCAGAGAGAAAGCGCCGGCCGCCAGGGCGGGGTCTCGCCTCTCACCTGGACCGGTCGCCCGAGCTGGAATGACAACCTTCCGGTCGCAAACGGGACCTGGACATCCCACCTCACGACCAAATCGAGACTAGACTAGACATCGCGCCGTGGCGGTCGCGATCTGCTCGCCGCGGACCACGACCCCGGCTACCAGACCCGACGAGCTAATCGCTCCCCTCGGTGTTGTTTAGCACCATAGCTGAGCGGTGCATTAGGGCCTAAGCTCCGCGGTCCATTAGGGCCTAAGCTCCGCCAATCGATTGCAAGCTGGGACGACGACATGGAGTTCGGCGGTGCAATGTTCTTCACCGAATATTCTACGAGCGGCCCGGAATTGGCGGTCGTGCTGGAGGAAAGGGGGTTCGACAGCATATGGGCGCCGGAGCACTCGCACATTTCGATCTCGCGCAAAACACCCTTCCCGGACGGCGGCGAATTGCCTTAGGGCCCGTCAGGGATCAACCGCTCGGTCTGAGCGATTGGACGGCTTGATAGTGTAGTTCCATTCGCCGCGAAAATCTGCCCGGACGATGTTTATGGCGGCCAGTTGTTCGTCCGAGACGACGATGCCTTTGGGATACTGGTTGTCGTCGAGTTCGCCGATCACCTTCAGGCCGGTCTTGGTCGTGGTGGCTCCGATTAGATCGATGATGACCTGATAGCTGACCAGCGGCTTGGCACGCCAGTTCATGGTGATGAACGAACACAGCCGATGCTCGATCTTGTTCCACTTGCTGGTTCCGGGCGGCAGGTGGTGGACCGTGATGTCAATATCCAGTTGGCTAGCCAGCTTTTGCAATTCGAGCTTCCACAGCCGCACGCGCGATCCGTTGCTGCCGCCCCCGTCGCAGGTGATCGTCAGGCGCTTGGCCGCGGGATAGCGCTTGCAGCCGATGTCCTGCCACCAGCGGCGGATCGACTGTACGGCAAACGCGGCGGTGTCATGGTTCATCCCAACACTGACCCAACCAGCGTTGGCGGCAAGGTCGTAGATACCGTATGGCACCGCCCGACCCAGTTCCTTGATCAGAAAAATCATGCACGCGAACCGCTTCGGGTTCGCCTTGCGGACGCCATTCCCGGCCGGCGTTTTTGAAGTCTCCAACCAGTTCTTTCTTCTTCGTATCCACTGAAATCACCGGCTGCTGCGCCGCCAACGCCGTCGTCACGCTCTGATTGATATGGCTAAACTGCGCGTCCCGGTCGGGATGATCGCCACCCTCATTGGTCTTGCTGTTGGCTTGCAGACTGAACTTCTGCGCTTTTAACAATTCACCCACCACGGTGCGACTGACCCGATGCCCACGCGCCACAAGCTCCGCCCGCCAACTGCCGCAGGCTCTTGCAGGTCCAGCGCAACGGCGACATCGGATCGCCCCTGGCGCCGGGTTCGACCAGCGCCATCAGTTCGCGCAATAGGTCAGGGTTACTGACGACCAGTGGCTTGCGTCCGCCCCCCGCACGTCGCACCCGGCCTGCCAACAGACCACCTGCCTCAGCCAGGTCTTTCAGACCGCGCCCGATCGTGCTGACCGCGATGCCGGTCGCTCCCGAGACGGCAACGATCCCCCCGTAGCCCGCCGCTGCGGCTTCGGTGGCGGCAAACAACCGTCGTTCTCGCTCGTTGAGGTGCGGCGACAAGGCGGTAAATCGGTCACGAATCGGGGCTGGATCGATCATCCACGAACATTATCGTTCGCCGCCTCTGCCGAGAATCCCGGCTCTAAAGGTCAGCCGACGCGAGTTGGTTGTTCCCGGACAGGCCCTAAGCAGTATGCCGACGCGATGGATCCGTTTGTGGTCCTCACCGCCGCCGGGTGCGCGACAAAGACTATCAAGCCCGGCACTGGCGTCCTGCTTGTGCAGCAGCGCGAGACCACTCAGACCCCAAAGCTCGCGGCCTCTATCGACCAAGTGAGCAAGGGACGCTTCCTGTTCGGCATCGGCGGCGGCTGGAACCAAGACGAGCCGGAGAACCATGGAACAGTGTACGCCACCCGCTTCAAACGGGTGCGCGAGAGCATCGAGGCAATGAAGGAGATTTGGACAAAGCCGAAGGCCGAGTATCACGGCGAGTTCGTCGTTTCGACCCGATGATGGCGTGGCCGAAGCCGGTGCAGAAGCCCCATCCGCCCATCCATGGCGGCGGCGCTTTCCACATGGCGCCGGGCGTGCCATCCGCCACGGCGACGGCTGGATTCCGACCGCGCGCGGCGACCTGACCGTCGAAATCGTCGAATTCCAGAAGATGGCCCGCGACGCGGGGGCGCGATCCGGCATCGATCGAGATCACCTCATTCGGCCTCGCTGAAGACCTCGATCGCCTGAAGCGTCTAATGGATCTAGGCGTGGCCCGCGTCGTTCCGATGTTCCCGCCCGAACGATCCGACAAGGTCCTACCAGTCATTGACCGCTGGGCCAAGCTCATGCAGCAGGTTAGCGGCTGACCAAAATACGGCATCAGGCGAACCCTGCCGCGGTACAATCCTACGGCTACTTCCGCTTATTGTTGGCCTCAGCGTCCCATCGATCTCCAGCAGGATGTGGCAGTCGATCTTCACCGTGCGGCCGAGATCCGAGGCGCGGGATCATGCGCTAGGCGTCGACCCGCTTCATCGGCTTCTTGGTTAGCCTCTGGCCGATCGCAGGGCGGGCGCGGCCCGAGGCTGGCGCGGCGGGGTCCAGCGTCACCCCGCCTTCGCATCTTCCAGGATCATGGCTGCCGACTTCTCGCCGATCATGATGCTGGGTGCATTGGTGTTGCCGGCAACGACCGAGGGCATGATCGATGCGTCCGCCACCCGCAGGCAGCCGATCCCGTGTACGCGCAGCCTCGGATCGACGACCGAATTCGTTCCGGTTCCCATCGCGCAGGTGCTGGTGACATGGTTGTCAGAGCCGCCGGTCTGGCGCACGAAGGCCTCGATGTCGGCGTCGGAGATCGTTGCTGGTCCCGGTACGACCTCCTCAGCGATGTAAGGGAGCAACGCCGATTGCGCGGCGATCGTGCGGGTAAGCCGGATGCAGGTCACAATAGCCCGCATGTCGTAGTCGGTGCGCAGGAAGTCGAACTGGATCGATGGCGGTGCCAGTGGATCTGGCGTAGCCAGCCGCACCGAACCGCGCCCGTCCGGTTTCAGGTGCACCGGGCTGAGGGTAAAGCCGGGAAACCGGTGCGCAACAATGCGATCCTTGGTGCGCTCCTGGATGCTCCATTCAAAGATGTGGATTTGCAGGTCCGGTCGTTCCAGCCGGGGATCGGAACGGCTGAACACGCCGGCATAAACACCGTTGCTCGCCATCGGGCCAGAACGAAACAGGCCGTAACGAATGCCGGCAGTGATTTTGCGCGGCCAGGAGTTTTCCAGGTCGTTCAGGGTGATCGCGCGGGTACAACGCCAGCTCGTGGAGGTAGTGAAATGATCATGCAGGTTTGAACCGACAGCGGGCATATCGCGCACCACCTCGATACCCATTTCCTGCAGGTGTTGGGCCGGTCCAAGTCCCGACAGCAGCAGAAGTTCAATTTGTCGCCACGCGACCGGTTACTTCGCAATCCGGCGATCGTGAACGGACCATCCGGTGAACACAGATTTCGGTGGTCATGAGCCTTTCGCCGCCGGGTGCGAATATAGCCCATAGCCCATAGCACCGGACCGAGGGCCAGCAATTTCTGATCTTCTTGACACCCTTTGCTTAGCCTATGCTTACAAAAACGAGGACCATAGCGTGTCAGCGCAAGCCGCAACATACGCAATCAATTGACTTTTCTACGCTCGCGCGACTTCGCGAGTTTCGTTCGTGGCAGGTCAGCAGCAGTGCCCTAGGCGGTTAGAATTGGGAAGCTCCGGGAGGCCAACTTCAATGGATCGTCTCGAATTTGAAGCCGCGTTTTGAGCGGAAGGCTATCGTGTCGTCAACAGCAGCCTGAAACTCAACCTGTATACTCCGGACCATTGTCACGATTTCGACGCCAATCTTACTGCTTGGCGGCGAGTTCACAGTTGTTCATGACAATCAGTCGGAGACGTTCCGCGCAGGCCAATGCTTTATGGTGCCCGCCGGGTGCATGCACTCCGAACAGGCCGGAGGGTGTCGCTTTTGTCTCCGGACGGCGCCGTAATGGTGGCCCACTAACGAGCGAGGCGTTTGTAAGCGACCTGCGCCGAGAGGGTTTCGAGGTTGTGCACGGCGGCCAGAAAGCCGGCTACGTCGGGGAATGCCATGCCCATGATTTCGATGTCGAGAATCATGGTCTTGGGTGGTGAAATCACTTTGGTTCGCGACGGCAAGCCGGAGACCTTCCGGGCCGGCGATCAGTGCGATGTTCCCGCCGGATGCATACACTCTGAGCAGGTTGCGCCAGAGGGCGTGGCTTACATCGTCGGCAAAACGTATCGGCGAGCATTGGCGAATTAGAACCACCGTTAATACGCGCAATCGATGGCGGGGCGGCGAGGGGTTCTATGGTGCCTGTGGGGGCCTTGCGCCTGCCGACAGGGGCCGCTGCCGTAGGGTATCGTGTACGGCGAGCATTGATTGAACAGCTCAACCGAAGCCACAATTTGCTGGAGATGATGCGGGACCAGGAGGTCCGAAGCAGGCTTGTCGAGCTCATCAGCCAAATCGAGGCGAAACGGCGAAACTCACGACGACCTGTGTCACGAATGAATAGCGATAAATCGCGTGCGCCCTCCGACTGTCGCGTCCAGCCCGTCAGCTCGGCGCAGAGGATATTCTGCCATCTCTTTGGGCGAAGGGACGCCCGGCGAACGACAGCAAGTCCTTGCCCCCGCCGTGACGTAGTGCAAACGAACATCACCGAGATCGGCGTAGGCATGCTCGAACGGCATCATCAATCCTCCCTCAGAGTCTGTCCGGAAACTATCCATTCGAATTGCTGAGCTTTCTCAGCATCAGCCGGATGGAAGCCAATCTGATGAATGCGAGGGCATTACGGCGCCGGTTCTCAAAATCCTTGGCCAATCGACGGCACCGGTTAAGCCAGGCGAAGGTGCGTTCGACTACCCAGCGCCTGGGCAGAACTACGAAGCCCTTGGCGGTATCCGAAGGTTTGACGATTTCGATGATCAACCCAGGCAACAGCTTGGCGAGTTCCGCGCGGAATTTCGGCCCCTGGTAACCGCCGTCGGCGAATAGGGTTTTCAGAAACGGGTATAGCCCGAACAGGCTCGCCAGAACCAGTATCCCGCCATCGCGCTCCTGAACGTCGGCCGGATGGACCACCGCATGCATCAGCAAGCCCTCGGTATCGACCACGATATGCCGCTTCTTGCCGTTGATCTTCTTGCCCGCATCATAACCCGAAGGGTCGATGTGTGCCCCGCCTTTTTCAGCGCTTTTAACGCTCTGGCTGTCGATCACGCAGGCGGTCGGGCTCGCTTGCCGATCGAGCAGCTCGCGGCACTTCTGGTAAAGCTCATAGTGAATTCTCAACAGCGTCCCGTCGTACTCCCAGCGTTGGAAGTAGTCGAACAAGGTGCTTCGCGGCGGCAAGTCCCGGGGGATATAGCGCCACTGACACCCGGTGCTCAGAACGTACAAAAGGCCATTCACCACCTCGCGTTCATCGATCTCGCGTCGGCGCCCACCACGCTTGGTTGGCGGGATCAGGTGCTCCAAGTGCCCCCATTCCTCGTCGGTCAGGTCGCTCGGATAGCGCAGCTTGTCCCGGTTGTACCGAGGACGGTTCTCAGTGGTCCACATCATGCCCATCACGAATTGATGCCGTCATCGAATCACAGCAGAGTCAATGGGTTCAAGCCCCCGGTGCTAACCGACTCTAACAACTCGGAAAGTTCCCGGACGGACACTTAAGGGCTGCCGTGGGCAAACAGACCGCCGGGCCAAACGGACCCGAGTACTTCGGCACGCGCCTCGCCGCCGAAGGTCTCCTTGGGTTAATTTACTCAAAAGTACGGAAAACGACACGCCTGTCAGTGGATTGCCGGGCTAGTTTCGCATTTCCCTAGGTCGGGTAATCTGAACACACCTGTAAATATTGTCCGCATCAAAATTCTGACGGTTCAAGGAGCGGTTTCATTGGTGGGCTTTCCGGGCTGATCGATCGTGCGGCCGCGCCAGTGCTCGTCGAGCTTCCGTCGCGAGCTCTAGTAGATGATTTCGCGCAGTGTTCCCAGCATTGTGTCCGCCTGTTGTGAAATGGGCAATGATATGAAATATCAAGACTTGGTCGATGATTTTTATCGTCGCGCCGGTGGCCTCGACAATGCGCGTCGCTAGCACATAGTTTTATGAAATACCAATATACAGTTGCTATATTGGTTGACTGTTGCCGGCTGCACTGCCGCCGGTCCACGCCCGCGGTGAAATCCGCTACCCCATTGCCTCAATCGAAGCCCATGAAGCCCTCAGCCGCACTGAGCGGGCGCGCCGCCTTCAGCGCCAGCAAATCGGGCACCGGGCGAGCGGTTCGAGCGTCCCCTGCCAGAAGAGTTTCCAACGCTGCGGCGACGCGTAGAACCAGGGCGTCGCCGCCACGCGGGCCGACAATCTGCAGGCCAAACGGCATTCCGTTACGGTCAAGTCCAACCGGCAGCGATAGGGCCGGATGACCAACTACCGTCACCGCATACGCCATCGCCAGCCAGTGGAAGTAGGTGCGCGTCGGCTTGCCGTCGATCTCAGCAGGATACAATTCGCGCCAAGACCTTGGACTGATGGTGATCGCAGGGGTCAGAATAATATCATGGAGATCAAAGAACGACTGCCAGCGATGATACAGAGTAGTCTGTAGAGATAACGCTCGGGCCACATCCTCGGCACTATATCGCAGCCCTTCCGACACGTTCGCTCGAACATTTGGGCCGACCTGATCCGGAGTGTTGCGAACTTTCTCCAAATGGGAGCCCAGGAAATTCATCGCACGCAGAACCTCGAACGCCTCATCCGTTCCAGAGCAATCAGGCGTCACGTCTTCCGCTTGCGCGAACACGTCGCGGAATAATCCGGTCTTCTCGCTGAACACTGACGCAATATGTTTTTCGGCTGGCGCGAAGCCGAAATCCGAGGTCAAGGCCACGCGCAGCCGCGCAAGGTCGATTCCCGCCAGGGGGTAGAAATTATCCGGTTTGCGCACCGCCGTCCCGTGCACGGTTGTCGCCAACGGGTCGCACGCATCGTCGCCGACCATGCCGCTCAGCAGCAGCGCGGTGTCGGCTACGGTGCGCCCCATAGGACCCACCACGGGCAACCCGCTCCACCCATGCGGCCGCAGATCGGTCGGTACCAGACCGGGCGTCGGACGGAAGCCGACAACGCCGCAGAACGCGGCGGGGTTGCGCAACGAGCCGCCCGTATCGGAGCCTTGGCAGAGCGGGACCATTCCCGTCGCCAGGGCCACCGCCGACCCTCCCGACGATCCCGCACAAGACTTCGATGGATCGAATGGGTTGCCGGTCGCGCCGTAGACCACATTTCGGGTGTTGGCGCCCGCTCCGAATTCCGGCGTGTTGGTCTTGCCAATTACAATCGCCCCGGCAGTGCGGATCGCGGCGACAAGACGCCGATCCTTGTCCGGAACATTGTCGCGGAAAAGTGGACTGCCGCTGGTCGTGCGCAGCCCTTCCGTGGGTTCCAGGTCTTTGATCCCGATCGGCAACCCGTGCAGCGGCGGCAACGCATCGCCGCGAGCCACAGCCGCATCAGCAGCCTTCGCCGCAACCCGAGCCCGGTCGAAGTCACGCGCAACCATCGCGTTCACTGCGTGATCAACGGCTTCGATCCGAGCAATGCAGCTTTCCAGCAGTTCCAGGGCCGAAAGCAGCTTCGTCCCGATCAGCCGGCGTGCTTCGACGGCTGTCAGATCACACGGCTCCATAATCAGTAGCCCAGCGCCAAACCATCTTTCCGCGGTTCCGAAGCCGCGATCAGCACACCCTGCTCATGGTCGATCCAGATCGCCTGCCCGCCGCCGTGTGGACGCTCCGCCGTCTCCGGCACATGGCCCATCGAAGCTAGCTTGCGCACCAAATCGGCGGGCGCGCCTCGTTCCACCTGCAACTTTCCGCCCGTTGGGAACATCCGGAATAGGTCGATCGACTGCTGGATGTCGAGCCCGTATTCCAGGAAATTGGTGAGGAACCAGGACTGCCCCATCGGCTGGTAATGGCCGCCCATTACCCCGAACGGCATTACTGCACGGCCGCCCCTCATCACCATGCCGGGAATGATCGTGTGCATCGGCCGCTTGTTGCCCGCGATGCAGTTCGGGTGCCCGCGCTGCAGCCGGAAACCAAAGCCCCGGTTTTGCAGCATGACGCCCGAATTGTGGGCCAGGATACCGCTACCGAAATTCTCGAACAGGGAGTTGATGAAACTACACGCGTTGCCGTCCTTGTCGACGACGCAGAGATACACTGTGTCCTTATGCGGCGGCAGGACCGATTCGCCCGCCGGGGGCAGGACCGACATGGCCGCGGTATCACTGATCAGCGCCCGCTGAGCAGCAAGATACTCGGCGCTCAGAAGTTTTTTCACCGGAACGTTAACCTCTCCCGGATCGGCAAGGAAGGCATCTCGGTCCCGGTAGGCTAGGCGTGCCGCCTCGATATGCCGGTGGGTGCGGAGAACGCCCAAAGCACCATCCGGAGCGGAGGCCAGGCCGCCGAGCATGCCAAGGATCATCAAAACAAGGAGCCCTTGGCCATTGGGCGGGCATTGATAGACATCGTAGCCCTTCCAGCTCAGCGTAATCGGCTCGACGAACTCTGCGTTGTGCAAACCACGGGCGAAATCTTCCTCGGTGTGCAGGCCGCCCCGCGCCCGTAGGGTCGCGACAATGTCGGCCGCAACAAAGCCCTCATAGAAGGCCTCGGCGCCGTGGCGAGAGATCGCCCGTAATGTTTCCGCAAGCGCCGGCTGCGCGAAGACGTCGCCAGCTTTCGGTGCCTCGCCATTAGGCAGGAAATGCGACGAACCGCCCTTGCGAAGTTTCGCCGCACCACGGGCCCAATCCCAGGAGACCTTCGGATGCACCGGCCACCCATCTTCGGCGTACTGAATTGCCGGTCGCAGCAGCTCGTCCAGCCCCTTGCGGCCGTGCGCTTTCAGCAACGTCTCCCAGGCGTTGACCGCGCCTGGGATTGTCACGGCATGGGCCGAGGTGTTTTCCAGCACGGTCATCTGCCGGCTTTCGTACCAATCGATGTCAGCGGCCGCCGGTGCCCGTCCGGACCCGTTCAGTGCATGAACCTTGCCCGTCCCGGCGGGTGCGTACAGGCAAAAGCAGTCGCCGCCGATCCCGGTCGATTGCGGCTCGATCACGCATTGCACCGCCGCTGCCGCCACCGCCGCATCGAGCGCATTGCCTCCGGCCCGCAGAACATCCAGCGCCGTCAAGGTCGCGGCGGGCATGGACGTTGCCGCCATCCCGTGAGTGGCATAGACCGGGCTGCGGCCGGGAAGCTGGAAATCGCGCATGGAGATCCTGGGGTCGGAGTCAGCGAAACCGCCACCCTATCGCAGGCCGCCGCCGAGGCCAACGCAGGAGGAATCGAAATGATGGACCAGATCAACTACGCCGACTTTGAAGCCGTCGATATCCGCGTCGGCACCATCGTCAGCGCTCAGGCGTTCCCCGAGGCACGCAAGCCGGCGTTCAAGCTGACTATCGATTTCGGGCCCGAGATCGGCATTAAGAAATCCAGCGCTCAACTCACCGTTCACTATAAAGCCGACCAGTTGCTCGGGCGGCAGGTCTGCGCCGTAGTGAATTTTCCACCTCGCCAGATCGGACCGTTTATCAGTGAGGTTTTGACCTTGGGCATGCCGGACGAGGATGGGGCGGTCGTTCTGGTGCGGCCGGATTTGCGCGTGCCGAACGGGGGGCAGCTGTTTTAAGCGACTATTTAGTGTCAGGTTGACCCGGATCACCTTGGTCGCTTTGGATACCACATCAATTCGGGCGAGATGTTGTTTTTACAGTCACACCGCGGGGACCTTCTGGGACAAGGATGGCGGAACGTAAACATAAGGGCCGCGCTTAGTATAAGCCTCGGTGACGGTTCCGGCTGACATTATCTCTTCATTTAATCGAACGATTTAACCGCAGGGACGGCGCGCTCGGCGCGATCATCCTACCGGTTTATGCTTCAACCGAAATTCGCATGCGCTCTCTCAGGACGTCGAGCGTAGCTTCGAGCGCGGCACGTAAACCATGTGTCAGAGCCAGTGAGTTAGCCGCACCCGCGTGAACGGCCCGCTCGAAGCGCCGGCCCACCGTCGTAAGACGCTCGAAGCCAAACATTCCAGCGCTTCCGGCGATCGTGTGCGCAGCGTCCGCGAGTTCATCGCCATTCTGCGCGAGTGCATCCGGCCCCTGCAAACCACGCAACAACGCTTCCCCGCGCTCGGTGATGGCCTGCAAGTAGGAGGCGACTGCCTCAGGCGGAAGGTAGAAAGCGGTTCGTTCAAACGCCGCCGAATTACATACCATTAGATCCGAGCCAATGACGGGAATCACCGAGGCTGGTTCTCCCGTCCCCGCGTTGACGATTTGGTCAAGAGGCGGGACTGGTGTGACCGCACGCAGCACGGCGGCAAGCAGCGAATCCGGATCGAAGGGTTTGGGCAGATGGAGGTTCATACCCGTTTCTGGCTTCGCTGGCATATAACATTGACGCGTTTTCTCACTGGCTATATCTACAATCCATTATTGCTGTGGCTGACGAGGCGCCGGGCAGCCAAGGGACTACCGGGCTTTCGTGGAAGACAGGCGACCGCTGGGGCATTTCTGTCCCTGCTGATGTTTCCTACGGTCACCACTATGTTTGTATCGGGGCTTTGGCACGGAGCAGGCTATGGATATGTCATTTGGGGCGTGCTCCATGGCTTTTATATCACAGTCAATTATTGGTGGCGTATGATGGCGCACCAGCTATGGTCGAACAGGTCCAGGTATGACCGTTTCATGAAACCGGTAGGCCTGGTTCTCACCCTTATTACAGTCACAGCGACGATGATCTTCTTCCGAGCGTCAACAATAACATCAGCTATCGACCTGGAAAGAGGCCTCATTGGTCTTAATGGGGTCGCGTTGCCGCAGGATCTTGCAAATCATCTCACTGCGTTCGGGGGAATATTTCACAATATCGGTGTACTCCCAGAACCTTGGCACGCACTGTTTTTGGCAAAGGCGGGAGTGTGGATTTTCATTCTAGGGTTTATTGCTCTTGCTTGTCCGAACACACTGCAAATCATGCGGCGTTACGAACCAGCACTGGGCGTAAGCGCGCAAGAAAACGGGTCTTGGATCGAGAGAATTCTTCAATGGGATGCCTCGTTGCCCTGGGCCGTCGCGATATCGAGCCTTGCCGTAATCGCTATCCAGTTCATGGGTGGCCCAACCGAATTCTTGGACCGGCAATTCTAGCCTATCTTATTCAGTGCGCCCCAACGGCGCGGTTCACCAGTGGAGGGAGGATCCATCCAGGGAGTTGTCGGTAGACCCTGGTAGCTGACGAGCGGTTCGATCGGGCAACCGGGCGGGCCGAGCCTCGTGAAGGAGCCGAGGATCGGTGATCGGTGATTGGTGATGAGTTTGACAACACCCGATAAGATCAGGACGCTTCAGAGAAAGCTCTATCTCAAGGCGAAGGCGGAGCCGAACTTCCGGTTCTACCTGCTCTACGACAAGGTCTACCGCGCGGATATACTGCGCCATGCTTACGACCTGGCACGCGCCAACAAGGGTGCACCAGGCGTCGAGGCGTGGACTTCGCGGCGATCGAGGCAGCAGGGCTGGAGAACTGGCTGGACGGCATCGAGACGGAACCACGAACCAAGACATACCAGCCCCAACCGGTGCGACGGGTGATGATTTCGAAGCCCGGCGGCGGCGAGCGACCACTTGGCATCCCGACAATCCGGGACCGCGTGGTGGACGAAAGCCATCCGCACTGGTTGACGTTGTTGGGCCTCGGTGCGCTTCAACCCCAGCAAGCGTGATCCGGGGAGGCCGGCCGGCCTCCCGCACACGACAACCCGCCGATCGAAATCCGGCTTCAAAACCCGGCCGTTCCGACGTGTCCATGTTACCCAAAAATCGCCGATTTTGAACCACGCCGTTTACCGATCGATGGACGGGGCGTTGGTCCACTCCATACCGTTACGTGACGGAGCGTCATGCGGAAGCCGCACCAACGACAAACGGCGGCAGAGCTGGCCACGCCGCCATGCGGTACTCTGAGGGCAAAGGGATCAGCAAGCCGGCACAGACGCTGATCACGATCACGGTGGAGCACATACCGTAGAAGATTAGATAGGCCTCTTTGAGAAGGCCGTCCCGCCGGCCATCCCGTGCAGCTTCTGGGAAAAACCGCGTCAGCGCGATCGGCAGCGCGTAGAACAAGGACGTCTGCAGCGCGAGGACGGCGGAAAGCACATAGCTGTAAATACCGAAGGCGCCGGCGGCAGCAGCCGTGTGTAGGCATATACCATCGAAATCGAAATGATTGCAGGGATCACGTTGGACGGGATGTAACCGATAATCTGGCGGTACACGCGGGAACTGCCTCATGGGGAAGTTTAGTAGGCTATCGCAATCATTAGCTCAAAAGTTCCCGACGGTAAATGCGCTTGAATCCAGGATTGCCTCGGCTTGGTGCGGTAGCCTCGCGCAGTCCACTCCAGCTTCATACGATCATCATCATCATCGGCCTAAGCTGTACATGATCCTGTTTATCAGTGGGGCTGCTGTCTTCTTTGCCTTCTGTATCGCGCTTTCCGACCGGTAGCGGCGCAAACGCTGGTTGTCCTTCGCAATAAGCCAATCGAAATTACCTTCGACCGTCTTGCTTAACCGGCGGGCGCCCCAACCGATGGTCATCACACGCCGGGTTACGTCACTGTTGTTGCCCCCCGTGGCATGCAGCGTGCGAAGGTGATGGACGGTAGCACCACCTGCCGGCAGAGGACAGGAAATCGAATTGGCATCGTTAATTCCAATTGCCTCGAGCCCGTTTACCCGATTGTCTCCGCCCGGTGAGCGATGGGGCACGATCGGCCCGCGGTGGGATCCGGACTTAAACCTCATGCAACCGCTTGAACTCGTCGACCGCCTGAAGCGGCATCCAGAAAACAACCTTTTCAAAGTAACTTCCCTCCGGCAAGAAGGCGCAATCCTGGTGCCACGGTGTTTTAGCGGCGTTGTGCGGCAACTTGGTGATCGCAATGTCGTAGAGATGCTTGATTTTACCCCCAAGCAGCTGGCTGGCGATGGAGTACGCATTGGACCAGTAGATCGTCTCCGTCAGCTCCGGGCAATATCGCGAACAATTTTGCAGATGTGGAATGGTGAACTTGCTCGGATCATCCTCGATCCCAACGAGATCAAAGTAGTTGCCATCCTTCCACCCCGCTCGTTCCTCGAACAACCGGTCGTAGAACGTGCCGACATCGGCTAGGTCCGCCGGCGTCGTTATTTGATCCAGCGCCAGGAATCCGTCTCTCCAAAACGCGTCACACTGTGCCTGCGTAAGTCGCATGCATGTATGTGGCTGAGTTCCCGAGATAGATTCGCGTTTTGTATCGGTGACGGCAATGCTCATGGTATACTCCTCACGCCAGCCGGTCTGGCGTCCCAATCAGCTATCGATGAGGCCGCTGAAAACGTGTGAGCGAGCAATTCACATGGCCTGCTGTACGCCCTTGCAACGGGATTGACAAGTACAACTTCAGAATTGAGCCGGGAGGAAGCGTGTGTGGGCCTGCCCCGGTTCCCCGCCGGTCGCTCAACCTCGGGATGGATCAGAGGCATTGCTGATCAGAATGATGTCTGGATCCTGATCGGCGTCACCTGGGAAGGATCGGTGCTGGTCGGGTGATGCCGTGCGCCGTGCAGCGCCGGTTCGGACTACGCGTTGTGCAGTGGGCGGCACAAGTCCACAGCGACTACTGCAATTGTCTCTTTGATCAGGCTCATATCGACGCCTTGGGCACGCTGTGGCAGACCATGAGTTAGGCTGGCGGCCTGAGCATGTTCGCCGCAATGCCGGCGCGGCCTGGCGATGCGTTGAGCCTGACCAAAGCAGTCGGTGCGGGGGCTTACGGTAGGCCGCAAAGGTCCGGAACTTCGAGCGCGTAGAGTATGGTCACGCGTGGCGGCCGTGCTGCGTAGCACCTGTCGCTGTGCCAGTTCTCGCCAGCGCGACGTATGCCAATTGGTCGGCCATCCTCTGTGACGTTGGACACTACGACGATTTCGGGACTACCGGGAATGCTCCATCGCTCTCCGAAGATGTTGAATTCGATCTCGCCAAAACAGCGGGTAAAGGCGACCTGTTGGGGCGGGGTGATGTGCTGATCGCGGAAGAAGATGACACCATGATCGTTGTAGGCCCGCTCGATCGTGCCCGCCCCGGCCTTTTTGCCGCTCCGAGGTCCTCGACATGTTCTAGAGGGGGTTGGCTACTGTGGCGCATGCTCGATATGCTACCTTCCGTCACGCCGGACGTGATCGCTGCTGTACAGGCAATGCTGCAGGGACTGGCCGCCGCCCCGGCCGACGACGGGCGCGTGGTGCAGGACGAGCTGACGCCGTTCCCAGGCCTGCCATGTTCCAGTGGCCCGATGACGCGCGTCGCGCGGGACGCAGCTCGCTCCAGCCTCCTGAAGCGGTTCCCGGCACTTGTAAACGCGCGTGTGGCGTGACGACGCACCTGCGAAGAGGTTTTTTACTTTGCGTAGGTCTACGGGGATGACATCGGGCATGGTGCGATGAGACCGTGCTCTCCTCGATTAGCTGGGCCAGTCGGGCATCCCTCCGCGAGCGCAATGCAGGCGTCTCGTTCCTTACCGGCCGAAAGAGCATCGGCTTTGTCCTGCCAGTCCTCAGCCCTCACCCGATAGATTGTTGGGTCCCAACCCCCGGGCATTGTTCCCTTCTCCCTCCCATTGACTGGATGCCACCATGCGAAGAACCATTTGGCAGCCTTGAATGGCAGGTGCAGCTTTTGCGTTCTCTTCGGCTGTGGAGGCTGCGATGACGCCAGGCGAGCTAGACAGAAAGTTGCAGATTTCGCGGGATAGCAGCCACTTTGGCCGATCGACAAGCTGTCCAATGCGCTGCATGAATTGGCTGAGGAATATGAGGATCTGCCCACTAAGCGGGAGGTCTCCGGTGGTTCACATCCGAGGGCTGATGACGAAAGCCCCGCAGATTCCAGATTGGCTTCGTGCCGAGTTTGAAGAGTTTGGGGAACAGGTCGTCGCCCAAATTCTAGCTCGCCCCTTAACTCACGCATCCACCACCCTCGGCGTCCCGCAATGGGCCTCCAAAGAGGAGGAACGCCGCCTGGCCGAGTTGTGGCTCCGTCGGCGTCGTCGCGTCGGTTGGCTCAAAGATGGGGCGACGTTTGTTCTATTGTTACTCGGGATATTAGTCATGGCGTTCGTCCGCCACAAATAAGCTGCGCAAGAGCCGGCGCACTGATCTGCTACATGCCACACGCCTGGAGGCGCGGCATCGCGATTTTGTGTGTGCCGCAGTGCGGAATCCTCAACCGATAAAGGCTCGCTGCGTTGTTTTACACCGGGTTATGAGGACAAAAGTGATGTTTCTGGCGGCGTAGGTAAGTCACCCGGCAATGCGGCGGCCACCGGGCAGTCAGAAAAGAAACCAACGCAGTAAACTCGAAAGTTGCCTCAGGGCGCTCCCATTTGCGCCCCGAAGCAATGACTACTACGGTTCATAAAACAGCGTGATCTTAAAGCAGCGAGGGAGCGCTGCTGGCTTGGCTGTTGCCCGTGGCGTTGGTCGCAACGAACGCCGTCACTGTCGCCGCGACACTAATGGACGAACTGCGCCGGCGCAAGATCGTCTCCCCAGGTTCGAGCGTAGTCGAACCATTGGTCGCTGCCGTTCTGGTCGTGGCAGAGCGCCACGTCGCTGGACAACTCACCTGCAACCCATCCTCCGCCCAGACCGAAGCCCTGGATGCTCTACTCGAGTCCAAGGAGGACGCATCGACCAAAGGCAGATTATGGACCGCAACCGCATCAAAGTGCTGGATGACAATCTATGGCCCGCCGTGCCGCCAGAGGTGATTAAGGAGGCGGAGCAAAGCGCTCGCGCTGAACCTTCGTGGATCGTGCGTCAGGGCAACGGCCATATCGTGGTGGTCGAAGAGGGGCCGGGCAGTCCCGACACTGCTACCGGCGATATCAGCTACATCGCCGAGGTCGCCGCGCGCTCGGCCTGAGGGGTTTACGGGTCATCAGCCTATCGGTACCGCGCTTTCGACCGGTCGGCCGCGATGGACATCAGCGCGGCCATGGTGCGCGCCAGACTGTCCTCAGACCGTAAGCACTTCGAGCAGATGACCGTTTGGATCCTTGAAGTAGAAGCCTCGTCCGCCGTCTCGATGGTTAATCGTCATGTCGTCGGGCGAGAACGGTCCGCTGCCATAGGCAAGACCCTCGTCCCGGACCCGCTGAAATATCCCGTCGAACTCTCCGTCGCTCACCTTGAAGGCATAGTGCTGCCAATCGAAGGTCGTGCGCGTATCGAAGTCCAGCACCAACGTCTCGTTCACCCGAACGGGCGCAAAGTGCGAGGCCGCCCCCTCGTAGGGCAAGCCAAAGATGCGCGCAAAGAACCTTGCCGAGGCTTCGTTGTCGTGCGCAGGAACAATGGTGTGATCCAGAACGATGGCCATGTCTGCCTCTTGTTTGCTCCGTGCGACAATATAGATCCGATCTGGCCGAATTAAGCGCATCGCTGATCACGAACATCTCGAGAGCATGGGGACGCACGCTCGCGTGCCGACCGCCCATAGGGTAACGGCAACCCTCCGCGTTTCTGATCCAGGCGGGGATGTGCCGACCCTGGCTACGCGATACCAAGGACCTCCGCTTCGGCATGGGCATAGGATCGGTGCAGGTGAGCACCCCGGAGCGGCGTGATCGGCTGTGGCTGATCAACGGGCTCGCAGTCGTCCTGTTGACACTACTGGGGGCCGCAAGTGAGGCGGTTGGCTACGGCAGGATGTTGAAGACCAACACGTCGAAGCGGAGGGAGCACTCGCTGTTTCGACAGGGCTGTATGGTCTACGACCTGATCCCTACGATGCCCGAGCGTTGGTTACAGCCGCTGATGCTGGCGTTTACCCGACTGCTCGACCAGCAGCCGCTGTTCTCTCGAACTTTGGGCCTCGTGTAGTGGCGCTGTGTAGTTATGAGGGGAAGTTCTGAGTTCGCCTTGCCCAGAAGCAGCTCGTCGAGATTGCAGATCGGCCGGTAACTGGCGAAATGGTGTCGGTGAGTGCGCCAACGCTAGAGCAGTTCCTGGAAGGCCTTCGAACGTCTTGGCACGAGGGTGAGGTACGTCCGACGAGTAAGCCGAAAGAAAAGGGCCGCAAATATTTGCGGACTTGCCCTGATCCGTTCCTGTCGGTGACGGCGCAAATACGTGAGTGGTTCGAGGTCGAGCCATGGCGGACGTCGCGAGAACTGCTCGAGCGGCTTCAGCGGGAGCAGCCAGATATCTACCCGGACAAACTGCTGCGAACGCTACAGCGCCGTGTCAAAGTGTGGCGGCGGGAAAATGCACATCAACTGGTGTTCGGCGGCAGTGCTCCGGGCTATCACGCTGCACAGTCCCCGCTTCAATCCGTTCCGTAACGCTGAACAGTCATTCCCATTATGGTCGTAAACGACAGGCGCTCGTCTTGGTTAACAGTTAAGCCGGTTGGTGTGGGTGACGCTCCCAGCACGCGCTTTGATCGGCCGGAGGCGAGGGCGCTGCCCCCGAACCCCCGGGATATTTGAGGCCCGCTGATGACAAGTTTACGATTGCCTCGCGGCACAGGCGGGGACGCCAATGACCGCGCCCGGTGATGCGACCCGGCACCGGTTGGCGCCGGGTCGTTTGCTTCCGTAAGGCAAGCCTGATCACACCGCATTCAGCCGCGACTTCCGAACGCCACTACAACGGGAGGTGATGGCAACGCCCCTCCCCAAGCGCGGGTAAGGCTGACGAATTGCTCGCGCAGGACCCATCATGCCGCCGCCCGCATGTGCCAGATCTCAAGCAATACCCGTTGGATGCCGATTGACAAAGTGACGCCGCGCCGGGAGCATTCTGGTGAGGCAATGCCAACCCGTTCGGGAGCATTCCTGGATGAGGCAATACGGAACCTCAATGGATGTGTCGTTCGCGGATATCACGTCGCCTCTTGCAACCGCTGCGCGTCCACGGCGAAAGTAACCGAGGCCTTCTGACCGCCTAGGACCCCTTGAGGCCGCTGCTCGTCCAGAGGGTTGGAGGCCCGTCATAGCGTCTCGTTGACAGCCCCATCGGCATCGATGTTCCGGCAAGCGGTCCTTGTTGATCCCGGCCAAGAGGGGGCTGCCCTTGGGCCAAGGGAGTAGGATCCGAATAGACTTGTCAAACCCGGTTTGAAAATACTGTCTGCGAACCGCGGCAACACGCCTGACACTGACTACCGCATCAATCCTCCATCGATGGGGATAATCGTCCCCGTCACATAATCCGATAGATCAGTGGTCAGGAACTCCACGACGCGCGCGCAATCCTCGACCGTGCCGAGGCGCCGCAGGGCGACGCGCGCCGCTGGGTCGGTGTTGGCTCCGGAGCTTCCCGGAATGACGGTCTGCATGATACGTCCGGTAGCGATCGTCCCCGGGGCGATGCAATTTGCAGTAATACCATGCGGCCCCAGATCCTGGGCGAGATACCGTGTGTAATGCGCGATCGCCGCCTTGGCTGCGCCGTAGTGAGCATAACCGCCATCCGCCGACGGACTGAGGCCCGCGACCGAGGCGACCGTCACAATCTTACCGTAACGTTGCTCCTTCATAATCGGAGCCACAGCGTTGCAACAGTAGATCGTGCCATACAGATTCATGTGCAGGACAAGATCGAGCAATCCGGTATCGAGCGTGCTCGCCTTGGTATCAAGGGGCCGCCCACGGCCGCCACTTCACCTTTCTGGGCAAGAAAGGCGACAACGGCGGAAAGCTTCGCAAAGAATTGGGGGACGCCATCATTCTCCATCTGCGCCCGCCACTTACCGCCCGATTGCAGGCGACGGCTGACAATGCCAAGATTATCGCGCGGCCGATCGCCGGACATCTGCGAGACGGTTGGAAGCCAAACGATGCGCTGCAAGCGATCGTGCCCCTGCCCGACGGCACCTTTGTGCAGATCAGCCAAGCGACGCCTGAGCAGGCTTTTGCTTCACTCGACTTCATGCGCCGCTGGCTGGCAGATCGGGAAGAGCAGCGATCATTTGCCGATGGCGTGGCTAACCGTCTCTACCGGGAGTGCACGGCCGTTACGGCGAAAGAGTACGCCGCCAGACGCACTGGAATTCATGAGTGCCAAACTGGTCATGCTCCATGCTGGAATTGCTAACTCAATTCCGCTCTATCGCCTGTATCCGGCTACGCCGGAATTGGAGGCAATCAAGCTGTGGTGGCCGTGGGGCCGCGCAATGCCCCTCTTTGACAGCGGCCCGAGCAAGGCGCCGAGATCACGCAAGAAGGTGCTTGACCCAAGCATCATTACGGTCACGCGCCCACAGGATGTGGTTCGCGAGGTGATCGAACGGACCGGCATCAATCGCACGACCGCCCAACGTATGACCGCGGACATGCGGGCCGACATGAGGCGAAAGCGGAAGGAATTGGCATTGTCTCTGCTACGTAAGGGCGAGACGCGGGCAGAGGTCGCACGAGCCGTCGGCCTGTCGCCGTCTCGGATCTCGGCTATGTTCAAAAACCAAAAGTTCCCGACCAAAAAGTCGAACGCCGAACTCATACAGCGGCTGCGTGGTGACGATCATTTCGGCGGAAGGACCCGAGCGGGCGCGGATTGAGTGGCGGCGTCGGCCCCGCCGCTCCTGATCCCAGCGTCAATACTGCCGGCTGGTGCTTTTTCTATTGGCCGTGGTTACGTCTGGCATAGTTGATAAGCCCACGCGACCACGTCGTTACGACGGCACGGCAAGAAGCTCACATACCGCCCGGTGCGCCTGGTCAATCGCGATATCAGTATAGGCTGCCCGACCGGCATCCGAGTTGGCAATGGCGATCCGGCCGAAGCGAGCGCGACCTATCACGTTTGGCTGCTGATCGGGCGGTAGGTCCGGCTCCCACAACGGATTGAACTCCGGCGCGTAGCCGTGCGGCCAACGGCTGACAGTGATAGCGGTAATGTCGCGCGCCGGATCGAAGCCGCCGCCGGCCAATGTGCGGCCGAGCTGCTCGCGGATATCTGCGCTCGAAGCTCTCAAATGGCGTGGCTAGAAGCTCGGCCCTCCCGGCGCGGTTTTGATCGTGCTCCGAAAGGCCCGGCTGGCACGGCGTCCGTACCATGTGCACCAAATCGGCCGATCGGGCGCTCCGCAGTATACCCGCCAATATCCACCGCCGGGTTCAGGTAAAAATAGGTGTGATAGCCGCTTGGTGCCTTTACCCCGGCGATGCCGAGCCTGTGGAACGCGCGCCACGCCCAAATCTTTTAGGAAACGTCCGCTACGGAACTGTAAGGACGTGGGCTATCGATCTCCAGCGTGCCGCCGTTGAGCGGGTGCAGCTTGTCACCCAAATAGAACTCGTTACGTTTCGCATGGCCGCCGAAGTCGTCGTGGTTATCGAGGATCAGGATGTTCGCGTTCGGCCGGGCGGAGCGGTAAAAGTGGGCCGCCGACAGGCCGCTGATCCCGCCGCCAACCACGACGAGGTCGAAGCGCTGTGCTGTCTCGACAATCGCCCGGCGGTCCTTCCAGAAGCCGCCGTCTCGCAGGGTGTGCCCGTTTTCGAATGAGCCCGGGTGGCTGGCGCGCAGGCCGTTCAGAAGCGGCGGATAGTAGCCTGGCTGGTCCTGCGGCCAGCTCTGGTCGGCTTGCGCTGCCAGGGGCCCGGCGCCGCTCAGCCCTGTGCCGATCGAACCGATGGCGATGGCCACGCCGTTGAGGAAATCGCGCCGGTTGATTGGACGATGCATGCCCAGCGACTGGTCGGTCCAGCACCGCTCGCCCGCCATGTTGCCCCCCAGAGTTTATCTCAATCAACACAGCGTCTATCCTCGTGACTTGGGTCAGGGGGGATCTCATGTCGCCGAAGGTTGAGGGGCTCAGATCGTGCTGCTTGTGTTCCGGACAGGATCGATGAATGCGTTCCGTGGCCCGGGCGCTATGTCGAAGAGACGTCTTGGTCCATCATGCAGACCCCCGATGGTCCGAACATGCAAAACTGGGGGCATCTCCATGCTGGCACAGGCGGTCGATTTCCAAGCGGAGGCGGATGAGCTGCAGACCCTGCTCGCCACTCTGGGCGCATCGGACTGGGACCGCGCCACGCTGTTCAAAGGGTGGACCGTTAACGACATCGTGCAACATCTGCACGACGGCGATCTGATGGCGGCAGCGTCGGTGGTGGGGCCGGAGTCCTTCGCACGCAGGCGGGCGGACATACAATCGCTGCGCGACAGTGGCATGAGCCGCCTCCAAGAGACCCGGCAACGTTTGGGCCACTTGATCGGAAAACACCTGCTCGCAAGCTGGTACGCACAGGTTACCGAGCTCTGCGACAAGCTTTCGGCGTTGCCCCCGAGCGCGAGACTGACATGGCATGGCCCCGACATGGGCGTGCGCATGTTCGCCATCGCGCGTCAGATGGAGACGTGGGCGCACGGCCAAGCGATCTACGACCTGATCGGCGTGGTGCGACAGCCCTCGGACCGGCTCCGCAATATTGCCGAGATCGGCGTTCGCACCTACGGGTGGACCTTTACCAACCGCGGGATCCCGATACCCGGGCCAGCGCCGTATGTTCGCTTGAGGGGGCCATCGGGCGCTATTTGGGAATGGAACGATCCGTCGCCTAACAGCAGCGCCGTCGGCTGTGCCGTGGACTTCTGCCAAGTCGTCACCCAAGTTCGGAATGTAGCCGACACCGCCTTACAGGCGACCGGCGAGGCGGCCCGTATGTGGATGAGGCTGGCTCAGTGCTTTGCCGGACCGCCGGAAGACCCGCCGCCCGCCGGGACCCGTTTCACGGCCAAGCCGGGCCCGTCGGTGATGCGATAGAGGATGGCCCCTGATCACGATCTGGGAGGCACTACGAAGACGCCTTGTCAGGATCAACGGAGACCGACAGGCGCCACATCAGCCCACGCATTCCGTTTACTTCCTCGAGCGCAAACTGGTCGCACCAGGATCAGGAAGGTAATGTCCGAGCGCAATCGATGGGGAGCCGGTGGACGTTCTGACTAACTTCCTGAATGCCGATGGGCTCTAGTTCGCCGACGATCCATGACGGCGGGCGCGTCCGCCGCGGCCGCCGACGAGATCACGGTCGCCGATTCGGTGCTCGAAGGCACGGAGCCGTTTATATACCGAAATCAGCTCGACGATCGTGGTCCAGCTATTCGCAAGATATTGGAACGAGCTTTCCACCCTGCCGAAGGCGCGAACGATCTGCTGCATGACACCGAGGGTGATGACGCCAGTCACCAGGGTAGGTCCGAGGGCGATATAGGGAACCAGAGCGCCAAACTGCAGATAGGTATATCTGGCCACGTCAAAATACATGTAATGAAAGAACAGGCGAAAGTAATTCCGCCGCACATCAGCGAACAGCGTACTGAATCGCGCCGGGGTGGCTCGTTCGCTGTCGTCCTCGTCGAAGACAAGCTCCTTGCGGAACGCCGCCTCGACGCGCTGGTTCTCAAACTCCAGGCCCGGCAGCTTGAAGCCGACCACGGCCATCAGCATCGTGCCCGCCAGTGCGAAGACGATCGCCACCCAGACCAGCGAGTGGCTGACCGGGCCGATCCAGGGCAATTCGGTGATCTTTTCTGACAGCGTCCAAAGGATCGGCAGGAAGGCGACCAAGGTCATGACGCTGCGCATGAAGCTGACGCCGAGCCCCTCCATCAGGCGGGCGAACCGCATCGTGTCCTCCTGTACACGCTGCGACGCGCCCTCTATCCCGCGGACCTCGTGCCAATTTGCCGCGTAATAGTCGGTCATGCCCGTGCGCCAGCGGAACACGTAATGCTTGATGAAGAAGTCGGTGAAGACGGCGACGGTCACGTAGAGGCCCGCGATATAGCCGAACGTGGCCAACTGCCCCATATACTCGTCCATCGTTATGGTGTTGGTTTGGCTCATGGCCTTCTGGATCAGGTTGTAGAAATCACCGAACCATTCGTTGATTTTGACGTCGAGTTCGACCTTGTACCAGGTCGCTGCCAAAATCAGCGCCGCGCCGGGAAAAGCCCACGGTAGCCATCGGCGCGACAGATAGAATGACTGGAACACCTAACCTCCCGTTTGGATGCTGCCGCGCGGCCTCGTTCATCAGGAACCGAGTCTGCCGGCTACGCCGCGACTGCCCAGCTTCGCTGCAGCCGCGTCGTGATAGCAAGTGCAGGAGAGCCGGAGTTCGCCTAGTGGTCGGGAACACCGGCGCAGACTTCGCTCAACTCCCTGGTCGGGGGCTCAACGGCGGTCACCCAATCCATTCTCCCGCGGAGATCGTCGCCGCGTGACCGACTATTGTGACGAGATCACGACGTCCACGCGTCTTTATGCGCAGAACGCAGAAGCCGCTGTCAGCGTTGTGGAAGGTCACGCGCTCGACAGCCCCGGCGAGCACCTCGCGGTCGGGCTTGGTGGTGGATGGTGTCGCGGACATCGGCCAGATGATCGGCGATATTACAGCACATGGCGAGCACCTAAAGCGAATGGATGCTTGGACCTAACTCCGCGTGAATGAGCCGCCGCCCAGGCCGGAGGCGGCGCTGAGACGGTCCCCCACGAACACTGTTGCAAACTCCGCAGCTACCAACTGGACAAGCCGCGGAAGCAAGGTCCATCGTGCCCGTGCGATCGTCCTTGGGGTACATCTATGGATGTCGGCGATTTCCTGCGAGAGCTGGGACTTCATCAATATGAGGCGGCATTCCGAGACAACGGAATTGACATGCGGGTGTTGCCAAAGCTGACGGCCGAGGACCTCAAAGACCTCGGAGTCACGATGATTGGCCACCGCCGCCTTCTGCTGGAAGCGATCGCCACCCTTCGCGAGCCTACGGCGATGGTTGGTGGGGACGCGCAAGATGCCGCATCGTTGCGGGACATCCAGGCGTCCTCGACCGCGGAAGCTGAGCGTCGCCCGCTCAGCGTGATGTTCTGCGATCTCGTCGGGTCTACCGCTCTTTCCTCGCGGCTTGATGCCGAGGATCTGCGGGAGGTCATCCGCGGCTATCAGGCGTGCGTCGCCACAACTATCCGCCAATTCGAAGGCTTCATCGCACGTTACGTTGGCGATGGGGTGCTGATCTATTTTGGTTGGCCGGAAGCTCGTGAGACCGATGCCGAACGCGCCGTACGGGCCGGCCTCGCCGTTGCCGCCGCTGTCAGTGAAACACCTCTGGGTGGGAACCAGCACAAGTCCGAATTGGCATCGCGACGGGGCTTGTGGTCATCGGCGAGCCCATCGGTTCGGGTGATTTTCGGCAGCAGACGGCTATCGGCGAGACGCCGAACCTCGCGGCACGGATGCAGGGCCTTGCTGGCCCGAATGAAGTGGTGATCGATGCTGCCACCCGGGGGCAGATCGGGGGACTATTCGAATATGTGGAACTCGGAGCGATCACCCTCAAGGGTTTCGCCGCACCGGTCCTGGCCGCGCGAGTGGTACGCGAGAGTGCCGCCGAGAGCCGCTTCGAGGCGCTACGCGCGACCGGAACGCCGTTTGTTGGTCGCAACGAGGAATTGAGCCTGCTGCTTCGCCGCTGGGAACAGGCCAAGGCCGGACAGGGTTCGGTTGTGCTGGTGTCGGGCGAGCCGGGCATTGGCAAATCGCGTCTCGCTCAGACCCTGCTTAGCGTCTTGCGGGCGAGCCGCATATTCGCCTGCGCCTGTTTTGCTCGCCGCACCACCAGGAGAGCGCCTTTTATCCGTTTATCGCGCAACTGGAGCGGGCGGCAGGATTTCGGCGTGAAGACACCGCCGAACAACGACTCGACAAGCTGGAGGCGGTGCTCGCGGAGGCGACGCGCGATCCCGGTGAAGCCGCGCCTCTCCTCGCTGAACTGCTGTCGATTCCGGCCGGGAAGCGCTATCCGCCGCTCGATCTTACGCCTCAGAAGCGTAAGGAGAAAACCCTGCTTGCGCTGCGGGCGCAGGTGGAAGCGCTGGCGGCAAAGCAGCCGGTGCTGCTGCTGTTCGAAGATGCGCACTGGAGCGATCCTACATCGATCGAACTCCTGGACCTGATCGCCGATCGCGCGCCTGCGCTGTCGCTGCTGCTGATCGTCACCTTCCGGCCGGAGTTTGCCCCGCCGTGGGTCGGACAACCTCATGTCAGCTTGCTCAGTCTCAACCGCCTGCCATCGCATCAGCGGGCGGAAATGATCGCGGGCATAACTGGCGGCAAGGCGCTGCCTAAGGATATTGCCGAGCAGATCATTGCGCGCACGGATGGGGTGCCGCTGTTTGTCGAGGAACTAACCAAGGCGGTGGTGGAGAGTGGCTTTCTGATCAATTCCGGCGACCGCTACACCGCCGCGGGACCGGCGCCGCCGCTGTCGATTCCGGCGACGCTACACGGCCTCGTTGCTGGCCCGCCTGGATCGTATCGCGCCGGCACGTAGGATGGCGCAAATCGGTGCCGCGTTGGGCCGATCGTTCTCGCACCAGTTGATCAGCGCTGTCGCGCTGATGCCGCAATCGCAAGTGAATGATCGCTGGCACAGCTGGTGGGCGCGGAGCTCATCTATCGCCGGGGTACTCCGCCTGACGCGGAGTACACCTTTAAGCACGCGTTGATTCAGGACTCGGCCTACGGCACCTTGCTGCGGGGTCCCCGGCAACGGTTGCACGCGCATATCGCCACCGTGCTTGAAAGCCAGTTCCCCGACGTCGTAGCCGCTGAGCCGGCGCTGTTGGCCCAGCACTGGGAGGCAGCGGGTTTGACCGGGGAGGCGGTGGGTTATTGTCTCAGTGCAGGCCAGCAAGCGATCGCGCGGTTCGCGATGATCGAAGCGATCGCGCAGCTTCGCAAAGGCCTCGCGCTGATACCCCGACCTGCCCGATAGCGCCGAACGCCAGGCGCAAGAGCTGGAGTTGACCAGCCTGCTCGGCCATGCGCTGATGGCAACGAAGGGATTTTCCGCGCCGGAGTCGGGCGAGTTGTTCGACCGTGCGCGTCAGCTCTGTGAACAATTGGGCCGGCCGCGGCAGTTCGCGTCCGTTCTGCATGGCCAGTTGGTTTATCGATTTGTCCGAGCCGAACTCGACCGCGCGGATTTTCATGCTCGCGAAATGCTCCGCCTGGGCGAGCAATCGAACGACGTAAGAATGAAGCACGACGGCCTCCTTCACAGCGGAGTACACTGCTCGGTCATGGGCAAATTCATCGACGCCCGCGCGTATTGCGAGGGCGCCCTCGCGTTGTGGGACCCCGGCTTCCGGACGTTCACGGCCTCGCCGGAAGATCCATATGTGGGGGTCCGATTGTATTACTATCGGGCATTGCTCTGCCTCGGTCACTTGGACCAGGCGTGCTTGGTCCGGTCCGAGGCGGTAGCCGAGGCGCGCCGCCTCGCGCCTTTCAGCCTGGCTTACGCTTTGTACCAGTATTGGCTTGGTGATTGGGCAATGGACGGGGTGGCCGGGGCAGAAGCGATGCTTCGGACGGCGAACGAGATATTGGCCATCGCGAACGAGCACGGGTTCGCTCTGTGGCTCGCGATTGGTAACATCCAGCGCGGCTGGTGCTTGGTAATGCTTGGCCGGGCAGAAGAAGGCGTCGAGCTTCTCCTCGAAGGGCTCGCACGCTGCCGGGACACCGGTTGCGGCATAGTCGAGCCGTTTTGGCTGGCTCTTCTTGCCGAGGTCTATTGCCATGTCGGGCAATTTGAGGAAGGGCTCGAACGGCTTGCCCAGGCCAAAGGGATTATCGAGACGACGCAGGAGCGTTGGCCCGCAGCCGAGGTGCATCGGTTGCGGGGACAAATCCTGGTAAGAATGAATGATCGCGCCACGGCGGAGGACAGTTTTCGCCGAGCGCTCGATATAGCGCGTCAGCAGAGCGCGAAGTTCTGGGAACTCCGCGCTGCTACCAGCCTCGGCCGCCTTTGGTCTGAGCAGGGCAAGACCGACGAGGCTCTGCAACTACTCGCCCCCGTCTACGGCTGGTTCACAGACGGCTTCCATACCGAAGTTCTGAGGGAAGCAAAGGCGCTGCTGGAAGAGTTCAGAGCGACCGCATGACATTAGCCGGCCAAGCATCAAGACAGGCCGATGACCGAGGCAAGTGCCTCAAGCTGCTCGACGTGATGGGAGACTGGGTTCAGCAATAGGTGACTGGGGCCCAGGGCAACAATTTCCTCCAGCCGTTCGCGCACTTGTTCAGGCGTGCCATGGATCCCCGATGAGTCGGTACCCGCCGGGTTGCTGTAAACCCCGGTATACCAGCGATGCATTTCCGCTCTGGCCTTTTCGGGTTTTTCGTCGACCGCTATGAAAATCCGCTTTGAGATCGGGAAAAGCTTCGGATCACGGCCGCATTTTTCCAACGCCTCCCGCAGCAATGGGACCGCTTTGCGGAAATCATCCGTGCTGGAGCCCCCTGCCCCCATCCAACCGTCGGCTATTCGTGCCGCCCGGCGGATCGCATTCGGATGGGCTGTGCCCATCCAGATCGGCAACCGGCTTTGCACCGGATGGATCCCGAGCTTCGACATCCTCCACTTGGTAGAAGCGGCCTTGGTGGGTGACTTTTTCCTGGCTCCATAAGGCACGAAATCAGCTCGATTTCCTCGCTGAGACGGGCGACGCGGCCGTCCTCGGTAATCTGGAATTCCTTGTAGTGAAATGGACGGCCGATCCCAACACCCATGATCGCCCGACCGTTACTTAAACAGTCCAGACTGGCCCATTGATGCGCCGTCAGCCGGGGATCGTGCGCCGGCAGCACGAGCACGGATGCGCCGAGCCCGATCCGGCTGGTAAGCGCAGCCGCGTAGGTCAGCACCACGACGGGATCGAAGGATGTGACGTGATCCAGCGTGTTATCAGTCACCCACAGATC
>CAVYXX010000136.1:0-319106 GCA_963772355.1 uncultured Alphaproteobacteria bacterium | reverse complement strand
AACATCATGAATGCGACGAGGAGATAGGACGCCCGGTCGGTGGCGATGTAGAGCATCGCCGCGAACACCGCGAAGAACAGCAGCGACGAGCCCAGGTCCTTCTCCCGCACCATCACGAGGATGGAGAAGCTCCACGCGAGCAGCAACGGACCGAGGTGCTTCGGGTCGGGGAGCCGCAGCCGGCCGATGTGCCGTGTTCCCGTGGCGAGCAGCTCGCGCTTGTCGACGAGGTACGCGGCGAAGAAGATCACCAGCAGCACCTTGGCGGCTTCGCTGGGCTGGAAGTTCACCGGCCCGAGATGCACCCACAGGCGCGCGCCGTTGATCTCCTGCCCGATGCCGGGCAACGACGGCAGCAGCAGCGCGGCGACGCCGATCAAGAGGAACGTGTACTTGTAGCGCTCCAGCGTGCGCACGTTGCGCACCACCACCAGCGTGAGCACGAACGCGACGATGCCGACCGCGGTCCACACCGCCTGCACGCGGGCGAGGTCACGGTCGAGCCGCGAGATGGTGAAGTACCCGATGCCGTTGAGCAGGAACGCGATCGGCAACAGCGTCGGATCGGAGCGAGGTGCGAAGCGTCGGACCGCGACGTGCGCGACCACGTAGAGGCCGAGCACCGCGAGCAGGAACACCCAGAGGTCGGCCGGGATGTCGGGGCGGTCGGCGAGGAGCAGCAGCACGTAGCCGGCCGCGGTCACCACGACCGCGAGGAGCCCGAGCCCGAGCTCGCGGCTGCGCCGCCGGCGGGCCGTGGGCGACTTCACGGCGCGGGGCCGCGGGCGCGGCGGTGGTCGGCGGCACGGTGGTCGTCGGCGGCGCGGTGGTGGTCGTGCTCGTCGTGGTGGTGGTCGTCGTCGTGGTCTGGGCCTGCAGCCGCTTGACGAACACGGCGGCGTCGGCACGCGACGAGAACGTCTGGTGCTCGCGCACCTGGGCCTGCGCGGCGGGGCGCAGGTCGGCGACGTCGACCGACGTGCGCTGCTCGATGGTCGGGTTCCATCCCGCGAGCCCACCGGGCACGCCCTTGAACACCGTCACGCTGACCCTGGCTCGCGCCCACGTAGTAGTCCTTGCGCGCGTACCAACCGACGGCGGCGACCGCGATGCCGAGCACCAGCACGATCGGCAGCGCCCACAGCAGCACCCGCCCGACGCCGTGCAACCCGCGCCGACGGCGCTCGCCCGGCTCCGGTGTGGGCTCGACCTCTACTTCCGTGGCCTCGATCGGTTCGATCGGATCCGGGAGCTCGCGCAGCGGCGCCTCGTCGGTGACCGCGACGACCACCACGGTGATGTTGTCCTCACCGCCGGCCGCGTTGGCGGCATCGACGAGTTGGGCGGCGGCGCGCGCGGGGTCGCTCTCACGCCGCAGCGTGGCGGCGATGTCGTCGGGCTGCACCATGCCGGTGAGACCGTCGGAGCAGAGGAGCAGCCGGTCGCCGGGCACCAGCTCCACCGGGTACACGTCGACTTCGACCGACGCGTCCACGCCCAGCGCGCGCGTGATGA
The DNA here is from genome assembly GCA_963772355.1 of uncultured Alphaproteobacteria bacterium. Classification (GTDB taxonomy): domain Bacteria; phylum Pseudomonadota; class Alphaproteobacteria; order Acetobacterales; family Acetobacteraceae; genus Rhodopila. Next base: position 317,591 of record CAVYXX010000136.1, on the reverse strand, counting down.
TCGAGCGCTGCGGGTGCACCGCGGCTTCGTCGGCGGTCAGGCGGCCCTCGCGCACGAGCTCCTCGACCAGGCTGTGGTCGTCCGTCACCTGGCGCAGCTCGCCGTCGTGGAGGAGGTACGCGCGGGAGTCGCCGACGTGACCGACGAGAAGTGTGTCGCCGGCGACGAGCGTGCCCGCGGTGAGCGTCGTGCCCATGCCGCGCAGGCTCGTGTCGGTGAGCGACTTCGTGTAGACGGCGTCGTTGGCGTCCTCGATCGATTCGCGCAGCGGACGGCCACCGTTGATCGCGGCCCGCAGCGCCTCGAGCGCAGTGGCACTGGCGACCTCACCCGCGCGGTGTCCGCCCATGCCGTCGGCGACGGCGATCAGTCCCATCGCGTCGTCGACGAGGTAGGCGTCCTCGTTGCCGTCGCGGACCCGGCCGACGTCGGTGGCGGCCCCCATGACGAGCCTCACGGCGCCCGTTTCACCGCGGCGGTCACCTGACGGCCTCCGCCACGGTCTGGCCGAACTGCACGTGGTCGCCGCGCCGGAGCTGTGCCGCGTGCACGAGCGGTTCGCCGTTGAGCAGCGTGCCGTTGCGCGAGCCGAGGTCTTCCACGTAGACCGCGCCGTCGCGCCGGAACACACGCGCGTGCACGGTCGAGACGAAGGAGTCGTCGGCGAGCACGATGCCGCACCCGCCACCGCGCCCGACGGTGAGCTCCTCGGTGAGCGGGAAGCTCTCGCCCTGGCGGGCCGGCGGTTCGAGGATCTTCAAGCGCCCGGGACCGCGGCCCTTGGCCGGCTTCGCCGGACTCGACGCCGACACCGGGGCGGCGCTCGGAGGCGCCGCGGGCTGCTCGGGCACCGGCGCCGGGGCCCGCATCTCCTTCACGACCACGCGCACGACCCGGAACAGGAACAGGTAGAGGAGTGCGAGGAAGCAGAACTTGAGGATCGTGAGGACGGACTCGGGCACTACGAAGCCTCGAAGCGCAACACCGTCGCTCCCACCGAGATCTCGTCGCCGTCGTGGAGCACGCGCTCTTTGATCGCGGTGCCGTTGACGAGCGTGCCGTTCATCGATCCGAGGTCGGCGATGACGAAGCCGTCGGCGGTGGGGCGGATCTCGGCGTGGCGCCTCGAAGCCCGGGGGTCGGCCAGGCTCACGGTGCAGTCGGAGTTCCGGCCGAGCGAGGTGGTGTGCTCACCGAGGCCGACCCGCCGGCCGTCGGGCAGCATCAGCGAGCCCACGTGGCCGCCGGCGCCCTCGGCGATCTCGGCCACCACGTCGTAGTCACCGGTCTTGAGGGTGTCGTCGGGCACGAGGGTGAGGGTCACCGGGCCCGACGAATTGGTAACCCTCGTCGCGGGCGTGCTGGCGGGCGGCCTCGGCCAGTTCCCGGGCCAGCGCCTCGGCGAACGAGCTGAAGCGCTCGAAGTCGGCGGGGGAGAGGTACACCCCGATGTTGTTCGGTGCGACGGGGCGGCCGTTGACGCCGAGCGCGCGGCCGTCGTCGAGCACGCGAGTGACCCGATGACCGATCTCGACGGGCTGGAGTCCGCTGCGGAAGGCCTTGTTGAAGGTCCCCTCCACCAGCCGCTCGAGCCTCCGCTCGAACCCCTGGAGTCCCACGCCGAGAGTGTACCGAGCAGCCCCTGCAACGAAGCTGCACACGTTCCCCCCGAACATCTCGAGGTTCGCGTGCGCAGGCGACAGGGAAGTTCGAGATGTTCGTGGGATGGGAGGTCGGGCTACCCTGTCGCACTCCGGGCGAGTGGCGGAATTGGCAGACGCGCAGGCTTCAGGTGCCTGTGTCCGAAAGGATGTGGGGGTTCAAGTCCCCCCTCGCCCACCGGTCGACATCTCCAGCGCGCCCGCCGTCCGGGTGGGGCGCCCGGAACCAGGTCGCTGTGCCCTCGGCTTTGGAGGGTCGTACGCTGGAGACGATGCCGGGCGCGCTCGGTCTTCACGAGTCTTCTTCCCGTCGCCGCGTTCCTGGCCCCGATCGTCACCGCGGGGCTCGCGTTCCTGATTCGAGGGATGCGAGCATGACCACGCCGCGGCCGAAGGCGTACTTCTTCTCCGTCGACGGCACGCTGGTGGTCGAGACCGTCGACGGCCAGAAGCGCCAAGGCACCAAGGACGACCGGATGAAGGTCGGGCGCCAGCTGCGGATCCCGAAGTTCCAGTGGAAACACTGGATCGACGGTGGGGAGAGCCCATCCGACGGATGACCCGAAGCACGCTGCTCTGAAGTCGTGGCCACGGGCACCGGCGTAGATTGCGCGCTCGATGACCAATTCCGAAGCGCGCACCGGCTTCTCGATCGCCGAGTCGGTGCAGGGTGACTACTCGCTCCCGCACCCCGGCCCCGATGCGCCCAACGTGGTGCTGATCGTCCTCGACGACCTCGGCTTCGGACAGCTCGGCTGCTTCGGCTCCGACATCGCCACGCCCGCGATCGACGCCCTCGCCGCCGGTGGCCTCCGGTACAACCACTTCCACGTCACCAGCCTCTGCTCGCCGACGCGCGCGTGCCTCATGACCGGGCGCAACCACCACGCCGTCGGCATGGGCTTCCTCACCGACCTGCCGATGGCGTTCCCCGGCTACACCGGCCGCATCCCGCGGTCCGCGACGCCACTGCCGCGCGTGCTGCGCGACGCGGGCTACAACACGCTCGCCATCGGCAAGTGGCACCTCGTTCCCGGCGGCGAACGATCGGTCGCGGGACCGTTCGACCGCTGGCCTCTGGGGCTCGGCTTCGAGCGCTACTACGGCTTCCTCCAGGGCGACACCAACCACTGGGCACCGCACCTCGTGCGCGACAACCACTACGTGGAGCAACCCCGCACGCCGCGCGACGGCTACCACCTCACCGAGGACCTCGCCGACGAGGCCGTGCGGTCGATCACCGCGCAACACCAGGCCGCGCCCGACCGTCCCTTCTTCCTCTACTTCGCGCTGGGTGCCATGCACGCGCCGCACCACGTCGCACCCGAGTGGGTCGAGCCGTACCGGGGTGCGTTCGACCGCGGGTGGGAGCAGTGGCGCGACGACGTGTTCTCGCGTCAGCTCTCGACCGGTGTCGTCCCCGCGGGCACTGCGCTGAGCGAACGACCGAGCTGGATCGACGAGTGGTCGTCGCTGTCGCCCGATGCCCAGCGCATGCTGGCGCGTCAGCAGGAGGTGTTCGCCGGATTCCTGTCGCACACCGACGCGCAGATCGGCCGTGTCGTCGCCCAGCTCGACGCGCTCGGCGAGCTCGACAACACGCTCATCATGCTCATCTCCGACAACGGTGCCAGCGGTGAGGGCGGCGCACTCGGGACCTTCAACGAGCACCGCTTCACCGAGCACGTGCCCGACACCGTCGAGGGCAACCTCGCGTGGAGCGACGAGCTCGGCGGTCTGCGTTCGTATCCGCACTACTCGTGGGGCTGGGCGTGGGCCGGCAACACGCCGCTGCGCCTGTGGAAGCGCTACACGTGGCTGGGTGGCACGCGCACGCCGCTCGTCGTGCACTGGCCGCGCGGCATCGACGGCGGCGGCGCGGTACGCGACCAGTTCGTTCACGCGGTCGACCTCATGCCGACCGTGCTCGATGCCGCCGGCGTCGACCCGCCCGACGCGGTCGACGGTGTCGCGCAGCAACCGGTCGACGGTGCGTCGATCCGCTCCACGTTCTCCGACGCGTCCGCGCCGTCGCCGCGCTCGTCGCAGTACTTCGAGATGCTCGGGTCGCGTTCGATGGTCGCCGACGGTTGGAAGGCGACGACCGACCACGTGTCGAAGGGCGTGGTCGACGAAGAGCGTCTGATGGAGGGCAGTCGCGAGTTCGCCGACGACGAGTGGGCGTTGTTCCGGCTGGCCGACGACTTCGCCGAGACCCGCGACCTCGCCGCCGACCATCCCGAGGTGCTCACCGACCTCCAGGCGCGGTGGCAGTCCGAGGCGGAGCGCAACCAGGTGTTCCCGCTGGTCGACGAGCTCATCGGTCGCATCGCCGCGGTGATCCCATGGCCCAACGCGATCCCGGAGCGGGCCGTCTACCGGCCCGAGGGTGGGCCGGTGCCCGACGACTCGGTGGCTCGGCTCTTCGGCGGCTTCCGCATGGTCGCCGACGTCGACGTTCCCGACCAGGGCGCGGCGGGCGTCCTCGCGGCGATGGGCGACTGGACCGGCGGCCTCGCGCTGTTCGTGCGCGACGGCCGACTCGTCTTCGTGCTCAACCGCGCCGGCGACGAAGCGCGCGTCGAGAGCGAGGTCCCCGTTCCGCCCGGTCGACACGAGCTCACCGCCGTGTACACGCCCGGGTTCGACGGTCCCGGCCTCGGGTTGTTCCACGACGACGAGTTGGTCGCCCACGCGGTCCTCGAGGTCCGCGCGCCGATGGTGTTCCAGCACGGCGGCACCGCGCTGTCCCTCGGACGTGATCGCGGCCTGCCCGTGAGCGACGACTACGAGCCACCGTTCGCGTGGACGGGCACCCTGCGCGAGGTCGTGATCGAGACCGGTCCCGCGATCGAGCCTTCATTGGCGGAACGGATGCGAGGGCTGCTGCACAGCGAGTAGCACCGGCGGGTTCCGGGGAAGCTCTCCTGGTGGAGCTCCTGAACCGTGTCGACCGCTGGCAGCAGGGACACCGCGCGCCGGCCTTCGTCGTCGGCGTAATCAAGAAGTACGGGGACGACCGCGGGAGCCAGCTCGCCGCGCTCGTCACGTACTACGGGTTCCTGGCGATGTTCCCGCTCCTGCTGGTGTTCGTCACCGTGCTCGGCTACGTCGCGCACGACGACCCGGGCTTGCGCCACGACCTCCTCAACTCGGCGTTGGCCGACTTCCCCATCGTGGGCCAGGAGCTGCGCCGCAACGTCGGCGCGCTGGGTGGCAACGGCGTTGCCCTCGTGATCGGACTGCTCGCGCTGGTCTGGGGTTCACTCGGCGTTGCGCAGATCGCGCAGCACGCGATGGCGCAGGTGTGGAACGTGCCGGGCGCGCGCCGACCCGGGTTCGTGCCGCGCCTGGTCCGGTCGCTCCTCGTGCTGGCGGTGCTCGCGCTCGCGATCGTGGGGACCGCGGCGCTCACGACGGTGACCACGCTGGTGCCCGGCGGCAGCGCGGTGCCGATCCTCTCGACGTTGTTGGTGGTGGTCCTGAACGTCGCGCTCTACTGGCTGGCATTCCGCGTGATGACGCCCGGCGAGGTCGCGTCCCGCGATCTCGTCACTGGTGCGATCGTCGGCGGTGTGGCGTGGACCGCGCTGCAGGCGGTCGGCTCCCTGCTGGTGGCTCGTCAACTCCGCCACACCAGCGAGCTCTACGGCACCTTCGGCGTCGTCCTCGGGTTGCTGTTCTTCCTCTATCTGGCGGCGCAGATCATGGTGTACGCCGCCGAGGTGAACGTCGTGAAGGCGCGGCACCTCGTGCCGCGTTCGCTCGCGCCTCCGCCACTCACCGAAGCCGACGAGCAAGTGCTCACCGAGGTGGCCGAGACCGAGCAGCGTCGCCCGGAGCAGACCGTGGACGTGTCGTTCGAAGGTCAGCCGCACTGACGACCACGCAGAGTGGTCGAACTGGTCTGCAGCAAGGGGTTCCAGGGTTCCCGGGCAACGAGGTTGGCCCTGATGTGCGTCGGGTACCCGAAAAGGTGCACAATGGAGGGTCCCCCGCCGCGAGACTGTCTCTCGCGCCGGCCTCAAGCGATCTCCGGGCCAAAGTCCGGAACAAGGACGCATCCCCCGTCGTTCTACTGTCGACGGTCGCCTTCCCCCAGGCGATCGCAACCCTACCCTCGGGAAGGCACCGTGGCTCGAGTACGCAATCGCACCGAACGCGACAATGAAGATCTCGTTCGGCTCTACCTCGAAGACATCGGTCGGCACCAGCTGCTGACCAAGGACGACGAGGCCCGCCTCGCACAGGACATCGAAGCCGGCAAGGCCGCTCGTGAGACCCTCGACACCGTCGACAAGGGTCTCACCCGGGCCGAGAAGCGCGATCTCCAGCGTCTGGTCCGCAAGGGCGAGAACGCGCAGCGTCAGTTCGTCCAGTCGAACCTCCGACTGGTCGTGTCGATCGCCAAGCGCTACCAGGCGTCGGGCATGCCGCTCCTCGACCTGGTGCAGGAGGGCAACCTCGGCCTCATCCACGCGGTCGAGAAGTTCGACTGGCGCAAGGGCTTCAAGTTCTCCACCTACGCGACGTGGTGGATCCGTCAGGCGATCCAGCGCGGCATCGCCAACGCGGGCCGCACGATCCGTCTGCCCGTGCACGCCGCCGACAACCTCGCTCGGCTCCAGAAGGAGCGTGCCGGACTCGAGGCGCGCCTCGGCCGTCCGGCCACGCTCGACGAGTTGGCGGAAGAGCTCGACCTCGCGCCCGAGCGCGTGAAGGAGCTCATCCCGCACCTCGCCGAGCCGGTGTCGCTCGAGACACCCGTCGGTGAAGACGGCGAGACCGAGCTCGGCGACCTGGTCGAGGACCGTGGGGCCGAGTCGCCCTACGAGTCGGCGGCCCGGGCCATGCTCCCCGCCGAGATCGAGAAGCTGCTGGCCGTGCTCGACGAGCGTGAGCGCTACATCCTCACGCTGCGCTTCGGGCTCGACCGTGGTGAGCCCCGCACCCCCGACGAGGTGGGCCAGCTGGTCAACCTCAGCCGGGAGCGCGTCCGCCAGATCGAGGCTCGTGCCCTCGCCCGCCTCCGCCACCCCTCGGTCGAGATGGGTGCCCGCGCACTGCTCGCTGGCTGACCACACGCTCACGAACCGCTTTTGGCGCCGTTCGATCCTCACATATGGGGTTCGAGCGGCGCCGAAACGCGTCTAGGGGTTGTCGAGGCCGAACTGGCGTTGGGTGAGCGCGCGCAGGGCCTGCATCGCGCGGTAGAGGCGCTGGCGCGCCGCCTGCTCGGTCGTCTCGAGTCGTTCGGCGATGGCGGCGTGGTCGAGCTCCTCGACGAACCGGAGCCGCAACACCTCTTGGTGGACGCGCGGGAGCTCGGCGAACGCGGCGCGGGGGACCTCGTGCTCCTCGTCGTGCAGGAGGCGCGCGTCGGGCGCTGGATCAGCCGACGCCGCGTCGGGGAGGTCGGCCCACGGCTCCACGGCGAAGCGTGATCGCACGCGCGCCTGGTCGGTGGCGAGGTTGCGCACGATCTTGAGCAGGTACCACTTGGCTCGCTCCGGGTTGCGCACCTCGGCCCCGCTGGCGAGCGCGCGTACGACCGCCGTCTGCGCCAGGTCCTCGGCATCGGCGTCGTTCCGACAGAACGAGCGCGCGTACCGGAAGATGTCGGCCCGGTGCTCGACGACGACCTCGCGGAGGTCGAAGTCGTCACCGCCCGCCTCGAACCACTCTCCGCCCTGATCCGGTTCTGCCCTCCGCATCGAGCCGTACCGTACATTCCGGACATCTCGCTGGCAACGGGCAGCTGAGCGATCGAGCCCGCGGTCTACGCTCGCCGCCCGTGTCCCGTGTCCTCGTCACCCGTGAGCTGCCCGACGGCGGACTCGACCCGCTCCTCGCCGCGGGACACGAGCTGGTGCAGCGCGCCGGCGACGAGCCCTACACCGCCGACGAACTGGTCGGCCTGGCCCCCGAGTTCGACGCCATCGTCTGCATCCTCACCGACCGGATCGACGCCGAGGTGCTGCAGGCCGGCGCGCCACGCCTGCAGGTCGTGGCGAACGTCGCGGTGGGTTACGACAACATCGACGTCGCCACCGCCACGGAGCTCGGCATCTCGGTGTGCAACACGCCGGGCGTGCTCGACGAGACCACCGCCGATCTCGCCTTCCTCCTGATCCTGGCCGCGTGTCGGCGCGCGACCGACGCCGAAGCCGACCTCCGCGCCGGGCGCTGGACCGGCTTCCACATCGGCGACTTCCTCGGCGTCGACGTGCACGGCGCGACGCTCGGCGTCGTCGGCTACGGGCGCATCGGTCGCGCCGTCGCCCGCCGCGCCGCCGGCTTCGGCATGGAGGTGCTCCACCACACCCGCACCGACACCGGAATCACCGGCTGGGTCGGGGACCTCGACGACCTGCTCCCGCGGTGCGACGTCGTGTCGCTGCACGTGCCGCTGCACGACGAGACGCGCGGTCTGATCGACGCCCGTCGCCTCGGGCTCATGAAGCGATCGGCGGTGCTCGTGAACACCGCGCGCGGTCCGGTCGTCGACGAGGAGGCGCTCGCGGTGGCGCTCGAGGACGGCACGATCTTCGCCGCGGGGATCGACGTCTACGAGCGTGAACCCATCGTGCACCCGCGACTGCTCGCGGCGCCTCACGCAGTGCTGCTCCCGCACATCGGCAGCGCCACCGAGGCCACCCGTCGACGCATGGCGCAGCTCGCCAGCGAGGGCGCGGTCGCGGTGCTGGCGGGCGAACGGCCACCGAACCTGGTGGCCAACTGAATCGAGTGGCGGAGGGAGAGGGATTTGAACCCTCGAGGAGGCTTAAAACCCCCTACTCGCTTAGCAGGCGAGCACTTTCGGCCGCTCAGTCATCCCTCCAGTGACGAGTCAGTGTAGGCAACGGCGGCAGCGTCGAGCCCGGAGGGCTCAGCTGATCGAGGAGGCGACGGCGCCGCCGAACACCTCGGCCAGGATCCCGTGGCCGTGGTCGCCGGGATGGATGCCGTCGGGGAGGTCGTCGGGACCGACGAGGGTGCCGCCCTCGACCAGCGTGAGGTGCGAGTCGCCGGCCGCGATCAGCTCGCGCGTCAGTTCCTCCATCGCGACCCGGAGATCCACGAGCGTCGCGCCGAGCGCGTTCGGTGTGTCCTCGGCATCGGGTCGCAGGATCGGGCTCGTCACCACGATCGGTGTCTCCGGGTGTCCCTGGCGGACGAGCGCGACGAACGCCTCCGTCTGCTCGCGGAACAGCGCGGTCGAGAAGGGGATGCGACTCCAGCAGTTGGTGCCGTGTGAGATCGAGATCACGTCGGCGTCGAGGGCGGCGATCTGCTGCGCCGACGGCAGCTCACCGCGCGCCGACCCCGCGTACCCGAGGTTCACGACGTCGAGCCCGGTCCGGCGCGCCGCGACCGTGGGCCACGTGCCCGACGGTCCGCTCGCGATCCAACCCTCGGCGATCGAGTCGCCGTACGCGAGCCAGCGCGGCCCGCGCCGCGCCGGCACCAGCTCGCCCCCACCGATCCGCAGCGCGAACACGCGCGGACGCATGCCCTCCGGGAGGTACACGACGAGCGGCTGGTCGGGATCGCGCCGATCGAGCTGGTCGAGCGCGAAGTGGGCCGTCCCCGGACCCAGGTTCGCCGGCACCGACAGCGTGTCGTGGCCCGACACGAGCGTGAACGTCGTGCCCGCACCCTCACCGCGGTAGCCGAGGTCGTCGGTGAAGGTCTGGTAGTCGACCTCGAGCGTCTCGGCGTCGCCCACGAACTCGAGTCGCACTCCCACCGGGAGTCGCGCGGTGCCCACGGTGTCGCCGGGCAGCCGGTCCAGATCGGCAGGATCGGCGCGCGGGTAGGGCAGCTCGTCGCTTCCCGGCCACGCGTTGCCGCGCAGGAACGGTTCGGGCGACAGCGCACTCACAGGTCGGCCATCGGGTAGGGGAACTTGGCGCCCACCCCGCCGTCGACGCTGAGCGTCTGCCCGGTGACGTACCCGGCGAGGTCCGACGCGAGGAAGAGCAGCGCGGCGGCGATGTCGGCCGGTTGCGCCACCCGGCGCAGAGGCGTGTTCACGATGTTGCGCTGCTCGCCTTCGTCGCCGAGGAACGCGGAGACGCGTGGCGTCCACACGACGCCCGGTGCCACCGCGTTCACGCGGATGCCCGACGGCCCGAGCTCCACGGCACCGGTGCGCACCAACGACATGAGCCCGGCCTTCGCCGCGCCGTACGCGGAGTGACGCGGCGCCGAGGTGATCCCCGACACCGACGCCACGAACACCATCGTGCCGCCGTGGTCGCGCATCGCGCGGCCGCCGTACTGCATGGCGAGGAACGCGTGACGCAGGACGATGTCGAAGTGCCAGTTCCAGTCGTCGTCGCTCATGTCGACGAGGTCGGCGTACCGCGACATCCCGATGATGTCGACCACGCCGTCGATGCCGCCCAGCGCGCGACCGGCGTCGTCGAACATGCGCGCCATGTCGTCGCGGTCGAAGGCGTTCCCGCTGAGGGGCGTACCGCCCACCTCTGCGCCGATGTCGGCGGCGAGATCGGGGTCCTGGTCGACGCACGCGAGCCGTGCGCCCACCGACGCCAGCGCATGCGACGCCTGGCGGCCGATGCCCTGACCGGCGCCGAGCACGACGAACCGCCGTCCGTCGAGCCGGAGCAGGCCGGGATAGTCGGGGACGGGAGTGTCGTCGGTGCGGGTCACGCCGGCGAACGTACCCCGTGCGCAGCAATCAGGTTCGGGGACGACGCCGCGACGGGTACCTTCGACGGATGGATCCTGTCGACGCGCTGGAGCGCATCGCCACCCTGCTCGAACGGGAGCGGGCGGGTCGGTACAAGGAGGAGGCGTTCCGCAAGGCGGCCGACGCCATCCGCGACCGTCCGGTCGACGAGCTGCGCGAGCTCTCGGCGCAGGGGCGCATCGGTGACCTGCCCGGCATCGGGTCGAGCACCGCCCGGGTGATCGCGCAGGCGCTCGACGGCGAGGTGCCCGAGTACCTCGCCCGACTCGAAGCCGAGGCTGCGCCCGACGCCGGTCCCGGCGCGCCGATCCGCGCCGCGCTCAAGGGTGACCTCCACCTCCACTCCAACTGGTCCGACGGTGGCGCCACCATCGAGCAGATGGCGCGCAAGGCGGCCGAGCTCGGGCACGACTACATGGCGCTCACCGACCACTCGCCGTCGCTCAGCATCGCCCACGGCCTCGACGCCGAACGGCTGGAGACCCAGCTGGAGCTGGTGGCGAAGCTCAACGAGGAGCTGGCGCCCTTCCGCATCCTCAAGGGGATCGAGGTCGACATCCTCGAGGACGGCCGCCTCGACCAGGACGACGACCTGCTCACCGAGCTCGATGTCGTCGTGGCGAGCGTGCACTCGAAGCTGCGCATGAGCGAGCAGCCGATGACCGATCGCATGGTGGCGGCGATGGCCAACCCGAACGCCGACATCCTCGGCCACTGCACCGGCCGCATGGTGCTGGGCAAGGGTCGGCCGGAGTCGACGTTCGACGCCGATCTCGTCTTCGGCGTCTGCCAGCACTTCGACAAGGCGGTCGAGATCAACTGCCGGCCCGAACGTCTCGACCCGCCCATGCACCTGCTCGAGCAGGTGGTGGCCACCGGGTGCAAGGTCTCGATCGACAGCGACGCCCATGCGGTCGGCCAGCTCGAGTGGCAGCCCTACGGCTGTGCCAGGGCGGCCGAGGCCGGGGTGCCGCCCGACGACATCGTCAACGCGTGGCCCGTCGACCGCCTGCTGGAGTGGACGGCGTCGCACGCCCAGTGAGGCCGGCCCCGTCGAGTTCGGGCGCCGGAACCGGAGAGCGCGCGGCGGTTCGCGTCCGGTATCACTGAGGACATGACCGTCACCGACGTCGAGACCGTCTCCTCTGAGGACCCCCGCTGGACCGCAGTGCTGGCGCGGGAGCCGCGCGACGACTTCGTGTACGCGGTGCGCACGACGCGCGTCTACTGCCGGCCGTCGTGCCCGAGTCGCCGACCTCGTCCCGACAACGTCTCGTTCTTCGCCCACGGCGCCGACGCCGAGGAGCACGGCTACCGAGCGTGTCGCCGGTGCCGTCCCGACGCGCCCGCGACCGACGAGCGCGTGGCGACGCGTCGAAGCCGCGTGTCGACAACTCGACGACCGCCGACGCGGCGCGGGTCGCCGACGTGGCCGTGGCGCTCGGCGTCACGCCCGACGGGTTGCGCCGCGACTTCCAACGCGTGCTGGGTGTGTCACCGAAGCAGTACGCCGACGGGCAACGCGTGGAACGCCTGCGCACCGAGTTGCGCGACGGCCGCGACGTCACCGGCGCGCTCTACACCGCCGGCTACGGCTCGAGCAGTCGCCTCTACGAGCAGTCCGACGCCCGCCTGGGCATGACGCCGGCGTCCTACGGCGCGGGCGGCGCGGGCGCGTCGATCGCGTTCACGGTGTCACCGAGCCCGCTCGGCGCGCTGATCGTGGCGGCGACCGCGCGCGGTGTCTGTTGGATCGCGCTCGGTGTCGAAGCGGTCGCGCTCGAGGAAGGGTTGCGCGGCGAGTTCCCCGCCGCCGACGCGATCGAGCGCGACGACGACGCGCTGGCACCGGTCGTCGCCGAGGTGTTGCGCCGCATCGAGGGTGAGCTCCCGAGCGCCGAGCTCCCACTCGACGTGCGCGGCAGCGCCTTCCAGCTCCGCGTGTGGCAGGAGCTGCAGCGCATCCCTCGCGGTGAGACCCGCAGCTACGGCGAGGTCGCGGCCGCGGTCGGAGCGCCCGGCGGTGCCGCGTGCGGTCGGCGCCGCGTGCGGCAGCAACCCGGTGTCGGTGGTGGTGCCCTGTCACCGGGTGGTCACCGCGTCGGGCGGCCTCGGCGGTTACGCGTGGGGTGTCGACGTGAAGCAGTCGCTGCTCGAGCGCGAGGGCGCGCGCGTCAGTCGATCTCGCGCACGAGACCGGTTTCGACCTCGTACACGAAGCCACGAATCCGGTCGCGGTGCAGCAGCAGCGTCGACGCCCGCAACCGCGCCACCGACGCGCGCACGCTCGTCTCGAGGTCGGTGAACGCGCCGAAGCGCACGTTCGCGTTCGGCGGCACCCCGGCGGCGGCTTCGATGCGCAGCGCGAGCGCGTTCTCGTCGAGGCCGTGCATGCCGCACTTCGTGTGCTGCACGACCATGACCTCGCGGGTGCCGAGCGCGTGCTGTGAGATGGCCAGCGAGCGCACGACGTCGTCGGTGACGAGCCCGCCCGCGTTGCGGAGCACGTGGGCGTCACCGGGCACGAGTCCGAGCGCGAGGGCGGGGTCGATGCGGGCGTCCATGCAGGTGACCAGCACCACCGGGCGCACCGGTTGTGCCTCGAGCTCGCCGTGGTCGAAGTCGGTGATGTAGCGCGCGTTGTTCTGGAGGAGCTCGTCGGTGGCACTCATGCGAACGCCAGTCTCGCATCCCTGACGGCGCGTGCTCGACACGCCCGCGGCGGGCACAATGAGCGGCATGACGACGCAACCCATCGCGACGCGTGACCCCGGTGCCCTGCTGTCGGCCACCCGGGTGAAGCTCGGCGAGTTCGAATACGAGATCGGACCGCTCGGCCACCTGGCGGCGGAGCGTCAGCGGCTGGAGTCCCTCACCTGGCGGTCGTTCGACGCCACCCCGCTCGCGGCCACCATCGGCGCCGAGGTCACCGGCGTGCGCCTGGGCGACGCCCTTCCCGACGCCACGATCGCCGAGCTCCGCCAGGCACTGCTCGACTACAAGGTGCTGTGCTTCCGCGACCAGCCGATCACCGCCGCGCAGCACGTCGCGTTCGCCCGGCGCTTCGGTGACCTCGAGGTGCACCCGTTCATCCCGGCCAACGGTGAGTTCCCCGAGCTGGTGCGCTTCGCCAAGTCGGCCGACGTCGGCGGGTACGAGAACGGTTGGCACAGCGACGTGAGCTGGCGGGCGGTGCCGTCGATGGCCGCGGTGCTGCACGCGGTCGCAGTGCCGCCGACCGGTGGTGACACCCTCTTCGCCGACATGTACGCCGCGTACGACGGTCTCGACGACGACCTCAAGACGCGCATCGACGGTCTCGTCGCGGTGCACGACCACGTGTCGTCGTTCGGGCACCAGGTACCGCCGGAGCAGCGCGAGGAGATCCGGGCCAAGTACCCGCCGGTCGAGCACCCGGTCGTGCGCACGCACCCGGAGACCGGCCGCAAGCTCATCTACGTGAACCGGTTCTTCACCAGCCACGTCGTGGGCCTCGCGCCGGCCGAGAGCCGCGCGCTCATCGAGGAGCTCAGCCGTCAGGCCGACATCATCGAGTACCAGTGCCGGATCCGGTGGACGCCCGACACGGTCGTGATGTGGGACAACCGCGCGGTGCAGCACTACGCGTGCAGCGACTACTGGCCGTCCGTGCGCGTCATGGAGCGAGCGAGCATCGTGGGCGACGCGCCGCGCTGAACGTTCAGACTCGAAGCGCGGCGGCGATGGCCTCGCCGGTCGGGAGCGAGTTGAGGTAGGGCTCGGGGGCGTGGGCGCGGTGGCCGTTGTCGACCACGACGTCTTCCACCCGCTCGCCGAAGCGTTCGGCCACCGGCACCGCGGCGGCCTTGTCGCCGATGGCGCGCACGTTCACCCACCGCTGGACCGAACCCGGCCACTGACCCTTCCCGTCGACCAGCGGCGGGTCGAGCATGTCGCCGAGCATCGGCGACGCCAGCGGCGAACCCAGCGTCACGAACGTGTGCACGTTCCATTGCGGATGGTTGGCGAGCGCCATGTAGGAGAGCACGGTGCCGAGCGAGTGCGCGACCAGCACGCGCGTCTCGTCGTCGACCAGCGGCTCGATGCGGGCGCGCATCTTCGCTCGGAGATCGGGGTCGGTCGCCATGATCGTGACCATGTCGACGGTGCGGTCGAACACGGCGTCGTTGGCGGCCTGGCCGAGCATCGCGATGGTGTCCGCCCCCATCTCGTGCAGCGATTCGGCGATCCCGGCGCGTGACTGCTCGAGCTGCGCGTCTTCCGCGGTGCCGGGCGCGCGCCGGAACAGGTCACCGTAGAAGCACACCTGCACGTCGTCGTCGTCGATCTCGAGTCCGTGGTGCCACAGACCGTCGCGCACGGCGGGCAGCCACCGCGACTTCAGTTCGTTGGGACCCCAGAGCTCGTTGAACGCGCCGTGGACGAGCACGATCTTGGCCATCGCTCCTCAGTTCGCAGTTCGTGCGCTCGGCGGCACCGGCGGGACGTGCGGGAAGAGCTCGGAGAACGCGCCGACGGTGATGCGGGCGCGCGTCGTCTCGTCGACGTCGTCGAGCAGCGCGTGCAACGTCTCCTGCGTGTGACCGAAGGTGCCCTCGAGGTGCGGGTAGTCGCTGCCCCAGCACACGTTCTGCCACCCCATCGCCCAGAGCGCCGCCGGTGCCGAGCGGTCGTGCTGGAACGACGCGTACACGTGCTCGTAGAGGTACTCACTCGGGAGGCGTTCGAGCGCGGGCCGCACTGCGGTCGCGTGCTGGCGGTAGGCCTCGTCGAGGCGGTCGGCGAGGAACGGCCCCCATGTTGCTCCGCCTTCGGAGACCATCACCCGGAGCGCGGGATACCGGTCGAACACGCCGGACGCGATCACCTTCGACACCGCCCGCTGCCCGCCGTAGGTGGTCTCGACGTAGTTCAGGAGCGCGCCCCCGGCCCGCGGAAGTATGCGCCGTGGGTGCGGCTGGCGTCGTGCGGCTCGGTGCCGATGTGGAAGCAGCAGACGACGCCGCGGTCGGCGAGCGCCTCCCACACCGGCTCCCACGTCGGGTGGTTCCAGTCCTCCTCGGTCGGCGGCTCGACCGGGAAGTACGCGGCGACGAACCCGAGGTCGGCCGCGCGTTCGATCTCCGCCACCGCGGTCGTCGCGTTCAGCACGGGAACGGTCGCAGTGCACACGTACCGCGGTGAGTGGCGTTGGTACTCGATCGCCCAGTCGTTGATGGCCGCGCATCCCGCGGCGAGCAGGTCGGGATCGTGGATCGACGCGGTCCAGATGCCGATCGACGGGTAGATCAGCTCGGCCCACACCCCTTCCGCATCGAGATCGACGAGGCGCAGCGCGGGATCGTTGGCGCCCGGTGCACGCTCGGTCACGGTGCGGCCGTCGCCGTCGACCATCAGCCGGCCCAGCGGGAACCGGCGCCGGAACGACTGGCCGTCGACGTGGATCGTCTCCCACTGGCGGTCGTCGTCGACTTCGCTGCGCGGCATGCGTTCCGCCAACGCGGGTGGGAGCGACGACTCGAACAGGTCGGCGGGTTCGACGAGGTGCGAGTCGCCCGAGTTGGCCCAGATCTTCTCCACGACGCCTTCGTAGCACGGCAGCGCTACTGCGCGTTCACGCGCTCCGGGGAGAAGGTGACCACGACGCGGTCGTCATCGAGCAGCTCGGGCATCGAGTCGGGGTCGGTCCCGTAGCTCAGGAAGACCGAGCGCATGAACGACTTGTCGTCGTCGGGCTCGATGGTGACGGTGGCGCGCACCTCGAGGAACCGGAACGCGTTCTGGGGGTCGAGCGCGAACACGGTGGCGTGCGGGTCGCGCACGAGGTTGCGGTACTTCTGACGACCGGTCGCGAGCGACATGCGCAGCACGCCGTCGTCGTCGAGCACGACCCAGACCGCGGTGGTCTGGATCGCCCCGTCGGGGTTGAGGGTGCTCAGGGCGACCGTCGCACCGGTCAGCAGGTCACGGTGGGATTCGGGGATGGCGGGCATGTCCGCCACTGTAATTGAGAGTTCAATCAGCTTCGGAATCCGTCCCGGCGTCTTCGGCGCGGATCGCGGCGAGAGCGGCGTCGATGGTGTCGTAGAAGTGATCGCGGTCGAGGGTGTCGTAGAGGCCGTGCCGGCCTGCCAGGTCCTGGATCCGGCTGCGCATCTCCACGAAAGCGAGGTGGATCCCGCCGGCGTTGAGCTCGTTGTCGAGCTGCTCGAGCACCTCAGCCGCGGTGACGTCGATGTCGGTGATCGCTTCGCACTGCAACACGATCCAACGGGGTTGGCGCGCCTTCACCATGCGACGGATCGCCTGGCGGAACGTCCCCGCGTTGGCGAAGAAGAGCGGCGCCTCCCACCGGTACACCACGACGCCGGGTTCCTCGCGCGCGCCGGGGAGGCTGTCGATGTCGTGCCACCCTTCGCTGTCGTCGGTGCGGCCGAGCACCGCGCCGTGAGGCCACCAGTTGCGCTTGAAGAACATGAGTACGGCGAGGAAGATCGCGACGACGATGCCTTCGAGCACGCCGAGCGCGACGACGCCGAGCGTGGCAACGATCGACAGGAGGAACGACGACTTGCGCACGCGCCAGTACTTGCGCAGTGCGGTGAGGTTCATCAGCGAGAGCGCGGCCGCGATGACCACACCCGCGAGCGCCGACTGAGGCAGGTCTGCGAGCAGCGAGTTGAAGAACAGCAGCAGCACCGCGACCAGCCCGGCGCCGACGACTCCGGTCAGCTGCGACTTGGCGCCCGACTGCTCGGCGACTGCGGTGCGCGAGCCGCTGGTCGACACGGCGAAGCCCTGGAAGAACCCGGCGGCGACGTTGGCCGCACCGATGCCGATCATCTCCTGGTTGGGTTGCAGCTCGTCGCCGCGCCGGGCGGCGAAGGCCGACGCGGTCGCGATGGTGTCGGTGAGCGACACCAGCACGATGCCGATGGCCGCGAGGAGCAACGGGCCGACGTCGCTGAACGACGTCCACGGCATCGACGGCTTCGGGAATCCCTGCGGCAGCGTGCCGACGGTCGCGACGCCGTGCGCGGCGAGGTCGAGCACCGCGGACACGATCGTGGCGCCGGCCACCGCGATCAGGACCGCGGGGATCTTGGGCAGGAAGCGCGGCAACACGAGGAGCACGACGAGCACGCCCAGGCCGACCGCGAGCGCGGCGCCCTTGGTGGCGTCGAGGTGCTCGAACCACGCGCGCAGCTCGTCGACGAAGCCGTCGGCGTCGGTGGAGAAGCCGCACAGCTTCGGCAGCTGGCCCACGATGATCGTGATCGCGAGGCCGTTCATGTAGCCGACCTGCACCTCGCTCGACAGCAGGTCGGCGACGAACCCGAGCTTGCCGAGCCCGAGGCCGATCTCGATGAGACCGACCAGCAGGGCCAGCATCCCCGCCAGCGCGATCGCGCTGCCCGGGTCGTTGGTCACGAGGAGCGGAGTGATCGCGGCGAAGATCAGCGGTGACACCGAGGAGTCGGGACCGAGGACCAGCACGCGCGACGGGCCGAAGATCGCGTAGCCCACGAGGCACGCGATCGAGGTGTAGAGGCCGGTGACCGGAGGCAGGCCCGCCAGCTCCGCGTAGGCCATGCCCTGGGGCACGAGGATCGCGGCGAGCACCAAGCCCGCGACGAGGTCGCTGCGCAGCCAGCCGCGGTCGTACGAGCGCGCCGCCGCGACACCGGGAACCCATCGGTCGATCAGCACCAGCCGGGAGTATGCCGGATCGGGCGGTTGGCCGTATCCGCGCGGGCATGGCCGATCAGCGAAAGACTGTCGTCAGTGTTGTCAGCTACGTGAGAAACGAGGGGGTTGCTCATGACCGAATCGACGGAACGCGGCACCAGAGGGACCGGCTGGATCATCTTCGCGGGGATCGCGATGATCATCGCCGGGGCCAACATGTTCATCAACGGGCTCTGGGCGTTGAACGCGACCAATTCACAAGTCGCCAGCTTCAAGAACCAGTTGCTCTTCAGCGACACCAACCTCGACACCTGGGGTTGGATCTACGCCATCGTCGGGCTCGTGGTGCTGCTCGCCGGCATGTTCGTGTTCATGCGGCAGCGGTGGGCGGTCATGGTCGGCATCCTCGCCGCCACGGTGCAGGCGATCCTGGCGTTCTTCTGGATCTTCTCGCCGCAGTGGCAGGGCGCGCTCGTGATCATCGTCATCGACCTGCTCGTGCTGCACGCGCTGGTCGCGTACGGCGAGCGTGGCGAAGAGGTGTACGTCTGACCGATCGACGTGGTGCCCGCGCGCAGGGTCGCGCGGGCGCCGCGGCGGTTGCTCAGATGCCGAGGATCTTGGCTTTGCTCGCGGCGAACTCCTCGTCGGTGAGCACGCCACTGGTGTGGAGCTGCGCCAGCTTCTCGAGTTGGGCCCCCATGTCGTCGGCCGTCGGTGCCGGAGCCGGGGGCGGCGCCGCGTAGACGGGCTGCGCGTACTGCGGCTGCTGCGGTTGCTGCTGGTACTGCGCCTGGTCCTGCTGTGACCAGCGATTTGCCTGACGGCGTGAGACGCGGTTGCCCACCGCGGTTGCGGTGCCGGCGATGACTGCGGTGCGGGCCATCCCGCCGATGAGTCCCATGTCGATGTGCCTCCTAGGCCTCGAGCGCGTCGAGTCGGGCGATGATCGCCTGCACCGGGATGCGACCGCTGGCCACCATCTGGCCACCGGCGCGCCGGGCCGCGACTCCGAACGACACCGCCCACACGTTCTCGTACACGAGCATGAGCCCCGAGCGGCCGGCGCCGAGCAGCTCGGCGGCGGTGGCGGCGTCGTCATCTTCGATCAGACCCGACGACGCCCCTGCGAGCGCACCGAGGTCGCCGACCACCGCGGGATCGAGCTCGTCGGTGGTGAAGGTCTGGACCGATCCATCGTCACCCTTGACGATGATCAGCGCGTCGAGGATCCGCACGATGTGCCGATCGACGAGGTCGAGGAGCGGCGGTACGAGCTCGCCGTTCATCTGCTTGTCGGGCGGGAACTCGAGGAGGAGCCAGTCGATCGGTCCCGTCTCGTCGATGTCACTCATGGCCGAAAACGTACCGTGCGCGGCTGCTCGAGTACGTGCTCGGCTTCGGCGGAGGGAGAGGGATTCGAACCCTCGGAGACTTGCGCCTCAACGGTTTTCAAGACCGTCCCATTCGGCCGCTCTGGCACCCCTCCACCGAGCAGGTTAGAGGGGGTCAGCGCGGCTCGACGCGGTCGAAGCCGGTGTACGGGCGAAGCACCTCGGGGACGGTGAAGCCGCCGTCGGCGTCCTGGTAGTGCTCGAACAGGAACACGAGCGTGCGCCCGACCGCGCAGGCGGTGCCGTTGAGCGTGTGCGCGAGTTGGTTGCCCTTCTCGCCCTTCACTCGTGTGTTCAGCCGGCGCGCCGAGAAGTCGAGGTAGTTCGAGCACGACGTGAGCTCGCGGTACGCGCCCTCCGACGGCAGCCACACCTCGACGTCGTACTTCTTCGCAGCGGCGTTCCCGAGGTCGCCGGCCGCGATGTTCACGACGCGGTACGGGAGGCCGAGCCCACCGACGAGTGACTCCTCGATCGCGAGCAGCGCCTCGTGCTCGTCCCACGACGTCGCCGGGTCGGCGTACGAGAACATCTCCACCTTGTCGAACTGGTGGACGCGGAAGATGCCACGCGTGTCCTTGCCGTAGGTGCCGGCCTCGCGCCGGAAGCACGAGGAGATGCCGAGGTAGCGGCGGGGGAGGCCGTCGGCCGGGAGGATCTCGTCGCGGTGGATGGCGGAGAGCGGCACCTCGCTGGTGCCCACGAGGAAGAGCTCGTCCTCTTCGACCGCGTACACCTGCCGGTCGTCGGTGGGGAAGAAGCCGGCCTGCACCATGGCCTCTTCGCGCACGAGCACCGGTGGGACGACCGGCGTGAAGCCTTCGCCGACGAGCGTGCGGGTGACCCACTGCACGAGCGCGAGCTCCAGCAGCACCGCCTCGCGCATGAGGTACGCGAAGCGGGAGCCGCTCATCTGCACGGCCTGCTCGCTCTCGACCCAGCCCATCGCCTCGCTGAACGCGGCGTGGTCGAGCGGCGGCGGCGCGGGTGTGTCGCCGACGATGCGCAGCACCGCGCCGTCGTGCTCGCCACCGTCGGGCACCGACGCGTCGGCGGGGTTGGGGATGCGCAGCGCCAGCGCGCGCACTTCGGCGTCGACGGTGCGAGCGCGTCCTCGAGCGCCTGCAGCTCCTCCTTCAGCGCACCCGCGGCCGCGATCTTCGCCGGTCGTTCGTCGGGTGCGGCGCGTCCGATGTCCTTCGACGCCGCGTTCTGCCGCGTGCGCAGCTCCTCGACCGCCCGCAGCTGTTCGCGCCGCGTCCGCGTCGGCCGCGAGCACGTCGTCGATCAGGCCCGGCGCGACGCGCTTGCGTTCGATGCCGACGCGGTAGTCGGGCTCCTCGCGCAGCCGCTTGAGGTCGATCACGGCGGGCTCATGTGGGGGTCGTGCGCCGGATCTGGTCGCGCAGGCCGCCGAGCCACGCGTTGGCGTCGCGCTCGGCCTTGGTGACGGCCTTCCGGCGCGCGTGGCCGTCGGCTCCCGACACCGGGTAGGAGCCGAGGAACTTCACCTTGGCCTGCTTCGCGGCGAGGTTGCGGAGGCAGTCGGCGACGACGTCGTCGTCGAGGTGGCCCTCGAAGTCGATGAAGAAGCAGTAGTCGCCGAGGTCGCGCTTGGTGGGGCGCGACTCGAGCTTGGTGATGTTGATCGCCCGCGCCGCGAACTCCTGCAGGATCGCGAGCAGTGAGCCGGGACGGTCGTGGCGCTGGAAGCACACCACCGACGTCTTGTCGTGACCGGTCGGCGCAGGCACGCCGTAGCCCACCAGCACGAAGCGGGTCTGGTTCTCGGGGTGGTCCTCGATCTCGCTGGCCAGGATCTCGAGCCCGGCGTTGGCCGCACCCTGGCGGGTGCCGATCGACGCCATGCCAGGTTTGCGCGACTTCGCCACCTGCTTGGCTGCCTCGGCGGTGGAGTTCGCCGCGACCGCGACCGCGTCGGGGAGGTGCTTCGCCATCCACATGCGGGTCTGGCCGAGGGGATTGGGATGCGACACCACCGTCGTGATGTCGCGGATCTTCGTGCCCTTCGGCGCGCACAGGTGCAGCGACACCGGGAGGTCGACCTCGCGCTGCACGAGCAGCTCGGTGTCGAACGCGAGCGTGTCGAGGGTGACGGTGATCGAGCCCTCGATGGAGTTCTCGATGGGCACGAGCCCGAGGTCGACCTCGCCGCGCTCGACCGCGGTGATGACGTGCGGCACGTCGCGGAACGGCACCGCTTCACCCGCGGCGAGGTCGGGCTGCGTGAGCAACGCCTCCTCCGCGAACGTGCCGTGAGGCCCGAGGAATCCGACCCGAGTCATCGGGCGAGAGCGTAGTGGCGACCCCTGCGCACCCCTATCGTTGATTCGTGCGTCACTGGACCCTCGACGAAGCCACCGCCGCGCTGCCCGAGGTGCGCGAGAAGGTGCAGCGGCTGCGTCAGCTGGTGCGCGCGCGACCGACGGCCAACGGGCAGGGCGCCCGCCTCGACACCGAGATCGCGTCGATCGTCGAGGAGCTCAACGCCGACGGGATCATCGTGCGCGATCCCGAGCGCGGGCTGATCGACTTCCCCGCGCTCGCGCCGTCGGGCGAGACCTACCTGCTGTGCTGGCTCGACGGCGAGGACGCCATCGACTGGTGGCACTGGCCCGACTCCGGCTTCGCCGGTCGCACCCCCATCGACGACCCACCCGAGTACCCGCCCGTTCCACGTTTTGGCGCCCCTACCGATCCCCATATGGCGTGGTTGAACGGCGCCGAAACGCGGTTGGCTGCGTCAGTCGGTGTGGGGGACGCCGGTGCGCTGGATGTGCGCGAGCGCGGCGCCGACGATGCCGGCCTCGTTGAGCAGCTGTGCGGCGACGATCTCCGTCTGCACGTCCGCGAGGTGGGGGAAGAACTTGTCGGCCTTCTTGCTCACGCCGCCGCCGATGACGAACAGGTCGGGGGTGAACAACGCCTCGACCATCAGGAGGTACTCGGCCACGCGCTTCGCCCAGTCCTTCCACGAGAGCTGGTTCTCCTCGCGCACGCTGTCGGCCGCGAGGTGCTCGGCGTCGTGCTTGCCCATCTTGAGGTGGCCGAGCTCGGTGTTGGGCACGAGCACGCCGTCCATGAACAGCGCGCTGCCGATCCCGGTACCGAGCGTGATCATGATCACGAGCCCGTGGCGACCCTTGCCGACGCCGAACGTCATCTCCGCCACGCCCGCGGCGTCGGCGTCGTTCACGACCGTGACCTCGCCGCCGATCGCCTTCGAGAACTTGGCCGCGGCGTCGGTGCCGATCCACGCGGGGTCGACGTTCGCCGCGGTGCGGGCCACGCCGTCCTTCACCACCGCCGGAAACGTGGCCCCGGTGGGTCCGCTCCAGTCGAAGAACTTCGCCAGCTGCGCCACCACGTCGGTGACCGCGTCGGGGGTGGCGGGGTGGGGGGTGAGGATGCGGTGGCGGTCGGCCAGGAGCTGGCCGCTGCGGGTGTCGACGGGCGCGCCCTTGATGCCCGTGCCGCCGATGTCGATGCCGAGGACGGTGGTCATCGCGTCATTCTCGTCGTTCCCTTGGTAGGGGCCGCGCCACCCGGGGTAGATGACCCGGATGGAACACTTCGACGTGATCGTGATCGGTGGCGGCTCGGCCGGTGAGAACATCGCCGGCCGTTGCCACGACTGCGGCGCGTCGATCGCGGTGGTCGAGGCCGAGCTGGTCGGCGGCGAGTGCTCGTACTGGGCGTGCATGCCGAGCAAGACGTTGCTGCGACCGGGTGAGGTGCTCGCCGAGGCGCGCCGGGTCCCGGGGGCAGCGGCCGCCATGACGGGTGAGCTCGACGTGGCCGCGGCGCTGGCGTGGCGCGACGACATCGCCGGGCACTGGGACGACGAAGGCCAGGTCAAGTGGCTCGAGGGCGCGGGCGGGGTGCTCGTGCGCGGCCGGGGCCGGGTGGTGGGGGAGCGGCGCATCGACGTCGAGCTCCCCGACGGATCCGTGCGCGAGCTCGAGGCGACGAGAGCGGTCGTGTTGGCCACCGGGTCGTCGGCCAAGATGCCCCCGATCGACGGACTGCACGACGTGCAGCCGTGGGACAGTCGCGCGGTCACCAGCGCGACCCGCGGTTCCCGAGCGGTTGCTCGTGCTCGGCGGTGGCGTCGTCGGGGCCGAGATGGCGCAGGCGTGGAAGCGGTTGGGTGCCCGCGAGGTGACGGTGGTCGACACCGCGTCGCGCCTGGTCACCAAGTTCGAGCCCTTCGCGGGGGACGAGTTGCGCGACGCGTTCGAAGCCGAGGGCATCACCGTGGTGCTCGACGCGTCGGTCGAGCGCGCATCCCGCGACGGAGACGGCGTCACGCTCACGCTGGCCGACGGCCGCGCGTTCACCGGCGACGAGGTGCTCGTCGCCACCGGTCGCCGACCCAACACCGACGACCTCGGCCTCGACACCGTCGGCCTCGAACCGGGGAAGCCGGTTGAGGTCGACGACCGCCTGCGCGCGATCGGTGTCGTCGGTGACGACGCCTGGCTCTACGCGATCGGCGACTGCAACGGACGCACCCTGCTCACGCACATGGGCAAGTACCAGGCCCGCATCGCCGCCGACGCGATCCTGAACGACTCCACCGTCACCGCGTGGGCCGACCACCGTGCGGTGCCGTCGGTGGTCTTCACCGATCCGCAGCTGGCGATGGTCGGGCTGACCGAGGCCAAGGCGCGCGAGCAGGGCATCGACGTGAAGGTGGTCAGCTACCGCATCGGCGACACCGCAGGTGCCGCGGTGCGCGGGAAGGGCATCACCGGCACCGCCCAACTCGTGATCGACGACGCCCGCAAGGTGGTCGTCGGCGCCACGTTCACCGGACCCGGCGTGGGCGAGATGCTGCACGCGGCGACGATCGCGGTCGTCGGCGAGGTGCCCATCGACACGCTGTGGCACGCGGTGCCGTCGTTCCCGACCATGAGCGAGGTCTGGCTGCGACTCCTCGAGGCGTACGGGCTGTAGCGCCCGCTCCTGCCCCCTCCCGAGCATCTCAAGGTTCGCGTGCGCAGGTGACAGCCAACTTCGAGATGCTCGTAGGCTCGGCGCCATGGCCCCGATCACGGAATCACCGGAGTGGCGCGCGCTCGATGCGCACTTCGAGCAGATGCGCGACGTCCACCTGCGCGACCTGTTCGCCGACGATCCGCAGCGGGGTGAGACGCTGACCGTCGAGGTCGACGGCATCTACCTCGACTACTCCAAGCAGCGCATCACCGCCGAGACGCTGCGCCTCCTCGTCGAGCTGGCGGAGCGGGCGCACCTGCGCGACCGCATCGACGCCATGTTCCGCGGCGAGAAGATCAACGTCACCGAGGACCGCGCCGTCCTGCACGTCGCGCTGCGCGCGCCCGAGGGTGCGGTGATCGAGGTCGACGGCGAGAACGTCGTCCCCGCGGTGCACGACGTCTTGCGCAAGATGGCCGACTTCTCCGAACGCGTCCGCAGTGGTCAGTGGGTCGGCCACACCGGCAAGCGCGTCCGCAACGTCGTCAACATCGGCATCGGCGGTTCCGACCTCGGACCGCACATGGCGTACGACGCGCTCCGCGACTACTCGCAGCGCGACATGACGTTCCGCTTCGTGAGCAACGTCGACGGCACCGACTTCTGGGAAGCCACCCACGACCTCGACCCCGCCGAGACGCTCTTCGTGATCTCGTCGAAGACCTTCACCACGTTGGAGACGCTCACGAACGCGCGCAGCGCGCGCGAGTGGAGCCTGGCCGGTCTGGGGGGCGACGAGTCCGCCGTGGCCAAGCACTTCGTCGCGGTGTCCACCAACGCGCCCGAGGTGGCCAAGTTCGGGATCGACACCGCCAACATGTTCGAGTTCTGGGACTGGGTCGGCGGCCGCTACTCCTACGACTCCGCCATCGGTCTCTCGCTGATGGTCGCGATCGGCCACGAGCAGTTCACCGAGATGCTGGCCGGGTTCCGCAGCATCGACGAGCACTTCCGCACCGCGCCGTTCGACCGCAACCTGCCCGTGCTGCTCGGTCTCATCGGCATCTGGTACGACGACTTCTTCGGCGCCGAGACCCAGGCGGTCCTCCCGTACAGCCAGTACCTGGCGCGCTTCCCCGCGTACCTGCAGCAGCTCGACATGGAGAGCGACGGCAAGTCGGTCGACCTCGACGGCAACCCGGTCACGATGCAGACCGGCCCGATCGTGTGGGGCCAACCCGGCACCAACGGCCAGCACGCGTTCTACCAACTGATCCACCAGGGCACGAAGCTGATCCCCGCCGACTTCATCGGGTTCGTGCACGCCAACCACGAGGTCGGCACCCACCAGGACCTGCTCACCGCCAACCTGCTCGCGCAGACCGAGGCGCTCGCCTTCGGCCGCGCCGCACCCGAGGGTGAGCCGTACCGGTACTTCGCCGGCAACCACCCGACCAACACGATCCTCGCCGAGCGCCTCACGCCGTACGCGCTCGGGCAGCTCGTGGCGATCTACGAGCACAAGGTGTTCACGCAGGGGACGATCTGGAACATCAACTCGTTCGACCAGTGGGGCGTCGAGCTCGGCAAGCAGCTCGCCACCGCGATCATCCCCGAGGTCAGCGCCACCGTCGATGAGGGAGGCGCCGAGCCCGAGCTGGCCCACGACAGCAGCACCAACGCGCTCATCCGGAGATACCGCCGCCTCCGAAGGTAGAGACGATGCTGGCAAACGGCTGGGGCGCGCACGAACCGATCGACGACTCGGTGTTGCGTCGCTTCGTCTTCAACCAGGCCGACGTGCTGCTCGTTCGCCCACCGGGTGCGCCCGGCGCGTGACCTCAGCGGCGCCTGACAAGCTGGGGGTCCGACGAAAGGGAGCAGGATGCAACTCGGGATGATCGGCCTCGGCCGCATGGGCGCGAACCTGGTGCGGCGCCTGATGCGCGACGGACACACGTGCGTCGCGTACGACGTCAGCAAGGACGCCGATCGACGAGTCGGCGGCCGAGGGCGCGACCGGCGCGTACTCCATCGAGGAGTTCGTCGGGAAGCTCAGCAAGCCGCGTGCGGTGTGGATCATGGTCCCGGCCGCGTTCGTCGACGACACGATCGAGAAGCTGGTCGAGCACCTCGAGCCGGGCGACATCATCATCGACGGCGGCAACTCGTACTACCGCGACGACATCGACCGCGCCGCTCGTCTGCAGCCCAAGGGACTCCATTACGTCGACGTCGGCACGAGCGGCGGTGTGTTCGGCCTCGACCGCGGCTTCTGCCTGATGATCGGCGGTGAGGACGACATCGTCACCCACCTCGACCCGATCTTCCGCACCATCGCGCCCGGTGTCGACACCGCGCCGCGCACTCCCGGCCTCACCGGCGATCCGTCGACGGCCGAGAACGGCTACCTCCACTGCGGGCCCAACGGCGCCGGGCACTTCGTGAAGATGGTCCACAACGGCATCGAGTACGGGATCATGGCCAGCTACGCCGAGGGCCTGAACATCCTGCACAACGCCGACGTCGGCAAGGACCACCGCCAGGCCGACGCCGAGACCGCGCCGCTGCGCGATCCGCAGTACTACCAGTACGACCTCGACATCCCCGCCGTCGCCGAGGTGTGGCGCCGGGGGAGCGTCGTCGCCAGCTGGTTGCTCGACCTCACCGCGCACGCGCTGTCGCAGAGCCACGACCTCTCCGACTTCGAGGGCCGCGTGTCCGACAGTGGCGAGGGTCGCTGGACCATCCACGCGGCCGTCGACGAGGGCGTCCCGGCCGACGTCCTGAGCTCCGCGCTCTACGCGCGCTTCACGTCGCGCGACGGCGCCGACTTCGCCGACCGGTTGCTCTCGGCGATGCGCAAGGAGTTCGGCGGGCACGACGAGAAGCTCGACCAGACGATCGGAGAGACCAAGTAGATGGCACCGAAGGATCCGTCTGACGCCCTCGTCTTCTTCGGCATGTCGGGCGATCTCGCGCGCAAGAAGATCTTCCCTGCGCTCTACGCGATGGTGAAGAAGGGTGAGCTCGAGGTGCCGGTGATCGGTGTGGCGTCGTCGCAGTGGACGGTCGAAGACCTCCGCACCCGCGCCCGCGACAGCATCACCGAGTACGGCGGTGGCGTCGACGACGAGGGCGCGTTCGAGAAGCTCACCGGGCTCATGCGCTACGTCGACGGCAACTACAACGACGCGTCGACGTTCACCGAGCTCAAGCAGAACCTGAGCGACTGTGGGCGACCCGCCCACTACCTCGCCATCCCGCCCACCATGTTCGAGAAGGTCGTCGAGGGGCTCGGGTCGTCGGGCGCGGCGAAGAACGCGCGGGTGATCATCGAGAAGCCCTTCGGACGCGACCTCGAGTCGGCCAAGCACCTCAACGAGGTGCTCCATTCCGTGTTCCCCGAGCGTGACATCTTCCGGATCGACCATTACCTGGGCAAGGAAGCGATCCAGAACATCCTCTACTTCCGCTTCGCCAACTCGTTCCTCGAGCCGATCTGGAACCGCAACTACGTGCGCGAGGTCCAGATCACGATGGCGGAGGACTTCGGTGTGCAGGGCCGGGGCAAGTTCTACGAGGAGGTCGGCGCGCTGCGCGACGTCATCGAGAACCACCTGTTCCAGACCGCCGGCCTGCTGGCGATGGAGCCGCCCGTCGGACCCGGCGTCGAGGAGCTGCGCGACGGCAAGGAGCGTGTGTTCGCGGCGATGGACACGCTCAAGCCCGATGATCTCGTGCGCGGCCAGTTCGAGGGCTACCGCGACGAAGAAGGCGTCGCGCCCGACTCCGACGTCGAGACCTTCGCCGCCGTCCGCCTGTTCGTCGACTCGTGGCGCTGGGAGGGCGTGCCGTTCTACGTGCGCGCCGGGAAGAACCTTCCCGTCACCTGCACCGAGGTGCGGGTCGAGTTGCACCGCCCGCCCACGAACGTCTTCGCCGAGTACGAGCACCGCGCGTACGACGCCAACTACTTCCGCTTCCAGCTCAACCCGCGCATCTCGATCGCCGCGGGCGTGCGGGTGAAGGCCGCGGGCGACGGCTTCGTGGGTGACGACGCGCAGCTCTACCTCTGCAACGACCACCCGGGCGAGGCGTCGGCGTACGAGCGCCTGCTCGGCGACGCGCTCGACGGTGAGACGTTGTTGTTCGCACGTGAGGACGGCGTCGAGTCGTCGTGGCGGGTGGTCGACAACGTGCTCACCGATCACGCGCCGGCGATCCCGTACCCGGTGCACTCGTGGGGCCCGGAGGAGCAGCACCGCCTCATCCCGGGTCCGGATCGCTGGCACAACCCCAGGGTCGATTCGGAATGAGCGTGCAGCCGGTGCCCACGCCGAGCGCTCCGCCGGTCGCGGGGCCGTACTCACCGGCCGTCCGTGCCGGCGACTTCGTGGTGATGGCCGGCCAGGTCGCAGTTGGCGGTGGGATCGAGGCCGAAACTGCCCAGGTCCTGGCCAACATCGGGGCCATCCTGGGGGACATCGGGGCCGGGTGGGGCGACGTCGCCCGGGCCACGATCTTCCTCACCGATCTCGGGAACTTCGCGACTGTGAATGCGTTGTACGAGGGCGCGATCGGGGCCCATCGGCCCGCGCGCACCACCATCGGCGTCGCGGCGTTGCCCGCGGGCGCGCTGGTGGAGATCGAATGTTGGGTGTATCTGCCCGAGGAGAAGAGATGAGCGACCAGACCGACCAGGTCACGAAGACCGACGAGGAGTGGCGGGCCGAGCTGAGCCCGGAGCAGTACCAGGTGCTGCGCCAGGCGGGCACGGAGCGGGCCTTCAGCGGCAAGTACTGGGACTGTCACGACGACGGCACCTACCGCTGCGCGGGATGCGGCGCCGAGCTGTTCGACGCCTCGACCAAGTTCGAGTCGGGCACCGGTTGGCCGAGCTTCACCGAGCCGTTGGTGGGCGACGCGGTCGAGATCAAGCGCGACGTGTCGCACGGCATGGTGCGCGAAGAGGTCGTCTGCAAGCGCTGCGGCGGCCACCTCGGCCACGTCTTCCCCGACGGCCCCGGCCCCACCGGCCAGCGCTACTGCATGAACTCCTGCAGCCTCGACCTCGACCCCCGCTAACCCGTTTTGGCGCCGCTCGATCCCCATATAGGTGGTTGAGCGGCGCCGAAACCACGGAGCGAGATGAAATCCCGGGTCGTGCGTCTGTTCGCACATGCCCGACTCTTTGGACCAACGCATCGCCGAGCGAGCCGCTCGGCAACATGGCGTCTTCACGTTCCGGCAGGTCGCCGAGCTCGGAGTCACCTCCCGGCAACGTGAGGTGCGCATTCGCACCGGGCGATGGGAGCTGCGCCATCCAGGTGTGTATGCGATCGCGGGTGTCCCGCGGTCGTGGCGGGGCGACGTTCTCGCCGCATGCTGGTCAGCCAGCGGCCTTGCCGTGGCGTCGCATCGTTCCGCTGCGGAGCTCTGGAATCTCCCGGGAGGTCGCACGGATCTCGTCGAGATCACGTGTCACCGGTGGAAGCGTGGCAAGGCGGAGGGCCTCGTCGTACACGAGACCCTGCTCCTGACAGCTGACGACATCGGGACGGTCGACGGAATTCCGTCGGCCTCGATCGAACAGACGCTGCTCGGACTCGCCGCCGGCCGGGCGCCGACCCTGGAGATGGACGTCGATCGCGCATTGCACCGGAAGCTGACGACGATCGCGCGACTCGAGACCTTCGTGCGTCGAAAGGGGAGGCAGGGCCGCAACGGAGTCGGAGTGCTGCGTGAACTCGTCCTGGGGCTCGATCCGCTCGCGGGCGTGCCGGAAAGCGTGATGGAAACGAAGTTGAAGCAGCTCCTCCGGCGCAGTGGCTTGCCGACGCCGGTGTTCCAGTACGAGATCTGGCACAACGGTCGCTTCGTCGCTCGAGTCGACGCTGCCTATCCCGAGCACCGAATTGCGATCGAGTACGACAGCTACGAGCACCACACCGGCAAACAGGCGATTGACCGTGACAACGACCGGCGGAATCGGCTCCAACGCATCGACTGGCAGACGATCACCTTCACCGCCGCGGCGATTCGGAACAACGGTGGCGAAGCGCTCGAGACGCTGCGCACCAAGCTCGGATTCGGCGCCGTTCAACCACCTATATGAGGATCGAAGGGCGCCAAAACTTCTATTTCTTGGGCTTCGTCGTGGTGGTGGTTGTGGCGGGGGTGACGAGCTTGGGGTCGGCGGTGAAGGCGAAGAAGTCGCGGGAGCTGACGTTGGGTGCGAGGTACTGACTGCCGTCGTGCGCCATCGTGTCGAGGAGCGGCACGCCCTCGATGGGATTCCCCGGGACGGTCGTGTTCGGTGAGTACGTGAACGCGCTCACCCAGTCGGTGTTGATGTCCAGCTCCATCGCCCGCACCGCGCCCGCCGACTGCAGCGTGCGGGCCAACGCGAGCACCGACATCGCCGGGCCGCCGGCGTACACGATCGCGCCGTCGGCGGTCACGCCCACCCCCGAACGCCACACGTAGACGTTGTTGCCGAGGGTGGCGCCGAACACGGTCGTGTCGTTCTCCTGGAGCTGCGGGTTCAGCTGCCCGTTGTCGACGAGGAGCACCAGGTTCTGCCGGACCGCCTTGATGTCGGGCGACATGTTGAAGTCACGCCCCCACATCCCGACGTTGGCCGAGCCGTCCTGGTTGATGATGAACGCCGCCGAGCCGCCGCGCAGCGGCACGATCTCCTGGCCGTCGAGGTACGCGCCCCCGTTGGCGGAGTCCATCTTGAAGCCGGAGTTGAACGCCGCGATCGAGATGTCCTTCTGCGAGTCGGGGATCTGTGAGCCCCACGGGTTGTTCCCACCGCCGGGTTGTTCGGTCCCGACGATGTAGTTCGCCCGCAGCAACTTGGTGTCGAGCCACATCAGGCCGGTGAGGTACGAGGTGTGCACCGCGTCGGGTCGCACGAACGTCGTGTAGACGGCCGGTTGCCCGAGCACGAGCCGCCCGGTCGGCTGCCACACGCCCTCGTTCTCCTGCACGTCGGTCGCGGGCGTGGGGACCCGCGCGGTCGGAGGCGGCAGGTGCTGGATCGCCGGAAGTGTGGTCGCGGTCGGGCTGGATGTGGGCGTCGTCTCGATGACGGTCTTCTGCGTCTTGATCGCCGCGGGCTTGCCTCCGGTCGGCGGCGGGTTGTTCGTGTACCACCACCGCTCGATGGTGTTCACGATGCCGTTGCCGCCGTTGTCGCGGATCCACTCGACGGTGCGCACCGAGATGGTGTCGCTCCCCGGCTTGTTGAGGTAGTCGACGTAGTCGACGGCCACCGGGATCAGCAGCAGCACGATCGCGATGGCGATGCCGCGCCGGATCCACTTGGACCGCCTCGAGCGTTGCTTCTTCGGTCTCTTGTCCCGCTGCTTGGCCGCGGCCTCTTCGCGCTCGCGCTGTTCGCGCATCTCGCGTCGGGACAACGGAACCGCCGGCTCGACCGGCTCGACCGGCTCGCCCGGGACGGGTTCGACCGCGGCGGGCTCGCTGACCACTGCGGCGGCAGGCGCGACGACCTCGGCGTCGATCTCCGCGTCGCGGTCGTGGAGGGTGACGGCCGGGTTGTCATCGTCGTGGTCGAGCTCGTCGTCGGGGCGCGGAGTCTGCGCGGGCCCGTACTCACTCGGCAGCGAGTACGACGACGGCTCGCCCTCCGAGGGATCCGGCGGGCGGTCGGGCAAGGGTTCCTCTCCGGGGCGATGGCGCGCCCACCTGCGAGGCGCGTCCTGGCGTGCGGAGAAAATAGTGCCCCGGTGCCTCCCCGCAGGAGCGCGGCCACCTCGCCGTGCAGGCGCCTAGAGGTACGGCTCGCCGGGCTGACGATTTCGGGCCACGCGGGCGGGGACGCCGTAGGCCACCACCCGGTCGGGGAGGTCCGAAAGCACGAGGGCACCTGCGCCCACGATGGTGTCGGCGCCGATGGTGACGCCGTGGATCACGTTGGCGCCGAGCCCCACCGCGGTGGTGGCTCCGATGCGCACGCTGCCGCCGGTGGTGGCGCCCGGTCCGAGGCTGGCGTGGTCGCCGAGCACACCGTCGTGGTCGATCGACGAGCGGATGCCGAGCAGCGCGCCCCGTCCGACCCGGCTGCCGTTGCCGACCACGCACCCGGCCAGGAGGATCGATCCGGGGCCGACGGTCGCGTCGTGGCCGATGACGGCCGACGGGTGCACGATCGTCGCGGGCTGGAGGTGCGGCGCGGCCGCGGCGGCGCGCTCCAGCACGGCCCCGCGCGTCGCGTTGTCGCCGATGGCGACGACGAAGTGGTCGGCACCGACCTCGGTGGCGGCGATCGCGAGGTCGTCGTCGGTCCCCAGCACGGGCACATCCCCGACGAACGCGTCGCGCGACAACCCGCGGTCGAGCACACCGACGGCGGTGTGGAAGCCGCGGGCGACGATGGCGTCGAGCACCTGCCGACCCTGGTCGGAGCCGCCGATCACGATCACGCGACTCACGACACACCCCCGTTCGACGGCGGCCCGCGGAACGGCTCCATCGTCGCGTGACCGGGCGCGCTCACCCCGTGACCGCTGAACACCTGCGACACCGTCTTGGCCAGGATCTCGACGTCGAGCCGCGTGGAACGGTGGTCGACGTACCAGACGTCGAGGGCGAACTTCTCGTCCCACGTGACCGCGTTGCGCCCGTTCACCTGTGCCCAGCCGGTGATCCCCGGTCGCACCTCGTGGCGGCGCGCCTGCTCGTCGGAGTACAGCGGCAGGTACTCCATGAGCAGCGGGCGCGGGCCCACCAGGCTCATGTCGCCGTGCACCACGTTGAGCAACTCGGGCAGCTCGTCGACGCTCGTGCGGCGCAGCCACTTCCCGAGTGCGGTGAGACGGTCGGCATCGGGCAGGAGCGCGCCGGCGGCGTCGCGCCGGTCGGTCATGGTGCGGAACTTCGTCATCACGAACGGACGCCCGCCGCGTCCCGGTCGTTGCTGGCGGAACAAGACCGGTGCGCCCATGCGCACGCGCACCAGGAGCGCGACGACCGCGAGCAGCGGGGAGAGGAGCACGAGTGCGGCCGACGCGCCGACGACGTCGATGACGCGCTTCAGCGCGTCGTCACCCCGCACGGAACCAGTCGACGGTCGCGCGCAGCGCGTCGGGCAGCGCGGTGGGGACGACGTCGGGGAACAGCTCCTGCAGTCGAGTGGAGTCGGCTTGCGAGTGCTTCACGTCGCCTGCGCGCGTCTCGGTGTGCTCGACGGTGACCTTCATGTCGAGGATGGTCTCGAGCTCGGCGATGAGCGACAGCAGGTCGGTGCGGGTGCCGAACGCGAGGTTCACCGGCGACGTCGAGGTCACGCCGCGCGCGATGGCGTCGGCGATCACCTCGGTGACGGTGTCGACGTAGGTGAAGTCGCGGCTCTGCTTCCCGTCGCCGTGCACGATGAGCGGTTGGCCGTCGAGCGCAGCGGACACGAACGCGGGAACGACGGCGGCGTACGCGTGGCCGGCCGCCTGCAGGGGACCGAACACGTTGAAGAACCGGAACGCCAGCGCGGGCAGTCCGAACGAGTGCTGGTAGGCGAGCGTGTACGACTCGGTCGCCAGCTTGCTGGCCGCGTACGGGCTGAGCGGCATGGTGGCCAGGTCTTCGCGCTTGGGCAGCGTGGGGTTGGCGCCGTAGACCGATGACGACGACGCCACGACCACGTGGAGGTTGCCCGCCCGTCGGGCCGCTTCGAGCACCTCGACGGTGCCGGTGGCGTTGGCGAGGTGCGACGCCACCGGATCGCTGATCGAGCGAGGCACCGACGGGCGCGCCGCGAGGTGCACGACCGCGCTCGCGTCCTGCATCGCGACGTCGAGGACCTCGGGATCGAGGATGGTGCCCTCGACGAGCGTGACGTCGAGGTCGCGGAGGTTCTCGAGGTCGCCGGTCGACAGGTCGTCGACCACGACGACGTCGTTGCCCTGCTCACGAAGACGGCGGCTGAGGTTCGCGCCGATGAACCCTGCGCCACCGGTCACGACGATGCTCACGACCGGTCAGGGTACCGTGCTCCCATGTCCCGCCTGTTCCTCTCGCCGCCCGACGTGGGCGCGCGCGAACGGGAGCTGCTGCTCGACGCGTTCGACTCCAACTGGATCGCGCCGCTCGGACCGCACGTCGACGCGTTCGAGCGCGAGTTCGCCGACTTCGTCGGGGTCGGCCACGCGGCGGCGTTGTCGAGCGGCACCGCCGCGCTGCACCTCGCGCTGGTGCTCCTCGGGGTGCAGCCCGGCGACGACGTCCTCGTGCCGTCGCTCACCTTTGCCGCGACCGCCAACGCCGTCACCTACTTGGGTGCCCGTCCGGTGTTCCTCGACAGCGAGTGGGAGACGTGGAACGTCGACCCCGCGCTGGTCGAGGAGGAGCTCGCGTCGCGTGCCCGCGAGGGACGTTCGCAGCCCGCGGCGGTGATCGTCGTCGACCTCTACGGGCAGTGCGCGAGCTACGAACCGATCCTCGCGCTCGTGCGCGGCGTACGGCGTCCCCGTGATCGAGGACGCCGCCGAAGCGCTCGGGGCCACCTACCGCGGCCGACCCGCCGGCTCGTTCGGCGCGCTGAACGTGTTCTCGTTCAACGGCAACAAGATCATCACCACCAGCGGCGGCGGCATGCTCGCCGGCGACGACGCCGCGATGATCGAGCGGGCCCGCCACCTCAGCACGCAGGCGCGGATCCGGCGCCGCACTACGAGCACAGCGAGATCGGGTTCAACTACCGGATGAGCAACCTGCTGGCGGCGCTCGGGCGCGGCGCAGGTCGAAGGACTCCCGGCCAAGGTGGCGCGGCGGCGGGCGATCAACGCCGCCTACCGCGCCGCGCTCGCCGACGTGCCCGGCATCGGGTTCCTCCCCAATGCGCCCGACGGCGAGCCGACCAACTGGCTGACCGTCGTCACCCTCGACGACCCGACGCCGGTGCGGGAGCACCTCGAGACGCTCGACATCGAGGCGCGTCCCGCGTGGAAGCCGATGCACCTGCAGCCGGTGTTCGCCGACTGCGAGATGCGGGGCGGCGCGGTGGCCGAGGAGATCTTCCGCCGTGGTCTCTGCCTGCCGAGCGGCTCGAGCATGACCGACGCCGACGTCGCCCGCGTCGTGGAGGGCGTGCGTCAGGTGGTGGCACTCGCGTAGCGGCGACGGTTGACGATCCGGCGCACGTCGTCCTCGAAGCGCATCCCACCGGCGACCTTGCGGCGGAACCACCGCATGCCGTCGCTCACCTGGATCGGTGAGCGCGCCAGGCGGTACGGATCGGTGGCGCCGTACGGGTTCACCCGGGTGCCGGCCACCGCGGCGGAGTCGAAGCGCTTGCGCACCGCGGCGTCCGCCGCCGCCGATCCCATGACCGCCTTCGGATAGGCGAAGTGCGCGGCGCGCACGCCGACGTGCTCGCTCGATCAGCTCGATCGACCGGTCGAGCTCGTCGTCGATGCGATCGGGCGGGAGACGGTCGAGCAGGGCGTGGCCGTGGGTGTGCGATCCGACGTCGACGAGACCGGTCGACACCGCGTCGCGCGAGCGCCGACCACGAGAGCGGCGATGCCGTCGTCGGGGAAGTCGCGACCCTCGGTCGACGAACTCGGTGGCCACGTAGAGCGTGACCGGGACCCGGTGCTCCACGAGCACCGGCACCGCGACCTCGGCGAAGTCGGCGGTGCCGTCGTCGAACGTGACCGCGACCAGCGGCGACCGGTCGCTCACCCTCAGCGAGCCTGCGGAGACCCTCGGTGAGGGTGACGACCTCGGTCTCGGCGGCCAGCGCGGCCATCTGCTCGGCGAAGAGGGAGGTCGGGAGGTCGACCTCGACCGGCGGTCCGCCGCCCGACCCGGTGGTAGATGAGCACCACCAGCCCCGGCGCGGGCCGGCGCACGGTGTCGACGGCGGCCGAGGTGACCTTGATCGCCGTCCGTGCCGCGCCCACCGCCCGAGGCTACGCGTGACGCGGAGCGGGTTCTGTCGTCTACGCGGCGGGGATGGTCGGGATCGCGACCCGACGCGTCGCCGGCCCGCTCGGCCGGACGGAGGGATGGCGTGGAGCGCACGGGGGACACGACGGCCGCGACCGGCACGGCGGCGCACCGCCGCCGTGCCGCGCGCCGCCCGTTGGTACTCGGTCGGCCTCTGCGCCAGCGCGGTCCTCGCGGGCATCGGTGCGTGGCTGGCGGGCAGCCCGCTCCCGCCGCTCGGACCCGTCGTCCTGCTCGCGGTCGCGGCGGCCCTCTGCGTCAACCGCTTCGCGTTGTTCCCCACCGAGCACGCTGCCACCGCCGAAGCGGCGGTGCTGCTCGCGGCCGTGGTCGGGTTCCGGACCGACGCCGCGATACCTCGGTCCCCTGGTGGTTGCGTTGCTCGTCGGTCCGCTCGACGTCATGCACTGGGAACAGCGTTCGTTCGTCCGCATGGCCTACAACGCGGGAAACCGCGGTCTCGCCACGCTGGCCGCGGTCGCGGCGTTCGCCGGTGCGACGCGCGGTGCTCGGCACGTCCACCCCCGCGTGGGTCGCGACCGTGCTGCTCAGCGCGAGCGCGTTCACGCTCGTCGACGACGTCGTGTCGGTGGTGCTGCTCAGACTCCACGGCGAGCGCTACCGCACCGCGGTGTCGCACGTGTTCGGGATCGACCTGCTCATGATGCCGGTCGCGCTCGTGGGTGCGGCGACCGGCATCCTCGGCGGGCGAGGTGGGCTGGTGGGCCACGGTCCTCGCGTTGCTCCCGGCCGCGTTCGTCCCCGAGCTGGTCGATCGCACGCGCCCGCGTGCGCGCGGCGACAGCCGTCCGCGACCTGGCGGCGTTGCTCGGAGTCATCGCGATCCTGACGACGGTCGCGCTCGTCACGCCGATCGCGGCCACGGCAACCCTCGCGGTCCTGTGCGTGCTGGCGGTGTTGCTCGGGATCGAGGTTGCTCCTGGTGATGGTGCGTTGGTGCCGCCGCTGGTGGCGATGGTCGTGATCCCCGCGTGCGCGGTGCTCGACGACGACCGAGTCCGTGTCGGCGCGGTGGTGGTCGCCGATCGTCGCCACCGCGACGTCGTGGTGGTGCGCGCGCGCACGGCGGTCGCGCCCGGGTGCTGGCTGCGTTGGCGATCGCCCTCGGCGCGGCACTGGTCGCTGCGCAACTCGCCATCGAACTGCCGCGCACGGTCGACGGGTTGGTGGTCGGAGCATTCGGCGCGGGCGCGGCGTTCGAGCTCGTCGCCCTCGTGGGTGGCCCCGGCCGACGGCGGCGCGTGGTCCGACTCGCGTGGATGGTGCCGGTCATCGCCAGCGCGGCCGCGGGCGCGGCGGCCTGGCGCGCGACGGGGCTCGAGGGCGCGCTGGTGGTCGCGGGCCTTGCCGCGGCCGCGACTCGTGGGATGGGCAGCCTGGGGCGCGCCGGCATGGCGCAGCCGCCTCGCCCGGCGTCGGTCGCCCCGTACGTGCCGGCATCGTTCGTGTTCTGGTCGCTGTTGGCCGCGCTCGCGGTCGTCGTCGTCGGTCGTGGGTGTGGCCGCGAGTGAGCGCCGCATCGCCGTCACCTGGGCCTGGACCGCGGCCGGACTCGGCGAGGTCGCGATCGCCATGGCGGCGTCGGGCGTACGGCAGTGGCGGTTCGCACCGTGGCCCCGACGAGTCGGCTTCGCGACGACGCTCGCGGCTTCGGGGGCGCTCCTGCTGGTCGGCGCGCCGCTCGGGGCCCGGGGATCACCCTGGGGCCCGGTCGTCGTGGCGGTCTCGCTGGCGGCGGTGGCGTGCGTGGCCCGGGCACCGGCCCGGCGGGTGCACGACGAGCGGGTCGCGACCCGTGACGAGGTGCGGCACGCGATGAGCCCGACGGTGCGACACGATCCGATCTCGTTCGAGCTCGACCAGGTCACGTCGGCGCCCGAGCCGGCTCGCGCGCGCGGCTACGCGTTCACGTTGCTCGTCGCTCGCGTGTGCGTTGGTCGCCGCGCTCGCGCTGAACGGCGCCGACCTGCCGCGCCCGGGCCTCCTCCTCGTCTTCGCGATTCCGCTCGCGCTCTGCATGAATCGCTACCTCTTCTTCCCCAACGAGGTCGGCGTCACGGCCGACGCCGCGATCCTGTTCGCGGCGATGGTCGCGTTCCGGGATGATGCGCAGTGGCTCGGTCCGCTCGTGCTGGCCCTCCTCGCCGGCCCGCTCGACGCCCGTCACTGGGGCGCGCGCGCCTACACCCGCATGGCGTTCAACTCGGGCAGCACGGCGCTCAGCGCGGCCGCGGGCCTCGCCGCGTTCGTCCCGCTGTCGCACGCGTTCGGCACGGGATGGGAGGCGACGCTCGGTGCCGCCGGTCTCGCGGCGCTTCCCTACATCGTCGTCGAGTCGGTGGTCGGCATCACGCTGGTGTTGCTCCTCGCCGAACGACCCGCCGTCGCCGCGCGTGACCAGCTGCCGCAGGGCTGCATCGCGCTCCCGCTCGCGGTGCTCGGCGCGGCCGCGGGGTTGGCCGCGCTCGGAGTGGGATGGTGGCTCGCGCTCGCGTTGCTGCTGCCGGTGCCGCTGATCCCCGAGCTCGTGTTCGTCGTCGCACCTCGACGGATCGGAGTCCGCGCCGCGTCGGCCGTCGGGTTCGGCGCCAGCGCAGTAGTGCTGCTGGGCCTGAGCGTGTCCTGGGGCGGCGCACTGGGCGCGGGCCTCGGCGTGATCGGGCTCGCGTGCCTGGTGGTGGTCGAGAACCCTCCCCGCCGTTCGGCGATCGTCCCGCCGCTCGGGGTCGTACTCGTCGTCGCGCCGGTCGCCGTGTCTGTCGACCTCTCGCCCACGCTCACGCTGGTGCTGGCGGCCGCACTGGGCGGCGGCTACCTCGCGCTCGGCGAGGCTCTCCGACGCGCGCGCCTGGTGGTCGTTGCCCGTCGTCGCGTTCGCGGCAGCCCTCGGGGTCACTGCCGCGAGCACGGAGAGCGCGCGGACTGGTGCTGATCGCGGGAGGCATCACCGTCGCGGTCGTCCTCGCGGCGGCGTGGGGACCGTTGCCCTGGTCGAGCCGCGTCGCCGGACGTCTCGGCGCGCGGCTGACCGGGTCGCACTGGCTGACGCTGTTCCTCGCGACCATCGCGCCGATCGTGCTCACGGTGACCGCGGTGGGAGCGCGCGATGAACACCGCCGCGTGCTCGTGTCGTCGTCGGTCATGCTCGTCGCGCTCGGTGTGTTCGTGTCGACGCTCGCGGTTCGCATGTGGCGCTTCGCTCCCCGCCAGCGCGCGTTCGACGTCGTCGTGCTCACCGCGACCACGTTGGTCGCGTGGGTGTTGCTGCTTCCGTTGACCGAGAACGGCATTCCGGTTGCAGTGGGCGCGGCGGCAGTCTGCGCCGCTGCCGTGGCGCTCGTCGCGGTGCCCTTCGCCCGGCTGAACGCACGTGTTTCGTCGGTTCCACCCGCGGTCCACCACATGCCAAGATGGCATCCGGGCATCGAGTCGAATGCGGAGTTCCTCCCCCATGAACCAAAGTCGACGACGTCCTTGGGCGCCGCCGCCGATCGACGGCTATCGCCCGATGGTGATCAACGTCGCGATGACGGGTGCGGTCCCGGGCAAGCGTGACAACCCCCTGGTGCCGCTGCCGCCAGAGGAGATCGCCGCCGATGCGATCGCGTGTGCGGACGCCGGCGCGTCCGTGGTCCACCTGCACGTGCGCGACGAGGACGGCCAGCCGGTGCACCGGCACGACCTCTACGAACGCGCCATCGGACCGATCCGCGACAAGGTGCCCGAGCTCGTCATCTGCGTCACGACGAGCAGTCGCGTCGGCCCCGATCCGGAGCACCGGATGATCGGGCTCGGTCTGGACCCCGAGCTGCGACCCGACTTCGGGAGCCTGACCCTCGGTTCGTTCAGCTTCCACGCGTGATCAGCGCCAACCCACCCGACCAGATCGTCGCCCTGCTCGAGCGCATGGGTGAGCAGGGCATCCGTCCCGAGCTCGAGGTGTTCGAGCTCGGCATGGTGAACACGCTGCATGCGCTCCGGGAACTCGGCCTCATTCCCGATCCGCCGGTCGTCAACATCCTGCTCGGGTCGCTGGGGTCGGCGCCCGCCTTCATCGGCGACCTCGGCCGCATCGTGGAACGTCTCCCCGCCGACGCGGAGTGGGCGGCGGCGGGCATCGGCATCTACCAGCGTCCGATCACGATCGCGGCGGCGGCCATGGATGGGAACGTCCGTACTGGGCTCGAGGACAATCCGCGTGGCCACGGCGACATCGACGAGTGGTCGAACGTCGACGCGGTGGCCTTCGCCGCCGAAGCCGCGGCGCTCGCCGGCCGCACGGTGGCGACTCCCCGTGAGACCCGCGCACGCTTCGGCCTCGAGGATGGCTGACGACGGTCGTCCGCGGTCCTGGCTGCTGTACGCGTGCCGTTCGGCGTACGTCGCCGAGGTCGCGGAGATCATCTGGCGCCGGGACGAGATCGTTGCCGCGCTCGTCGACAACGTCGGCGACGGGACGGCCCTCGAGTCGCCGGTCGCGCACGTGGTCGCGCCCGGCGACCTGCGCGGCGAGCTGACGGACCTTCCGGTGGCGATCCCGCTCCTGACCCCGGGGTACCGCCGCGACGTCGAGCACGAAGCCCGCGCCAGCGGGTGCACCCACTTCCCCGCGCTGCTGGACCCGACCGCGGTCGTCGCCCGCACGGCCACGATCGAAGAGGGAACCGTCGTCAACGCGGCGGCGGTCGTCGGGCGCGAACACGCGCATCGGTCGATTCGTCCACGTGAACCGCAGCGCGTCCATCGCGCACGACGACGACGTAGCCGACTATGCCAGCGTGGGGCCCGGCGCCGTGCTGGCCGGCTCGGTGTCGGTGGGTGTGGGCGCGTTCCTCGGCGCCGGGGTGGTGTGCGGGCCCGAGGTGACGATCGGTGCAAACGCGGTCATCGGTGCGGGCGCGGTCGTGGTGCGTGACGTGCCGGCCGGGAGCATCGTCGTGGGGAACCCCAAGGCACGGTCGTACGTGAGGGCGTCGCCGGCTACCGAGACGTCGGTGTGCCCCTGCAGCCATGACCAGCCCGACGGTGAGCGTCATCGCGACCTCCTACAACCACGAGCAGTACGTCGAGCAGTGCCTGGACTCGATCGTCGACCAGACCTTTCGAGACTTCGAGCTCGTCATCATGGACGACCATTCGTCCGATCGATCGGTGGAGCGGATCATCGCGTGGATCGAGCGCACCGGGTATCCGTGCACGTTGATCGTCAACGAATCCAACGTTGGTCTGTGCGCGACGAGGAACATCGCACTCGGGCACTGCAACGGTGAGTTCATCGTGTCGGCGTCCGGTGACGACTGGTACGAACCCCGGCGGCTCGAGCTGCAGGTACGAGCCTTCGGTTCGTTCCCGGCGAATGTTGCGGTCCTCTACGGCAACATGCGGATCGTCGACGAGTGGGGACGCGGTGACCGGCGATGGGCCGGCGACTCATGGTTGGCCGAACAGGGTGAGCTCCTCCCACGCCTGATCCGCGGCAACTGCATCGGGTCACAGACGGCGATGATCCGTCGGTCGGCCTTGGACATCTGCGGGCCCTACGACGAATCGCTCATCGCCGAGGACTACGACATGTGGCTGCGAATCGCCTCGGTCCCCTTCGAGTTCCGGTATCTCGACGAGCTGATGACGAACTCGCGCGAGCTGAGCACGAGCCTGACACGTGATTCCAGGAATCCGCGACGGCTCGTCGAGGCCCGGGTTCGAGCACTCGAGAAGCTGGCCGGTCGCAGACCTGAGCACGCCGCGGTCGTGGCGAGTCGAATCTGGGCTCTGGGTCGACGCCTTCTGGTGAGCGACCCGGAACTCGCCATGGTGGTGCTCAAAACCGGGTACGGGATACGCGACCACGCGCGAACGCGCGGCGTTCCTCCGCATCGCACGGTTGCACGCGCTCAAGCCGGCGCTCGCAGCCGCGTTCTGGCTACACGATCGCGCCGCAAGCATCAGAAGCGGTGTCTGAGATCGCTTCGTCGCTGACGCTCAGACGGGGCCGAACCAGCGTCCCGCCGCGAGTGAAGCCGCTGACCGTGGAACCCCTCCTGCGGCGCGCACCCAGAACTTCCATCGGATCGGTGCGACATAGTGTCGGGCGATCACCCCTGGCGCGTCGGCGATGTCACGGAGCGAGTGCGCATCGCGGTAGTCGAGCAGGAACCGGGCGGGATCAAGCGGCACTGCACCGAGATCGCCGAGGACGAGGTTGATGATCGTCTGCTCCGTGAAATGGACGGGTTCGCTCAGCATCCATGCGTGGGGCGCGAGGGCGGCCTCCCAGTCGATCTGACGGGGGAAGTACACGAAGCCCGAGTTCGCCAGCACTTCTCGGCTGAGGTCGGCTCGTTGGTCGAAGGCGCCACGATTTGGTTCGGCCATGAACGCGGGGGCGTCGATCTCCGTCAGGGTGTCGCGCGAACGCGCTCGCGCCCGGCGAGAACAACACGTCGGTGTCGAAGTAGAGCAGCGGAGCCGCGGAGCTCGAACCAATGTGCACGATCGACAACAGCTTGCGGCCGAGCGGGTGGTCTCGCGCGTAGGTTGCGAGTTCGGGCGTCACCGCCGCGCGTCAACCAGCCGGCTCGGGAACTCGATCGAGCTCTCGATGCGATGCAGCACCGCACGGTCGTCGTCGTCGAGGGTGCCGTCCGACGTGACGATGATCCGTTCCGGACGGCCCGCGAACTCCAGGAAGGTGCGGAGCGATGCGACTGCCTGCGGTACCTGACCATGTCCCATGAACATCAGCACGGTCACCGGCACGGTCGTCGTCTCCGCCGCCCGGTTGCTCGACGTGGCGTCGAAGGTGGAGCGAAAGACTGCTTCCGAGCGTGCGGTGACCCACCGGGGAGCGCCCCGTTTGAGCCTCGTGATCGGGTTGCCGGTCATCTAGAAGAGCTCGACGTCACCCATCGAGAGTGACAGGTCGCTGAGCTCGGGGATCTTGCGGCCGTCGATGCTGCGACCAGTGAGGATCGGGCCGTTCTTCGGGAGCCGCACGAAGCCCCGGATCATCCGGCGGCGGTCGATGCGCAGCAGGTAGTCGGCCTGGGTCAGGCGCGCGATCTCCTTCATGAGCCGGTGCTCGGTGCCCGGCGAGCCCTCGGGCACGAGCACGTCGCACACCGTCGCCTCGATCGGCGCGTCCCCGCCGCCGGAGGTGGAACACGGCGAGGCCGTCTTCGGGCGACGAACCGGCGAGCACCACCCGGTACCGCAGCGGCTCGAAGCCGTAGCGCCACCGCAGGTAGTCGCTGCTGCGCACGGTCGCGAGACCTTGGTGGCTCGGGCAGGCGATGGAAGAGCCGGCTCACCGCGTCGGCGTCGCCGAAGACCGTCTCCGGGGCTCTCGCCGACGCGCATCTCGATCGAGTTGCGGCTCGCCGCGGTGCGCGCACCCATCATCGGCCAGATCGATCCGATCCGGGTGGGCATGACGCTGATCGCCGGGCGGCCGATCATTTGCCAGCCCATCTTCAGGTAGCCGGGCAGGCTCTTCGAGTTCGGCGTGTTGAAGATGATCCCGACGCCTTCCTCCTGCAGCTCGGAGATGCCGTGGAGGGTGAGGCGGGTGAAGATCCCTCGGCCCTGGAAGTCGGGATCGGTGGCGGTGTCGACCGCGCGCACCGCGAGCAGGCGAGTGTCGTCGGTGCGCGCGAACTCCCAGCGGAGGAACGTGCGGAACCCCACGATCTGATCACCGATGCACGCGACCCACATCGGCGACGCGCCGAGCGGGTTCTCCAGGTGCTTCCACCGGAAGAACTGCTCTTCTTCGTCGTCCGCGTTCCACCGGAGTGATCGATGCGCGAGGGCGAGGATCGCGGGGAGGTCGTGGGGGAGCGCTCGTCTGATCTCGACGTCGTCGGTCTCGATGCTCAGGCCTTCTCCCACGTGTCGAGCCAAGACTGGAACATCAGCACGTCCCACAGGTGGTAACCCCAGTCGCGTCGTCTGCCTTGATGCTGCGTTCCACATCTCGCGGATGGGCTCCTCGCGAAGGTACCCGTCGCGCGTGATGCGCGCGGGCGATAGCAACTCTTCCGCCCACGGTCTGAGCGGACCGCGCAACCAATTGCCGACAGGTACGCCGAAACCGGACTTGGGACTGCGCGTGAGCGTCGGCGGCACGTAGCGATCGAGCACGCGGCGCAACAGGTATTTCGTCTCGCCGTCGCGCACCTTCATGCGCGCCGGCATCGACGCGAGCAGCTCGACCAACGCGATGGTCGAGCAACGGGATGCGTCCC
Organism: uncultured Alphaproteobacteria bacterium; assembly: GCA_963772355.1. GTDB lineage: Bacteria > Pseudomonadota > Alphaproteobacteria > Acetobacterales > Acetobacteraceae > Rhodopila. The sequence continues at coordinate 272,920 of CAVYXX010000136.1, read as the reverse complement.
TCGAGGCTCACGCTCATCGTGGCGCGGTCGAGCTTCACCAGGATGTCGTCGGGGAGGTAGCCGACCGTGTCGCGCATCATCATGTCGTCGACGAGGTCGTCGTCGCGCCACGGTGGCAATCCCGGTGGCGCGGCCGGCTCGGTGCCGCCGATGACGAGTGCGATTCGGATCGTCCCAGTGGGTGACGAGTTGCTGATACATCGCTTCCGGACCGTCGAGCGTCATCAACTGCGAGAGCTTCGCCGCCTTGGTGGCCGGGATCCGGGGGCGGACACGGGCCGGGATCGGGGCGGTCGCGGCATCCCATGCCCGCGGCGGGACGGCAAGCAGCGCACGGGCCGCGGCCGCCCGCGCCCCCGGCGGGATCCGGCTCAGGCGCTTGGCCAGCGACGGCACCGAGCGGTACCGGTCGTAGCCGCCGAAGACCTCGTCGCCCCCGTCGCCCGAGAGGCTCACGGTCACGTCGCGGCGGGCCAGCTCCGCCACGAGCAGCGTCGGGATCTGCGACGAGTCCGCGAAGGGCTCGTCGTAGATCTGGCCCAGACGCGGCACCGCCGCCGAGCGCGTCGCCGCCGGTGACGATCAGCTCGGAGTGGCGGGTACCGAGGTGCGTCGCGATGTCGGCGGCGCGATCGGCTTCGTTGTAGGTGCGGTTCGCGCTGCCGATGGTGAAGGTGCGCACGGACTGGTCGCTCTGCGCCTGCATCAGCGCGACGACGACCGACGAGTCGACTCCACCGGAGAGGAACGCGCCGAGCGGCACGTCGGAGCGCATCCGGATCTTCGTGGCGTCGAGCAGCAGCTCGTTGACCGCGTCGACGGCGTCGTCGTCGGTCAGGTCGCACCGCGGCGCGGCGTCGAACGCGTCGACCGCCGACCAGTACGTCACCGGCGCGGCCTCGCGCGGATCGCGATCCACGTCGAGCGTGAGCACCGTCGCGGGCGGAAGCTTCCACACGTGTCTCGTAGATCGAGTGCGGCGCCGGGATGCAGTTCGACCGGAAGTACAACGCCAGCGCGTCGCGGTTGATCTCGGCACGGAAGGCGGGGTGCGCGCGCAAGCGCCTTGAGCTCGGAACCGAAGAGGAAGGTGTCGCCCATCCAGCCGTAGTAGAGAGGCTTCTCGCCGAGGCGGTCGCGCACGAGGTGCAGTCGATGGTCGCGTCGGTCCCACAGCGCGAACGCGAACATGCCGTTCACCTTGTCCGAGCGTGCGCTCGAGGCCCCAGGCGTCGATGGCTTCGATCAGGACCTCGGTGTCGCAGTGACCGCGGAGCTGGTGGCCCCCGCTCGCGCAGCTCCTGCGCCAGGTCGTCGGCGTTGTAGATCTCGCCGTTGTAGGAGATGACGTAGCGCCCGACGCCGAGTGCATCGGCTGCGCGCCGGCGTCGGAGAGGTCGACGATCGAGAGGCGCCGGTGCCCGAGCGCGATCCCCGCCTCGTCGTCGAGCCACACGCCCGCGGCGTCGGGACCCCGATGCACCAGCGTTGGTCATCGACTCGGCCATGGCGCGCATGGCGTCGGCCCGGCGATCGCGCCGGAGATCGAGAAAGCCCGAGACACCACACATGGCTCAGCTACCTGGCGATCGAAGGGAGATCAGGCTCGGCGCCGCTCGGGTTCACGCCAGAACGGTAGTGGCGAACGTCGATCACCGAGTTTGTCTGGGTTTCACCGTCCTCTCGCCGGTGAAACCCCCATGGCGCCGCGAACGACGGCGTTAGGTGATCGAGGTGCGTCTGAACTGCTTGCGCCGTCAGCTTGTAGCTCGGAGGCCAAGAACGAGCGCGCAGCTTCTGCGATCTGGCGTCGCACAGGCAACGGCAGTTCGCCGAAAAGGCGCATCAGCGCTTGCTTTCCGCTGTCCAGCGGCCCCCCGCAGAGCGAGCGATGCTCCGTTCCACTCCTTCTCGTAATCGCTCTGCTGAGGCCACTTTTCGAAGACCGGCAGTGATTGCGGATTCCGCTGCGCGACGAGGTACAGGTATGCGGTCTTCTCGGTCTTGAACTCGCACCTCGAGCCGAGATGCTTCGGGTCGTCGACCTCGAACCATGCGCCTCCGTGCTCTCGTAAGAGCAGGCGACGCACCTCGAATCCTTGCTCGGCCGAAAAGACCCGGAAGAGCAGCTCAGGTGAATTGGTAAAAGGCGTGCCCGGGCGCGTTGTTGCACGGGGCAATCATGATCAAGTGGCCGGAGCACTCGACCATTCTCATAGCGGACCGCAGAGCCTCCGGCGCATTGAACACGTGCTCGAGTGTTCCGCCATCAATGACCGCGGTGAATCGTTCATTCAGTGATTCGTCGAGTGGCAGGTTCAGATCGTGGTCATCCGTGGCGCCACCGAAGTGACCGATGTCCATCGATCGCACTTCGAGAGCCCCGAGGGATTCGAGGAGCCCTTCTGCGTGTCCGCCCCGCACACCAGGTGCGATGTGCTCCAGCTCCTCCGGTCGCATCAGCAACGCCTGACGCCCAAGCGTCATCGTCCGATCGAAACGCACTCCGAGACCACGTGCAGCAGGAACTCTGCTTCTGCCATTCCGAGCCCCACAGGTGGACGGTACAGCATCGGCCTTGGGCGCTCCGAAGAGCTGCAACACACGTTCTCCGTCATCGACGTTTATGCCGTCCGTTGTTCCAGATGAACCGCGGTCAACTGGCTGACCGCGAACCGTTGTCGGAGCGTTGGCCCGTGACTCGACGGCGGCAGCAGCATTTCTTTCGGTAGTCGCAACCAATCACGGTCCCGTTGCCGACGCCTGGATAGCCTCGCGTAGTGCGGGTCGTCTCCGACGGCGGTGGGAGAGGTCGAGAAACGAGGACCCAGGTGACAACGATCGACGCGGTCTCCGAGGTCCGGCAGAGGATGGACCCGGCGTGGAGGCATCGGGAGTTCGTGCCATACGCGTTCTATTTGCCGCAGTTTTACCCAACCGCATATAACGATTCCTGGTGGGGCGCCGGATTCACCGAATGGACCGACGTCGCGCAGGCGAGGAAGTGGTTTCCAACGCACTATCATAATTCTTGAACCCCCGTCCAGGACGACTTTGCAGGATGTGGCCAGGGTGGGCAACGGTCCATGTGTCCAGTTCGGAGAACCCTGGCCACAAAAGTTCCTGTGTTTATCTATAAAGTCCAGGGTGTCCAAGGTGTCCAGGGTATATATAGAAAAGTTTCTGGAAACGGACGTTAGAGTGTGGATGGCGGGTTCGTTACAAAATCATGGGAAAAAATCGTCCAGAAAGTTTTTGAGTGTGAAATACCCTGGCCAACCCTGGCCACCCTGGACAGCTAGGACTTCTGCGGGTTTCCTAGTAACCCTGGACATGGCTGGACACCCTGGACACCCAACTGATCGGGTTGGCGTCCGAGGTGCCCTGGTCAGGTGTCCAGGGGGCACCATTCGTCGTCGTTGTTGACCGTGGCGGCATCCGCTTCCCAAGCGACGGTTCCAGGGTCCCGATGCTGTATCCGGTGGCGCGCTCTTTCTGGATCAGCACGGCTTTCCGTGGCGATGTTCCCCCATGGGCCGGACGGCACGTCGATCAAGTGTTCACCGACACTGCCGTTGCGGTGCCTTGGCGTTGTGGCGCCCATGCTGGCCATGAACCGTCCGAATGCCTCGCGCGCCATCGGGTGACGTTCGTTCCGTGCCTTTGCATATTCGCTGTAAGACGCGAAGAGCATCTCGGTTGTTGACTATATCGTGCCACTCGCCGAAGTAGTCTTCCTTGCCGAGTTTAGACTTGTAGACGTAGCCGCGGTGGAGAACGTCTAACCACCAGGCCTCGGCCGTTTTGAGGCTGAGTTTCTTCTGTTCCTGGAGCCCTTCGGTGTCTGGCACATCGCGGACGTTGAAGTTGGTCAGATCCCGGTGCTGCAGCTCGTCCAGCATCGCCTGATATCCTCCGGCCTCCATCTGCTTTTGGATGGCGGTGAAGTATGTGCGGTTTCCTACTTTCGTGGCGGCCGTCAGCAAGACCAGGAAGCGGCGGGCAGCGATGGATGCCGGCACGACCCAATCCTCGTTGCTCGCCATCATGAGGTGGATGAAGTTCGGCGTCTGCACTGCGTTGGCGTATTTAGCCTCGACCGTGAGCGTTGGTTCGGTGATCAACGCCTTCAGGACGCCGACATGGGCTCCGATCTCCGGCATAGAATGCCTCGTCGGCGAACAGGAATACGCAATCCCGCAGGTGCGCGTTGAAATTTCCAGTTAGGTGCTTGGTGTGATTGATGGCAAGGCCATGCTGGCCGAGGATGTATAGAAGGGCGCGGGCGAGTATTCCCTTGCCTGTGCCTTCGATGCCTATGAGGACGACGGCGACCTCGCCTTGCTGGGCGGGGAATTGGATCAGTCGCGCCATCCAATCCATCAGGTAATCGTAGTGTTCCTGGCTAGATGCGCAGATCACTTCGAATATGTGGCTCTTCATCAGCCCCCAATCGCCGGCCTTTGGCACGATCGAATACCCCTGCCATAGGTTCAAGACTTCGGAGTCGTGCTGGTTTCCGCTGGGATCGAATGTGACGCCGCGGATGTATTGACGGCGGTCCAGATGGCGTAGCCACACAGTGGCTACGGGCAGGAACTTGTTGCCGACCTTCACCAAGCGGTTGAGGTGCAGCTTCTCAAAATCTGCGAAGGCGAGCCTGTTGTGGTATCGGCGGTTCAAGATCGGATCATGCGCCGGTTCATAGATGACGGCCTTTCCGGCTTCGTTGACCACCATGTATCGGGTGTTCATCTCTGCTACGGCGGCTGACACGGGATCGGGGGTTGCCGGGGTCGGTGTCGGCGATGGTGTCGGGGTTGCAGTGGGCACCGGCGTGGGAGTGGGCGAAGGTGGTGTGGGGGCCTCCGGCGGCGGCAGCGCCCCGGGCGGCTCGTAGACCTCGCTTACACCGGTCGTCTGGTTCATCCGGAAGTCACGGCCTGGCTCAAACACTTCTTCTGGCGCTACCGGTCGCCATCCAGTCGGGGGCTGAGTGGGCGGAGGTGGTGTCGCACCATTGCCGCTATACGGTCTGTCGGGCAATTCGATCGGTTCGTCGCGGCCGGCAGCGAGGCCCCATAGTGCGGTTCGCTCTGCTAGCTTCCAGTCGGCGACGTTCATCCCTGCCAGAGCGTCCAGCAGCCATCGCACGGCTTCCTCGTTGCTGAAACCGGCGCGCGCGGCGATGCCGCCCAGGGCCTTCGCGTTGTCGCGCAGCCGTTCGTGCTTCTGGCCATCCGGCGCGTCGCGAACGTTTGCCAGCAGCTTCAGCCGGAAGGCCTCGAGGCGTTTATCGCTGGTCGGAACGTAGGGCGTCGCGGAACTGGTCGGGGGGGCGGGCTTGAGCTTTGGAAGTGCCAGGCCGGGTACCAGCAGCCATTCCGGCCACGGTGCTATCGGGGCCTCTGAGATCACGGTGTAGCCCGGCGACGGTGGCACGATGACGTAGCCGCCGGCGCCTCGGACATCGACACCCGGCCCGATCCGGCCTGCGCTGTTCCGTACTCCTGGCGCATGCCGAAACAGGAGGTGCCGTCCGCCGTTCTGGGACTGGTGGACCCTGGTTTCAGGCAACCGATGTTGGTTGGCGTCTTCCCAGGGCTTGGCTCCGTGCCGGTAATCGAAGTCAAGCACGTCAACCTCGCTGGCCGGCCCGGTGGGAACCCCGATCAGTTTGGCGCCCGGCTTGGAGAACAGCGTTCGAACGATGGCCGGGTCGGTAGTGGCGCTAAGATAACCATCCTTAACGATTGGCCGCTTGGCGGCGTCGCACGGGAACACCGGCAGGCCGACGGCGGCGAGTTCGAGGGCTGCCTCGACAAGGGTCTTGGGTTGTGTCGCGGGATCGGCAGCCCGTGTTGCGGCGCTCATGTGAACGCCTCGGGGTAGGCTTGGCGTACCGCTTCAATGATGGCCCCCGACCACTTATCGCGAACCGCCTTGCTGCTGAATGATATGATCGGCACCCAGAGGGGCTTGCCGTCCTCGTTCTTCATCTGCTGGCCGTTGCGGTCCAGCATCGGTTTGGACGCTGGGCTGGCCCATGCGGAACCATCCCGTTGGTGGATCGCCACGTCATGGAGAATCATGCCAGAGGGCTGCACGACGGTGGCGAACCCCCTCAGGCTGTTTCGATGGACCGCAGTGAATTCGGTGATCTTGACGGGAGGCGTGGTCATTCCGCGCCCCCTTGCTTCCGATAGGCGCAGTGTCGAAACTCGCCAGAGGACCTTTCGCTAACCCACCAATCGAGCGGGACGGCGGCTCTGGGGCCCTGATGGAGATCAGCTTGGCGATCAAGGGTCGCAGCGCACAGCGTACGACCGTCGTTGAAAGAGGAGCCAGCAGGTGCTACGGAGGACTTGGAACGATCGCCGCCCAGCGAAATCCAAGCCCCCGTGGTGCCGGCCCCCGGTATCCGGGGGTTACTCATGTCGGATCAGGCGGCCTTGGGCCCGCGCTGTGCGGCGAGGCGGGCGTAGTGCTGGTCGATTTCCTCTTCGATCCAGGCGATCCGATGCTCACCCGCATTGATCGGCTGTGGGAACTTGCCCTCCTTCACCAGTCGCTCGGTGTGCCGACGAGTGAAGGGATGGCCTTTAGCTTGCAACGCGGAAAAGGTAAGAAGTCTCATATCGCACCACGTCAGTTGATGTCGTGGCGGGACATATAGAAGGCTATCGCTTTGATCTGGGGTGGAAATTAGGCCGACGACATCCCGATTTTATGCCTGTTTTTCAATGATTTGCCCGATATTGGGGGCTCACCTAGCTTCAGCGAGCGTCGAACTCCCGATTGTTGACGCAACGCTTCGTCCACTACCGTGGATGCCACCGTTTTGAGGTCTAAGGCGACCTCAACCAACCATCTCAATGGGTCATGCGGTGGCCGGGTAAGCCTAAATTCGTTTCGAATCATCCGGGCGAGGTGACGCAGCGCAAGAATGACAGGATCGTTTATTCTCTTGATTTGTAAGCGGTTTGGGGCATCTGCCCAGTGTCTCAACTGAGAATCCAGGGTACTCGATAAGCTTTCCGAGGTGAAAACAGAGGTCGATCGGCGCGTTGTTCTTACAGAAGGAAGCAAGTCGGCGCGCATCATCCACAGCTCGACGATATGCGTCCGCTTTCTCCTGAGATTGGGAAACGACCACGCTCGCGGAGTTCGCCAGGTCGGCTGCCTGGACGACATAGAACGTGAGCAATATCGGGTCCATCCGCCTGGAATGATCTCCGTCATCGGGCCGTCGGCGAGTTCGTTTACCGGGCGATCGTTTACGTTGCGATCTTACTATGGCGCAGCGGCGCAGCTGATTGAAGGCGGCCGACACTTTGGAATCCGGATCGGATTCAAGACGTTGCAGGACACCTTCGTCCTCTATGCGATAGATCATCGCCTCCTTACGATAGCCTGCCACCACCGCCCGTGCAACGACCGAAGGCGCCGAGGCCGTCATCCTGCCGCCCTCCGCGCCCGCTCACCGTCAAAATCAGCCACCTCGCTTGGTGGTCTCGGCGCCACGATCCCACGCAGCCGCGCCTCCCACAACGTGAGGCACTCGAGCTTCTCGTCTCGATAGTTATGCTGGTCATAGACCCTGTGCAGCCCGGGCCGCGCATGAGCGATGATCAGCTCGCGAACCATGTCTTGGACCGGGAGCGCAGACAGATGGGTCCGCATTGTCCTGCGCAGATCGTGGATTTTCCAACTCGCGACGCCGCTCAGCTTGTCAATTCGCGCCTTGGCCTTCGAAAAACCGTTGACCGATTTCGCGCCATCAGTGGTGGTGAACACAAACTCGCCACCCGTAAACCTCGGTAGCGGTTGCAGCAGCGCGGCCGCGGCATGGGCGAGCGGAATCTCATGGGCTCGGGCGCCCTTCATCCGGATGGCGGGGATGGTCCAGAGAGCCTGATCGAAATTGACCTCCGACCACGACATGTCGGAGACCTCCCGTTCCCGCTGTCCGGTAAGAATCAGAAGCCGAAACAATGGCCCGTATGGGAAGCCCATGAGCTCGGCGGCATGCCATACCGCACGCAGCTCTGCGTCTAAGAGAGTACGCTCGCGTGCCTCTCGCTTGCCGATGAGGTCCTTTGGGCTTAACCGTTCGACGGGTGACGCGTCGACCCCGAATTCGTGCGTGCCGATTGCCCAGTTGAATAGCCGGCGGAGGTAGCCGAGCGCATTGTGCGCTTGGTACGGGGCGCCTCGCTTTACGATAGCTCTGATCGCCGCCGCCGCCTCCTCCGGCATGATATCGGTAACAGGACGGGCGCCCCATCGCTTCACGAATTCTTCAGTTACAATCCGCCTGGCCTCTTTCGCCTTTCGGAGGCCGCTCGCGTGTCGGTCCAAGAACTCGGCGGCCACTGCCGCGAACGTGTTGGTTTGCCGTCGCAGCGCCGCAGCGTCCTGGCGCGCCTCCTCGATCCTTGGATCAATTCCCTTATCAATCAGCGCCAGCCAAACTCGCGCCTTTTCCCGGGCTTTCTCTAGCGGAAGCTTCCGGCGGTCACCCAACGCGCGGCGGGTCGGATTCTTGGGATTGAGAGGATATCGGGCAATCAGGACGAAGCTTCTGTGGCCAGCCTCCGTCACCCGCAAAGAGAGCCCGGGGACGAGAGCGTCGGGATAGTCGGCCCGGCCCTTCGCTGGAATGCGTTTCTCCGAGTCGATGAAGCGATCGGTGAGGACGGACCGTGCCATGATCCCTCTCTATCGGGGCAACGCCGGGGCAACATGAAAGCCCGTCTAAAGGTGTCGCCTCATGTCGTTCGACATCGCACAGAGTTGGTGCAAAAGCAAGGAATTAAGCCGATCCGACGCGAACAATATCGTTCCGAGTCACATCGTGTCCAAAAGGAGCGACCGGCTCATAACCGCTCGGTTGCAGGTTCGAGTCCTGCCGGGCGCACCACTTCCCTGCACCGGGCGCTCCAACTCATGGCCTCGTCCCGACGGTATTTTTCTTTTCAACTTCGGGACGAATCCCGTCATGCCAACGTGATTTGGTGTTCCTTAATCCGGTCGGTCATTATCCTACGCGTCGGCGCTCGATGCTTCGGCGGCTGGTCAAGAATATGTTTTTCCACAATTTCGTCGACAAATTTGGGCCCATTTACCGACGGGAACTTTTGAGCTAATAATTGCGATAGCCCATTAAATTCTTTCATGAGGCAGCCAACGTGTACCGTCAGATTATCGGTTACGTTCCATCCAATGTGATTCCGGCGATCGTTTCGATTGCGATGGTGTATGCCTACACACGGCTGCTATCGCCGGCGGCGTTCGGTATCTACAGTTACGTGTTTTCTGCGGTCCTTGTGTTGCAGACATCGTTGTTCTACGCGCTGCCGATCGCGCTGACGCGGTTTTTCCCCGGGGCTGCCCGGGATGGTCGGCGGGAGGGCCTCCTCAAAGAGGCCTATCTAATCTTCTACGGTATGTGCTTCACCGTGATCGTGGTTGGCGTCTGTGCCGGCTTGCTGATCCCGTTGCCAAATGATTACAGGCTGGTGGCTTGGTTAGCCCTGCCGATGCTGCTATTTCGATCGCTTGTACAACTGAATCAGCAGGTTAACCGCTGCGGAAACCTGACCGGTCGATTTAACACCGTCGAGTGTGTGCACGCCGTCCTCGGCTTCGGGCTGAGCCTGCCAGCGCTGCTATATGTTCTTGGATACGGCGCTGAAGCAATCGTCCTGGGCCTATTGATCGCCGCCGTCCTCTGTTCGGCTTTCGATTTCGGGCTACTGTTGTCGCCGTTCCGCCGAACCGCCAAAGCCTTGGACCGGGGGGAATTGCTCCGACTGGTCGAATACGCGTGGCCGCTGGTGGCCGTCGCAGCGACGGCAGTGATCCTGCAGAACAGTGACCGCTTCCTGCTCGGGTCGCTGGCTGGGACGGGTGTGCTAGGCATTTACGCCGTCGCTTATAATCTAGTCGAACGGCCAACCACCCTGATTTGCGCATCCATCACCACCGCGACCTTTCCCCTTGTCGTGCAGGTTTTGGAAAACGAGGGGCGGGAGGCGGCGCGCGTCCAAGCCGGCCGAAACGGGATTGCGCTGCTCGCGGTCGCCTTGCCCGCCTCTGCCGGTCTCGCGCTGACCGCCGACCACATTGCAGCTGTCCTGGTCGGGTCCGATTTCCGGTCCGGGGTGGCAGCACTGTTGCCGATCATGAGCTTTACCGCTTTGGCCCGTGGGCTGCGTTCGCATTTTATCGACCACGCGTTCCATCTATCCGGCCGCCCCTTATTGATGCTTTGGACCTATGGACCAGCGACCGTAATCAATATCGCCCTCAACATCTATATCGTTCCCCGATACGGAATGATGGGTGCGGCCTGGTCGGCGCTGTTTTGCCAGAGCGCGACGGTGGTTGTTGGCTGGTTTCTTGGCACGTCGCTGTTTCCCATTTGGCTGCCGATTCGGCAGGTATTCACCTGTGGGCTCGCGGTCTTGCCGATGGCCCTGGCGCTGACCCTGATTCGTTTCCCGCTGAACTCGGTCGGCCTGTTAACGGCAATTGCGCTTGGAGCTGCCGTGTATATCGTTAGTGCAGTCACCCTCGATGTGGGTGAGGTGCGGTCAATCGGCCTATCCGCGTTGCGCAGGCGTTTTCGCACGAAAACGCCTGCATTGACGGATTAACTTGGCTGAAGACATTGGTGAGGCGGACCGCGGGAGCGCTCCCCTCCCTGGCCGAGACGTCCAAGGGGGTGATCTAAGAAGCTGTGCTCATACAATCTTCGACGACTTATGTTCTGCCGGAGTTCTCTCGGGCAGCATAGGTACTTAATTTATGTGTACGGTTTAGGACGAAATGGAAGTGCCATGCTGCACGAATGGCGCAAACTGAGGGCAGATGAGCTGCGGGACCAGGCACGCCGCGATGCGATCGTGATCCTTCCGGTTGCCTCGTTGGAGCAGCACGGCCCGCATTTGCCCGTCGAAGTCAACTCTATCCTCGGCGAGACGGTTGCCGCACGAACAGCCAAGAAAGTTCTGTCCAAAGGACAGGCGGTGCTGGTTCTGCCAGTGCTTTGGACCGGTCTCTCGGAACATCATATGAGCTTCGCCGGTACGGTGACGTTGGACAATGCCGCCTTCTCAGCCTTGATCGAGGGCGTGATTCGTTCGGTTCTGAGACACGGATTTCGTCGGATCGTCCTGCTGAACGCCCATGGCGGCAATGAGAATGCATTGCGTGCGATCGTTGATGATCTTACGCCAAAGCTGAGTGTGCCGATCGTCCAATTTACCTATTGGTATGCCGCGGCGGTGGCGATCGCCAAGATTTTGGAGACGCAGGGCGGGTTGCAGCACGCCTGCGAGGCGGAAACCGCGATGATGATGGCGGTGCGACCCGATCTGGTGGCAAGCGACCGGATTTCATTGGCAAAGGCCAACACAACGCCGGATCTGCCCGACGTTGTCGGCGGCGGCGTTTACATGTGGCGTAGCATTGGCAGCCGGTCAGCTTCCGGAGTGATCGGCAACCCCGAGGCAGCCTCGCCAGAAAAGGGCGAGGCGCTGTTTGATGCGATCTCTACGGTATTGGCCGACAAGCTATGTAATCCGGACCTATGGGAACTGCCGTGGGCCTCGGAGACGCTGTCCGACTAGGCTAACCGAGCCGGCCCGCTCGTTGACCCTTCAAGCCCAGCAGTCTAATCACCGCCGACGGCGCGGCGCCGCCATCAGGCTCAACAAAAGCGCCGGTAGTATTGGAACGATACGTGACGGACGTGCGCGATGCGTTGATGATAGGTCGTAACTCAGACGGCAAACTGGTGCGCCGGCCGTTGTCGCCACATCTTCAGGTGTATCGTTGGCCGATCACAATGGTGACCTCGATCCTGCACCGAGTGACCGGGTGCGCGGTCGGGGTCGGGACGTTGTTACTGACGTGGTGGCTGGTCGCCGCCGCTACCTCCGATCAGGCCTTCGACACTGTGCAGTGGTTCGTTGGTTCGTCGGTTGGGCTGTTCTGCCTATTCGGTTGGACCGCCGCGCTGTTATATCACTTCTTCAACGGCATCCGCCATCTCGCATGGGACATTGGGTTGGGCTTCGAAAAGCCTGCCTACATTGGCTCCTCCTGGAGCGTGCTCATCGCGACCGGCGTTTGCTCGATATTGGTCTGGGTCATCGGTCTGGCCAATTGGTAGGGACGAGCGATGCCTGAAGCCCCAGAAGCCAACGTCCTCCGCTCGCCGCTCGGCCGAGCCCGCGGGCTGGGGGCGGCACATGCTGGGTCTCATCATTGGTGGGTAGAACGTGTTGAAGCCGCCGCGTTGGTGCCTCTGACGATCTGGTTCATCTTCGCTTTGCTGCGCCTGAGTGGCGCTCCACGCCAGGCGATGATCGACTGGCTGTCGTCGCCGGTTTCGATCGTGCTCATGCTGCTGCTGATCGCGACGACATTTCACCACCTCAGCCTGGGTGTGCAAACGGTCCTGGATGACTATGTGCACCAGCCGGCAATCAAGCTTTGGTCGGTGCTTGCCATCAAAGGAGCATGCGTGGTGGCAGCGCTGCTTTGCATCGTAGCCGTGCTGAAGATCGGGTTATAGGCCCGGAGGAAGAAGTCAATGAATGCGATTACGATGCCGTCGTCGCGGGCTTACAACGTCATGGACCACACCTACGACGTGGTCGTCGTCGGCGCCGGCGGGTCCGGTCTGCGGGCGACGTTCGGAATGGGCGCCTCGGGTCTTAAAACCGCGTGCATAACCAAGGTGTTTCCGACGCGCAGCCACACCGTCGCGGCGCAGGGTGGCATTGGCGCCGCGCTGGGCAACATGGGCGAGGATGACTGGCGCTGGCATATGTACGATACCGTCAAAGGGTCAGACTGGCTGGGTGATCAGGACGCCATCGAATACATGTGCCGGGAAGCGATTCCTGCGGTTTATGAGCTGGAGCATTACGGCGTGCCGTTCAGTCGCACGGAAGACGGGCGTATTTACCAGCGGCCATTCGGGGGTCATATGAAGGAGTATGGCAAGGAACCCGCGATGCGCGCCTGCGCGGCGGCCGACCGGACGGGCCATGCGATCCTGCACACACTCTACCAGCAGAGCCTGAAGCACAGTGTCGAATTTTTTATTGAATATTTCGCGTTGGACCTCATTCTCGACCAAGAGGGCGTGTGCCGCGGGGTGGTGGCCTGGAACCTGGAGGATGGCACCATTCATCGCTTCCGCGCCCAGACGGTTGTTCTGGCGACCGGCGGATATGGGCGTGCCTATCTGTCCTGTACCTCAGCGCACACCTGCACCGGCGATGGCAGCGGCATGGTGCTACGCGCCGGCCTGCCTGCCCAGGACATGGAATTCGTGCAGTTCCATCCCACCGGCATCTTTCCCGCCGGCTGCCTGATCACCGAGGGTGCTCGCGGTGAGGGCGGCTACCTGACCAATGCTAAAGGCGAGCGCTTCATGGAGCGCTATGCGCCCACCGCAAAGGATCTGGCCAGCCGCGACGTCGTGTCGCGCTCGATGACCATGGAGATCAACGCCGGTCGGGGCTGCGGCCCGGACAAGGACCACATCATGCTTCATCTTGAGCACCTCGGCGCTGAATTGCTGCATGAGCGCCTGCCTGGCATTTCCGAAACCGCCAAAGTGTTCGCCAATGTCGAGGTGACGAAGGAGCCGATCCCGGTGCTGCCGACCGTGCACTATAACATGGGCGGCATCCCAACGAATGTGCATACTGAGGTGCTGCGTCCGACACAGGACAATCCGGACGCGACAATCCGTGGTCTGATGGCGGTGGGTGAGGCGGCATGTGTGTCCGTGCATGGCGCCAACCGGCTGGGCACGAACTCATTGCTCGACCTCGTGGTATTCGGACGCGCCGCGGCCCACCGGGCGGCGGAGACAATCAAGCCGGGTGCCGGCCAGGCGCCGCTTCCGCCGAAAGCCGGCGAGGCCTCGCTTGACCGGTTCGATCGCGCTCGGCACGCCAAAGGCGGGACCAGAGTCGCGGAGCTACGGCTGGAAATGCAGCGCACGATGCAAGGCCATGCAGCGGTGTTTAGAAGCGCGAAAAGCCTCACTGAAGGCGTCCAAAAGATGAAGAAAGTCTGGAGCGGTCTGACCGATATGTCGGTATCTGATCGCAGCCTGATCTGGAACAGCGACCTCATGGAGGCGTTGGAGCTACACAACCTAATGGGCAGCGCGATGACCACCATGGCTGGCGCCGAGGCCAGAACCGAAAGCCGGGGAGCGCATGCACATGACGACTATCCGGACCGTGACGACCAGAACTGGATGCAGCATACGCTCGCTTGGTGTGACGGAGACGGCGACGTGAAGCTCGATTATCGTCCGGTGAGGATGCAGACGCTGACCAATGAGGTGTCGGTCTTCCCGCCGAAGAAGCGGGTTTATTAGCTCTGCAATTGGCTAGCTCTGACGTCGTGCTTATTTCGTAGGATCACGAGACGATGGTTGCCTTTAACCTCCCCCGCAACAGCCGGATCGGGCTGGGCCAGGCTTTTAAGGCGCCCGCCGGAGCGAAGCGCGTCCGGGAATTCAGGATCTATCGATGGAACCCGGACGACGAAAAGAATCCACGTACCGACACTTACGAAATCGACCTTGGTGCGTGCGGCCCCATGGTCCTGGACGCGCTGATCAAGATCAAGAACGAGATCGACCCGACGCTGACCTTCCGCCGTTCTTGCCGCGAAGGCATCTGCGGCTCATGCGCCATGAACATCGATGGTGGCAACACGCTGGCTTGCCTGAAGCCAATCGAGGAGGTGAAGGGCGCGGTCAAAATCAATCCGCTGCCGCACATGCCCGTCGTGAAGGATCTGGTCCCCGATTTGTCACAGGTCTATGCGCAATATCGTTCAATCAAACCCTGGATTCAGGTCGATACACCGGCCCCGCCGGACGCCGAGCGGCTGCAAAGCAAGGAGGAGCGCGCCAAGATCGACGGCATGTGGGAGTGCATCCTATGTTTCTGCTGCTCGACCGCCTGTCCAAGCTATTGGTGGAACGGCGACCGCTACCTTGGCCCGGCGGTGCTGCTGCAGGCTTATCGCTGGATCGCTGATTCCCGCGATGAAGCGACAGGTGAGCGCCTGGACGAACTCGAGGACCCGTTCAAGCTTTATCGCTGCCACACAATCATGAATTGCACGGATACATGCCCGAAGGGTCTGAACCCGGCTAAGGCAATCGGAGCCATCAAGCAGTTGATCGCCGAACGCCGAGGCTAAGCCACCATCGGCCTTTGACGTTCCCGAGCCGAAGCGCGATGGTTCCTCCCTACAGAGGCAACCGAGGGGGCGCAGGATGATCCAGGTCTGGACCTGGCCGACACCGAACGGCCACAAAGTTCATATCACGCTGGAAGAGCTCGGCCTCCCATACGAAATCATTCCGATCAACATCGGCAAGGGCGACCAGTTCAAGCCGGAATTCCTGGCGATCACCCCGAACCACCGCATCCCGGCGATCGTCGATCCGGAAGGACCCGACGGCAGCCCACTCAAGCTTTTCGAGTTGGCCGCGATCATGGTTTATCTGTCGGAAAAGACCGGCAGCAAGCTGATGCCCAAAGATAGCGTCGGCCGTTACCTCTGCCTGCAATGGATGATGTTCCAGATGGGCGGGACAGGTCCTATGTTTGGCCAATACAACCATTTCGCAAATTATGCTGTCCAAAAGATTCCTTACGCGATCGAGCGGTATAGCAACGAGGTGAAGCGCCTGCATCGCGTGCTGGAGAAAAGGTTAGCGCAGGCCGAGTATTTGGCAGGCGAGGAGTATTCATTAGCCGACATCATCAATTTCCCTTGGATTCGCAATCCCGATCGCCGGGATATTAATCTCGCGGACTACCCCAACGTAAAACGCTGGCACGATGCAGTGGCGGCACGGCCCGCGGTGCAGCGCGGCGTGGAGGTTTTGGCCGAGAAAAAGAAACTTGGTCCCATGACCGAGGAAGAGCGCGAGATCATGTTCGGCAAGACCCAATTTCTTGCCCGCTAGGCCAAATTTCGCGATCGCGGTCGAACGGCCCAAGCGGTAACAGTTTGCGGCAGAATTCCGGAATTCTAGGGTCCAGACGTCTAATCGCCTTCCCGGTGCTCGCGGCGGTTGACCAGTCTTCGATACTCCTCTGCCTCGAGAACGCTGCTTGTTCCGCCCGAGCACGGCGGATGGCCCAGCGTTCGCCGGCCGCCCTAAGAAAGGCCCCGTTTTTCGAAACATCGGAGGCGTTTGCAATCGTCTCTCGGAGAACGTTTCTGACGAAAGAGCGCCACGGGAGCTCGCTCCCGTGGCGAAGGTTCAGGGGAGGAAACAGCGCCTACATACATCACGAATTCGTCAGACAGCAATATCATTTTCAACAAATCGCGATCACACTTATCATGTGGTTCACCAGCATGTTTCGCGTTGATGAATCAGAGCTCCATCAATTCCATTGCGTCACCGATCGAGAACTTCCCTCCATTAATCACTTCCGCATGCACGCCGAGTTCGACATGCCCGTATAAGGAGCGAAGCTCTGCGACCGGATCAGCGTCGCGCTCGCCGGTTTCTGGATTCACTTCGGTCGCAGAGCAACGGGTCGTTCCCTTTAACACCCTCATCACCGCCCCGCCGACCTGGATCTCCCGTCCGATCCAATCTCGTTCAGCCCAAGCCGGGGCTCCGTTGAACCAGATATTAGCGCGGAAACGACGCCGGTGTCGGCGGGCACCCACCTTGGATTCGTAATCGCGAAGGCTGGCGAGGTTATTCAAGCTCACGACCGGGGTCTTTTGATCGCCGAACACATGGTTCGGCACATAGTGGAAAGTCGGATCGCCTCGAGCCTCGTCGCCCAGGTAGTCTTTCAGGAAAGCAGCGATGCGCTCTCGCCCCAACGGGGTCATGGCATTCGCTTCGACCCCACTGCCGTCGGGCGCGCGAATCCGCAGCGTCTTCGGACCCGGATCGAATACGCAAAACAGCAGCGCCGCCTTCGCGTGTTTCATTTGACAGAGGAAATTCCATTTTGGCAGCCAAGCCGGGTTGGCCGGATCAAAGCCGGCATCCCCATGCGCCAACGCGAAGGCTCGGTCCCAAGGTATCGAGCAGCCGGGCTTGACCTCGGCCTGTTCCATGGCTTCGGCGGTCAGGCCTTTGACCGGGTAGCGATACAGGTATTCAATCCGCATGATCCTGACCCCCTTGAGCGGTAGTCTGCGCCGCCCCAATTCCGAGGCAAAGCCTGTTCATGTCGCCTTTTCGAAGGGGCATGAAAGGGCTGTCGCCTGATGAAAGGGACATTTGATGGATATTCAGAAATTTACCGAACGGTGCCAGGGTTTTCTCCAGGCTGCCAGTACGATCGCGATCCGGGAATTCCACCAGCGGATCACCGCCGAACATCTGCTGAAGGCTTTGTTGGATGACGAAGAAGGTGCAGCGGCCGGCCTGATCAGGGCTGCCGGGGGTGATCCGCGAGCCGCTGCTGCGGCCAACGACGCGGAAGTGGCGCGTCAGCCTAAAGTTAGCGGCGGAGGAGCGGGTCAGCCGCAGCTTACGCCGGACTTGGTGCGCGTGTTAGACTCGGCGCAGCAATCCTCGACCCGCGCGGGCGATGAATATGTGGCGCAGGACCGGCTGCTGGTGGCATTGGCCGAGTCCAATACGCCAGCGGGGCGGGCGTTGAAGGCCGCGGGGGTAACCCCTCAGGCGCTGGAGAAGGCGGTGAATGACGTCCGCAAGGGGCGCAAGGTCACCAGCCCGAACGCGGAATCCAGCTTCGATGCTCTTAAGAAGTACGCGCGCGACGTGACCGCGGTCGCTCGCGAGGGAAAGCTGGATCCCGTCATCGGCCGTGATGAGGAAATCCGCCGCACCATCCAGGTTCTGGCGCGCCGCACCAAGAACAATCCGGTGTTGATCGGCGAACCGGGCGTGGGCAAGACCGCGATCGTCGAGGGCCTGGCGCTACGTATCGTCAACGGCGACGTGCCGGAAGCACTAAAGGGTAAACAGCTTCTATCCTTGGATCTCGGCGCAATGGTCGCCGGTTCGAAATACCGCGGCGAGTTCGAGGAGCGCCTCAAGGCTGTCCTGAAGGAGATCGAGGACGCTCAGGGACAGGTGATCCTGTTCATCGACGAGATGCACACACTGATCGGCGCTGGGCGGGCGGATGGGGCTATGGACGCGTCCAATCTGATAAAGCCAGAACTGGCGCGTGGCACGTTGCACTGCATCGGCGCTACGACGCTGACCGAATACCGCAAGCATGTGGAGAAAGATGCGGCGCTGGCCCGTCGGTTTCAGCCGGTATTTGTGGGCGAGCCAAGCGTAGAGGACACGATCAGCATCCTGCGCGGCATAAAAGAAAAGTACGAACTCCACCACGGCGTGCGAATTGCCGATGCGGCGCTTGTGGCGGCGGCAACGTTGTCGAAACGCTATATCACCGACCGGTTCCTCCCGGACAAGGCGATTGATCTAGTCGACGAGGCCGCTAGCCGCTTGCGAATGCAGGTGGACTTGAAGCCGGAGGCGCTCGATGAACTCGATCGGCGAGTGATTCAGTTGAAGATAGAGCGGGAGGCGTTGAAGAAGGAAACTGATCCGGCGTCGAAGGATCGGCTGGTCAAGCTGGAGCGTGAACTCGCCGACCTGGAAGACCGGTCGAACGCAATGGCCGCAGCTTGGAAGAGCGAGAAGGACCAGGTCCAGGAGACCCAGAAACTGAAGGAGCGGCTAGACCAGGCTCGGTCGGAGGTCGAGGTGGCTCAACGCCGAGGCGATCTGGGGCGGGCGTCCGAGCTAATGTACGGTGTCATTCCGGATATCGAGCGGCAATTGGCGCGGTCCGCCGATGGCAAACTGGTCAACGAGGCCGTAACGGAGGAGAGCATCGCAGCCGTGGTGTCGCGTTGGACTGGCGTGCCGGTGGATAAGATGCTGGAAGGCGAGCGGGCGAAGCTGATCCGAATGGAAGATCAGTTACGTCAGCGGGTGATCGGCCAGGAGGAGGCCCTAAAAGCCGTGGCCCATGCTGTCCGGCGTGCTCGCGCCGGCCTGCAGGATCCGAACCGGCCAATCGGCAGCTTCTTGTTTCTTGGTCCAACCGGCGTTGGCAAAACCGAGCTGACGAAGGCATTGGCGTCGTTTCTGTTCGATGACGACAAGGCGATGGTTCGCATCGATATGAGCGAGTTCATGGAAAAGCACGCCGTGTCGCGGCTGGTCGGGGCCCCTCCCGGGTATGTTGGTTATGACGAGGGCGGGGTGCTAACCGAGGCAGTTCGCAGGCGGCCGTATCAGGTGATCTTGTTCGATGAGGTCGAGAAGGCGCATGAGGATGTATTCAATATCTTGCTACAGGTTCTAGACGACGGACGGCTGACCGACGGACAGGGCCGGACGGTCGACTTTAAGAACACGATCATCGTGCTGACGTCCAACCTCGGCAGCGACGTGTTGGCACATCAAAAGGAAGGCGAGCCGACGGCGATGGTGCAAGGCGAGGTGATGAGCGTCGTCCGCCAGCACTTCCGTCCGGAATTCCTGAATTGGCTGGACGAAATCGTGTTGTTCCGGCGTCTGCAGCGTAACGACATGGCGGCGATCGTGGAGATCCAATTGGCCGGGCTGCGCAAGCTGCTGGCCGACCGGAAGATCGGGCTTGAACTGGATCGGACGGCACTCGATTGGCTGGCAGCCGAGGGCTACGATAGCACTTATGGGGCGCGACCGCTGAAGCGGGTTATTCAACGGTCGTTACAAAACTCGTTGGCTGGAATGATTCTGGAAGGCGCAGTCAAGGAAGGCGATACGGTACGCGTTTCAGCTGGTGCAAACGGGCTGGTGATCAACGGGCAGTTAGCCGAGGCGGCATAATGCATGGGGGCGTGGTCCACGTGACCTCGCCTCCTCCTTTCGGTCAGTCCCGATGAACCCAAATCGCTGCGTTAGCTCAACATAATTGGTACTAAGTCGGTCCGATGCGTGTTAGTTCCGATTGCCAAATGCCCGATCGGGGAGACGTATTTCCGTGTGTTCGGGCGCGGTCTTTGCTACATACGCAACCACCCTCTGATCGTGTAGGCAATGTCCGAAGCCCTAGCGCCTCCGCTACCAGCCAACGACGCTTACCCGCAGGACCTTGCGGCGTCTGGCCTGGAGGAGTCCGTATTTGAGGCCGCCGCGCCGAACGATATTCAGGACCTAGTGGATGCTCCCTGCCGAGCGTTAGAGATAGAGTACAAGAGTTGGCGCAATCTCGAGCACACCGAAGACCGGGCTGAACTCGCGCGTGATATTTGTGCCCTGGCCAATCACGGAGGGGGCTTTGTCGTATTCGGGTTCGACGAGCACACGCTCGCGCCAGGACGACACCGATCCCTTCCGGACGAACTGCACAATCGAACGCGTGCGCTCGATCGTTCAAACCTATCTCGATCCGCCGATCCGCTGCGAAGTCGCCACTACCATGTCGGCAATAGGTGCTGTTCATTCCGTGCTTCGGGTCAGTGGTCATGGCACCACACCGGTTTGCATCCGTCAGGACGGGCCGATAGTCGGTCGTGAAAAGCTCGTCGAGCGCGGCGCATTCTACCTGCGCAAACATGGGCCGCTTGGATCGGGACGGTGGCTTGGCGTGCCTTGCCCACACAGTGCCAAGATTGAATTGTCGCAAGATTGGGCGCCGCTGATCCGCCGCTGTGTTCGCCGCGACCGCGAAGCGCTGCTGAGCATGGTGGACGCTTCGATTGATGGGCGGTCCTCGGCGCCCGACACTGCGCAGCGCTTGCAGACGTGGCATCGCGCTTCTCGCGCCGCGTTCCTGGCGTTGGTTCCGCGCAGCCCGGTCGCCGACCGCCTTGCCCGTTGTCACTACGCGCTGTCCTACGGTTTCGAGATGGTCCGCCCGGAGATGCTGGAACATGCGCAGCTCCCCGAACGGCTGCGCCGGACTGTGTTCGACGTCCAGACGCACTTCCGTTCCGGCTGGAACATGTTCGATCCGCCATACCGGCGCGGTGTGCAGGCGCGGTTTGTGCTCGATCCGGCAAGCGGCGACGACGAGGTGGATTTCCTTGAGGCCGCCTGGCTGCGGGCGCGTAATCCCGACGCAACGGCCGATTTCTGGCGGGTATCGCCAAGCGGTTACGCCACTGTCATCCGCCCTTATCCCGAAGACCAGGGTCATCTCCCCGTTTCGCCGGCCGCAATCCCCGGAACTTATCTTAGTCCGTTCGTCGTGGCCCAAGAAGTTGGCGAGCTGGTTTGCCACGCCCGAACCTTTGCTCAGCTGTTCAACGGGGTGCGGCGGGTTGCGTTCCGGTGCGAGTGGTGGGGTCTGACCGGCAGAGAGCTGTTCGACCCAGACCGACACTGGCCACATCGCGGACCGGCACTGAGTGACCGCTCCGTGGCGACGGCGCAGGTGCCGATCGGTCGGCTGGCGAATGCTTGGCCGGAGGTCGTGGCTCAACTTATCGCGCCGGTGGTGCGCGCGGTTGAACCGGACGTCGCGCTGGATGGTGACTGGGTCCGCCGGCAGGCGCCGGGCTGGGCCACTCCGTCGTAAATCGGCCATCCGAAGCTCCCGAGCCTCGTCGGGTCAGACGCCCGGTCAAGCCGGAAACTGCTGCTCCAGAAAACAAGCATCCCCGTAGGAGTGGAACCGGTAGCGCGCCGCAACCGCGTGGGCATACGCCGCCGACATCCGATCGCGCCCGGAGAATGCCGAGACCAGCATCAGCAAGGTAGAGCGGGGCAGGTGGAAGTTCGTGACCAGCCGGTCGACCACCTTGAAGCGGTAGCCGGGCAGGACGAACAAAGACGTCTCGCCGATGAACGGTCGGATTGTACCGTCCGGTTCAGCGGCAGTTTCCAGCAGCCGCACACTGGTGGTGCCGATCGCAACCACGCGGCCACCGTCCCGCCTCGCCCGGTTGATCGCTTCCGCCGTCGCGGCAGTAATTACGCCGCGCTCCCCGTGCATGCAGTGATCCGAGATGCGGTCTACCCGCACCGGCAGGAAGGTGCCAATCCCGACATGCAGCGTGACAGCGACCCGGTGCACACCAGCTCTTTCCAGGTCCGCCAGTAAATCCGAAGTAAAATGCAGGCCGGCGGTCGGAGCCGCGACCGCGCCCTGCCGCTGGGCGAAAACTGTCTGATAATCAATGGCATCCTCGGGCGTCTGTCCATCGGGGCGGTGGATATAGGGCGGTAGTGCTAGCATACCAGCCCTCTCGAATGCCTGCATCAGGGCGTCGCCGACGAGGTTGAAGATCAGAGAGAGGCTGCCGTCCTCCGCCTTGTCAACAACCTGAGCCGTCAGGTCAGGGGCACCCTCGATAATTAGTTGGTCATACACTCGTAAACGGCGGCCGTTGCGGGCGAGAGCATTCCACACACCGTCGGCACGCGGCTGATCCAGGGTAATGCCGATCCGGGCCTCCCCACGCGTGGCCTGAAGTTGTGCGGGAAAGACCCGGGTGTCGTTCGCCACTAGGATGTCGCCAGGGCGCAGCAGCGACGGCAGGTCGCGGATGGTCAGGTCAGCTAGGCCGTCAGGGCGCACGTGCAGCATACGCGCGGCGTCCCGCGGCCGCACGGGTCGCTGCGCGATTCGCTCCGGCGGCAGATCGTAGTTGAAGTCAGCCAAGGTGAGTGAGTGGCCTGCCGGAGAGCGAGGTGCCCGCATTTTATCGGGACTGGTAGGACGAAATCTCGATCAGATTGCCGTCGGGATCGCGGCAATATACCGATGCAATCGGGCCCAGTGCGCCGGCCCGCTCGACCGGACCTTGCAGAATTTGCACGCCGTTGTCGTGAAGATGTCCGATCACCTCATTCGGCGGCACGGCGGTGATGAAGCACACGTCGGCGGCGCCAGGGTCGGCCGACACCCCGGTGGGCCAGGACCCAACGTCCGCGTCGATCGGACGCAGATTGATCTTCTGCCCGCCAAATTTCAGCGCCGTGCGATGGTTCGCGCCGAAATCTTCTCGCTCCATTCCCAGCACACGCTGATACCAGGCGGCGCTGATCTCCACGCTTTTACAGTTGATGACGATGTGGTCGATCCGATCGATAGTAAACCGCATCACCCTAGACCGTTATAAAAGTCGTTGCCTTTGTCGTCCATGACAATGAAGGCCGGGAACTTGTCCACCTCGATCCGCAGGACCGCTTCCATCCCGAGTTCGGGAAACTCAAGAACCTCGACCTTGCTGATGCAGTCTTGAGCGAGCTTCGCCGCCGCTCCGCCCACGCTGCCAAGGTAAAAGCCTCCATGCGCGCGGCAGGCATCCTTGACGGCCTTCGACCGATTGCCCTTCGCCAGCATGACCAGAGATCCGCCGGCTGCCTGAAACTCGGACACGTAGCTGTCCATGCGGCCGGCGGTGGTGGGACCAAAGCTGCCCGTAGTCATGCCCGTGGGGGTCTTTGCCGGGCCGGCGTAATAGACGGGGTGGTTCTTCAGGTAGTCGGGTAGCGGCAAGCCATTGTCCAGCCGTTGTTTCAGTTTGGCGTGGGCGATGTCGCGGGCCACGACCATGGTCCCGCTCAGCGAAAGCCGCGTCTTGACCGGATATCGGCTTAGTTCGGCGCGAATGTCCGCCATCGGCCGGTTCAGGTCGATCGTTACGGATTGATCACCGAGGTGCGTATCAGTAGTCTCCGGCAGGTATTTCGCCGGTTCAACCTCAAGTTGCTCGAGGAAGACGCCCTCGGGGGTGATCTTGGCGAGAACCTGCCGGTCGGCGCTGCACGAGACGCCGATGCCGACGGGCAACGATGCGCCATGCCGCGGCAGCCGAACCACACGGACGTCATGACAGAAGTATTTGCCGCCGAACTGGGCGCCGATGCCGATTTTTCGCGACAATTCCAGAACCTGCCGCTCCAGTTCTAGATCGCGGAATGCGTGGCCTGACTTGCCCCCCTTGTTGGGCAGTTCATCTAGCCATTTCGTGGACGCCAGTTTCACCGTCTTAAGCGTCATCTCAGCCGAGGTGCCTCCGATGACGATCGCCAGGTGGTACGGTGGGCAGGCCGAGGTCCCAAGGGTCTTCATCTTGGTTTCAAGGAATTTCGTTAGCGTTGCCGGCGAAAGGATTGCCCTCGTCTCCTGGTAAAGAAACGTCTTGTTGGCGCTGCCGCCGCCCTTCGCGACAAACATGAGGTGGAACTCGTCGGCATGATGCTCGCCGGGGGCGGCCATGATGTCGAACTGGACCGGCAGATTGTTGCCAGTGTTGACTTCCTCATACATCGACAGTGGCGCCATTTGGGAATAGCGCAGATTTGTTTCTGTATAAGTGCGATAAACGCCCCAGGCGAGAGCCTCTTCCTCGTCGCCATCGACCCACACTCGCTGGCCTTTTTTGCCGAAGACAATCGCCGTGCCGGTGTCCTGGCACATCGGAAGCACTCCACCGGCGGCGATATTGGCGTTCTTTAGCAGGTCCAGCGCCACGAATCGGTCGTTGGACGACGCCTCGGGGTCGTCGAGAATGGCGCGCAGCGAGGCAAGGTGCGCAGGTCGCAGCAGGTGCGAAATGTCATGGAATGCGCACACCGCCAATTCGCTAAGCGCATGAGGAGCGATGCGCAGGACGGTCTTGCCCTCGACGGTGATGATGCGGACGCCGTCGATCGGCAGCTTGCGCCAGGGAGTCGTGCCTTCCGCCAGCGGGAACATTGGGGAATGGAGGAAGTCGGCTGGCCGCTGAGCGTCCACAATGCCTCCCCTAATCTTGTGACGAACGACGGCGAAAGGCGTCCAGGCTGACCACTTGGCCCGGTTCCGGGTCGTTTTCCGCCGGAGCTTCGGGTTCATCGGATGCAGGTGGCGCAGGGGGCTCCTCGATGACCGGTGGTTCGGCGGCCTGGAAGCGCAGCCCATATCTGATGTGGGGGTCGGCGAACTCTATCACGGCGTCCAGCGGAACGATCAACTTGGATGGCACACCGCCGAACGATAGCCCAACTTGGATCGACTGGGTTTCGTTATTGAAGGCGAGGTCCCAGAACTGGTGCTGCAGCACGATGGTCATTTCCTGCGGATACTGAGCGCGGATCCGCGGCGGGACCTCCACGCCGGGGTGATCAGTGCGGAATGTGATATAGAAATGATGGCCACCGGGCAGACCCTGCGCAGCCACATGTTCAATCGCTTGCGCCACAACGTGCCGCAACGCCTGCTCAATCCATTTCTCATAAGGCAGCAGGCTATCTGGCCGCTGCTTCTGATCGTCTTCCATCAGTGCCCTCGCGCCTTCCGACGCCACCCATAGCGCGTACGGTGTTGCGGGCAAAGAGGCTTGCTGCAATCGAGGGGCGGATCTTGATGCCGTACGCCGCGCACCCGTGGTTGCGGCGATTGGCCTGGATCTACTCCCCCGCCAGCCGAGCGGACATCAGTGGCGCGGCCAGCCGCATTAGCCCGGAGACGTCCGCCGTGGTATCGAGTACCAGCAGCGCGCTCGCCAGCGCCGCCGCGCGATCGATCCCCAAGACCGCGTCGGTCAGACCAGCGAATTTCGCCCGCAGTTCGTCCTCCGACAGGAAATTGGCGGGTTCACCCTTCGGCACGACGACCTTCTGCTCGAACGTGCGTCCGCGCGCCTCGATCGTTAGAATGCCGGACATGTTTGTCGGGAATTCGGCCTCGATTTGGGGGTCGAACGCGCAGTCAACTTTACCCAACAGCATGCGAACCGTGGGATCATTCAATAGCGCGTAGCTGTCCCACTCCATCGCCCCAGTCGCCAAGGCGGTGGAGATCACGAACGGCCCGCTGAACTGACCATCAACCACATTTTGCGGGTTCGATTTCTGCTCCGCCGGAGCCCCGATGAGCAGCATGCCCGCCCTCGGCAGCCCAAGGCGGACGTGGGTTACCTCCGACGGCTTGATATCATTTGCCGCTCGCAGCGCAAGTGCCGCGTCGATTCCAGCATGACCATATCGACATGACGGGTACGGCTTTACCGCTGTGTTCATCAGTTCCCATACCTCACCCAAATCCTGAAGTGCCCGCTCCGGCGTCGGACTCGGCGCATACGCCCGCATAAATCCGTGTTTGCCCTCTAACGCCTCGGAGGCGCCCTTGAACCCTTCCTGGACCAGGGTGGCGGCCATTAAGCCATTCAGCGCAGCCCAACCGACCTGGAATCGCTTGGTCCAGGCGCCGTTGGCAAGGAACTGCAGGCTGCCCGCCGTTTGCGACAGCACCGTGCCGAGTGCGCTGGAGACACCGTTGGCGTCCAAATTGAAAACTCGTGCAGCCGCCGCGGCCGCCCCAAACGCTCCGCATGTCGCGGTGGGATGGTAGCCACGATCGTAATGCTCCCCGGCCGGCAACGCCAGGGCAACTCGGCAAGTGACCTCATACCCGGCGATTATCGCCGCCAGAACATCGGCGCCCGAAGCTCCGGCCATTTCGCCCGCCGCCAGCGCGGCTGGAATGACCGGCGCGCCGGGATGCAGCGATCCGGCGGCGTGAGTGTCGTCAAAGTCCAGCGAGTGGGCCAATGCGCCATTCAGAAAAGCCGCCCCAGCCGGAGTGTAGCGCGCCGCGTCGCCGAACACGCCGGAATTCCCAGCGGCCATCCCCATCGCTCTGGTTGCCGCGAGGAATGACGGGGTGCTTTCGGCGTCATAGCGGGCGCGGACAATGTTTCCGACGAGGTCGAGGACCAGGAAACGCGCACGGTTGACTACCTCGGGCGGCAATGCGTCAAGCCGAATATCAGCGGCAAACGCGGACAAAGTGGCGGTAACGCCCATGGTCTGTTTCCTCCTGCTCATTTTTGAACATTCTGGCGGAAGTTGTGGTGAAGGCCAAACGCAGACAGGTGGGAGTTGTAACTACCCCTCGGGATCGCCGTTTTAACTAATCATCCCTCTATCCTATTTGGCGCAGAGCCTCCCCGCTCTCCACAACCAGTTGATGTGGTCGAACCAAGTCGGAAGAGAGCTTGACCTTCTACCGCGAGGCCGCCACCGGCCCAGCGGCCATGGCACGCACCAGCACTAGCCCTTGCTGCAGTTGGAAATCCGTTGCGGGCTTCGTCGGGTCCAACTTTGGCCAGCCAACCGGCGGCAGCCTCGGGATCTGTTGCGCCACCGCGGGCAGGTCGGCAGTTGGAGGGGCGGCGGCCGGAGGGGATCCCCCGTCGTTTGTCAGGATGTGACGCAGATCAGCCTCGCGCTCGGGTCCGAAATGCGGCGCCGGCGTGCGGGTTTCTTCCACCTCGACGTTTGGCGTGATACCGATACCCTGGATAGACCGTCCGGACGGCGTGTAGTACCTCGCCGTCGTCAGCCGGATCGCACCGTCACCTTGCAGCGGGAACAAGGTCTGCACCGAACCTTTGCCGAACGACCGTGTGCCCAGCACTAATGCGCGTCGGTTGTCCTGCAGAGCGCCCGCCACGATCTCGGCCGCCGACGCTGTACCATTACTCGTCAGCACCACGATCGGCAGGCCCCCGGATATATCGTGGCCCCGTTTAGCCGACCAACTTTGGTTATCATCCAAATGCCGGCCGCGAGTTGAGACGATGCCGCCGCTATCAAGGAAGTCGTTCGACACCGCGATCGCTTGGTCCAGCAGACCCCCCGGATCATTACGCAGATCGATGATCAGTGCGCGCAACCGTCCCGTGGACTCGGCTCGCAGTGACTTTATCGCCGCCCGCACGCCGTTGTCGGTCTGCTCGGTGAACTCGCTGATCCGGATCACCCCGACATCGCCCATTAACTGACTCTTCACCGTATGGATATGAATGACCTGCCGGACCAACGTGAGCGTGATCGGAGAGTCCAGGCCCTCACGCTTGAGGATCAGTCCAACCTTGGTGTTCGGCGGACCTCTCATTTCGGCAACCGCGTCATTCAGGCTGACACCCTCGATGGACTTGCCGTTGACCGAGGTGATCAGGTCGCCTGGCTTGATTCCAGCCTCAGCCGCTGGCGTCCCGTCGATTGGGCTGATCACCTGCAGCATGCCACCTTTATCGGTCAACTCCAGCCCGATGCCGCCGAAGTGGCCCGACGTCTCGCTCTCCATCTCCTGCCATTCTTGTTCATTCATGTAGGAACTGTGCGGGTCGAGCCCTGTCAGCATGCCGTTCATTGCGTTTTCAACCAGCGTACGCGCAGTTACCGGCTCGACGTAATCGGACTGCGCGCGCGCCATCACGTTGCTGAAAAGCGATAATAAGCGCGGAATTTGCTGCGAATCAGATGCTTCTGCGACGGCCGGCACAAACAATCGAGCCGGGCCCCAACCTGGCCCAAGCGCTAGACCCACAGCAAAGCTGCTGCCCATCATCACGGCGGCGCCGATGCCTGTGATTTTCATCGAACCACCCTGCTTTGAGTTTAACAACGGAGCCGACCCGAGGCCACCAGCTATATAAGCACGACGCCAGACTGCGGATTAATGTCTCATCTCTTACATCGCTGCCATGTGAATGCAACATGCCACCGTAGGCGAGCCGTTGTTTCGTGGGTAGAGTGTTTTGCAATATGCCGTTTGAAGCCGTCACCAAAGCGAGGAACAATCCATGGATCTTGGACTTCAGGGCAAGAAAGCCATCGTCTGCGCCGCCAGCAAAGGGCTCGGCAAAGCTTGTGCGATGTCCCTGGCGAGGGAAGGGGTGGAGTTGGTCATCACCGCCCGCACCGCCTCCGCACTTGAGCAGACCGCAGCGGAAATTCGTCAACTAACCGGCGCCAAAGTCACCGCGGTAGCCGGCGACATAACCAGCGAGGCTGGACGCGCGGCGGCGCTGGCAGCCTGTGCCGCGCCAGATATCTTGGTGAACAACAACGGCGGCCCGCCACGAGGCGATTTTCGCGAATGGGATCGCGATATGTGGATCGCGGCGGTCGACGCCAACATGCTGGCGCCCATCTTTTTGATCAAGTCGGTCATCGACGGCATGATCGATCGAAAGTTCGGCCGCATCGTGAATATCACCTCGGCCTCGGTGGTATCGCCGATTCCCGAGCTGGGCATGAGCAACGGCGCCCGCGCTGGCCTGACCGGCTTCGTCGCCGGCCTCGCCCGGCAGGTGGCGAAGCATAACGTGGTGATCAACAACCTCCTCCCGGGCCCGTTCTTGACCGACCGCCTGCGCGGCGGCTTTCAGGAGATCGCGCGCAAGAGCAACCGGCCCGTGGATGAGATCGTGCAGGAGCGGCAGGCGCACACCCCGGCTGGACGCGCCGGCGACCCCGCAGAGTTCGGCGACGCCTGTGCGTTCCTGTGTTCGGCCAAGATCTCCTTCCTCGTGGGACAGAATTTGCTGCTGGACGGCGGCACGTTCAATTCATCCAGCACATAAACGCGTCGGCCGGCTGCGACCGACCCTGCCGGCCGACATCAAATGCTAGACTCGCCCGGCCTCAATTTGGCTTCCTCCGCCGAATCGGAGGTTTCCCCATGAGTCGGCTGATCAAGTCACTGATCATCGCATCTATACTGGCCACGACGGCTATCGCCGCGGAGCCGCCAAAACCCCACAATGTGTTGCTGTTCGTGGCCGACGGATTGCGGCCAGGCATGATCAACGAGCAGACGACGCCGGCCATGGCTGCGCTGCTCAAGCGAGGCGTCACGTTCTCTAACACCCACGCCATTTTCCCAACGCTAACCACGGTTAACGCCGCGTCTATCGCCACTGGCCACATGCCGGGCGACACCGGCAACTTCGGAAACGCGATCTACGCTGGCTTCCCCGTGCCGAGCGCCGGGGGCAGCTCGACCCCTTTGCTCGAAAGCGATATCGTGCTGGGCGATGCCGATGCCCATTTTGGCGGCAACTATCTGAACGAGGAATCCATCCTTCGCACCGCGGTCGCTTACGGGATTTCCACCGCCGCGATCGGCAAGCTCGGTCCCAGCCTCATTTTCGACCACACGGACCGTACCGCGCAGCAGACGATGATCATCGACGACCAGACTGGTCAGCCCGGCGGCATTCCGATTGCTTCCGAAATGCAGATCGCCTTCCAGGAATTTGGCTTGGCCAATGGCGCACCGTCTCGTGGCGACAACGGTCAGCCCGGCGATGCGGTGCATCCGGGAACACTGGCAGCCAATGTCGACCAACAGAAGTGGTTCACCGATGTCGCTGCACTGGCGACACTGCCGAGCCTCAAGGATCGGCACAAGCCGTTCGTCATGGTGTTCTGGTCCCGGGACCCAGATGGCACGCAGCATAATCAGGGCGACTCGCTGATGCGGCTGCTCCCGGGGATCAACGGACTCACCTCCCTGCTGGCGATCCGCAACGCTGATGCCAACCTCGCAAGGCTGCTCGCGTCCCTAAATGAGCAAGGCCTTATAGCCACCACGGACATCATCCTTGCGTCCGATCACGGCTTATCAACGATATCGAAGGAGAGTGCCACAAGTTACGCCGCCACGCGGTCTTACCCGGCCGTGCCGCCAGGTCTGCTGCCTCCGGGGTTCGTCGCGATCGACCTCGCGCATCGCCTGCGTATGGGTCTGTTCGACCCAGATGCAACCGGCGACGCCAAGAACCTCGCTGTCCCGGACGGCAGCTTTCCGGCTCGCGGCAATGGCCTGATCGGCGACTCGGCAGCGCAACCGGAGGTAGTTGTCGTGGCCAACGGCGGCTCGGATCTGATCTACGTAACCAGCCCGGACAAACTTATGGCCGAGCGCATCGTGCAGGCCCTGTCAGCGCAGGACTACACGAGTGGCATCTTTGTCAATACGCGCTTCGGCTCGATCGCCGGCACACTGCCGCTACCGGCGGTGGCGCTTGAAGGGTCGGCGGTAACCCCAACGCCCTCCATCGTATTAAACTTCCGAAGTTTTTCCGTTGGTTGCGCTGATCCTACTGCGTGCGGGGTGGTGGTTGCCGACACCCCTCTGCAACAAGGCCAGGGCATAGCCGGCAGTTTTAGCCGAGCTGACACGCGCAGCGTGATGGCGGCCGTGGGACCAGATTTCCGGCAGGGTTACGACGACGCGGCGCCGGTCAGCACGGCAGATCTTGGCAAGACAATCGTCCGTGTTGCTGGGCCTCAAAGCGAAGGACAAGGGCAAACTGACCGGGCGCGTGATAACAGAGGCGTTGGTGAATGGAGGGCCGAATTCGGCCAAAGCCGGGGTGCTGAGATCGCCGCCAGATGATTTCGGGCGCGTGACGGAGCTCAAATTTCAAACGATCGGCAACAGCCGCTATTTCGACGCCGCCGGATATCCTGGCCGGACGCTAGGGCTTGATTGAACCTCCGCGGGCGCCAGGCCGCACCCTTCCGAACAACGAGGCCAGCGACACCACGGCCCCCGGGAGCCACGGTTTGATGTCTAGCACTAACCAGCCGTTGCGCGGACTACCTCGCTTGCCAGCGCATCCTGCCCGTCCTGCCGCAACCCGTCGATCACCCCTGCGACATCCGCGGCCGGACGGTTCTGGCTCATCTTCACTTTGCCCTCCAGCCGCATGATTGGTAGCGCGATGCCGACGATGCCACGCAACATGTTTTGAACAAAGTCCTCGGGTGCGTCAGAAACAGCCCAGGGCTTGGTTCGCGTCTTCTCGTGCCGCCGAGTCAGCCGCGTTACCACCTCCAGCAACCGGGCGGGGTTGTCGAACGCCTCCAACGCGCCATAGGCGTGTATCGCGGCGTAGTTCCACGTCGGCACAACTTTCCCGTGCTCCTGTTTCGCCGCGTAATACGAAGGAGTTATGTAACCGTCCGGCCCGTGGAAGATCACCAGCGTCTGCACACGCGCGTTAGCCGCCGTAGCATGAGGGTTGGCCTTCGCCAGATGCCCGATCAGAGTACCATAAGGGGCCGGATCGGGATCAAGCATCAACGGCACATGGCTGGCGATCATCCCGTCAGCGGTCATCGATACCAACGTAGCGAGGGTGCTCGCATGAATCAGTTCATGTAGAACCGCGATGCGGTATTCGGTGAAATGGGCGGGGACATACACGGCATGCAACTCCGAGCGGCATCGGGCGCAGCAACCTGCGCTGAAATCGGACGAAACGAAAGGGACGATTTCACGCGGTTTGCTCAGACCAATCCACCCGAATCGCCCTGTACATAATGACTCGAAGCGGCGCGCGCTATCTCCTCGACGCCTGCGGCGAACGCGGTTACAAAACCCCACCTCGCCGCCCCGCCATCGCCCCCAGCCGCAGCCGCAGCGCGTTCAGCTTGATGAATCCCTGTGCGTCGACCTGGTTATAAGCGCCCTGATCGTCCTCAAACGTGACAACCTTCGACGAATAGAGACTGTTCGGGCTTTCTCGCCCAATGCAGGCAACATTTCCCTTGTAGAGTTTCAGACGTACTCGTCCCGTCACGCTGTGCTGGCTGGCGTCGATCAGCGCCTGCAGCATGCGACGCTCCGGGCTGAACCAGAAGCCGTTGTAGATCAGCTCTGCATACCGAGGCATTAGGCTGTCCTTCAGGTGCGCCGCCTCGCGATCCAGCGTGATGCTCTCAATCCCACGGTGCGCGGCCAGCAGGATCGTGCCCCCCGGCGTCTCATACACCCCCCGGGATTTCATGCCGACAAAGCGATTCTCCACCAGATCTAGCCGTCCGATCCCATTCGCCTTCCCAAGCTCATTGAGCTGCGTCAAAATCGAGGCCGGAGACAGCGTCACCCCATTGATCGCCACCGGATCTCCACCAACGAAATCCACCGAGACGACCGTTACCTTGTCGGGCGCGTCCTCCGGCCGGACGGTGCGCTGATAGACAATCTCATCCGCCTCCTCGCCGGGATCTTCCAGAAGCTTTCCCTCTGAGGAGGAGTGCAGCAGATTTGCGTCCACGCTGAAGGGAGCCTCGCCGCGCTTGTCCTTGGCAATCGGAATTTGATGCTTCTCCGCGAACTCGATCAGTCGCGTCCGACTGGTCAAATCCCATTCCCGCCATGGCGCGATTATCTTGATGTCCGGCTTCAGGGCGTAATAGGACAGTTCGAACCTCACTTGGTCGTTGCCCTTGCCGGTCGCCCCATGCGCCACCGTATCAGCGCCCACCTGTTCAGCGATTTCAATCTGCCTCTGCGCGATCAACGGGCGCGCAATCGACGTCCCCAGCAAATATTGCCCCTCGTACAGCGTATTAGCGCGGAACATCGGAAAAACAAAGTCATGGACAAATTCTTCACGCAAGTCGTCGACGAAGATCTCCTTCACCCCGAACATCTCGGCTTTCTTGCGCGCCGGCCCCAATTCTTCGCCCTGTCCGAGGTCGGCCGTGAAGGTCACCACCTCGCAGCCATAGGTTGTTTGTAGCCAGCGTAGGATCACGCTGGTGTCTAACCCGCCCGAATAGGCGAGAACGACCTTTTTCACATCCTTGACGGCCATCGCGGGACTTCCAGATTTTTTTGCGCCCCGGAGTATCGCCCTCGGCCCCTATCGCGCAAGCTACGATCCGACCGACACTTAAAGCTCAGGTTGGCTTTAAGCAGATATTAATCTCCGTCCAAGATTACCAATAATATAGAAATCGTCTGTCCTTGCATACCAAGCGACGTCCTTCATCCAGGGGAGTCGCATTTCGAATTTGCTTGACCTCCGATTCCCTCTTGCCCGGCTCGAAGCAGATCGACTCTACGCGATGGCCTGAGAAACTCACGTCGGGAGGCTACGTTGGAAGAGTTTGGCGCATGCTGGGAGGGTCTTGAAGACCCACGAACCGGGAATGCCACGCTGCATCACCTGCACGACCTCCTGATGATCGCGCTGTGTTCGGTGATCTGCGGCGGGCGAGAACGCCATGGACATGGCGGCATTCGCCAAGGCGAAGGAGCCATTACTTCGCGGCTTTCTGCGGCTGCCCAACGGCGTGCCAAGCCACGACACCTTCAGCCGGCTGTTCCGTTTGCTGGATCCTGCGCCGTTCGGGGCTGCTTTTCAGCGGTTCATGGCGGTGTTTTCGCAACAATGTCAAGGCGTTGTGGCCATCGATGGCAAGGTTCTACGCCGCTCGCACGACCATGCCAGCGGTAAATCAGCGCTGCATATGGTCAGTGCCTGGGGATGCGAGCAACGCATGGTGCTTGGCCAGATCGCTACGGATGCGAAGTCGAACGAGATCACCGCGGTGCCGAAACTGCTTGCGATGCTGTCGCTGAAAGGCACCATCGTCACGGTCGATGCACTTAATTGCCAACGCGCCATCGCGCAACAGATCGTCGATCAGGGCGGCGATTATGCCCTGGCGCTGAAAGGAAATCAGGCGACGTTGCATGACGATGTCAGGCTGTTTCTCGACGATCCAGCCTGGGCGGACGGCGTTACCGCGCAAACGGTCGATGGGGATCACGGGCGGATCGAGACCCGCACCGCCAGCGTTTCAACCGACATCGGCTGGCTTCAGGAAAATCATGATTGGCCGGGCCTCAGAGCCATCGGCAAGGTGGAACGGATGCGCGAAACGCACGGCAAAACCACACGTGAGACAGCGTATTATCTGCTCAGCACCGCGTTGAGCGGCGAGCGTTTCCTGGACGTGATTCGGGCCCATTGGGGCGTCGAGAACCGGCTGCACTGGCGGCTGGACGTCGTCATGAATGAGGACCAGCAGCGCGCGCGGTTGGATAATGGGCCGAATAATATAGTCCTTCATCCCCAGTGCCTCCCATGCAGTTCGGCGTGGCATACCCGCCACCCGGCTCCGCCTGGTCCCCAAAACCCGCCGGCTTGGCCGCACCGAGAGCCCATTTGGGGCAGGTCCCGGGCATGTCGCCATCGCTGGCGAGTTCTCCATGTTTCCGGCCTAGGTGACGGCACCCGTCTCATGGCAGCGGCCGCGGGGCGTATGGGGAAGCAGATTTCGATGATCGAACTGCTGCCTTGGAGGTTGAGGCCTGGGGTGCCCCTCGTGTCGCACGTAAACGCACCGATGCTGCCGCTGACCCTGTTGCGCCTGCCGGTCGTGTCACCGAGGGCCGGGCTATCCGCCGCAGATCCTCGATGCCGCTCACCCTAACAAGTATATAGGGAGGGGCCACGACATCGGGTCCTGCACCAGTTCAGGTGACTTGCGCGCGGGAAAACCCGATCGCCTTCGGGAGGTTAGGACAGCCGACGCAATCTGGCGGGTTTTGCGGTCGCGCTGACCTTTCGCAACTACTCATAATGCCCTATCTGCCACTCTGTAGAGGACAGCGATCTATGGACGTCAATGCCGATCCCTTACGTGGCCGAAATCCCTGACGCTAGCTATAGATATCGGCGGCACGAAACTGAAAGCCGGATTGCTCGACCGGCATGGCACGATGATCGCCGGACCGAATTGAGTCGAGACGCCGCCGAACCCAACTCCTCAAAAGGTTGTCGATGCACTGGTAGATTTGGCGATGCCGCTCGGTGCTTTTGACCGGGTTTCGGTTGGGTTTCCCGGGGTAGTGCGAAATGGGCAGGTGCTGACGGCGCCGAATCTTGGCACGCCGGCATGGCGACACTTCCCGTTGACATCGTCGCTCACAGACAAGCTGGGCAAGCCAACACGCATGCTGAACGACGCTGAGGTGCAGGAACTGGGCGTCATCACCACCACCGGTCTGGAATGCGTGATCACCCTGGGCACCGGGATGGGCTTTGGGCTGTTCCAGGATGGCCGCCTTGCGCCACATCTCGAACTAGCCAGCACCCTGTCCACAAGGGCAAGACTTACGACCAGTTCATCGGCCACGTCGCCTTGAAGGAGGTCGGGCGGGCTCGCTGGAACGTAAGTTGCGATGGGTGCTGGCTTGCATAACGACGTTGGTGGGGTTCGATATGTTACACATTGGATGCGGTAATGCCAAGCAGGTGGACCTCGAGTTAGCGCCGAACATGCGGGTGGTAGCCAATGAGGCGGGTATCACCGGCGGCGTGCAGCTTTGGAACAAGAGATTGGATTTGAACTTTACGACGGAACGGTAAGTGCGCCGGCTTGCGGAAATTGAGGGGCGCTTGCTATCCCCGCCTGACCCTTCAATTGGTGCACTTCGATCTGGACCATTGATCGTGTCGGGATTCAACGAAGTGAAGAACCAGCCATGAACGACCTTAGTGACGTGGTCCCCAAATCCTGGACAGGTAGATAAGAGAGACGCACGCCCCTAAACGGCCTGGTGGCCAGGGGTTACAGATAGCGAATGTTCGCAAAAAGCACGGGGTTGATTTCAAGGCTACGGCGGCACTGGCAGCGGTTTGCGCGGACAGTACGGTGGCGGCGCTGTCGAGCCGGTTTGGCGTCCGTGCCAGCAAATCCATGCCTGGAAGAAGACGGTCATCGACGGGGTCGGCTCACTGTTTGCCAGAGGCAAGGGCGTTACCTCGGACAGCGCCATCGCCGATGATGCCGCGGTTGGCCAAGCTGTAACCGAGAAGATCGGCGAATTGACAGTCGAGCGGGATTTTTTTCGCAAAAGGTCTTGTCCATTAACCAGGTCGCACGGCTGTCGCCGGTCCACCGAGCCGACGATCAGTTGTCGATCGTGGCGCAGTGTCGCCGCGGCGGGATGGTTGGGTGGTGAACCGCAAGCGGGTGCGACTCTAATGCGGTTGATGCGGATCGAGGCGATCTACCAGAAGCCGAACACCAGCCGCCTTCACCCGGATCATGTTGTTTATCCTCACCTTTTGCGCAACCTGGCGATTGACCGGTCGAATCAAGTGTGGTGCGCCGATCTCACGTATGTGCCACTGGGCCGAAGGGGTCCGTGTGCCTGGTCACGGTGAAGAGTTCAGCCGCCGGATTCTCGCCTGGCGTTTGTCGACTGGCGTGGACACCGGGTTCTGTGTCGAAGCCTTACAGGAGGCGCTGGATCGGCATGGTTCGCCCGAAATTTTCGACTCCGATCCAGGGCGTGCAGTTCACCAGTGCCGCGTTCGCCGGCGTGCTGGCGGCCAGCGGTGTTCGCATCATCATGGACAGCAAAGGTCGTTACCTCGACAACATTTTCATCGAGTGGCTGTGGCGTAGCTTGAAGTATGAGGACATCTACATCAAGGCCTACGCCTCGGTCCCGGAGGCGCTGTGGCATCGGCGGTTGGCTGAGGTTTTACAACGACGAGCGCCTGCATCGGGCCCTGGGTTATCGGACGCCATGCGAAGTGTTCCAGGCGGCGCGATCCTGTGGATACGTGGACAACGCCACCGCGTCGACCACATCCCCACACGCCCATCATCAGCCGCAAGAAAGGGATCGAATTAGAACAGGCGCTATAACTTCGTTGCCCCCGCGCACGGGTCGAGGGAATTGGGACTGGTGAGAGTCTCTTTAACCCCACCCGGATTCCTGTCCAACGAATGGGGACCACCCCACTGGGTCAGCGGCTATCGGCTAGCCAATCGCGCGGTGCCGAGCGCGGTTGCCGGCTGCCTCACGCTACGAAAAAACATTTCGAATAGGCAGCCGCTTCCTATCGATTTGGAAGCGCTTAATTCGATGACCGCGGGTCGAAGCCCAAAAAACCCACGCTTGGCACCGGGGTGCCCCCGTCATTGGCGAACATCTTCGGTTTCGCCGCCGAGCGCGGAACGACAGGAGTCATCGGCGCAATTGCTTTGGTCCCAGCGGAAGCCTTTGCGACCGTCGCGCCCTTGGTCGGCGCCTGGCCTCGCGTCGACCCTTCCGCGACGTCGTGTCCAACTGCGCGGGAACCCCGACCGGTATCCTCGCCCCGCATCGACAGAAGCAGGAACGAGATGTCGTTACGTCCGAGATCGACAGACAACTCCATTGGGGTCATCCCCAGCACTTGACTTCATCCATGTCGGCACCGCGGCTCAGCGCATCGCGGGCGGCGGCGATATCGCCACGGTTGATCGCGTCGAACAAGGCGTCAGTGGGTTGCAGGTCCGTCGGGGCGTGCGTCGCTGGCGCGGCAGGCGACCGTGCTTTGGCGCCGGGAACGGCATCGGGTGCTGGCAATGGGGGCGGCTCAGGCTCAGACCGCGGCATCTGAGAATGCCCGCCCCCAGTCTGCCCGAGCCCCCCCCCAGGCTGCCCGAGCCCGCCCACTTGCGCCCACGTCGGAGCGGGCGCGGCGAAGCTCAGCACCCCACCCAGCGCCAGCACGTAGAGTCGCAATCCGCCCGCAGCAGGATTGGAGGAGGTCCGTGTCACGAAAACCTTCATGGCGTCAACGATCACTATAGTTGAGATGGCTGCCTTCTAGACCACGACCGGCGTGACTGTGCAGCCCGAAAATAGTTATCGCCGACGAACCTTATACCGCGCCGGTGTTATCCCGGCTGGGCACCGACGACTGCCAGCGCAGTCCGCGACCTCTGGCATGTCTCTGCCGTGGCGGACGATGTATTTTCATGCTTGATCAATTTGTCGCGCTTCGCTTGCTTCGGTCTCGATTCAGGCGCCGACCTCGCGGGTTGTCCTAGGCAGCGTCGCGGCGATCCAGGCTCTTCAGTTTGTTTTGCTACATCGCTCAGGCGGGCACGTGCTGCCGTCAACCAAAACTCGCCAGGCCTTCGATGCCCTCGTCTTTGTACAGCCGATGCGAGATACGGACGGTGTCGTCGTCCAACAACAGGACCTTAGCGACTTCACCACAGCTCATCCCATCATCCAGCAACACCAGCGCGTTGGCACGCCCGGCCAGTCGATGAGCCATGCACCCATCGCGACCCAGGTCGATCAGGTCGCTACGCGATGCGGGGTCAAGGAAGCGGGCACGGATCGTGCAACGATCGCGGCGGAACTGATTCGGAAGGGGCTTTTCGGGTTCCCCAGAGGTCGGGGTATAAAATGCCCCGCCGGCAGATAATTCGCCACTTGCCACCTCGGTCAGAGGCCGGGGGTTTGCTGAGGCACGACCAGCGCCCCGAAACTGCGGCCGACGGTCGGTCCCGCGGCCGATACGCGCATGCACATTACCCGCGCGGGGGCAGAGGCTCGCCATAAACAAAGGGAAAACCGCAACCCATATGGGCTGATCAGCTGCGGTTGAGCAGCAAGAATCCGGCGTTGAGATAGGCGGCGTAGAGGCACCATGCGCCATATGGAAGCATCAAGACCGCCGCGGGGCGCTGCACTTGACGGAATCCTCTGATCGTCATCGCAATCAGAATTAGTAAGATGACAATTGCGACCATTGCCAAGGCGGGGCTGCGGAGGCCGAAGAAAAACGGCGCCCACAGCGCGTTGGCAGCAAGCTGCCACCCCCAAAGCCGCAGTGGACGGGCGGCGCCAATGCGCCGCCACACCAGCCAAGCGGCGATTCCTATCATGAGATACAGTGCCGCCCAGACCGGCGCAACGACCCAGTTCGGCGGGGTGCCCGGTGGAGCAGTGAGCCTAGTATACCAAGTATGGATCGCTCGCGCTGTCATCGATCCATCGACGACCCCGACCAACAGGGATAGGCCAACGAAACCCACCAGTGCTAGAACCGGTGAGACTGGCGCGGAGGACCCCGGAAACGGCCCC
Source organism: uncultured Alphaproteobacteria bacterium (assembly GCA_963772355.1). GTDB lineage: Bacteria > Pseudomonadota > Alphaproteobacteria > Acetobacterales > Acetobacteraceae > Rhodopila. The sequence goes on along the minus strand of CAVYXX010000136.1, from coordinate 233,438 downwards.
CAATCATCAGGACCAGACTGCTGGAAGACACCACTCCTTTCTAAGGCTGATACGATTGTCAGGTCCGATGTAGCCACATTGGGCGCGGCTGTGAAAGGCGCAAGTTTGCCAGCCGTTCACCCGATGCCATACCGCGACAACGTCCTGTTCGCTATCGAATACGAAATATCGGTCACGCAAAGCGGCGGTCATGCGAGTATGTTTGGACGCGATCCGCAGCCAGGGACCGATCGGCAGCTCAACCGGGCGATTTCCTCCTGAGCGTGACAGTCGTGACGGCTTCGCGTCAAGTTCTATGATCCCGTGCTCCTCACAGACGTTGCGCTCGATGGCGTGGCCGAGGCCGCGTGTCGCATCGAGATTGGCGCGAGGCCAAATTCAAAGTAGTGCGAGGTGGGCTCGGTGCTGCGGTCCTTCGATCACTCCCAAACTGCCCGCATGGACCAGCAGATAAACAGGACGGCGGCTTATAATGCTGGTCAGGACGGTGACCGCGATGTCGTCGGCGGGGAGCGTTTCGATTTCCGCCTTAAGGGTCGCCGAACATGGAGACCCCGGCGTGGTTTCTGCGATGTCCGGGAAGTTTTCGCGATGTGACGCGCGCTAGGTGAGCTTCCGGCGGCAAGGACGCTGATCGCGTCTCTGGCGTTACCGCAGCCGCTCCGCGGCCCGGGGTCACCCCAACGCCTTCAGCTTTGGCGACAGCCGCAATCTCACGGTCGCCGGCTGGATCTGCCAGCAGGCATAACGGTCGAGCCGATCAGGTTCGGCGTACGCAGCGTCATTGGCTTCCCGGCTCAACTGCGGCAAGACGCGGAGCAGTTAGCCCCGCTGGCAAGGTGCGCGCGCCTCAACCGATATCGTTGGGTGTCTTTTCGCCACAAGTCGTTGGCGGCAAATTCCACAACTGGCGGGCTTAGGTTCACCGCCGGTGATCTTGATCATGATGTTGTTCAGGTATTTGCACCAGTTGCAATGGGGATCGACGCCAGAGCTCGCCGCCCATCTTTGTCTCAGTGGCGGCACTCCGATAGGTCACATTCTTGTCTACCGTGATGGTGTGCGGATTTGACTGTATGAGACTGCTCCAGGGCCCTTCGCGACCGCTTCGCAGCCTCAGATCACCGCTCGGTCGAGAGAGAAAGTTCGATCGTCTGGCCGTGGGTGTCGACGGCTCGATAGAGATACATCCCGCGGCATCAAACCGACCAGAACGCTTCGCGGAATGTCCTACAAGCTAAGATCGTCCGCCCGAAGAGGTTGCACCAATTCAATTTAAACTTGGAACCCATTGCCCCTGCTGCCCGCGCGTGCTTATGCTCCGGCTATGGCAGGAACATTACCGGAACCATTTGCAGCGTGGTTCACCGCGCAGGGCTGGACCCCTCGGCCGCATCAGCTCGCCATCCTGGACGCTGCGACGGCCGGAGAAAGCGTCCTGTTGATCGCGCCTACCGGCGGCGGCAAGACGCTTGCCGGTTTCCTTCCCAGCCTCGTTGATCTCGCGAGCAACCCGCGACCTGGCCTGCACACGCTCTACGTCAGCCCGCTGAAGGCCCTCGCTACCGATATCGCTCGCAACCTGACCCGCCCAGTCCTGGACATGGGCCTGCCCATCACCATCGAGGCCCGCACTGGAGACACCCCTGCCAACCGCCGCGCCCGCCAAAGAGCCGCCCCGCCGCACATACTTCTTACGACGCCGGAGAGCCTTGCCGTCCTGCTCTCGCTGCCGGACGCCCCGGACTTTTTTGGCTCCCTCGCCTGTGTCGTCATGGACGAGGTCCACGCGCTCGCTGGCACCAAGCGCGGCGATCAACTCGCCCTGGGCGTCTCCCGCTTGGGCACCCTCGCGCCCAAAGCCCGACGCGTCGGTTTGTCCGCCACCGTCGCCTATCCCGACGCCATCCAGGCCTACACTGGCGCCACTAGACGCATCGAGGTGGCCGATGGAACCCCACCCGAACTTCGGATGATCTTGCCGGAGGGTCGCCTCTCCTGGTCTGGCCACATGGGCCTGGAAGCCGCGGCCCAGGTGATGGAGCACATCAAAAACGCTGGTATGACAATCGTCTTCGTCAACACCCGCGCCCAGGCCGAACTTATGTTCCAGGCGTTGTGGAGGTTGAATGACGCCACCCTTCCGATCGCCCTCCACCATGGCTCGCTGGAAGTCGAACAGCGCCGCAAAGTCGAGGCCGCCATGGCCTCCGGCAGCCTGCGCGCTGTGGTGGCAACCTCCTCGCTGGACCTGGGGATCGATTGGGGCGGGGTTGATCAGGTTATCCAGATCGGTGCGCCCAAAGGGGTCTCCCGGCTGTTGCAACGTGTAGGCCGCGCCAACCACCGCATGGACGAGGCGTCCAAAGCCATCCTGGTCCCCGCCAACCGCTTCGAGGTCCTGGAATGCGAGGCGGCGATCTTGGGCGTCAGTGGGCGCGAACTGGACGGCGACCCGCCCCGACACGGCGGTTTGGATGTTCTGGCCCAGCACCTCCTCGCCCTGGCCTGCAGCGCCCCGTTCTGCTCCGGAGAGATCTACTCGGAAGTTACGACAACCGCCCCTTATGCCACCCTGACCCGCGCCGATTTCGACGACGTGCTGCGCTTCGTCGAGGACGGCGGATATGTTCTCAGCGCCTACGATCAATGGAAAAAACTGTTTCGTGACAGTGAAGGCCGGATGCATGTTCGGAACGCCCGCACCGCCGCCACGCTACGGATGAACATCGGCACTATTGTCGAAGCGCCCGTTTTGAAGGTCCGGCTGGTAGGCAAGCGCGGATTTGGACCCACCCTCGGCGAGGTCGAGGAATATTTCATCAATATGCTCCGTCCCGGCGACACCTTCATGTTCGCCGGCCGGCTGCTACGCTTCGTCCGGGTGCGTGACACGGTCGCCGAGTGCATGGAGGGCGGCGATGGCGACCCCATGGTCCCCGCTTATGAAGGCGGCCGGTTGCCGCTTACGACGAACCTCGCCGACCGGGTGCGCGGGCTGCTGCAAACTCCGGACAAATGGGACTTGTTCCCCGACCAGGTACGTGACTGGCTGCAACTGCAGCGCGGCGTTTCCCGCCTGCCCGGCCGCACCGACCTATTGGTCGAGACGTTTCCGCGAGGCGACCGCTGGTATCTGGTCGCCTACTGCTTCGAGGGCCGCAACGCTCACCGAACCCTCGCTATGCTGATCACCAAACGCATGGAGCGCACAGGCTACGCCCCGCTCGGCTTTGTCGCCACAGACTATGTGTTGGGCATTTGGTCCGCCAACCAACCGCGCAACGTCGCCGCGCTGTTCGATCAGGATATGCTCGGTGACGACTTGGAGTCCTGGCTGGCCGACAGTTCCATGCTGAAGCGCACGTTCCGAAATGTCGCGGTGATTGCCGGCCTGATCCAGCGCAACCAGCCCCGGTCGGAAAAGAGCCGCCGGCAGGTGACTGTCAACAGCGACCTGATCTATGAGGTGCTGCGCCGCCACCAGCCGGACCACATCTTGCTGCGCGCGACCCGCTCCGATGCGGCCTCCGGTCTGATCGATGTTGGCCGCATCGCCGCTATGCTCGCTCGGGTAAGAGGAAACATTGTGCACATGGTGCTGTCTCGGGTTTCGCCGCTGGCCGTGCCGGTGTTGCTGGAGATCGGGCGAGAGAGCGTGCGAACCACGACCGACGAAGAAGCCATGTTGGCTGAGGCCGAGGCTATCATTGCCGAAGCCACCGGCAAGGCCGAGCCACCGCCGATGCCAGCTATTCGCCGGGCCGACCAAGCGCGTCGGCCAACCGGTGGGCTGAAAACCTACCTGCCACGACAGCCGGCCGCGCGGCAATCAGACCTGTTGTCGTGACTGCCGCACCGATCCATCTGGTCGGCGAGCGCCTGATGCTCGACCCAATGGGGGCGCTGTTCTGGCCGGACCAGCAACTGCTGGCGGTGTCCGATCTGCACCTTGAGAAAGGCTCGTCCTTCGCACGCCGAGGCATGCTGCTGCCACCGTGGGACACCCATGCCACCATTGATCGTTTAACACTGCTGTTGCGCCGCTGGTCGCCCCGAACCGTGGTCGCTTTGGGCGACTCGTTCCACGATACATTCGGGTCCCGCCGCATGCCGGCGACCGAGCAGCACAGGCTGCAAGCCATGACCGAGGCACATCGGTTCATCTGGGTGCAGGGCAACCACGATCCAACGCCTCCGGACCGACTACGCGGGGCATGGGTCGAAACCCACGTCGCCGGCCCGGTGGTGTTCCGCCATCAAGCCGTCCCCTCCGCCGATCCGGGGGAAGTCGTTGGCCACCACCATCCCAAGGCGACCATCCCGGCGCGGGCCGGGTCGGTCAGCCGGCCGTGCTTCGTTTTTGACGGCCGTCGCCTGATGATGCCGGCCTTCGGCGCCTATACTGGCGGACTGGATGTACGGGATCCCGCGATCAACCGCCTGTTCCCGCGCGGCGGCCGCGTGTTCTTATTGGGCAAGGAGCGGTTGTTCAGCTTCCAAATCGGCCGGGATAGTGCCTCGCGAAGCGGATGAGGCAGCGGCTAGGATCCGCTCGATCTGTCGATCTCAGTGCTTCTGAACATGCCTGTCTATTGTCATGGGGCAATTGCGCAGGGGAATGAACAGACCGCGCCGCTGTGGCCAAAAGACCTTCATTGACGGCGGCTACGAATTGGAAGAACGGATCCAAGTACGCTCTTAAGGGGCGAGATCATTCACCCCATACGGTTTCGAGCAGGCAAAGCCAATTAGTACCCATAATTTTGCGGATCCGGGTCTCGGTCCAGCCGGCGCGTAGCATGGCAAAGGTGAGATTGGGATAGTCCCGGATGGTGTCCATCCCGGCCGGATTGCGGATCTTCCCGAAATCGGTGAGCTTTCGGCCGCTGCCTTTGTCGTGGGTGATCCAGTCGAAGAACGGTTTCCCATAGCCCTGCGTGAAATCAGAGCCGATGCCCACGGCGTCTTCGCCGACCACGCCGACCACGTATTCGATCGCAGCAACGTAGTCATCCACAGTCGATTCCGGTCCTTTAGGCAAAAAAGGAGGGAACATCGTGACACCGACGAAGCCGCCGTGGTCCGCGATGAAACGCAATTCCTCGTCCGATTTATTGCGAGGATGGGTTTTCAACGCTGCGGGAAGGCAATGCGAGAAGCAGACCGGCATTCGCGAAGCCAGGATGACGTCGCGGGTTGTGACGGGGCCAACATGGCTGAGATCGCACAGCATGCCGACCCGATTCATCTCCGCCAACACTTCGTGGCCGAAGTCGGAAAGGCCGCCATCGCGGCTCTCGTAGCACCCTGATCCGACGAGGTTCTGCGTGTTATAGGCCATCTGCGCGATGCCGACGCCCAATTCCCGGAACAACTGTATGGCTCCAATCTGATCCTCAAATGCAGAGACGTTCTGGAAGCCCAGAACGACGGCGGTCCGGTCATTTGCCTTGGCCTTACGAATGTCGGCGACTGTCCGAGCCTTCACGACGAGGTCGGGATATTCACGAAACCAAGCGTTCCAGCGCGCGACGTTACGCATGGTGTCTGTGAATCCCTCCCAGATGCAGCAGGTGCAGTTCGCGGCGGTGAGCCCGCCACGCCGCATATCGTGAAAGATGTCCGGACCCCAATTGGCAACGATCAGGCCGTCGAACACTATCTGGTCGGCGTGAAGAGTTGAGGTCATTCTCGGATGCTCCAAGGCGTGAAAGGGTGAAATTTCGTCGGCTACGAAATGCCGGCTACGGTAGGCGAGATCCGTCCAGGCTTGGAACGGATGGTGCCTGGCTACAAAGCAGAGACCTCGTTCCTTGCCGCCGCGGCAACGACAATGACATCCGCCACAGCGGTTGTGCGACGCATCCGGCGCCTTGGGATAAGTTTGACCTACATCAGTATCCACTAGACTAGAGATTACCGCTGTATTCCTCTTTCCAGTGATCAACGGACAGAACGATGACCACTGGCGTGGCATGCTGGCAATGGCGATCGGAACGTTCGTCCTCTTTGTCTGCGGTGCTGGCCTACACTGTTGGCGGCAGTCCCGTGTGGCGCGCGAAACAATGGCAGCCCCACGTAATGAGCCTCACAGCGCGATCACAGCCTGACGTCGAAATCCGCCTAAAGGATGTTCGCGCACGGATGGTCGCGCTTACGCTCGTCGATACCCATCGCGTTCGGCCGGGCGCTCAAGGTCATGCCGGCAGTCTTTACCCCGGCCCACCGAGGCAGTTATCAGACTGATGACGGCGTTCAAGCAGGATTACCAGAAACTTGTTTGAGCCAGAGTGGTCTAACAAGACCGTCATTGCGCCGGGGATCCGCCCAAACCACCACCTGAGGCCCCGGTGCCTCCGGTCGGTACGATGCCGGCAGGATTGAAGCGGCCAATGTTGCCTAGAAGCTGTTGCATGAACGATGCCTCGGTTCCTGGGGAGGGCGTAGTGCGAGCGATCACCTTCACCGGCAGCGTATCGGCCTTGTCCAACTCGTGAACGTTCGTCAGCACGCCCTTTTCGTTAAAATTGATCACAACGACGTTCTGATTCAATTCTCCCAAGGTGCGGCCGATACGCTCACGCGTCAGTTCGCTAATATATAGCCAGGTATTGTCGTCGAATGCATCTCTCGCGGTGGGCGAGCCGATGACAGCGGACACGTCGGCTTTGGTAGAGGTGCCGGGCACCAGTTCCTTTAGGGACTCCGGGTCCACCTTGTTGCCGCGCAAAACAGGTGCCGGCATTAGCCAGCCGCAGCAGGACAGGAGCAGGCAGGCGATCAGCATCAAGTGACGTGGCGCGACTTTCACTTTTACTCCCGCGAGCCCTGATCACCGGCTGGTCGGATCAGCGCTCGGTGTTACTATAGCTGCGTGTAGCGGCCCATTCGGCCGTGTCAATGGCATCATGGGGGAGGGGTGGCACATTTCCTTAGCAAGCGCGCCAAGCTAGAACGCGCGGCCTTCAAAATTTATGGCGCTGCGGTGAGTGCGGCCCGCGATCCCTTTCTCTACGCAACACTCGGGGTACCCGATACGCTGGACGGACGATTCGACGCCATCGGGCTGTATGTCTACCTCACTATTCGCCGGTTGAGCGACGCCCCCCCACCAGGCCCGACTCTGGCGCAGGCAGTGTTTGACGCGATGTTTCTGGATATGGACGTCAATCTGCGGGAAATGGGCGTTGGCGACATGTCCGTGGGCAAGCGCAACCGAGCCATGTGGGAAGCCTTTCACGGCCGCAGTGCTGCTTATGCCGCGGCGTGGGAGGATGCATATGCCTTGGAGGACTCCCTGACCCGCAACCTCTGGCGTGGGGAGGACGCTCCCATGGGAGCAGCTTCGGCCTTGCGGCGGATTGCTCGGGCCCAGGCTACTTGTCTTGTCGAACAGGGCATTGAGGCCATGCTGCGTGGCGATATTGCTTTTCTGCCGGCAGCGGAGGCCGCGCGATGACGCCCGAGTTTTATCGACCGTTGTCATTGGAACGAATTGGTCCGCATGGTCTGGATTTGACCGTCGAGGCCACACCGGCCGAATGCGCCGCGCTTGCCGTCCGAATGAATCTCCCGGCCGTGCTCGCGATATCCTGCGCCTTCCACTTAATTCGAGACGGGCGAGACGTGGTGCTTGCGCGCGGGGCGTTGCGCGCAAAGGTCACGCAGACCTGCGTTGTGAGCCTGGACGATTTCGACGCTCCGGTTGAGGAGATGTTCCAAGTCCGCTTCGTGTCGGTCGGTCAGGAGACGGACGACATAAATCCGGAATTGGACGATGAAATCCCTTTTGAGGGCAACGGTATCGATCTGGGCGAGGCAGCTGCCGAACAGCTCGGCCTGGTCCTCGACGCTTATCCGCGGAGTTCCGGGCGTGGAGATGCCGGCGGTCGAGGACGAGCCCGAGCAGCATCCATTCGCGGCGTTGCGCGGCTGAATTGGGCCGAAGGCTTCGGTTCAACCGGTTTTGGGCGTTGCCAGAGGGATCTCCTTCATGTCGGATCAAGGCATACTGTTGTGCAATGTTGCGATTTGGTTAGATCGCCAGCTGATCTGCACGATCTGCCCCCAGATCCCGCCTTCCACCCACAACATTTCGCCTGGCCGATAGGTATGCTCCAAACTCACCGCAACTTCGCGCCGCCTCCGCGGCTGCGGCGTCCAAAACAAACGTCAAAGCCAGCAAGCGGCGGGTAATTTTTGCATTTGCGCTTTGCGCAGCGGCCACATGCAAGTCCGAGGCACTCTGATCCAGTCGTGTGATCTTCACTGTCGTCGCCGCCCCTAGGAGAACGGCTACTCAGCAGCCCGCCGCGTGCAGGACTGCCAGGCGGCGTCGCACTTGTCGTTCTTCCGCCGATCGCCACCTTCGTGCGGGATCATCGAAGGCGCGGCCTTACCCAGCGCCCTGTTAGTCGGTCAGTTCAAGATACGAAAACCCGCCGTTTGCGAGATCGAACAGGCCGTGGACGCGCCAGTCCGTGCCTTCGCTGGCGGGTTTGCTGACATAGGCGCCGTCGGCCAGAAACCACAGCCGCAGGGGGCCGGCTTCGGAGCGAAAGCCTCAATGGTCCGCTGCTCGCTCGCCTCAGGCGCCTAACCAGCTTCTCCACCGCCGCGGCGGTGTTGGGGAATGTGCCATACCGCGTAGCCTCCCGGACGTCACTCGCTAACAGCAGCAGCGCACCGGCGGCGCGAATCGCCGGCGCTTGTGGCTGCTGAGGCCTCCATGATGACGACATCGCCCTGGCCGCAGCGTCGGCACCAGGAACTGCGTGACCCAAGCCAGGAAGCTGATGGCGTTTGATTGGCTGTCTCAGCAGGCAGGGTGCGACAATGCCGTGACGGAGCGGAGCTGCCACGAAGGTCAGCGTCTTCCAGTGCCCGTGCGGTGACTTTGGCAATCAGGCGTTGCCCGCGCGGGAACCGCCCATGGGTGCGGGCTATGTTCGTTTTCATCCAGCCTCGTCGATGAAGACCGGGGCTTTTCGTCAGTTCGTCCTCACTGATGGCGCCCCGCGCGATGGCGTGATCAACAGAGATCTGTTCCTTACATCGAGCAGGTCTGGTCTCGACACTGAAGCCGGGCGATATCGTCGATGTTCGGGAGGCAATCGAGACGGCTGCTACTTCCGCCACGACGGTTATTTCCGGTCGAAATGGAAGTGTTTTGGAAAAGCCGGGTTGTTAGCAATAAGGATCACTTTGTAGATCGGGAAAGGCAGCAGCAAGAGATGTGACGTGCAACTTCCCCAGGCGGTCAGTTCACGGGCACGATTTGCTCCCGCCTCAATTGCACGGTCAGGCTCTCCAGAGATTTGCCGACGCGATCGAGCATCTCATCGATCTCCGCCGTGGAGATCACCAGTGGCGGACTGAAGCACAGCGAATCGTTCGACACCACGCGGGCGATAACGCCGTTCTCCTCGCAGAGCCTGGTCAGGCGAGCACCCACTTTGGCTTTGGGGTCGAAATTCTTATGGCCGGCCGTGTCTGCCACCAGTTCGACCGCCGCTATCAAACCGCAGCCACGGACCTCACCCACCAAGGGATGTTCGGCAAATCGGCGGCGCAGTTCCGTTTGCATATGCGGGCCGACGGAGCCGACGTGGGCGCCGATTTCCATCTCGTCGTATAATTTCAGCGTCTCGATAGCCACGGCGGCCGGGACCGGATGGCCCGAGTAGGTGAAACCGTGCCCGAACGTGCCGATTACGTGGCTTTCCTGGGCTAGCCCGTGGAACACCGTGTCGTTCACCATTACCGCGCTGATCGGCAAGAAGGACGCTGACAATGCTTTTGCGCACACGACGATGTCCGGCACGATGTCGAAGGTCTTGCTGCCCCAGTACGAACCGGTGCGCCAGAAGCCGCAAATCACCTCATCGGCGACCAACAGCACATCGTACTTGCGCAATATTGCCTGGATCTTTGGGAAATAGCCCCGTGGCGGCACAATCACGCCGCCGGCGCCCATGATCGGCTCCGCCCACATCGCGGCGACAGTCTCCGGCCCCTCGTCCAGAATAAGCTTTTCGAGTCCATCCGCGAGGCGTGTGGCGTATTCATCCTCGGATTCACCGGGAAGCGCACCGTGGTAGAAATGCGGCGTCATGGTGTGTAGGAAGCCTGGCAGCGGCACGTCGAAGCTGCGGTGGTTGACCGCTAGCCCGGTCAACGATGCCGAACCGATGGTGATGCCGTGATAGCCCTTGACCCGTCCGATGATCTTTTTTTTCAACGGCCGCCCGAGGGCGTTGTTCAGGTACCAGACCATCTTGATGGCGGAATCATTTGCCTCGGAACCGGAGTTGGCAAAGAACACCTTACTCATGGGGACCGGCGCGCGAGCGATGAGCATCTCGGCCAGGTCGATCATCGGCTCGTGCGACTTGGCCGTGAACGCGTGGTAGAATGGCAGTTTGCGCATTTGGTTCGTAGCGGCCCGCACCAGCCGCTCGTTGTCAAAACCGAGCGCGGCGCACCACAGGCCGGCGACGGATTCGATGTATTCCTTGCCAAACTCGTCCCAAACTCGCACGCCCTTGCCATGAGAGATCACAACGGGTCCGGCTTGCTGGTGCGCCTCCAGGTCGGTGTAGGGATGCAACACATTGGCGATGTCGCGTGCGGCGACAGAGTTAGCGCCGAACTGTGGGGGTGCCATGAGGACTCCTCCTGGTAGATAGGGAAACACTAGACTTTATCAGCGGCGCGGGAAACCTCGGGTAAGGCAAGCAGGTAATACGTAGGAAGCAAGCAGGCTAATAGGTAAAAGGTACTCGCGACAGCCGGTTCTCGCGTCAGGTCGCGTGGCACCGCCGCGGCGCGCTATCAAGGTCTCCGAGGCATCGCCCGAACTGCACACGCTGCTGCCGTGGAACTGGAAGTTTGAGAACCCAGCCCACGTGTTTCAGCCGCGTAAAGTCACAAGTGCCGTGCGATCGCCGTAGCGCCTACGATGAGGGAGGAGACGCCCTTCATATTGCTTGCTGGAGGACGATTCTGTCATCACTCGGGCATCTGTTGAGGCTGACCTTCTTTTAGAACCAATTGAAGGCAATCCGAACGATAGCGGCTTTCATCACGGTCAAGATTCGCCTCGCTCGGGTAACCTCTTTAAATCTGGGCTTCGGATGACCTTATCAAACGCCCGATCCCTCGTGCCTAGTGTTTCGTCCGCTTCTCCCGCCATGTCTATGAACCGACGGGATTGCTCCGGGTTGTCGGCTTCGGGTGGGGGCTCTGGTTTATGGACATTTGGGAAAGCTTATCATGGGCACCTTTGAGCCCAACTATCGGGGTGGTGGCGTCACCTTTGGTGGTGCCCGAAGGACGCGTATTTGTTTCTTCTCGTAAGTATTCTCCTGACCACAAAATGGACATTCAATGAGTAACAAGGGACGAAGCGGAGCTTCTGGGATACCGACACGAAATTCCGATGCATTGTAGCACATCGGTCAGCCAGGCCAGTGGCTCGACATCACTCCATGGGGTCGAATGGCGGCCTCGATCTCATAGAGGGAAGCGATCCGCCGCAGTGCTTCCTCAGCGAGCGGCGATTTCGTGGCGATATGGATGTCGTAGAACTTGCGCCGAGTATGAGCCCAACAGAACGCCAGCTGTGGCGTCTCGTTTCCGGCGGCGGTGACCAGGCGGCCAAACCCGGCATAGCCGTCGACCTGGAGCGGGCCTCGGAAGCCTTTCAGATGACAAGCCGGGTGCTCGCTCTTGCGGTCTTCGCTGAAAATGTAGGCGGCGGCGGGATAACCGGGCCCGCCCCAGGGGCGGTTATCGGTGGCATAACACCACAAGCGTCCGGTCATGGTGCGTCCGCGGCCGGGGTCCGGCACCGGCAGTGTGGTATCGTCCGCAACGACCTTGGGTGACGACAGCACGGCGCTGAAGATCAGCTCATGTAGCGGTTCCAGCCACCAGCAGGCGCGGCCCACCCAGTTGCTCAGCGTGGAACGATCCAGCGTCACGCCTTGGCGGGCAAAGATCTGCGACTGGCGATACAACGGTAGGTGATCAGCAAATTTGTTAACCAGTACATGTGCCAGCAGCGCCTCGGTGGCCATCCCGCCATCGATCGGCCGCTCGGGTGCGGGCGCCTGCACGACGGCTTGCTCGACACGCCCGGCAGCCATATCGCGGCCGGCGGATCACCTTGACCCGAAGCTGCGCCGGCACGTAGTCCAGCATCTCGGCGCGATCTTCGCTGATCTGGTGCAGCGCACAGCCGCAGCCGGGGCACGCCTTGTCTTCGATATCGATGATCACCTCGGTCCGCGGCAAATGCGCTGGCAGCGTGCCGCGGTTGCGCTTCGCCGCCTCGGCCCGGCGTAAAACGGTGTTGGCACCTGACCCCGCCGCCTCCATTCCGGCCGCCCGCTCGGCCACGGACTGTTCCAGATCTTCAAGCCCATGTTGCAATGTCTCGTCGTCCAGCCGCTCAGAGCGGCGGCCAAACCGATTGCGCTGCAGGCCGGCGATCAGCAGTTGCAGACGCTCGATCTCGGCCAGCGCCGCGCGTAGGATCAGTTGCAACAGCGCCGGATCGTTGGGCAGGTCTGTGGGGGCGGTGAACACACAGCAACGCTGAATTATCGTTGCGAATAGGTGCTAATGAATCTTGCGTGAGCATCCGATCAGCCCGCCAGTTCGACGCACCCGCCGCGGCATCCGCCAGTCAATCCCTTCCAGCAGCATCGAGACCTGCGCCGGGGTCAGCGAGACGCGGCCAATGTTGGTCGTTGGCCACAAAAAATGGCCCGTCTCCATGACGCAAACCAACCACGGCTTCACCGATCAGCGCCACGTGGGGTGGGCGCAACGCTTACTCCGCAACTTATGTTTGTGTTCCGCTCTGGCGCGCCGAAGCTCTTCGCTCCGATTCGCTACCGTCTGGTTCGTGCTTTCAAACAAGCAACACGGGGAATCGCTGGCTGGGGTAGGGTGAGCGATTACGATGGATGCCACAAGCGGCGGATTGCGAATTGTGGCTAGCTCGTGGTTTGGCCGGGTTTTGTAGCTCGTGAAGTGTCCGGTCATCTGTGCCTCCTGTGACGGGGGTTTGGGATGGATCGGGCACGCCTTCACGAGGGCATACGTCGGATGCGTTTTGAAGATGTTTTGGGCCGTTCGCAGCGGTCGGAGCTGAGCCAGATGGAAGCGGCTGAATTGCTGGGGATCAGCGAACGGACATTTCGCCGCTGGCGGGATCGGCATCGAGAGGCTGGGCCATCTGGCTGGATGATCGGCGTCTGAGGCCATCGTTGCGGCGGGCCCCGGTTGCGGAGACCGAGCGAATGCTGGGTCTTTATCGTGATCTTTACCGGGGTTTCACGGTGAAGCATTTCCACGAGAAATTGGCGAAACGGCACAACTACGTGCTGGGCTACACCGTGACCAAGCTGCACTTGCAGCGCGAGAGCCTGGTCGTGCGGGCCAAGAAGCGTTCGGCGCACCGCAAGAAGCGACCGCGCCGGCCAATGGCTGGCATGATGCTGCATCAGGACGCCTCGAGACACGCCTGGCTGCCCGGCGACACCCGCACGTACGATCTGGTGGTGACGATGGAGGATGCCACCAGCGCGCTCTACTCGGCTTTCCTGGTGGACGAAGAGGGCACGGCGTCGAGCTTCCAAGGACTGCGTGAGGTGGTGGCCACGCATGGCCTGTTCTGCTCGCTCTACACCGATCGTGGCAGCCATTACTTCTTCACGCCCGCGGCCGGCGGCAAGGTATCGAGGAGCGTGCTGACGCAGGTTGGACGTGCCCTGAGCCAGCTCGGCATTGAGCACATTGCGGCCTACTCACCGCAAGCGCGGGGCCGGTCGGAGCGGGTGTTCCACACGTTACAGGACCGGTTGCCGAAGGAGTTTAAGCTGGCCGCGATCGCCACGGTCGAGGCGGCCAACGTTTGGCTTCGCGACAGCTTCATTGCCGAACACAATGCCCGCTTTGCGGTCAGTGCGGCGCAGGAAGGATCGGCATTCGTTGCCGATACCTCGGGTGCCTGGCGGGAGATCCTATGCATTCAGGAGGATCGTACCGTTGGCCACGACAATACGGTGAAGTGGGAAGGCCTAATCTTGCAACTGCCACCGAGCCGTCTGCGGCCGCACTTCGTCAAGACGACAGTGCGGGTAAACGCGTATCCAGATGGTCGACTGGCCGTTCTCTGGGGGCCGCACCGGCTGGGTGAGTACGACGCCAAGGGCGGCCTCGTACCGTCCGCTCGAATTGCCGCATGACACGCTTCCATGGCGGCGGTTCTGATCCGGGGCATGCTCCGGATCAGAACAAGAACGAAGCGGACAAATCATGAGCTACGAAAACCGGACAGGTTTACGAGCTAGCGACAGCGGCGGATTGCGAATCAGGGAAATCCCGATGCCTTAATCGGCGTCGCGCAGGCGGGCATTCACGTTCGTTCGAGTGGCTATGCAACGATCGCCAGCCTGAGCGCGGAGAGCATGACATTGGCCGGGTCGCCTCGTTCAAACCAGGAAAGTCGCGTCGGTCTCACCCCATTCCCGCCCATCGCGCAGCCGCGTCTCCAAATGGTGAAACGCATCGATCAAAAAGTCGATAACAAGCCTGGTCCGTTGAGCAAGATGGCGTCGCGACGGATAGACGATGAAGACCTGGCGGCGTCTCGCTACATAGTTTGGTAACAAACGATATAGTCGGCCCGAGCGGATGTCGTTGATCGTCAAAGGATCGCCCAACAGCGCTATCCCGAAGCCGGAGGTCGCCGCCTGCCGCACGATAAGGCTATTATTAGATCGGAACGAACTGTGAATCTCGACTTCCAGCGGACCGTCTGGGCCGGTGAACAACCACCGCATGCTATCCGCTCCTCGCTCATGGAGGATGCAGACGTGTTTCGCCAGGTCGGACGGATGCTCCGGCGCACCGTATCGCTCAAGGTACGCCGGCGCCGCCACTGGCGCAGATCCGACGGTGGCAAGCGCGCGCGATACCAGCGAGGTGTCTGGAGATTGGCCAAACCTCAGAGCAAGGTCCAGTCGATCCGCGATCAGGTCGTCCAGTTGCTCGCTGACCACAAGCTCCACGGCCAAGCCAGGATACTTGCCCAAGAGGCCGGTAAAGTCCGATACCATCATAATGGCCGCGCCAATCGGAATACCGATACGGACGAGCCCGGTTGGACTACCGCCGTCCTTGCCGAATGTGTCCTCCAGATCCTCGGCTTCCTCCACCAGATGCCGGGCTCGGTTGACCAAATCCTGACCCTCATCGGTTAGGCTAAGCTTGCGGGTGGTGCGGTGAAACAGCCGAACTCCAAAATGCTCTTCCAGTTGGGCGACCTGTCGAGTCACCGCCGATTGGCTGTTATTGCCTTCGCGAGCAACCGCGGAAAAGGAGCCGGTTTCGACGACGCGGATAAAGGTTTGCAGTCCGTTGATCAGATCCATCGCCCATCTAGACTATCCCGTTATTTCGTGAGTTACAAATCTGTCTCCCGGCGATCCGCCGACGGCGGATGACACCATCGTTTTGTAGATACGGGCCTTGCCGTACCCACCCGGCAAGCTGCGCTGTGTCGGGGCAACTAGCACGCGATCCAGGGGATAACATGCAGAAACCTCACACAGGGCCGGCGCAGTCGGAGCAGGCGATCAGGGTGCGGGCGCTGGAATCCATCCTCACCGAGAAGGGGTTGATCTCGACTGCGGCCCTCGACGCGTTGGTGGATACCTACGAGACAAAGATCGGGCCGCGCAACGGCGCCAAGGTGGTAGCTCGCGCCTGGGTCGATCCGGCGTACAAGCAGCGCCTGTTGACCGACGCCACCGCTGCCATCAAAGAATTCGGCTTCTCCGGCCTGCAGGGCGAGGACATGGTGGTGCTGGAGAACACGCCGGAGGTCCACAACGTCGTCGTCTGTACGCTGTGCTCCTGCTATCCCTGGCCGACGCTGGGCTTGCCTCCGATCTGGTATAAATCCGCCCCCTACCGCGCCCGCGTGGTGGCCGATCCCCGTGGCGTGCTCAAGGAGTTCGGCACCGAGGTGCCCGAAACCACGGAAGTTCGAGTGTCCGACACCACCGCCGAGCTTCGCTACCTGGTGTTGCCGGAACGGCCGGCGGGAACTGACGGAATGACCGAGGAACAACTGGCCGCGTTGGTCACGCGAGACTCGATGATCGGCGTGGCGAAGGTGAAAGCGCCATGAACGGTATTCACGATCTGGGTGGTATGCACGGGCTTGGGCCAGTGCTTGCCGAAGCTAATGAGCCGGTGTTCCACGAACCGTGGGAAGGGCGCGCTTTCGCTTTATTCGCCTCCACCTTCGTATTCGCAGGCTATACGGTGGACGAGTTCCGTCATGCCATCGAGAACATCCCGCCGGCGCACTACCTCGAATCTTCCTATTACGAGCATTGGATGTGCGCGTTCGAGGAAGTGCTGCTCAAGCGTGGCATCGTCACGCGCGCGGAACTCGACGCTCGCATGGAGCAACTGCGGCAGGAGGCGAACTGATGCTGCTGACAGCTGAGATCGTGCCTACCGTGGTTGCCACCGGGGCGTCCGCTCGCGTCGCCGAACATGTCGCCCCGCGCTTCCGTGTTGGCGACCGGGTGCGCGTGCGCAACCTCAATCCCAGCACGCACACCCGGCTGCCACGCTACATTCGTGACAAGATCGGCATCGTTGAATTCGATTACGGCGTCTTCGCCTTCCCCGATACTCATGCGCACGGCCAAGGCGAGCATCCGCAGCATTGTTACCGCGTCCGCTTCACCGCGCGGGAGTTGTGGGGTCCGACCGCCGCTGAACGCGACACGCTGCGGGTGGATGTGTTCGACGACTACATGGATCCGGACTGACCGCGGTGACTGACACCAATGGTTCACCGCTGCTTTCTCGCGCGCTGCCGAACTTCGACGATGCCGACCTGATCTTCGCTGAACCGTGGGAGGCCAGGGCGTTCGCGATCATCGTAAACCTCGCTCAAGGAGGACATTTCACCTGGGGTGAATGGGTTGACTGCTTCTCGCAGGAGGTCGCCCGCGCCACTGCGGCCGAAGCGTCGGGAGCGCCTGCAAAGACCTATTACGAGCAATGGCTAGACGCGGCAGAGACACTGCTGGTGGCGAAAGGCGTTACCTCGCGCCCGCAACTGCAGGCCAAGCGCTTTGCGGTGGGCGCGGTGGGCGCGGCGCACGTAATCACGTGAAAGTTCCTGTCACGATCCTGGCCGGCTTCCTCGGCGCCGGCAAAACCACGCTGCTCAATCGCATCCTGACGGAGCGCCACAACGAGCGGATCGCGGTGATCGAGAACGAGTTCGGCGACGCCGGCATCGATAACGAACTGCTGCTGTCCGGCGGCGAGGAGCAGGTGATCGAGATGAACAACGGCTGCATCTGCTGCACCGTGCGCGGCGATCTGGTTCGTGCGCATTGTGGTGGGCCCGGAAGGCATCTTGGTCGATCATCCGGCCCAGGCTGACGCCAAGACACCCAATTCGCATCGACTTTTCCGGGTTCGTTCGTAGCGTTGTTGCGGCGTTTCGGAGTCCTTTCTACCGAGTTGCTTGTTCTGGCTCAGGCCCTAAGGGAACCCCGTTTCCAGTCCGCTGCGAACGCCTTATATCCATGTGTGGACATCGGGTAATCGCGGTCGGGAGCCTGCCACCCCCATAGTGCCGCGCCCCGGGCGTTGTCGCTCGGTGGTTCACACGTGGAGGTGCCCGATGGCCCGATTTGTTGGTTTGGACGTTTCGCAAAAGCTGACGTCAATCTGCGTGGTCGACGATGCCGGTCGCCGGCTCTGGCGCGGCCAGTGTCATTCAGAGCCGGAACCGATTGAGCGGGCTGTGCGGCGGCACGCGGGGGATGATGCAAGCATCGGGATTGAAACTGGCCCGATGACACCGTGGCTTGTGCATGAACTGCGCGGGCGCGGGCTTAACGTGGTCTGCCTCGATGCGAGGCATGCCAGTGCCGCGCTCAAGATGCAGATGAATAAGACCGATCAGAACGATGCCGAGGGGCTCGCGCAAATCATGCGCACGGGATGGTATCGGTCGGTGCACGTGAAATCGCTTGATGCGCATCGGACGCGTGCCCTGCTTGGCGCAAGGGCGCAGCTGGTCGGCATGACGACGCGTTTGTCGAACCATATCCGGGGTGTGCTCAAGACGTTCGGAATGCTGCCTGGCGCGATGCGTGGCGTTCCGTTCGATAGACGGGTCGAGGCTCTGCTCGCCGATCATAGTGACGTGGCGGCGATCGTCCGACCCATACTTACGGCGTGGCGTCAGCTGCGCGAACAAATTGCGGTCTTCGACAAAGCCGTGCGCACGCTGGCAAAGAACGACCCGACGTGCCGACTTTTGATGAGCGTGCCCGGTATCGGGGTCGTCACCGTGCTGGCCTACGTGAGTACGTTGAGGACCCAGCCCGTTTTGCCCGATCGCGGTCGGTTGGTGCGTACATAGGGCTGACGCCGAGGCAGTATCAGTCGGGTGAAGTCGATCGCAGCGGGCGCATTTCGCGATGCGGCGACACGCTTGCCCGCACCCTGATGTACGAGGCAGCTGTGGTGATCTTGTCGCGGGTGAAGAAGGCTTCGGGTCTGAAGGATTGGGCACAAGCGATTGCCAAGCGATCGGGGATTGGCAAGGCGCGCGTCGCGCTGGCGAGGAAGCTTTGCACAATCTTGCACAGCATTTGGCGTTCGGGCCAACCGTTCTGTTGGTTAGCACAGTCAGCGGCCGCCTGACCTGTGCGGGCCGGAGACCCTGACCTTATCTTGTAGCAATACATTCGCGCGACTGCGCAGGCGCGGATGATGAGTTGCCCACCGGGGCGAGGGTGCAGGCAAACTGCGACGGTGGCCGTTGGGCTGCACATACTCCGTGTGAGCCCGTTGTGGACATTGCAGTGCCTGCGCTTCGGACCAGATGTTGCGGCGGGAGCTTCCCGACCGCGGAGAGAACCGTGACCCCGGTGTAGCGACAGATAAGCTAAAAGCTGATGCTCAGGCATCGCGAGGTGGAGTTTATCCGAAGGGAACGGCGGTTCTCATTGTTCCGCTACTGATCGTCGACGCTGCATTGTGTCCTGTTGTTCGGGAAGTATCGGCTCTTACTTGCGTCAGCTGACGAAAACTCCGTCCAAACCGCTTTGAAACAAGCAAAAGGCTGTTGACAGGAGGGCCGCGATTAGAGAACGGCGGTTCTCATTGTTCCGCTACTGATCGTCGACGCTGCATTGTGTCCTGTTGTTCGGGAAGTATCGGCTCTTACTTGCGTCAGCTGACGAAAACTCCGTCCAAACCGCTTTGAAACAAGCAAAAGGCTGTTGACAGGAGGGCCGCGATTAGAGAACGGCCCGGGATGGCGCTGTCAGCGGCCAGTTCCGTCAGCAGTGCCGTGACCTTGACGGTACCTTTGGCCGCCACCACGCCGAATTCCGCGGCATGGCCGCGCAGGGCGTTGATCGCCTGGGTGCGCTGGCCGACCAGCATTTCGCGGTATTTGAGGATGATGCCATCGGCCTGTTGATCGACCGTCTTCACCATGACTGAGCGCATGGCGGGACGTGACGCCGCCTCGCTGATTGCCTCGGCATCGTTGCGGCCGTTCTTGGTCCGTTTGACAAAGGGCTTGACGTATTGCGACGGGCTCAGGCGAATCGCGATGGCCCAGTGTGTTCAACAGGCGCCCCAAATGATGGGAGCCACCGGACGCCTCCAGTACCACCTCAGCTGCCTCCTGTTTGCTGAAGAAAGCTTCAACCTGGCCGCGCTTGAGTTCTCGCCGCAGCACCGGGCGTTCCTGCTCATCGACACCGTGAAGCGCGAACACGTGCTTGGACGTATCGATCGCGATGCGCTTGAACTTCATTAGGGCGGCCCTTGGTTGGTGTGTGATAGCTCAGCTTTGGCACGAAATGCCGTTGGGCCGTCCACTCCAACAACCGCCTTGGATAGCCCTTGCCCGATGACCGATTACCTGAGCCACCTCAACCCTGAGCAGCGGGTTGCCGTCGAGACCGTCGATGGCCCGCTGCTGGTCCTTGCCGGCGCTGGCACTGGCAAGACCCGTGTGCTGACCACTCGCTTCGCCCACATCTTGCTGACCAGGCGAGCGTTCCCCAACCAGATCCTGGCCGTCACCTTCACCAATAAGGCGGCGCGAGAGATGCGGGAACGCGTCTCGGCGATCCTCGGTGAGCCTGCCGAAGGCCTCTGGCTCGGTACGTTCCACGCCTTGTGTGCTCGGATGCTACGCCGTCATGGCGAACATGTTGGGCTATCGTCCAACTTCTCCATCCTGGACACGGACGACCAGATGCGCCTGCTGAAGCAGGTCATGGACGCCGAGCGAATCGACACTAAGCGATGGGTGCCGGCCGGTCTGATGGGGGTGATCCAGCGTTGGAAGGATCGCGGGCTCACGCCGGCTCGGATCACGCCGCACGAAGATTCGGACTTCGCCAACGGCCGTGCTCAGGCGCTGTATGCGGGGTATCAGGAGCGACTGCGCACGCTGAACGCGGCGGATTTCGGCGACTTGTTGCTGCACATGACGGAAATACTGCGCACCCAGCCGGACGTCCTGGCAGATTATCACCGCCGGTTCCGCTACATCCTGGTGGACGAGTATCAGGACACCAATCTCGCTCAGTATATGTGGCTGCGGCTGTTGGCCCAGGGTCATCGCAACATCTGCTGTGTCGGCGACGACGACCAGTCGATCTACTCATGGCGCGGTGCGGAAGTCGAAAACATCCTCCGCTTCGAGAAGGATTTTGAAGGGGCGCAAATCATCCGCCTGGAGGCCAACTACCGCTCGACCGCCTCGATCCTGGCGGCCGCATCCGAGCTGATCGCGCATAACGAGGGACGCCTCGGCAAGATCCTGCGGCCGGGGCGTGCGGATGCTCATGGTGGCGAGAAGGTCACTGTCATCGAGTTATGGGATTCCGATGAGGAAGCCCGAATGGTAGCGAGTAGAATCGAGGAACTGCGTCGCGAGGGGCATTCCCTGGCGGAGATCGCGGTGCTGGTCCGCGCCGGCTTCCAGACACGCGCGTTCGAGGAGCGGCTGATCACTGTCGGTGTGCCATATCGCGTAGTGGGAGGCCTTCGATTCTACGAGCGACAGGAAATCCGTGACGCCATCGCCTACATGCGCGCTACGGTGCAGGCGGCTGACGACTTGGCATTCGAACGGATCATCAATGTTCCCCGACGTGGGGTGGGAGAATCGGCCCTTCGAACGTTGCACGAGGCATCTCGCGTGTGGGGTATTCCGTTGCAAGGCGCCGCAGCGCACCTGCTCGAAGGCGGCGTCCTGAAGGGCAAGCTCAGGGAAGCGATAGGCGCCCTGCTGCGTCAGTTCGGCCAGTGGGGAAAAATGCTGGAGATTGACGGACACGTGGTCACGGTCGCCACAATGCTCGACGAGAGCGGCTACGTTGAGATGTGGAAGCAGGACAAATCCCCCGAGGCTCCGGGACGGCTGGAGAACCTGAAGGAACTGGTCCGAGCACTGGCGGATTTTGAAACGCTGGCTGGGTTCCTTGATCACGTCGCACTGGTGATGGAGAACGAGGAGCGAGGCGACTCCGACAAGGTTAGCCTGATGACCTTGCACGGCGCCAAGGGATTGGAATTCGACACCGTTTTTCTACCAGGGTGGGAGGAAGGTGTGTTCCCCAACCAGCGCGCCATGGACGAAAGCGGCAACAAGGGGTTGGAGGAAGAGCGCCGCCTCGCCTATGTCGGCCTGACCCGAGCGCGAAGACGGGCGATCGTGAGCCACGCGGCCAACCGGCGGATCTATGCCAACTGGCAAGCCAGCATTCCCAGCCGGTTTTTGGACGAATTGCCGGACGCCCATGTCGAGCAGAGCGGCGGATGGCGCTCGCAGCGCGTTGCGGCGGCGACATCTTTTTCGGGGCAATTTCGGGTGGTCGCACATCCACCCCGGGTGATCGACGCCTGGGAGCAGCCGGCTCGGCCCGCTCGGGGGGACAAGATTCCGGCAGGCGCGCGAATATTCCACCAGAAGTTCGGCTACGGCACGGTGCGAGCGGTGGACGACGACAAATTGGATGTGGTTTTTGAAACATCAGGTGACAAGCGCGTACTCGATCGTTTCGTAGAACGCGCCTGAATGACAAAACGCCCCGTGCTACTAGAAACCGTTGCCGTAAATGTCACCGAAGATTTGCTGGAGGCGTTCGAGGTCGCGTTGGCGAACGTATGCCCGACGGTGGGATTGTTCCGCGACCAAGACACCAGCATCTGGCGAGTCGAAGGTGTGAAGCAGGTCGGCGTGAACGATGCCGAACTAGCATCTTCCCTGGCGGTGGCGGCGGCGATGACGGGCGTGTCGCCAGTCCTCTGCATAACCCCCACCGGGGCGGATGGCTGGCTGGCGCGGACCCACGTGTCGTTTCCCGAACAGTCGATTGGGACGCGGTTCGTGGTGCGAGGGACTCATCTAACGGGACCTAAGCCAGCGAACCGGATCACCTTGATCCTGGACGCGGGTTTGGCGTTTGGATCTGGCGAGCACGGGTCCACGCGGGGCTGCCTGGTGGCGTTGGAGGCCGTGGCTCGGCGACTGCCCCGGCGCATCTTGGACATGGGGACCGGGTCGGGAATTCTAGCAATGGCGGCGGCGGCGATGATGAACCGGCCTGTGCTGGCGACTGACATCGAACCTCAGGCTGTCCGTGTCGCCGGAGAAAACGCAAAACTAAACCGAGTGGCACATCTGGTAAGCGCAAGACTGGCCGATGGGTGGCGTGATCCGTTTGTCCGCGCGCATGGGCCATACGATCTCGTCTTCGCGAACATTTTAGCGCGGCCTCTTTGCCTGATGGCGCGGAGTTCTGGCGCTAAATTTGGCACCCGGCGGGACAGCGATCCTGGCTGGGATGCTCGCTTTTCAGGCCCGCTGGGTGCTATCGGCGCATCGGGCGCAAGGGCTTCGGCTGGAACGGATGCTGTCTCAAGGTCGGTGGACGACAATTGTGATCCGGAAGCCGTCGACTATTTCTGTTTCAGAATGCCATCGCCCGTGTCGAGGCGTATTACCGAGGTCCCGCAACTGAAGAGGCCCACACGAACTACGTCAGCGGAAGCCGGCCCGCGACCAATTGCTGATCAAGCTGGGCGCTGCGCAGAAGGAGGCTAGGCCGGCGGCCGGGCGGATCATCGCCCTGAGGTTGCAGAACCCGCGCGACGCCCGCCGCCAGCGAAGGGAATTTCCTGCTGCGGGCGAACTTGACTGCGGGCGATCCGGCGCAACTATGGGCATTCCATCTGCAACTGACCGAAGTGGAGCAGGCGTTCCAGGAGCTAAAGGGTGATCTGGCGATCCACCCGATCTACCACCAGACCGACGAGCATATCGAAGCCCACAATCCTGGTCGCGTTCCTGGTTTACTGCCCGCAGGTGACGCTGCAGCAGCGGTTGCGCGTAGCGTAGCGCCACCACCACTCCTGTTTTGACGCTACCCCGTATTGACGACGACCGGATTGTTATTTTTCCAAGTCCACGGCAGCAGTGCAGATAGTTCGTTGTGCTTGGTTCGGCCGGACACGGTGCCAATGCCGTGCTGGCGCGCCACCTCCGTCGCCGAAGCACCAGACTCTGCGCCGCGATCGTCGGCTTCTGCTCAACTGTCCACCGCCGCCGTTCACCGCGGGTGATCAACTCGATCGGCGACATACGAGCGCCCTTACGACTACTCGTATGAGCGCTCTTTGGCTCGCTTGGCTTCGCGTCAGTCTCCATGAGACCAACGAACTAAACTTTCAGCTGCAGCGCATGTGGGCACATCGCAACTCTAACTTCAAAACGCCGGGCTTACGCGACACCTCGCTCCAAGGGCCGGGATGGTTCGTTACCGACGCTTGAGCGGTCGTTAGCCAACACGATCAAGGTGCAAGCCAATCAAGATTTAATCGAACCTCTCGGCCTCTTACTGGAGTAGCAGCGGTACATCGCTGCTTTCCTGCGAACCCTGTCCCGTCCACCCGAACCTCGTCCCGATATTACCACGCTGAGGTAAGGTTCCAAGGAGCGGGCCATGGGACGACCTATCTCATTCCCATCAAAGTTCTGGCCCTTGCATCGACGGTGGCAGGTGCGGCGGACCGCGTCGTCCGACAGAAAGGTCGCCCATTTTCCGTGGAAGCAATGACCGTGACGCGAAGCAATGACCGACGCGTGGTCAACCCATGTGGTTCCTAAACGACGGCACCGTATCGCACAAATTCATGTTCCGCTCCAGAAAATGCTTTCGATCGCCGGGTAGCGCGACCCCAGTGGGCTTCGATCGTGTTGGCATGGTGGCAGTCTTATATAGGACTGCCAGATATTTCTTGAGGGTTCAGTTCCGGTGAGTAGGGCGGCAGCGGCAAGAGGCTGCCTTGCTGGCCGACCGTGGCTTCATCCCTGCCACCAGAGTTCGATCGGCTTGCCGCGAGCGTGGTCGGGAACGGCGGCAGTGACCAGCGAAGTTTTTTTATGCGCCTCCTGCGCGGCAGCATCCTGCGCGGACGCGCCGAAACGGGGCTGAAGTTCAGCCGGGCCAGCGGCTTGCCCACCGACCGCTCGTGCAACTGCACGTCAAACTGGCGAGAAATCTTGTCGCGCAGATCGACCTTAGTCGCCAGCGTACCACCTTGTGGCGCTCGGGATCAGGCCCCTGCCGCACCCACGTCGCCACCTGCTGTTCCTGTTCTGCCGCGAGCTTGCCTGGCGGCGCACCCAGATTGGGACGGTTCCTCAGCCCGTCCAGGCCAAGCTCGTTATACCGATGCACCCAGTCGCGCAGCGTCTGCCGGTCCATCCCGCCACTGCGCGCGGCCTCCGATCGGCTCTTACCTTCCAGCACTAAGGCCAGAGCCAGCGCGCGCCGCGCCATCGCACTGTCATTACGGCGCGCCGCCGCCTGTCGGAGATCCGAAGCTGAGAAATCGTCCCGCGTGATCGCAACCGCCATGTCCAAGCCTCCTCGCCTGAACAGGTCTTCAATCGCACGTCCCCGCGCCGCTCCAAATCACAGGCGAGTCAACGCATCAGGCGGTTGTTGGAGTGGACGGCCCAACGGCATTTCGTGCCAAAGTTGAGCTATTCCACACCAACCAAGGGCCGCTCTAACCCGACTTTCGCAACTCGACCTCGGTTTTGGCAATTTTGCGACGGCGGGACGCCGATTGGGCCAGGAATAGTGTGCGGTCAGCCGGCGGGCATCGACTGAAACTGGCTGTGGTGCCGACCAAGGGTCTTGCGAAACGGCCAGCAGTTTTGGAAGGCTGGCGTCATGTTTCTGCGCCACAAGCTTCGCCGCAAGGACGGCAAGGAGCACCGCTACTGGAGCATCGTGGAGAACCGCCGCGTGTCCGGCGGCCGGACGGTGCAGCGGCACGTACTTTATCTGGGCGAGATCAACGACAGCCAGCGCGCCGTGTGGTGCCAGACGATCGGGGCGTTCGACGAGAACGGGCAGGCCGGCAGGCAGGTCGCGTTGTTTCCTGAGGATCGTGCGCCGCCGCCGTTGGATTACGATGTGGTGCATGTCCGGCTCAGTGGTCTGCGACTTCGCCGCCCACGACAATGGGGTGGCTGTTGGCTGGCGTGCCATCTATGGGATCGGCTTCAACTGGATGGGTTCTGGTCGCCACGCCGGCCGCCCTCACGGCAAGGGACACACTGGCTGAACGTGCTGAAGACGCTGGTCGCCTACCGATTGATCGACCCGGGCAGTGAGTGGCGGCTGCATCGGCAATGGTATGAACGCAGTGCTATGGGCGATCTGCTGGGCGAAGAATTCGACCTGGTGCAGAAAGATAACCTGTATCGCTGCCTCGACAAACTGCTGGCACACAAGACGGAACTATTCAGTTTCCTGCAGCAGCGCTGGAAGACGCTGTTCGACGCCAAGTTCGAAGTCCTACTCTACGATTTGACCAGCACGTATTTCGAGTGCGATCCGCCTGAGGCCGGCAAGCGACGGCATGGCTACAGCCGGGACAAACGTTCCGACTGCGTCCAGGTCGTCATCGCCCTGATCGTGACGCCGGATGGTCTGCCGCTGGCCTACGAGGTGATGCCGGGCAACACTTCGGACAAGACGACGCTGCGCGACTTCCTGCAACGGATCGAAGCCCAGTATGGCAAGGCCGGACGTCCCTGGGTGATGGATCGCGGGATCCCGACCGAGGCGGTGCTGGCCGAGATGCGGGCAGCGGAGACACCGACGCATTACCTGGTGGGAACGCCCCGCGGACGGCTCAGCCAACTGGAACAGGCGTTTCTGGCCAAGCCATGGGCGGAGGTGGGTGACGCGGTGCAGGTCAAGCTGGTGGAACAGAACGGTGAGCTCTCCATCCTGGCGCGCAGTGGGGCCCGTCGCGACAAGGAGCAGGCGATGCGGCGCCGCCGGCTGAAGAAGCTGGTGAAGCGGCTACATGAGTTGCGCCAGCAGAAACTGACCCGGGACCAGTTGCTGATCAAGCTGGGGGCCGCTCGGAAAGAGGCTGGACCGGCGGCTTGGCGGATCATCGATCTGTGCTTGCCTGACAAAGACCAGACCGTCGCGCCGGAGACGTTCTGCTCTCGGTTGAACTGGCAGAACCTGCGCGAAGCCCGTCGCCGCGAAGGCAGTTATCTGCTGCGGTCGAATTTGACCGGCGGCGATCCAGCGCAGCTCTGGGCGTTCTACCTGCAACTGACCGAGGTGGAGCAGGCGTTCAAAGAACTGAAGCATGATCTGGCAATCCGGCCGATCTACCACCAAACTGACGAGCGGATCGAAGCGCACATCTTATCGCGTTCCTGGCTTATTGCCTGCAAGTGACCCTGAAGCAACGGCTGCGATCGCGGGCACCGGGACTGACGCCGAGGTCGGTGCTGGACAAGATGGCAGCGATCCAGATGGTCGATGTCGATCTGCCGGCCACGGATGGCCGCACCGTTATTCTGTCGCGCGACACCGAACCCGAGCCGGACCAGGCGCTGCTGCTTCAGATGCTGAAGCTTAATTTGCCCGGCCAACCGCCGCCAAGGATCATGTCGGATGGCAATCCGAGATCGCAATGACCGCGGCCTCTGTGGTGCCGACCTTACAGGACCCAACCACGGGAAACCGGCCGCCTGGAGCATTATTCGGCGTGAGTTGCGAAAGACGGGTTAAGCCTTCCGAGGGCATGGAACTGACGGCTGATGTCGTGGTGGTTGGCGCCGGTCCGGCCGGCGCAGCCACGGCCCTCATGCTCGCTCCATTCCACCGCACGCTTCTGCTGGACCGCGCCGCGCTGAATGAGACAGCACCACCCGCCGCGCGCATCGGCGAATCCCTCCCAGCCGCCGCCCGGCGGCTGTTCCGGGACATGGGACTATGGGAGTCGTTTCAGAATCAGGGCCACGCCCCCCGCTACGCCTCGCGCAGCCTGTGGGGCGGGTCGGAACCCGCATCCGCCGACAGTATCCGCGACCCCGACGGACCCGGATGGCACCTTGATCGCACCCGTTTCGATGCTTGGCTGCGACGGCACGCCGTCGGCCGCGGAGCCGCTATGGTGGCGCCTGCGCGTGCGACGCATCTGGTCGACACGCCAAACGGCTGGCGTCTGACCGCAAACCGCCATGGGCGCCCGCTGGTCATCACCGCTCCGTTCGTGGTCGATGCAGGCGGCCGCGCGGCGCCTTTGGTCAGGATGCTCAGTGGCCGACCCCAGCCCCGAGACCGCCTCGTCTGCAGCTGGACCCATGGCTCCGCGTGGGGGGATGCGGGCACGACCGTCACCATCGCCGACAAAAATGGCTGGTGGTATACCGCCCCGTTGCCGAGCGGTCGCCGGGTCCTGGCTTTCCACACCGACGCGGACTTGCCGATTACAAAAGGCTTGGTCGGACCACGGCTCATGAACCACGCCCATGAACAGCCCGACCTGGCCGCCTTGCTTGCCGAAGTGGATTTTCGTCCGGACAGTCCAGGCGGATACTGCGCCGCGCACAGCAGTTGGATCGAGGCCGCCTCTGGCCCCGGCTGGCTGGCGGTGGGCGACGCCGCCCTCGCCTGCGACCCGCTGTCGTCCCAAGGGCTGTTCAACGCCCTTTATTCCGCCTTGATGGCCGCCAGCGCCCTGAGACGAGCAATGGCGGGCGACACCGACGCCCTGACGGACTACCAACACATCATTGCCCGGGTCGTCGATGCCTATCGCGACCATCTTACGGCCTGGTACGCTTTGGAATCACGCTGGCCCACCCAGCCCTTCTGGGCCAGACGGCGCCCGCGTGCACATCTCTGACGCAAGGACTCAATACAAGAACGTTTCGTCGAACTGCGATCCGCGTTGAGCGGCAGAAAATCCTCCCGAAGCTCCCTTCAAACCTCATCCTTCGTGATGTTATGAAATTCTCGGTTTGCTCGCTGAGCCGCCGCCCTGCCGAGTTGACACTGCCGGTGCACGATGTGAACCATGCCAAGCCGGTCCATCGACGTCAGGAGCAGCTTGTTCTGCGCTTTCGCGGATCGGTCCAGGGGGTACGTCAATGCTGAAAACCACCAGTGATCTGATACTGCCAACCGCGATCACCGGATCATATCCGCGTCCGCTCTGGTTCGACATGAGTTTAAGCGGGCGGTCGTTCAAAGCGGCGCTGGGAGAGTCGTTGTTTCGCGAGCAATACTTAGACGCCGTTGCAGCGGTCATCAATGCGCAGGAGGCTGCGGGTCTGGACATTGTGACCGATGGCGACAGCCGCTTTGACCTGGCAGTAGGCGGGAAATCCTGGTTTTTCTATCCGATCGAACGTCTAGGCGGGATAAACGGCCACCGCGACACATCCCGGGGCTGGATGGGACGGCATGACCTCCGCCCCGGAAAAATCCTGTGGGAGGTGCAGGAAGCTTACCAGCCCAGCATTGTCTCGGGGAAACTGACCCGTGGGGCGTGGGAATATACCGCGCTGTGGCAGGTCGCCCAGCGTCTGACGGACCGCCCCGTGAAGTTCGGCGCCATCTGCGCCCCCGCCCTCGCCAGCATGCTGTGGAATGAGTTCTACGTCGACGAGAAGGCGATGATCCTCGATCTCTGCGATATCATGAACGCCGAGTTGCGCGAACTGGCCGGTGCAGGCTGCCCGTTGATCCAAGTCGAAGAGCCACCGCACCATGCGCGCTCGCTGCACCCTGATTGTACCGACGCCGACCTAGAATTCCTGACCGAGGCCTTCAATCGGCAGCTTATCGGAGTTGAGGCCGAGATCTGGGCGCACACCTGCTGGGGCAACCCAAACCAACAGCGTGTTTACTGGGAAGTGCCAAGCTATGATCGCGCGATGCCACACCTGCTTCAGCTCGATGCGGATGTGATCACTTTCGAATGCGCCAGTAGCGACGGCAGAGATCTGCCGCTGTTCGGCAAATACAAAACTGACAAGAAGATCGGCATCGGTGTCGTCAACCATTGCAATACAGTTGTAGAACCGCCCGAATACGTGGCAGGTTTGATCCGCCGCGCGCTGGAGTTCATTCCACCCGAGCGGCTGGTGATCACCACGGACTGCGGCTTTGGTCGTGAAGGGCTGAGTTGACGCATAGCCTATTATAAATGCGTCTCGCTCGTCGAAGGCACCAACATCGTGCGCCGGGAACTCGGTCTACCGGAGGCGCGCGTGCGGGCATCCAACCCTGCACTCTACTTTGCCAACGTCGCCAGACACGACGAATGAAACCGTCAGGCAGTCTCGCCGTAGGCTCGAGTAACCTCCAACCCGCAACGACTATCTGTCGATCATGCCCACCGGGAGGATCATTCCGTCATGAGCGGCGCACTAACCCAGGCTCTCTATAGCACGCCGGAGTTGCCGCCTCCACTGCGCCGACTGGTGGCTGGGCCGCTCTCAGCCCTACTAGACGGAGGAGGCCTGCGCGCGATCCGCTTCGGCGACACCGAAGTGATTTGCGGCATCAGTTTCGTAGTGCGAAGCCGGTCCTGGGGCACTCCGACGCCAGATCTGCGCGATCTGAGCATTCATGAAACCGCAAAGAGCGTCACGGTCTCCTATACGGCGCTTGTGCAAGAGGGCGCGCGGTCACTCAGCTACGCCGCGCGCATCAACGCTCGTGCGGACGGTCACCTGGAGTTCGGCTGCGAAGCGACAGCCGTCACGAACTTCGAGACGTGCCGCGTCGGCTTCGTCGTGCTGCATCCGATTGCCGGCGTTGCCGGAGGCCGCGTGCGCATCGAGCAAGTAGATGGCCGTATTATCGAAGGCCGGTTCCCGTGGCTGATCGATCCGATGCAGCCGATGCTAAACCTGCGTGAGCTCACGCATGAGCCGGTAAGTGGACTGACCGTCACCTGCCGCCTGGAGGGCGACACTTTCGAGATGGAGGACCATCGGAACTGGACCGACGCCTCGTTCAAGACTTATTCCCGTCCACTCGCCTTTCCGTGGCCGTTCACGCTTTCGGCCGGGGAGCGCCTTGCGCAAACCGTGACGCTGACGCTCGATGGTCCGGCGCGGTTCGTTGCGCGAGCGGACGCGGACATCCGAGTAACGACCGGCCCGGCGCTGGGACCCATGCCACCGATCGGGCTCGGCTGCACGCCCGATGAAGCGGAGGCGGCGCTGCCGCACATCCGAACCTTGCGGGAGGCCGGGGTGGCCGTGCTCGTCTGCCGCTTCGATCCGCGCCAGGGCCACAGCCAAGCCGAACTCGCCTGCTACAGAGATCTGTCGGAGGGCATCGGCACTGCGGTCGAACTGCAGGTGGTTGTGCCGTCGCTCGATGACTTCGCGGCCGATCTGGGCGCAGCCGCATCGGCCGTCGCCGACGCCGGGCTCGCGCTGGCCTCCGTTATGGTGGTGCCTGCTGCTGATTTGGTCAGCACGCCGCCTGGTTCGTCGTGGCCGCCCTGCCCGCCGCTCGACGCCGTTTATCGCGCCGCGCGGTCAGCCTTTCCCGGCGTCCGGCTCGGTGGCGGCATGTTCACGCATTTCACCGAACTCAATCGCAAGCGGCCGCCTCACGAGTTGCTGGACTTCGTCACCTTCGCCACATCGGCCATCGTGCATGCCGCGGACGACCGATCGGTGATGGAGACAATCGAAGCTCTGCCGCACGTCGCCGCCTCGGTGCGCGCTATCGCTGGATCCGTGCCTTTCGTGGTCGGGCCGAGTGCGATTGGCCTGCGTGACAACCCGAATGGACCGGGACCGTTGCCGAACCCGCAGGCAACCCGATTGCCGATGGTCGCCCGCGACCCGCGCCAGCGCGGCCTGTTCAACGCCGCCTGGACACTCGGTTACGTGTCGGCCTTCGCACAGGGTGGCGCGGCCCGGATCGCCGTCTCGGCGCCGGCGGGCGATTTTGGTATCCTGGACGCGGCCGGCGTCTGGCCTGTGTATCATGTGCTGAGAGCCTGTGCTGCATTGCGGG
The DNA here is from genome assembly GCA_963772355.1 of uncultured Alphaproteobacteria bacterium. Taxonomy (GTDB): domain Bacteria; phylum Pseudomonadota; class Alphaproteobacteria; order Acetobacterales; family Acetobacteraceae; genus Rhodopila. Next base: position 201,972 of record CAVYXX010000136.1, on the reverse strand, counting down.
GCGGCGAAATACGGGCGCTGCACGGGATCGAGGGCACTCCGTTAGCTGGGCTGCTGATTCGGCAGGGCGAAGTATCACACTTGCTGCTGGCCAATCTCGGGCCGGACGAACTGATTGCCGTGCTGCCCGAGGATTTCGTCGGTGGATCGATGGCGACTCTCGATGCCGCCTCGCTTCAGCGCGGGACGGGTGCGTCCGAGGCGGCAGCGTCGGCCCGGCTGACGCTCGCCCCCTACGCCGTCGCCCGGCTGCGCACGGGGTAAGGGGCGAGGCACCGATAAGACGGACACACTGGCGATTCCGCAAAATCGGCGAAATTCGCTTGTTCGCTTCGATCTAGGGCCTCGATTTTCGAATTCGATTTTGGGGGTTGCGGATTCCGAAACGACGAGGGCACGCTGCACCTCGCAGGCGTTTGCACCGCGTTCAGTTGCGATACGTGTTTCTTACTTTGCGCATTACAGAGTCAGCCGTAAACGCGAGCCGGATAATATCCTGAGGTCTTCCAGCTAATATATAAGACCAGAGGATCTCATGAAGCTCCCAGAAGTGCCGGCCACTCCACCCCGTGGCAGAAAACAGTTGATCGGCTGACTGCACCCCGTCTCGCCGAGACTTCGAGATCGCCGGTAAGGACTTTGTGGGCTGCGCGCCTGCCAAGCTGATGATACAAGCGCATCAGCCAGTGTGTCGTGAAGGAGGCTGTGGTGCCGAAGATTCTGCTGTTGCAAGGAGCCAATCTGACTTTCCTTGGCCGGCGCGAGCCGGAGATTTATGGCTCGACGACTCCGGCCGAGCTGGACGCCATGCTGCAGCGCCATGCTCAGGATCGCGGCTATCAACTGGAAATCTTCTATACCAACATCGAAGGCGAAGCGATCAACCGGATATACCGGTCAATCGACGAAGGCTTCAATGGGCTGGTCATGAACCCAGCCGGCTTTACTTATGCGGGCTTTGCTTTGAAGGACTGCATCAAAGGGGCAGCGTTGCCTTACGTGGAGGTGCACATCAGTAGTATTGCAAAGCGCAACATCCACTGCGTTCTCTCGGATGTGGCGGAAGGGGTAATCACGGGCTTCGGGATGCACTCCTACACTCTCGGCCTTGATGCGATGCTGGAAATCCTGAGATAGAGCACACCAGGACGCTGACGAGCAGCAGCTGCGGGGTTAACTCTGGCGTGGGCGTGGCGCGCGGGGCGAGCACGGAATGAGCAAGAAGAGGTCGAATTTGGCGCCAGAGTCTGCTCTCACCAGAGATCTGCTACCGTCAATTCCCTGCAGTTCCGGGCAGGCAGGCACACCTTTGTCTGAAGCTTTTGTTCACCAGGGTCATCCTTGCACCGACCCCATGGTCAGCCCTCGCACCAGATGACGTTGCACCAGCATGCCGAGCACGATCGACGGCACCAGCGACGTCACCGCCAGCGCACTGGACTCGCCATATTGTGCGCCCTGGAACCCGGTGAACGAACGGAACACCGTTGGCAGGGTGAAAGCATACCGGCTGGTAAGGATCAGCGCGAAGAAGAACTCGGTCCACACGGCAATAAAGGCAAACACCGCCGCCGCCGCGATCCCCGGTGCCGCGAGCGGCACGGCCACGCGCCAAAACGCCTGCCAGCGGCTCGCCCCATCGACCAGCGCGGCATCCTCGAGTTCGCGCGGCACGTGACGAAAATACGTGTACATCAGCCACGATGACAACGGCAGGGTGAACACCGTGTAGACCAGAACCAGTCCGGCCCGCGTGTCGTACAGTCCAAAATTCCGATACAGCAGAAAAATCGGCAAAACAATAGCGACCGGCGGCAGGAAGCGTTGCGATAGCACCCAGAACGCCAGATGTCCGCCGCCGGTATTGAAGCGCACGAAGCTGTATCCCATGCAGGTGCCAAGCAGCACGGAACACACCGTCGTAGCCGAGGCTACGATCACGCTGTTCAACAGCCCGGTCAGACCCCGATAGGCGAACAGCGCCGCGGTATAGTGCAGCAGCGTCGGATGCGTCGGGAAGAACACCGGCGGCGTCGCGAGGTAGTCTTCGCTCGGCTTGATCGAGGTAATAACCACCCAGTAAAGCGGTAGGATCACGAATACCGCAAACAACGCGATCATTGCGAAGCTGAGCACACCAGTACGATTGCGGCGATACGACATCAATGCACCTCCGAACGCATCAGCCGGCGCACCAGGAAAGTGATACCGACCAACGTCAGAATAAGGAACATCCAGCTTCCGGCAGTCGCTTCCGACAGATGAAACTGCGCGAACCCGATCTGGTAGAGATAGAATGACACCGTGTAGGTGCTGCTGCCCGGCCCCCCGCCCGTCATCATGAAGACGGTATCGAACAATTTGACCGCATCGAGCAGCCGGAAAGTCACCGCCAGCAAAATCATAGGCCCCATCTGCGGCAACGTGATGTGCAGAAAAGTCTGCCAGCGATTAGCCCCGTCCATCTCGGCCGCCTCATAAGGTTCCGCCGGCAACGCGCTAAGGCCGGCCAGCAAGATGACGAACATGAACGGCGTCCACTGCCAGGCATCGGCCAGCATCAGGGCTACGAAATTCCAGGGAAACTGACTCAGCCAGTTGATCTCGACCGGATGGCGCAGCAGCAGCGACAGCAGGTAGTCAGTTGGGCCGAACGGCCGCTGCAGCAACAGCGCCCAGAACTGCCCGACGATCACTGGACTGACGAACAGAGGCACGATGAATAGCGACATCAGGACGCTGCGGCCGAGGAAGCTGCTCGACATCGCCAACGCCAGCGCGAGGCCAAGCACAAATTCAACGAAGACATTGAGCCCGGCCAGGACAAGCGTGACAATAACCGCCTGGATCGCCACCGGATCCGCCAGCACCTGCCGGAAATTACCCCAGCCAACGAAGGCATGTCCCGGAACCAGAAAGTCGTAGTTCACGAACGCGACCCAGACCGAGTAGATCAGCGGATAAAGCGATAGCGCGAGAATCACCAAAGCGCCCGGCGCCACCAGCAGCCAGCCGAAATGCCGCTCTGTCCAACTGGGACGCTCGATGCGTTTTGCGTGCGCGGGGAGCGTTGTGGCCTCGCCGAGTGCGGTCATCGGTTCCATCAGCGTCTGTTCAGGATTCGGCGGCCCAGCCCTCGGCGCGGCCGGGCCTTCCCAATCAGGTCAGGTGAACGGCCATACCGAGCGTCTCGACCGTGTGGTCGGCATAGCAGCCGGGCAGCTTAAGGAACTGCTCGTATGCGCTGCGCTGAGCCTCCACGCCGATCTTGCCCGTCACCACGTCCCATTCCGCGTTTGCCTTGGTCAAAGCACCCGCAGGGTCCTCGCCGGCCCAGACGGCGGTGCACATGCGATCGAGCGTCAGGGCGTAGTCCTGCGCGCCCGGCATGATCAGGTCCACCACCGAACCGTTGGCCGCATCGGACAGCGCTATCAGATATTCCTTCGCCGATGGCCAGAGGCTGCGGTAGATCGGCGAGGTGAAGTGCGACAGACGATAAGGATCGCGCAGCGTGTACGGCAGCATCACCCGTACCAGTGAAACCGGCGGGCTGGTCGACCACTGCATGAACAGATAAGCCGCCTCGGCGTTCTGTGAATCCGTAGTCAACGCCTTGACGTAGCCGGACGCCATCTCGCCGTGACCACCGGGCATGACAGTATAGCCGACCTTGCCGGCGATCGCCGAGGACGGAACGAAGTTGATGGCTTTGTCGCGCTGCGCGTAGTTCTCGCTCATCCGCCCGGTCGGCGGCCAGGAGAACATCATCGCCACCTTGCCCTGCAGCCACGCCGCCCACTGCGCCACCGCGTCGAGGTCGTTATTGCCGGGAATCGACGCCTTATTAGCGGCGACCATCTGCTGCAGGGTCTTGACGCCCGCCGGGGAGGCAAGCAGTGCCTTCATCGTCTTGGGGTCGAAGAACGTGCCTCCGTTGGCCCGAAATTGCTGCGCGAAGGCGAACTGGTTGCCCGGGCTGCCGGCCTTGCGGAAATGGGCCGCGCCGTAGACGTTGGGCGCAAGCTGGTCGGTGATGAACTGGGCCACCTGATTGTATTCGTCCCAACTCTGCGGCACCCGCAGGTCCTGGTTGAATTTTGCTCGGTAGGCAGCCCGGAGCTTGGCATCCTCGAACAGATCGCGGCGGTAGTACAGCGCCCACTGGTCACCGTCATCGAAGAAGCCCCAGCGCTTGCCCTTATAGGTCGGCAAGAACTTGTACAGCGGGTGGTAGTCCTCCAGGTCAGCCTTGTTCATGTATTTGGCTACGTGGTCGTCGATCGGCGCGATCACGCCGCCATCGGCCAGCGATGGGATCCATGACGGTTCTATATCGATGACGTCATACGCCCCGGACTGGGCAATGTGCTCGGCGATAGGCTTCGAATATTGATCGGGATGACCCAGCTCGACAACGCTGAACGAAATACCGGTGAGATCCTGCCACAGCGGGCCAGAGAAATTGCGCGGCTCTAGTGCCTGCAGCCCCGACTCGAAGGTCGAGGTGACCACGCTGCCCTTGAACTGCTTAGCTGCCGCCACGGCACGATAGGCTGACCCGTCCTGCGGCCCCTCGGTCGAGGCACGCACGGCATCCGCCTGCGCGCGGCCAAGCGGGGTGTCCGGCGCGGCCAGATCCGCCTTGGCCTGTTGCAGCAGCGGATGCGCGTGCCGCAGAGCGAACCGCGAGGTCGCAAGAGCCGGGCCGGCCAACAAGGTTCCGGCAGCCGCGACGCCGAGCAACCGCGTCAGTGCACCTCGCCGCGAGACGTCGCCACGCAGCCAAGCATCCAGCTCCCGCGACAATCCCGCCGGGTCGACAGGATCGTTCGACTTGTCATCCATAGTTGTTCCTCCCCTGCTGCGTGAGGCGGTCAGTAGCGCCGCCTCATCGTTCACCGTTTAACTGGCGTTTCCTACTCAACTTGCTCCGTCAGCCAGGCCGCAACGCGCGGATGCTGGTGCACCTCGGGGTTGACGACATTGCGGGGCCAATGGCCCTGCAGCGCGGCAATGATGCTGCTAAAGCCGCTTTCCGCAATGCCACGGAAGCATTCATCGGTCCAGCACAGGGCGTGCGGCGTAACAATGACGTTGTCCATCGTCAGTAGCGGATTAGCGGGATCGACCGGCTCCTGTTCGAACACGTCGAGCCCGGCCCCGGCGATTCGCCCCTCCCGCAGGGCTGCGATCAACGCCGTCTCGTCGACGATCGGCCCACGCGCGGTGTTGATCAGGTAGGCACTCGGCCGCATCAGACCCAGCTGTGCAGAGCCGATCAGGTGGTGTGTCTGCGGCGTAAGCAGGCAGATGACGACCACGAAATCGGACTCGCGTAGCACCGTTTCCAGATCAGCTCGCTGCGCCCCCTCGGCCGCCATGATCACCTCGCCCACGTTCGGGTCCGTCGCGATCACGCGCAGGCCGAACGGGCGCGCAAGTCGCATGATCTCGCGGCCAATATTGCCGGCGCCAATCAGACCAACAGTGCGGCCGACGAGGCCCATGCCCATGTGGTCGTTCTTTTCCGCCCACCGTCCGGCGCGGGTCAGCCGGTCCTTGGCGAACAGCTTCTGCGACAGCGCCATAATGAAGGTCATCGCGGCCACCGCCACCGGCCGCCGGACTCCGTCCGGCTGGATCGTTAACGGGACGCCGTGTTCGGTGCAGGCGGCGACATCAACCGAGTCATAGCCGACGCCGTGACGGGCGATCAGCCGCGCGCGGCCGGGGCCGTCGGCGAAACTGGTGCGCGTGACAAGCGGCGCGTTGACGTAGAGCGCGTCGTAGCGGGCAAGATCAGTCGGTGTGACCTCGCCGGCAGGTTCGGCGAGGAACTCCCACCGCACGGCGGGATCATCGCCCAGCACGCGAAGCGCTTCGCGGCCGAACGCTGGTGCGCCGGAGGTGTCCAGCAGGTCACGGGTTAGTCCGACGAGGAACTGTGTCATGGCGAAGCCCTTCCCTATGCGCGCGGGTTGGCTGGGGGTCGCCCTGCGGTGGATTCTCGCAGCACCGCCAGACCGCGCGAAAGCGACTGTTGCAGCAGCAGCGAGTCCACGCCGTAGGCATGGATGCGGAATCCTTTCGCCACGTAGTCGCGTGCCCAAGATTTGTCCGCCGGCATGAAACCGGCCGTCTTTCCGTGGCGCTGCGCGGCCGCGACGATCCTGTCAACGGCGGCGAGAAAGTCAGGATGAGTGAACTGGCCGGGGATGCCCATGAAGTTGGTCATGTCGAAGTGGCCGAGCCAGAGCACGTCGATACCGTCGATCGCTGCGATTTCGTCGACCGCTTCGGTACCGCGCGGGGTTTCGATCTGGGCGATCACCAACGTGCGACGATTGGCCGCCGCGATTTTTTCCACCGGAGCGCCCGATGTGTAGTCGTCATGTGCCATGCCGAAGCCGGCGCCGCGCACGCCATGCGGCGGATACCGCGTGAACGAGACGATGTCCTTCGCCTGGGCAACAGATTCCACCATGGGCACCATGACGCCCATGGCCCCGGCATCCAGGCAGCGGGCAATGAACTGGTACTGCGTGGTCGGCACGCGCACCATCGGCACGATGTCCAGCCCGCGGCAGGCCGCCATCTGCGCTTTGATTGTATCGATTCCAGCGCCGCTGTGTTCCATATCGTAGAGCACGAACTCCGCACCGGCGGCGGCCGCGATCTGCGCCATGCCGGGCGTAAAGAACTCGAATACCATAGTGCCGAAGGCCGATCCGCCATCGGACAGCCGATGTTTTATTGGGTTGTCGCGCATTTTTCCTCCCTCTTGCTGGCCGGTTTCGGCCAGGCAGCCCGGTTGTGGCGTGAAGCTGTTTACGCGCCAAACGCCGAAGTCTCTTGTGCCGCTGAGACAGCATCGCTGTTGCGGAACTCCCCACGTCGGTGCTCCGCCGGCGGAGATCCCATACATCCGCAAGATGCCCGCGCACAGTGTCGGCCCCATCCAAGTTGGATCTCGAAGCGCTTACTATGTGGCCCATCTTTCCATGGCCTTGTCGATCGTCAACAACCGCCGAAATCCTCGGCTGATGTCGGCCCCTTGACGCCTAACGTGAAAGACTCCGCGAGATCTGCGACGCGGCCACAAAGGCCAGCATGCGCCTGATTCACCGACGCTCGCCTTGCTCCGACTGCTGCGGAGGGCGCTGGACCGGCCAAGTGTGCCAGCGCCCATAAACCCGGAACTCCCATTCTTTCATTGGGCGATGGTGTTTCCGAACGTCCTTTACGTTGCGCTGAATAATTGTGGCGGCAGCGGGATGACGGGTCCGTCACAGCTCTCTGGATGGCAGATTTTAGCGATTAGGTGGCCACGAGCCCCGCCAGATATTTCAGCGCCACCACACGCCAAGATGGCAGAATCAATCCGCGTTTGCCAGCGATCTGGGGGACCCCGCACGCGAAAGCCAGGGCGCTGTCCGAACTACTCGGGTGGGCGCGCACCACCCGAACTGCCGCCGAGTCCTCAAAGCGCCGGACGGCTACGGATCGCGTCGTCGATTTTTCGCGGCAGGAACTTCCCATCGGCGAGGTCGGCGAGCAACTTGCCGTCCTCGACCACAACCTTGCCGCGCTGGATGGTGATGCTAGGCCACGCCGCGGCATCCCAATCCTCCCAGGGCGTGTAGTCGGTCTCGTGCAGGTTCTCCTTGCGAATTGGTCCGGCGTGCTTTGGATCGAGCAGCACAATATCGGCGTCCGAGCCCACGGCCAGGGCACCCTTGCGAGGATAAAGGCCCATGATCTTGGCGGCATTGCTCGAGACGAGCGCAACGAATTCCTCCAGGCTGAAGCCGCGTTCGCGCACCATCTGCGTATACATTAAGGGCACCCGCGGCTCGACGCCGGAATTCCCACCAAAGGTGTCGTCGATGCGGCTGCCCTTCAGTTTTACTTCGAGCGGGCAGCAACATTCGTCGGTGGCAACGCACTGGATCGCGCCGTGGCGCATCGCCTGCCATAGCGCCGCCTGATCCTCTGGGAATTTCAACGATGGGTAGGTGTGATAGATCTGCCCGCCCGGCCGCTTGTAGTCCTCAGAGTTGTACAGCAGGTACTGGTGCAGTGTTTCACCATAGACCGGGAAGCCGCGTGCCCGCGCCGCTGCCATCGCGTTGACGCCGGTCTTGGCGGAGGTGTGGACCATATACATCGCCGCACCCTCGACGCTCTCGGCGAGGCGGATCACCCGATTGAAGGCAAGATCTTCCGAAAGCGTGGTGTGCGCCGCGGCGAGGTTCTCGAAGCCCATGCGGTCCTCCCGCAGCAACTTCTCGTACATATGCATGACGAGGTCGTTGTCTTCTGCATGGATGCAGGTCAGTCCTCCGGCTTTCGCGACCGCCTTGATCACCTCCCAGATGTCGCCGTATGGAACCATATGGGCCATGCGCTGTGGCGTGATGTCGGTCGTGAACATTTTTACCGACGCGTAGCCGGCTTGCACCGCCTCCGGAATTTCGCCCAGCTTGTTGAGGCTTATTCTGTCGAACAGCATTAGGTGCAGCCCATAATCGCAGTAGCAGGCGTCCTTCCAGACCCGATCGCGCAGTTCGATCGCCGCCTGCAGCGTCTGCTCCTCGGCGACCGGGACGAAGTCGATCATTGTGGTGGTGCCGCCGAACAGTGCCGCCCTGCTGACCTGCTCAGGCGGTCCGGTGACCGTCGGCTCCGGCTGGTTCGGCATCTGCATCGGCATGCTGCAATGAATGTGCGGATCGATCCCACCTGGGATGACGATCTGGCCTGCAGCGTCTACCACCCGGGTTGCGCCGATCGCTGCCAGGCTACCGGGTGCGCCAATCGCGACAATTTTGCCGCCCGTAACTCCGAGGTCGACGTTTTCGGTTCCACCCGGCAAAACATGGGTGCCGCCGCTAACAACCAGATCGAACATTTCGGTTTCTCCTTGCCTGTGGTTGGCTGCCTGCCATGCTTGGCATCGGCGACGTGTTGAACCCTGCAAACCTTGTACCGGTGCGGTGACGCAGCGAAAAACCGGAATAAAAATCAGACAGTCGTCGAAAGTGGTCTGTAAGACCGCTAGACGGTGCCTGAACTCTGGTCATTCGCCTTTCCGTGTCCTGCCCCAACGGGCGATTGACGACGTCCTGAAAGTCAGAGGTGCTCGAACAGCGCCCCAAAGCTAATAATAGCGCTAAGCCATGATTTCTGGGTCTGCTGCATGGAAGCGGAGCTTGATCTCCTCGGGCGCGATGCCTCGGACGATGAAAACCAGCCGCTGGCTGTGGTCTGGGTCGGGCCAGCCGTCCAGCCAGCGCGGTGGATAGAGCGTGTGCTGAACGGCATGGAGTTCAGCCGGCCGGCCTGGTTTGTCGGCGAATTCGACGAACCCCTTGACGCGCAACAGATCCTCGCCGCGTTCACGCGCCAAACCGCCCAAGGCCATGGCGAATTCCAGCCGCGTTAGTTTGCGATGTAGGACCAAAGAATAAGCGCTAATCCCGCTGCTGTGGGCCGCGGCGGCCCATCGTCGCTGCTTACGTCGCACGGTCGTCGCCGGAAACAGCACCGCCGCAGGCGACGGCAGAGTGGGGCCGTCAGCGATTTCCGCCCACGGATTGAGCGACTGCAACTGCTTTAACAGTTCCGCCGAGGCCTGCTGGAGGTCCGTCTTGCTGATCAGCAGCAAGTCAGCGCACGCTGCCTGAGCGGTGGCCTCGGCGAAACGTGCGATGGTCGCCTCGCCGAGCATAGCGTCCACTACAGTCACCACCCGATCGCAGCGCAACATGTGCTCGAGGTATGCCTCAGCGGCAAGCGTGTAGAGGATAGGCGCGGGCTCCGCGAGCCCGCTGGTCTCTATTACAACCCGGCGGAATTGGGGCAGGGTGCCGTCGGCGCGATTCCTCAACAACCGATGCAGGGCGAGCGCCAGATCCTGTTTGACGGCACAGCACATGCAGCCGCTCGGCAGTTGCACGACATCGCCAGGCCGCGTCGCCTCCACCATCAGGTGATCGAGACCGATTTCTCCGAATTCGTTGATCAGGACCGCGGTATCCGAAGCCTCGGGATCGGCGAGTACACGCCGCAGAAAGCTCGTCTTTCCACTACCAAGGAAGCCGGTGAGCAGCGCCACCGGTAGCGGCTGCGCCTCTGCGGGTGCCAGCTGATCCAGAAGCCCCGTTGCACTCATTCCATGCTCCTAGTCATGCTGCGGCGCGGCTGCGCAATCCGCTGCTAGAACCGCCCAATGCGGACCATGCCTTTTTCAAATGTCAGTATAACTCCCGCCGCCGAACGAACCGCCTCTCTCGAGGCAGCGCCGCCCGATTAAAGTCTGATCAGCATCATGCATGGAGGCTTCACCGCGTAAAGCCGGCATTCGATCTCTCGGAGCGAAACGGGACCGGGCGATGATGGCGGTCAATCGCGCGCGCGCTGGGTCCGTCTCTTAGGCATTTCGGCGGCGACTATCGTCATTGCCCGTAAGTTACCCGACCCTAACCGACGGCCGGATATGCCAAAACGAGAAGAGTGCTCAAAAGCCGCAGTTTTGATAGCAGCGAGTGCTTAGCCAGATATATAGCTAAGAAGAGAGCTATGGAACATGTTGTCAACATGCATGAGGCCAAGAGCCAGCTATCTAAATTGGTAGCGCTCGCTCAGCAGGGTGAATTGGTTACGATCGCCATCCACGGCAGGCCGGCGGTAAAGCTGGTGCCGATAAAGCCGCAGCCGGTTATCGGCCTTATGAAGGACCAATGGCCGCAGGTGCCGTGGGCTTCGTTCGCGGCGATGTCAGATGAGGAATTGGCGGAATGGGGGCTGTGAAGCTCTTGCTCGATACCCACGCATTCTACTGGTGGTGTGTCGACGATCCTGCGTTATCGTTGACCGCTCGCACCGCCATTTCGAACATCCAAAACGAAAAATTTATCAGCGCGATCACCGCTTGGGAGTTAATCACCAAGTTCCGCTCCGGCAAGGAACCCGGCTTCAGCGACATCGCGGCTAATGTTTCCGGTGCGGTCGCGGCGCAAGGATTAACCGAATTGGCGATTACCATGCGCCACGCCGCAATGGCCGCCAATTTGCCTCTCCATCATAGAGACCCGCTGGATCGGCTCCTGATCTCGCAAGCGATCGTCGAGGATATGACGATCGTTACGATCGACGGAGTTTTCACAAGCTACGGAACTAGAACATTGTGGTAATCGAGGGCGGCAGCCGATTTCCAGAATGCTCCGACAACGACCAACACCAGGCGCGGCGGCATCCTCAAGCCACCAACGCCGGATAGTCCAGCGTCGCCATCACTTGCGCCCGTCGCATATACCGATGCTCGTCCGGCATATAATCGGCAATAGCATTATGAACCGTGCCAATATTGTCCCACATCAGCACATCGCCCACCGCCCAGCGATGTGCGTAAAGAAAATCCACCCGTTCCTGATGCCGAAACAGATAATCCAGGATTTTGTCACCCTCGAGCCGATCCACCCCTTCGATCCACATCGTGTATCCGGGATTGGCGTAGAGCACCTTTCGCCCGGTCAACGGATGCACCCGCACCAGCGGCTGTGACACCGGCGGCTTGCGGCGCTTCTGCGCATCGGTCAACGCGGGCCGCCGAGACCCCGGCCGATGCCGCATCATTTCCCAGAATTTCTCGAAATCATGCGTCGCCGTCCGCCCTTCCAGCCGGTGCTTCATTTCGACCGGCAATTCATCATATGCCGCATGCATGTTACGGAACTGAGTCTCCCCGAGCGACTTGCCATTCCGCGTCGGCACCGCCTGAGCGTGCAGCACGTTCGCCAGAGCGATGTCCTCGCTGTAGGACATGTCGGTGTGCCACCCTTGTCCGGCATCGTTGACCCCCATCGGTTTTCCGTCCGGACACATCTGATTCGACAGGACCATGATCTCCGGGAAATCCGGCTCATGGAACTGATTGGCGACATTCACCTCTAGGTCACCGAACTGCCGCGCGAATGCCGCGAATGCCGGCGTATCAAACGTCTGCCGAGGGAAACACAGCACCCCGTATTGCCCCAAAGCCCGCAGCAACGTCCGGAAATCACCATCCGACAGTGGCTGCCCCAGATCGATCCCCTCGATCCGCGCACCAAGAATCCGTCCGCTCGGTGTAATCTCCATGGTCGCGTCTCCTTCAGTCCGTCCGGCCAGCCAATCGAACAATCGCGGCCACAACTTCGCCCGGCGCCTCCCGCGACAGAAAATGACCGGCACGCGGGATCTGTCGCCGCTCGATCAAGCGCGTGAACAGCCGATCGCGAGGGATGGAGGTGGCCGGCGCCCCGACACCATCTTCTTCGCCATGCAAAACGATCGTCGGCACATCAATCGCCGGCCGATCCGCCAAGCGAGCTTCCAGAGCGTCATACACCGGATCACCCGCCGCGTTGCCGTAACGATGACGGTAAGACTGAATGGTCACATCAACGAAATCCGGATTGTCGAAACTGCTCGTGGTAGCCTGCAACGTAGCCTGATCAAACGCCATATGCGGTGACCACAGCCGCCACAGCAAACGGGTCAGCTCGCCCCGGTTCGCCGCCAAGCCTGACCTCCCACGCTCAGTATGAAAATACCACTGATACCAGTAACGATGTTCCTGCTCGGCCGCCGCCGGACGCGCGTTGGCGGCGATATCTTGGATGCCATAACCCGTAATCGCGACCAGCGCGGAAACCCGCTCCGGCCATAACGCCGCAACAACGCAGGCTGCACGGCCGCCCCAGTCATAACCAACCAGTATCGCGCTCCGGATCCCCAGCGCATCCATGAAATCCCGCACATCGGCGCCCAGTGCCGCCTGCTGACCATTGCGAGGCGTCGCCGCGTCCAAAAATCGGGTCGGCCCGAACCCGCGTAGCCAAGGCACCAGCACGCGATACCCTGCGCCGGCCAGCGGCGGCACCACATCATCATAATCGTGCACATCCGACGGCCACCCGTGCAGCAGAATTACCGCCGCCCCATCCGCCGGACCGGCTTCCAGATAGCCGACCTCCAGGATCGGCGTCCGAACCGTCTTCATCGTCAATACGCCAAAAAGCCGCCATCCACCGGCAATGTCACGCCAGTGATATAGCGAGCTAGATCGGACGCCAGGAACACTGCCGGTCCGGCGATATCCGCCGGCTCACCCAGTCGCCCGAGCGGAATCCTCTGCGCAAAATTTGCCATGTAGTCAGGGTTTTGCCGCGCATCGGCATTGATCGGAGTGGCAATCATCCCCGGCCCAATAGCATTCACCCGCACCCCCTGCGGCGATAACTCGATCGCCAGCGCCTTGGTCAGCGCCCGCACCCCGCCCTTCGATGTTGTGTAGGCGGCGGAATTAGGCAGCGCCACGAAAGACTGGATGGAGCCGATATTGATCACCGACCCCTTCGTCGCTTTCAGTTGCGGCAAGAACGCGGTCACCATGTTGTATGGCCCGTCCAGGTTGACCGCCATCGTAGCGTCCCAATCGGCTCGAGCGGCCTCAGCCTCCAGCTTGCCGCGGCGAATGATGCCGGCGTTGTTTACCAATACGGAAATCGGGCCGAAGTTTCGCTCGATCTGGTTGGAAGCCTCATCGCACGCGGATCTATCCGAAACGTCCAGTTCGAACGCCGACGCCGCTCCCCCGATCGCCTCCGCTACCCGCGCCGCTCCCGCAAGGTTCACGTCGGCGACGATCACCTGAGCGCCATGTTCGGCCTTGGCGATCCCTTCGCCGATACCCGACCCTCCGCCAGTTATCAGCGCTAACTTGCGATCGAGCAACATCTCAGCGCATCAGATTGTTGGTCACCGCGCCGCCGGTCGCGGTTCGGCCACCGTCGACGACGTATTGCGCGCCGGTGATGTTCGACGCGAGGTCCGAGGACAAGAAGAGCACCAGATTGGCCACTTCCTCCGCCGTCCCGTAGCGCCCGATTGGGATATTGGCCTGATACCGGTTCTCGACACTCTTCGGATCGTCCGGGTTCAGCATCGACTCCAGGGAATGGATCATCCGCGTATCGATCGGTCCGGGACAGACGCAGTTTACTCGGACCCCGGACCGTGCGACTTCGCCCGCCGCGGTCTTGGTCAGCCCGATCACTGCATGTTTTGACGCAACGTATGCCGGCATCCCCGGCGAGGCGACCAGTCCCGCCACCGAGGCCGTATTCACCACCGCACCTCGCCCTTGCTTGAGCATCACCGGCAGCACATGCCGCAATCCAAGGAACACGCCTTTGACGTTGACCGCCATCACCTGGTCAAACATGTCTTCATCGTATTGATGCGTCGGCGCGAGGCTGCCTTCAATTCCAGCATTGTTGTAGAAGCAGTCGATGGATCCGTACTTTTCCAACGCCACCTTGACATAGTTCTGAACCTCGGCGGACCGGGTGACATCAGCGGCGACGAACAGCGACTCCGAACCCTTTTGGCGGAGGATTCCGGCGGTCGCCTCTCCCGCAGCCTGATCGCGGTCCACCACCACCACCTTCGCACCCCGGTCCGCGAAACCCTCCGCCGCCGCTCGGCCGATCCCGTTGCCCGCGCCCGTGATCAGGGCGACTTTGCCATGGAAGTCCATCGTTTCCTCGTTCAATTGTTGGCGTTGCCGGAAAGGCTAGACCATCTATTCGTGAACGGGAATTCCCCGACGGTCCCGGGGACTTTGTCGCCATCGAAACCGGCCCCTTTCCAACCCCCAAAAAGTCGGCATTAAAAGGTGAATTCGCGCGTCCGACCGTCATCGGCTCAACCAGCCTCGCCGGAAGGCGTCACACCAATCCAGCAAGGAGCTCTCCAATGGTGCGTGTCGACCGAGTGACGACGAGGGGTGGCGATGCGGGTCAGACATCATTGGGTGACGGCACCCGGGTGTCCAAAGCGGATCCTCGGATCGAGGCGATCGGCGCCGTTGATGAAGCAAACGCCAGCATCGGCGTCCTGCGCCTTCACACCAAAGCCCGCTCGAACGAGGATGCGATGCTCGCCAGGATACAGAACGACCTATTCGACATCGGTGCGGATCTGTGCGTGCCCGGCTCAGGCGGGGATCGGCTTCGCCTGACCGACACCGCCGTGGCTCGTCTTGAAGCCGAAGTCGCAACGATGAACGCAACGCTGCCCCCGCTAAAAAGCTTCATCCTGCCCGGCGGCACCAATGCCGCCGCCTTCGCGCATGTGGCTCGAGTCGTTGCCCGAAGAGCGGAGCGAACGGTGGTCGCCGCCGATGATGTCAATCCGGTGATCCGCCGCTACCTTAATCGGCTGTCCGACCATCTTTTCGTTCTGGGCCGCGTGCTGAATGAAAATGCCACGACCGAGGTGCTCTGGGTCCCGGGCGCCAATCGGTCGTAACGGACGCCGCCCTTGACAGTCACTGCTGCAACGGCTTCGCATCCACCCGGATAGTCCGGAACGTCGTCGGTGCCGCAGCTTTCGCTTCAATCGCCGGTGGGGGATGTCACCGTCTTCGAGGAGGACGGTGAAATCGTCTCGCTGGACTGGGGCTGGGTGTCGTACCAGGACACTTCGCCGCTTCTGGAAGCGGCTCGGGAGCAGCTTCAAGCCTATTTCGACGGCGCACTGACAGCATTTGACCTACCGCTCGCGCCTCCCGGAACCACCTATCGCCGCCTGGTTTGGCAGGCGTTGCGCGACATCCCCTATGGCGAGACGCGCAGCTATCAGGCCATCGCGGCGCAGGCGGGCGGCAGCGCGCGATCCGTCGGGCAGGCCAACGGACATAACCCGATCCCACTGATCATCCCATGCCATCGGGTTGTTGCGACGACGCACATCGGCGGCTACTCCGGTGGAGATGGATTGCCAACCAAGCGCTGGCTGCTGGCGCTGGAAAATCCGAACCGAACCTTGCTTTGAACACCTCGTTGTACGGAGACCTGAAATGACAAAGGCAATCCGCATCCATGCCAATGGCGGCCCGGAGGTCATGGTGTGGGAGGATATTCCGACACCCGATCCCGGCCCGGGCGAAGTGCTGATCAAGCAAGAGGCAGTCGGCCTGAATTTCATCGACGTGTACTATCGTTCCGGCCTCTACAAGGCGCCGCACATGCCGCTGATCATCGGTCAGGAGGGGGCCGGCACAGTGATCGCGAGCGGAGCAAACGTCACCAGTGTCGCACCCGGAAATCGCGTAGCTTACGCAGGCTCGATGGGTGGCTACGCGACTGAACGAGTGATCCCCGCGGACCGCCTGGTGAAGCTACCCGACAACATCAGCTTTCAAACCGCGGCTGCGATGATGCTGCGGGGCATGACCGCGCAGTATTTATTGCGCCGGACCCATATCGTGAAGCCAGGCGAGACCATCGTCGTGCACGCTGCGGCTGGCGGCGTCGGCCTCATCATGTGCGAGTGGGCAAACCACCTCGGCGCTACGGTCATTGGCGTGGTCTCCAACGAGGAGAAGGCAGCGTTGGCCCGTGCCCACGGCGCGGCGCATACCATCATCGGACACGCCACGCTGGCCTCCGAGGTCAAACGCATCACGGGCGGGGGGATGGTGCCCGTGGTTTACGACAGCGTGGGGAAGGACACCTTCGCGGCCAGCATCGACTCGCTGGCACCCCTCGGCCTGATGGTAAGCTACGGCAATGCGTCAGGTCCGGTGCCGCCCGTCGAACTAAGTCTGCTAGCCGCCAAAGGCAGCTTGTATCTGACACGCCCGACGCTGGCGACCTACACAGCCAAGCGCAGCGATCTGGAGGCCACCGCCGCCGATCTGTTCGGGGTGGTCGGAAGCGGGGCGGTGAAAATCCAGGTGAACCAGATGTTTAGCCTTAAGGATGCCGGCGCGGCGCATAGCGCGTTGGAGGCCAGAAAGACGACCGGCAGCACCGTGCTGCTCCCATAGGGCGCCCGCTCCGCCGTCGTCCGGACAGAAATACCTCCGCAAAACGCTCCACCCGGGCTCACCTTGACCTGTGGTTGACGGATCAACCAATCGCGCCATTCTGTGGCCATCGCATCCCCACGGGAGGATTCAAAATGGGTGAGACAATTAAATTAAAGGCCGCGGACGGCTTTACATTTTCCGCTTACGTCGCGGGTCCGGCCAATGCCACCCAAGGCGTGGTTGTGGTTCAGGAGATTTTCGGCGTCAACCAGCACATCCGTGACATGGCGGATCGTTTCGCGGCGTTGGGATATGCCGCAGTCGCCCCGGCGGTGTTCGACCGAGCGCAGCGAGACGTGGAGCTCGGCTATACCCAGGCCGATATCGATAAGGGCCGTGACCTCCGCATGAAGCTTTCCGACGCCGACCTGATGAAGGACATCGACGCTGCGGCTGATCATCTGGCGGGTAAGAAGCTGGCCATCGTCGGCTACTGCTTTGGCGGCACTGTCGCTTGGTGGGGTGCAACGCGGACTAAGAAGTTCTTGGCCTCGTCCTGCTGGTACGGTGGCGGCATCCCCGGCACCAAGAACGAGAGCCCCAACTGCCCCGTCCAGATGCATTTCGGCGAGAAAGATACATCCATTCCAATGAGCGACGTCGATGCGGTACGCGCCGCGCAGCCCAAGGTCGAAGTCTATGTTTACGAGGGCGCGCAGCACGGCTTCGGCTGCGACGAACGAGACAGCTACAGCAAGCCTAACTACGACCTTGCCCAACAGCGGACAGTGGACTTTTTCGCCAAGCACTTGCGCTGATAATGCCCGTCGTCCCGGCCCGGGGACGACGGTCACTCTCGATGCGGCCGCTCTCGACCACTCACCACGCGGTTTTTCGATCCGTTTCGCGCTCGCACATGCAAGCAGCGAAAGGTGTGCCTCAGTCCCGCAAGATCGCGATGTCATCGCGGCGCGACGCGGCATTCAACCCAAAACCAGCAGCCCGATGCCGCCAGCCCTGAACGCCAGCCTTAGCACCGAAGCCCCGTACCGGCGCAGACATCCCGCGGTCGCTCGCCCGTGGCTTTGCCTCCTGCTTCTCCACACGCCACATGTACGCGTTCAAGCTGGCGCTCAATGCGATAAAGTACCAATACATCGGCTGAAACGCGATTCCAACGAACGCGCCGCAGGTCATGAACACGGCCAAGCCGCTCTGCAACGCGTCCGATAAGCTGGTTACCCATTCCAGTTCAGCATAGACCTTGGCCCTCTTCGCCAGTCGGCGGAGCCTATAGAGGGTAACGCTCGTGATGAGCAGGAAAATTGCTAACCCCGGATAACCCTGTTCTCCAAGCATCTCGAAATATATGCTGTGAAAAGCGCGAGCAAATTGGATCGTTGCCGGCTGCCCATCGGTCGCCGGGAACTCGATGTGGTTGATCAGATAGGTCTGAAACGCCCCCCCGAACGGGTGGGTCGCAGTAAACGCCAACGTCCACCGCCACACCAAAATGCGCGTAAGCGCCGAATTTTCCTGTTCAAAATTGCCGATCGTCGCAACCCGATCATTCCAGGCGCCGGATGTCGCGTAGATCATCAGACAGCCGGCGATGAGGATGACGATGCCAAACCCAAGCTTCTGTTTGGACCGCATCCACATATACGTCCCCAGAACCAGTATCCCCATCAGGGCGCTTCGCTCGTAGGTGCCGATCGCGGTGACCAACGCCAGGCCGGAGATGAACCAGTAGGCGAACCGCAATAGTCGCTTACTCGGAATTAGTTGGCCGTGCTTCGATAAATAGATCGCCAGCGGGATCGCCATCAAACAAACGGTCGAAAGCAGACCGCCTTCGCCCAGTCCACTGTTTCCGCCTACCAACCCGAGGTTCGAGCCGTAGCCGCCGCCGGACACCAGCGTCTTCAAGCCAAACGGCACGAAATTTGCCGCCAGCGAGATCACGTAGGTCTGGGCGAAAGCCTCGATCTGTATCCGCGACCGGATGACGAACGGAATGAACGCAGCGAAACCCAGCGTCTTGAACGCCCAGTCCCATTTCTCCCATGCTGCGCTGGGAACCTGTGCCCATATCATCGTGAGGCTGACCCAGATCATCATGGCGATCATCAGCGCCATTTCGACCGATAGCTGCGGAGGCGAGCGCCGGTCCAACAGAAGGTAGGCTCCGACCGCCACGGCCCCATGATCATTGCGACAGGAATCTGGTTCAGCAGGATATAGGCGACATTCTGTGGGCCGAACGTGTCCACCCACACATACCCAAGCGTTGCGACGAACGGCGCCGCGCTGCTTACACCGAGGAACGAAGCATAGACGAGCAGCAGCCAAAGGCTACGCAGCAAGATCCGGCGTCCGAAACACCTTCAGCTTCGCCGGCGCCATGTGCGGGTCACGTCGCCAATCGGCGTTTTGCGCTCGACCGCTTGAAACCACGGCTGCAGCCGATCCAGGCGGACTGATCGGACGATGATCATCATCATCATCATCGAACTAACCATGATCCCGGCTATATCGAGCATAGGGTACTCCTCGGATTCGGTGTCACGCCGCCTATACTGGCTTCGGCCCCGTCAAGTCACGGACTCTTGTGTGAGGACCTCGTGATTGCAACTCTTGTTCCATCTTGACGTTGAATGTCGCGCGGCGCCCTGATCAGCGCATGCACGAGAGCCCAAGAATGGGGTCAGTCCCTCGAACGTGTTTCCTGGAGTAGCAGAATGACAGTTTGGCGGGTTGCGGTTTTGGCGGTCCTGCTTGGCGGAATAAGCCCAGCTTTTTCGGCGGAGCCGTTGCCGGCCGATGTACCGGGCGCCAAGCAGGAGGCGGAAAAACTCAACAACCTGCCCCCGGTGGCGCCGACGGCCAGCCATGTCGATCAGTCCGGTCGCAAGGAGAAAGGACGCGCGTCGTTCTACGCTCACCAGTTTAGCAACCGGAAAATGGCAGATGGCCAACGGATGAATCCGAATTCGAACGTCGCCGCGAGCAAGAATCTGCCGTTGGGCAGCGTAGCCAAGGTGACCAACCTCGAGAACGGCAAGACCGCCACCGTGAAGATCGAGGATCGCGGACCCTATGTGAACGGCCGAGTAGTTGATCTGGCGCCAAAAGTCGCGGACCAGCTTGACCTGAAGGGGAAAGGCGTGGCTCCCGTGGAGGTCAAGCCAATCACCCTCCCGCAGCCCGACGGCACCGTGAAGCTCGGTGCCGGCGCGGCCGAGGCAAGCCCAGAAGAAGTTAGCGAGGCGGTCGAGGTGACCAAGCAACTCACCGCCCCGAAAACCGCCGAGACGGCAGAGAAGTAGCTACAGCAGCCGTCCTGCGACCGCATCCAACTTGGCGGCCAGTGTCTTGTCGCGCCGGTCCGCCGCCGTGATCAACGCGTTGTCCAGCGCCCGATCGCACCCGCAAGGACAAAGGCCGCGCGGCTGACCGACATTCGGCGCGATCATGCGCACCAGATCACGTGCCTTGTCGGCATTTTCGAGCAGGATGCGGACCACAGCCTCCACCGTGACATGGTCGTGATCTGGGTGCCAGCAATCAAAATCTGTCACCATCGCCACCGTCGCGTAACAAAGTTCGGCCTCACGCGCCAGTTTCGCCTCCGGCATGTTGGTCATGCCGATAACGCTACAGCCCCATGACCGATAAAGCTCGCTCTCCGCCTTCGTCGAGAATTGCGGACCTTCCATAACCAGATAGGTGCCGCCGCGCGTAACCGGAAGTGACAGCGACGCCGCCGCCCCATACAGCGCCTCCCCCAGCCGCGAGCAGACGGGATGGGCCATCGAGACGTGCGCCACGACCCCGTCGCCGAAGAAGCTCTTCTCCCGAGCGAAACTGCGGTCGATGAACTGATCTACGATAACGAAATGCCCGGGCGGCAATTCCGCCTTCAGGCTCCCGACCGCCGACAAAGACAGCACATCGGTCACTCCGGAGCGTTTCAGCGCGTCGATGTTCGCCCGGTAGTTCAGATGCGTCGGGGACGTTGGGTGGCCGCGGGCGTGGCGCGGCAGGAATACGCACTGGATCCCGGCAAGGCGCCCGAACAGAAGCTCGTCGGACGGATCCCCCCACGGCGTCTCGACCCGTCGCCAGCTTTTGTCGTCTAGCCCCTCGATGTCGTACAGGCCTGAGCCGCCAATAATGCCGACAACCGGCTGGACAACGGGATCAGTGGTGGACGTCGGACCAGACCTTTCGTTTCACGGCATAGGTGAGGCCGGTCATGAATACCAGGAACAGGATCACGCGCACGCCGATCTGCTTGCGCTCCACTGTCTCCGGGTTTGCGGCCCAGGACAGGAAAGTGACGACGTCGTGCGCCTCCTGAGGCAAGGTATTGGGGGTGCCGTCGGTATATTCGACGGTACCATCCTGCAATGGCGGCGGCATGCCGATCTGATGGCCGGGGAACATCTTATTGTAATACATCCCGTCCTGCATTTTGAACCCGGACGGCGCCTCGGCGAACCCGGTGAGGATACCGTAGACGTAGTTCGGCCCCCCCTCACGGGCGTTGACGACCAACGACAGGTCAGGCGGCAACGCGCCGTTGTTGGCCGCGCGAGCGGCCTTATCGTTGGAGAACGGCGATTTGAACTGGCTGGCTGGGGTCGCTGGCCCCTCCTTCGGATTGCCCTGATCGTCCAATCCTGACGGCACCGTGATGCCAGCCGCGATCGCCTTGATCTGATCGGTGTCCAGGCCAATGCCCGACAGATCCCGATAATGCAGATACTGCATCGAATGGCAATTGGCGCAGACATTGGAATAGATCTGAAACCCGCGCTGTGCGGCGGCGAGATCGAAAGTGCCGAACAGCCGATCGAAGCTCCAGTTCTCGTTCGGCATCTTTTCCTGCGCCACCGCCGGAGTGACCGGCAGTGGGGCGGCAAGCAGCCCGGCGGCGAGCGCCCCGGCCAGAGCGAAACGCAGCGCCCGCATCACGCTTTTCCCATCGGCTTGGCCGGGGCGCCCCCGGGCAATGGCCCGCCTCCGCGTCCGCCGAGCACCGGCTGACTGATGCTCTCCGGCAGCGGCAACGGCCGCTCCAGTTTGCCAAGCACCGGCAGGATCACCAGGAAGTGCAGGAAGTAATACAAGGTGCATACCCGGCTCAGAATGACCCAGACGCCTTCCGGCTTGTGGGCGCCGCAAACGCCCAAAACAATCACTGCGACTACCCAGACCCAGATAATCTGCCGGTAGATCGGCCGGAATCGGGCACTGCGCACGCGTGACGTGTCCAGCCAGGGCAAAACGAACAGCACCAGCAATGAGCCGAACATCATGCACACGCCCAGCAGCTTGTTCGGCACAGAGCGTAGGATCGCGTAGTACGGCAGGAAATACCATTCAGGGACGATGTCCGCGGGCGTTTGCAGCGGGTTGGCCGGGATGAAGTTATTCACATCGCCCAGGTAGTTCGGGGCAAAAAACACCATCGCGGCCCACACGATCAGAAACACGCAGATCCCGACGCTGTCCTTGATGGTATAGTAGGGGTGGAACGGCAGCGTATCCTGCGGCGACTTCACGTCGATGCCCAGCGGATTGTTCGACCCCGTGATATGCAGCGCCGCGATGTGCAGGAAGATCACCCCGATCAGAACGAACGGCAGCAGGTAGTGCAGGGCAAAGAAGCGGTTCAGGGTCGGGTTATCGACACTGTAGCCGCCCCAAAGCAACGTCACGATCTTCGGCCCAACCACCGGAAACGCCGAAAACAGGTTGGTAATGACCGTCGCACCCCAATACGACATCTGGCCCCACGGCAGCACATAGCCCATGAACGCCGTCGCCATCATCAGCAGCAGGATGACCACACCCAGCATCCACAGCAGTTCCCGTGGCGTCTTGTATGACCCGTAGTACATGCCCCGGAAAATATGAATGTAGGTGACGATGAAGAACATCGACGCGCCATTCTGGTGGACGTAGCGAAGCAGCCAGCCATAATTCACGTCACGCATGATGTGCTGGATGGCGCCGAATGCCAGCTCACTGTTCGGCTGGTAGTCCATCGCCAGGAAGATGCCGGTAATGATCATGACAGTCAGCGCCACGATCGCCAGTGCGCCGAAATTCCAGAAATAATTGAAGTTCTTCGGGGTCGGAAAAACCCCGTATTCCTTCTGCATCATAGTAAAGATGGGCAGGCGCGTGTCGATCCAGTTGATCACTGGATTGGCGAAATCGCTCTTGGTGAGGCCGGCCATGGTTGGTTCCCAATTGGATTCGTGGGGCGCGGGTCGGAGAGTGGCGGATCAGCCGACCTTGATCTTGGTGTCGGACTCGAATGCGTAAGGTGGCACCGCGAGATTGGCCGGTGCCGGTCCATGGCGGACGCGCCCGGAGGTATCATACTGGCTGCCGTGGCACGGGCAGAACCAACCGCCCCAATCGCCGCGCGGGTCGGACGGCTTGTTGCCCAGCGGCACGCAGCCCAGGTGAGTGCAAATGCCGACCAGGACGATCCATTGGTCATGGCCGGCCTTCACCCGAGCCGAGTTCAGGCTGTGGCTCGATCAGATCCCCTAGCGGGACGTCCTGCGCTTCCTTGATCTCGGCCGAGGTGCGATGCCGCACGAAAATCGGCTTACCCTGCCAGACGATGGTGATGCCTTGCCCCTCGACGACCGGCGTCAGGTCCACCTCGACTGACGACAAAGCCAGAACGTCCTTCGACGGGTTCATGGAATTGATCAGCGGCCAAGCGATGGCGCCCGCTCCGATCACCGCGCCGGAAATGGCAATGAGTTGCAACAGATCACGCTTGGTCACGTCTCCGGAAGCGGCGTGATGGGTGGTGGTGGCGGACGGCTCAGCCATAGTTTCCCTCAAGTTGCCATTTTAGCCAGACCGCAGGCGTGCCTGACCGAGGGCCAACCCCGCGGCGAGCCCAAAATACCGCCCTGTCAACGCACCGGGTTGCCCCGGTCGTAGCGTCTGGCGCAGTCTTCGGGACTGGCCTCGCCTCCTGCAACAAGTTGGCAACGGGGGGTTATCCCGACTGTCGTGTAGGAACAAGCCCCCGATGACCGAAAATCCGTCCGCCGTTGCGCACGAACCACTCAAACCCGCTGCGCAGGCGTGGTTCCAGCGGTTGCGCGATCGGATCTGCGCCGCGTTCGAGGCGATCGAGGATGCCCACGATGGCCGGTTCAGCGATCGCCCGCCCGGCCGATTCCAGCAGACCGAATGGAGCCGGCCGACCGAGGACGGACAGGAAGGTGGTGGCGGGGTCATGAGCGTGATGAAGGGCCGGGTGTTCGAGAAGGTAGGGGTGAACGTCTCCACCGTCTGGGGCGAATTCAGCCCGGACTTCCGCTCCCAGATCCCAGGGGCGGCCGAAGATCCGCGCTTCTGGGCCAGCGGTATCAGCCTCGTTGCGCATATGCAAAGCCCCCTAGTCCCGGCCGCGCATTTCAACACCCGCATGCTCGTCACCACCAAAGGCTGGTTCGGCGGCGGCGGTGACCTGACGCCGATGCGCCTCGACACCAAACAGGCCCAGCAGGATGCGGCAGATTTTCACGCGGCGTTCCGCGCCGCATGTGACCGGCATGACCCAGGCTATTACGCGACGTTTAAAGACTGGTGCGACCGCTATTTCTATCTGCCGCACCGGCAGGAGCCGCGCGGCGCAGGCGGTATCTTCTTCGATCACCATTTCAGCGGCAATGCCGAGGCCGACTTCGCCTTCACCCGTGACGTTGGCGAAGCGTTTCTCGACGCCTACCCCCGGATCATCCGCCGCCGTATGGGTCAGGACTGGACCGTCGCCGACCGCGAGCATCAATTGGTTCGCCGCGGACGCTACGTCGAATTCAACCTGATCCACGACCGCGGCACGCTCTTTGGCCTCAAGACGGGCGGCAACGTGGAAGCCATTCTCATGAGTTTGCCCCCCGAGGTGCGTTGGCCGTAGGCCCACTTGGAGTAGGATCGCGCCGACCGCTGCGTGAGCCCGGACGGGTAAATCAGGCGATCAGTCGTCGGCCTCAGCGGTCAGGCAGAAAAAGGTCTAGACCGGATCCCAGCCAAACACATCCCCTGAGCGGTCGAGCGGCATGAACGCCGCCGCCATCGCGGGGATGCAGTGTTCCGCGATCGTCTCCGGCGTCCAGCCTTCGGACCGGTGCACGATCCGGATCGGTCGCGGTGAACTGAACAGGATCATCTCGTTCATCCGGCAGCCGAACACCTGCCCAGTGACGTGCTTCGCCGCGTCGGAGGAAAGATAAACCGCCATCGGCGCATTCTTGTCCGGCGTCATCTGCTGGATCTTCGCCACCCTGGCCTGCTGCTCCGGTGTCGTCGCGGGGATGGAACTGGTCATCCGGCTCCAGGCAAATGGCGCGATGCAATTGGAGCGAACGTTGTAACGCTTCATGTCCAGCGCGATCGACTTGGACAACGCGGTGATCCCGAGCTTGGCCGCCGAGTAGTTCGCTTGCCCAAAGTTTCCGATCAAGCCGGACGTGCTGCTCATATGCACGAAGGTGCCGCTCTCTTGCTTGCGGTAGTGCTCGGCGGCGGCACGGGAGACGAAGAAGCTGCCGTTGAGGTGAACGGCGATGACCGACAGCCAGTCGTCCTCGGTCATCTTGTGAAAGATCACGTCACGCAGGATGCCGGCGTTGTTCACCACCGCATCAATCCGGCCGAAATGGTCCAGCGCGGCCTGGATAATCTTCTGCGCCGAACCCCAGGCGGAGACGGATTCGGTGCAGATCTCGGCGGCACCGCCCTTCTGTTCGATCAGTTGCTTGGTCTGTTGCGCCGGGCTGGCCGATCCGCCTTCGCCGCTCAACGACGCGCCGATATCGGCGACAATCACCTTGGCGCCGGCGGCCGCCATCATCAGGGCGATCTCCCGCCCAATTCCCCCGCCGGCTCCCGTCACGACTGCGACTTTTCCGTCCATCATGCCCGACATCATTTCCTCCGCATGCGTTTGCGGCAACCTATGCGGGTCGGGACGAAATGGGAACCCACGAGCGATTCTGGACCGAGGTCCACACCTCACCACTTCAAGGCATCTTGCAACGACCATGCGCCTCGAAAGATTTCCGCGTGATTCCCCGCCCACTAAGGCGTAACCCTATATGCTAATACAACCTATGCGGGAAATCGCTTGCAGACCGGCCTTGGAACCTGGCGATTTTTTCTCGCCGCCGTCGTCGCCATCTCTCATTTGTGGGCCGGCATGATCGACGGCCCTGCCGCCTACGCCGTCTGGGGCTTCTTTGTCCTCAGCGGGTATCTCATGACTCTCGTGCTGACCACCAAATACGGCACCGCGCCAGCTGGACTTCGCCAATTCGCCACAAACCGCCTGCTGCGCATCTACCCCTCGTTCATCGTTGCCGCAATGCTTGGCATTGCCACCGTCCTGGCCCTCCGACCTCTGGGGATCGACCCTGCCGGTCTAAACCCGCAATTCATGCTGCCGCAAAACACGTCGGACTGGTTCAGCAACCTCGCAATGGTCCCGTTCGTCGCGCAGCAAGGGCTGCCCGTGCCGGTCGCCGCCGCGCTGTTCGTCGAGGTCTGGGCCTATGCGTTGATGCCGCTGTTCGCCAGCAGCCGAGGCGCCGCGTTTCTGGGCCTCGCCGTCGCGATCTGCGCCAACCTTCAGTTCGGCTTTGGGATGCCGACCTTCATCCCCCGGTACTGCGGCTTCGCGACTGGACTGATGCCGTTCGCCGTAGGTGCGGTGGTTTACCACTATCAGCACGCCCTGCGCCGGTTTGCCTCGCCGCTGCTCAGCATTCTTGCCTGGTGTGGGCATGCCCTCTACTGGCTGCATGACGCTTATTGGCCCTGGACCTACGGATTATGGCTCTCTGTACCGCTCTCCGCCTGGGTCGTCCTCTCTCTGGCGGAGACGAAATCTCGCCCCGTCAGATTTTCCGCCGTGGACAAGTTTGCGGGGGAGTTATCCTACCCGATCTACCTTCTCCATACTATGGTCGCGGCCTGGTTCCTCCCCCGCTTCGGTTTCGGACGATCTTTCACGTTCTTTGCCGTATCATTCGCCGCGACCCTTCCGGCCTCCTGGTTCATGCTGCTCCTGGTTGACCGGCCGATGCGGCGCCTGCGCTTCCAGCTTCGCCCCCTTCGGGTGAAGCATCGCGCGACCAAAACGGAACCTTACCAAATCCACACTGGACGGCGGACGGTTCCATAAGCGACAACTTGGTGATCTAGTTTGCTCGCTTTGTAACCCGTCATATGTTGTATAGGGCGAATCATGCGCTCCGGGGTGGTCCGCGGCGCCGAAGGGAAAGACAGCATGAATCTCCGCGCTCGGCATTGGCGCTATGGCCTATTGATCGGAACCGCGTTCGCGGCCGGCGCCGCCTTTGGCCCCGCCCTCGGCGGATTGGGCAGCGCGTTAGCCCAGGATAGCAGCCACGCCGACATGTATCAGATGCTGAAAGTATTCGGTGACGTTATGCAGCGCGTTCGGGCCGAATACGTCGACCCGGTGGACGATAAGGAACTGGTTGAAAACGCCATCAACGGCGCGCTGACCGGCCTCGATCCGCATAGCTCCTACATGAACGCCAAAGCGTTCAAGGATATGCAGATCCAGACAAAGGGCGAATTCGGCGGTCTCGGCATTGAGGTCAGTGAGGACAAGGGCGTCATCAAGGTCGTGTCGCCGATCGATGACACCCCCGCCGCCCGGGG
Organism: uncultured Alphaproteobacteria bacterium; assembly: GCA_963772355.1. GTDB lineage: Bacteria > Pseudomonadota > Alphaproteobacteria > Acetobacterales > Acetobacteraceae > Rhodopila. The sequence goes on along the minus strand of CAVYXX010000136.1, from coordinate 174,375 downwards.
TGGAATTAAGCCCGGCGACATCATTACCGCGCTCGACGGCAAGACCTTGATCGGCATGTCGCTGAACGATGCCGTCGACAAGATGCGCGGCCCGCCGAACTCCAAGATCGTGCTCACCATCAAGCGCCAGGATATCGAAAAGCCGCTGGAGGTGCCGCTGATCCGCGAAACCATTAAGATCCAGGTGGTGAAATCGCGGATGGAGCCAAACGACATCGGCTATATCCGGTTGTCTCAGTTCACCGAACAGGCCGACGCCGGCATCAAGGCGGCGGTCAAGGCCCTGAAGGCACAGAACGGCGGCAAGCTGCGCGGTTTGGTGCTCGATCTGCGGAATAACCCTGGCGGTCTGTTGGACCAGGCCGTCTCGGTCTCCTCCGATTTCATCGACCAGGGTGAGATCGTTTCCACCCGAGCACGCCATCCGGAGGACAGCCAGCGCTGGGATGCCAAGGGCGACGACATCCTGAAGGGCGCGCCGCTCGTGGTGCTGATCAACGGCGGGTCGGCCTCCGCGTCGGAAATCGTATCGGGCGCGCTGCAGGACCACCGCCGAGCGATCCTTCTGGGCACTGGCAGCTTCGGCAAGGGGTCGGTGCAGACCGTGATCCCGCTACCCGGCAATGGCGCCATGCGGCTGACCACTGCGCGCTATTATACACCCTCAGGCCGGTCGATTCAGGGCCTGGGCATCTCCCCCGACGTGCCGGTGCGAGAAACCCGGGAAGAGCGCCCGACGTTTGGTGGCGAACACGAGGCTGACTACAACAAAGTGTTGACCAATCAGGGTGGCACAGGCCCGCAGGCGCTGCCGCCGCGCAACGATCTGCCCCCGATCGCCAAGCAAATCCCGGACAAGCCACCCGAGGATTTCCCGAAGTTCGATCCGGCCAAGCCCGATGATACGGACTTCCAGCTACAGCAGGCGGTCGGATTGGTACAGGCAATGGCGGCGCAAAAGAGCGCGTCCGCAAACTGATCCTTGTCTTGGATTGCCTCTCTCCCAGGAGTTCGGCCACTCACCGGCCTTTTCTCAGGCTGGCAAGGGTTGGCGCGCTTCTGGGCCGGAGTGCTGCTGCTGCTGATCCTGGCGGGCGGCGTCCTGCAAATGTTAGGGCCGCCTCCGATGCGGCAGGCACCGAAGATATCGCCTTCAGGCCCCCCGCCTTCAAACTCAGCGCCTTCGAGTTCAGCACCTTCGGGCGCCCCGATTTCGGGACCGGTCCCACACGCCGATCAACCTCCGGCTCAGCACGTCCCCGTCGCCGGCAAGACAGCTGAAACCGCTAAAAGCTTGGCGGACGCACTTCGGCCCGGGCGAGGCACCCCTGGCCCGATTATCGACCCGGATCCGGCGATGCTGGAGCCCGTTCCGAACGACCCGAAGTTGTTGCTGCCAAGGATCTCGATTGACGGCAGGGCGCCGATGGCCGCTTACGCCGCCGGTTTCGACCCCTCCACTCTGCGTCCGCGTGTCGGAGTCCTGGTGGCTGGCATCGGCATGAGCGACAGCAATAGTGTCGCGGCGATCAAGACTCTCCCGGGCGGCGTCACCCTGGCGATCTCGCCCTATGCGCCCGAAATGAGCCGCCTCCTTGGCATCGCTCGTTCGTATGAACATGAGTATCTGGTCTCGGTGCCGATGGAGCCGGAAGGATATCCGGTGAACGACCCAGACGACCGAGTGGCACTGATGACATCGCTGCCCCCGGCTGAGAACCTGACCCGATTGCAGGCGATCTTGGGGCGACTCAGCGGCTATGTCGGAGTCACGAACGCCCTGGGGTCGATGCGCGGGGAGCGTTTGACCGGAATGCCGGATCAGTTTGATTCCGTGCTCACAGAGGTTGGAAATCGGGGACTCCTGTTCCTGGACGGGCGAACCGGCCAGAAGATACAGGCGCACGCCTGGAACCGGTCAGCGGATCTGGCGCTGGATGATGATCCGCTCGATGCGGCAATGCTGGATAAGCGCCTGGACACACTGACCCATCTGGCACTGGACAAAGGCTCCGCGCTCGGGATCGTCTCCGCGCCCCGGCCGGTGGCGGTGGAGCGTGTGACGGCTTGGGCGAATACGCTGGCCTCGAAGGGCCTCACGCTGGCGCCCATGAGCGCGCTGGTGCAGCCGCCGCTGAAACGGGACCCAGCCAAATGAGCGATCTGCCTTACCGGCCCAATGTCGGCGCGGTATTGTTCAACCGGGATGGACTGGTCTTCGTCGCCAGGCGCGCCGACATGCCGAACGCCGAGGGACCAGTGGGGGGTTGGCAATTACCCCAAGGCGGCATCGATGAAGGCGAAGACCCAACAAAGGCGGTGTTCCGCGAACTGGAAGAAGAGATCGGCACACGCAAGGCCGAGGTGATCGGCGAGCATCCCGACTGGCTGACCTACGACCTTCCCCCCGATTTGCTAGGGGTCGCCTGGCGTGGCCGCTATCGTGGCCAGCGGCAGCGATGGTTCGCCATGCGTTTTAACGGCGACGACAGCGACATCCGCCTGGATCTGGACCCGCACGTCGAATTCGATGCCTGGCGCTGGGTCAGGCTGTCAGAGCTGCCCGCGCTCGCGGTGCCGTTTAAGCGTGCGATCTACGAAGTGTTGGCCAAGTCCTTCGAGCGCTTCGCGCGCTGTGAAGCATAGAACGCCTCGTCGCTTACCACGGTTCAGCTGCTCGATCGCAACCAAGGCATCGGGTTCACCGGCGTCCCGTCGTGCCGCAACTCTACGTACAAAGCCGGACGCTGGGCCGTCGTTCCCGGCTCCCAATCGGGCATAACCCCCACCGGTTCTCCCGCCAGTAGGCGCTGACCGAGCTTTATGTCCAGCCGCCGGAATCCAGCCAGCACAACGTGATACCCACCACCGCAGTCAATAATTAGCAGCAACCCATAGCTCCGAAAACTCTCGGCGAAGACCACCCGCCCGCCGCAGGGGGAGATGACGTGTGCGCCCGGCGGCGCATGATACGACAACCCGGTCGCTGGCCCGGCATCCGTCTGCTCTCCCCAGCCCTTGACCACCACGCCGATGACCGGCGGCTGCAACTGACCGTGCGGCCCTGAACTCGACGAGATCGTGCCCGCCCCGGTCGGGCGCGCCGCTACAGCCTCCCGTTCGTGCGCCATCTGCGCCTCTGCCGTTTGCTTCTGGCGTTCGGCCCTCAGCCTCTCCTCGCGAGCCTTTGCCTCATCGGCGCGGCGCTGTGCTTCGATTGCCGCCAGCGCGGCACGTAGCGATTCCATCCGACTGGCAGCAGCGGCTGCTTGACTGGCAGCCTCATCCGCCTGCGCTTCCGCCTCGGCCTCCGCCTTATGAGCGGCTTCGATTTCCTGATCCAGCGCCTCGGCTTCGCGCTTCTGTGCTGCCGCAGCTTCGCCGAGGCGCGGCGCCTCCAGCCGCAGCGCCTCCGCCGCGGCATCCACCGCCGCTTGATCACGACGCAGCCCTTCGGCCTCGACCTCGATCTGCCGCGACAAGCCTTGCAGCACCATCAAGCCTCGGAGCGCCTGATCCGGTGGCGCTGGTACCGCCAAAAACGTCTCGACCGGATACAGCGCTAGCCGCTCGATCAGCGGCAATAGCGGCTGCATCACCTTGGCTCGGTCCTGCACCCGCTGCTCCGCCTCGCGCCGCTGCTGTGACAGCGCATCTATCCGCGCGGCAATATCTGCCGTTGCCGCTTCCGCTTGCCGTAGTTTGGCGGCCGCTTCGACCCGCGCCTCCGCCAAGAGCAGCCTTTGCGCCGCGCTTCGGGCCGCCCGGTCGGCCGCATTCTTGTGGGCGGCAAGTTGCTCGTTGCTGGCACGCTCGGCGTCTTGCAGTGCCCGCTGCGTATCAGTTTCCCGAGGCGACTCGGCGGCGGTAGCTCCGGACGCTAAAGCCGCCAGCAGTAGCAGCAACCACCCGCCAACCGTCTTCAAGGGCTCAATCAATACAGCAATAGGCAATGGGTCTAATAGGCAATCACCGTCGGCCGGTCCATGGGTAGCGTCTCCGGGGCCGGCCCCTTGACGTGCAGGTCGCCCGCCAGAACGATTTCGACCAATAGAGTGCATTCCTCGTCGCGCGGATGAATTCCGGCGAACAGTAAGGAGCATCCCAGGCCGCTGCAAAGAGCATTCAGCGGATGATACGCTCCTGTCCGGTTGAGCACCTCGTGCACATCCGGCCGGTGCCGCCAGACCGGCGCCTGTCGGGCAACCCCATCGAGCGTGATCCGCACCCATTTCGTATCCACATTACTGAGACACCAGCCGCCGACCGCCACAATCACCCCGTCCGGCGTATCCCGGGCCACCAGCTCTATGGACCATCGAGGGATCATGCCGCCTACCGCCACGTCGGGCGCAAGTTTGGTAGATGGAGGGCCAACAACACGATCGGAGAATACCCGCACGGTCGGCCCGCTCGCCTTCGTCAACCAGAGCAGGCTAAAGGCTGATGAATTGCGATGGCCGAGAAGGCTCAAATACGGACGCCCAACCGAGGCCGCAAGCGGCCCGAACTCCTTCGCGAAATCATCGTCCGCCCCGGCGTCCGTGCACAAACGGGTGATCGTCTCGCCCCCGACCGGATCGGGGTCTAGTGGTATAACCTCCGCCGAGCCGAAGCCGATCTGCTTCCCCAGGTCCTCCAGCGCATCGCTGTCGAACAAATGCTTCCCCTCCGACGAATCCAGGAACGCCAGATCCCCCAATACCAGTAACCGTCGGGTTTCCTGCAGCAATGTCAGCGCGGGCCCGAATCCCGGCGGCCAAGCTCCATCGCGCGCATGGCGCTGCGTCAGGGTCTCCGCCATCGCCATACTGATCGCCTGGTGGTACCGCCTGTTCGGCACCACGAGCATCGCTCGCCCGCCGGTCTTTAGTATCCGGTGCACCATTGTCAGGAAGGCGCGCGTGTCTTTGATCCCGCTCAGCATCGAGGAGCTGGCCACGGTGTCGACAGTGGCGTCGCGGATTGCGGCTAGACCCCCGTCAAGCGCCGCGAACAACACCGGACAAGCCATCTCGAGGTCACCGATCCGGCGCCGACAAGCCTGCAGCACTGTCAAATCTGTATCGACAATCAGCAGGCTGCGGACGCCCTCCCCCGATACGATCGCTTTCGTCAGCGATCCAGCGCCACATCCGAACTCGATTGCATCGCCTAGGCCACCCCGCCACCGGCTGCCAGCCGCGCTCTTGATCGGCGTTAGCAGATCCAAGCCGAGCATCCCCTCCTGCGTCACCGAACCGTGTGGCTCGTTGGCGAGCGGCAGCCGCCCGTCGACGAAATCGATGATCCCATCGACCAAGGCAAACGTCCGGGCGCAATCGGAGCAACGCATCTCATGTGCAAAGATCGCTGAGAGACGGCCCCGGCACTCAGGGCAATGCAAGCGGTCTGACGGGTTCATGGTGGTGCGGCAGCCCATCCTGTCGTTCAAGGAACCCTGCCTTACGCTTTTCCCGATAGGCAATCATACTCTCGTCTTGAACGCTCGGATCGTATGCTCCTCAACAAGATGGCCACTCGGGTGGGCGGCCAACAATGACAACTCGTCCAGCCCTCGAACCCCTTGACGCTGGCCACGCGGTACGCCATCTCCGTTCAATCAGGACCGAACCAGTCCGGATAATCGAAATACGCAGAAACCGAGGGTGTTTCACGCCATGCTCAGGCTGTCGAAGCTGACGGACTACGCCGTGGTGGTACTTGTGCGCCTCGGCGGATCAGACGGTGTGCAAACTTCGACCGGAATTGCCGCCGCGACGGGCATTCCCGAGCCGACGGTCGCCAAGGTGCTTAAAACGTTGGCGGCCGGTGATCTGGTGGCATCTCAGCGAGGCGCACGCGGCGGCTACCGGCTGAACCGCAGTCTCACCGCCATACCGATTGCCGATGTGATCGCCGCCGTCGATGGGCCAATCGCCCTGACCGCTTGCGTCGAGGGATCGCCGTCAGGATGTGAATCTCAAGGGCTGTGTCCGATGCGCGGGCGGTGGGATCCCGTCAACGAGGCCATTCACACCGCGTTGTCCAATATCACAGTGGCCGACATGCAGGTCGCATTGTTACCAGCGTTTCGCAATCCGCCCGCCCAGGCCCCTCTCCAGCCTCGACCCTCGCTCGCCTCCCTTCATTCGGCTGCCGAATAGGATCCCTTAATGGCTGCTGCTACCGAAACACTCGATGCCGTCCAATCCGTCACGCAGTCCGGCTACAAGTGGGGCTTCGAGACAACAATCGAGATGGACTTCGCTCCAAAGGGCCTGAACGAGGACATCATCCGGCTGATCTCCGTCCGCAAGGAGGAGCCGGAGTGGATGCTGGAATGGCGCCTTAAGGCCTACGCCGCGTGGCTGAAAATGGAGGAGCCGCACTGGGCGCGCGTCGATCATCCGCCGATCGACTACCAGGATCTCCACTATTATGCCGCGCCGAAGAAGAAGGCAGGTCCCAAAAGCCTCGACGAAGTCGATCCCGAACTTCTCAAGATGTATGAGAAGCTTGGAATTCCCCTGAAAGAGCGGGCAATTCTGGCCGGCGTTGATCCCGACAGCGTCGAGAACACGCAGGTCGCGGTGGACGCCGTGTTCGACAGCGTATCCGTCGCCACCACGTTCCAGACCACCCTGCGCAAAGCCGGCGTGATCTTCTGTCCGATCAGTGAGGCGGTGCGCGAACATCCCGACCTGGTAAAGCAATATCTCGGCACGGTCGTCCCCACGGCGGATAATTTCTTCGCGGCTCTGAACAGCGCGGTCTTCACCGACGGCAGTTTCGTCTACATCCCCAAGGGCGTGCGCTGCCCAATGGAATTGTCCACTTACTTCAGGATCAACGCGCGCAACACTGGCCAATTCGAGCGCACCCTGATCATTGCCGCCGAGGGTAGCCATGTCAGCTATCTGGAAGGCTGCACCGCTCCGCAACGTGATGAAAATCAGTTGCACGCCGCGGTCGTTGAGCTCGTTGCGCTAGACGACGCGCAAATCAAATATTCCACGGTGCAGAACTGGTACCCCGGCGACGCCAACGGTAAAGGCGGCATCTACAACTTCGTCACCAAGCGTGGTGCCTGTCGTGGTGCGCGCTCCAAGATTTCCTGGACCCAGGTTGAAACCGGATCGGCGATCACCTGGAAATATCCCTCCTGCGTGCTGCATGGCGAAGACAGCGTCGGAGAGTTCTATTCCGTTGCGGTGACCAATAATCACCAGCAGGCCGATACCGGAACCAAGATGATCCATATCGGAAAGGGATCACGCAGCACCATCATCTCAAAGGGCATCAGCGCCGGCCATTCCAACAACACCTATCGCGGTTTGGTGCGAATGCTGCCGAGTGCCTCGAATGCGCGCAATTTCACCCAGTGCGACAGCCTGCTGATCGGTAATCAGTGCGGCGCGCATACGGTGCCCTACATCGAAAGCCGCAACCTGACGGCGAAAGTCGAACACGAGGCGACAACGTCGAAAATCGCCGATGATCAGCTGTTCTACTGCCGCCAGCGCGGGTTGTCGGAAGAAGACGCCGTAGGCCTCATCGTCAACGGCTTCTGCAAGGATGTTCTGAAGGAACTGCCGATGGAGTTCGCCGTCGAGGCGCAGAAGCTCCTGGCGGTCTCGCTCGAAGGATCGGTGGGCTAATGCTCGAAATTCGCGAACTGAGTGTCTCGATAGGCGACAAGCCGATACTGAACGGTATCAATCTGACAGTGCCGTCCGGCGAGGTGCATGCGATCATGGGCCCGAACGGGTCAGGCAAATCAACCCTGGGCTACATCCTGGCAGGCCGTGAGGACTATTTCGTCAACAGCGGGTCTGTCACCTTCAACGGCATCGATATGCTGGGTATGGAACCGGAGCAACGGGCCGCCTCGGGCGTATTCCTGGCGTTCCAGGCGCCGGTCGAATTGCCCGGTGTAAACAATGCCAACTTCTTGCGCACCGCTTTGAATGCGATCCGCCGTGCGCATGGCGAATCCGAACTCGACGCGGTGCAATTCCTGAAGCTCGCCCGCGCCGCGGCCAAAGAACTGGCGATGCCCGCCGACATGTTGAAGCGCAACGTGAACGTAGGATTCTCGGGCGGCGAGAAAAAGCGCAACGAGGTCCTGCAAATGGCCATCCTGCGCCCCAAACTTGCGATCCTGGACGAGACGGACAGCGGTTTGGACATCGACGCGTTGAAAATCGTCGCCGACGGCGTCAACGCTCTGCGCGGACCGGACTTTTCCGCCCTGGTGATAACCCACCATCAGCGCCTGCTCGATTATCTTGTACCGAACCGCGTCCACGTTCTGACCAACGGCCGCATCGTGCGCTCCGGTGGCCCGGATCTCGCGAAGGAACTGGAAAAGAGTGGCTACGCCGGCCTGACCGCGGAGGCCGCGTGAGCACCGGAGCAGCCGGCTTCCTGCAGCGCTACGAGGAACTGATCGGGCGTCTGCCAGGTGACTCCGCACTCCGCGCGGCAGCAGCGGCGGCGTTCAAAGAATCCGGCCTGCCCGGCGGAACGCAACAGCGCAGGATCGAAGCCTGGAAATTCACCAGCCTCCGTCCGCTCGCGAAAGCCAAATTTCAGCCGCCCCCGTCGCCTCGGCATGAGGCGGAGACAATGCTGGCTCGCTTACCCATACTGGACGCGCCCCGCATCGTGTTCGTCGATGGCGCGATGCGAGCGGATCTATCTGCCATGCCCCCGGCCGGATTTGCCCGCTTCGCCGAGCAGCCGGATTTCGGCACCCTCACCTGGCCGGATCGCGAACCGATGGTGGCCCTCAATACCATGCTCGCGATCGATGGTGCTGCATTGGACGTGCCTCCGGACGTCGACGGCCGCGTCGTTCAACTCGTCAGCATCGCCGGTGGAGAGGCTGATTACCACCCGCGCCACAGCATCCGGCTGGCCAAAGGCTCGCAACTGACCGTGGTGGAGATTTCGGTCGGGCAGGGCACCTACCTGTTGAACACCTTGGCCGAAATCCACGTCGCCGAGGGCGCCCATCTGACCCACATCCGCTTGCAGGACGAGGCGCTGACCGCCTTCCATGTTTCCACCACCTACGCGGATGTCGCAGCGGGTGGCACCTATGACAGCTTCACCCTGAACCTGGGCGCGCGCCTTTCGCGCACCGAAGTGCATGCTCAGCTCAGCGGTGCCAGGGCGATCGCTCATCTGAACGCGGCACAGATTCTGGCAGGAGCACAGCACGCCGATTTCACCACCGTCGTCGGCCACGTCGCGCCGGGTTGCACGTCCCGCCAGACGGTCAAGAACGTGCTCGCCGGTCGCTCCCATGGCGTGTTCCAGGGCAAGATCGAGGTCGCCCGCGATGCCCAGAAGACCGACGGGTATCAGATGAACCAGGCCCTGTTGCTGTCGCCATACGCTGAAGTCAACTCCAAGCCCGAATTGGAAATATTCGCGGATGACGTAAAATGCAGCCACGGCGCCACGGTCGGTGAGCTCGACGCCGAGCAGATGTTCTACCTCCGCAGCCGGGGTATTCCCGACGCCGAGGCCAGGTCTATCCTGGTGCGCGCATTTCTCGCTGAGGCGCTGGATGCTGTTGCGGATGAAACCATCCGGGGCCTGCTGGAGACCGCCGTTGAGCAGTGGTGGGAGAGACAAGCAGCATGAACGTGATGACCAAACCCATCGCTTTGGACGTCGAGCGCATCCGAAAAGACTTCCCGATCCTGACGCAGACCGTTCGCGGCAAAAAGCTGGTGTTCCTCGACAGTGCCGCCTCCGCTCAGAAGCCGCGCGCGGTGATCGATGCCATGGTGCTCGCCATGGAAACCCAGTACGCAAACGTCCATCGCGGCCTGCACTGGATGAGCGAGCGCACCACTGAAGCCTATGAATTGGCGCGCGACGCCGTCGCGGCCTTGATGAACGCCAACGACCGCTCCGAGATTATCTTCACCCGCAACAGTACCCGAATCTCTCAACCTGATGGCCCACAGCTACGGGCGCGGTGTGCTGAAGCGCGGGCAGGCGGTGCTGATCTCGGGCATGGAGCACCATTCCAACATCGTGCCGTGGCAAATGCTACGCGATTTGCACGGGATCGAACTGAGGGTCGCCCCGGTCACCGACCTCGGCGAACTCGACATGGCTGCCTATGAGGCTTTGCTTGCGGACCGCAAGGTCGGCCTCGTCGCGATCACCCATATGTCCAACGTGCTCGGAACCGTCGTGCCGGCCGAGCGCATCGTCCGCATAGCCCACGCGCATGGTGCCAAAGGTACTGTTCGATGGGTCCCAGGCCATCGTGCATCGCAAGGTCGATGTTCGAACTCTGGGCTGCGATTTCTACGCCTGGACGGGCCACAAGCTTTACGGCCCGACCGGCATCGGTGTGTTGTGGGGCAAACGCGACCTGCTCGAGCGGATGCCGCCGTTCCTGGGCGGCGGGGATATGATTTCATCCGTAACCTATGAACAGACCACGTGGGCCCAGGTGCCGCACAAATTCGAGGCTGGTACACCTCCGATCCTCGAAGGCATCGGGTTGAAAGCGGCAATCGAATACGTACGCGCGATCGGCTACGACGCGATCGCCGCCCATGAGGCGTCGCTGACGGAACACGCCCTCGCGCGTCTGGCCACGGTAGATGGTCTGCGCATCCTCGGCCAGGCTCAGGACCGTGGCGGCGTGATCTCATTTACCATGAACCAGGCTCATGCCCACGACGTGGCGACCCTGCTGGACCGCCAAGGCATCGCCGTCCGCGCGGGACACCACTGCGCCGAACCGTTGATGCACCGCTTCGACCTTGAAAGCACCGCGCGCGCCAGTTTCGGCATCTATACAACCCACGCTGAAATTGACGCCCTCGCAGCCGGGCTGGTCCGCGTGCGGGAGTTCTTTGCATGACGCAGACAGAGAGTTTCGATGATTTGCGTGACCTGTATCAGGAAGTGATCCTGGATCACGGTCGCCGCCCTCGACATGCTGTTCGGCTGGACAGCTTCGATGCGACCGCCAAGGGCGACAACCCGATGTGCGGCGACCGCGTCCAGGTTTGGCTCAAATTCGACGCCGACACGATTGGCCGTATCGGATTCGAAGCCAGAGGATGCGCGATCAGCGTCGCTTCCGCCGATCTGATGGCCGAGACCGTGCAGGGACGCGCGAAGGCTGACACGCGCAAGTTGTTCGAAGCCTTTCGAGAAATGGCCCGGACCGGCAACTGCCCGGACTGCGATGCCGCGCTCGCCGAACCGATCGAGCGTCTGACTCCATTGGCGGGCGTGCACGAATATCCGTCCAGGGTGAAGTGCGCCACGCTACCCTGGCATGCCCTGATCGCCGCGCTTGATGGCGCAAAGGAGGCAAGCAGTGAATGATGTAAGCCCACCCAACACTGTCTGGACCCCGGATGGCGAAACCCCCGTCAATTCCTCCGGCCTGCCCGGCGAGGATACCCTGATCGAGGCCATCGCGACCGTGTACGACCCGGAAATCCCGGTGAACATTTACGAACTTGGCCTGATTTACGCCGTTGAAATCGACGATGACGGCGGCGTGAAAGTGGAGATGACTTTGACGGCTCCAGCCTGCCCAAGCGCACAGGAACTGCCTGAGCAAGTGCAAAACGCGGTGCTGACAGTCCCAGGCGTCACCTCCTGTCATGTCGAGACCGTCTGGGATCCCCCGTGGGATCCCTCCCGCATGACCGAGGAAGCTCGGTTGCAATTGAATATGTTCTGATCGACCACGACATAGGCTGGACCATGAGCACAACAACGACCGCTCCTCGCAAGACCCGCGCCTTGCCGCCCCTGATGACCCTCACCGACGCAGCGGCTGAGCGGCTGCGTGGGCTCTATTCGCAAGGCGAGCGGGGCAAGTTGCTACGGATCGGCGTCAAGACGAAAGGCTGTTCCGGCATGTCATACGACATGTCCTGGACAGACGAAGCCGCGCCTTCCGATGAAGTCGTCAGGGACAAGGATCTCACCGTTTTGGTCGACCGGAAGGCGTCGTTGTTCCTGATAGGCACGGTGATGGACTACGAAATCAAAAACCTGACCGCCGGCTTTACTTTTACCAATCCGAATGAAAAGGGTCGCTGTGGCTGCGGCGAAAGCTTCCACGTCTGACGCCGATCGCGTCTCATTGCGCGAAACGGGGGGCCTGGCGGTTCCCGGCCAATCGCTACGACACCAGTTTTTGAAGCAACGGTAACGCGTGTTGAAGGGTTTGATGCCTGTCTGGCTGGCATATCGCCATCACAAGGAGGCTGTACATGAATAACATAATCTATATCGTTGGGCTCGTGGTCGTAGTCATCGCTGTGTTGAGTTTCTTCGGGCTGAGATAAAATCGACAAGAAGACCGTGATGACGGGTCTTATCCGACATCACGGCTTTTCTTTTCTTATTTTCAATTTCACATTTCGTCTGGACAGGCAGCGGCGTCATGACAAAGCCGGTGCGGCGGCTGATTTAAATCTCGCGCTGACAACAACTCTCCCGAGCCTCTCGTTCTAGCCGGCTGAGATCTCCCCGGTTGGGCGTCAGCGTGCTCCAGCACGCGGCGTTAACTGGGTGTTAACATTTCCGCTTCATCATTGCGATCATGCAGCGGAAGGACAAAATGCCCTCACGCCCAATGGTTGACATCAACCTGTTCGTTTACAACGGTATCAAAACCGTCGGAGCGGCGATTGAAAGTGTTTTGGCGCAGAGTTGGCCGAACATCGGCCTTACGCTGATCGACGATGGGTCTACCGACGGCACCTTCGAATTATTGCGTGATTATGCCGCGAGGCATCCCGCGATTTAAGTCAAACGGAACCGCTGTAATGGCGGGGCGATCGCCAGTTTTCAGCGTGCGTTCTGGTTCGGTGACGCGGACTACGTCATGCCAAAATCCGGCGACGATATAATCGCGCCGGACTTCGTTGAACGGCTGATGGAGGTGCTGCTCGAACATCCCAACTGCGCCATGGCCCATGCAGCGGGCTTGATCTTTCGTGGCGCCGGCGACGTCCAGGGCTATTTTGCCTGAGCATTGTCTGACGGCGATCGGCAGCCCGACAGAACGCTCCTGTAAAGTAATGACAACGTACACCTCTTCGCCCAGTTTCTGGGGTGTTTATCGGCGTGACGCTGTCGATCGCTTATCGCAGATCCGCTATCGTGCCGGTTGGGATCACGTCCTGCTTGCCGAACTTGCCCTCTACGGCGAGATCCGTCATGTGCCGGAGCAACTCTATTGGCGTCGTGACGGAGGTAATACCAAGTCGCGATGACCTCGACTCTCTGGGGTTTTCAAGGCCCGGTTATTTCGATTCGCTGGCCGGGTATGCGAATCGGATGACGGAGATATTGGATGGGCGCTGCGCTGGGTCTCACACGAAGGGACCATCCCAGTGGGGAACTGCGGGCGCTGTCGAGCAAATGTCCAGACAGTGCGCAGGTTCGTCGACTGCTGGCTCTGGCGCTGGTGATCGACGGCCGTCCGCGCGGCGAGGCGGCGGCACTGGCCGGCATGGACCGCCAAACCCTGTGCGACTGGGTGCATCGCTACAACGCATCCGGCGTCGAAGGCCTCAAATCCCGCTGCCCGCCCGGACGGGTGCCCGCGTTGACCGAGCAGCAGAGGGCCGAGTTGCGCGAACTGGTCGTCAAAGGACCCGATCCAGCAACCGACAAAGTCGTTCGCTGGCGCTGCGTGGATCTGCGGAGCGTCGTGGCGCAGCGGTTTTCCGTAACGGTGCATGTGCACACCATCAGCAAGTGGCTTAATCAGTTCCGCCTAACCCGCCTGCAACCGCGGCCCGTGCATCCCAAGAAGGATCCTGAAGCCGAGGTGACGTTTAAGAGGAACTTTGCCAGCCTGGCCAAGGCGGCGCTGCTCAGCACCACGGCGGCTACGCCGGTACCGCTGGAGATCTGGTTCCAGGACGAGGCCAGGGTCGGTCAACAAGGAACTCACGCCTACATCTGGGCCCCGGTCGGCGCGCGGCCGTTGATGGTGCGCGATAATCGGCATGATTTTGCCTACCTGTTTGGCGCCATCTGTCCAGATCGCGGGGTCGGCGCCGCCATGATCACGCCTCACGCCAATACCGAGGCAATGAACCTGCATCTGGGGGAAGTCAGCACGCAGGTTACCGCCGGCGCTCAGGCTCTGCTGGTTTGCGATGGCGCTGGTTGGCATCAGCGCGGTCGGCAACTGGTGGTGCCTGACAACATCGCCATGCTGACCCTGCCCGCCTATTCGCCGGAGTTGAACCCGATGGAGAACGTCTGGGACTACCTGCGGCAAAACAAACTCTGCTCCAGGGTCTGGGACAGCTACGAGGACATCGTCGAGGCCTGCAAACAGGCCTGGCATTTCCTGATCGACGATCCAGACCGCATTCGCTCACTCGGCCAGCGCAGCTGGGCGTGTGTCAATGTTTAGGCGACTTGGTATAAGCCGGTATTGCAACTGGCGCGCGCAGCCACGGCGCAAGCCCATACCGGTCTGTCGCTCGACGACTTGCTGGCCGAACAGCGCTGGCGCACTCCGCTTATCACCACCGCTTACGCTCACATGGAGATGGCAGCCGATAGTCGTCTCTCCGGTGTGGATCGGTTGGCCCTGATGCGTGAAGTTCCGGCGATATTCCGCGCTCGCTGGTTGCCCCGGATGCAGCATGAGGCAACCGCCTTCCGAGCCGATCTACCAGCCATGCTGACCCGACTCCGAGCCGCCGAACCGGTGCAGGCCAGCTGGATGGCGCGCTCGTTAATCGAAGCGGTTCAAGGTGTTGCGGCAATCGTTCCGGAGATCAACCTGACGGCCGACTGGTTCGAGATCACCGCGCTCGCGTGCGATTGGCCCGATCAGGCCGCCGGCAGAATGAGGTCCTTTTCGTGAATAGCACCATTGCGGCGCCGCTTCGCCTGCATATCGGTTGCGGCACGAAGCCGCTGCCCGGTTGGGTCAATATCGATCAGGTCGCTCGGGCTCCAGGAGTGTCGACCGACATTGACCCGGCGGCGCTGCCCTATCCCGCAAGCTCGGTGGACGAGGTGCTGGCGGAGCACGTATTCGAACACTTTTGCTTCGCGGAGGAAGTCAAGGTCTGGCACGAAATGGCGCGCGTACTCCGCCGCGGGGGCAGGCTGGTGATCGAAGTGCCGGATTTCGAATGGGTCTGCGCGACGTTCCTCGCGGCCAAGGATGACTGGCAGGAGTTCTACATTGTCGGCCACGCTGACCATTACGGCGGCTGCGGCCGTGCGCTGGATCAGCGCTGGGGCAACTTGCAGACGATGTTCTTCGGCAATCAAAATGGCGCGGGTCAGTATCACCGCAGCGCCTATACTCAGGGCAAGCTCTCCATCGCGCGTCTGCTGGACTTCCAGTCAATTGCAGTCGAGACCGTGTTCAACAAGGGTGGGCAGGCGTTGCGCGCAACGCTGACTCGCTAAGCCGAAAGCGAAGGGCCCGACATGCGCGTTTTCGTTACTGGGATCGCTGGGTTTCTGGGCAGTCATTTAGCCGAGCGCCTCCTGACAATGGGCCACGAAATCGTCGGCTGTGACAGTCTGCTCGGCGGCGAACTCATCAACGTGCCGCCCGAGGCCGAGTTCTATCAATATGACTGTCGTGACTTCAACGCGATGGCCAAGGTAATGCACGGCTGCGAATTGGTTTATCACTGCGCAGCCACCGCCTATGAGGGACTCTCCGTGTTTTCCCCGGCGATGGTGATGGACAATATCGTGACCGGCTCGGTCTCGGTGTTCTCGGCGGCAATCGCCAATGGAGCGCGGCGTATCGTGCTTTGCAGTTCAATGGCGCGATACGGTACAAACGAAGTGCCGTTTCTCGAGAGCTATGCGCCACGGCCACAGGACCCATACGGCATAGCCAAGGTCGCGGCAGAACAAGCATTGCTGAACCTTGCCCATGTGCACGGCATCGAATACGCCATAGCCGTGCCGCATAATATCATCGGCGCGCGCCAAAAGTTCGATGACCCCTACCGCAATGTCGCATCCATCATGGCCAACCTGATGCTACAGGGCCGACGACCCTTTATCTACGGCGACGGTGAGCAGAAGCGGTGCTTCAGCCATGTCGAGGACTGCATAACGTGCTTATTGGCGATGGGACTTACCAGCAGCGGCGTCGGCGAAGTCGTGAACATTGGTCCGGACGAAGAGTTCGTCTCGATCAACCAACTGTTCCGGAAGTTGAAGACAATCATCGGCACAAACAGCCAAGCGATTTACGTGACTGACCGGCCTCAGGAGGTCAAGAATGCGGTCTGCTCAGCAAGCAAGGCACGCGACCTGCTCGGATATCGCACTACGCGCACCTTAGACGCCGGGTTGAACGACATCGTCGACTACATCCGGACAGTCGGGCCGCGTAAATTCCGCTATCACTTGGATATCGAAATCCGCAACCACCGGACACCACGCACGTGGACTGAGCGCCTGATGTGATTTCACTACACAGCTGGCCTCAACAGATGCGGATGATGTCAAGCGATCATCAATCGGGAAGGTGGACCGAAGTCCGTAGGCCATCGGCTCGCCACGCCACGTGCCCATACGGCGGAGCGGCTGACAGTGGACGCCAGACGACCTAGGGGTCGCGTGGCTGACCACACACCGTTAGTAATCTAAAATCCGAAGGGGGAGGTGCCCCGCGACTCACGCGTGGGCGGCGGCGGGCGTGCGCGGGGCTGGGATGCCTTCTGGATCCAGGCGATAGCCACCGCCCTCGGTAACCAATAACCTCGCGTTCGCCGGGTCGGGCTCGATTTTTTGCCGAAGCCGGTAGATGTGAGTTTCCAGCGTATGCGTAGTGACGGCGGCGTTGTAGCCCCATACCTCGTTCAGCAGCACCTGCCTTGCCACCGACCGAGTACCGGCACGGTAGAGAAACTTCAGGATCGCCGCTTCCTTCTCGGTCAGGCGGATGCGGCGGTTCTTCGCCGGTTCCTGCAGCAGCTTAGCGGCCGGCCGAAATGTGTAGGGCCCGATCGTGAAGACCGCATCCTCGCTGTTCTCGAAAATCCTTAACTGGGCCCGCAGGCGGGCCAGCAAGACCGCAAGCTTGAATGGCTTGGCGATATAATCGTTGGCGCCGCAATCCAGGCCCTTCACGACGTCAGTTTCGCTGTCGAGGCCAGTCAGCATGATAATGGGCATACGATGGCCCTGCTTGCGAAGCCGGGAACACAGGTCGCGCCCGTCGCCGTCCGGCAAGCCGACATCCAGGATAACCGCATCGAAGCGCGCATCCTTGCCCGCGAGACAAGCTTCGGCGGCCTCAACCGACGCAGCCTCGGTGGCGACGAACTCTCCATCGACGGCGAGTTGATCAACCAGCGTCTCACGCAAGGCGTCGTCGTCGTCAACGATCAGGACCGGACGTTCTGCCGACATTCTCAAGTTCCTCTTGCAAGTGTTTGACGTGGCTCGTTGCAGAAACCACCGCTGTGATCAGCTAAAGCAGATTGATACACCATATATGTTCCCGAATAGGGACAACATCGGTTCGGTAAGGCTTAATTTTCCTCGCCGATCACAACATTGCGCGCACCACGCCAAGCAGATAGGTTCAAAAGCGTCGCCTCGTCCCATCCATTACCTATATGGTCTAACGTATCGGGGAGTCATCTGTCTCCCTGACGATTTAAGGCTTGAAGGACAATAGTGACAGAATTTAGTTCTCTTTGTGCCAAAATTCTCCCGCGATTCGATCAGCGGGTTGTTTTTGGCACACGCCGGCGGCGGGCGGCCGATGCAGACTGAGCCCATCACCGCGGCCGGTCAGACCAAGGGCCGGCTTCGCCTGGTCCATAGAGCAGCGTCGGAATTGCGGCGCGGGGTGCCGGTTATTCTGGGCGGTGCGGCGCCGTTGCTGGTCCTGGCCGCGGAGACGGCTGGGCCCGACGCGTTGGCGGAGTTGGAGGAGTTGTCCGCCACCCGTCCGATGCTGATCCTGGCCCCTGCCCGAGCCGCCGCAATCCTGCGTGCACCAATGTCCGCGCAGGCCGCCGCGGTGGCGGTCGCGTTGCCGGATTCGCTTCATCAGATCGCCACCTACCAATCCCTCGCCGATCCGACTGCGCCGCAACCGGCGGTGCGGGAGGTTTTACATGCCGTGCCCGCCCCACCGCTCGCCGACGCCGCTATTGCACTAGCCAAGATTGGCCGGTTGCTGCCGGCCTTGCTGGCGGTTCCACTCCGGAATGCCGCAATATCCTGGCAAGAGTTGGTCGAGGTTCCGGCAGCCGACATCCTCAGTTATATGGACAGCGAAGTTGCCGGTCTGCGTCAAATTGTTTCGGCTCATGTGCCGCTGAACGGCGCACCCGACAGCCAAGTTGTTGCCTTCCGCAGCGATGGCTCGGCAATTGAACATCTCGCGATCGTGATCGGCGGGCCTGAGACCCGCGATGCTCCGCTGGTCCGAATCCATTCGGAATGTTTCACCGGCGATCTGTTGGGGAGCATGCGCTGTGATTGCGGTGAGCAACTGCGCGGGGCGATTCGGCGTATGGCGGAGGACGGAGCCGGCGTTCTGCTGTATTTGGCGCAGGAAGGCCGTGGTATCGGCTTGGTGAACAAGTTGCGCGCCTATGGACTGCAGGATCGCGGGCTGGATACGATGGACGCCAACCGTGCACTGGGTTGGGGCGCGGATGAGCGCAACTTTTTGGTCGGGGCGACAATGCTGCGGCTGATGGGGATCAAGCGGGTCCGGCTGCTGACTAATAATCCGGACAAGATGGACGCAATGATCGCCTGTGGCATCGACGTCACCGATCGCGAACCCCATTTGTTCGCGCCAAATGGCGTGAACGACGAGTATCTGGCGACCAAGGCCGCCCGGTTTGGTCACATGCTCGACTAAACTGCGTTATCACCCTGGGGCTACGCTGGCCAAAGCCCCGCCGACCCCGTAAAGCTCATGCTCCCTAAACAAGAGACTCGATGATGACACCGTCGGAAGTTGAACGCCTTCAGACCTACCTGCGCAAGCTCTTCGGAAGCGAGCGGATCACCATCGTGGCGCCCAAGCGCCAGGGCCTATCAATCGAAATGGTGGTGAATGATGAGACGATCGGAACGGTGCACAAAGACGTCGACGACGGCGAGACGTCCTATTCGATCCATCTGACAGTGCTGGAGGAGGATCTACCGGCGACGAAACCGTCTCCGCCGCCGGCACGAGCGCCTGCGCGTAGGTAAGCACGCGCGAGGCGCTAGCCCATCCCAGGCACAGAGCCCTCTCGGGAACAAAGCGACCGACTTAGGCTCTACGTTGCAGAGTGAAAGTGAAATCCGACCCGAGGCCCCGCTTGCGGGCGAGTTCTATCCAGAGCATCGCGTAAGCCTTTAGCAGCCGGGATTCGGCCAAACCGCCGGCGCGACGGCCTCGAATCCAGCGTCAGTGGCCAGCCCCATAACTAATGGCTTCGCAGCAGCATCGTCTCCAGCAACGAACATGACCGGGCGGGTCGCGTAGGCAGTGGCGTCGGCCATGTTCTCGAACCCCGTCTGATTGAAGGCTTTGAACAGTTTGGCGTCCGGCGCCATGGCCGCGATCGTTTCGGCGCCCGACGTTGAAAAGCCAATCGTCAGTCCCAAACCTCGCGAACCCGTACCGAGCGGGTTGGTGGGCGTCGATCAGGACCTTGCCGGCAAAGCCTCCGGCCACAGCGATCACGTCCCGGACGGCCGCAAACGGCACTGCCAATATTGTTGCCTCGGCATCGGCAGTCGCCTCGACGATCGTCGCCTGATTGGCCTCAGAGGGATCCGGGCTGCGGGTCCCGAAGACGATCGTATGATGGGACCTTTGCAGCGCCCGAGCCAACGCACCGCCCACGTTCCCACTCCCGATGATCGCTATGCGCATTTTGCCTCCGTTGTTGCGATTTTCAAAATTCGTCATGCAATGATATGAATTTCGCTAAACAACACCGATTGAATCGGTTCATGCCCGAGTTTGACGACACTGAACTGCGCCGGCTCGACCTGACGTTGCTGCTGGTGTTCGAGGAAGCGATGGCCAGCCGCAAACTCTCTGCGGCAGCGAAACGGCTCGGACTTACGCAGTCGGCCATCAGTCATGCCATGAAGCGGCTGCGCGATATTTTCGGCGATGAGTTGTTCATCCGCACGCCTCGCGGCGTCATACCGACGCCTCGGGCGCTTGCCCTGCGGGGGCCACTGTCCGAAGCTGTCAGCTTGATCGCCGGGGCGGTGCACCCGGCCACCTTTGATCCGGCGCCCGACAGCCGCACGTTCCGCATCGGCGCGCCGGACTACGAGACATCGCTGTTCGCACCGTTGCTCGCTGATACCGGGCCTGCTGATCAACGAACCGCTGGCGCCCGTTTTATTTTTCGCCCACTTGTCCGCCGCCAGGCGATCGACGCGCTGACATCGTCGGAGATCGATCTAGTCCTTGGATATACAGACGATCGCCGAGGTGGATGCGAGCGCGAACTCCTGTTCGAAGACGATTATCTCGTCGTCGCGCGAACAGGCCATCCAGCATTGAGGATGACTTAACTATAGATCACTACGCGTCGTTTGGACATGTCCTGGTCTCCCCAGGAGGCATGCTAAGCGGGGTCGTAGACACCGCGCTCGCGGTAGACGCGCGATCTCGGCGCGTCGCTGTCGCTGTTCCCTACTTCCTGGCCGCGCTTGCCACGGTTGCTCGAAGTGATCTGATCGCGACGGTACCGCGACGCATCGCTCTGTTGCACGGGCCCAATTTTGGTCTAGGCTCAGCTGAGCCACCAATTGCAATCAGGCGGTTTCCGGTCTGGATGACCTGGAGTCGCCGGACCTCAACCGATCCCGCGATCATGTGGCTGCGAGAGCAACTGCGAAATTTGTCGAAGAAGGTGGCGATGTGACAATCTAGAAGCCTCCAGGGCATCCAGGTTAGGTGATCTGGCACAAGGCCGCTGCGAGCTTCGCGGCCATCAGGCGTGTGAGTTAACGGACATGAAACAGCGACACGACGCGGCCCGGTTGGGCGTGCTGATCTATGAGGGCGTGGAGCCGATCGATCTGGGCTGCACCGTCGGCGTGGTGTCGATGGCCCGTCGTGTATTGCCGGCCGTAGAGGCAACCGTGATCGCTCGGCATGCGGGTTCGGTTCGACTGGCTGGAGGCCTGATAGTGCAGGCAAGTAATGGTGTCGAAATGGCGCCAACGTGCGATGTGGTGATCGTTTGTGGAGGTCCGGGGTGGCCGGAAGCGGCGGTCGATCCGACGGTACCTGACGTATCTTCGGACGTTGCGGCCGGAGCAAGTCGCCTCGGTCTGCACGGGCGCAATGATTTTGGCTGCATCGGGCGCGTTGGATGGGCGCATTGCCACGACGCGTCGGCATGCCATCGGAGCAGAAGAACGATCGCCGCTTGCCTCGCTGAGGGCTAGCGGGACGGTTCAGACGACGGTTGCCTCCGTCGTCGATGCGGGTGTGGTGACCGGTGGCGGCGTTTCGTTGGCGATCGACGCGACGCTGTATCTGCTGGGACGGATTTATGGTGAGGACGCGGCGTCCGAAATCGCCCGGCTGATCGAGTATGACAGGGCATATGAGGCGAACCGGCTGGCGCTTGGAGTTATTCGGGCTTGAGGCCTACTTGGCACTACGACCCTGCTTCCATGGGCACTCGCAAATCGCGATTCCAATTCCGACAAATCCATCGACGCCAGCCGCGCGATCTGCGTCAAGATCAGGGGGGCGCCGCAAGCAGCACGCGGTTGACCCGCTCCAGAGCGGCGAAGGTCTGACGCCAGGCCTTCGCACAGACCTCCGGCTTAATGCCGCGCCCCGCCAATATCCCGCCGATTTGACCGACGCTGCGTTGACCGTCGATCAGCGGCAAGATCGCCGTCGCCAGCGATGGCAGCGCGACCATGGTGCGCAAACCGTCGAACGTTACGGGCAGCGTCCCATCCGGCCGAATTCCTTTCGCCAGCGTTTCACCGTCGACCTCACGGAAAACCGGCACGGATGTGTCTGCGTGGGGATCGGTTTGATGAACCGGATCGCCGCTGCGCACGCAATACACGATGTGGACCGCCATATTGCCCGCCAGAGCCTCAGCTAATGCGGCACGTCCGGTTGCATCCATTGCCTCCAGTCGGGCGCGCAGCCTGGTATCAGGCAGCATGGCGACCGGATCATAGCGGATCGGCTCCACCCAGCAGGTGATTCGCAGCCCCGCGTCGCTCAGCAACTTGCTGAGATCCTCAACCGTATAGGCCCGGTCGCGCGGGTTCAGCAGCAGGTCATACAAGCCAGCATCGCCGCCGTTGATATGGTCGTCGAAGTTTCGATTGCGTCGCAGCCATTGGGTCTCCGGCACGTGCTTCATCACCCGCCGGGCGATATCTAGCCGCTGGTGGGGCATCTCGTCGGGCGGCGCGAGGCGGCGCAGCACGTCCTGCATCATATAGACACCCGTCCGTCCATACGGCGCGTATGTCATCAACCCCATTCCGCCACCGGGCGCCAATACCGACAACAAGGCACGCAGCCCCTCCGCCGGATCTGGCAAATGGTGCAGGACGCCGCAGCAATCGATGTAGTCGAACGGCCCAAGCCCCGATCCCGGCAAATCGAGCAATGACCGCTGCTCCCATTCGATATTGGTCAGCCGGCGAGCGTCCGCGCGCGCCCGTGCGATCGTCAGCGCGGCGGCGGACCGGTCGAGCCAGGTCACCGTCCCGGTCCGACCCAGGCTGGTCATCTGCTGCGCCAGCATGATGGTCGCATCGCCCGTGCCGCCACCGGCGACCAGCGCGTTCAAAGGACGGGTCGCCGAACGAGCGGCGCCGAAGATCCAATGGTCGATCTCGCGGATATGGCTGGGGCTGCCCACCACCAGGCGCCTGGCCTCATCACGCGGGTCGCGCTTCGGATAGGGATAGGCTTCGTATTGGCCGGCGAGTTGCCGGTCTGTTGCGTCGGTCATGACGGCGGAATAGACCGCCCGGATGGTTGAAGCCAGGGTCAGAGGGTATTTCGGCATCGGCGCCGAGGGTGTCTCCAAATCCGCCAACATCGGTGCGTTGCTCCGCACCGGGCACGCGTTCGGGGCGTCGTTCTGTTTCACCATCGGGACCGGCTGGGATGCGCGCGCGGCCCGCACGGCGGATACCGCCGATACGCCCCTGCATGTGCCGATGTGGCGTTATCCAACCGTGGCCGACCTATCTTTGCCGCGCGAGTGCGCCTTGGTCGGCATCGAGCTACTGGATGACGCAATCGATCTGCCCTCCTTCCGTCATCCGCTGAATGCCGCCTACGTTTTGGGACCAGAGCGCGCCGGATTATGGGCTTCATTGCAGAAGCGGTGCGACCACATCATTCGTATTCCCACTCGGTTCGCGCTGAACCTGGCGGTTGCCGGGGCCTTGGTGTTGTACGACCGGGTGCTGCAACACGGACGATTCCCCGACCGGCCGGTGGGTTCGAGAGGCCCCCTGCAGGCGCTCGCACCGACCGGCCATGGCGCGCCCCGGTTCCGCAAGACAATACCGGACTGGCTGCGCCCGATTGGGGTTCACACGGACGCGAAGAAGCCGTGAGCGCGGCGCGCTTGTTTCGCATCCACAGCGGCCCTATTGCTGCGCGGATGAACATCCGATTCCCCTGTTTTCTGACTATCGCGCTGCTGCTGGCCCTGCCCGCCACCGCCGAAACAAACAAGCCGGCACCGGTCAAGCACACGACGGCCGACAGTCCAAAATCCATCGGCAAGTTCGACGATTGGACGGCGGCGACCCATAAGGAGGCGGGGCAAACCGTTTGTTACGCCTTCACCCGGGCCCAGAGTTCGGCGCCCTCGTTGCCTGGCCGCGGGAGCGTGGTGCTGACAGTGACCGAGCGGTCGTCGGGTCGCGATGCTATCGCGATCGAAGCGGGCCTCGCATATGCGCCGAATGCGACTGTCACCGTGCAGGTCGATCAGACCGGGCTGGAATTTTACACCTCAGGCCAGAACGCTTTCGCCCGAGATGGCAAGGCGGCCGTTACCGCATTCGGCAAGGGGACAAGAGTTATTGCTCGGTCCCCGAGCCCAAAGGAAGTGACCGATACTTTCAGCCTGAAGGGCTTTGGCCAGGCGTATGCGGCCATCGTCAAAGCATGTCCCGCGAAGTGAGCGACCTTTCTGAAGCCGAGCGCGCCCGTGTTCTGGCGAAGTCGGCGCTATTCGACCCGCCTGAAGTCGTGCTGGCCGACGGGCGGCGCGATCTGGTCGGGATGGATCGTGCCGAATTGGCGGCCGAGATGGCGGCGATCGGCGAACCTCCGTTCCGCGTCAAGCAGTTATGGCACTGGATCTACCATCAGGGTACCACCGATTTCGCCCGGATGTCCTCGATCGCCAGGCCGCTGCAGGCCAGATTGGCTGAGCGCTTCGTGATTGGCCGGCCGGAGGCGGCCGTCCTCCAGACGTCCGTGGACGAAACCCGCAAATGGTTGTTCCGATTCCGCGATGGGCAAGAGGCGGAGACGGTCTACATCCCCGACCCCGCCGAGGACCGCGGCGCCGTTTGTATTTCGTCGCAGGTCGGCTGCACATTGTCTTG
Organism: uncultured Alphaproteobacteria bacterium; assembly: GCA_963772355.1. Lineage (GTDB taxonomy): Bacteria > Pseudomonadota > Alphaproteobacteria > Acetobacterales > Acetobacteraceae > Rhodopila. The sequence continues at coordinate 149,778 of CAVYXX010000136.1, read as the reverse complement.
CCGGTTCTGCCACACCGGAACCCAGACGCTGGTGCGAAATTTAGGCGCACCGGAGATCGTTGGGCAGTTCATGGCGGCGCGGGATTCGTATGGCGAGTGGCCGTCGCCAAAAGGCGAAACTCCGCGACTGCTGTCGACCATTGTCCTGATGGGGATGGGCGAGCCTTTATATAATTACGTGAACGTCGCCAAGGCGATGAAGATTGCGATGGACGGCGAGGGGATCGGTCTGTCTCGCCGGCGAATCACGCTCTCCACTTCAGGCGTCGTGCCGATGATGGATCGCGCTGGGGCGGACTTGGGAGTGAACCTGGCGGTATCCCTGCACGCGGTCCGCGACGATCTGCGCGATGAACTGGTGCCGCTGAACCGGAAGTATCCAATAGCAGAGGTCCTCGGCGCCTGTCGGCGCTACCCTGGGTCCTCCAACGCTCGGCGGATCACCTTTGAATACGTCATGCTGAAGGGGGTGAACGACTCCGAGGCCGAGGCGCGGGAACTAGTGCGGCTAATTGCGGGAATGCCCGCGAAAGTTAATCTCATCCCGTTCAATCCCTGGCCGGGGTCGCGGTTCGAGACGAGCGGGAAGACGGCGCTAGACCGGTTCGCGGCGATCGTCAACGCGGCCGGGTTTGCTTCGCCGGTCCGGACCCCGCGCGGGCAGGATATCCTGGCGGCTTGCGGGCAGTTGCGGACGGAAAGCCGGCGCGAGAGAGTGTAGCCCTGCGGCCGAAAAGGCGTGTCCCGGCGCCAACAGCAGCCCTTTACTGCGCTCGTAAGGAGATGAGCCATACGGCCCACCTCCCCCATCAGCCGTCAGGCCGCCATCCGTTGATGCGCCGGAACCTCCAGCTTGAAAAACCGAGCAGCGTTTAGTCCCAGGATCTTCGCGCGCTGCGTATCGTTCAGACCAGGCATCGTCCGTTCGATCGCCTCGGCCGAGTGGGGCCACGTCCCCTCATGATGCGGATAGTCATTCGCCCAGGCGAAGTTATCGATCAGCCCGAAACGTTCCGCCAGATACAGCCCGACCGGATCTTCCTGGAACGTCGACAAGCCATGCGCGCGATAATAATCGCTTGGCAGGCCCTGCAACTTCGGCCGCACCCACATGTGGTGCTTGCGGTAAGCCTCATCCATCGCTTCCAGCAGCCAGGCGACCCAGCCGATCCCAGCCTCGATCGTCGCGAACCGCAATCCCTTGAACCGCTCCAGCACGCCCGAGGCACACAGATTCGCTACCGGCTCGATCGTCGGAGCCAACGAGTGCGTGACATAATTCACCACCGCTCCGCCGTTGCCTCGAGCCGCACGGGGGTCGCGCCCAGTGGAGACATGGAAGGTGATCGGCAGATCGGCTTCCTCGATCAGCCGCCACATTGGATCGAAATGCGGCAGATTGTAGTTGACATGATCCACATCGTGCCCGCCCCAGATCGGCTTGCACGGCAACGACAGCGCGCGAAATCCCATCTTGGCGACGCGCTCGATCTCCTTCATTGCGCCCTCAAGATCGCCCGTCGCGATCGAGGCTACCGGCAACATCGCATCGGGATGCGGACCATATTGTTCCCAGGCCCAATCGTTCCACACCCGGCACTGCGCGTTGGCGAAGACCGGATCGGGCGTCGCCCACATCGCCAGACCTTTGTTGGGGAAAATGATCTCGACATCCACCCCGTCGGCCCGGTTGTCCGTGATCCGCTCCTGCACGTCCGCACCGGCCTTCGAGCGCACCCAGTCCTCGCCCTCGAAGCTCATAACCCGCACGCGATCAGGACGATAGCCTTCGCAATAGCGCCACTGCACACCTTGGTCATCGGTGATGATGCGAGGCACACGCTCCCGATATTTCGGATCAATCCGCTTTTCCCAAAGATCCGGCGGCTCGTTCGCATGGCTGTCGGTGGACACCATGAAATATTTCTTCGAGTCGCCAACCCGCGCGGTCCGCTCCCAGCCGGAGTGTCCGGGTGTGTCCAGCCGCCACAGATTCGGGGCGTTAATGGGGATTTCGTTCATGATCTAACTCCCTGAGGTGCAGAACGCTTTACCACGAAGTAGGATATCCGTACTCGGGAGTAAGCGCGAGGGCAAGGTACGGGAAGATACGGTCTTGCGTCCCCTCAGGCATCGTGCAATCCCGTCCCGCGACTTCACCGGAAAACACAACCAGTCGGGAAACCCGACCAGGAGGACACCACCATGCAGCGCGAAGTTTACATCGTCTCCGGCGTCCGCACCGCCATCGGCGACTTCGGCGGCAGTCTCAAGGACCTCCCACCCACCGAACTCGGTGCCCAGGTCGCGCGCGAGGCGCTTTCCCGGGCCAGCGTCTCCGGAGACGAAGTCCAGCACGTGGTCTTTGGCAACGTCGTCCACACTGAAGCCAAGGACATGTATTTGTCCCGCGTCGCCGCGATGAACGCCGGCATCACCAAGGACGCACCGGCCCTCACCCTGAACCGTCTCTGCGGCTCCGGCCTGCAGGCCATCGTCTCCGCCGCCCAGGCCGTTACGCTCGGTGACGCCGACATCGCCGTCGCCGGGGGCGCCGAAAACATGAGCCGGGCCGGCTACCTGTCCACCGGAATGCGCTGGGGCGCGCGCATGGGCGACACCGCGATGATCGACATGATGACCGCCGCGCTGCACGACCCGTTCGAGAACATCCACATGGGCATGACGGCAGAAAATCTTGCCGAATCCCACCAGGTCACCCGAGGTCAGCAGGATGAACTGGCGCTCACCTCGCACCACCGCGCGGCGCGGGCAATCAAGGAAGGACGCTTTAAAAGCCAGATCCTGCCGATCACACTGAAGACGCGCAAAGGCGAGACGATCTTCGACACCGACGAGCACGTTCGCAATGACGCTAAGGCCGAGGATTTCGGCAAGCTGCGCGCAGTATTCAAGAAAGACGGTACGGTGACCGCTGGCAATGCCTCCGGCATCAACGACGCTGCGGCCGCGGTTGTCCTGATGGACGGCGACACTGTGTCAAAGCGCAACGCGAAGCCGCTCGGTCGGCTCGTGGCATACGCCCACGCAGGCGTGGACCACCGATTCATGGGTATCGGGCCGGTGCCGGCTACCCGAGCCGCGCTGAAAAAAGCCGGTCTCTCGCTTGATCAAATAGACGTGATAGAGTCCAATGAGGCGTTCGCCGCGCAGGCTTGCGCCGTCGCCAAGGATCTTGGGTTCAATCCCGAGAAGACCAATCCGAATGGATCAGGCATTTCGTTGGGTCATCCGATCGGTGCGACCGGAGCGATCCTGACGGTGAAGGCCCTCTACGAGCTAGCGCGGACGAACGGCCGTTACGCGCTAGTGACGATGTGCATCGGCGGTGGCCAGGGGATCGCCGCGATCTACGAACGGGTACTACACTGAGCAGCCGGTCTTAACGACGCGGTAAACTCTCTCGCCATGCCCCAGGGCGGCCTGCCGTCGAAGGCCGCCCTTTGGGGCATCAGAAGAAAGCCATGGTCCGAACCTCGATGCTTTCGCGCCGCGGGGCATTCGGCGGGGTGGTCGGATCCTCGAACGCGGAGTGGCCGACGAAGCGGGAGCGGCCGTCCATCTCCGAATCATAAGTCTTCAGTAGCAGCGCCTGATCCGCCCGCATGCTCGGGAAATACACCCAGCGATGCGTCGGCGAGTATCGCATGACGTAAATCTCGCCGGTGCGCTCGCGATACTTAAGTTCCATGCGTAACATATCGCCTTCGTTCTGGCTGGTCGAATCGCACATCGCCAGCGGCAACTCCTCGACGACGTCGTAGAGCGATTTCCAAACGTTGTAGAACGCCACACGGCGTTGCAGCAGCTCATCGGCCTCGTCGGGCAAGAGGTCACGCACCCGCTGCGGGCCGGAGGCAACAGTATAGTCGCTATGCACCAGCAGCACTGCCGGCCGGTTCATCGTCGTCTGCTGATTGAGATCCGCCGGCAGCCGCTTGCGTAGCGTGTGGTCGAAGATCACCACGCGCTTCGCCCCGGTGTTGCGCTTCACGAAGTCCACAACTTGTGGATAGAAAGTTTCCTTAACCGCAGTCTCGTCGTCGTAGCCGGAGAACGCCGCCGGGAACGGTTTCAGCACAAACCCCTCCCGATCGGGGTCGAAACGCTCCACCCGCGGCCAGCCGTTGACGATCTCCATCTCGTGGGGATCGGTGCCCGGCGGATTGAGCTTCACCGGCCCCTCCGGCTCGTAGAAATAGTAGTCCGGGGGGACACCATTATCGACTGTGTAGTTGAGCGAAGCTCGCACCGCGTCCTGCATCATTCCTTCTCCTTCAGGCCACCTTGCGCTCGCGGGTGAAACCTTCGCCGACGAACGAGCGGTCCCAGCACGGCAACTTCTCGACCTCGTCGACCATCCAGCGGCGCAAATGGGGATGTGGGCCGAGCGGCAGCTTCTGGTAGGGGTGCAAATGCGGCGGCGCGGCGAGTGCTATGTCAGCGATGGTCGGGTTCGGGCCGGCGATCCAGCGGCTCTTAGCCAACCGCGCGTCAAGGATCCCGGCGAGCTTATGGAAGGTCGCGTCCTGAGCTTCCACCACGGCAAGATCGGGCTCCGCCTGCAGCAGCGGTTTCACGCAGTGCTCCACCATATAAACATAACAGCTCGGAAACCAATGCGCCGCCTCCCATAGCAACCAGCGATTGATGTCGGCGCGTACTTGCAAATCAGTTGGATAGCAGGTGGTCGCACCGAGCTTGTCGGCGACATACTGCAGGATCGCATTCGACTCCCAAAGCACGAACTCGCCATCCACCAGTGTCGGCAACGAGGCGTTCGGGTTCAGTGCAATGTATTCGGGCGACCGCTGCTGAGAGGTGAAGTAGTCGACGTGGATCAACTCGTATTCCGCGCCGATAAGGTCTAGTCCAGCAACGACCTTCCGGCAATTTACCGTGATTGGGTCGGCATACAGCTTCATCAAGGCGCCCTCCTGTTTGGTTTTTGACCGGGACACATTGCCGAAGCACTTGCACCGGGCGGCCGAATGGGTCAGCCGCTGCCTGCTTTCCTAGACGAGACGATGCTCTCCTTCAACGTCTTCTCCGGGAAGTGATGCCCGCATGAACTACCGGGCCTTCACCCAAGCCTCGTAGCGGGCCTTGTTCTCCGCATTCGGCGGATACAGCCCGGGTAGCGACGCGCCGTCGTTCACCTGGGTCATGATCCACTCTTCCATCCGCTCCTGATCAGCGGCGACAGCCGCGACGTCCGCCACCAGCTTCTGCGGAATCACGACGGCGCCATCGTCATCGACCATGATGACGTCGTCAGGAAACACCGCGACGCCGCCGCACCCGATTGGTTCCTGCCAATTCACAAACGTCAGGCCGGTCACGGACGCGGGGGCCGCCGCGCCTTGGCACCACACCGGCAGGCCGGTGCCCAAGACACCCGCGAGGTCGCGGACCACGCCATCGGTGATCAGACCCGCGACGCCCTTCTTCGCCATCCGGGCACAGAGGATATCGCCGAAGATCCCGGCGTCGGTGACCCCCATCGCATCGACGACGGTGATACAACCCTCTGGCATCGCCTCGATCGCCGCCCGGGTAGAGATCGGGGATGACCAGGACTTCGGCGTCGCCAGATCCTCACGCGCCGGAACAAAGCGCAGCGTGAACGCGTGTCCAATGAGACGCGGCTGGCCGGCCCGGATCGGCCGGGTGCCGCGCATCCAGACGTTTCGGAGGCCCTTTTTCAGCAGAACCGTCGTGATGGTGGCGGTGGAAACTCCGGAAAAAGCTGCGAGAATGGCAGGGTCGATGGACATGGCGGGTTCGATCTCCTGTTGCGCAATAGTGCGTGAATCGCCTGACGCCCGACCCGGTCGGAAGGCGTGAATCACGCGATCAGACAAAAGCTAGACCATGATCAAACGCTGAAGTGGGGATCAACCCCAAAACGATCATGGTCTGGGCTATTGACGCGCTATCGGAGATCCCGCGCAAGACGCCCGCGCCGTATTGCTCCCTCTATCGAATAACGGTTGGTCGCGCCGGCAATCACCGGGCGATAGCTGTCGCTATTATTTCACGGTATCCGCAAGGGACCGGGCATGCTCCGACAGTTTGCCCAGCGCCTTGTGCAACACCCGCCACTCCGGCCCGCTCAGGCCAGCCATCAGGGTATCTTCAATTTCCTTACCCGCCGGCGCAAACTCCGCATAGAGGGCCAGACCTCTTCGAGACAGCCTCAGCAGACGCCCGCGGCCGTCCGCCGGATCCTGGCTCTGTCGCAGCAACCCTGCCGCCACTAGGCTCGCCGATGCCCGGCTGACTTTCACTTTATCCATCGCTGTCAGCTCCCCGGCGGCGGTCGGGGACAGGATGCCGAACCTGCCAACCGCCGCGAGCAGCCGCCACTCCGACGTGACGAGGCCTGATTTCGCGAGATGGCGAGCAACAAACCGCGAGACCGAGTCCGCGGCGACCGAGAGGCGAAACGGCAAGAAATCCTCTAGACGCAACACTGAGGTGTGCGTATTCGAGTTTGCCTCCACAGGTCTTTTTTTCACTTGTGACTATCCTAATTCGCTGAACGCTCGGATCCTTCAACGGTCGCAAGTCTTTTTTGGCTCGAGAGGCTGGCGAGATTTGATCTGTAAAGCAGCCTTTATGCAACCATAAGTAGCCGTATCCGTAGAGCACTTAATTTTCACGCGCAGGGAATGATGACGCACAACTAATGAAGGTTTACAACTATTATATGCTACGTCGACTATAAACTCTATTCTAGAACGGAATGCGGTGTATTGCAACCGTTTTGACCAACTATCTAGCTGCGAGACAAGCCGAGGCAGCCTGACTTTCGAGCTCCTCGGATCGTGCGTCATTTGACAAGGTCGTATCACCAGAGACCAATTCGCTTGATCAGGCGCCCATTCGGAATAACAGACACATGGATCCAAATAAAACTATCCGGCCAGGCGAAATGGTGGCCCCGTTGCCGGATCAGTTGGACAGCGGGGTTTATTTTGTTGGCCAAATCCGAACTCCGTGGGCAACGCGAGACCTCTGTCCAAGGCGTGGCGATCCTTCCGGGCCGGAGTGCCGGATAGAACTCGACCCTCGGTGGGAACGGGCCCTGGAAGGCCTCGCCGCCTATCCTCGCATCGAGGTCCTGTATTGGATGCATCAAGCACGACGTGACCTGCTGATTCATGTGCCACGGTTGACCGGTAGGCCATTAGGTACGTTCGCGCTGAGATCTCCCTCACGACCAAATCCGATCGCGTCTTCGGTTGTCGCTCTCGTGTCGATAGCCGGGACTATCGTCACTGTCCGCGGGTTGGATTGCCTGGACGGCACGCCGCTGATCGACCTTAAGCCGGCACGGTAACCTCGCGAGCGTTCACGTGAAACGCGCGGACTAGATCGCCTCGCGCGACATCGGCCGGACCACCATCGGGTGGCGGACGAATGCAACGGCCCCCGAAGAAGGCGCGATCCGTGCTTGCCTGCCGCCGCCGCCGCCGCTATATCCCCGCCCCTGTCTGCGAGACCGGGCCTGAAAGGGCATGCCCGGCCGCGACTGCTTGCCAATTGGAGCCATCCAAGCGACAGGCCGAACAGAAGGAGATCAAAATGCCCAAAATGAAGACCAAATCGGCGGTCAAAAAGCGGTTCAAAATCACCGCGACCGGCAAAGTTCTCGCCGGACCTGGCTTTAAGCGGCACTGCCTGAGCGCTCGTAGCCAGAAGGCCAAGCGCACTAACCGCGGCAGCCAAGTGCTGACCCATGCTGACGGGATCACCGTCAAGCAATGGGCGCCCTATGGCATCGCATAAGGTGAGGCAGGCAGCATGGCACGCGTAAAACGGGGCACCACCACTCACGCCCGCCACAAAAAGGTCCTCGAGCAATCCAAGGGCTTCGTCGGCCGGTCGTCCACCAACTACCGCATCGCGCGGGAACGCTTGGAGAAGTCACTCCAGTACGCCTACCGCGATCGCCGCGTCAAAAAGCGGGAGTTTCGCGGGCTGTGGATCCAGCGCATCAACGCTGCCGTCCGTGAGCACGGCCTGACCTATAGCCGATTTATCGACGGCCTGAAAAAGTCCGGGATCGAGATGGACCGCAAGGTTCTAGCCGCTATCGCCTACGATGATGCGGCCTCGTTCGCGGCGATCGTTCAGAAGGTTCAGGCTGCCCTAGCCTAGTATCTGGTCGCAAAGAAGCGTGGCAGCGGCCACTTTTCGGCACATGAACCGGATACTTCCGACCTAGCGGCGGTTCCCAACGGAACCGCGATCAAGGAAAAGGGGCCGCCTGAACAGGGCGGTCTTTTCCGTGTACGGGACTTAACGATGAACGACGATCTCGAAGGCCTGAAGATCTCCACCGATGCCGCGCTAGCTGCTGCAACCGATTTGCGCGCCTGGGATGCAGTCCGTATTGCCGTGCTCGGGCGCAACGGCACCCTCACCGGTATGCTGCGTGACCTCGGCAAGACGCCCCCCGAACAGCGCAAGGATCGGGGGGCGGCTTTGAACCGTCTAAAGGACGCGCTGACGTCGGCGATCGAGGGCCGGAAAATCGCGCTTGAGGACTCCGCGCTGGACGCACGTGTGATGTCGGAGCGGATCGATCCCACTCTGCCGCCGCGCCCGAGGGACAACGGCCTGATCCACCCGATATCCCGCACCATGGAGGAAATCGCCGCGATTTTCGGCGCCATGGGCTGCAGCGTCGTGGATGGCCCCGACGTTGAGACCGACTGGTTCAATTTCGGCGCGTTGAATATCCCAGCGCATCATCCCGCCCGGGCGGACCATGACACGTTCTATCTGCCCCCCGGTCGGGACAGCAACACACCGTTGGTGCTCCGAACTCACACATCTCCAGGCCAGATCCGGACTATGCTGTCGCAGGAGCCGCCCATCCGGGTCATCGTCACCGGCCGCACTTACCGCGCAGATCACGACGCTACCCACTCGCCGATGTTTCATCAGTGTGAGGGGCTGGTGATCGATCGCGACATAACGCTCGGCCACCTGAAAGGCTGCCTGATCGATTTTCTTCGCACCTTCTTCGCGATCTCGAACCTGCCGGTCCGCTTCCGCTCGTCCTATTTTCCGTTCACCGAGCCCTCGATGGAGGTAGATATCGGCTGGAACCGGAAGACCGGCGAACTCGGCCACGGCGGCGACTGGTTGGAAATCCTCGGCAGCGGAATGGTGCATCCGCGCGTCTTGGCCAACTGCGGCATCGACCCGCGAGAGTGGCAAGGCTTCGCCTTCGGCATGGGTGTTGAGCGCGTGACCATGCTGAAGCACGGGATGGCCGACCTGCGGCCATTCTTCGAATCAGACCTGCGCTGGCTGCGGCATTACGGGTTCAATCCGCTGGCCCCTACCATGCTGCACGAGGGGGTCTGAGCGATGGTACGATCCTCGATCCTACCACTCAGGGGTCTAGCCCCGATCGTCGCGGCCGAGCGTGACCCGGCCGTCTGCGCACCGACTGTCAAAGCACGGGTGGTCGGAACACGCCCACAAATCAGGATCGGGGCGCGGCAATGAAACTCACCCTCTCCTGGCTCAAATCGCACCTGCAGACCGACGCGCCGCTGAACGAGATCACCGATAAGCTGACCCAGATCGGCCTCGAACTGGAAGAGATTACCGACCCGGGTTCATCTCTTCAGGCGTTCCGGATTGCTCATGTCGTCGATGCTAAGCAGCATCCCAATGCGGACCGGCTGCGCGTCTGCAAGGTTGACACAGGCGGTGGTCACCCTTCGACCGTCGTATGCGGCGCCCCCAACGCCCACACCGGCATGAAAGCCGTATTCGCCCCACCCGGCGCATATATTCCCGGAACCAACGTTACCCTGAAGGTCGGCGAAATACGCGGCGTGCAAAGCGCGGGGATGCTTCTTTCCGCCCGCGAGATGGGCCTCGGCGACGATCATTCGGGCATCATCGAACTGCCGGCGGACGCCCCTATCGGCATGTCCTATCCGGCCTATGTCGGCCTGGACGATCCCGTCATCGAGGTCGGCGTCACCCCGAACCGGGGCGACTGCTTCTCCATCCGCGGCATTGCGCGGGACCTCGCGGCGGCCGGTTTGGGGACGCTAAAACCCTTCGCGCCCGCCGTCATACCGCCACTGTTCGATGGCGGCCCGCGATGGCAGATCGCGTTTCCCGAAGCCTGTCCCTGGATCATTGGCCGCACGATCCGAGGCGTGAAGAACTCCCCCAGTCCGAAATCGCTGCAGGACCGGCTGACCTTCATCGGGCTCCGACCGATCAATGCTCTCGTCGACATAACCAACTTCTTCACCTTCGACCTCGGCCGGCCGCTGCATGTCTTCGACACGACGAAGCTGTCCGGCAACACGCTGACCTTGCGGCGCGGTGCCGGCGAGACGATGCGGGCACTGAATGGCAAGGACTACACACTCGATCCCGAAGACTGTGCGATCTGCGACGCCGCCGGCGTGCAGTCGATCGCCGGCGTGGTCGGGGGCGAGGCCACCGGCTGCGACGAAACCACAACGTCTGTGTTTATTGAATGCGCGTTGTTCGATCCGATCCGCGTGGCGCTAACCGGCCGGCGTCACCAGATCGTCTCCGACGCCCGCCAGCGGTTCGAGCGCGGTCTCGATCCCGCGCTGATGCCGAACGCGATCGAGGCAGCCACGGCAATGATCCTGGAATTGTGCGGCGGCGAGCCCGGTACTGTCACTCAGGCCGGTAGCGAACCGGTCTGGCAGCGTGACGCCACGATGCGCTTTGCCCGCATCGCCAGCTTCGGCGGTTCCGATGTTCCAGCGAACGATGCTGTGGCGTCGTTGGAACGCCTGGGCTTCAAGGTCCGGCACCGTGACGCGCACCAAGTGACCGTCGCTGTGCCATCCTGGCGCAACGACATCGCCGCTCCGATCAGCCTGGATCAGTCGCCGGCACTCGATCCGGCGAAGGCCGCCAAAGCGGCCGAAGGCTGCATTGCGGTCGAGGCGGAGCACGACCTGATCGAGGAAGTCCTGCGTCTGCGCGGCCTGGACGCTGTTCCAGCCGTCTCATTGCCGCGCGAGAGCCCCGTGCCGCAAGCGACGCTGACCGCGCGGCAGCAACGTACCGCGGTCGCCCGCCGCGCCCTCGCAACGGCCGGCCTGATGGAGTGCGTCACATTCAGCTTCATGGCTCGGTCCGACGCCGAACGGTTCGGCCCCACCCCCGACGCACTGCGTTTGAGCAACCCGATCGCCACCGACCTTGACCAATTGCGCCCTACCCCACTGGCGACGCTGGCCATGGCGGCGAAACGCAACGCGGCGCGCGGCTACCCGGACGTGGCGCTGTTCGAGATCGGACCGGCCTTCGCCACCGATGCTCCAGACGGGCAGAAGCTCGTCGCATCCGGCCTGCGTGCGGGACAAACTCCCCGTAACTGGCTGGCGCCGCAGCGTCGTGTCGATGTCATGGATGCCAAAGCGGATCTCTGGGCGCTGCTGACCGCCGTCGGCGTGCCATTGGAGGCGTTGCAAGTCACCCCCGAGGCATCCGCTTTCCTGCATCCCGGCCGGTCTGGATTAGTCCGCCAGGGACCGAAGACCGTCGTGGGGCAGTTCGGCGAAATCCACCCACGGCTGCTCGCGGCCCTGGATCTGCCAGGACCGATGGTGATGTTCGAACTGAACCTGGACGCCGTCGCTGATCCAAAGCGGCGGAGAAAGGCGGCGCCCGATCTTCCGGCGTTCCAGCCGGTGCGGCGCGATTTTGCCTTCATTGTGGACAACGGAGTGTCTGCCGACGGCGTATTGCGAGCCGCCAGGGGAGCGGAACGGGCGCTGATAACCGGCGTCACGCTGTTCGATCTGTATGACGGCAACAGGATGGCAGACGGGAAAAAGTCACTGGGTGTCGAGGTCAGTTTCCAGCCGCGTGACCGGACTTTGACCGACCAGGAGATCGAGGCCGCCTGTCAGAAAGTCATCGCGGCGGTAGCGAAGGCCACAGGGGCGACACTACGATAGGGTCTGCGTTGCCTTTAGCTGACATTGCCGGGACCACCCCGGCGCACCATACTGACGCGTATGCATAGCTCCGTGACCCTGACATTGAACGGTGAAAGCCGGGTTTTCGAGGGGCAAGCCGCTGCCTTCTCCGTCTCGGCATTGCTGGCTGCGCTGGGACTGGAGACCAAGAAGGTCGCGGTCGAGCGAAACGAAGAGATCGTCCCGCGCTCGCGCTACGCTGAAACTTGGCTGGCGACCGGCAACTCACTGGAGATTGTGCACTTCATCGGTGGAGGCTGAGTATGGACGTTGCAATCGCGACGGACGACACCTGGACGGTCGCGGGACGCACATTTTCGTCGCGGCTGATCGTCGGCACCGGCCGCTACAAGGACCTGGAGGAGACTGGACGGGCGATCGAGGCGAGTGGCGCGGAGATCGTTACGGTGGCGGTGCGGCGGGTGAACTTGTCGGATGCCAGCGCGCCGATGCTGCAGGACTACGTCGATCCGAAGCGATACACGTATTTGCCCAACACCGCCGGGTGCTTCACCGCCAAGGACGCGGTCCGCACCCTCCGCCTGGCTCGGGAAGCCGGCGGCTGGAACCTGGTTAAGCTGGAAGTCCTTGGGCCGCCGCCACTGCTGTATCCTGATATGCTAGGCACCTTTGAGGCCGCCGAAGCGCTGATCAAAGATGGTTTCGAGGTGATGGTCTACTGCGCCGACGATCCCTTGGCCGCAAAGCGGCTGCAGGAGATGGGATGCGTGGCGATCATGCCGCTGGGCGCGCCGATCGGGTCCGGATTAGGCATTCAGAATCCGGCGATGATCTCCATGATGATGGAGCACGTGACGGTGCCGTTTCTGGTGGATGCCGGAGTGGGTACCGCGTCGGACGCTGCGATCGCTATGGAGCTCGGTTGCGACGCGGTGCTGCTGAACTCGGCGATCGCTCACGCCAAGGACCCCGTGCTGATGGCGCGCGCGATGAAGGCGGCAATCGAAGCGGGACGCTTGGCCTATCGCGCCGGCCGCATGCCGCGCCGAATGGGTGCGGACCCGTCTAGTCCGCTGACCGGGCTGATCCGATAGGGCGGCAGCTTTCGATCCACACGCAGTTTAGTTGAGGTTGGCGCGGTGTGGCTTCGCTTGGCTACGATGCTTGCGGTCTGCTTCTGGCTATACCCACCTAGCCGTTCCAGCCAATATTCGGCGGAGCACTGAACCACAAGATCGTGTGGCGCGTATCGCACTGCGAATGCTCCAGTCGACGGCGGACCGGATCCAGCGCCACCGGTTGCCATGGTTGACCTTCTCGTATCGGATGTTCGCCCTCGCTAGGATCGGCGCTTGCCCTCGAGGGGTCAAAAAGGCCGCCGTGTTGAATTGAGGGATCGTGCCAGCAGACACTATTCAACAGCCCGCCGTCCGCGCCGGACACTCCTGGCGCACCTTGGCGGGGCGAACCATTCGGGCAAGCACCACCGACCGGGTGTCGCTCGCCGCCGCGGGCTGCGCCTTCTATGCGACTTTGGCGCTATTCCCGGCGATCAGCATGCTGATCTCGGTCGGCGGAATGGTACTGGATCCGACCACCGCTGAGCAGCAACTGGGCGCGCTGTCCGGCATACTGCCAGCGCCCGCCGCAGGACTGATCGAAGACCGGGCGCACCAACTTGCCGAACAAGGCAACGGCAGCCTCAGCCTCCGCCTGCTCGTCGGTTTCCTGCTGACATTCTGGAGCAGCTCGACAGGCGCCAAGTCCGTGCTGTCAGCCGTCAACGTCGCCTATGACGTGACCGAGCAACGGCCATACCTGCGATTTCAGGCGATCGGACTGGCCATGACGCTGGTCGCGGTGCTGTGTGTGGTCGTGGCGCTCGGCGTTTTGCTGCTCTTGTCACCGGCGATCGATTTTCTCGGACTTTCGCGCCATGGCGGCAGGCTGATCAACACCGCCGGCGTAGCGATGATGATCGGCTTCTTTTTCGTCTCCATTGCGCTGCTTTATCGCTTCGGCCCCTTCCGGGCCTCGCCTCCCAAGCCACGGATCAAGCCGGGAGCGGCGCTGGCCACGGTGCTGTGGCTGATCGCGTCGGAGCTGCTGTCGCTCTATGTGTCCCGGATCGCCGCGTTCGGCGCGACATACGGGTCCCTCGCGGCTGCCGTCGGTGTGATGCTGTGGTTCTACATCTCGGCTTATGCGGTGCTGCTGGGTGCGGAACTCAATGCCCGGCTGGAGGACATGGATGAGGAGAAAATGGCCGCGATAAATTAACCTCACGCCAGCAATTCAGACCTGGGAACCGCCCCGCGCCGCTTCGCCTGGACCGCCATTCGAACCGAGGCATTTGCCGCGCCATATTGCTGATAGTCGCCAATCCGTTGCACGATTTCGAAAAAGAACCGGTCATCAAACGGATCAGTATATGCATGCAGGAATTCGCCGCCGTCGTCACGGTCGTAGAGAATATTGTGGGCACGCAACATCTCCAGCCGGTCAGGTTCCAAGCCCCACCGCGCTTCGATATCCTCATAATAATTGCCGGGGATGGGCAACAATTGAGCACCCCGCGCGGCGACCTGGCTTATAGCCTTTTGGATGTCGGCAGTGGCCATGGCGATATGTTGCACACCGGCGCCGGACGACGTGGTCAGGAAGCGGCCCGTGGTTGTCTCCCGGCTCTCCGAGATATTCAACGGCAACCTGATCGTGCGTCTCGCGCTTGCCATGGTTCTACTTTGGATCAGCCCCATCGTGTCGGGAATTTCCCATAGTTGTTCCGGCGTGAAGCCGAATAGAGCTCGGTAGAACAGCACGAAGTTGTCCATACGGCCCATGGGTAGCACCTGGGCGACATGATCAACACTGTCAAGCCACGACTCTTCGTCGGCAGGTTCAGGAAACAGATTGAAATCGTCACGGTAGATGCTATCCCCGTCGGACAAGGGCTCCACCAGATACAGCAGCGTTCCGTCCGGCGCACGCACGGCCGGGATCTGGCGTTCACCAGGGCCTCTGCGTTCCTGCCACGGTGGGCAAAGCAGCGCCTCCGCTCGGACTACCGCCTGTCCCGCGTCGTGCACCCGAAACGCCATGGCGCAGACCGATGGGCCGTGGAACTGGAAATGTTCAGCGGCGGCGCTGTCCTGCTCGCTGTTCAGGATCATGTTGATCCGACCCTGGCGAAACAGATCGACGGATTTCGACCGGTGGTGGCCAGCATAATGAAATCCCAGGCCACGCAGAGTCTCGCCCAATCGTCGACCGGATTGCTCATCAACCGCGAATTCCAGAAACTCCACGCCATCGAATATGGGGATCGGGGGCAGAGCAGTTGCGCCGGCCTCAGCCTCAACCAGCAGCAGCGACCGCAGGCCATCGCGGGCCATCAGCCTGGCGGGCGCCGAACGGAATTCATCGTTGAAGACTTCCAGCGACAGCGGGCCCCGATAGCCCGCGCCAATCAGGTCGCGCACGAAGGTAGCAACCGGCAACTGGCCCTGGCCGGGGAAATTCCGGAAGTGGCGGCTCCAGGACAGCACGTCCATCGACAGCTTTGGAGCATCGGCAAGCTGAGCGAAGAAGATCTTTTCCGCGGGAACCTCGGGCAATCGGGATAGGCCATCGCCAACCGCCAACGTGTGGAAGCTATCGACGATCAAACCGAGCGCCGGATGGTTGGCTGCGCTAACGATCTTCCAGGCATGACGCCATTTGTTGATGTTGCGGCCCCAGGCCAAAGCCTCGAACCCGACACGCAGGCCACGTCTGTCCGCGCGTTCGGCCATCTCCGCCAGGTCGGCGGTGGCGCGGGCATCATCGTCGATCGAGGCCGGGGAGACGTTGCTGCACACCAGTAGCAAATCGGTGCCAAGCTGCTGCATCAGGTCGAACTTACGTTCGGCCCGATCCATGTTGCGGGCCCGCTGAGGCTCCGGCATTGATTCAAAATCACGGAACGGCTGGAAACAGGTGATCGTCAGGCCGAGGCTGTCGGCGAGATAGCGGATGTCCGCGGGCGAGCCTTCAAACGTCAGCAGATCATTTTCAAAGATCTCCACCCCGTCGAAGCCGATCGCTGCGGCCGCCTCCATTTTTTCCCCGAGGGTGCCGCTCAAGGAAACGGTTGCGATTGACTTCGGCAGCGGGGCGATAAGTTGCATCAGATCTCCATGAATACTGTCTCGTCCTCGCCCTGCAACCGGATATCCAAATGCCAGGTGTCGGATGAACCCTTCCTTGCGATCAGGGTACGACGGCGTCCCGCATCTTCAATCAGCGAGAGAACAGGGTCTGTTTCATTCAATGGTTCGTTCTGGAAATACAGCCGTGTAGTCAGGGCCTTCAGCAAGCCGCGAGCAAAGATCGAGATCGCCACGTGCGGCGCTTGTTGCGCATTCCCCATACCGGCCACCGGCCCGGGCCTCAACGTTCTAAACCGAAACGAACCGCTGGCGTCAGTGCGGCAGCGTCCAAATGCGGGGAATATATCAGACCGTTCGGGACTGCTCTGCCAGATCTCGATCGCGGCATCGACAACCGGTTCGCCCGCTCCGTCATAAATCGATCCAGCCAGCACGATCTGTTCACCTCGCGCGCCGAAGCGTGTGAGGTTGGACCAACGGGGATCCTCGATAAGATGCCAGTAGGGGCCGATCGTCTGACTGGCGGTCGCAGTTGGCATATCAAGGGTTCTCAACGGGGGTGGCTTCGCGGCCACGCAGCACAAAGTCGAAACGATAACCCAGCGCCCACTCAGGTGAGGTGATATCGATGTCGAACCGCGCGACCAATCGCTCCCGCGCGCTCAGGTCAGGAACGGAGAGGTATACTGGGTCCAGCTCCAGCAATGGGTCGCCGGGAAAATACATCTGGGTGATTAAGCGCTGTGCGAAGCCGGGGCCGAATAGCGAGTAATGGATATGATTCGGCCGCCACGCGTTGTGGTGGTTGCGCCAAGGATAAGCGCCCGGCTTGATTGTCGTGAACTGGTACCACCCATCCACATCTGAAAACACGCGGCCGCCACCGTGGAAGTTGGGATCCAACGGCGCGTCGTGTTGGTCCCCCGGATGGTCGTAGCGGCCACCGGCGTTGGCTTGCCAGATCTCGATCATGGTCTCCGGGACTGGCCTGTCATCCTCATCCACCACGCGACCGCGGACGATGATGCGCTCGCCTTGCGCCTGCTTGCCGTTTACCACCGACAAGTCTGGCGTTGCGTCAAAACGGGCAGCGGCGAAATGCGGACCCGTTGTCTCGGTCACCGTTTGGGGGATGCGGAGCGGCGGCTGCGTCGGGTGGCGCAAATGCGTGCTGCCATATGACGGCGTGTCGTTCGCCGGCTGGCTGCCCCTCACGATCGGGCGAAACGGTGTAGCTTGGGCGGTCATGCTCCCTCTCTTGCTCCCACGCGCATTCATCGGCGGCCAACCGGCTTCCAGAAACAGCGCCGGAAGCGAACGCTTTCCACTCCGAACACAAGCATTATCCTACGATTGCAGCGTGCGAGGCAATCAGGGGGTCAGCCGAACGGAACGACGCCTGCCACGCAGAGTGCGTCGTTTACGCACGCGTGCCCTTTACTCATTTCTTACCCTCGGGATAAGGTGCCGCTGTAGCGAGCCGAAACCGACGCACAACGTGCGGCGGACGCGCTTGCTGCGCACCGGGAGGGAATGCACATGCGATTCGATCAAAGGGGATTCGCCGCGTTGCTGGCGTTAGGGACGGCGTTAGTCGCCGCACCAGCGTTCGCGCAGACGGCACAGGAACTCGAGGCAACGAGCCCGAACCCGAATGACTGGTTAAGCTATCACGGCACGTACAAGGGCTACGACTACAGCGGCCTCGATCAGATCAACGCCAGCAACGTGAAGAATCTGCAGGTTGCATGGATTCACTTCCCCGGCCGAACGACGCGCGGCATTCAGTCGATGCCGCTGGCCAAGGATGGCGTCCTGTACTATTCCGGCTCCTATAGCCGAGTGTTCGCACTAGACGGCGCGACGGGCAAGGTGCTGTGGACTTACTTTCCGGAGCTTGATGACCAACTGGTGGCTCGGCAGACCCACTCGCCGTATAACCGCGGCATGGCCATGGGCGAGGGCAAGCTTTATATCGGCACCGTTGACGGGCGCCTGATCGCGCTCGATGCCAAGACCGGCAAGCCGGCCTGGGACACCAAGCTGGTCGATTTACAAAAGTTGACCGTCGGCTTCACCGGGGCACCGCTATTCGCGCGCGGCACCGTGGTGATCGGCGCGCAAGGCGGCGAGTGGCCCGCTCGTGGCCCGATCTTCGGCGTCGATGCGGCGACCGGTAAGAAGAAGTGGGAATTCCTGACCTCGGGCGGCACGCCTGAGGCAATGAAGACCTGGGGCAACGACACCTGGCGTATCGGCGGCGGTGGCGGCTGGATGCCCGGAACCTACGATCCGCAGAATAATGCGGTCTGGTGGGGCGTCGCCAATCCCGATCCGCTGTATGATTGGGCGGGGACGGACTGGATGAAGACCGGTGCGCGGCCGGGTGACAACCTCTACACCAGCTCGGTCATCGCGCTTGATCTTGATACCGGCCAACTCAAATTCTACCACCAGGAATTGCCGCACGATAACTGGGACTTTGACAGTGCGATCGGTGAGTTTGTGTCGATCGATCGTGACGGCAAACAAATGATGGTGCATCCGAACAAGAGCGGCTACATCTTCGTCTATGATCGCGCCAACGCGAAGATCGATAACGTTTGGTCGCTCGTGAAGGCCAGCAACTTTGTCAAGAGCATCGACCCGAAGACCGGCGAATTGATCGGTCGGCGAGATTTCTCGCCAGGCAAGCTCGAGGGCGAGCCGCTCTGTCCGGCGATCGCCGGGGGCGTCAGCTGGAATAGCGGCGCCTACAGCCCGAAGACCGGCCTCTGGTATAAGGTCGGCAACGAGTGGTGCATAACGCTCGACGTCAAGAAGACGACGCCGGTGACGGAGCCACAGGTTCAGTTGAACATTGGTGCTGAATTCAAGCTCGTTCCGCCGCCAGGCTCATCGACGATGGGCGGCCATCTCGATGGACGCGATCCGGTCACTGGCCAGGTCAAGTGGCAGGTAGAGTTTCCCGAGCCGCCGCTATCGAGTGTGCTGGCTACTGCCGGCGACTTGGTGTTCCTGCCGGATGCACGGGGCGTCACACACGCCTATAATGCCGAAACCGGAAAGGAATTGTGGTCGCACAACGACGGCATCGGCCATGCGGGCGGCATCATCAGCTACAGCGCGGGCGGCAAGCAGTACATCGCTGTCCCGGCCGGGTGGGGCAGCTTGGTCGGCGAGGGCTACGGCGCCATGTACGGCGAGCCGTACAAGTCCATGCCGATGGATGCCGGTGCGCTCATCGTCTACGCGCTGCCGTCCAACTCTTGACGAAAAAGCGACGGCTATGATGTCAACGGGAGCGGGGGTAATTCCTCGCTCCTTTCTTTGGCGGAGGCTCATGGCAGGCATTAGACTGTTGCTCATCGCTGTCAGCGGTGCACTGGCGTTGACAGGTCCCGTATTGGCCGACGCCCCGAAGTCAGACGCGGCGGAGCGCGGAGCAGATGTGTTCGCGTCGCACGGGTGCGGCTACTGCCACGAGAACGGTGGCCGAACCGCGGGTAAGGGACCGCAATTGATGGGAACTTCGCGTGACGATTCCTTTATTACTTTTCGTGTCATGAACGGCAAGGAAGGTCGGATGCCGGCGTTCAGTGGCTCGATCGATGGGGACCAGCTCACCGATATTATCGCCTATATTCGGTCACTGAAAAATTGATGGTTTCCATTAAATTCCTCGTACCTGCCGCGGTGTTGTTGGCCGTAGGTTTGGCGCCGCCGCCGGCCGATGCGCGTTCGCTCGACATCATTCGCTCGGAACATATGATCGAGCAATGCGTGCATCCCAACGCGCTGCCCTTCTCCAGCCGAAAAGGCGACCTGCCAGGATTCCAGATCGAGCTTGGGGAAGCCATCGCGACACAGATCGGAGTTGGATTTCAGCCGATCTGGATCATCGGCCCGCATCAGGTGCGTCGAGCCGGATGCGACATCGTGACGGATGCGATCGCCGAAGCCGAGGTTCAGGAAGAGACCGGATTGAAGGTCTCAAAGCCATATTACCGGACCGGAATTGTCTTGGCGGTTCGGCTCGACAGCCCGATCGTCAATGTCGAGGGGATCGACCCTCACGCCAAGATCGGCGTCATGGGCAGTTCAATTGCCTCCATGACCTTCAACAAGCAGGGACTGACCACGTCCGCATTTGGCTTCGAGGACGAGATGTTGCAGGCGCTCGCCGACAAGGAGATCGATGGCGCGGTCGTAAGTCAATCGGCGGCGGGATATTTCAACGTGACCCACCCTGGGCAGGCTCTCCGAACTGTGGCGATTGACAGGTTGACGCCGGCTTTCAGTTGGAACGTGGCCATCGGGATGATGAAGCCGGATGACAATCTGCGGGCCGCCATCAACGACGCACTGGACCGGCTCACGGCGGACGGCACCATCAAGCGCATCTACGCCAAGTATGGCATTGACCTGAAGCCGCCGAAGTAACCGAGAACGCACAACGTCTCGGCGAAAAGACCTCAACAATCGAGTTGTCTCGACCGCGATCAAAATAGCGAGGCTTGAGGAGCGCTTCCAAGTAACGACCCGTAGGCCCGCCTGTTGGGACGAGGAGGAGGACGAGGTGCAACGCCCCGCCCTCCCGACATAGACTCTACCCCTTGAACTCCATAATGTACAATCCCGCGGAAAAGTCCGTGCAGTAGACAATGCCGTTCTTATCAACGGACACATCCGCCGAATGCAGCACCTTCGGTCGGTTCGGCCGCGGATCGACCAGCTTCGTCGGAGGCGGCGGCACACACGCGCCCACTTCCACTGGACGGAACTTGTCGCGGATGTCGTAGACCCGCACGCCGGCGTTCTGATACGTGGCGAAAATCAGATCCTCGCTGACAAATTGGTCGGGCCGATTTTCGTAAATATTATGCGGCCCGAAATGCCCCCCCACCTTCAGATAATCAGTGTCGCTCGGCTCCGGGAACGTAGCGATGCTGATCGGGTTTGACTTCACCCTGTTGTCGAACACCCAGATCGGTTTTTCGCCGTCTTCGCGGTTATCAAGCACAGTCTCGTCCACCACGATGAGCAGGTCTCGATTGGGCAGCGGCAGCGCGTTGTGGGTGCCCCCCCCGAATGGAGGCGCCCACACCTTGTGCGTAATCAACTTCGGAGCGGCTCGGTCGCTCACGTCCACCACAGCCAGACATGCATCGCGCCAACTGCAGTAGGCGATGTCATCATGTACGATCGCGTGATGCAGACCAAAGCGGCCGATTTCGCTCGGCCAGTTCGCTGTCTCGCCGGACGCGACGTTCATGCCGGCCAACCAAAATCTCCCCGCGAGCGTCGGTTTCGTCGGGTCGGCCATGTCGATGGTGATCAGGATGTAGTCCGAGAAACCGTCCAGCAGCGCAGAAGCATAAGCCCAGCGTCCGCCGACGTACCACAGGCGATGCAGCCCGCCCCCTTTCACCGGCATGAAGCCGATCTGACGCGGGGCCTCCGGCTTGCTGACGTCGTACACCGCCATGCCGGCCGACCAGGTTTGCTCTGCCGGCGCATCACCATGGTCGCCTATCTTGCCCTTGTAGTAGTTCTTTTCATCTAACAGCTCTGGCTGCGCGAACATGTCCTTCGCATGTATCACCAGCAACAGGTCGTCGAACTGCTGCAAATGGATCGACCAGGTGTTCGACGGCGTGGCGATATAACTCACCGGAGTGGGCTTGGTCGGGTCGCGCACGTCGACCACCGAAAAACCCTTGGAGAAGATATGCGCGATATAGGCGTATCCTTTGTGAACCATAAGCTGCACGCCGTCGGCGCGCCCGCCGCCTTGGTCGCTATGGCCGATAATACGCATATTGCTCGCGTAGGTCGGCTTCATCAGGTCCGTCATCCTGGTCCCCCGTTCAATCCGGGCCGATCCTAACGCAGGCTTGAGGTCTGTCGACCCCACCGGAGATCCGCGGTTTTCTCCACTCCCGATTTCGCAGCAACAAACGGAGTTTCTGCTTCGCCTCCGAGGCCTATTACCGGTGCAGGCAGCGATTACACGCTGACCTCTTGAAGTAATGGAAAGTACCGAAGGAAATCACAATGTCAAAAGAATCGGATAACAAGGCAACCGTCGGCCGATGGTTCACAGGGTTTTGGGGCAATCCGTGGAACCCGGACATTATCGACCAACTGGCCGCGCCCGACATGCTCCTGCAATATTCCCTGCATGCGCCGCGCCGCGGTCGCGAGGACATAAGGGCGTTCATGTTCGGCTTTCGCGAGGCGTTTCCCGATCTCGGCTTCGCCGGCGCCGCCGACCTCATTGCAGAAGGCGACTACGTCGTTGGACGGTGGGAAGGCGGCGGCACGCACACTGGCCCAGCCTTCAATGACTTTCTCATCGGCGGCGTCCTTCCCGCCGGTTCCGGCCGCAAAATGCAATTCACCGGCACGACCGTACTTCGTGTCGAGAACGGCAAGATCGCGGAGGAGGTCGGTTTGGACGACGGCGTAACGGCACTGCAACAGCTCGGCCTCATCCGAGCAGCCTGACCCAAAGCCTTCCCAAAAATTATGGGCAAATGAACCGGACCAGGGCGTCGACCCTGGTCCGGTTCAACGCCGGCGCAAGCCTGGGTGCGACGTAAGGAGGGAAGCGTGAGCAAATATCTACTGATTCATGGTTCGTGGCACGGCGCATGGTGCTGGTACAAAATCACCGCTCGCCTCGAAGCGGCCGGACACACCGTGATCGTTCCCGATATGCCCGGTCACGGCCGCGACTGGAGACTACCGGGCCAGATTACCATGCAGGATTACGTAGATACGATCACCCAAATCCTAGACGCGGCGGCAGAGCCGGTGGTTCTGGTCGTGCACAGCCGGAATGGAATCGTTGCCACTCAAGCAGCCGAGGCGCGGTCACAAAAGATACTGACACTCGTATACTTGGCCTCCTACCTGCCGCCAATCGGCGACACGCCTCCTCTGGCCCAGAGCAGGGGCGAGGGCCAATGGGCTCACGACCCCAACTCGCTGCTCTGGGCAAAGCAAAGCGTTGACGTCAATCGCGAGGCCGGATCAGACATGCTGCAGCGTCAGGCGTTCCGCGAGTCTTTACGCCGACTGCCTCGACGATGACGTTGCGCTTGCGTACGCCCTGCTGACGCCGGAGCCGCGCGGACCGCTCTCCCCGACACAAACCCCGATCCGTACGACGCCGGAGAATTTCGGCCGCATCCCGCAAGTCTACATTGAGCTGACCCAGGATCGCGCTGTTTCCTGGCGAGATCAGAAGCGCATGTATGACGCCACACCCTGCGCTCGCGTTCTCACGATAGACGCCAGTCATTCGGCCTACTTTTCCCAGCCCGACCAACTCACAAGGCACATCCTGACCGCCGGAAGCAACCGGAGCGGATGAAATATACTCGACGCCTCGTGCACGCGCTGATGGATTCCCCCGCCAACGGCCCTATTTCGATTCGAAAGCAAGAGCCGGAGTGCCAGTAGCGTCGGGGACCGCCATCTTGTGGCGCAGGTAAAAGAACCCGAAGGATCGACAATGACCACACTGATGACCGACAGACCGAAAGACACAGCCACCGAGCGCGATCCGCGCTGGGCGAGCGTGGTCGGGCGCGACGGCGCTGCGGATGGGATTTTTTGGTACTCGGTGGCGACCACTGGGGTCTATTGCCGCCCATCCTGCCCCTCCCGGACGGCCAACCCCAAAAACGTGCGTTTCCACGACACGATCGAGGACGCAGAGGCGGCCGGCTTTCATGCCTGCAAGCGTTGCAAGCCCAATCAGCCGTCGCCCGACGTCCAAAACGCCAAAACGGTGGCACGCATCTGCCGCTTGATCGAGCGGGCGGAGGATGTCCCGCCGCTGGCGGACCTGGCCGCAGCCGCCGGCCTCAGCCCCGGCTATTTCCATCGCATCTTCAAGGCGGTCACCGGGGTGACCCCGAAGGACTACGCTGTCGCCCATCGCGCCGGCAAGGTTCGTGAAGAGCTCGTCCGATGCGAAACCGTCACCGAGGCGATCTATGGCGCCGGGTTCAACTCCAACGGCCGCTTCTACGCAAAATCAGGTGAGATGCTCGGAATGACCCCCTCCGACTATCGTGCCGGGGGCGCCAATGCGGCGATCCGCTTTGCCGTCGGTGACTGCTCGCTTGGCTCGATCCTGGTGGCCAGCAGCGCGAAGGGCGTTTGCGCCATCCTGATCGGCGACGACCCGGAGATGTTGGTTCACGATCTGCAGGATCGATTTCCACGCGCCTCGCTGATCGGCGGCGATGCCGATTTCGAACAATTGGTGGCCCGGGTGGTCGGGTTTATCGAGGCGCCGGCCATCGAACTCGATCTGCCACTCGACGTGCGCGGCACCGCCTTCCAACAGCGCGTTTGGGCCGCGCTGCGGGAGATCCCGGCGGGCAAGACCGTCTCCTACACCGACATCGCCAGGACGATTGGTAGTCCGAGGGCCGTTCGGGCGGTGGCGGGAGCCTGCGCGTCCAACGCTTTGGCGGTGGCGATCCCCTGCCACCGCGTGGTGCGGAACGATGGTGAGCTTTCCGGCTACCGTTGGGGAATTGAGCGCAAGCGTGCCTTGCTCGATCGCGAGGCTGGCCGGGATCGTCGATCTGCTTGAATTGCAGACCCGAGGCGGAGATTCACTTGGTGGTCGGGGCGCACAAAATCCGCGCGCCCTTCGCCGCTCGCCCCAACCGCCAAGCCGCGACCATCATCTTGAGTAGTTACTATTTGGCGGACGTCTGTCCCGGAGCTATGTGACGGGCGCCAGCGAAGCATGGGGGGCCTTCTGCCGTAGTATCAATACTGCCGTCGGGCATCCGCTGGCCGGTAATTGTGCCCGCTGGGCCATCGCCGCTCATCGTCGTCACAGCGAGGGAGAAGTGACCATCGGGTTGCCCCATGCCCTTGGCGAAGCTCACGCCGCTACCGTCCACATACCAGATCGGACCGCTCAATTTGACGGTCTTGTCGGGCTGCACCATCCGGTCAATGTGCCAGGTCAGTCCAGGACAGTTCATGCCACCAGCGCTGCGTCCCGGGAAATAACTAACCATGAACCCGGCAGGCGCCCCTTGCGCGAGAAGCGGAGCGATCGGCGCGCCAGCCATCGCCGAGGAGATTAAGAGTGCGCCTATTTTCCTACCCCAACCCATTATGACCTCCATTATTGCTCTTTACATCAGGACGGAGATCGTTCACCGAAGTTGAAACCCGAGTTCTGCTAACGCTCTCCGCCTGCACTTCTGACCGTGTGTGTCGGAGGTACCAAAGCGCTATGCTCTTTTGGCAAGATATCGGCAAGCGCAGAGTTGTCCGCCCGATCGTCGCTCAGGAGTAGTCCCAGGACAATGCGTCGCGTCCGAGGGGTTCTCGTCGAACTCGTCAGTGAGGTGGACCCCATCGGCTGGACAGGAACCGGGGTGACGTAAGAGAGAGTCCCGCTGCGCTTCCCGTTCCCTCCCGATCCAAGGGACGAAGTAATAGCTAAGTATAGACCCTACTCTACATAGGTCAACTCCCTTTTTAACTCCGTGCCCGCGAGCCTGTGGGCTACGCCGCAGCCCTTCAAAGCGGAGGCGTTGTCCACACGCTCGTGGGCTTCGCCATCGAAAACCGCACGCGGCGTCTGGTAGCCCAACGCCTGATGCAGCCGCTCCTCGTTGTAGAACAGCAGCCAGCCGCCAATGCCTTGGCGCGCTTCCGCAACAGAGCCATACGCTTTGATGAACACGTCCTCATACTTCAGGCTGCGCCAAAGCCGCTCGATAAAGATATTGTCCAGGAACCGCCCCTTGCCATCCATGCTGACCCGGACACCGCGGCTTTCCAACTCCTCCAGAAACCCGGCACTGGTGAACTGGACGCCTTGGTCGGTGTTGAAAATCTCGGGCCGACCATGCCGGGCGATCGCTTCCTGCAGCGCTTCAACACAGAAATCCGCCTCCATGGTGATCGAAACCCGCCAAGCCAGAACCCGGCGGCTGAACCAGTCCATCACCGCGACCAGATACACGAAGCCCTTGGCCATCGGGATGTAGGTTATATCGGCGCACCACACTTGGTTCGGCCGCTCAATAGCCAAGCCGCGCAGCAAATACGGATAAACCTTGTGATCCGGGTGCCCCTTGCTGGTGTTGGGCTTCTGGTAGATCGCCTCCAGTCCCATCACCCGCATCAGCCGGCGCACGCGCTTGCGGTTTACTATCGCGCCATCCTGGCGCAGCGCCGCCACCATCCGCCGCGCCCCGTAGAACGGCCACTTCGTATAAAGCTCGTCCATCCGACGCATCAGCGCCAGGTCGTCCGGGTCCACTGGCGCCGGTTGGTAATACAGCGTCGAGCGCGCGACCTTTAGCAGCTGGCATTGCGCCGCGATCGAGAGGTCAGGATCGTCTCGGTCGACCAGCGCGCGACGTTCGCCGGGACTCATGGCCCAGACCTTTTCCGCAAAAAATCCCGCTCCACCGTCAACTGGCCGATTTTCTCATACAAAGGTGCCAGCTGCGTTTCCGCCGCGTCACCGCTATTCGCCGATGCCTTGTCCCGAGCGAACAGCGTCGCAGTCCCGTCCAGCAGCGTCTTCTTCCACGCGTGGATCTGGCTGGCATGCACGCCGAATTTGCTCGATAGCTCGGCTACCGTGCCCTCCTCGCGGATCGCTGCAAGCGCCACCTTCGCCTTAAACTCGGGACCGTGTTTCTTCCGTGTATTCGACAAGTCTCACCTCCGGCCAATCGGCCATTCCCAGGCTGGATTCTCTCTTAGCTGCCTGTCCAGTTTTCGGGGACCACTTCACAGGCCGCATCTTCGCTGCATCTCGATGAGCGAGAGCTTCGCTCCTGCTGCCGTGGAGGGCGGTGTCCGCGATACGGCGAAATCGCAGCGGTCTCTCTTCATTGCCGCCGTGCAATCGGACGTGGCTTGAAAGATTTGGCTACAGAGGGTGCTGTAGCGTTGGTTCGGGCGCGGCGCACGGGCGGCGGTCTCAGGCCGATGCTGGTCACGGACCCCACGTTGTTTGCGAGACCGACGGGCTGTCCGGCGAACGGAGCGATTTGCTGTCGGCTCTACGCTAGACATGCAAGAGCTTGCGGCAGTTGACGACGGAAAACGGCACGTGGGCACTCGATCAGTCGCACGGCCGTCGCCAAATTGCTCAGGCGGAGAACTTCAGCCTTTTGGCAGCCCTCGGCGCGGCGATCAGATGTTATTTGTCACCCGTAGAGAACACCTGCCACGCCATAGAGGAGTTCTGGGAACATGTTGATGGTATATGGTAACGCCTGCAACAGAAGCCCGATCAAAATAAGCGCCAACCCCCGAATTGCCAGCATTTCCCTGGGGTTACTGACGTAGTCCATGATCTTGATTGCTTGACGCGACGCTTTCCCTTTCCAAAGCGAACTAAATAGCACCCTGGGCAGCCAACGAGGTCGGATAGAAAGGAGTTTGCCGGCCGTCCAAAGAATGCCGATCATTTCGAGAATCTTCCCAATGATCTGGCACGCTTCCACCCACACGACGCTCATTTTAAAGCGGGGGTCACAGTTTGATTTTTCTGGAAGACGCGGATGGACTGCTGGGATAAATTTTGGTGACCACAATCTTTCTTGATGTGATCCTGAGAACCTGCACTACATGGCCACACTTAAATAAGTTCCAGATGTCTCCTGATACGTGATCATACTCGTCCTTGCCGATATTAATGTTTTGAATATTCTTGAAGAGTATCTGCTCAACCCCATTGACCCGTGTCTCGGAAGGGTAATTTGACCACTGGCTGACTGGTCGAGAAAAATCGCTTGACGCGGTCACGGTCGAGTTGACTCTAAACGAAGGCGTGTCGCAGCTTCCCGACCTCGATCATCTAAGCCACGCCGAGAAGGACGCCCTGATCCGGGCGCTCTGGTCAGAGGTGCAGAGCCTAACGACGCGGCTTGCCGATGTTGAGGCGCGGCTCGCGGAGCCGAGTAAAACCCCGGACAATTCCAGCCTGCCGCCGTCGAAGGGTCAGCGGCCGAACCAGCCGGAGAAAGCCAAGCGTGTCGGACCACGCCAAGGCAGCCTCGGTCGCAAAGGCGGTGGCCGCCCGCTGGCCTGCACTGTCGACGAAACGGTGACCGCGAAGGTGGGCGGTATCTGCTCAACCCCATTGACCCGTGTCTCGGAAGGGTAATTTGACCACTGGCTGACTGGTCGAGAAAAATCGCTTGACGCGGTCACGGTCGAGTTGACTCTAAACGAAGGCGTGTCGCAGCTTCCCGACCTCGATCATCTAAGCCACGCCGAGAAGGACGCCCTGATCCGGGCGCTCTGGTCAGAGGTGCAGAGCCTAACGACGCGGCTTGCCGATGTTGAGGCGCGGCTCGCGGAGCCGAGTAAAACCCCGGACAATTCCAGCCTGCCGCCGTCGAAGGGTCAGCGGCCGAACCAGCCGGAGAAAGCCAAGCGTGTCGGACCACGCCAAGGCAGCCTCGGTCGCAAAGGCGGTGGCCGCCCGCTGGCCTGCACTGTCGACGAAACGGTGACCGCGAAGGTGGGCGCTTGTGCGCATTGCCAAGCCGCGCTGACAGAGGCCGATCAAGTGCTGCACGGCCGGTATGACAAAATCGACCTGCCGATCGTGCGCCCTTTGGTGACCCGGGTAGAGCGCTATGCCGGACATTGTCCATGCTGCGGCGGTATCACCCTGGCACCGGTCCCGGCGGGCCTGGAGGGCGGCTCGCCGTTCAGCGTGAACATCCTGGCGTTGGCGGTTTACCTGCGCTTCACCCACGCGATCAGCTACCGCCGCCTGACGCAGTTGTTCCGCCACCTCTATGCGCTCCAGATCAGCGAAGGCGCGTTGGATGCGATGTTGCAGTGTGCCAAGCCCTGTTTCGACCATCAGGTCGCAACCATTCTTGCCCGGCTGCGCCGCTCGCGGATCGTCTGCTCCGACGAGACCACGGTGCGCATCGACGGGCGGACCCATTGGAATTGGGTATTTCAGAACGATCAGGTGGTGATCCACGTCGTGCGCAACAGCCGCGCCGCCAGCGTGGTCACCGAGACGATGGCCGGTCACCGGCCGAACATTTGGGTCTCCGACCTCTACGGTGCGCAGCAGGGCCATGCCGATGTCTGGCAGGTTTGTTTGGCGCACCAACTGCGCGACTGCAAATACGCTATCGAGGCGGGCGATACGATTTTCGCTCCGCGCATGAAGGCGCTGCTGTTGCGGGCGGTCGTGCTGGCGCGGCGGCGCAACAATCTGGCCGACAGCACGCGGCGCAGCTATCAGCGCAGGTTGGATCGCGAGTTGAACGCGATCATGGTGCTGGCACCGACCAACTGCCACGGCCGTCGCCTGCGGAAACGTTACGGCAAAGTGCGAAGCCATCTGTTCACCTTCCTGGAGCATCCCGAGGTTCCGCCAGATAATAATGGCAGCGAGAGGGAATTGCGGCCCACAGCGACCTACCGAAAGGTCACTGGTGGCTTCCGCTCCAACTGGGGTGCCGATCTATTCGCCGGCGTTCGATCCGTCGTTGGCACCGCATCACGACGCGGAAACGACGCGTATCAGGCTATTCGCGCTGTCCTGTATGGGGAATCCGTCTTTCAGCCGGGTTGAGCAGATACGCATCAGGCGTTGGGCTACCAGACGCCGCGTGCGGTTTTCGATGGCGAAGCCCACGAGCGTGTGGACAACGCCTCCGCTTTGAAGGGCTGCGGCGTAGCCCACAGGCTCGCGGGCACGGAGTTAAAAAGGGAGTTGACCTATGTAGAGTAGGGTCTATACTTAGCTATTACTTCGTCCCTTGGATCGGGAGGGAACGGGAAGCGCAGCGGGACTTCTCTACGTCACCCCGGTTCCTGTCCAGCCGATGGGGTCCACCTCAAAACACTTGCTCCAGCGAGCGCGTGTTGTCGCTGACTCTGAGAATCCAGTAAGCGAAGAAACCGTTCAGGGTCATGTGCGAGTGCTGACGCTGCTTCTAGAAGCCCAGACGCCGGGATAGAGAGTACCCTCAACACTTCTCCTTCCGCCTCGATGAACAACCTGCCGCCCGCCGCCTCGGCTTCTCTGCGGTGTCGTTGGATAATTTCTCCTATGTGAGGTGGGAGTGTGACGATTATATCCGTCGGCTCGGAGACCGTCGCCTCTATGACGTCCATATATTTTCCGCCCCCGTCGTTGAGTTCGTTCACGAGGTCAGCGTAAGTTGGCCTCGCGCGCCGAGACCCAACGTAAGCCGAATTATTCATAATCTGGCAAGGAGGGTGGTACTCTGATAGAATGATACTCTTGTAGGCAGAAAAAACTTCGTTCAAGCGAAGGTGAGCTGGACGTACCGGTGAAACCGCCCAGATGGTGCGGTGTTGCTAGCTTCTTTCGTCGCCCTCTTCGCGAGCCAATTTGGACGCTCGAGCGGGTTACTCGGTGCGCTCGAGGTCTAATGGGCGAGCGGCGCGCACGACAGGGCAGGATGGTGTTCCTGTGCGCAAAAGGCACTGGGAAATGGCTTCTTACCAACAGCTTGGCCTATCCGACCCTGTTGCGTGGCTAACAGCCACGAACGGATATCAGGTTCAGCTTGCGGCCCACCAGACGCGTGCTCTGGGATCCTTCGCCGATGGCGTTGGAATTCAGTTCGAACACGATCAGTGGCCATGCGATGGCGATACACCCTGTGGTTGTGAACTTTGCTTGATTGCAACATGTCATCGGCTTATGACGTGTATCACAGATTTGTGAACGGAGTTTCCTGATGCCTTACTCGCTTGATGAGTTCCGCTCCGCATACCAGACCGAGCTTAGAAATAAGTTCGGCAAATCTCACAACGAGACTACCATAATGAAAAGGTATAAACAGTACCTTAAAATGGCAAATTTGCTCGGGGCTGATGCCGATATCGTAATGGAAAAGAACGAACGAGGAACGATCAGCGTACGGCTTCGACCGAAATATCCAGAGACGATTTGTTCGTGAAGTTGGGGTTCGTTCGTGAAGTCGTGGTCGATTTCTTGGCCTGCTCGCCTTCTTCGTAGCCGATTAGATCATACCGGATCGTCACTACGGTGTCCCCAACCGCCATTCAAACTGACGCGGCCATTCCGAGGCTCGTCGGACGCGCGCGATTTTCTTCCCCGCGAGCCTGAATTCGTTATCAGCCGCTTTTCCGATTTCAAAGCAAGCGCCAGAGTGCGGTTCATCTGAATAATGCGAAATATGCCTCTCATAGCAAATGAGAGAAATCGCAATGGACACAATCACCATCCAACGTGACGCGACGACGGAGGACATCCGTCTCGCGTTCGGGACTTTCTCACTCGGCACCGTACTCGTTGCCGCCAGCACGAGAGGCATTGCCGCCATCCTGCTCGGTGACGACCAGCGCGGGCTACACAGCGAACTGGTCGCCGCTTTCCCGCACGCGCGCCTCACACCGGACGACGCGGGCCTCGCGGACATGGTCGAACAGGTCGTCACCTTCCTCGATGCGCCGCACAAAGGCTTGGACCTGCCCCTCGACATTCGAGGCTCCGCCCTCGAACAGGCGGTTTGGCAAGCCTTGCGTCAGGTTCCGGCCGGCCATACCGTCACCTATGGCCAGATCGCCAAGACGTTGCCGCTGCCCGCCACGGCGCAAGACGTAGGCGCCGCCTGCGCAGCCAATGTCCTTGCAGTTGCGATCCCCTGTCATCGAGTTGTAAAGGCTGATGGTTCGATCTCAGGCTATCGCTGGGGTGTCCAGCGCAAGAGGAAACTGATCAACCGGGAAGGTGTGGCATGAGCACCGCGACGAAGTCTCGCGCCGCCAGCGATCGCGTCGATGCGATCGACTGGCCGGCCGCTTCGGCCGACCTCGACACCCAGGGCTGGGCGATTTTGCCCCGGCTTTTGTCTGCGCCGGAGTGCGACGCAATAGTCGATCTCTACGGCAACAAAGAACGCTTCCGCAGCCAGGTCATCATGGCTCGCCACGGCTACGGCCGCGGCGAGTGACAAATACTTTGCCTACCCGCTGCCGGAGTTGGTCGAGAGCTTGCGCACCGCCCTTTACCCGCGCCTCGCACCGATCGCCAACCGATGGCACCAAGCCATGGGGATAGACGTTAGCTTCCCACCCGACCATGCCGCTTTCATCGAGCGCTGCCATGCCGCCGGCCAAACCCGTCCGACTCCGTTGCTGCTCCAATATGGTAAGAATGACTACAACTGCCTCCACCAAGATCTCTACGGCGAGCATGTCTTCCCGCTCCAGATCGCCATCCTTCTGAAGGAGCCTGGCCAGGATTTCGAAGGCGGCGAATTCGTGCTGACCGAGCAACGGCCACGTATGCAAAGCCGGGCCGAGGTGGTGCCGCTGCGAAAACGCGACGCTGTCGTGTTCGCAGTGAACAGTCGGCCGGTGCGAGGTGCTCGGGGCTCCTATCGCGTCAATCTGCGCCATGGCGTCAGCACGCTACGCGCCGGTCACCGCCACACACTTGGGATCATCTTCCACGATGCGGCCTGACACATCCGACCTGTTCGAAGAGCCCACCCGCGACCTACCGCTCGACGACGGGGCCACGCTCCTCGGCGGCTTCGCACGACCAATCGACGCCGCGTTGCTGGGCGCGCTGGCGGACGTCGTGCGAGACGCGCCGTTCCGTCACATGGTGACGCCCGGCGGCTGGACGATGTCCGTGGCGATGACCAACTGCGGCGACGCCGGCTGGGTGACCGACCGCAGCGGTTACCGTTACGATCCGATCGATCCCGAGACTGGCCGGCGCTGGCCGCCAATGCCAGCCATCTTCAGCGATCTCGCTAGCCGAGCCGCCGCGGCCGCAGGGTTTGCAGGCTTCGCGCCGGATGCCTGCCTCATCAACCGTTACGAGGCCGGCGCTCGGCTGGCATTGCATCAGGATCGAAATGAGCGCGATTTCGGCAGTCCAATCGTCTCGGTTTCGCTTGGTCTTCCCGCCACCTTCCTCTGGGGCGGCCAGTCGCGCGCCGCCCGCCCGCGCCGGGTGCCGCTCGTTCATGGCGACGTGGTCGTCTGGGGGGGCGCCGCGCGGCTGACTTTCCACGGCGTGCATCCGTTGGTGGAAGGTCGTCATCCGCAGACCGGGAATGCCCGCTACAACCTCACGTTGAGAAAGGCAGTATGAAACCCTGTTTGGCTTGTTCCTACTGAGGGCCAATTTAGCCTCCCGGGACGAGGGTAACCTGGCCGGCCAAATTCTTGCCGCGGAGAAAACCAGTGATGCAGCGTCGGATTGCACCCGCTTGGATGCTGTGGCGTAACTCGGCCTTACTGAATGTGTTAGGGGCTCGCATTTGATGCGGGCATCCAAAGGTGGACCGAGATGATCGACGACATACCCTCCCCGGGACCGAAGAGCGCCCCGGTTGTCGAGACGTCGACTAAAGCACCGTCGGCCTCTCCCGCCCCGATTGAGGACTCCGTTCGGCGCCTACGCCTCTTGCCGCTCTCGCTGCTCGCGCTCATCGTCGGCGTGATCACAGGCTTTGGCGCCGTGGTGTTCCGTGGCCTGATCGGGCTGATCCACAACCTGTGTTTTCTCGGCCAGTTCTCGTTCTCATACGATTTCAGCGTCTTCACGCCATTCAACCCCTGGGGTCCGGCGATCATCCTGGTTCCCGTGATCGGCGGCGTCGGCGTTACCTGGATCGTGTCGAACTTCGCGCCGGAGGCTAAGGGGCACGGCGTCCCCGAAGTGATGGACGCGATCTATTACAAGCAGGGAATAATCCGGCCCATCGTCGCGGTGGTGAAGTCGGTCGCCTCGGCGATCGCGATCGGCACCGGCGCCGCCGTGGGACGCGAGGGCCCCATTATCCAGATCGGCTCCGCGCTCGGGTCCACACTGGGCCAGATCATCCGAATGCAGGCCGGTCAGCGCATCACCCTGGTCGCGGCCGGTGCCGGAGCGGGCATCGCGGCAACCTTCAACACGCCGATCGGCGGCGTCTTGTTCGCAACCGAACTGATGCTGCCGGAGATCAGCGTCAACACCTTCCTGCCTGTTGCCGTGGCAACCGGCACGGCTACTTTCATTGGCCGACTGTTTTTCGGCAATCAGCCAGCGTTCGACGTACCAATCAAACTGACCGCGATACCCGATCCTTTCAGTTCGGCGGTTACCTTGGTTCTCTATGCTGTTCTTGGAGCCCTGACAGGGGTGGCGGCGGCCGGGTTCATTCGGGGATTGCATTGGATCGAAGACGGCTTTGATCTTATCCCGGGCCATTACATCCGTCACGTCATCGGAATGTCGCTGGTCGGTATCCTGATCTACGTGCTGTGGATCAAAGCCGGGCACTACTACGTCGAGGGCGTGGGCTACTCGACGATCCAGGCCATTCTGCAGGATCATATCCCCGGCGCTGGCTTCCTTCTCTTCCTGTTCATCGCCAAGCTGTTGGCGACCTCCGTCAGCCTGGGGTCCGGGTCGTCCGGCGGGATTTTCTCCCCGACGCTGTTCATGGGCGCGGCACTTGGTGCGGCTTTCGCGTCGGTAGTGCAAACGGTGTTCCCCGGCACGCCGGTTACCCTGCCCGCCTTCGCTATTGTCGGCATGGGTGCAATGGTCGGCGGCGGGACTGGCGCGGCGATGACCGCAGTGACGATGATCTTCGAGATGACCCTCGACTACCAGATCGTCCTGCCGATGATCCTGGCGGTGGCGATGTCTCTTGGTGTCCGGCGGATGCTGTCGACCGAGAATATTTACACACTGAAGCTTGTCCGCCGCGGTCATCCGATCCCGAAAGCGCTTCACGCCAACATGTTCCTTGTTCGGAGCGCGGCGGAGATCATGGAAAGCGATGTGCTGGTTCTGGACGAAGCGACGCCATTCTCACGGTTTCTGGAACTGTCGGCGAAGGGGGGCGGCTTGCGCCATGTCGTCGCGACGCGGAACGGCACGGTCGTGGGCGGCCTGCGCGTCAATACGGATCTGCGCCGCACCTTGGGCGTCGCCGCCGGCGACGTGCGACTAGGTGACCTCGCACAGCCGAACTTCACCATCGTGAGGGAGGCGGAGGTCGCGTTCGACGTGATCACCACGATGTGGGACCGAAACGCGACCATGGCGATCGTGGTTAGCCATGACGGCGGGACCGAACGGGTGTTAGGCGTCGTGACCAAAGAGCATGTAGCCGACACGGTCGCGCGCAGCATCAGGATCTATTCCGGTTGACTTCCTCGCAGGCCGCCGGCACAGGAAGCAGCAGCACCTGCGGGAAGCCCGTCACGCCGGACTGTTCCCGATCGGCCACGCTCTCGAGCCACATTCTGCACTTCAGTTAGCGATCGGTTAACGTTTCTTCGTCATTCTGGCCTCCGTCTGGAGGGTAGGCATGGCGGGCAAGCACGGGAAAAAGAACGCCAAGGGCGAGGTCATCGTCAAAAAGTACGAGATCGTCGAAGGCGGCCATCACGGCGGTGCCTGGAAGGTCGCGTATGCTGACTTTGTCACCGCCATGATGGCATTCTTTCTCCTCATGTGGCTGCTGAACGCGACCACGGAGGACCAGCGGAAGGGTCTCGCGGACTACTTCAGCCCCAATAGCCAGTTGTCTCATGGTTCCTCCGGAACCGGCCAGCCGTTCGGCGGCCATACCGCTTTCGACCAAGGTGCCTTGGTGTCCGACCGTGGGGCAGTGCAGATCACCACGGGCAAGCTCCCGGTCGTTGAGCGGACAGAAGATGGCGACGACCCGGTCTTCACCGAAGCGCATCGCGCCATCTCCGGGGAGGGAGTTGGAAAAGGCCCCGCGGCTGACGACCAGGACGTCGACGACACCGACCAGAAGCCCCTCGGGCAGAAAGATACCCGCCCGGCGCCCGGCCCCGGCGGTACATCGGTACTCGAGCGCCAAGGCCAACCAGCCGATCCAAGAGCGATTACACCGGCCGAGATTACGGCCGAAAAAGACCGTCAGGAAAAAGCGGCCTTCGAGCATGCAGCGGACGAAATCAAACAGGCCGTACATTCCGATCCGGCGCTGGCAGACCTTTCCAAGCAACTCGCCATCGACATGACCCCAGACGGGCTGCGCATTCAGATCGTCGACGAAGTCAAATTGCCGATGTTCCCAACCGGATCGGCCGCACCCAATGAGCGGGCCAGACTGCTCATCCAAAAAATCGTGCCGATCCTGATGAAACTGCACGAGCCGCTGTCGATCGCCGGGCACACCGACGCCGCGCCGTTCCCTGGCCCGGACCGCACGAACTGGGAGTTGTCGGCTGAACGGGCCAACGCAACCCGCCGGCTGCTAACCGACGGGGGGCTTCCCGAGACCCGGATCAAATCGGTGATCGGCGATGCCGACCGGGATCCGCTATTGCCGGCCGATCCGATGGCCGCTGCGAACCGGCGGATTGCGATCCTGGTGATGCGCGACGCCGCCGCCGCGGGGACTTCGACCGCGCCGACGCCCGCCACGACGATGCCCACTGTTCCCTCAACCGGCCCCCTCTTCAGCACGAAGCACTGAGCTCCAACGATGCTGACTATTGTCGGTCTGGTTCTGTTGTTTGGCTGCGTGCTTGGAAGCTATCTGGCCTCCGGCGGCAGTATGGAGCCGCTGATCGAGGCCGTGCCGTTCGAGATGTGGACCATCGGTGGCGCCGCGATTGCAACTACCGTGATGGCGAACAGCATGCACGATCTGAAGCCATGCTCGGCGCCTTCGGCAAGATGCTGAAAGGCGCCGCCTACCACAAGGCAGACTACATCGAGTTGTTGAGCCTGCTATACTACCTCGTCCGTCTCGCAAGCACCAAAGGCGCCATGGCGTTGGAGGCACACATCGAAAAGCCGTCCGAAAGCGCGGCGTTTCAGAAATTTCCGAAAATCATCGGCAATCATCATGCCAGCACGATCATCTGCGACTATTTGCGGATGGTAGGCATGAACGCAGACGATCCGAACCAGATCGAAGACGTCATGGCCCGGGAACTGAAGAAGACCCTGGGGGAGGAGCTCCACCCCTCACACATCATGCAAACCATGGCCGATGGGTTGCCGGCACTGGGGATCGTCGCCGCCGTTCTGGGCGTAATCAAGACGATGTCACATATCGATCAGCCGCCGGCCATCCTCGGCGCGCTGATCGGCGGCGCGCTGACTGGCACATTTCTTGGCATCCTCTTGGCCTATGGCATCGCTGGCCCATTCTCCACAAGAATGAAAGGGATCGTGGAGGAAGAAGCGAAGTATCTGGAGGTGATCCGAGCAGTGCTGGTGACCCACCTGCACGGCAATGCACCGCAGGTCAGCGTCGAGTTGGGGCGCAAGATGGTGCCAAACGAGCACATGCCAACTTTCCAGGAACTGGAGGAGGCCGTCCAAGGTGTGCAGGTGTAGCCAAACTAATTGGGGACTCCGACGGGCTAAGTGGATTCGAATAGATCTCCCAGCGGTGCGGCAATCAGGTAGATGATAGTGGCGAAAGTAGTGACGGAGCGGTAGCCGCGAGCGCGTGCCCTGGCCGCCTGGAACAGGCCATTCAGCCCTTCCAGGCGGGCGTTGCTGTGTGACGAGGTCCAGCGCTGCAGGATCCGTTTGCTGTGTGCCTCGACGGTTCCAATAGCCTTGCGGACCGGATCGAGCAGCGGGTCCGGATCAAGCCGGTCATTGGCATGACGCAGGAAGTTGGTGAGACGCCAGCGCGCGGCCTGAACCGATTGCGCCTGGCGAACCCAGCGCAGCTTCTCCTTGCTGCGCCAAGCGATCGCGGTGAACAGATCAGACGCCTCGAGTTCGGCCAAGGCCGCGACCTGAGCTTCAGTGAGGCGACCGTCGGCCCGCTTGAGGACGGCCCAGCGCAGCGCCTTGGGCAGTTTGTTCTGCCTGGCTTCGGCCCGGCGCACCTCGTCGACCGCCTTGGTGAACAGTTGCACGACATGGAACCAGTCCACGGTGACCGCAGCGTTTTCGAAGCTCTCGCCCACGGCGGCGATGAACGCGCCGCTCATGTCGCAGACCACCTCGGCGATGCGGTCGGCCGAGCCGCCATGTTTGGCCAGGAAAGCGCGGAACTTGACCACCGTTTCTTTGCCGTGTCCCGGGGTCACGAACACCACCGGCTTTTCGCTGCGATCAAGATCGATGAACACGGTCACGTAGGTGTGGCCCCGCTTGGCCGCGGTCTCATCCAGGCCGACGGCAGCGAGCTTGCGCAGGTCGAGGCGCTCGACCGCGCGGCCGACATAGTGCTCGACGATGCGCCACAACCTTTTGTCCGTGATCTCGATAATGCGGGCGGCAGCCAACACCGGCATCTCGCGCACCAACATCAGGGCCGCCTGCTCGAACAACAGAGTGAAGCGGCTGCCCTCGCGTGCCCAGGGGGCGGTAATCCGCAGCACGCCGTGCTCGCCGCAGTCGGTGCGCGGGATCTTGGCGGTGATGTAGCAATGGTGTTGGAAAAAGTTCAGATGGCGCCAGGTGAATTCGGCGAAGTCGTGGGCTTTACAGGGCTTGCCGCAGACCGGGCAGGGAAACAGGCTGCCGCGGTCGGCGGCAACCTCCAAGTGTAATTCGTGCGGCTGCTTGCCGGTCTCCAGGCGCTGATTGACCAGTCGCCACGGCGGCGTCACTCCAAGCCCCAAAGCCAATACCGTATTCGCGTCCATACCCCTCACGCTCATCTCGATCTGCGTCAGTATGCCAGCGTGCTCGTGACCCTCCAGGACGCTGCGCGTCGCTGCGCGATGGCCGGTGGCCATCCTGGACCGTCACTGCGCGCGCCGGCGGGGCGTATGGCAGGTCGGGACGAGAGGATGGTCGCTGCCCAGTCGAACCAGAGGATGATACTGCCGCAAGGCGCGCATCAAG
The DNA here is from genome assembly GCA_963772355.1 of uncultured Alphaproteobacteria bacterium. Taxonomy (GTDB): domain Bacteria; phylum Pseudomonadota; class Alphaproteobacteria; order Acetobacterales; family Acetobacteraceae; genus Rhodopila. The sequence continues at coordinate 110,782 of CAVYXX010000136.1, read as the reverse complement.
TGGGGACGCCAGTCCCGCTAGAAAAGCCCGATATCCATTTCGGACGTCGAGGAGGCACTAATTGACGGGTAGTGGGTCAGTTTGAACGTAGAAGCGCCAGGAGTGCATCGCACTTGGGCAATTCGGCACCGATAACACCCACATCGGCTTCGAGTTGGGACCGGTTGCACAAAACTTGAACTCACTGGTAGCTTGCGCCTTGAGTGGGCGAACATAAGCCATCCGACAGGCAGGCAAGAAGCAGGGAGCACAAATCGATGTCTGGATACGCCGGATCCGCGGCAAACGGTCCGTGGTGGAAAGAGCCCACCAAGGACCAATGGTATGCCTATTGCGCCGCCTGGATGGGTTGGACGCTCGACGCCTTTGACTTCACGGTCTTCCTTCTGATCATGGCACCGATCGCGCAGGAGTTCGGGGTGCCGCTGATCAGCGTGACCGCGATCTTCTCGGTCACGCTTGTCATGCGCCTGTGTGGAGCGACGGCATCCGGTTGGCTGGCCGATCGCCTGGGGCGCCGAGCGCCTCTGATGATCTCGATTTTTTGGTATTCCATCTGCAATTTCCTCGCGGGCTTTTCCCCCAATTTCACCTTCCTGTTTGTGATTTGGGCGCTGTTGGGCATCGGCATGGGCGCGGAATGGCCGGCCGGAGCGGCGCTGGCGATGGAATCCTGGCCAGCGCGGTCTCGCGGTCTGATGTCCGGCGTGTTGCAGGGGTCCTGGGGGCTGGGCTTCGCACTGTCAGCTTTAGCCTACGGCTTTCTCTATGCACCGTTGGAAGCGTGGCATAAGGGCTACGGGTGGCGCGGGATGCTGATCCTGGGCGTGCTGCCGGCCCTGGCCTGCGTCTGGATCCGCATGTATGTGAAAGAGCCTGAGGTTTGGACAGAAAACAAGAAGCTCCAGGACGCGACGCAAAAGCAGGTCACCCTGCCGCTGTTCGCCATCTTCAAGCCCAAGTATCTGTACAACACCCTCACCGGTTGCCTGTGGATGGCCGCCAACTTCTGCGTCTACTACGCGGTCTGGGCCATGCTCAGCACCTATCTGACGAAGGAACTGGGCTGGACGCCGGCCCAGGTGTCGGTTCCGGTGTTTTGGGGCAACATCGTCACGTTTGTCGCCTGTAGCTTCTGGGGCGCCATGTCGGAACGTGTCGGACGGCGCTGGGCGCTCATGATCCCGACAATCATTGCCTTGTTCATCATTCCGCTGTATATCACACAAGTCGACCGGACCTTGTTCGTCGGGTTCTTCCTGCTGTTCATCTGTTTCTTCAGCGGCAAGGATGCCCTGAACCCAGCCTGGCTGTCGGAGCGCTTCCCAACCGAGGTACGAGCCACCGCCTCGGGTTTCATCTATCATCAGGGCGCGGTCTGGGGCGCGGCGGTCGCGCCGATCCTGACATACTTCGCGGTGAACCAGGGCATGGGCTTCGCCAAACCGATGATGTACGGCACCATCGGTTCGCTGGTCGTGTATATCATCGCGGTCTATCTGGGGCCGGAAACCAAGGGTATGGTCATGACCGCCGATCTGGAAGTGATCGAGGCCGAAGTCACGCTCGGATAGCCCGCAATGGCGCGGCCGGGGTCAAACCGGCCGGACCGCTGTCGGCCAACCCCCGCCTTCCAGCCGCTCGAACCGAGTGCCCGTTAAGGGTCGAAAAGGCGGCATTCGAACCGGTCCATTTCTAATTGACGTCGGGGCTTGCCTTTCACCCGAGTCGCCACAACATCGTGCGCATGCTGCAGTATGGGTTGACCCTGTTGTCATGCCTTTTGCCATGCGCCGCTCTCGCGCAAGCCCCGACTTCCGCCCCCCGCATCTCGCTACATGCCAGTTACGACACGTACGCCGCCGGCATGCGCGTGGCCGAGGTCGAAACCGGGTTCAGTTTCGGCCCGTGGACCTACCAGTTGAACCTGGAATATCACACCACAGGGGCGGTGGGATTTTTCTTCAGTGGCCATCAGTTCGGAGTAGTCAACGGCTCCTGGCACGGCCTTCAGGCCGAACCATCCCGCTTAGTCGGCGAAGGCTTGTGGCGCGGCGTCGATCGTCAGGTGGACATCGAGTATAAAGACGGCAAGCCAATCATACGGCGGTTGATACCAGCCAACGACGAAGAGCGTGAGCCTGTGCCCGATGCGTTGCAAGCCAACACGATCGACACGCTCAGCGCGCTGGCCGAAATGCTCCGAGTTGTCGAAGCAACCGGCCGCTGCGAGACCACTGCGCGAACTTTCGACGGCAGGAGGGCGGTGGAAATCGAGGCTCGTACGGTAGGCGAGGAATTGTTGGAACCGACGGATCGGTCAAGTTTCGCCGGGAAAGCATTGCGCTGTGATTTTTCGGGGCGGATGGTGGGTGGTTTCTGGTTGGGCGATGATCGGGAACGGGACCGACAGCCGTTGCATGGCTCGGCTTGGCTGGCCCCGGTTGCTTCCGGCGGACCTCGGCTGCCGGTCCGCATGTCATTCGAAACAAGATGGTTTGGCGATGCGACGATGTACCTTACCGGCATCGGTCCGGGGTCCGACATCAAGGTCGCTCAGAGCAACTGACCGGATCTCCAGGCCGGAAAGCGTCGGCGATACGCCTCATCTGCCCCGCCGGGTTCACCAGCACGACATCGAAGCGGACGCCACCCGAGCCCCACTCCGGATGTTCGGCCAGGATGATTTCGCACGACGCCGCCAGCCGACTCTGTTGCCGAGCGGTCAGTGCGATGGCCGCTTCCGCAAGCGACGGGCGCGATTTGATCTCTATAATGGATAGGACCCCGGCCTTTTCCGCCACCGCGTCCACCTCGCCGGCTTTGGTGCGCAGGCGCCGCGCGTGGATGATCCAGCCGTCATTGATCAACGCCGCACAAGCCGCATCCTCGGCCGCAAGTCCACTTGCATAGGCAGCCTAGCCTCTCCGGCGGCGTAGCGGCATCACCGGAGAATGCTGGCAAAATACTAATATTCGGTTAACAGTGCAGTCCTATCTCGTCGTGGCCAAGAGGGCCTCAGCAGGCGCGGAACAGCCACCTGATCCGAACGGTTGCCGCACGCACCCCGCTTGATTAGGTTCTCGCGCTCGCCATCCAGCAGGGTCCTACCATGTCTATCACCTCCGCACGGCTCGACCGTATTCAGCCCAGCCTGACCATCGCGATCTCCACCGTAGCGCGTCGCATGATCGCCAAGGGCAAGAACGTAATCAGTCTGTCGCAAGGCGAGCCCGACTTCGACACGCCGCGCAACATCAAGGATGCGGCGATCCGGGCAATGGAGAAAGGCGAGACCAAGTATACCGATGTGTCCGGGACACCCGCGCTACGCAAGGCCGTGGCCGAGAAATTCCGGCGCGACAACGGCATCGACTACAAGCCGGAGGAGATTATCATCTCGACCGGTGCCAAGCAGGTGCTGTTCAACACGATGATAGGCACCCTCAACGCCGGCGACGAGGTGATCATCCCGAGCCCTTGCTGGGTCAGCTACCCCGACATCGTCACCCTCGCCGATGGCAGGCCCGTTCTCGTGCCCTGCGGCCAGAACAATGGCTTCAAGCTCCGTGCCGAGGATCTGGAAGCGGCGATCACCCCGAAGACCCGCTGGTTCATGCTCAACAACCCCTGCAACCCGACCGGTGCGGCCTATAGCGCGGATGACCTCAAGCCGATTTGCGAGGTCCTGATGCGCCATCCTCATGTTTGGACGCTCACCGACGATATCTACGACAGCCTGGTCTACGGCGGGTTCAAGCCGGCTACGATCCTGCAGGTGGAGCCTCGGCTACGCGATCGGACGTTGACGGTGCACGGCGTGTCAAAAGCCTACGCGATGACTGGCTGGCGGATCGGCTTCGCCGCCGGGCCGGTGGCGCTGATCAAGGCGATGGACAAGTTGCAGAGCCAATCCACCTCCAACCCCAACTCGATCGCCCAGGCTGCCGCGGTCGAGGCCCTGCTCGGGCAACAGGAAACTGTCGAGGACATGCGCAAAGTGTTCGAGCAGCGCCGCGACCTGGTCGTCGAGATGCTGAACGCGGCACCGGGGATTAATTGCAGCAAGCCGGATGGCGCCTTCTACGTCTATCCGTCGATCCACGGCTGCATCGGCAAGACCAGCAAAGGAGGCGTCCTGATCAAGGATGATGAAGCGTTTGCCCTGACACTTCTAGCCGAGGAAGGGGTTGCCACGGTTCACGGCGCGGCGTTCTGCTACCCCGGCTACATCCGCATCAGCTATGCGAACGCGACCGAAGAACTGCGCGAGGCCATCACTCGTATTCAACGCTTTTGTCAGGGACTGCATTGAAATGCCCGGCTTCTCGCAACGGATCGGGCGGGTCCAACTAGCCCCCAGTGTCCAAATGACGATCAAGGCGCGCGAACTTCGCGCCGCGGGAAAGCCGGTGATTACTTTGACTACCGGTGAACCCAACTTCGACAGCCCGCCGCACGCCATCGCGGCGGCGCATCAAGCGGCACTAAAGGGAGACACGAAGTACCCGCCCCAGGACGGCACACGCGCCCTGAAGGAAGCGATCCAGCGAAAGTTCAAGCGCGACTCCGGTCTGGATTACGCGCTGGAGGAGATCAGCGTATCGAACGGCGGCAAGCAGTGCCTGTTCAATGCGATCATGGCGACGGTCGATCCCGGCGATGAGGTCATCCTGCCGGTGCCGTGCTGGATTGCCTACGCGCAGATGACGCAGCTCTGCGAGGGCGTCCCGATCTTTGTGAACTGCCCGCAGAACAACGGCTTCAAGCCGCGCGCCGAGGATATTGAGGCCGCCATCACGCCGCGAACCAAATGGCTGATCCTCAACAACCCCAACAACCCGACGGGCGCCTGTTGTTCGGCCGGCGAAATCGCCGAGATCGCCGCTGTCATCCGCACGCATCCGCACGTCTGGATCCTATCCGACGACATGTATGAGCATCTCGTATTCGATGGCTTTCAACCCGCGACCTTTGCCCAGGTCGCGCCGGACCTGAAGGATCGGACTCTGACGGTATCGGGCGTCTCCAAAACCTACGCCATGACTGGCTGGCGAATAGGCTTTGCCGGCGGCCCGAGAGCGCTGATCAAGGCGATGACCGTCATGCAGGGGCATGCGACCGCGGGGGTCTCGACTGTTGGACAGGCTGCCGCCGCAGCGGCGTTGGACGGCCCCCAGGGCGGTGTCGACGTGCAGATCGAGGCATATCAGCGGCGCCGGGATCTAGCGGTCGACATGCTGAATGCGGCCAAAGGCATCAGCTGTCACAAGCCGGAGGGTGCCTTCTACGTATTCCCGAACGTCGCCGGATGTCTTGGCAAGACCACCACGGGCGGACGAAAGTTGAACACCGATGAAGATGTCTGTTTAGCGCTGATGGAGGAGAACTACGTCGCCACCGTCCACGGCGCCGCGTATTTCATGAGCCCGTTCCTGCGCATCAGCACCGCCACCGCAGATGATGAGTTGTTAGAGGGCCTCAAGCGCATCCAGACGTTTTGCGAAGGCTTGAGCGACTAATCCAAGCAGCCTCACGGGTCAGTCGCGAGAATGTCTTGCAGCCGCCGTGCGGCGATCCGGCCGACGCTTATCCGTCCATAGTGAGCTTCGACAAAAGCCTTGCCGGAAGCCGCCCGGACCTCTCGTTCTGCTGGGTCACGGAATACCCGCAGCATTGCTTCAGCTGCCGAAACGACGTCCGGTTCTGCCCAGCTTTGACCATCCGAGAAAACGTATTCGCCGTCTTGAACGGGCCTTAAGGTAAAGGAAACCGGAAAGCCCGTGCGTTCTGACAGAAAGTCTGTGTTTCCTGAATAATCGGTGGCAATGACTGGCTTACCCAGCGCCATCGCTTCAGCCATTCCAAGCCCAAACCCTTCCGAGCGATGAAGCGACACATAGCAATTGGCTTGGTTGATCAGTGACAGCATTTCGTCGCGAGAAAACATACTATCGATGATCTTAATTCGCGGATCATGGTCTGCCGCATCCAAAATTCTCGCCCTGATCTCGGAATAACGATCGGGAACGCCGGTCGATTTGATGACGAGCCCAACATTTTCGGACCGGTTCGGAAAGGCGCTTTGAAAGGCGCTCACGACGCCGATGGGATTTTTTCGGGTGGGGTGAGAGTGATAATCAAAAGAAAAAACGAAATAGAATCGGCCCTCCTCCATGCCAAATCGCCCTCGGTCAAATGCTTCTCCTATGCCGACCTCGACACATGGGGGGATTATATTGATCGGTCCAGCAAAAATTCCACGAAACGCATTTTTAACGAAACGATTCGGCACCCACATCTCTTGAATGCCCTTCACCGCAGCGGCCCACTCAAACGGTGCCTGAGGTAGTTCCCAGTATGTGCGAAGGATGTTGTAGCTGTGCGCTACTTTCCATCGACCAATCTCTCGGAACAACAAAGGCACCTGGTCAGTCGCCATTTCAATGACATTAACCTGATACCGGCGCCTTAAGTCGTAGCGCCCATCTAAGAAGCGACCGATGAAGCGGCTCTCAACACCAATATTGAAGGGATACAATGCGAAGGTCTGGTCGGTCGTCTCGATTGAACGAACTAAGCCGCGGAGCGATTCGCCTAGCCCGAGACCTGCTTCCAAATACCCGACGAATAGAACGCCGCGCTGCTTGAACCGCCGCCTGAGCGGAAGCAGTGTCAACAAATCCCTGAAATTGCGAACTCGCCGCCAGCTCGCGACGAGGCGCAACGCAGTGGATCGACGCAAATCAGCCCAAATGCCGCGAAGCGCGATGATGCTCCCTTCGTCCCGCTTGGTTACGCTAAATCTGGTCGTCGCTCGGGCAACATATTTTGAGACACGCGAAAACTGATTGAGAGAGCTGGCAGACAATGTTGGCACCCATAGATCCCAGAATACTTTGGTCTGCTGAGCCTAGTATTCCCGATGCCCGCGCCAGTATCAAACCATAGTAGTGAGGGACGATCCGATTTGTCAATCCAAGGTCCAGTGCCAACTCAATCAACCTCTTGCGCTAACTCCTTTCAACAGTTACGCGTCCGCGCCAATCGATTAGCAAATCCTGCAGGGTTTCCGCCCATGGAATGGTCGGGAACCAACCCAGTAATTCATTCGCCCGGGACGCATCGCCGCAAGCCTGGCGGATATCGGCGGCACGAAGTCGCAATTCGTCTACTTTAATACCGAGTTCCACTCCCGCGAGCGCCGCGAGCTCGGTAAGCACATCGCCGACGCGACGTGCCTGACCGGAGGCCACGTTGATGATCGTGCCAGGTGCCAGACGGTCGCGATGTGTGATGCAAGCGATATAGGCAGCACAGACGTCCCGGACATCCAGAAAGTCCCGCCAAGTCTCAATATTCCCAACCTCTAACAGAGGAGTTTGAAGCCCTGCCTCGATCCGAGCGATCTGCCGCGCGAAAGCGGGGAGCACGAAAGCCGCCGACTGACCGGGCCCGGTATGGTTGAAGGGACGCAATCGCACGACCCGCAGACCCTGAGCCGCCATGCCGCCGAGAAAGAGATCCGCCGCCGCCTTGGTTTGGGCATAGACGCTCATTGGTGCCAGGGGTGCCCGTTCATCCAGACTATCGCCGCTTTTGAACGAGGCGCCGTAGGCGTCCGCACTCGAAACGAATAGCATTTGGCAGGCCGGCGCGTGCCGGGAAAGTGCCCATGCGAGATTAAGAGTGCCGTGAAAATTCACGTTCCAGGCGTGTTCCGGGACATCTCGCGCCGCCTCGATCGCCGACACCGCGGCAAGGTGAATACAGACGTCAGGTGACGTCCCACGGACAGCCTGCTCGACCTGCCCCGCATCTTGTAACTCGATTGACGGCGTCGCGAGAACCGTATCCGGAAACGCGGCGGCCAGAGCCGGTAACAGATGGCTGCCGACGAAGCCGGAGGCGCCGGTGAGGAGGATGGTATCAGGGCCGGACGTCATGAGATGGTCAGGCGAGCCCGGTGGCGCGCCAGATCGGCATCAACCATTTCCGCGACCATCTCCTCCAGTGTAACGGTCGGTCGCCAATCCAGCTTTTCCTGTGCCTTTCTGGCATCTCCGAGTAGCACATCGACTTCGGCGGGACGCAACAGATCGCTGCGCGTGACGACATGATCTTCGAAATCCAGGTCCACATGACTGAACGCGAGGCGACAGAATTCCCTGATCGTCGTGGTGCGCCCGGTGGCCACAACGTAGTCGTCGGGCGAATCCTGCTGAAGCATCAGCCACATCGCGCGGACGTAGTCGCGCGCATGACCCCAGTCCCGCTTCGCGTCGAGATTACCAAGCGGCAACTCTTTGGCCAGGCCGAGCTTTATACGCGCGACGCCGTCGGTGATCTTTCGCGTTACGAACTCAATGCCGCGCAACGGGCTCTCATGATTGAAAAGGATTCCGGACGACGCATGCAAGCCAAAGCTCTCACGGTGGTTGACCGTCATCCAGTGGGCATAGAGCTTGGCAACCGCATAGGGTGAACGCGGATAGAACGGCGTGCCCTCGTTCTGTTGCGGTTCCTGGATACGACCAAACATCTCGGACGATGAGGCTTGATAGAAACGGGCCTGCGGGCAGACAATCCGCATCGCCTCCAAAACGTTGACCGCGCCGATCCCGGTAACCTCGCCTGTCAAAAGTGGCTGGTTCCAAGACGCAGCGACGAAGCTTTGCGCGCCGAGGTTATAGATCTCATCCGGACGATAGGTCTGCAACAGCCGGATCAGGCTGGACAGGTCGATCAGATTGCCGTCAACCAGTTCCACGTCGCTCAGTATGCCGAGCCAGCGCAAACGCTCACCAATCATATCCGATGAGGCTGACCGGCGCATCATGCCGACGACACGGTAACCCTTCTCCAGCATGAACTGAGAGAGGTAGGCGCCGTCCTGACCGGTGACACCAGTAATCAAACAAGTCGGCATGACGCCAGCTCTGAAATGGTGGGGTTATATGAACCGAGGAGGTTCAGACAGCAAGCCGACGCCTATCGAGGTCGGTGATGCACGGCCACGCCTCGGCCTATTTTCAGCCTGCACAGTCAGGCTGAAAAATTAGTCGCCCCTCCTAGCCACAGATCGCCTGACGTCAAAAGATCTGGCGGAAAATCACGTAGAGTGATCCGGCGATCACCATGGCCGCCGGCAATGTCATCACCCACGCTAGCGCCATGTTCTTGATCGTCCCCCACTGCAGGCCCGAGCCATTGGCCGCCATCGAACCCGCCACGCCGCTGGACAGCACGTGGGTCGTTGAAACCGGCAAGCCATACACGTCCGCCAGCCCGATCGTCGCCATCGCCACGATTTCGGCCGACGCGCCTTGGGCATAGGTCAGATGAGTCTTGCCGATTTTCTCGCCGACCGTCACGACAATGCGCTTCCAACCGACCATCGTCCCCAAGCCGAGCGCCAGCGCGACCGAGACCTTCACCCATGTCGGGATGAACTTGGTGCCGCTGTCCAACGATGACCGCAGTGCCTTCAGCTTTCCCAGGTCCTCGGTGTCGAAACCGGGCGGGTGGGCGCCCATGACCCGCACCGCGTCAGACGCCAGGTACATGTCGTTGCGGACGTTTGGCGTGGCGGCGGCCGACACCGTTTTGATCGAGCCGTACTCCTTCACCTGCCGTCCGATGTCAGAGGTCAGTGTGGCCAGGGCTGCGTAGACCTCGGGCTTGTTGACCTCCTTGGTTTTAAGTGCGTCGCCCACCGTGGCACGCGCGGCAGCGACATCCTCCGGAGCCGCGGCGCCCCCGGCATGCGCCTGAAACACCGACTGCGCGCCCTGCGTCGCCTGCAGGAACATGGGTGTGGTGCTCTCGGGAATGGCACGGTTCAACGCATAGGCTGTCGGCGCGGCACCAATCAAAATGAGCATGATCAGACCCATGCCCTTTTGCCCATCATTGCTGCCGTGGAAGAACGACACGCCGGTGCAGGTCAGTATCAGCAGCGCGCGAATCGGCCCCGGCGGCGGCTTCCTGCCCTCGGGGGCGGTGTAGAGCGAGGGCGTGCGCACCACCAGCTTCATCAGCAGAAGCAAAACAGCAGCGAGCACAAAACCGATCAGAGGGCTGAACAACAGCGCTTTCAACACGCCGACCGCCTGCCCCCAGTCAACCCCCGAAGTCGCCGACCCGGTGGGTGACAAAAGCTGGTTCGCCAAACCTACACCCATGATCGAGCCGATCAACGCATGCGACGAGCTGTTCGGCAGACCTAGAGCCCAGGTGCCGAGGTTCCAGATGATCGCCGCGATCAGCAGTGCGAAGATCATCGCGTAGCCGGCGCCGCTGCCGACCTGCAAAATCAGCTCCACCGGCAGCAACGTGACGACTGTAAAGGCGACCGCGCCGCTCGAGGTCAAAACGCCGAGAAAGTTGAACGTGCCGGACCATATCACTGCGAACAGTGGCGGCAGACTATGAGTGTAGATGACGGTCGCGACAGCATTGGCCGTGTCGTGGAAGCCGTTGACGAACTCGAAGCCCAGCGCGATCAGCAATGCGATACCCAGAAGCACGAATGCACCGATTGCGAGACTCTGCTCGCCGGCACCGCTGATGTCGCTGAAGATATTGAACGCCGCGTAGCCGAGGCCCGCTACAAGTACCAACAAGAAAGCGATCGCGCCGCCGATGTGCGTCTTGCTTTCCAAATGAGGGCGTGGCGACGAGACCTCCGCCAAGCCAGCATTCATTGTCGTACCGGACATAACCTATCCCTACCTGTCACCCCGCGACAGTAGCCGAGCCACGTCATTTGATCTATGTCAGCCGTGTGACAACTCCATTGCAGGTGCGTATTGCCTCATCCAGGAATGCTCCCGAACGGGTTAGGCATTGCCTCACCAGAATGCTCCCGGCGCGGCGTCACTTTGTCAATCGGCATCCAACGGGTATTGCTTGAGATCTGGCACATGCGGGCGGCGGCATGATGGGTCCTGGCGCGAGCGATTCGTCAGCCTTACCCGCGCTTGGGGAGGGGCGTTGCCATCACCTCCCGTTGTAGTGGCGTTCGGAAGTCGCGGCTGAATGCGGTGTGATCAGGCTTGCCTTACGGAAGCAAACGACCCGGCGCCAACCGGTGCCGGGTCGCATCACCGGGCGCGGTCATTGGCGTCCCCGCCTGTGCCGCGAGGCAATCGTAAACTTGTCATCAGCGGGCCTCAAATATCCCGGGGGTTCGGGGGCAGCGCCCTCGCCTCCGGCCGATCAAAGCGCGTGCTGGGAGCGTCACCCACACCAACCGGCTTAACTGTTAACCAAGACGAGCGCCTGTCGTTTACGACCATAATGGGAATGACTGTTCAGCGTTACGGAACGGATTGAAGCGGGGACTGTGCAGCGTGATAGCCCGGAGCACTGCCGCCGAACACCAGTTGATGTGCATTTTCCCGCCGCCACACTTTGACACGGCGCTGTAGCGTTCGCAGCAGTTTGTCCGGGTAGATATCTGGCTGCTCCCGCTGAAGCCGCTCGAGCAGTTCTCGCGACGTCCGCCATGGCTCGACCTCGAACCACTCACGTATTTGCGCCGTCACCGACAGGAACGGATCAGGGCAAGTCCGCAAATATTTGCGGCCCTTTTCTTTCGGCTTACTCGTCGGACGTACCTCACCCTCGTGCCAAGACGTTCGAAGGCCTTCCAGGAACTGCTCTAGCGTTGGCGCACTCACCGACACCATTTCGCCAGTTACCGGCCGATCTGCAATCTCGACGAGCTGCTTCTGGGCAAGGCGGATCTCACTCAACAGCCGCACCGGATCCAGAGTTGCCTGTAGAGCACTGAGGCGAGCTCGTACCGTCTCGCTCGTACGCGGATCGGCCAGCAGCCGCTGATACGGCGTCGCTGGTGGGTAGTAGCGCTTCGTGACCCTCGCTCCATCACGTTTCTTACTGGCCAGCTTAAAAGACGGCTGAAAGAAATTCACAAATAAACGAACCGACATATACAGTCGACCCAACGCCGCTGCCGCCTCCAGGCCCACGTAGCGTCGGTAGCCCACAATGCGGCGCACAACTGCGCCGTTCTTCTGCTCCACCCATGCTTGATCGTTCTTGCGATACGGCCTACAGCGTGTGAACTCCACACCGGCGTCCTTGCAATAGGACTGTACGGTCTCATTCATGAACACGCTATCGTTGTCAGTATCAAACCCGAGCAGAGGAAACGGCATCCGCTTGCGGACCTCGCTCAACACCGCAATCAATACCGTCTGCTCCCGGACCAATAACGGTGCACACTCCGTCCAGCCGCTCGCAATGTCGGTCAATGTCAGCGTCTGCACGAAACTGCCTTCTGCCGTCGGCCCGCTATGCGCGACCAGGTCGGCCTCCATGAACCCAGGTGCCGGATCATCCCAGCCATCAAATGTTCGAACCGGCACGCTGCGCCGGACCCCGGTCGAGGATGCCGATCGTCGACGCCCTCCTCCTGTTGCTTGCTCCTTAACCTTGCACAACGATCGGTCGATGGTCGCCGCGCTCATTGCCAGCAGACCGCTTCCCACCTCCGGCGCGAGTTTGAGATGACCGTGCCGCTCCATTGACTCAACGAGGATAGGTATCAACGGTCGCAACCGCTTGCCGCATACCCGGTCCGACGCCTCCCAAACCAAGATCAGCGCCTCGCGCACGGCGTCGTCATAAACCCTACGTCTCCGACGAGGGCCGGAGGGCTCACTGCGAATCCGAAGCAGACGCATCGCATGCTAGCGATGCAGACCGCTCACCGCTGTAAACTCGTCCAAAATGCGGCTGCGATCTTTGCGAGCGGACCGGGCGTACCGCTCCGCCACCACCGCCACCAACTCATCCCGTGTCGCCATGCTGATCCGCCTCATGCTCGCCCCCGCCGAACCCCGGCGGGGAGCAAATTACGTGAGGCAACAGACCGACACTGGGGAGCATTTCAGGTGAGGCAATGCGAGGTGCTGTGTCGGTTAATGAGGCATTTCGGCCGACAATCAGGAGTTGATCTTCAGTAAGCGAGATCGGGTGTCCCGTTATGGTGATAAATCTCTCGTGAGGCGACTTGGGCTTTTTTGTGCTGATATGCAGCCAAGATGGGTGGCCTTGCCACCCGACGAACAGACGTGGGTTCACAGCAAGAGCACGCACGGGAGGTCGAACAAATGAAGGATTTTGCTGGCAGGATCGCGGTCGTCACCGGCGGCGGCTCCGGGATTGGACGCGAACTCGTCCGTCAGCTCGTAGCCGAGGGGTGCAATGTCGCCATGTGCGACGTGTCGACTCGGAACATGGACGAAACGAAAGGGTTGTGCGAGATCGAGCGGGTGCCTCAAGGCTTGCGGATTACCACGCATGCCGCCGATGTCTCCGATGAGGCGCAGGTGCAGCGGTTTCGCGATGAGGTGGCAAAGCACCAGGAAACTGACAAAATCCATCTTCTGTTCAACAACGCCGGCATTGGCGGCGGCGGCAGTATGTTCGCCAGTAGTCGCGATGAGTGGGAGAGGACGTTCAACATCTGCTGGCGAGGTGTCTACTATAATACCCGCGCTTTCCTGCCGATGCTGCAGAAGGCGGACAGCGGCCACATCATCAACACCAGCAGCGTCAACGGCTTCTGGGCCTCGCTCGGGCCACGCATCCCGCACACCGCCTATGCGGCGGCGAAGTTCGCGGTAAAGGGCTTTTCCGAAGCGTTGATCACAGACTTGCACATCAATGCGCCTCACATCAAGTGCTCCGTAGTAATGCCAGGGCATATCGGGACGTCGATCGTCACCAACTCCCGTAAGATCCAGAGTGGCAACGAGTCGGATGAGATCACCGATGCGGAAGTGGCGCAGGCACGAGCGCGCATGGCTTCGATGGGGACCGACCCGTCGGAGATGTCGGACGACGAAATCCGGGCCAAGATGACCGAACGGGCCCGAACCTTTCTCGAGGAAGCTCCGACCAGCGCGGCAACGGCGGCAACCATCATTCTCGATGGGGTCAAGGCCGACCGGTGGCGCATTCTCGTCGGCGACGACGCCCATAAGCTGGACGAATGGGTCCGCCAATCGCCGGAGCGGGCGTATGACGCCGACGCGTTTGAGGAACTCGCGGCGGAGATCGGATGGCGCTTAGGTTGAGGCCGGTCGCGACGAAAGACGCTGTCTCGCGGCTCAACTGTTTTCGGTAAAGACAACGCTATGCGGAGTGATCGCCATGAACGACTTCACGATGAATGGCCGATGCACCTGTGCTGCAATACGCTATCGGCTCACGAGCAGGCCGCTGATTGTCCATGCCTGTCACTGCCGTTGGTGTCAGCGAGAAACCGGGACGTCATTCGCTCAAAATGCGCTGATCGAGGCCGATCGAGTCGTCCTGTTCGAGGGTAGTCCAGAAGTGGTCTGGACACCCTCAAACAGCGGCAAAGGGCAGAAGATCTCGCGCTGTCCAAACTGTCATATAGCGTTGTGGAGCAACTACATGGGCGCCGGGGACCTCATTCGATTTGTTCGCGTCGGCACCTTGGACGACCCTGACCAATGTCCTCCGGACATCCACATCTTCACGATGTCCAAGCAACCGTGGGTGTTCCTCCCCCCGGGTGTGCCCGCTTTCGAACAATACTACGATCGCGAGAGACTTTGGCCAGCGGAAAGCCTCGCTCGCAGGCGCAACATGCTCGCACAACGTCCGAAGCCAACGGTCTGATCTGCATTGCGTTCCTCATTGATCCCCAATCGGTCCCTATCAATCACGTCCGAAAACGGCCAGATTTTCTTGTAGGCTCGGTCTACTGTCCGCCCCATCTGAGGAGGACGCGACGTGACTGGATCAATAGCGCAGGATCTCATTGTCAGATGTATAGCGAGATGAAGCCGGTGGGCACTCTGGATCTGGACCACGATGCCTGCTACCGCGCGATCGCCGTTCGTGATGCTCGGTTCGACGGGCGGCTGTTCACCGGCGTCAAAACGACCGGGATCTACTGCCGGCCGATCTGCCCGGCGCGCACACCCCGATCGGAGAATGTGGTTTTCTTCCCGACCGCTGCGGCCGCGCATGAGGCCGGATTCCGCCCGTGCCTGCGTTGCCGGCCGGAGACCTCGCCCGACCTTGGCGCTTGGCGCGGCGCGTCCAACACCGTGTCGCGGGCGCTCGCGCTGGTAGAGATGGGGGCGCTCGACGAGGCCTCCGTCGACGCCTTGGCAAGCCGGGTGGGGATGGGAGAGCGGCAGCTCCGGCGGCTGTTCCAGCAGCATCTGGGCGCATCACCCATTGCGGTGGCGCAGAGCCGGCGAGTACTGCTCGCCAAGCAGTTGATCCACGAAACCCGGCTGCCGATGACGGAGATCGCCATGGCGGCGGGCTTTGGCAGCCTGCGCCGGTTCAACGACACTTTTCAGGGCCTGTTTAAGCGGCCGCCGACCGCGCTACGGCGGTCCGGCGGCCTCGACGTGTCTGCCGGGCCACGCGGGGAAATCACCCTGAAACTGCGCTACCGCCCGCCCTATGACTGGCCCGCCATGCTCGGTTTCCTACGCGCTCGGGCGATTGTAGGGGTCGAAAGCGTCGAGGGGAATGTCTATCGCCGGACCATCGGGTTGGACGGCCAGCAAGGCACCGTCACGGTGCGGCCGGGTGGCGAAAATGACCTGGAAGCGACCGTGCGCTTCCCCAAGCTTTCCGCGCTGCCGCAGATCATCGCTCGCCTGCGTCGGGTGTTCGACTTGGCGGCCGACCCGGACGCGATCGCGTTGCAACTGGTAAAGGACCCCACCCTTGCGCCGCTGGTGACGGCTCGGCCGGGATTGCGCGTGCCGGGCGCCTGGGACGGGTTCGAGTTGGCGGTGCGAGCGGTGCTGGGACAACAGATCACGGTGCCAGGCGCCATCCGGCTGGCCGGCGCGCTGGTGGCTCGGTTCGGCGAAAAACTGCGCGATCCGGACGTCGCGCTGACCCATGTGTTCCCTGGTCCCGCGGTGCTGGCCGGAGCTGATCCGGGCTCCCTCGGGATGCCGCGAAGCCGAGGCGCGGCGCTCCTGGCGGTCGCGGCGGCGGTGGTCGCGGACCCGCACATCTTCGCCGCCGGCCGGAGCTTGGAGGAAGCGGTCGCGCAACTGCGGGCGCTGCCCGGCATCGGGGAATGGACGGCGCAGTATATCGCGATGCGGCAACTGCGGGAGCCGGACGCTTTTCCGGCCGCGGATATCGGCCTGATGCGCGCGATGGCGGACTCCGAGGGCCTGCGCCCGACCGCGAGCGCATTGCTGGCGAGGGCTGAAACCTGGCGGCCGTGGCGGGCCTACGCCGCCCAACATCTATGGGCAAGTGCATGACCGACTTTTTCATTGAGACGTTGGCGACCCCGATCGGCACGGCATTGGTTGTGACCGATGAGGAGGCGCAACTGCGTGCCTTCGACTGGGAAGATCGAGCGTCGAGTATGCACCGGCTGCTGCGACTGCACTATGGCAGTGTCCGACTGGAGCCTAAGGGTGCGGCGTCGACGGCCAAGCGAGCGGCTGAGGCTTACTTCGAGCGAGAATTGACCGCGATCGATTCGCTGCCAGTGAAGACCGGAGGCACCCCGTTTCAGCGCTCGGTTTGGGCGGCGTTGCGCACCATCCCGACCGGCAAGACCACGACCTATGGTCGCATTGCCGCCGGAATTAGCCGGCCAAAGGCAGTGCGCGCCGTTGGAATGGCGAACGGTGCGAACCCGATTTCCATTGTCGTTCCCTGTCATCGGGTGATCGGCGCAGATGCAACACTGACCGGCTACGGTGGCGGTTTGGAGCGGAAACGCTGGCTGCTGCAACACGAGGGCGTCGATTGCTGATTGCTCTCGGCTTCCGCCGTCGCTCATTACGAGTATTGATAGCGCGGCACCCAGTGCGCGGTGCCCTCTGGAAGCAGATCAAACAGATGCCAGAGAGTGCAGAAATCATCACTGGGTGAGCACGATCTATCGGATATCCGCATGATGCGGGCGCCATCCTTGCGGAATGTCGTGACCCCTGGAAGCCAACCGCCATCGACTGAGCGGTAGCCCATGTCGGCCGTAAACGTGGTCTCGGCGTGGCTCACCGTCGGGAAGCACCAATTGCGGCTGGCGGCGAACTTTTGTTGCACATCCGGCCGCTCAGGGCTGGAAACGACCAAGGGCGGCGCGACTGCCGATATGATCGTAGATACCATTGAATCCATCGGCCCAGAGCGTACAGTAGGCGCAAGAAGATCCCATATTATGGATCACGATAAGATCCCGCCGTTCGCCGAACAGCGACAATAGTTGGACACTCCCCTCAGACGTCGCGAAAGCGTAGTCCTGCACTTCCGCAGGTTCGACGGATGCCTGCAACGCCCGCATCTTTTCGCGCAAATCGGCGATCTGGCGGCGACAGACCGACAGTTTATCTGCGATCGCGGCATCGTTCATTGGATCGATCCTGGATCATGCGATCAACATCAGTATTCATCATGACGGTGGACCCACGCTTGCGGGAAAGACAACCCAGCCTCATTCCTGCCGTTCGGCACAAGATCAATGTAGTGGTAGGCCGCGTTCATCATGTCGAGCCCGCGTTCGTAGCATGAATAGGTATGAAATACATCCCCTTGCGCATCCTTGAAAAACACGCTGATGCCCGGAAGCTCCGTCATCGATGTCTTTCGCGGCTTGTAGTTGTAGTAAACATCTCCCGCCGCGGTTTCTTCCGGGGTGAATGATACGTTATAGTCGTGGTTGAAGTCGGTTCCGAATGACGAAACCCAATTGAATCCCCATCCCATACGCCTCCGATATTCTTCTATCCGGCTGAACGGCGCCTGCGAGATAACCACGAACGCGATGTCACGCTGTTGCAGGTGAACGACGATGCCGTTGAAATTGTCAGCCCAGAACGAGCAGCTTTTGCAGCCGGCGTCCCAGTCCGGTCCGAACATGAAGTGCTGCACGATCAATTGGGATTTGTCGCCGAATAGCTGAGGCAAACCAATCTTTCCGTCGGGCCCGTCAAACACATAATCCGTGTCGACCCGGACCCACGGCAAATCGCGTCGCTGCGCACTCAGCTTGTCACGCAGGCGGGTCAGTTCCTTTTCCTGCTTCAGATGCTGCATGCGCGCCTCGACCCACTCGTCGCGCGAGACGATCTTGGGTGTTTCCATGTAAAATCTCCCTATCCAACGGCTTTACTTCAACCCATATCAGGGCGCCGGTTTCCGCGCCTTTCGCTTGCGCGGCCCGTCGTCCTCGATCTCCTGCAACGCGACGGCCAGCATATCGAATTGTTCTTGCCAGTATTTGCTGTAGCGATTGATCCAGACCGCAACTGAGAAGATTGGGCCAGCAACCAGGCTGCATCGGCTGATACGGCCGGTGCGCTCCTGATCAACCAGTCCGGCGCGCACTAAAACCTGGATGTGTCGCGACACTGCCTGCAACGAGATGTCGAATGGCGCCGCAAGCTCGGACACGAGTTGCGGTTCTTCGTCGAGAGCCTCCAGGATCCGCCGCCGGATTGGATCGGAGAGAGCGAAGAAGACCTGATCCATAAGATCTTCTTCAGAACGGCTTCCACTGTCATCGATCAACCGCCGTATGGGTGAGGTGGCCATCGCCGGAACAGACTATCAACTTGTTCGTTGATAGTCAACAGACACGTTGAGCATCGTCCCCGCCGTTACCTGGAACACCTCGATCCCTCAGTCCCGCTTACGCGCCCTGAGATCGACGACGTTGCCGGCCTCGCTCAGTCCCCCCGCGGTGGCGGACGCCAAAACCTCGGCCACCCGCCGCGCCAGTTGCTCACGCTTGAACGGCTTGCCCAACAGATACACCCCGTCATCCAGCCGCCCGTGATGAACGATCGAGTTCTCGGTATAACCGGACATGAAGAGCACCTTCACCTCCGGCCGTATCGCGGTGATGCGTTCCGCCAGGGTCCGGCCGCGCAGCTTGCCGGGCAGCACCACATCCGTCAGCAGCATATCGATCTCCGCCGCGTGAGCGCCGAACACCAGCAGCCCCTCATCACCGTCGGGCGCCTCCAGCACCCGGTAGCCGAGGCTGCGCAGGATCGCGACGGCGATCTCACGCACGCCGGCCTCGTCTTCCACCACCAGGATGGTCGCCGACCCATGCGGCAGATCGGCCGGCACGCCGCTACGCTGACCGATCTCCGTTGCCGCTCCGATCGCACGCGGCAGGTACAGCTTCACCGAGGTTCCCTCGCCGGGCTCCGAGTATATCTTCACGTGGCCCCCGGACTGCTTGACGAAACCGAACACCATCGCCAGCCCGAGGCCGGTCCCCCGTCCCTCGGCTTTGGTGGTGAAAAACGGCTCGAATACTCGGGCAACAACCTCGGGGGTCATGCCGTGACCGGTATCCGAAACCGCGACCATGACGTAATCGCCAGGGGCTACCTCGGCGTGGGCGCGAGCGTACTGGGCGTCCAATACCTTGTTCGCCAGCTCGATCGTCAGTCGGCCGCCGCCGGGCATGGCATCGCGCGCATTCAGAGCCAGGTTCAACACCGCGCTTTCCAGTTGCGCCGGGTCGGTCATGGCAGGCCACAGGCCTGCGCTATCAACGAAGCGCACCTCGATATGCTCGCCCAGCGTGCGGTTGAGCAACGGCACCAGTTCCGGCAGATGCGCCGACAGGTTGATCGGCGCGGGGTCCAGCGGCTGCTTGCGGGCGAAGGCCAGAAGCTGGCTGGTCAGAGTGCCGCCCCGCTGCGCCGCCCATAGCGATCGCTCGATGTTCGTGGTCAGCGGGTTTTGCGGATCCAGCTTCATCCGCGCGAGCTCCAGATTGCCCAGGATCACCGTCAGCAGGTTGTTGAAGTCGTGCGCTATTCCGCCGGTAAGCTGGCCGATCGCCTGCATTTTCTGCGACTCGCGCAGCACCGCCTCAGACTGCGCTCGTTTCGTCATATCCGTGATGGTCAGCACAAACCCGCCGTCAGGCATCGGGGTACGCCGGATTTCGAGCCGGGTGCCGTTCGGTTGGGTCCGCTCATAGACGATCGGTTCACCGCTGATTTGCTGGCTGTGCTCGATCTGCTCCTCGCTTTCCAGCATAGGCTCACCATCGGCGACGAGATGTTCCGCAAAAGCTGCATAAGGCGTCTCGGCGCGCACCATCGCCGGCGGCAGCTCCAGCAGAACCTGGAAGCATTCGTTCCAGTGCCGCAGATTGTGGGCCGGCCCGAACACCCCGACACCCTGGCTCAGGCTGTCGAGCGACGCACGCAGCCGCGCGGCCAAAGTGCGCTGCTCGCTCTCCGCGCGGTAAGAACGGGCATAAGCCTGATTGAGCAGTCGAGCGGCCCAGAGCAACGCGATGATGGCAATTGCTGTCGCTGCGAGAACCAGGCGCTGGACCCAGTCGCCGCGGCTGACACCTTGCGCCTGGCGCTCGACAAGCAGGCCTTCTTCCTCGGCCGTCATTGCTGCCAGGGTTGCGTCGATCTCCTTCATGGTCTCTTGGCCGGCCTGCATCTTGAGCGCGTCGATTGCGGCCTGCAGCCCCGCATCTTGCCGGATCTGGATCAACTGGGCGAGGCGTTGGGATCGCCGCTGCCAGGCTGGGGCCAAGGTCTGCAAACGCGCCTGCTGGGCGGGGTTGTCGGCGGTGAGCCGTTTCAGATCGCCGAGTACGACCGAGCCGCGGCTTAGCGCCGCATCGTAGGGACCGAGGTAGTCCGGGTTGCCGGTCAGCAGATACCCACGCTCATCGGATTCCGCGCCGCGCTCGGCAATCTGAAACTCGCGGATCGCATCCAGCACGCCGTAGGTATGCTCGGTCCACTCTCGGGCCGAGCGGGCGGCGGCGAAGCGATCCCAAGTGGTGAAGCCGATCACCACTAAAAATACCACCAGCACGCCAAAAACCAGAAGATTGGCCTGGGAGACTAGCTTTTTAGACATAGCGAAGCGGATCCCCCCAAGGATGCAGAACCGCGGGCCCATAGCCGAACGGAGGCGGCAGGGTTATCCGACCGTTATGTCTCGCAGCCGATCGGGGAAGTCCATTCACGCTCCGGCGAAGAGGACGGGAGGCGCGTTGAGTCCTGGATCCGCGCGGCCTATCCTGCTGCATGGCTCGTCTCAGTGTGAATTTGAACAAGATCGCCTTGCTGCGGAACTCTCGCCGCACCGGGGTTCCAGACCTGCGCAAATTCGGTCGCGTGGCCCTGGAGTCGGGAGCCGGCGGGCTGACGGTGCATCCCCGGCCCGATGAGCGGCATATTCGTTCGGTCGACGTGCCCATGCTGGCGGAATTGATGCGGGCAGTGCGGCCGGCGGTGGAATTCAACATCGAGGGCTATCCGGACGAACGGTTTATGCAGATCCTCCGCGAGACACGGCCGGAGCAGGTGACCCTGGTGCCTGATGCCCCGACCGCGTTTACCTCCGAGGAAGGCTGGAAACTCGATGCGGCCCAGGCCGCGCCGGCGTCGGCGGCGATCGCCGCGATGAAGGCGTTGGGGTGCCGGGTGATCCTGTTCATCGATCCCGACCCGCTGGTGATCGACCGAGTGCGGGAGGCGGGCGCCGACGGAGCGGAGATTTACACCGGAACCTATGCTGCGGCGTTTCGCGACGGAACGCATCAGCCGATCCTGGCGAAAATAGCTGAAACCGCCTCTCGAGCCAGGGATGCCGGACTGGTGGTCAACGCCGGACATGATTTGAATTTGCACAATATCCCGCCGCTGATGCAGGCAGTGCCATTTCTGGCAGAGGCGTCGATCGGTCATGAACTGACGGCCGATGCGCTGGAAAACGGTTTCGCGACGACTGTGGCCGCGTATGCGGAGGCGCTCGGGAAGAGCTAAACCGCTTCCGGCAACGGGTCGATTTGCGATCGCTCTTTCCGTTCTGCTGCCACCCGGGCGGCGGGCGCCGGACGGTCCGGGATGCTTGTCGCCGGGGGGGCGTTGCTGAGAACCGGCGGTCCGAGGAGCATGACCAGATCCGCATAGCCCTCCGCCAGGGCGAGGCAAACTTGCTGCTCGCGGCTGGGCGCCCGGTCGGCCGCTTGCTCGCGCCACTGCGCCTCGCGTGCCCGATACGTCTCTGCGTCAAGATATGCCATTGCACCCTCACCGTCGCGCATCGAATGTAAGGGCTGTTTACATTAGACAGGCGTCGAGATCAACTCAAAGCGGCGGGGCAAACGCGTAGCCCTTTCCAGCCGTTCCCTCCACATGGGTGGAGATCGAACCATGGAAACCCCTACACTTGATGAGCTGCGTGAGAAGGCCTTGCGCTACCGGGGTATGGTGCTGATCGTTTCCGACCAGCGGCTGATCGATGCGTTGATTTCCTTGGCCGAGGAATACGAGGCATTGGCTGAACACATGGAGAAAGCGCAAACCGATTCGTCATCGAGCCAGGAACGTTCGGGTTGATCTCAAAACCTCAGCGCGTTCCGATCATTGTTTCACGCGCAATTTTATGCAGGACGATTGTTCCGATCAGGCTCGTGTTGGCCAGGGGCGATTAAGCGGCCCGGTCGCGGAGAAATCCGAGGGATTTTCCATCGATCAGGCAAATTGAAAAAGACGGGCTATCCGAGCGGGGTTGGTCCGTTGGGCAGGCCGATCTGCGCGAGTGCATCCACCGTGGCGCTGGACCAAAGCGGCTGGTTCTGTTCCTGCGGCGTCGTCGTCGGGTGCGTCGTCTTGACGGACGTCGTGACGGGGGTTTTGGGTGCGTCGGACGCGGCACGGCGGCTCTGGACGCTGTTGCGATGCGCCTCGATGGCGGCGCGCGCCTGCTCCATCGCGATCTCCATATCGGCATCGGGGACGTCGTTCACCGGCTCCGGCACCGGATCGGGGATCGCTGGCGGCAGCTCGCAGTCAAGGCGTCTATCCAGGGCTTTTTCGGTGTTCAGAGCGGAGCGATTCAGACCGTTGGCGCAGCCGCGGTAGCGGATTCGCATGGACTGAGACATCTCCGCGGTCTTCGCCTCCGCGAGGACGGCGAGCGTGGTCATCCCGAGGGCGATGATCTGGGCGGCCTGCAGCATCTCCGCTCGGGTGCGGGTGGCGTAGGAGGCGATTGTATCGATGATTTCGCTTCGGGCCCCTCGTATGTCCTGGGTGTGGATACTGAAGTAGGGCATCAGGAAGGCGATGATGCTTTCCAGGAAGTGGTTTGGCGGGAGGGACATGGGCGACCGTCGCGGTGAGTGGTTGTGCGTTTGTTCTAGTGCAGGTTGCGCCTGTGTGTCAAGAACATAAAAAGAACAATCGTTGAGATAGGGGAAGGAGGCGACGCTTAAGGGTTGGCCAACCTGACGAACCCTTGTCGCCCGTGGATCACGGTTCAGGCATGGGTGCCGTCTTATAACTTTGACGGACTTCCAGCGGCGTTATCGAGGGAGGGTTTCGTCGGGTCGCTCGTTACCGGAGTGATCCCATTGTCATGATTATCGTGATTTCAGACGACCCCCGACTGTTCCACCTCCTCTAGCGTGAGAGGCTGCCGGGCGGCGCGAATACTTGAAGGGGTCGTGTCCTTCGGGAGAGTTAACAATAATTTCGGCATGGCAACCCTCGGTGATATCTGGTGCAACCCTCGCTGTCGGCCCGGTTGTTTACCGGGCGGTCAATGGTAGGGCACTATATTTGCATTGATTATGGTCTGCTTCAGACCAGGGACTGGCGATAGTAAAGGCCCAGGGCAATCGCACTTCGCCCGTCAGAATAGCGCCAACAGCGTGCGGAGGTAGTTTTCATCCCACGCAGCCCGCTTGAGCTTCCCTCGTAGCGACCCTTTAGAACCTTCCTTTTGGATCACGTTCAACGCGATATGCCGCAACACCGCTAGATTATTCGGCCCGTTATCCAACCGCGCGCGCTGCTGGTCCTCATTCATGACGACGTCCAGCCGCCAGTGCAGCCGGTTCTCGACGCCCCAATGGGCCCGGACCACGTCCAGGAAACGCTCGCCGCTCAACGCGGTGCTGAGCAAATAATACGCTGTCTCACGTGTGGTTTTGCCGTGCGTTTCGCGCATCCGCTCCACCTTGCCGATGGCTCTGAGGCCCGGCCAATCATGATTTTCCTGAAGCCAGCCGATGTCGGTTGAAACGCTGGCGGTGCGGGTCTCGATCCGCCCGTGATCCCCATCGACCGTTTGCGCGGTAACGCCGCCCGCCCGGGCTGGATCGTCGAGAAACAGCCTGACATCGTCATGCAGGGTCGCCTGATTTCCTTTCAGCGCCAGGGCATAATCGCCGCCCTGATCGACGATCTGTTGCGCGATGGCGCGTTGGCAATTAAGCGCATCAACCGTGACGATGGTGCCTTTCAGCGACAGCATCGCAAGCAGTTTTGGCACCGCGGTGATCTCGTTCGACTTCGCATCCGTAGCGATCTGGCCAAGCACCATGCGTTGCTCGCATCCCCAGGCGCTGACCATATGCAGCGCTGATTTACCGCTGGCATGGTCGTGCGAGCGGCGTAGAACCTTGCCATCGATGGCCACAACGCCTTGACATTGTTGCGAAAACACCGCCATGAACCGCTGAAAAGCAGCCCCGAACGGCGCAGGATCCAGCAAACGGAACAGCCGGCTGAAGGTGTCGTGGCTTGGCACGCCGTTGGGCAGCCGCAGAAAGCCGCGAAGTAATGGCTCCTTCGCCTTCGCGAATGCCGCCATGTCCATGGCGTTCTCGCCGCCGCAGATCACCGAACACAGCGCGATCATCAGGAGGTCGTGCAGGTGATGCAGCGTGGCATTCCCGGTTCGTGGGTCTTCAAGACCCTCCCAGCATGCGCCAAACTCTTCCAACGTAGCCTCCCGACGTGAGTTTCTCAGGCCATCGCGTAGAGTCGATCTGCTTCGAGCCGGGCAAGAGGGAATCGAAGGTCAAGCAAATTCGAAATGCGACTCCCCTGAGTAAAGGCCGGGATTGCCTTGACAGCGGGGCCGGGACAAGTGTGGACTGGTGGCGTGCGCCACGAAGGTTAGACCGCACGCTCGATCTTTCGTTTTTGCTGCGCGCGACTGTGACCGGCGACCTCAAGAATGGTGGTCGCTTGCAACAATCAAGATGAACACGGAGGAGGAAGTTCAATGCGACAACGCACACAAATGATCGGACAGTGGACCAATCTGCGGCATTGCTTTGAGAAGTCCGCTCTCTGGACGGCTTCGGTCTTGATGTTGACAACGGCTTTGTCAACCGTTGTGCTCGCGCAAACTCTTCCGAAGACCACGCCGGAGGCCGTTGGTATGTCGTCAGAGCGGCTGAACCGCCTCACCGATACATTTCAGCAGGGCGTCGATGCCGGCGAGATCCCAGGCGCGGTCGTGGTGGTCGCGCGCGACGGGAAGATCGCCTACGAGAAGGCGATCGGCTATCAGAACCGCGAAGGCAGCGTGTCAATGAAGTCCGACGCGATCTTTCGCATAGCGTCAATGTCGAAGCCGTTCACATCGGTGGCGATCATGATGTTGGTCGAGCAGGGCAAGATCGACCTCGCTGCTCCGGTGTCGCAGTATCTTCCCGAATTCAATGACCTGAAAGTTGGCGCGGAACGAGCGCCCGTCAAACGTCCGATGACTGTGCAGGATTTGCTACGCCATACCTCGGGCCTGACGTACGTATTTTCCGTAGAAGATTCGTCGATCAAGCAAGCCTATCTGGACGCCAAAGTTTCAGATCCTGACCAGTCTCTTGCCGACATGGTCACCAAGCTGTCCAAGGCGCCGCTCGTTCACCAACCGGGAACGGCATGGGAATACGGCATGTCGACGGATGTGCTTGGCCGCGTCGTCGAAGTGGTGTCCGGAGAGGATTTGGACCAGTTCGTGCAGGAGCGGATCGCGAAGCCGCTGAACCTCGCTGCTACCGGGTTTTCGGTCAGTCAGTCCCAGGCGGGCAACATCGCCGAGCCGCAGGTGGAGCAAGCGAGTGGGAAGAGGCCTGCGATGGCGGACAACCTCACGAACAGGCCGAGGTGGTTGTCGGGAGGTGGTGGTATGGTGTCCACGGCCGAGGATTACGTGCGGTTCTGTCAAATGCTGCTTAACGGAGGCGAACTCGACGGTGTACGGTTGCTGTCGCCCAAGACGGTCGCCTTCATGACCACTGATCATCTGCCGCCGGGAATCAGTTACAACGCCGGCTTCATCGGGTTGCTGGGGGACCTGGCTCCCACGGCTGAAATGGGTGAAGGTTTTGGATTGGGGTTCTTGGTTCGCAAGAATGTCGGGCACAATCCGCTGCCTGGGTCGGTTGGTGACTTTTCCTGGGCGGGCGCATACGGCACCTATTTCTGGGTCGATCCCAGAGAGAAATTGGTGGCAGCCCTGATGATACAGGACCCGTTTGATGCAAAGGGGTTGGCCAAGAGCAGTCATTATCGCCATGAGATGCGCAACCTCGTTTATCAGGCGGTCACTGTCTCGGCCGACCCTTCCGGCTTGGGGTCTCAGACGCAGTAAGAGCTCTGGCACAGTAGTCTAAGTTCCGGGCGCGGCATTCGTGGGCTATCTCGAGCATCAGGCGTATCCCCGCGACCGCTGCCGGGGATCACGCCCGATGCGAGACCACTGATAAATCCACTCGGGCGACTTTTGACGTGACAACAGAGAAGCCAGATCCCAGCGGCGCTTTTCGCAAAATGGTGCCTAATCGGGCGGCACATACGGGTCTGGAGCGCTGCGGACGAAGGCGACGGAACCGAGCAGCGGCTCAATCGAGGCGGCAAGGAGCAATCCGCCATGCTCTGGCCGGACGTGGGGTCTTGCCTTAGAACGCTGCGATCCGTTGAACTGGAGCAGCCGAATGAGCAAGATCATCCGTACCGAACCTGGCCCGATCCTCTCGAAGGCCGTCGAATACCACGGTTTTGTCTACCTGCCGGGGATCACGGCCCGCGACACCAAGCAAGATATCAAGGGACAGACAGCCGACGTGCTGGCGCAGATCGACGCGATGCTGGAACATCATGGGACGGACAAGACCCGGCTGCTGCAGGCGGTAATTTGGGTGAAGCACATCAAGGACCGGGTGTTGATGAACGAGATCTGGACCCCGTGGCTACCGAAGGACGGCGCCCCCGCTCGCGCCTGCGTTCAAGCCGAGATGGCCGCGCCGGATGTGCTGGTGGAGATCATGGTAACGGCGTGCAAGTCAGTACTGCGCTTTGGTTGACGCCTGTCAGCCGCCCTATCAGCCTCCCTGGGCCGCGGTTCTTATCGGCATGGTCTGGTTGGCGGCATAGGCCGCGGCGGCGTGGCCGAGCCGGACGAGCTGGACGGTGTTGAGCACATCCGCTCCCTCGATATCCCCAAGCGTCAAGGTCCCGTCCGCGCTCGACCGGACGCCATAGGCCGCAAGCTGGGTCGAGCTCCATGCAAGCTGAGCCGAGCCGGCGTCAGCATCTGCAGGCGGCCCAGAGGCAGGCGGGGATGAGGCTGATGGAGCCGGCGCCGTTGCGGGAAGTGTTTCTGGCGGAGCCATCGCCGACACCGACGCCTTGGGTTGCGATGCGAAGATCTTCTCCGGATCTATTCCAGTGACCTTTTCCCCGATCATCGTCGCAATATTCATGCCGAGCCCGATGGGACCGCCTAACAGTCCACTTACCAACATGGAGCCGAGGTCGCGCAACGCCTCCGGAATCACGTCACCGGTCACCGCTCGGTAGATTGTGCCCACTACAGGCAGATATTGCAGCGGGTTCATTGCGGAGAGGAAGTCATGGAACGTGAGTTGGTGAGCAGCCATGGCCGCGGCCGGGACGGATGCGGGGGGGCAGTGGGATTGATGGCTGCCCCCTGGATCTCCGATGTCATTTACACGCGTACCGGCTGTTGGTTACGGCTCCGTAAGAAAGTAGCGTGCCAAGGCGTCACCGGGAAGGCATTGCTTTCGACAAGGTCCTCCTCGTCCCCTATGTCGACGTAGTGTTCGCCTTCGGTGTGATCTGATATCGGTTACACTGATTGAGATCGAGCAATACGGGGAATGGGAATGGCGACAGCAGAACAGGCACGTCTCATACCAAGTCGCGATGACCTCGACTTTCTGGGGTTTTCAAGGCCCGGTTATTTCGATTCGCTGTCCGGGTATGCGAATTGGATGACGGAGATATTGGATGGGCGCTGCGCTGGGTCTCACACGAAGGGACCATACCAGTGGGGAACTGCGGGCGCTGTCGAGCAAATGTCCAGACAGTGCGCAGGTTCGTCGACTGCTGGCTCTGGCGCTGGTGATCGACGGCCGTCCGCGCGGCGAGGCGGCGGCACTGGCCGGCATGGACCGCCAAACCCTGTGCGACTGGGTGCATCGCTACAACGCATCCGGCGTCGAAGGCCTCAAATCCCGCTGCCCGCCCGGACGGGTGCCCGCGTTGACCGAGCAGCAGAGGGCCGAGTTGCGCGAACTGGTCGTCAAAGGACCCGATCCAGCAACCGACAAAGTCGTTCGCTGGCGCTGCGTGGATCTGCGGAGCGTCGTGGCGCAGCGGTTTTCCGTAACGGTGCATGTGCACACCATCAGCAAGTGGCTTAATCAGTTCCGCCTAACCCGCCTGCAACCGCGGCCCGTGCATCCCAAGAAGGATCCTGAAGCCGAGGTGACGTTTAAGAGGAACTTTGCCAGCCTGGCCAAGGCGGCGCTGCTCAGCACCACGGCGGCTACGCCGGTACCGCTGGAGATCTGGTTCCAGGACGAGGCCAGGGTCGGTCAACAAGGAACTCACGCCTACATCTGGGCCCCGGTCGGCGCGCGGCCGTTGATGGTGCGCGATAATCGGCATGATTTTGCCTACCTGTTTGGCGCCATCTGTCCAGATCGCGGGGTCGGCGCCGCCATGATCACGCCTCACGCCAATACCGAGGCAATGAACCTGCATCTGGGGGAAGTCAGCACGCAGGTTACCGCCGGCGCTCAGGCTCTGCTGGTTTGCGATGGCGCTGGTTGGCATCAGCGCGGTCGGCAACTGGTGGTGCCTGACAACATCGCCATGCTGACCCTGCCCGCCTATTCGCCGGAGTTGAACCCGATGGAGAACGTCTGGGACTACCTGCGGCAAAACAAACTCTGCTCCAGGGTCTGGGACAGCTACGAGGACATCGTCGAGGCCTGCAAACAGGCCTGGCATTTCCTGATCGACGATCCAGACCGCATTCGCTCACTCGGCCAGCGCAGCTGGGCGTGTGTCAATGTTTAGGCGACTTGGTATCACTTATGAAGCCACCAAGGACTTCTATAAAGGCGACTTAAAATCAAATAACAAGGAATACGAGAACAGGTTCAAGTTGGCGACGAAAATTGGGTGGGATAAGGCTGTGTCAAGGGTAGATCAGCAAGCGCTCCGTTTCCCAATGGCTGATGGACTAATTAGCCAGGATAACTTTTCGGGCCAAACACCGCTGGAAGCCGGCGCCACGCTATATGGCGCTATGCGAGGTCAGAGGGCCGGTAACTGCGGCCAGATGGCGTGTGTCGCCATCTATATCGCTAGCATGAAGGGGGTCGCGCCTAACGATATGTGGCTCATTACGGCTGGAAATCGGAAAACGAAAGGATCGGGATGGGGCTTGGAACCCCACTACGGACTGCCCATGACCTTCGCCCACTCATGGGCGGAATTTGGACCCCCAGGGCACGGGTTCATCGTCGATCCTTGGGCAGACTATTGGTGCGCCAGGGGGGCGCACGCGATCACGTTCAGGGCCAAACTCGATAAGTGGCAACAGGAGGGAAAGCGAATAAGCGTGGGTTGGGGAGACGGCCCCAATGCCGTTGGGATGTGGACGAACGCCAACGACGCCGCCATTTTGAGCTTATTGGACCAGCACACCCGGGTTTTGACGGTCCTCCAAAGTGATCAGCCAATTCCGTGACTGGCCTTCTCCCAGGGGAAGCCTCAGGCGGTCGCACCCCCGTCCACCGGCAGCGCGACGCCGTTAATGAACGACGCCTCGTCCGACAGCAAGAATAACGCGGCGTTGGCGATTTCCTCCGGTTGGGCGACGCGCCGCATCGGATTAAGAACACCTCGTTTGGCGACCAACGTTTCCGGCGTTTCCCCAGCGGGCATCTGGCTGTCAGGACGAGCAACGAAGACCCGCAGCATGGGCGTGTCGGTGGTACCGGGGCAGACGGCGTTGACGCGAATGTTCTCGTGCCCGTAGCGTTTTGCCAGACCCTTCACCAATCCCACAACGCCGAATTTGGCGATGTTGTAGACCGGACTGTAGGGCGATCCCTGCAAGCCGGACGTCGAGGCGGTGAACACGATCGATCCGCCGCCGCGGGCGCGCAGTTCCGGCAAGGCCGCCTCGGTGGTGACCAGAACACTGCGGACATTCAGATCGATCGCGAAATCGAAGTCCTTCCAGTCGAGCCCCTCGATGGAGGCTGGTCCGGGGGTGCCGACATGGTTCCAGACGAAATCAAGGCCGCCGAAATGCTTGGCGGTCTCGCGAACGATGTCGCGGGCAAATTCGTCGTTGGTCAGGTCTCCCGACAGGCCGATCGCTTTGCCGCCGGCGGAGGAGATCTGCCGCACGACGGTGTCGGTCGCTTCCTTGTTCAGGTCCACCACCGCTACCGAGGCGCCTTCGGCAGCGAAACGGATCGCGCCGGCGCGACCCATGCCGGATGCGGCGGCGGTGACGATGCCAGTTTTGTTTTTCAAGCGCATTCTTGTTTCCCCCTGTTAGGCTTATGGGATGATTACTGGCCAGCGGCGCGGGTCTCCACAAGCCGTGGATGGCAGGCCTGCGCCTGGCCATGACGGAGGGGCCGCCTGTTCCCGCCGAACCGTTGCTCCACCCTGTTCAACCTGTCTCCATCGGCAGGCTTTCGTCCTTCGCCCACTCCGACAAAGAGGCGTCGTAGATCCGCACGTCGGTGTGGCCTAGCATCGTCAGGATCATCGCATCGGCGCTCGCGGCAATGCCGCCACCGCAATAGGCAATGACGGGACGATCCAACGCTCCAACAGCCCCCATGCGGCGGCGCAGTTCATCGGGTGGCAGGAACACGTTGGTCACTGGGTCGAGCAAATGAGCGGCTGGCACATTTACGCTGCCGGCGATCCGCCCAGGCCGCCCATAACTGTTGCCTCCGCTGCCAGTATGCTGCGCCGGCAGAAGAGCGTTCAGCGTGCAGACCCCGGCATCGCCAACGGCTGCCCTCACCTGATCTTTGCCCACCATCAGGTTACGCACCTCGCGCACGACGAAATCGCCCGCGGAGCGGTTGTGTCCGGGGCCTGTTTCGACCGCGCGATTTTCCGCCGTCCATTTCTGCCAGCCACCATTCAGTACCGCGGCGTTGTCGTGCCCGAATTCGCGCAGCAGCCACCAGACCCGGGTCGCCCACCACGGATTGGCGGTACTGTAGGTTATAACGCGGCTCCCATTACTGATCCCGAAACGACACATTGCAGCAGCGAAATCCTCCGGCGTTGGCCGCATGAAATTCAGCTTCTGCGTCGTATCGGAAACATCCCGCGACACGTCGCAGAATTGCGCGCCCGGAATGTGACCGCGCTCGAAATCCTCGCGGCCAGGCTTCACCGTGTAGGTGATCTTGGGGTCGGGGATCAGATGCGTCGTGCAATCCAGCACAACGACATCGGTCAGGTGCTGGGCGAGCCACTCCGTCTCGACCAGAAATTCCGGATGAACGAAACCGGTCATCGTCAGTGCACCAATTCGGCGAGTTCGATGACGACGTTTCCGGTCGCCGAGGGGTCCACGAACACAATCTTTGAGCCGCCATGGCCGGTGCGCCAGGTTTCACTCTGCAGCTTCACCTGCTTGGCTTTCAGTTCGGCGATGGCGCCCTCGATATCATCGACCTCGAAACAGATGTGAAACAGGCCGGTGCCTTTTTCAGCGATCCATTTCGTGACGCCCAATTCAGGGCCTTGTCCCTCCAGCAGTTCGATGTAGCTCTGACCGACCGGCAGCATCGCCAGTTTCGTGGCCCCGATCTGCTCCTCGTATTCCGAGTTCGAGCCCGAAGGTATCGCGCATCAGGTCGAGCGACTGCTGCATCGAGTCGACAGCGATGGCGATATGTTCGACGCGCTTAATCTTCATTGTTACTTTCCCATTCAGTATATCGTGACGCCGCTATCGACCGGATAGACCTGTCCGGTTACTTTCCTGGTCTCATCGGACGCCAGGAACAGCGCCATATTGGCGATGTCCTTTGGTTCGATCAGACCCAGCAGGTGAGAGCCCGCCAGCTTGTCCAAAGTGGGATTGCCAGCCACCAGCTTGGCCACGCGCTCGGTCATCGTGACGGATGGCGCGATGGCGTTGACCCGGACGTTGGGGGCGAACTCGACCGCCATGGATCGGGTCATGGAGGCGACCGCGCCCTTGGCGGCGGTATAGCAATCGCGCCCGGGGATGCCCATCAGGGCGACGTTCGAAGACATGTTGATCACCGAACCACCTCCCGACCGGATGATCGCCGGTATGCCGAAGCGGCAGCCGAGGAACGTGCCGAACAGATCCAGCTTGATGACGCGCCAGAACTCCTCCAGTGGCGCCTGCGTCACGTCGCTGTCCCGAGCAGTGGAGCCGCCGGCGTTGTTGTGCAGCACGTGCAATGCGCCGTAGTGCCGCACCGCCTGCTCGATGGTTGCCTGGATGCTGTCGGCGTCGGTAACATCGGTTCTGACGGCGATCACCTCGCCACCGGTCTGGACGATTAGTTGCGCGGTCTGCTCTCCGGCCTCTGTGTTCAATTCAGCGACCACGACCTTGGCGCCCTCGCGCGCGAACAATTGGGCGGTCGCGCGACCGATGCCGGTTCCGGCGCCCGTGACGACGGCTACTTTTCCGTCCAGCCGTGGCATGTCTGTTCCCCCCGGTTTATGTTGGGTCATCGTCACCCGGGAGCGGACGGGGATCAAGGGGCGCACAGGGCAACACGGGGAAACCGAATATGGCAGCTTTACCCTCCGAACCATTTGGGCGGATAGCGGACGGTCGCGAGACATCGCTCTTCACTTTGGAAAACGACCAACTGCGGGTCCGCATCACCGACTTCGGCGGCCGCATGGTGAGCATCGAGGCCCCCGACCGGAACGGTCGACGCGATCACGTCCTGCTGGGTTTCGACAGCGTCGACGGCTACAGCACCGCGGGCTCTTTCGGAACCCTGCTCGGGCGCTACGCGAACCGCATCGCAAGCGGGAGCTTCACGTTGGACGGCCAGACCTACACGCTGTCCCGGAACGACGGCGAGAACACGCTGCATGGGGGCGCCGAAGGCTTTAGCAAACGTCTGTGGGATGTCGTCACCGCCGCCGCGGACCCGCTCCCTACCTTGGCCTTGAGCCTCGTCAGCCCGGATGGTGATCAAGGGTTCCCGGGCGAGGTGACCGTCCGGGCAACCTTTCAACTCAACGCGGATACCTTGTCGCTAACGTTCGAGGCGCAGACGACAAAGCCGACGATGGTGAACCTGAGCGCGCATCCCTATTTCAACCTTGGCGGTCCCGCTTCCAGCGAGGTGCTGGACCACGAGGTCACCATCGCCGCCGAGGCGTTCCTGCCGACCGACGCCCAGCAGATTCCGACCGGTGAAATTCGATCCGTCGAAGGAACACCCTTCGACTTTCGTCAGTCGACGCGCCTGGGCGCTCGGATTCTGCAGCCTGACCCGCAAATATTCTACGGGCTGGGCTACGATCATTGCTTTGTCCTTGGCGGTGATGGCCCCGCGGTCAAAGTTCTTGACCGGCTCAGCGGCCGGGTGCTGGAGATCCATACCGATCAGCCCGGCGTTCAGGTTTACACCGGCAACAAATTGAGCGGCGCTTTCGCCGGTCATGGCGGGGTCATCTACCGCCAATCGGCGGGAGTGGCGCTGGAGCCTCAAGGGCTTCCCGACTCACCGCACCACGCGAACTTCCCGTCCGCTGTTCTGAGGCCCGGGGAGACCTATCGGCGAAATATTCGCTATCGTTTTACTTCGGAAGGCTGATCAGGGCGCGGGTTCTTGCACCGACGTGAGAAACGCGAGGATCTTTTGGAACTCGTCATTGGTGATGATGCCGCTCCAGTTTGGCATTCCTTTGCTGACCCGTCCGTGTGTCATGGTGAATATGAACGTCTTAGGCATTTCTTCGCCGTAACGCTGCCGCAGCAGTCGTAGATTGCGGCGTTGCTCGCCTTGAACGGCGTTTGGTCCGTGACAGTGCGCGCAGTTCTCGTTGAAGAGCTTCTGGCCGGCCACGATGTCTTCGGGGTTCGACGCCACGACTGGCGCGGTTGCCGGTGGTTTCGAAGCGTCGGTTGTGGCCTCGGCGAGGTTGGCCGCCGTCCCGGAAGCGGTGGGAAAGCCGTATTTGGCCGCAAGGGCGTTGATCGATGCACCGAGCCCGGCGAGGGCGCGGTCGACGTCGTCGTGGAGGACTGTCCGGTCGCGGGGAAACGCGATAGCGGCGCTCCATTGCATGTGGTCTCCTGCAACCGGGACGATGCGATAGGCTCCGTGCATGACCGTGGTGTTCAACCAGCCGGCGGTCGCGCCCCAGATGAACGCCGCATCGGCCTTGTTGTCGCGCAGGTCCTGCATCGCCTCTTCCGGCGAGAGCACCGTGACGGTCTGCACATCGTTCTCGGCGGCCAGAAGGTCCTGCGGCGGTGAGGACCACTGCACCGCAACGCGATGGCCGCGAAGGTCCGCGACGCCGGCTACGCCCATCGCGGGCGGCGCGACGAGCGCGTATCCGAGTTGGACGATCGGTCGCGAGAAGATCAGACGTGGCCCCATGAAACTGGCGTCGTCCGGCACGCCGGCGAAGCCGTCACACTGACCGGCCAGCATCTTCAGACGCACCTGACGCTTGGTGTAGTAGGTCGGCACCCAGACCGGCTGGAATGGGCGCCCCAACGCCTGGGCTATGTCGCGTCCCAACTCGATGTAGAAGCCCGGCGTCGCCTCGCTCGTGCTGCTGAACGGGAGGTTGTCCGGGTCGGCGCACAGGCGAAATGGTGCCACTTCTTCCTGGGCATGCACGGGCCGGATCAGCGCAAGGCCGGCGACTATTAAACAGAGCAACCCGGCGGCGATGCTCCATGCATGCCGCCGGGCCTTCAAGTCCAACCGTGTCACTACAGCGAGAACACGAACAACGTTCCGCCTTCCGGTGTAGCGGCGAAGATCTTCTTGCCGACCTCGCCCATGAACGCAGGCGGCGACTCAGCGCGACCAACTAGAATGGCAATGTATTGCTTACCGTCGACCGAGAAGGTCATCGGCCCTGCCCCGACGCCGCTGCCGACGTTGATCTCCCAGAGCGGCTTGCCGGTCTTGGCGTCGAGCGCGTGGAACATCCCGTTGATGTCGCCGAAGAACACCAGGTTTCCGGCCGTCGTCATCGTGCCGCCGTTCCAGGGCAACGGCAGGTCCATCGTCCAGGCCGGTTTCTGCGTTGCGGGATCAAGCGCCAGCAACTGACCGAGATGGTCACCATGGCCGGGGTTAACCGCGAAATCGTTGCCGAGATAGAATGCGCCGCGGCGGTAGTTTATCTCCGCGCCTTGCATGTCCTGGCACATGTTGTTGGTCGTCACGTAGATCAAACCGGTGCCCGGATTGAACGACATCGGCTGCCAGTTCTTGCCACCCATCCAGCTTGGGCAAATATCGGTGCTTTGTAATCGAGGCGCGGACGCTTGGCCGGATCCTCGACCGGACGACCGGTCTCCTCATCGTAGCCCTTGGCCCAGTTGACCGGAACGAATGGTTTCGCCGAGATCAACTTTCCTGTGTCGCGATTGGCGACGAAGAAGAAGCCGTCGCGGTCCGCCTTCATCATGACGGGAGTTTTCTGGCCGTCGATCGTGATGTCGGCGAGCACGAGCTCGTTCACGCCGTCATAATCCCAGGCCTCTGCCGGCGTCGACTGGAGCTCCCACTTGATCTTTCCGGTATCGGCGTCGAGTGCCAGGGTCGCGGACGAACCCGCATTGGTCAGCTTGCCGAAGTCCGATGTTCCGGTGCTGCGCACCGCTGCGTTCCACGGGCCGGGATTGCTGGTGCCATAGAACACCGTGTTGGTTTTCGGGTCGTAGGAGCCCACCTGCCACGCCGCGCCGCCGCCATGCTGCCAGCTGTCGCCTTTCCAGGTATCGTTGCCCGCCTCCCCCGGGCCCGGAATTGTATAGGTCTGCCAAACCCGCTTGCCGGTGGCCAGGTCGAAGGCCTGGATCGCACCGCGTACGCCATACTCGCCGCCGGCAAAGCCGGAGATCACAAGATTTTTGGCGATCGTCGGGGGCGAGGTGATCGCCGAACCCTGTTTGTAGTCGACGACCTCGGTCTTCCAGACCTCTTTGCCGGTCTTTGCGTCAAGCGCGATCAGGCGCCCATCGAGCGTTCCGAACAGGATCTTTCCGTCGGCATAGGTGACGCCGCGGCTATCGAGGTCGCAGCAGACGAAAGGCTCGACATCCTCGGCGATGACGGGCTGGTATTGCCAGCGGATTTTCCCAGTCCGAGCGTCGAGCGCGTATACACTGCGCGGGCCGGAGGAGGAGGGAACATAGAGCGTGTCGCCGATCACGATGGGTGTGGCCTCGTTGGAACGGAGCGCGCCTAACTGGAAGGCATATGCGAGTTTCAACTGCCCGACGTTTTGGTCGGTGATCTGGTTGAGCGGGCTGAAACGCGTGTTGGCGAAGGTGCGGCCGTAGGTCGCCCAGTTGTTGTCGTTTTTCATCGCCTGATCGAGTGCATCGTCGGCGAAGACCGGCGTGGCGGTCAGCACGCCGATCGCGACGGCGGTCCCGGTCAGATATTTCCGCAGTGTCGAATACGGTGTGTGCACAGCGTTTCCCCTTTTTTGTTTATGCCAAGCTTAAGCCGGTATGGAGCTTCTTAGCCGACCGCCTGACTGTGCAGAGCGCAAGCAGGCGAGTTCCATACCCCTGTCGTGCGAACCGGGTCAAAGTCGCAACGGAGCTCTTTCAGCCGCCGTCACTCCTAGGCCCTCGCTGGCATGGGGTGTGGGTCAGTTTGAACGTATGAGTTTTCAAAAACGGTTGAATACAGGGGTCGTTGAACCAAGGCCTGCTTTGCGCCCATCCCAGACGTTTAGTGTCGATCCTATCGTGCTCCGAAGCGGCCGATCGTTCAGTAAACCCTGTCGTCGACGATCTGCGTACGTCGCATAATCCGGCGGAACGGACCGGCGTCATGCACCGCCAGGTGCTTGGTGGAGCGTTTGTCCCAAAAAACGTGCGGTTGCGGGATCGCGGATCAGCTCGGCCTTCAAGTCTCTGCCTGCCGAACCAATCATCGCCGTCGTGTGAAACGACACGCATGTCGCAGGCCCTGCCCGTTGCAGCCGCGAACCAGGGATTGACACACGAAAGTCGGTGAACACAGTGCGCAGGGACGGAAGGTTCCTACGCGGTGGCGACAACTTACCATCTGCATCGGCTGGGCCGATCTGTTCGCGTCTGGTGCGCGGCAACCGCGTCCAGGATGCCGCGACTATGGTGGCCGACAGAGGCGGTGAGTGCGGTTCGGCTCGCGCTGACATCTGTCGTGGCCGTTTACCTGGCCATGCTGCTGGAACTCGATCGGCCGGAATGGGCGGGCTGGACCGTGCTGTCCGTCTCACTGGCGACGCGCGCCAGTTCGCTGCAGAAGAGCCTGTGGCGAGCTATTAGCACTATCGCCGGATGTGTCGTCGCGGTCGCGCTGACCGCGAACTTCGCCCAGTCCACGCTCGCCTTTGATGCCGCCATCGCGCTGTGGCTCGGCCTGTTGACGGCACCTGCCAGCATGGAGCGCGGGCAGCGGTCGTATGGGTTCGCCCTGATGGGCTACACGGTGCCGATCGTGACGCTGGGCAATGTGGAGCAGCCCGATCTGGTCTTCCAGGTAGCGGTCGACCGATGCTCGACGCTACTGTTGGGCATCGCCTGCGCCCATGCTTCGGCCGTTCTGGTTGCCCCCGGCGTGGGCGAGGTCAGCACCGGCCTGGCTGGCCGGCTGGACACCGCGGCGACCGCCTGCGGCGAATGGCTGCGGGTGGTCCAGCGCAGCGACAACGTGCCCGAACCGCCGGTTTCCCAGGTTCTGGCGCTGGATCCCGCAGTGGGCGACGCGTTCACCGAACAACCGTCACTGCAGACCGGCCGACGCGCCGTTAATGACGCCCCAATCCGGCTGTTGCACGTGCTCGCCGTCGGTCTGCTGCAGCGCAGGTTGGGGCCGAGGGACGGCAGTGAGGCCAGCGCGCTGCTGGGAAATCATTTCGCCGGCGTGGACCGACAGTTGCGGTGCGTCCGGGCGGCCAGCCGGCTGCTGCGCGCGGGACGGCGGGCCGGCAACCGCCACACGCCCGTTCGGCCGCTGTCGATCGACCGGGATGGACGCCAGGCCTTCAACAATGCCTTACGAACCGCCGTGGCCGTCTCCTTGGCCAATGGCTTCTGGTACCTGTCCGACTGGCCGTCGGGGGCAACCGCAGTAACTTGGACAGCGCTCGCGTCGATGCTCCTGGCCGCGCGCCCAAATCCGATCGTCGCGACACGAAACTTTCTCGTCGGGGCCGCACTCGCTGCTGTCGTCGGCGTTGTGGTGCGTTACAGCGTCTTAACGACAAACGGCAGTTTTCCCCTGCTGGCGGCGGTGCTCATGCCGGTGGTCATGCTGGCGGCGCTGGGGCGTTCGGACGTGCGCGCGGTGTCCGGCGGGGGCTACGGCCTGGTGGTGTTGAATGTCGTCGGGCCGACCAATGTCATGCAATATCAGTTGGCCGCGACGCTGAATGGCGTGGTGGCGACCCTGCTGGGCCTGGGGCTGGCTGTGATCGCCTTCTCCGCCCTCCCGCCGCCGGCATCTGCCTCGACACGGTGCTGGCGCGCCAGGCGACGGATGGCCAAGGGCTTTCTTGCCAGCGTGCGCATGCCGGACTTGCTGCGCCCAGAGACCGATCGCTGGCTCGCCCGGATGTTCGACCGGCTCAGCCAGGTTGGGGGCGAAGACGGCGCCGTGGACGGTGGCCAGACGCTGCTGCTGGCCGGCTTGCTGGTTTTGGCGCTCCGGCGCGAGGACGCCGATCTCGGGCGACAGGTCGGCGCAATCGTGCGGGGGAAAGGCCTAGAGGCCGGTTCCGCTTTAAGACAGCTGGCCAACCATGTGGACCATTCGGCGCTTCAGCATGACCAGATCGTTGCCTTGTCGCTGCTTATCGATGCGGACGAACTGAAACGCTGGCCTGGTTTCGCGGGGGAACACGCGCGGTGATCCCGTTGCGCGAAATCGACTTGATCGGCGTGTTCGTCAGCCCGGCGTTGATCTGTCTGGCCGTAGCATTGGTCGTCTCGGTGATTTTGCGGCGTCTTCTGGATAAGACCGGCATTAACCGTTTCGTATGGAATTGAGCCTTATTTGACCTGAGCCTGTTGGTGGCGATCACCGCCCTGCTGATACTGTCGCTCCGTTCTAGTGGGTGGTAACGATGCCAGTGCGTCCGTGGCAGCCGCCAGCTTCATTTAACTTCATCGCCACGCTGATCGCGTTCGCTGCTGCGATAGGGCTCGCCTGGATGGCCTGGAACTACTACGAATACACACCGTGGACGCGGGATGGACGAGTGCGGGTCTATACCGTCCAAGTGGCGCCCGAAGTGTTGGGCACAGTCGTTTCGTTGCCCCTCACGGATACCCAGTTTGTTCACAAGGGCGACGTGCTGTTCCAGATCGATCCCCGCAGCTACGAGAACAAACTCAAGCAGGCGACTGGACGGCTGGCGCAGGCCCAGGCACAGGCAACCTATCTGGAAGCGGAGGCGACGCGTCGGACCCGGCTGTCGGACCTGTCCGTGTCAGCTGAGCAGCGGCCGAATGCCGTCGGCATCGCCCAGGCGGCCAACGATGCGGTGGTGGAGGCAACCGGCGCCCTCGATCAGGCAAGGCTCGACCTGGAGCGCACCACGGTCCGTTCATCGGTGAATGGCTGGGTCTCCGATCTGATCCTGCAACAAGGCGGCTTCGCCACGGCCGGTCAACCGGCGGTGACGCTGGTGAACGCCGACAGCTTCTGGGTGGTCGGGTATTTCGAGGAAACCCAGCTGCCGCGCATCCGGTTTGGCGACACGGTGCGGATGGTGCTGATGGCCTATCCGGGCCGGCCGGCATGGGGACATGTCGCGGGGTTTGGTCACGGCATCAACGTTCCGGACTCTGCGCCGGGTGTGCAGGGGCTGCCGTCGGTGAATCCGATTTTCACTTGGGTGCGTCTTGCGCAACGCATTCCGATCCGGGTGGAGCTAGACGACGTGCCATGCCCGATCGTGCTGTCAGCCGGTATGACCGCGACCATCTCGGTTCTGGACGAACCGGCGGGACAAGCCGACGTGCATCGTCAGTCAGACGGCCGACGCGGATCAGATGCAGCCCGGGCGTGCGACCAACCCGGCCGGAACTGACGAACGACAGCTCACCATACGCGCTAAGGGCCTGTCCGGGAACAACCGACTCGCGTCGGCTGACCTTTAGAGCCGGGATTCTCGACAGAGGCGGCGAACGATAATGTTCGTGGATGATCGATCCAGCCCCGATTTGTGACCGATTTACCGCCTTGTCGCCGCACCTCAACGAGCGAGAACGACGGTTGTTTGCCGCCACCGAAGCCGCAGCGGCGGGCTACGGGGGGATCGTTGCCGTCTCGGGAGCGACCGGCATCGCGGTCAGCACGATCGGGCGCGGCCTGAAAGACCTGGCTGAGGCAGGTGGTCTGTTGGCAGGCCGGGTGCGACGTGCGGGGGGCGGACGCAAGCCACTGGTCGTCAGTAACCCTGACCTATTGCGCGAACTGATGGCGCTGGTCGAACCCGGCGCCAGGGGCGATCCGATGTCGCCGTTGCGCTGGACCTGCAAGAGCCTGCGGCAGTTGGCGGCGGAGCTTGTGGCGCGTGGGCATCGGGTCAGTCGCACCGTGGTCGGTGAATTGTTAAAAGCGCAGAAGTTCAGTCTGCAAGCCAACAGCAAGACCAATGAGGGTGGCGATCATCCCGACCGGGACGCGCAGTTTAGCCATATCAATCAGAGCGTGACGACGGCGTTGGCGGCGCAGCAGCCGGTGATTTCAGTGGATACGAAGAAGAAAGAACTGGTTGGAGACTTCAAAAACGCCGGCCGGGAATGGCGTCCGCAAGGCGAACCCGAAGCGGTTCGCGTGCATGATTTTCTGATCAAGGAACTGGGTCGGGCGGTGCCATACGGTATCTACGACCTTGCCGCCAACGCTGGTTGGGTCAGTGTTGGGATGAACCATGACACCGCCGCGTTTGCCGTACAGTCGATCCGCCGCTGGTGGCAGGACATCGGCTGCAAGCGCTATCCCGCGGCCAAGCGTCTGACGATCACCTGCGACGGGGGCGGCAGCAACGGATCGCGCGTGCGGCTGTGGAAGCTCGAATTGCAAAAGCTGGCTAGCCAACTGGATATTGACATCACGGTCCACCACCTGCCGCCCGGAACCAGCAAGTGGAACAAGATCGAGCATCGGCTGTGTTCGTTCATCACCATGAACTGGCGTGCCAAGCCGCTGGTCAGCTATCAGGTCATCATCGATCTAATCGGAGCCACCACGACCAAGACCGGCCTGAAGGTGATCGGCGAACTCGACGACAACCAGTATCCCAAAGGCATCGTCGTCTCGGACGAACAACTGGCCGCCATAAACATCGTCCGGGCAGATTTTCGCGGCGAATGGAACTACACTATCAAGCCGTCCAATCGCGCAGACCGAGCGGTTGATCCCTGACGGGCCCTAAGCAGCGTTACGAATGAGACCTTTTCGAGTTCTTCGCCCGTAAGCTGCCATTCCGCTTTCGGCCAACTCCCGCCTTTCGGCCGCTTGAACCGAATGCCCGTTGAGGGTTGGAACGCCGGCATGAGATTTGTTGATACAGACAGCGCCCAGTAAATGGGCGAGCATAGTAGGCGAAGCCGGGTTTGGGAAAGCCTTGACCGCGACCGGACTGACCAGCACATATCACGAAAGGCCACGCATTACGCTGGAGGAGCCTATGAGCCGCACTGAGGTCCTGATCGCCGGAGCAGGTCCGACCGGACTCGTGTTGGCCCTATGGCTCACCCGGCAGGGCGTAAAGGTACGCATCATCGATAAGACGGACGGCCCTGGCACAACCTCGCGCGCGGTTGCTGTCCAGGCACGTACGCTCGAGCTATACCGTCAACTGGACCTTACGGACGAGGTTCTCGAGCAAGGCCATCGAGTTCCTGCCGTCAACCTTTGGGTTCAGGGCAGAAAGCAAACACGTATCTCCTTCGAAAATTTTGCTGCCGATCTCACGCCTTATGGCCCCTTCACCTACGCACAGGATCAGCACGAACGGCTGCTCATCAAACGGCTCGAAGCAATGGGCGTCGCGGTCGAACGGAAAACCGAGCTTCTCCGCTTCAACGATACTGGCGGCGATGTCGTCGCCACACTACGACGCCCGGATGGACAAGAAGAAACCTGTCAGGCCGGTTATCTCGCCGGGTGCGATGGAGCCCATTCTCTCGTGCGGGAAACAATCGGCACCGGCTTTCCCGGAGGCACCTATCAGCAAGTGTTTTACGTCGCCGACGTGAACGCCTCGGGGCCCGCCTTTGATGGCGAGCTGCATGTCGATCTGGACGAAGCCGACTTCCTGGCGATTTTCCCGCTGAAGGGTGAAGGCCATGCTCGGCTGATCGGCACGGTGCGCGACGAGCGCGCAGAGCATCCCGAGACTCTGAATTTCGAGGATGTCAGCCACCGCGCGATCCAAAATATGCAAGTGGAGGTGAAGCAGGTCCGTTGGTTCTCGACTTATCGCGTTCATCACCGCGTTGCTGAGCATTTCCGGAAAGGCCGTAGTTTTCTGCTTGGCGACGCCGCCCACATTCATAGCCCCGCGGGCGGCCAGGGCATGAACACCGGCCTCGGCGACGCCATCAATCTCGCATGGAAACTGAAGGCCGTCTTAGCCGGGCAGGCGTCGGAGGCGCTTCTGGATACGTATGAGACCGAGCGCCGTGCCTTTGCCCGCAAGCTCGTTGCCACTACAGACAAGGCTTTTACTTTAGCGACCGCCGAAGGTCGGGTTGCGGATTTTGTCCGAACCCGTCTCGCTCCGCTGATCGTGCCGACATTGTTCAAATTCGAAGCCGCGCGCGACTACATGTTCAGTGCCGTATCCCAGATCGTCATCGCTTATCATGACAGCGCCATCAGTGTAGGCCGAGCGGGAAGCGTTCGGGGCGGGGACCGTCTTCCCTGGGCGCCTGTGCCGGACGCTGATAACTTTGACACCTTCCGCTCCATTGGTTGGCAGGTTCATGTGTATGGCACTGCTGACCCCGCACTCATCGACTGGTGCAAGCAGCAAAATTTGCTGCTTCACGCTTTCGCCTGGCAGGAGGCTTACACAGAAGCGGGCTTTGCGCGCGATGCAATGTATTTGCTTCGGCCCGATACGTATGTTGCGCTGGCCGCCACTGAACAAAAACCTGAGATACTGCGACGCTACTTCATCGAGCACAGGCTTTCGCTGTCGCA
Source organism: uncultured Alphaproteobacteria bacterium (assembly GCA_963772355.1). Taxonomy (GTDB): domain Bacteria; phylum Pseudomonadota; class Alphaproteobacteria; order Acetobacterales; family Acetobacteraceae; genus Rhodopila. The sequence continues at coordinate 67,218 of CAVYXX010000136.1, read as the reverse complement.
ATCCTAGTTTCGTGGTCGCGCTGCCGCTCTACCACGGCTCGTGAAATGGCCGGATCTCGACATTGAACGACCAGGCTGACCGATCCTGGTGGATCACATGCCAGGCCTCCTCGGCGATTGCGGCCGGTTTGATGAAGAAGTCGTCGACCTTATCCTTGAAGCGCTCGCGCGTCCAGGGCACGTCGATGACGGCATCAATCACCACGTATGCGACATGCACCCCCTTGGGCCCAAGGTCACGCGCCATCGCCTCGGCCAGGATGCGTTGTGCGGCCTTGGTCGGCGCAAACCCGGCGAATCCGGCCTTGCCTCGCAGGGCTGACGTGTTGCCGGTCACGACGATCGCGCCTTTCCCCGCCTTTGTCATGGCCGGAGCCAGCCGGCGAACGGCATGGAGCAGGCCCATTGCGTTAACCTGGAAGTTGCGCTCGAGCATGGCGGGATCGATGTCGAGGAACGAGCCGAACCCGCCCCCGACCGCATTATAGATCAGCACCGATGGTGCGCCGAACTCACCTTCGATAGCCGTCATCGCCGCATCCACTTGAGCCGGGTCCGTGACGTCGCAGACGTAACCCTTTGCGCCCGGCAACTCCTGCTCCAACGCGGTAAGCCGAGCCACGGTGCGCGCCAGCATGGCGACGCGATAGCCGCCGGCGGCAAAGCGGCGGGACAGTGCTGAACCGGTGCCCGGACCGACACCGGTCACGACGCAAACGGGCTGTGTCATTTGCTCCTCCTCAGCCGGACGACCGAACGTTTACGAAACCACACGCCGGACCTGACCGCGATCATCAGGATCAAGCCGTAGACCACCAGCGCCAGCGCCAGGAACCCGAACAGCCAGTGCAGCGAACCAGTCAGATACAGCGCCAGCCCCCCGCCGCCGAGGGCTATCAGCACCCGGCACAGTCCGGCCAGCAGCGGCCATAGCAGCCGACCCGCGCCCTGCGAGGCGAAATACAGCGATAGGCCAAGACCAAAGAAGCCGTAAGCCGGTCCGACGGTGCGTAGGTAGGCGGCGCCGATCTCCAGCATCTGCGGGTCGTTGCCGAACAGCCTCAACCAGGCATACGGCCAGATTGCCGCGGCGACCCCGATCGCCTCGGTCAACAGAAAGGCCAGCGCGCCCCCGATCAATGCAATGCGCAGCGCCCGTGCCGGCTGGCCGGCGCCGATGTTGGTGCCCACCAGTGCCACCATCGGGCCTCCGAACCCGAACGCTACAGGGATCAGCAGATATTCCAACCGCCCGCCAGTGCCGTAGCCGGCGACGCCAGCTGGCCCTGCTGCCGCTCCGACCAGCGCCGTGGCCAGCAGGATCGTCAGACTGGTTTGCAAGGTGCTGATCGAGCCGACCGCACCAACCCGCAGGATGTCCGCGAGCATTGACCCTTGCAGGCCGGACCATCGCGCCCGCACGACGCTGCGGCCGGCGAGGATGTACCAGCCAAGCACAGCGGCAGTCAGCGTCGAGGTCAGGAGCACGGCGAGACCGCCGCCCTCGATCCCCATGGCCGGGATCGGACCAAAGCCGAAGATCAGGGCGGGCGAAAGCGGCACCAACAGCACGACGCCGATGCAGATCGCCATAGAGGGCACGAACATGTTGCCGGTGCCACGGATCACGCTGGCCAGCGCATTCATCAGCCAGACCAGAACAGTGCCTCCAAACACCACATTGGAATACAGCATCGCCGCTTTGAGCGAGGCGCCCTGGCCGCCCATCGCAGCATATAGCGGCCGCCCGAACAGCAGCAGCAGGGCCGAAAAGAACAATCCCAGCGCGCCATTGATCAGGATGGCGTGCACAACCAGCGCGTCGGCGTCTCGCCGCCGGCCGGCGCCGAGCGCTCGTGCGATGGCGGAGGAAATGCCGCCGCCCATCGCGCCGCCCGAAATCATTGTCATCATCATGAAGCCGGGAAACACCAGCGCCATGCCGGTCAGCGCGTCACTGCCGAGATGCGCGACCCACCACGTCTCGATCAGCCCGGTTGAGGCCTGCGCCAACATCACCAGGATGTTCGGCCACGCCATACCGAGCAGCGTCGGCACGATCGCGCCGTGGAGCAATTTGCGGGTGCGCGGGTTCATCGCCGGCAGAAGAGGCGGCTGCAGTGAGCCGGTGTCGGCGCTGATGGTTACAGCGCTCACGGGGAATCCCCTTGCTGGCGGGAAAGGCGCTTCGCTGATCGTGCCGGGGATAACCTCAGCGAGCCGGGATGTTCTGGCACCCCAGGCCGCGGCGCATCGGCAGGAAACGCGGAAGCTACCGGCCGCACCAGGCGCAGCGGACGTGTTCCGATAGGTGTTCCCGTCAGACGATCGATCACCACAGGATCGATCGCCTCTCCAGTCTCAGCATCAACGGCGTAAGTCAGGTCCCCGCTGCCATTGTGCCGACGGCCCCAGGCGCCAATGACCTGGAGTATCGGAAGAAAATCTCGTCCCGCCTCTGTTATCAGGTACTCGTCCCGTGGCGGCCGTTTGTGGTAGTTCTTTTTCTCCAACAAGCCGGCCTTCGTCAGCGCGGTCAGGCGCCGCGTCAGAATGTTGGGCGCTATGCCCAGGCTGCTGCGGAACTGATCAAAACGTGTCAAACCGAGACCGGCGTCGCGGAGGATCAGCATGCTCCACGAGTCGCCCACCATCACCAGGCCGCGACCGATGGGACAGGGTCCGGCGGAATATTTTTCAATGTCCATTGCGTGATGATAGTCTAGTCAGTATCTCTTTGCAAGTGTCCCCGATCCCGGGGCGCAAGGAGATCGATCATGGCGAACAATCCCAAAGGTACCGCCCTCGTCACCGGGGCATCCACCGGCATCGGCGCTGTCTACGCCGATCGGCTCGCGCATCGCGGGCACGACCTTATCCTCGTCGCGCGGGACGAGGCACGCTTGGAGGCGGTCGCTAAGCGACTGCGCTCGGAGACCGGACGCACGGTCGAAGTGCTGCCGGCAGACCTTAGTCTCGATACTGGCGTGACGAAGATCGCGAGCCACCTGACCAGCGACGCCACGATTACGGTATTGGTGAACAATGCGGGTGTATCGCTCAATGGCGGTCTGCTCGAGAATGGAACAGCCGAACTGGCGAAGCTGATAGCCGTCAACATCACCGCGCCGACCCTGCTCGCCGCCGCCGCCGGCCGAGCGTTCGTTCAGCGCAAAGCCGGCGTTATCATCAATATCGCATCGGTGCTGGCACTGGCGCCCGAGTTGCTCGACGGGGTCTACAGCGGCTCGAAGGCGTATCTGCTCAATCTCAGCCTTAAACTTGCGTCGGACGTGAACGACAAGGGCGTCCGTGTCCAGGCCGTATTGCCCGGGGCGACCCGCACCGAGATCTGGCAGCGTTCCGGTAAAGACGTCGATGCGCTTTTGCCTGGACAGGTAATGGGCGTGGAGGATCTCGTGGACGCCGCGCTCGTCGGCCTCGACAAGGGAGAGGTGGTGACGATCCCACCACTCGCTGACGAAGGCCAATGGACTGCTTACAACGAGGCCCGGTTGGCGATGGCGCCAAATCTTTCGCGGCGCGACGTGGCCGAACGCTATCGCCAGACTGTGGGCGCCTGATCGCGAGCCCTTGGCTTCCGCTCTGAAGAGTGCCTGCTGAATTGCGCTTAGTTTGGTAGCAAGCCCCGCGCAGATCGGTTTCGGGTTAGGCATGGCTTTCCCGCACCGCAGCGCGGCAGGCGGATCACGAACCGCTTGCATTGCACCAGGTCGCCGCCGGCCCGCTGGTCGCAGCCAAATGGGGTCCGGTGAGCGTCCGCGCTCATATTCTAAACGAAACAACGGAGACCAGACATGACTCAATCCGATCAACGCGCCGCTCAACCTTCCGAGCAAGACGTTGCACTCATCGTTGGGGGCGGCCCCGGCATCAGTTCAAGTTGCGCCAGGCTGTTCGCGAAAAACGGCATGCGTGTCGCCATCGCAGCCAGGAATCCGGATAAACCGGTCCTGCAGAATCTTGAGAAAACGCACGGCGTGCGCCGATACGCATGCGATGCAAGCGAACCAGCGGCCGTGGAGCTGCTCTTCCAGAATGTTGTTCGAGACCTTGGGGCTCCCACTCTTGTCGTGCACAACATTGACGGCCGGGTTGCCGAGATATTTCGCAAGGAGATTACCGAAGCCGACCCGAGCATGGCGCTCGATGACCCTTCGGAACTCAGCATTCAGCGCGTTTTTGGTGGGTCAGCAGGCAGCTCGGCTGATGCGCGAAAACAAACCCAACGCCAACGGCGCGAAAGGAACGATCATCTTCACCAACGCAAGCGCAGCGCTCAAAGGCTTCCCGTTGAGCGGCGCCTTTGCGATGGCATGCCAGGCCAAGTCTGGACTCGCACAGAGCATGGCAAGGGAACTGATGCCGCAGGGTATCCACGTAGCAAATGTGCCGATTGACGCCGCGATTGGCTGGACGCAGGAAGACGGTACCCGCGCGCATCGACTCGCGGGAACCACTGTCGACGACAACATGGCCGACCCGGACCGCATCGCGGAAACCTATCTGCAGCTGCATCGCCAGCATCGGTCGACCTGGGCGTTCGAAGTCGTGCTACGACCGTGGGTCGAGAAATGGTAACAGGCGCCCGCGGCGGCGCTGTTGTCTCATGGTCGCGACGTTGCTGACGGATATTCTGGCACCGCGGTTCGGGAATTCAGCATTCCGGGATATCGGTAATCCGAACAACGCCGAGGTCATCGATCTGGCAATATCGTCCTGGCTGGCGGCGCATCCCCGAAAAATCTAACTGTGTCTTTGACCGCCTGATTTTGACTCGCCAAGCCACTTGCGGGCGAGCGGTGTGGGCATCTTTGCCGCCGATGTAGTATTGCGGTGACGAGCGGGCGCCACGTCCTGGCCCTGTCGCGAACGCCAACTTGGAAGGAAACGTCGGATGGCTACCAATAAACGCAAGGTCATGCTGCCTCATACGATGGGCCAGCAAGGCATCGACCTGATCAAGGCTCGCGAGGACATCGAGACGGTGGTCTACCCGACCGGCATCAGCCAGGCCGATTTGCTGCCGCTACTTGCCGACTGCAGCGGGATCGCCCTGTCGGTCACGCCGTTTCGACAGACCGAGATGGATGCTGCCCCGGCGATCCAGGTGGTCGCGCGCATCGGCGTCGGCTACGATGCGGTGGAGGTCCCGGCTCTAACGGCCCGAGGCGTGCCGCTGATGGTTGCCGGCACCGCCAACTCCATCTCGGTCGCGGAGCAGGCGTTCCATCTGATGATCGCGTTGGCGAAGAAAAATGCTGCATTGGATCGGCTGGTGCGGACCGGTCAATGGGGCGACCGACATGGGGGGCTGCCGATTGAACTGTCTGGCAAGACTGTGCTGATCGTCGGTTTCGGCCGCATTGGCACCCGCTCCGCCGGGCGCTGCCTTGGCTTTGAGATGACGGTTCTGATTTACGATCCCTATATCGATCCCGAAAAGGTTACCGCCGCCGGATGCGAGCCGGTCAGCGATCTCGACGCCGCCCTGCCGCGAGCTGATTTTGTTTCGATCCATTGCCCAAAAAATGCTGAAACGATTGGTCTGTTCAATGCGGCCCGTCTCGGCCGCATGAAAAAGGGTGCGTTCATCGTCAATACCGCGCGTGGTGGCATTATCGATGAACCGGCCCTGTATGCTGCCCTGAAGTCCGGCCAGATCGCGGGCGCGGGGCTCGACGTTTTCGAAGAGGAACCGACGGCGGTGAACAATGGCCTGCTGACGCTGGACACCGTTATCGCCTCGCCGCACATGGCCGGCGTAACCGTAGAGGCGGTCGCAGCCATGGCGATCGTGACTGCCCAGAACATTCTCTCGGTGCTCGACGGGGATACAAACCGGGACAACGTCATCAACAAGGAGGTGCTGCGCTAGTCGGCGCCAGCGGGTCAGGAACACCTCGCGAAGGTTTAGAGAGGCTTTGGCGGATAGAAGCACCTGTCAGGAAGCATCACGGCGGTTGTCACCGCCTTGATCCTTCCTGCGCTTTGCGGGACCTTGCGCTGCCATAGAATTCAGCCGGCAGACGACGATTGCACTTCATGACGGCGTAACGACGCTGTCGCTCAAGGGCCGATCCCCGGCTGCCATCGAAGTGCGACCTCGGATTGTATTTGCCAGCTTGACCACCACGAAACGCTTCCCCGACCAGGTGATGCATGCTTATACGGGTGAGCTAGCAACGCCATGATATCGCAACCGAACGGAAACTAAAGTCGGGCAACGCTAACGACGAGACCGATATTTCCCGTCGCTGGCCGAACGTTTTGGGCGGAAACCTGCCGCTCCCGGCCAAGACGATGCTGCCCGCCAAGCAGTCGCCGAGACGATGGTCGCGTCGGTGGCCCTGCCAATCCGCCATTGTAGCAAGCAGGAGATTTCTCGGATGTCCTTTCCAGTTCTCGCCACCGGAGCGAGAAGCGAGGCGGTTCCCCTCCTCGCCGGTCCTTGGCATGAAGAAATACTGAGTGCACTGCACGCCCATCCTAAGCCTCGCACGTATCTGGAAATTGGGGTCGAGCGCGGAGAAACCTTAAAGTTGGCCTGCTGCCCGTCGATTGGGATCGATCCGAACATGCAGATTGATCACCAAGCCATCGGCGAGAAGCCGGCCTGTTTGTTTGTACCGTATGAGGAGCGATCGCTTTTTCGAGACCTGTGATCCGGAGGCCTTACTGGGGGACAGGATCGATTTCGCGTTCCTCGACGGCATGCATCTCTTCGAATTCCTGCTGCGCGACTTCATCAATGTCGAGCGGCATTGCCGGCGGAACTCGTTAATCGTGTTGCATGACTGCGTACCGACGGATCTGTATCTTGCTCGCCGCCACCGCGAGGACGAAACGCTCCGGAGCACCACCAGGATCCCAGGCGGGTGGTGCGGCGATGTTTGGAAGATGGTGCTGATCTTACGCAAATTTCGGCCGGATCTCCGGATCTACGGGTTTGATTCGGCACTGACGGGCATGGTCATCGCCACCAATCTCGACCCGCAGTCGCAGGAGCTTTCCGATCGATATGCCGAAGCGATCGAAACGTTCGGGGCGCTAGACCTTGGGGAGTATGGCCTGCAACGCTACGTCGACGAACTGGCTTTAAAGGACGCTCGAGTGCTAACCGACCCGGTCGAACTTGCGCGATACTTCTGGCTGTGACCGGCGGCGCGCGCCCTGACGGCGCTGGCGATCATGACGAGCCTGTTCAGCCGCTCACCGCCAGATATCCTTGGTATCTGGCGCGCAGTTCTGTCTTCAGCAGCTTGCCGGTCGCGGTATGTGGCAGGCTGTCGACAAAAACCACGTCGTCGGGCATCCACCATTTGGCGATCCTGGTAGATAGAAAATCGAGAATTGACTGTTTACTCGGCTCTCTTTCCGGCCTGAGCTGGATCAACAGCAGCGGACGTTCTTGCCAGACGGGGTGGTGAACCGCGATTACGGCGGCCTCGAACACGTCGGGGTGCGATACGGCCAGGTTCTCGATCTCGATCGATGAGATCCATTCGCCGCCGGATTTGATGACGTCCTTCAGACGGTCGGTCAGTTGCACATAGCCATCGGGATCGATGGTCGCGACGTCGCCGGTGCTGAACCAGCCGTCCTGGTCGACCACTTGGCCGCCTTCGCCTTTGAAGTAGCCTGATATCACCCAGTTGCCGCGAACTTGCAATTCGCCGACCGCTTGGCCGTCGTGGGGCAGGACCTGGCCGTCGGCGCCTACCAGCCTCAGTTCCACGCCGTAGACCTGGCGACCTTGGGTGACCTGCATGCTTACGATCTCGTCAGAGGTTGCCGTGTCGTGCTTCGCCAATGGGGCGCCCACAGTCACCAGCGGACTCGTTTCTGTCATGCCCCAGGCGTGTAGAAGATAAACGTCAAGAAGATCCCGCAGTTTCTCAATTATGGCGCGGGGCGGCGCAGTCCCGCCGGCGAATACACGCTTGAGCTTTAGCCGCGACAAATCGAGTTCGTGCCGTCTGGGTTCGAGCCACGCGAGGAAGTTGAGCCAGATCGTCGGGATCCCGCCGGCGGTCGTGCAGCCTTCCTGTTCAAGCAGCATATAGATGCTCTCGGGGTCGAGTTTGGGTCCAGGCAGCACGAGCTTGGCACCGCACATCGCGGCGGAAAACGGCACGGCCCAGGCATTGGCGTGAAACAACGGCACTATGACGAGGATCGTGTCACGCGCGGATAAGGCGAACGAGTTCGCCATACATGCGCCGAACGCGTGCAGCAAGGTGGAGCGGTGACTGTAGAGGACACCCTTCGGATTGCCTGTTGTTCCTGATGTGTAACATAGTGTAGCGGCCAGGTTTTCGTCGAACGTCGGCCATCCGGATATTTCCTTGGCGGCGGCCAGGATGTCTTCATAGCAAAGCAGATTCTTCAGGTTGGTGGCAGGCATCCCGGCTGCATCGCTGAGCGCTATCCAGCCGCGCACCAGGGGCAGATGAGGTGCCAGTTGTTCCGCCAGCGGGGCGAGCACCGGGTCGAAGAATACGTAACGATCTTCGGCATGGTTGATGATGTATTGGATCTGGTCGGGAAACAGGCGCGGGTTGACGGTGTGCAGAACGCGGCCGCTGCCGGTGACGCCATAATACAGTTCCAGATGGCGGAAGCTGTTCCATGCCAAAGTGGCGACGGGCACGCCAAAGCCGACGCCCAGGGTATGCAAGGCATTGGCCAAGCGTTTTGCCCGCGGCTGCAGGGCTGAATAGGTTGTGCGGTGTATTGAGCCTTCGGGGTCGCGTGATACGATTTCTCGATCTCCATGCCAGGCCGCCGCATATTCTATCAGGCTTGAGATCAGTAGTGGGCGGTTTTGCATCAGGCCTTGCATTTGGTCGCTCCCGATTACCCGAATTTTTATTCGAACAACTTGTACCGTAGTGGCAGATGAAGGCGAACTTTTTGTTATCCTTGCCCAAGGGAATGTGACGCTTGGCGTTCAGGTTCCCAACCGCCGCCTATTCGCGCTCGATCCACGATCGCCTGGGTGTGCAGTCCGGTTGGCAACGTGCCGAAAGCCTGCCCCCAATCGCCATCAAGTCGTGTGGCACAGAACGCGTCTGCAACCGCCGGCGATGAGTACCGGACCAGAAGGCTGGCTTGCATGGCGAAAGCCATCATCTCAACGATCCGACGAGCGACCGGCTCCAGACCGGCGGGGTCGGTCAGACGTCGGCCAAGATCGGCGGCGTAGGCGTCCAGACGCGAATTGGCGCCGCGGGCCTCGGCGATCTCGTCGAGGAAGACGCCGATGGTTGCCGGCTCTCGCTGCATCGCGCGCAGCACGTCCAGGCATATGACATTGCCGGTACCTTCCCAGATTCCGTTGAGCGGCGCTTCGCGGTAGAGCCGTTCCATCAGGTGATCCGCGATGAAGCCGTTGCCGCCATGGCACTCCAGCGCCTCCGCCACGAAGGCCGGTGCGCGCTTGCAGGCCCAGTATTTCGCTACCGGCGTGCAGATGCGTGACAGCAGCGCCTCGGCTGGGTTGGCGGCCGACCGATCGAGCGCGGCAGCGAGGCGCATCGACATCCACATCAGGCCCTCGCTTTCCACAGCGAGGTCCGCGACGACGTTCCGCATGGTAGGCAGATCGATCAGGCTACGCTGGAAGGCGCGGCGGTTGCTGGTATGGTGCACCGCCTGGCTGAGCGCCTGGCGCATCAGGCCAGATGACCCGATGGCGAAATCCAGCCGTGTGACATGCGCCATTTCGATGATGGTTCGGATGCCGCGGCCCTCGCCGCCGACCATGACGGCGTCGAGGTCGAAAAACTCGACTTCGGAGCTGGCATTGGACTTATTGCCGCATTTGTCCTTCAGGCGCTGGAGTTTCAGCCGGTTGCGGGATCCGTCCGGCAGCCAGCCGGTGGCGAGGAAGCAGGACAACCCGGCCTCTGTCTGGGCCAGCGTCAGGAACAGGTCGCTCATCGGTACCGAGAAAAACCATTTGTGGCCTGTAATTAGGTAAGGCGCACCGGACCCGCAGCGGGCCGAGGCTGGGCGAGCGGTGGTGATGGTCGCGCGAAGGTCGGAGCCACCTTGCTTCTCGGTCATAGCCATGCCGACGGTGGCGCCTTTTTTGTCTTTGGCGTAGGCGGCCGTGGGGTCGTAGCCAGGGCTGTTGATCACCGGCGACCACTCCGCCAGCAAGGCTGGATCATGCCGCAGGGCCGGGATCGAGGCGAAGGTCATCCCCATCGGGCAGCAGATGCCGTTCTCGGCCTGGTTCCAGAGGTAGCTGAGAACGCCGCGGGCGACGTGAGCACCGGGTCGGTCGCGCGTCCAGGCAAATGAATGCGCCTCGGACCCATAAATCAGCCCCATGAGTTCGTGATACGCGGGATGGAAGTCGACCAGGTCGACGCGGTTGCCGAAGCGGTCGTGGGTGCGCAGTTCGGGCAGATGGCGGTTCGCCAGGCGCGCGAGGGTTTGGACACGAGCACTGCCGACCAGGGCGCCCGTCGCGTGGAGGTGGTCGGCGGCCCAGCCGGCACCGAAGGCCAGGGTCGCTTCGGCCAGAGGCTGATCCTGGGCGAAGGCGTTGTAGTCCTCCAGCGCGCCGGGTTGGTTGAGGACTTCATGCGTGGCGTAGCCAGGTCCCACCAGATTGCTCATGGGTTGCTGTCCTTCTTCCGCAGCCCCGATAGTCGCAGTACCACGCCTTGCGGACTCGTTTGGCTGGCGATGCGATCCACCGTCATCGCCCAGTCGCCGCCGACTTCAGTCAATTCCTCCTCAACCTTGATCCCTTTGAGGAACAGACAGAATCCGTTCTGCGCCAGTAACCTGACGGCCAAAGGCAGCAAGCGAGACAATGGGGCGAGGGCACGAGCGGTAATCAGAGGCGCGGGGGGCAGCAAAGCGTCTTCAATCCGGCAGTTATGCACGGTGGCAGGGGCGGCGGTTTCCAGAATGGCCGTGCGCAAGAAGGCGGCCTTGCGGCGGTCGGACTCGATTAAATCGAACCTTACGCCAGTGGCGATGGCGAGCACCAAGCCGGGGAAGCCGCCGCCGCTGCCAAGATCGATCGCCCGCTCGGTTCCAGACGGCATCAACGGGACCAACTGGAGTGAGTTGGCAATGTGGCGCTCCCAGATCACCGCCGCGTCCTTCACGGCGATCAGATTTAGCGTCGCATTCCAGCGTATCAGCAGGTCGGCGAATCTGTGCAAGCGGATGGTAGCCTCCGTTGTCATGCAAAGGTGGCCGGAGAAGCGTAGACTTTTGCTTGAATGCTCATTCTTCCAGTGAATGCTTTGGCTTTATCAAAGCGAGTGAACCTCGACAGTGACGTGGGAGAGCATGGCGAACTGCCGCAAGCGCCGGTGGTAGTCCTCGGCTTCACGGTTGTGGTCGGTTCGGACCGACATTACGGCTCCCAGATGGCCGGGACCGAGCCGCCAGACGTGGAGATCGGTTAGTTTGTCGCCGTCGGTTTCGATCTCCCGCCGCAGCCGTTCGGACAGATGCGGGTCGGGGTTCATGTCCAGCAGAATGCGCCCGGTATCGCGGACGAGGCCGTAGGCCCAACTCGCGATCACGCTTGCACCGATGATACCGGCCAACGCGTCCATCCAGAGCCAGCCGAACGTACGGGCTAGCAACAAACCGGCGATTACCAGGACCGAGACTGCGGCGTCGGCAATCACGTGCACGACCGCGGCGCGCATGTTGTTGTCGCGATGCGCGGGGTTGTGGGAGTGCGCATGTTCCTCGAAGCGGACAGAGGCGGTCGCCTCGCCGTGGGTGAGGGCCACGGTGAATTCATGCGGTTCGGGGATTTCGTCCAGGCTTTCCAGATCATGGCCGTGACGTGCCAGTTTGAACCGTTGCCGACTGCCGTCGGGCCGGATGGTCTCGGCTGTCAACTCGGCAGCCGGAATAGTGGTTTGTATATAGAAACGGGGTCGGACACCGTTCTCGTGAATGTTGACCGTCAGGGGCGCGCCGGCCAGCATCAACGTATGACTATCGTCATGGTCGTGATGGTGGCTTCGATCGCCATGAGGGTGGCCGCCGCTCAACAGCCAGGCGCTGACGACGTTGACCGCCAGACCCAGGCAGGCGATCGGAATTGCCTCGGAGAATGCGATCGGGACGGGGTTGAGCAGGCGGGCGATCGCCTCCCATCCGATCAGCAGCGAGATCATAGCCAGGACGATGGCACTGGTGAAGCCGGCGAGGTCGCCCAGCTTGCCGGTTCCGAATGTGAAGCGGGGATCGGTGGCGTGCCGGCGGGCGTAGCTGTAAGCAAGAGCGGTGAGGAGCAGCGCGCCGGCATGGGTGATCATATGCAGCCCGTCCGCGACCAGGGCGATGGAGCCAAACAACAGGCCGCCGGCGATCTCCAGCAGGCATCATCGCAGCGCACAGCGAGATGACCCACCAGGTGCGTTGCTCAGCGTGTTCGTGGCCTTCGCTGAGGAATACGTGGCTGTGCGGTTCCATGGGCGCGCGCCTCACTTCAAGTAGGTGCGAACGACTTCGAGCAATTGCTCCACTGCGTCGGCGTTCACCGCTCCGCCGGGATCGACGAGATGGGTGCGGACGTGGTCCTCGACCACCTCCGCCATCAGGCCGGCCATGGCGCCACGCGCGCCGGCAATCAGGTGCATGACCTGCTCGCAGCCGGCCTCACCTTCGAGGGCGCGCTCGACGGCCTCGATCTGCCCGCGGAGGCGGCGGACGCGGGCCAGCAGCTTCTGCGTTTCGCGTATTGTGTGGGTCATGGGTAGGGGGGTACCCTATTTCGTCGGCGTCGCGCAATCGCTTCGTTCCCCGGGGCGAGAAATGGGGAAGAGCGATTCGCTTGCAATTTCAAGCTTTATAAGCCATCAATAGAACAACCAATGGTGGTGATGGTTCTATAGAATGAGATTGCACGTGACCAGGATCCTGGCGCTGGAGCACAAGGACGAGAGCGGAAAACGCTTGACGAGGCTCTCCGGGAAAGCACGGCTTGTTTCGCCGATCTGCTCACAGAAATGACCGCGGTGTTGTGAAGGTTGAAGAGCGCCCCGCAGCGTCCCTGACGAACGAAGGACGGCACCACCTTCTCGTCGATGCTATTACCGACTACGCCATCTACATGCTTGATGGCTCAGGATTGGTCACGAGTTGGAACTCGGGCGCGAAACGGTTCAAGGGGTATGAAGAAGCAGAAATCCTGGGCAAGCACTTCGCCATTTTTTACACTGATGAGGATCGACGTGACGGACTTCCCGGCCGGGCGCTAGACGAGGGAACTCGGAGCGGTCGGTTCGAAGGTGAGGGCTGGCGGCTACGCAAGGACGGTAACCGCTTTTGGGCCCATGTCGTTATCGACCCCATTCGGGATGGAACGGGACATTTGCTGGGATTCGCTAAGGTTACTCGTGACCTGAGCGCACGACAGGCCGAGAAGGACGCGCTGAGGCAGAGCGAGGATCAATTTCGACTTCTCGTTCAGAGCGTTACGAACTACGCGATCTACCTGCTCGATACCGCCGGCGTGGTGATCAGTTGGAACGTGGGTGCCCAGCGCATCAAGGGCTACGCTCCGGCCGAAGCCATCGGCAAGAACTTTTCCATGTTCTTTACGGAAGAGGATCGGGAAAGAGGCGAACCGGGCAGAGCGCTTGAGACTGCCACTCGCGACGGTAGATCCGAGAAGCAAGGATGGCGCGTGCGAAAAAATGGCGATGTCTTTCTAGCGGATGTCGTCATCAGCCCGGTCCGTGACGATAGCGGCAAGATCATCGGCTTTGCCAAAGTCACGCGCGACATGACAGAGGAAAAAAAGCGGAACTGGAACTGGAGCGGGCGCGCGAAGCGCTGGCGGAGGCGCAGAAAGCGGAGACGCTTGGGCAACTGACCGGCGGGATAGCGCACGACTTCAACAGCATTTTCAGAGCTATCCTCAGTGACCTTGAGATCGCGCACAGGAGTTTGCCCGAGGACCCGGATATCCTGCCACATGTGGAAAACGCCATTGGGTCGGCGCGCAGAGGCAGGTCCTTGACGCAGCGAATGCTTGCACTTGCACTGTGCCAGGAACTGACGCCCGAGACAGTCGATGTTCCGGTTCTTCTGGACGGCATGAGGGACCTGTTGCAGCGGACCATGGGACCATCGTTTGTGATCGAAAACCGGTTCCCAAGTCCGATCGGCACGATTTATGTCGATCCGAACCAGTTGGTTTTGGTCATCGTTGGTCTGCTGAGGAACGCGCGCGATGCGATGCCGGATGGCGGTACCATTGTCATCGTAGGACGGGAAGAGATTGTGACCAGCCCGCAAAGCGACAGCGCGGGCCGCCGTCGTTTTGTCTGTCTCTCCGTGACGGATCGGGGTGACGGTATGGATGAACAGACCCTCTGCCGAGCGACTGAGCCATTCTTTACGACGAAGGGTGTCGCCAAAGGTAACGGCTTAGGCCTGTCGATGGCCCAAAGCTTCGCTGAACGGTCGGAGGGCCACTTTACGATCAGGAGCCGGAAGGGCCATGGCACGATCGCGGAGCTTTGGCTGCCGGTGCAAGGGAGTTCCGCTCCATCCCACAAAACCGTAACGCCCGATCAGCTTGATCTACAGATCGGGAGTGGACGGCCTCTCGTCGTCCTCGTGGTGGATGACGATACGCTGGTTCTTTCGAAAGCGACGGAGACGCTGAGCACCCTTGGACATAAGGTCTGCACATGCGGCTCGGGAGCGGAGGCACTTGACCTTATGCGACGTGAAGAGAACGGGATCGACCTGGTGATAATCGATTACGCCCTTCCGGATATGACTGGCGTCGAACTCGCTGAAGCGATCAGGACGAATTGGCCGGCATTGCCCATCATCTTTGGCACTCCGCTAGCGGATGTGTCGCTGCAGCAGGTATCGAAGCCGTTTCGTGATGACGAACTATCGAAGGCGATCGCGCGGGTCGCGCCGCGTAGCGGGCGGATGGTGAGCCACTAACCTCTGATTTTGTGGCCCGATTTACCCGGCCGCTTGCGATGCTTCTATCGAATCGGACCACCAGCGGCGGCGTCGGCAACGTCGGCAGCCCCGCATTGTCTTTACTGCGATCGAGCCGTTGGACAGTTCATTCCCGGAACACCACGGTGCGGATGCCGTTGACGAGAATTCTCCCGTCCAATTGCCAACGCAGCGCCCGGGACAGCACGCGCCGCTCGATATCGCGGCCCTGACGCACCAGATCGTCGGGCGAGTTGGCATGACTGATCCGCTCCACGTCCTGCTCGATAATTGGTCCCTCATCCAAGTCGGCGGTCACATAGTGGGCCGTTGCCCCGATAAGCTCGACGCCGCGCTGATGCGCCTGATGATACGGTTTCGCGCCTTTGAAGCCGGGCAGAAATGAGTGGTGGATGTTGATGCAGCGGCCCGACAATTTGCCGGCCAGATCATCCGACAGCACTTGCATGTAACGTGCCAGAATAACCAATTCGGTTTCCGTCTGCCGCACCAGGTCCCATAGTTGTCCCTCCTGCTGGGTCTTCGTCGTCTTCGTAACCGGCAAATAATGGAACGGTATGTCGTCGAGATCGATATGTTGGAAACTGTCGCGTGGGTGGTTGGAGACCACGGCGGTCACCTCCATCGGCAGCTCGCCGATCCGCCAGCGATAGAGGATGTCGGTCAGGCAGTGATCGAACCTGGAGACCAGTAGCATCACCCTTTGACGCTCCCCACGGTCGCGCAGACCCCCTCCGAACCGCTTTGCCACGTTGTCCAGCGCCTCCCGCAGCCGTGGCACGTCGAGCCGGTTTTCCGGATGGTCCAGAACAATGCGGGCAAAAAACCGGCCGCTTTCGATGTCGTCGTATTGCTGTGATTTACGGATATTGCCGCCATGCTCGAAGATGGTTGTCGCAACGGCCGCGACGATCCCAGGGCGGTTCTGACAGGATAGGACCAGGATGAACTGAGTCACGGCGGGCTGGCTCCCACGGAAGCGGCCAATGGGTGGTGGGCGGAACGGCGGCATAGACGGAGCGCGAGAACCCTCGCCCGATTTACGCCATCGGCCGCAAGGACGCTACTCGCCGGAGACGCTGGATCGATTGCGCTGCCGGAGGGTGGTGAGCGGAAGCTGGCCCCCACCATCGAAGTCTAGTCCTGCGCCACACTGTCGTCGGTGTTTCGGCCCACCAGTGCCCGAACCGCCGCCTTTACACGGGACAGCTCGTTGGGCAGCACTGTGAACCGTTCCTCTCGCTTAAATAGATCGGCCATCGAAGCCGGCAGCATCGGCCGGCGTCCCATCGCTCGTTCCATTACGTCCGGGAACTTTGCCGGGTGAGCCGTCGCCATCGCCACTACGGGTATACCGCCGTAGCACGGCAGAGCGCGCGCTGCTGCGATCCCGATTGCCGTGTGGGGGTCGGCCAGATAGCCGGTCGACGAATACAGCCGGCGAATTTCCGCCTCGGTTCCCGGATCATCCAGCCGGAACCCGTGGAACAGATGGCGCGCGCGGTGCCAGATCGGATCAGCGACCTCCATCCGCCCCGTCTGGCGGAATGCCAGCATCATTTCGCGTGTTGTGTCCGGATCGCGGTCCACCAGCTCAAACAGCAGCCGCTCGAAGTTGGAGCTGATCTGAATGTCCATGCTGGGAGATAGCGACGGCTCGACCTGGACCATCGACATGTCGTTCGAGGTCAAGAACCGAGTCAGGATGTCGTTGCGGTTCGATCCGACGATCAGACGTGCTACCGGGAGCCCCATCTGCGAAGCGGCCCAGGCGGCGAAGACATTGCCAAAATTCCCCGTCGGAACGCTGAAGGCGATTTCCCGCTCCGGCGCCCCTAGAGCCAAGGCGGCCGAGACGTAATACGGGATCTGCGCCGCAATGCGTGCCCAGTTGATCGAGTTTACCGCCGAAAGTCTCAGGTCGTTGCGAAAATCCTCGTCGGCGAACATCGCCTTCACCAGGTCCTGGCACTGATCGAAGGTGCCCTCAATCGCGACATTGGCGACATTCGCGGCCGTCACCGTCGTCATCTGCCTGCGCTGCACCTCGCTGGTAAGATTGTGCGGATGCAGGATCACGATATCGATGCGGTCGAGCCCAGCGCAGGCCTCGATTGCGGCCGATCCGGTGTCTCCGGAGGTCGCGCCGACGATCGTCACCCGCTGGTTACGCTCCGTCAGCGCGTGGTCAAACAAGCGACCAAGCACCTGCATAGCCAGGTCTTTGAATGCTAATGTCGGACCGTGGAACAATTCCTGCGTGAACAGGCCGGTCTCGAGCTGGATCAGCGGCACAACAGCCGGGTGGTTGAAGCCGGCATAGGCCTGCTGACAGATTGTCCGAAGCACCTCGAGCGGGATCGATCCCTCGACGAATGGCTGCATGACGCGTGCCGCCAGTTCCGCGTATGGCAGGCCGCGCATCATCCGCCACTCAGATGGACTGAAATGCGGCCAGCTTACCGGCATGAACAGACCACCGTCCTCAGCGAGACCGTGGAGTAGGACATCGGTAAAGTCGCGCGCGGGTGCCTCGCCGCGGGTGGATACGTAGCGCATGGGGGGTCCTTATAGGTTCATCGCCGTGCCGCCCAGATCGTGGCGGAATGCAGCTGCATCGCTTCCAAGGCTGGTAATGTCAGGCCCTGGCGGAGGAGATTTGCAGTCCCGGCTTTCAGCGCTGCTCGCTTCTCACCGTCACCCTTCGGAAAGAGAGCAGCAGATGCGTACCATCGGCTATCGGTCGACCACAATGAGCTCACCCCGATTACCAAAGTCTGCTTCCGCAAACGTTCGATGATTAGTTTTGTAATAGGAATTTACAGCTCGCAGCTGCGATCGTGGGCGCCGCAGCTAGCGCGAACGGGTCTGGCCACACGCAATCTCCACCGAATTCACGAGATGCCACGTCGTATTCACGAATTTGTGACCATCCTCTGACGGTGATATCGTATCGGAGGCAACCTCGCGGTCGGACGCTGACCGCTGCTGTATTTGCACCAAGCTAGCCCGACTGGGAAGGATAGATGGAGGTTGACAATCCAAGCACCGGCCCAGGACTTTGGTGAATTGTTGCGGGAATGGCGGCGTAAACGCCGGATGAGCCGGCTCGACTTGGCTTCAGACGCCAAAATCTCCTCCAAACGGCTCGGCCTTATGGAAACCGGGCGGTTAAAACCAAGCCGGGGGACGCTGCTCCATCTGTCTGCGTGTCTGGACATACCTTTGCGCGAGAAGAACGCCCTGCTGAGCGCCGCTGGATTCGACCCGCTGTTTAAGGAACACGCGTTCCACGCGCCTGCGCTGGACATCCTTCGACGTGCAATCGAGACCGTGCTCGCGGCGCATGAGCCGTGCCCAGCCCTGGTCGTGGACCGGCACTGGAGCATGCTTTCCGCGAACCGTGCGGTCGCCCATTTGGTCGCCGGCGCCGAACCCTTGCTACTGCGTCCCCCGGTCAACGTGTTACGATTGTTCCTGCATCCAGCCGGTTTGGCTCCGCGTATCGTCAATTTAGCACAGTGGCGCGCCCATGTGATGGCTCGTCTGCTCCGACAGATTGATCTGAGCGGCGACTCGAGATTGCGGGATATGGTTGAGGAAATTCGCAGCTATCCGAACCCGCGCGACAATGTGTCCCCTGACCAGGTTGAGACTGGAGTTGTAGCAATACCGTTTCGGCTGGCGACGATTGACGGTGTGCTCTCGTTCGTCAGCACCACAACGTCGTTTAGCACCCCTGTCGATATTACAGTCGCGGAACTGGCGATCGAAGCTTTCCTTCCAGCCGATGCCGAAACCGCGGAGATCATGCGGCGTGTCGCCCAGCGGGATAACGCAAATTCGACGATGGGTCGCCCCCTCGGCGTCGAATTGGTCTAGTGCTCCGATCCCGACAGAGGCATCCCATGCGTGGGGTGAATTGACCCGCAAAATCAGAGGCCAGGGGTTCAAAACGGAGGGCATTACCCGATTGATTTGAACCACTGAGTGTGGACCGCCCGTGGGTTCATGTCAGTTCTGCGAGACGTTGGCATAGGCTCAAATTCGGTGATAGGCCCGGACCTGACGCGGTGTGAGATAATATCCACGAAGTCCGCGTCCGTTACTCAGAAAGGCGATCTTGAACCACGCGCAGACAGAGGATTGCGACGCCTCACGACGCGCCGGTCATCGCAGAGCTGACGCGCCGGGTGCGCCCATCGTTTTCATAGCGGTCGTGACGCCGCACCCAATCGGTGAGGTTGCCCTTGATGGTTTCGTTGCGGCCGCGAGGCACGACATCTAGCCAGCCATAAACCGGCAGATACATCTCCCCACCGCGGCCGTAGCTTGAGTATGTGTGATAGACCGTTCCGTCGTCGTCTTTGTAGAAGACGCTGACACCCGACAGTTCGTCTATCTCCGGATCAGGCCGCTCCGCAAAATTGTAGAAAACGCCCTGCTTGCGTTCGGCTTCCGGAAAGGAGACATGATAGTCGAAGTTGAAATCGTTGGCCGCCGAGGAGACCCAGCGGAACGTCCAGCCCATCCGCTTGCGATATGTCTGAAGCTTCCCGATCGGACCGCGCGAGACCGCAACAAAGCTGACATCGTTGTGTTCGAAATGCTGTCGTGGGCCGTCAACCTGATCCGAGAGAAGCGAGCAGCCAGGGCATCCTTCCTCCCAGTCAGGGCCGAACATAAAGTGATAGACGATGAGTTGGCTGCGCCCGTCGAACAATTCAGCCAGTGTTACGCTGCCCTCGGCGCCTTCGAAGACGTAATCCTTTTCGACCTTTACCCAGGGCAGCGAACGCCGTTTCTCGGCGAGGCGATCCCGTTCTCGCGTCAAGGCCTTCTCTTCAACCAGAAGCGCGCGGCGCGCCTCTATCCATTGCTGCTCAGTGACGACATTATGCGAGGTCATGAAGATCTCCTTTCAGTTTCAGGAAGCGAGGTTTCAGTTTATCGAGCGCTCCAGTCCACCTCCTGCTGGCTGCGACGAGCGTTCTCGCCGTGCAGGCGCAAATGGGTGAAGGTGAGTTCGGGTGCCCTCGTGGACGCCGAGAAATCGAGCGCGGCGAAAGTCCGGTCAACGGGGGTATCATAGTTTTCCATATGGTGAAGTATTCGTTGGCACGGCCGGCTTTTCAAGACCGCGTGCCTCACAGTAGCGAGAGCGCCTTCCTACTCATCCCCCCGGCCGAGAGGCCGGCGCCGGCTCGGGCGGCGGAGGCTCGGGCGGGTGGCGGCCAGTCAGGTCATCACCTGCGTTGACCGGCATCAGGAACGCGATTGGTACCGCGGCCAGGGTCATCAATCCAACGACGACAAAGGCGGCACTGAAGTCGGATGTCTCCGGTGTCCGATGCTGCGAGAGGCTACGCGCGATCTCCAGCGCCAGGGCGCCAACCGAGACCCCGATGGTCGCGGCAAGCTGCTGACCGGCGGTATAGAGGCTGGTTGCCGCGCTCATTTGGGCACGTGGAACATCGCCGTAGGCCAAGGTGTTGAAGGCGGTGAACTGCAGCGATCGCAGAAAACCGCCAACCAGCAGCACCAGATAGATCGCCGCCGCTGGCCAGGTCGGGCGAAACAGCGCGCATGCCGTCAGCATAATGCCGGACAATATCCCATTCCAGATCAGCGTGTCGCGGAAGCCGAACAGCCGCAGCGCGTGTTGGGCCGCCGGCTTCATTACCAGCGCGCCGGCAGAGCTGGCGAAGGTGATCAGACCACTCTGCACCGCCGAATTGCCGAAGCCGATCTGCAGCATGAGCGGCAGCAGGAATGGAATGGCTCCGATGCCGGTTCGGAACAGCATCATGCCGCTGAATGACAACCCGAAGCAGGGCAGCCTCATCAAGGTAAAATCGAGCAGCGGCGCAGGGCGGCGCCGCGCATGGAGGTAGTAGAGAAAGCCGAAGGCCAGGCTGGCGGCGATCATGGCCTCGGTTACCTCGGGCGCGATCAGGCCGCGGCCCGCGGTCTCCAGGCCGATCATTCCGCAGACGAGCGAAAGGCCGGTCAGCACCAGGCCCCTGATGTCGAAGGCGCCTTTGGGCGGTTCACGAAAATCCTGGACGAAGACCGTGACCGCAACCAGGCCGATCAAGCCGACCGGTATGTTGATAAAGAATGTCCAGCGCCAGTTGAAATAGGTAACGATGAAGCCGCCAACGGGCGGCCCGACGACCGGCCCCAGCAGCGCCGGAACGGTTAGCCAGGCCATGGCGGCCACCAGCTCTGATTTTGCGGCGGTGCGCAGAAGTAGCAGCCGGCCGACGGGAACCATCATCGCGCCACCGAGCCCCTGCAGCACGCGCGCAGCGACGAGTTCCACGAGCCCATTGGACAGGCCGCACAAGATCGAGCCAACGGTGAACACCACGATCGCCCACTGGAACACAGTGCGGGTGCCAAACCGATCCGCTACCCAGCCGCTGGCGGGAATGAACACCGTCAGGCTGAGCAGATAGGATGTCAGCGCCACGTTCATCCGCACCGGGTCGTAGCCGAACGATCGCGCCATGGTCGGCAGCGCGGTCGCGATGACCGTTGAATCGAGGTTCTGCATGAACAGCGCGCTGGCAACAATCACGGCGGTCAGGCGGGTCTGGCGCGAGACCCGGATCACAATGCGGGACGTTTGAGGCGGCATATCGCCAGTGTCGCGCGGGAACGCCCGCGCGGAAAGGCCCACGCTTCTTTGCGGACAGGACCGTAAGCCGACGCCCGGACCAGGTCTCGGGTGCCACGCCGGAAATCTCAAGCGGCGCGAAATGCAAACTTTGGTTCGCGTCGACGGTGAGATCAGCAAAGGCGAGGGGAGCGCCCACGTCGGGCTGCACATGGTGACGCTGCCCTGCATGCACGTTCTCGACCGCTCATTTAGGCCATCTGCTCAGTAAAAAAGGAGCAAGCAGTCAACTCTTCCTCATCCTTCGACGGTAATTTTGACTTGCCGAATCACGGGATGATTGGGGAAGTTTGCTTGGCTCGTTCAACAATTCAATATGAGGCTTCCGTTTTGTAAGCGGATTGATAGAGCGAACCGGGTCTAGCTCACTGTGTTCTTTCCGCGAGCAGCGCCGTCACGCGAAGCGCGGATGCCAATGACCGGTCAGGCTCGCGCGCCGCATCGACCGCTGCGACCATTGCGGACAAACTCTGGCCTCTCGTCTGCGCCGTCCGCGTCAGAACCTCCCAGAATTCGATTTCCAGGGCAACGCTGGTCCGATGGCCCGCCAGCGAGAAACTCCGCTTGATCAGACTGGTCAAACTCAGGTCCCCCAGCGGTTGAATAATCGCATCTTCAGGTGCCGGTTGGTATCCTGATCACGCATTCGTAAGCCCATTGTGCCCTCTTGCGCTGACTGATGACGTCTCGCAAAGTGCCGGAAAACCGGGGGAACAACGTCGTGACCAAACCATGGATGGGCGGCGCACTCATGGCCGTTCTGCTGAGCGTTTCGCCGGCGCTAGCACAGAAGGCTGCTGTCGGCGTCACCGATACCGAGATCAAGATCGGCCAAAGCGCCCCGTTCAGCGGGCCCGCGAGCGTTTATGGCCAAATCTCGACGGCGGAGTCCGACTACTTCAAAATGATCAACGAACAGGGCGGCATCAATGGCCGCAAGATAAACCTGATCGCGGTCGACGACGGGTACAGCCCGCCAAAAACCATCGAGGTAGTACGCCGCTTGATTGAGGATGAGCAAGTTGCCATCTTATTCCAGACCATCGGCACCGCCCCGAATGCCGCAATCCGCAAGTACTACAACCAGAAAAAAGTTCCCGACATCTGGCTCGGTTCTGGCGCATCGATGTTCGTTACTGATCCAAAGGAATATCCCTGGAGTATTCCTTTCCAACCCAGTTACCGGCTGGAAGGACAGATGTATGCTCAATACATCCTGGCGAAGAGGCCCAGCGCCAAGATCGCAATCCTCTATCAGAACGACGATCTCGGCCGGGATTATCTTGCCGGAATGAAGGATGGTTTAGGCGACAAGTTTGACAAGATGGTCGTCAAAACCCTGTCTTATGAGATCACCGACCCGACGATCGACTCGCAGATCCTGCAGTTGCAGGCTTCGGGGGCAGATCTGCTCTATGACGCGAGCACGCCTAAATTCTCCGCCATGGCAATCCGCAAGGTTGCTGATATCGACTGGCGCCCACTGCATATCGTGGATTCAAATGGCGCTTTGGTAAAGCCGGCGCTCGAGTCCGCGGGACTAGACAAATCGGTCGGCGTGATGACTGCGCAGTATTTGAAGGATCCTACCGATCCCGGCTGGACCGACGACGCGGGAATGAAGGAATTTCAGGCGTGGCGGGCGAAATATGCGCCGGAAAGCGATCCCGCCAACCCAGTTTGGGCTTACGGCTACACGATGGCTCAGGCGCTGGTGATCGTCCTGAAGCAGGCGGGTAATGACTTGTCTCGAGAGAATATCCTGAAGGCGGCGACAAATCTGCCGGATACAACAACACTGCCGATGGTGTTGCCCGGGATCAAGATCAGCTCCAGTCCGACAGACTACAGGCCAATGAAGAGCATGCGGTTGGTTCAGTTCGACGGGAAGATGTACAAGCTCGTTCCCGAGTAATTTGGTTTATTTTGAGCGTCGGCGTTTGATGCGTAGATGGGACGGCCCCGGTCCATAACGCTGCGCCAAAGCGTGGCCGGCATTTCAGGCAGGCACGGGAGCTGATCGCCCGGCCGGTGGGCTGCGCAACACGTCCAATGGCTGCAATGTGCCGTCTCTTTCAAAGTGCCAGAAGGTCCAGCCGTTGCAGCTTGGTGCATTCTGCAACAGGGCGCCGACCTTGTGGATAGAACCACGAATATCGCCTGCACTCAGTGATCCGTCCGGGCCGACCATTGCACTGACCCGGCGCTGCCGATCGTAGACAGTGGTGCCCGGCGCGATCAGGCCTTGCTCTACCAGGCTGCCGAATGGAATCCGGGTCGCCTCGCGTTTTGTCGGCTGCGACGTCGCTCCTTCCACCGAGATGGGCTTGGTCCGGCGGACCCGCCCGATGGCGGCCTCGGCGTAAACCGGATGCCGCTCGATCCCGATGAAGTGCCGGCGCAATCGTTTCGCCACGACCGCGGTGGTGCCGGTGCCAGCGAACGGGTCGAGCACGATATCGTCGTGGTTGGTGCTTGCCAGCAGCACGCGATGCAGCAAAGCCTCCGGCTTCTGGGTCGGATGCAGCTTCAGACCGTGCTCGTTGCGTAATCGTTCGGGACCCGTGCACAGCGGGATGAACCAGTCGCTGCGCATCTGGATGTCGTCATTCAGTGACTTCATCGCCTGATAGTTGAAGCGGTAACGCGAGTCCCGGCCCTTGGCGGCCCAGATCAGGGTCTCATGGGCGTTGGTGAAGCGCCTGCCGCGGAAATTGGGCATCGGGTTGGATTTTCGCCAAATCACGTCGTTGAGGATCCAGAAGCCGAGATCCTGCAAGATCGCGCCGATGCGAAAGATGTTGTGATAGGCGCCGATCACCCACAGCGTACCGTCCTTACGCAGCAGCCGATGGCACTCGGTCAGCCAGTCTCGCGTGAATGCATCGTAGGTGGCGAAATCTGTGAACCTGTCCCACTCGTCGTCGACGCCGTCCACCAGACTGTCGTCGGGGCGGCGCAGCTCGCCGCGCAATTGCAGGTTGTACGGTGGATCGGCAAACACGCAGTCAACAGACGCAGACGGCAACATGCGCATCAGCTGCACACAATCGCCCCGCAAAATCTGGTCCAGCGGCAACTCGTAGTAGTGATCCAAGCCCGAATTCCAACCTTATCAATACAGATTGCATGAACATCGCATCGCGCCGGTCGCGTCAATCCGCAATCGTCAGCTCTAACCGCAGTTGCGCAACGGTTCCGAACGCTTCCCGGTGGTGGCGCGTGGCACCGAGCCTGACCAGCGCTTCTCGGTGGAGGGTGGTGGCATAGCCGACGTTCGTCTCCCATCCGTAACCAGGGAATCGCGTGGCCAGCCGGGTCATCGCCCGATCGCGCACGACTTTCGCGACGATCGAGGCTGCGGCGATCGACAGGCATAGTGCGTCGCCCCCCACGACGCAGCGCACTGCACAGGTCAGTTTCGGAGGATAATTGCCATCCACCAGCGCCAGATCCGGCGCCACCGCCAAGCGTGCGACCGCTCGGCGCATGGCCAGCATGGAGGCGTGGAGGATGTTCAGGCGTAGGATTTCCGCGACCGAGGCCGCGCCGATGCCGATCTCCGCAGCGGAGGCCCGGAGCGCCAGGAACGCGGCGAGACGCTGCTCAGCGGTCAGTTTTTTGGAATCGTCCAGCATGTCAGCCAGTTCCGCCTGCACCCAGGGGCCCAGAACCACGGCAGCCGCGACAACTGGACCGGCCAGCGGTCCGCGGCCAGCCTCATCTACTCCCGCGACCCGCCCCCCGGCGGCCAGTTCCAATTCCAGACTGGGCATTCGACCTTGCTAGCAGGGGATGGCCGAGTTGCGAAAGCGACTCATCCAGCATTTGCAGGGTGCAGACGTCTCGTTGCAGACACAAAGCTTCGCATTCGCTCTTGCCGCTGTTAGAAGCCGCGCCATGACAGCCATCGCTTCCATGACCGGATTCGCCCGAGCCGATGGCGCCATCGAGGGCGTTGCATGGGCGTGGGAGCTGCGCAGCGTCAACGGCCGCACCCTGGAACTGCGCTTCCGGTTGCCGAATGGGTGGGACAGTCTGGAGGCCGGTTGGCGGGAAATCGCCGGCAAGGCGCTGAAGCGCGGCAATGTCACCGCCAACCTCACGATCAAGCGCCAGTCCGAGACCCGGCTGGAACTCGATCCGGCGGCGCTGGAGCAGGTGTTGAAGATCGCCACGGACCTGCACCACCGGATCCCGGGCAGCAAGCCGCCCTCGCCCGAGGCGCTGCTGTCATTGCCCGGCGTGCTGCGTCAGGCGCAAGCCGACCAGCAGGAGGAAAAAGCCGCCGCGGCTGGAGATGTGCAGGCGGGGTTCATCGCCGCGCTGGCCGACCTCGTGGCCTCCCGTCAGGCCGAGGGTGACCGGTTGGCCGTGGTGCTGAACCGGCAGTTGAAGGAAATCGCCACTCTGTGCGAGGCCGCGACCGCCCAGGCTGCAGGCCAGCCAGCGGCGCAACGCGCTCGCATGCTGGACAATCTGCAAACTCTGCTACGGGAGACGCCTGGCCTTTCGGAGGAGCGGATCGCCCAGGAAGTCGCGCTGCTGGCGAGCCGGTCCGACGTGCGCGAGGAACTGGACCGTTTGGCGAGCCACCTCGCTGCTGCCCACGACCTGTTGCGGGAGGCGGTCAATATCGGCCGCAAGCTGGATTTTCTGATCCAGGAGTTCAATCGCGAGGCGAACACGTTGTGCAGCAAGTCGGCCTCGGCTGCTCTGACGGCGACCGGATTGAATTTGAAGGCCGCGATCGAGCAGTTGCGAGAGCAGGTGCAAAACATAGAATGATCGAAATCGCGCGCCGCGGAGTTTGTTTGGTTCTGTCGGCGCCGTCGGGGGCCGGGAAGACGGCGATCGCCGATGCTCTGGTCGCAACCGAACCCATGCTGGAACGATCGATCAGCGTAACCACTCGCGAGCGGCGGCCAGCCGAGATCGACGGCGTCCACTATCATTTTCTGACCGAGGAACGCTTTCAACTGGCGCTGCGTAACGATGCGCTGCTGGAATGGGCGCGGGTTTTGCAGGGTACTCAAGCCTACGGCACGCCTCGCGCTCCGGTGGAAAAGGCACTCGCCGAGGGTCGCGACGTTGTGTTCGATGTCGACTGGCAGGGGCACAGGCAGTTGCGAGAGAAACTACCCGGCGATGTGGTCAGCGTTTTTGTCCTGCCGCCGAACATCATGGCGCTGCGGTCTCGTCTGGTCGGCCGCGCCGGGGACCGTGGTGACGAGATCGAGCGCCGGATGCGGGTCGCAAGGGATGAGATCCGTCACTGGGTGGATTTCGACCATGTGGTGGTCAACGAGGACCTTCCGACCGCGACTGAGGCGGTGCGCGCCGTGCTGCACTCTGGCCGGTCGATCACCTCGCGCATGACCGGGCTTCGAGGTTTTACTTCGGGATTGGTGTAATGCCGCTGGTCCGGTGTCACTCCGGGCACCGGAGTAAACTGCCGGATCGAGGGTCAACGGCGGACTAAGCAGCAGTCACGCCCATTGCACGTCTCATGAACACACGCTTCACCGGACCCAGGCGATTGACACCCTCGGTTCCGACGTCCCGGACCATACGAACCAGGCGGCGATCCGTGCTGAACAGCCGGCCGAGCGCATCGGTCATCGCGAACATCAGCAAGTTGTCCACCTGCCGCACCCGCTGATACTGAGCCAGCAACGTTGGGCTGCCGGTATCGGAGCCGGCCAGGAATGCATCAACGATCAGGTCCGCCAACGCGATCCCGTCGCGGAAGCCGAGGTTCAACCCCTGTCCTGCGATCGGATGGATCCCATGGGCCGCGTCACCGGCCAGCGCCAGCCTTGTATCCACATAGCGGTGAGCGATCATCGCCGACAGCGGGTAGCTCCATCGGCGGCCCACTGCCCGGATCGCCCCCAGATGTGGCCCCAGCCGCCGGCCGGCCTCCCGCGCGAAACGCACATCGTCCAATGCCGCGAGCGCCATGGCATCCCTCGTGCGCTCGGTCCAGACGATTGCTGAAACATTCGGGGCACCGCCCGGTTCTGCATCGGTGCTTGGCCCCATGGGCAACGCGGCAAAGGGTCCAGCGGGTAGGAAATGCTCCAAAGCCACATCGTGATGCGGCCGCTCATGTGCTACCGCGCAGACGATCGCCGTTTGGCTATACGGAATTCGGGTGATCGGAATGCCCGCCTGATCTCGCAGCGGCGAGTTACGGCCCTCTGCCGCGACGACCAACTCGCACTGGATCAACTGCCCTGACTCCAACCGGATCACCGCGCCGTCATGCGACCGCTCGACGACCGCTTTTGCCGGTGCGAACAAGTGCAACCGGTCCTGCGCGGGAAATCGGACATTCAGGGCTTTCCGGAGCGACCGCGCTTCTACCATCCAGCCGAATGCGCGAGGATCTGCACCGGCCTCTCGGTGGTCGAAATGCAAATGCAGTCGAGAGGGTGGACGGCCGACGCGTCCATCACTCACACGGATATCGCGTATCGGGTTGGGCGGCACGTCCAGGACGTCCCAAAGCCCAGCGCCTTCCAGCAGTGTCCGCGACCCTGCGGCAACCGCATACGCTCTGCCGTCGAACGCCGGGTTTTCCATTGGAGGGAGCGCAGCATGGTCGATCAACGCGACGCTGACCCCGGCGCTGGCCAAGCGGCAGGCGAGCGTGCCGCCGACCGGGCCGGCACCCATGATGCCGACCCGCACAGACAGGTTTTGGTTCATCACCCCGAGGGTTTCGCCGGCACATTCCACGTGGACGCCGGCGGAGGCGAGCCGGCACCCGGATTCCATCGGCCGGATTTTTTCAGCGCGTCGGCGACTTCCTTCGGCATGTAGGTCTCGTCGTGCTTGGCCAGCACCTCTGAAGCGCGAAACACGCCATCTGTTTGCTCCGTGCCGAGCACGACAACACCTTGACCCTCGCGGAACAGGTCCGGGAGAATGCCCTTGTAGATGACGCGTATGCTCGCGTTGCCGTCCGTCACGTTGAACTGTGCACCCGCTTGTCCGCCCGAAGTCTTTTCAACCGTCCCCTGCTGCACCAGACCACCCAGTCGGACCTGGCGGCCGCTGGGTGTGGATTTGGACAGATCCGAGGGGGATACGAAGAACACCAGATTGTCGCTGAAGGCCGACAAGGTCAGCGCGGCCGCCGACCCGAGGCCGATGCCACACACCAGCAGCAACAGCAGCCGACGCTTCTTGCGGGTCATGACGGGCCTCGCTCCCGCCTTGTGTCGATCGCCGCCAGTCGCCGATGGGCAGACCGGACCCGGAAGAATACCTGGATGGAGAGGAACAACGGCACTCCCATCGCGATGGTATAGGCCGCTGCGATATAAGGAAGATGCGTCACGATATCGCCTCTTCGGCACTCGCCGACGACGCCTTGGCCATCAGCAGTGAGCGGATGCGCCGTTCCATCACCGCCGCCCGCGTTCGGGCGATGGTGATCGCCGCGAATAGCAGGGTGAATCCAATTGCGGAGAAAAGCAGCGGCCAGAGCATGCTGGCGGCGATGGTGGGCGCTCCGGTCAGACCGATAGATGCCGGCTGGTGGAGGGTGTTCCACCAATCGACGCTGAACTTGATGATTGGCAGGTTGATCACCCCGACCAGAGCCAGGATGGCGCCGGCGCGGTAGCCTCGAGTAGGATCATCGAAGGCACGCACCAGGGCGATATGCCCGAGATACAGCAGAAACAGCACGAACACCGAGGTAAGCCTGGCGTCCCAGACCCACCAGGCGCCCCAGGTCGGCTTCCCCCACAGGCTGCCCGTAGCCAGGCATACCGCGGTAAACCCGGCGCCGACAGGCCCGATTTCCACCGCGGCAAGGTCGGCCAGTGGATGGCGCCACACCAGCGACAGGACGCTGCACACGGCCAGCGAGAGATAGCCTGCCGAAGCCAGCCAAGCGAACGGAACGTGGACGTACATGATGCGGACGGTGTCGCCCTGCTGCCAATCGTCAGGCGCGAAAAACAGGCCCCACGCGAGACTGAAAGCGGTCAAGGTCCCGCCGGTCCAAAACAGCCAGGGCAAAATCGCGCCGGACAGCCGAAGGAACTGGCCCGGATTGGCAAACCGATGCAGCGCCTTCCCCGAACGGGGTGGCGCCACAGATGAGCGTGCGTCCACAGAGACTCTTTACCCGATCCGCCATAGCCACGAAAGCAGGGGTTGTAACCTACGCCAGCGGTGTTCATCACAGCTTAGACCATGATCGTTTGAGATTGATCCAAACATAGGCGTTCAATCATGGTCTAAGCTTTTGTTTGATCGCGTGATTCACGCCTTCCGACTGGGTCAGCCTCAGGCGAGCACGATGCAGATCTCGAACATTTCGTCGCCGCCGATGCCGATCCGGCATATTGAACAACTCAGGTTCCCAATGCCAAGATCGACCGTGCCGCGCCAGTTAGGCCATCTCGTTCGGGGGGAAAATGACAGGCTATTGGTTGGTAAAGTCTGAGCCGGAGTCGTTCTCCTGGGACCAACAAGTCGCCAACAGCGTCGAGCCGTGGACGGGCGTACGGAACCACACGGCGAAGAATAACCTTAAGGCGATGCGCAAGGGCGATCTCGCATTCTTCTACCACTCCAACACGGGCAAACAGATCGTCGGTATCGTCGAGGTGGCCCGCGAGGCCTACCCGGATCCGACAGCGGAAAGCGGCGGCTGGGTGTGCGTCGATATGAAGGCGGTTCGGCCGCTGCCGAAGCCGGTCACACTGGTCGATGTCAAAGCCGAGCCTGGCCTGGCCGATATGCCCTTGGTGCGTCTGTCGCGGCTTTCGGTGATGCCCGTCTCCAAGCCTCACTGGGACAAGATCTGCCGGATGGGAGGCTGGAACAGGTGATGCCAGCGGAGATGCGAGCGCTATGCCGGATCGCCGACATCCCCGAGGATGGCGCAAAAGGATTTCCGGGCGCCGATGGCGCGTTCACCGGTCTGATTGTGGTCCGCCAAGGCGATCAGGTCTATGTGTATGAAAATGCCTGTCCTCACATCGGAACCCCGCTCGACTGGACGCCGGATCGGTTCCTGACGGCCGATGGGCGCCGCCTCATCTGCGCGACGCATGGTGCCGAGTTCACAATCGCTACGGGGACGTGTATCTCAGGCCCGTGCCGCGGGGACCGATTGACGTCGATCAATGTTGTGGTTCGTGACGGGGTTATCCTGATCGCGCACGGCGGGTGAATTCAGGTCTGCCTGGCACAAAGGGAAGCTTACAAGGCAGCGAGGAAACAGTCCGTGGCAGACAATGCACCGATCCATGATCAGGTCTTTCCGGTTCCGGCGAAATTCGCCGAGACCGCCCGCGTAAACGCCGCCGGCTACCGTGACGCCTTCGAGCAGGCCGCGTCCAACCCAGATGCCTATTGGTCGAAGGAAGCCAGGCGCCTGGCCTGGATGACGTTCCCGACCAAGATCAAGAACACCAGCTTTACAGGCAATGTTGCGATCAAGTGGTTCGAAGACGGGGTACTGAACGCCTCGGTGTCGTGTCTCGACCGGCATCTCGCTGAACATGCCGACGCCACGGCGATCATTTGGGAAGGCGACGATCCCAACGTTAGCCGTCATGTGACCTACCGCGAGCTACATGATCAGGTCTGCCGTTTGGCCAACGCGATGAAGACGCTGGGGGTCAAGCGCGGGGACCGGGTGACGATCTATCTGCCGATGGTGCCGGAAGCCGCTGTGGCGATGTTGGCCTGCGCTCGGGTCGGAGCGATCCATTCCGTGGTGTTCGGCGGGTTTTCGCCGGACAGCCTGGCAAACCGGATCCAAGACTGCGAACTCAAACTTGTTGATCACCGCGGACGCTGGCCGGCGAGGTGGCCGGTCAGTGCCGTTGAAGGCAAACGCCGACGCGGCCCTGAAGACCTGTCCGAGCGTGAAGGCTGTGATCGTCGCCAAGATCACGGGTGCTGCGGTCGATCATGTCGCGGGCCGGGACCACGACTACGCCACATTGTTGGCAGCAGCGTCGCCCGAGTGTCCGCCGGAGCCGATGTCTGCGGAAGACCCGCTGTTCATCCTTTACACCTCCGGCAGTACGGGCAAACCGAAAGGCGTGCTTCACTCCACCGGCGGATACTTGGTCTGGGCAAGCTACACGCATGAGAACGTGTTCGATTACCGCCCGGGTGATGTTTATTGGTGCACCGCAGACGTGGGCTGGGTCACCGGCCACACCTATATTCTATACGGCCCCCTTGCCAACGGCGCGACGACGCTGATGTTCGAGGGCATTCCCAACTATCCGAACAGCAGCCGGTTCTGGCAGGTAATCGACAAGCACAAGGTCAGCATCTTCTACACCGCTCCGACGGCAATTCGCGCGTTGATGCGCGACGGCGATGGGCCGGTGAAGCAGACCTCCCGTTCGTCGCTTCGGCTGCTAGGCAGCGTCGGCGAGCCAATCAACCCGGAGGCTTGGCTGTGGTACTACAATGTGGTCGGCGAAAAGCGATGCCCGATTGTAGATACCTGGTGGCAGACCGAAACCGGCGGGATCCTGATCAGCCCGCTGCCGGGCGCGACGGCGTTGAAGCCGGGCTCCGCGACTCTGCCGCTCCCGGGCGTCCAGCCGGTATTGGTCGACGGCGAGGGAAATGAACTGACTGGCGCGACCGAGGGCAACTTGTGCATTAGAGACGCGTGGCCCGGCATGATGCGCACGGTGTTCGGCGACCATGAGCGGTTCGTCCAGACCTATCTCACCACTTTTAAAGGGTTGTATTTCACCGGCGACGGCGCCCGTCGCGACGCCGATGGATACTACTGGATCACCGGGCGCGTCGATGATGTGATCAACGTCTCTGGTCACCGCATGGGTACGGCCGAAGTCGAAAGTGCCCTCGTCGCCCACCCGAAAGTCGCAGAGGCAGCCGTGGTCGGCTTCCCGCATGACCTCAAGGGTCAGGGGATCTATGCCTATGTCACGCTCAACGCGGATGAGGAGCCGTCGGAGGCGTTGCGCAAGGAACTGGTGGCTTGGGTTCGCAAGGAGATCGGACCGATCGCCTCGCCGGACGCGATCCAGTGGGCGCCGGCCTTACCGAAGACGCGCAGCGGCAAAATCATGCGGCGGATTTTGCGGAAAATCGCCGCAAACGAGACGGACGGACTTGGGGATACTTCGACCTTGGCCGATCCGGGCGTTGTGACGGAACTGGTGCAAAGCCGCGTCGGGTAGTTCCGGGCTTCGGGCTGGTCGCATCAGGCAACAAAAGCGCTTATTCCGCCGATACCCAGCGGCGAAAACGTCGGGCGCTCGGCTTACTCCGAGCCTGGCAAGGGAGGAGGTGTTACTGGCGCCGCTTGCAGCGCGCCTCTGATTTTGTGGGCCAATTCACTCGACCGCATGGGATGCTTCTGTTGGGATCGGACCAGTAGCGAATGGGTCGTGGTCGTGGGACAC
The DNA here is from genome assembly GCA_963772355.1 of uncultured Alphaproteobacteria bacterium. Lineage (GTDB taxonomy): Bacteria > Pseudomonadota > Alphaproteobacteria > Acetobacterales > Acetobacteraceae > Rhodopila. The sequence continues at coordinate 34,104 of CAVYXX010000136.1, read as the reverse complement.
GCTTGCTCCCTATGGACGGGGCGGCACTCCAGTTTGACGTTCCCGCCGAGTGGCCTCGATTAACGTTCGGCATGAAGGGTGTTAACAATCTGTCAACATGATTGGCTTACAGTCGCGCGATGGAAAGCGCGAACCCTCGCCGGACGGTCGCGAACGTTCGCAGGGTAGCGGGCTGTTACCGAAGCGGCGTATCGGGCGCGCGGAACAATCGAGGGGTTCAGCGTGGGCTGACCCGACTTCTGCTTCTTGCCGCCGTAGCCATACCCATAACGGGCCGAGCAGAAGACCTTCCAGTCAAAACGCAAACGCTGCAATGCCGCATTGTGGCCCGCAGTTGGACGGTCAAGTCTACTGCAAGTTTGGCCTCGTATATGAGTGCCAGCTAAGCGCGCAGAACACGCCTGACCGACGGACAGGCTGGCGCTGGAAGGCGGACATATTGCGAACTTGCGCGGAGTCGGCCCCGGCCAACATGGATAACCGCCACTACTCTTTATTGCCGGAGGTGATGTGTGGATCCCAGCGACCCAACCATGACGATCAACAGGGTGATCGAGGCCTTGTCCGGTTCAGGCCCGACGCTGGTCGATGATCACGTCGCGGCGATCACCAGCCTGCTTGCGGCCCTAGTCCGGCCGATCAGGGGAAGCAGATCGGCGAGGTCGGGGCCGCTATCCTCGCCTGTCAGCGCCAGGCGCAATGGTGTCAGCAGTGCTTCGCCGCTGCATCCGGTTGCCCGCTCCAATGCGCCGATCCAGGTCGTCCACACGGCGTTGTCCCACGGCTCAGGCGGCAGCAGGGACCCGGCTGCGAGCAGCAGATCCCGCGCTCCGTTGATCACCGGCGGAACGATGGTGCCGGTGACGACGTCCCACCATCCTCGGGCCTCCCTCAAGAGATCTAGCTTGCCGCGCACGGCTTGCCAAAAGACCTCGGTGGCGCCCGGCGGCAGTCGATCGGCGACGGCGGCGAAATCGAGGCGGCTCTGAACCCTCCGATTGAGCGCCAGCATCTTTGGAATATCGAAGCGAGAGGTGGCGAGATCGGCCAGCTTGAACTGCTGCGCAAGTTCCTTGACGGGGAGGGGCTGGTCCGTGATCGCTAGCATGGAAGCGGCAATGGCACTCGGCTCGACCCCGTCGTGGCGCAGGTTTCGCAGGGCCAGGCGGTCGGTTTTTCGTCCCCCGGGAGCAGCTGAACCGGTGTCGCTGAGTGCGGGTAGGTGGCCGAAACGGACTGGTTCTCTCCGTTCGCCCAGGACCTCGAACAGCTCAATTTGCACGGCGGTGCTGCCGGCGTTGTCCTCGCCGCGGATAATATGGGTGGTGCCGTACGCGATGTCGTCCACCACGCCGGCCAGGACCGGCGTCGGGGCGCCGTCGCCACGTACCAGAATGGGATCAGACACGGTCGACAACGCCGCGTGCCGGGGACCCAGGATCAGGTCGTGCCATTCCAGCGTCCGGCCGGACAGCTTGAACCGCCAGTGCGGGCGCTTGCCGCCAGCCTCGGCGTCATGGCGCTGTTTATCCGTCAGCGCCAGCATGCCGCGATCGTACATCGAGGACTTTTTGTGCTTGCGGCGGAATTCCTGCTTGGCTTTCAATTCTTCACTGGACTCGAAGCATGGATAGATAAACCCGTCGCGTTTCAGGCGTTCTATCGCTTCGTGATACCGGTCCATTCTATCGGATTGGCGGAACAATTCGTGCCACTCGATCCCGAACCACCGGAGGTCCTGCACGATCTGATCGGACGCGCCTTGGCGGCACCGTTCCTGGTCCAGGTCATCCAGCCGCAGCAGCATCTCGCCGCCGCTCCGCCTTACGAATAAGTCGTTGGCAAGAGCCACGCGCGCGCCGCTGACGAACAGGTTGCCGATCGGGGTGGGGGCGAACCGGACCCGGATCATTCGTCGTCCTCGATCGGTTCGAGGTCTTGGCGGCGCGGGTCGAGCGATCGCCAGTCGCAATCTTCCGGGCTTGCGCGGTTGTCCACGAAGTCGCCGAGTTCGGTAGCGCTTTTCCAACCACCATCGCCGGCGTCGATGACCACCGCGTCCTCGCCGAAGGCGAACCAGGCTTCCAGCACGGCCTTTGATGACATGCCGGGGACGCGGCAATGCTCTACGGAGTCGCGGACGTAGCAGCGAGCGAAGGCATTGGCGTGCATCAGGGTGTCGAAGCCGCCGACCTCCTCGGTGATATTGTCCTGGGCACCCCCAGATAGGTCCAGGATACGGACGCGCCAGCCGCCTTCAGGTGCAAAAAGGTCGCTCATGGTGGGGGAAATCTGAGAAGCGCTTGATTCATTCGCGCAGGTTACGGAGCGCTGGGTGGTAAATCAACCGTGGGCCGGTGGGTCAGTCGCCGCAGCGTGTCGCATTTGCGCCAATCGATGGTGCGTTGCTAGCATGAATTCACAGATGGAGGGTCCCATGCCGCGCCACGAAGAGCAGACGACGCTCACCTACGGTGCCGACGAGCTATTCGCGGTGGTGGCGGATGTGAAGGACTATCCCTTGTTCGTCCCGTGGTGCGGCGGGGCGCGTATTCAACACAAGGATGAGCGAGAAATCATTGCCGAACTGGTCATCGGGTTCGGGCCATTTCAGGAAAGCTTTACGAGCCAGGTGACGCTGGACCGGCCGCGACAGGTGCTGGTGCGCTCCATCGAAGGGCCGCTGGAGCATCTGACCAACACGTGGACGTTCACGCCAATCGGCGACGCGTCAACTCACGTTGACTTCGTCATCGACTTCCAATTCAAAAGTCACCTGCTTGATCATGTTGCCAACGGGATGTTCCAGGAGGCTGCGACCCGCATGATGGGTGCCTTCGCGTCCCGCGCGCACCTGGTTCATATGATGCGGCAGCGACATTCTCTCCAGCATCCGCCTCCGTGATGTAGTTCATTGACGTCGACTTGTCCTATACGACGGTGCCGCTTCGGATGTTCAGTCGGGATGGGACCACTAGGTCTGCTGCCACACATGGGACCCGTGGTTCACACCTGGACCTAAAAGGATTAGCAAGGTCACGTGACACATCCCGCAACCGCTCTCATTATCTATCGCGGTAGCGCCGCCGTTTCCAAATGGTCGAACCTGTCCCCGGAACCCATCTGCCAGGTGCTCCCGGACTAGACGGACACGCTCTGCCACGCCGACTGGCTATTCGGCCCTGATGTGCTGCCCGATTGGTAGGCTGCGAGGGCGAATTGCTCCTGCCAGCCGCCGCCGGGGCGGGCCGGGCCATCCCCCCAGGTTGCGACAGCCGCGGCCGAGCCCTGGTTCGTGATGTCAATTCCGTCACTCGGTTGAGCAGTAGCGGCGCCACTAGAAGGCGGCGGCGGTGGCGGTTGCGCGCCTCCCGGTGTGGCGGTCGTCGTGCCCAAGTCCGTAACGATGCTATCCAGATCCTGCAGTAGTGAACTGCCGGTCGACAACGCGCCGCTGCCGGTCGGCGCGGTAGCCGGGGTTCCGGAAGTACCGCCAGTCAGACTGGCTATCAGTGATTGGAGATTCGCCAGAACCGACGCGGCGCCGGTTCCGCCCTGTATGTTGGATGTACCATCTGGTGACGCGGTGGTTGAACCGCTTCCGCTGGTCAAACCAGTCCCGCCGGCCGCTCCGCTGCCGGTGGCCGAAGCAAGTCCGCCACCAAACATCATGAGCATGAAACTCATATTGCTCGACAACGGTGAGGCCGTGCTGCCGGCAATCGGGTTTACCACGGTCGGGTCGGCGGGGGTTGTCCCCACATTGCTGAACCCCGACCCACTACCCTGGCCGGGCTGTGCGGCGGGCGGCGGCTGGAGCGCGGTAAGTTGCGCCCAGCGCTCGCTTTGCCCGACTACCGAATGGATCACGTGCCATTCTCCTTGTTGACGACTGGCATGCCGGGCTGTGCACGATCCGGGCCAATGTTGGAGAATTGAAAAGATGGTGCTTTTCGCACCCACGGGCGGCATTTGATGCCGGTCCCTCAATCCGGAGCGGCGCAAATTGCCGCCCCTGCACCCGATGCCCCTGCCGCGACGGGGAACGCAAACGGCGGCAGCGCGTTGTAACGGCTGGCCGTGAGCGCGTGGATACGCGCCGGCCGGCGCACAGGCGAGTCTGTTGCATGCCTCGGACCCTGCCGGTAACGTCCGGCGCGCTGAACAAGGGGTAGTATTCTCATGGACATGACGGGCGAGCGGCGCATCCCGGCCCCGCGACAAGCCGTGTGGGAAGCACTCAACGATCCGGAGGTGCTAAAAGTCAGCATACCTGGCTGCGAGAGTCTCGAGAAGCTGGCCGACGACCAGATGAGGGCGACCGCCGCCGTGAAGGTCGGCCCAATCTCTGCCAGATTTACCGGCAAGGTACAACTGACCGACATTGACCCACCGAACGGGTACCGTATCAGCGGCGAGGGGCAAGGCGGCGCCGCCGGCTTCGCCAAAGGCGGTGCCAACGTGGCCCTGGCCGACGAGGGGGCCGACACGCTGTTGACCTATCAGGTGAACGCCCAGGTCGGCGGCAAGCTCGCGCAACTAGGCGCTCGGCTGATCGACGCCAGCGCGAAGCAGATGGCCGATCAGTTTTTTGATCGATTTAGCCGGCAAGTGCAGGCGATGTCTCCGGGAGCGCCGGTCTCGGGTGTCGCCCCAACCGCCGACCTGCAACCGTCGGCGATCTCGGTCTGGTCACTGATCCCGCACGAGCCGTTCGGCCTTCCAATCGCCGCGTGGATCGGCGGCGCGGTGTTCGTCGTTATGGTGCTGCTTATCCTGGGAAGCATGCTTTAGTGACGGCGCTTCCCGCGACGGTTGCCGACACCGCGAAGCTGCTTGCCGATCACGGCTACATCGCCGATTTGGAACTGGCGACGACGGTGCACCTGGCGCTGACGATGCAGCGCCCATTGTTTCTGGAAGGCGAGCCCGGCACCGGCAAGACGGAGATTTCCAAGGTCCTTGCGGCGGGGCTCAACCGCCGCCTGGTCCGCTTGCAATGTTACGATGGCATGGATCTGTCCGCCGCCGCTTACGAGTGGGACCACGCTCGGCAGTTGATGGCTATCCGCCTCGCCGAAGCCGCCGGCCAAACCGACCGCGAAGGGTTGTCGCGAGATATTTACACGCGAGAGTTCCTCCAGGCCCGCCCGCTGCTTTCGGCTATCGACCCGGACCTGGCGCCGGCAGTATTGCTGATAGATGAGCTCGATCGGGCGGATGAGCCGTTCGAGGCGTTCCTGCTGGAATTGCTGGCGGATTTCCAGATTACCGTGCCGGAATTCGGAACCGTGCGGGCGAGAACCCGCCCCGTAGTGATCCTGACCTCGAATCGGACGCGGGAGGTGCATGACGCAATTCGCCGCCGCTGCCTGTATCACTGGGTCGATTACCCCGATGCAGGTCGCGAGCGGGCGATCCTGGCGGCGAAGGCGCCAGGTGTTCCCGAAAAGCTAGCGCAACAGATCGTTGGATTCGTACAACGGCTGCGCAGCGAGGAGCTGTTCAAGCTTCCCGGTGTGGCCGAGACGATCGATTGGGCGCAGGCACTCACCTACCTGAACAAGACTGAGCTGACCGCGGGCGACGTCGACGAGACGCTCGGGGTGCTGCTGAAGTATCAGGACGATATCGCGAAGGTTCGCGGCGCCGAGGCCGCTAGGATGGTGACCGAATTGGCAGGTTGAGCGCGCGTCATTTGCGACTGCAGCCCTGGGCAATGGCAATTCCAGACATGGATCCGCTAGCGCTGTGCGAGCGTACGGCAATGCGGATCGTGACCCGAGATGTTCGGAAAGCTTCTTAATTTGCGAGGCATTCGATATATTCCGCCGATGCCCTTTGATGTCCACGATTTCCCGGGTGCCTCGCGAATGGATCGGGCCGCGACACGCCAAAGTCGTCGCCTCGTCGCCATTTGGCTTTTCACCGTTGCCGCTATGATCATGGTGATGATCGTGTTGGGCGGCGTCACAAGGCTTACCGGCTCCGGCCTTTCGATCATGGAGTGGGCGCCGCTTGTGGGCGTGTTACCACCCACGAGCGACGCGGAGTGGGCGAGGTTATTCGATCTGTATCAAAAGATTCCTCAATACGCGCTGCTAAACGAAGGCTTCGGCCTGGACGGGTTCAAGCAAATTTTCTGGCTGGAATGGACGCACCGTTTGTGGGGTCGGCTGATTGGGGTCGTCTTTTTGTTGCCGATGCTTCTGCTTTGGGCCACCGCCCGAATCGAGCGTCGCGTCCTGCCTCGCCTGGGCCTGCTGTTCGTTCTTGGCGGCCTGCAAGGGGCGGTTGGCTGGTTCATGGTCGCCTCCGGCTTTCTGCCTGACACCACCGCTGTGTCGCCTTATCGCCTGGTCATCCATCTGGTGCTGGCGTTGACGCTATATGCCGCGATTGTCTGGACCGGGTTGGCGGCACTCTATCCGCTCCGCCACCGGGTGCCGGTCTCGCGGCTGTTGCGCGGTTTGGCAATCGCTTCCCTTGTGATGGTGAGCGTGACCATCATTGCCGGGGGTTTCACTGCTGGGCTGCACGCAGGCCTTACCTACAATACGTTTCCACTGATGGACGGGCACCTGGTGCCGGCCGATTACACGATGCTGAGTCCGCTGATCCGCAACCTCTCCGAGAACGTCGCCTCGGTACAGTTCGACCATCGTCTCCTGGCGACGATTACCTTGATCCTTGTCGCCGCGCTCGTCGGGATGGGTTGGCGCGCCGGTCTGCCGCGCTTGTTGATTGGCTGCCTCGCCGTGGCGGTGCTTGGTCAGTATGTCCTTGGGGTGGCCACTTTACTGCTGGTCGTGCCGGTGTCTGTCGCGACGCTTCACCAGTGTGGCGCGGTGATTCTGCTGACCGTCGTGCTGGTCCTGGTGCATCATCTGTCAAACGCACCACGCCCGCTGACCGAAACCCAGCCGGTGTTCGAGACACCGTTGATATGACGGACAAGCTCCTAATCTAACCAAAGACCTCGGCCCCGGCGAACTTGAACGCTGTTAGTATTCATGTAGGCTGACGGATTTTCACGATCTTCGCCGGACCGGGTGTTGCGCGTGGGCCTTGAAAACGGGCCAATCCGGCGTGCCTCAGTGGTGGTCAAGGGGAGATGGACATACCATCTGTGTGTCCACAAACATCGAAGGGATTGCTGCCATGAGCGCCATCGCCGCCACCGACAAGCTGTTTTTTGGCCGAGCGGACGCCGCTCTGGATCAGGCGGCCGCGGCCCAGATTATCGAGCGGGCCCTGAGCGGCAGCGACGACGGAGAGCTTTTCCTCGAGTACAAGGAAAGCGAGTCGATTAGCCTCGACGACGGCAACATCCGCTCCGCTAACTTCGACTCCGGGATGGGGTTTGGCCTGCGCGCTGTGGCTGGGGAGGCGACGGGATATGCCCATTCCGGCGAGATCTCCGAGGAGGCGCTGCGCCGGGCGGCGGCAACGGTATCGACCATTGCCGCCGGGCACTCGGGGACGGTGGCCGAGCCCCCCGAGCGACCAACGCTCGGCTGTATTCGGACGCTAACCCTTTACGGCTGATGGATTTTTCGGCTCGGACCGCGTTGCTGGGCGAGATCGACGGTTATGCGCGCGGCAAGGACCCGCGCGTCAAGCAGGTGATGGCGTCGATCAGTGGGGAGTGGCAGGCGGTGCAGATCCTGCGGCCCGACGGCACGCGGGTAGCGGATCTGCGGCCGCTGGTCCGGCTGAATGTGTCGCTGGTAGTGGAACAGGGTGGGCGGCGGGAAACCGGTAGCCACGGCACCGGCGGTCGCTTTTCTTACGATTTTGTAACGCAGGAGACTACGTGGCGGGGCGCCGTGGATGAGGCGCTCCGTCAAGCTCTGGTGAACCTGGACAGTCGTCCGGCGCCGGCCGGTGAAATGCCGGTTGTGCTGGGGTCCGGATGGCCAGGGATCCTGCTTCACGAGGCGATCGGCCATGGTCTGGAAGGCGATTTCAATCGCAAGAAGACGTCTGCGTTTGCTGACCTGATGGGCAAGCGAATCGCCTCGCCTGGGGTCACGGTCGTTGACGATGGCACGATGCCGGACCGGCGCGGCAGTTTGACGGTCGATGATGAGGGAACGCCGTCCAATCGAACGGTGCTTATCGAGGACGGAATTTTGATCGGATTCCTTCAGGACCGGCTAAACGCGAGGCTGATGGGCATGCCGGCTACGGGTAATGGGCGCCGGCAATCCCACGCTCATGCTCCGATGCCGCGGATGACCAATACTGTGATGCTTGGCGGGTCGCATACGCCGGCCGAGATGATCTCGTCCGTCAAGCGTGGCTTGTACGCGGTTAATTTTGGCGGTGGCCAAGTCGATATCACGTCCGGGAAATTCGTCTTTTCTGCGAGCGAGGCTTATCTGATCGAGGACGGAAAGGTCACGGCGCCGGTAAAAGGGGCGACATTGATTGGAAACGGGCCGGATTCACTGACCAAGGTACAGATGATCGGCAACGACATGGCCCTGGATCCCGGAATCGGAACGTGCGGCAAGAGCGGGCAGGGGGTGCCCGTGGGTGTCGGGCAGCCGACCCTCAAGCTTTCCGGTTTGACAATCGGCGGCACTGACGCCTGACGACTAGATCGTCATTAACGATTGCGATTTCTGAACTCGGCCACCCTTGGGTGGCCGAGTTTCTTTTTGCACTTTATTTGGCCCATATGGCCTTGAACGCCATGTCATAAAGCACATAACGTTTCGTACAAAGATATTTATCCCAAATTTTCAGCCAGCCGCATAAGGACACTCGCGCCGGAAAGTTAAATGGTCGAACCAAATATAATTTGGTTCATTGGGCCATCGGGTGACGATTTGACGTCAAGATAACGTCAAAAAAACGATAATAAATTCTCACCCTGTGAATATGTCTCCATCAACTGATCGCAAACGATCTTGCTGAGGCAATCAATGCCTCGGGACAAAGTCACAGAAAGGTCACGCCAATGTCCGGTTTCATCTCCTCCTCCCTCGTTTCTTCGCTCACCACTGGCACGATCCGGATGGATAGATTTGCCCCAACGCTCGCTACGGTCGATGCGTCAAAGGTCCGGCTGGGTGGGTTTGCGCCGACGCTCGCCACGGTCGATGCGTCAAAGGTGCGGATGGGTGGGTTTGCGCCGACGCTCGCCACGGTCGATGCGTCAAAGGTGCGGATGGGTGGGTTTGCGCCGACGCTTGCCACGGTCGATGCGTCGAAGGTGCGGCTGGGTGGGTTTGCGCCGACGCTTGCCGCGGCTGATGCGTCGAAGGTGTGGATGGGTGGGTTTTCGCCGACGCTCGCCACGGTCGATGCGTCGAAGGTGCGGATGGGTGGGTTTGCGCCAACGCTCGCCACGGCTGATGCGTCGAAGGTGCGGCTGGGTGGGTTTGCTCCGACGCCTGCCACGTCTGATGCGTCGAAGGTGCGGACGGGTGGGTTTGCGCCAACGCTCGCCACGGCTGATGGGTCCAAGGTGCGGATGGGTGGGTTTGCGCCGACGCTCGCCACGGTCGATGCGTCGAAGGTGCGGCTGGGTGGGTTTGCGCCGACGCTCGCCACGGTCGATGCGTCGAAGGTGCGGCTGGGTGGGTTTGCGCCGACGCTCGCCACGGTCGATGCGTCGAAGGTGCGGCTGGGTGGGTTTGCGCCGACGCTCGCCACGGTCGATGCGTCGAAGGTGCGGATGGGTGGGTTTGCGCCGACGGTGAACCCCCGCTAAACCTTCTGAAGGACCGACCGCGCATATGGTGGCAGACCGCGGTGCCTCAAACGGCCGGTCTGCTTCTCTATTCGCAGCCCAGGGAATCCTTCGTCGTGAATAGCCCAACTCGTTCCGAGGCAGCGGACGGCAAGCCGGACGTGAAACCAAAGCTGGTTACTTTTCATCGCATGATCCCGACGGCTCGGATGCCACAGCGCGCCGACCGGTCCGCCGCCGGCTCGCTTCCAACGCGCGCGTTCCGGTACTGTGAAGCCGCTACGTCTGCGGCCGCGTTTGGCTACTACCTGTTCCCTCCGATCGGCTTCTCCGTCCAATGGGACGGGCACGATATCGTGTGGACATTCGAAGGCGCCGGCGACTGGTTCCCGCTCAACTCCGCCGTCCAGTTTCCCGGCTTCCGGGACTATTTCGACGGCATTGCCCCGGATGAGATCAAAGAGTTTTCGCCGCCGTTCCTCGGCTCACTGCAGGAGCCGGGTCTGATTCAACTTTGGATGGGGTTGGTTGTGCGCACAGCGCCCGGGTGGAGTCTGCTGGTACGCGCGCCCGCAAATCTGCCTCGCCGCGGCGGGTGGGAGCCGTTCGAGGGGATCATCGAGACCGACCGCTGGTTCGGTCCGCTGATCACCAACCTGCGGTTGACCAAGACCAACGTGCCAATCGATTTCAAGCCGGATTTTCCCCTATTGCAGGTCCAACCGATCCCGCGCCACGCTTATGAGGACGCGACGCTCAATAACTACGAGATCGTGCCCGAGCTTGCGCAACTGTCGCCTGAGGATTGGGACGACTATTACGACACGGTGGTCCGTCCAAACTCTCAGGTTGTGCGCCCGCGCGGTCAATATGCGGCCGCGGCTCGCAAACGGCGCAATGCCGAGGGCGGAACGGATTAAAGCCCGACAGGAATGCGAAAAGCGGACTGGACAGGCAGCGGCTGTTCGGGCGATGAGAGTAACATGTTCAAACGCTGCGGCTTCGGCCGGATTTTCAGCTCGATCTGCTGTGTTGCCGGACTGTTGGTGCCGCTGACGGCGCAGGCCGGGGCCTGCCCCGCGGACCCGTCCATGGCGAAACTGAGCCTGCCGCATCTCCGGGCGGTGATCGCGGCCGGATCCGAGGGGGTAATCGTTTCTTTGGGCTCCTCTTCCACTCAAGGCGTTATGGCGTCCGATACCGCACACACCTACCCCGCGATCCTGCAGTCCGCACTCAACAAGGCGCTGCCGAGCGCCCAGTTCGCGGTCATCAACAGGGGGATCGGCGGGCAGGACGCGCCCGAGGAACTAGCTCGCCTCGACACCGACGCGATCGCCGTTCGTCCGCAACTGGTCATCTGGCAGGTCGGGGCCAACGGCGCGATGCGCCACGCCGACCCGTCCGAATTCCACCGCATGGTCGAGGAGGGCGTGGATCGCCTGATCAAGGCCGGAATCGACGTAATTCTGATGGACAATCAACGCTCGCCCAGGGTGTCGGCGGCGGTGGATCATATCATCCTCGAGGATTCGTTGGCGGAGGTCGCACAGGAGACCGGGGTCAACATATTCTCGCGCAGCCACCTGATGGACTTTTGGTCCGATCAGGGGGCCAAGCCGGGCATGTTCATCGCGTCTGATGGTCTGCATCACAACGACCTGGGCTACCTGTGCATCACCCAGTCGCTCGCCCGCCAGATTGTTACTGCTGTGAGCGCTCCGGTCGCTGTATCGGCAAGTCGCTAAAGGCCGGCACGCCGCGGACTGGTGTACTAGTGGTGCAAATCAGACGGGGAGTGCCGTGCGTTTTGTAGCCTCTGCTTTTGTGGGCCGATTCACCCGGCCGCATGGGATCACTAGCCGATCGAACATGGTCGCGTAGTTAGCCACCTGGAGTTAAGTCCGCTTTACGGGCAGTGAACAAGGAGATTCGGGTTTGCAGAAGCGCCGCGTCTTGCAATTCGACGTCAACCTGCAGGCGCTCCCGAAGGAATTCTGCCGCATTCCATTCATGAGTTGCCAATCCTACTTGCCACTCCCAATCGTTCGGGCCTTCACTCATCGTTCCCGGTTTGGCCTATCCGTTGCTCCACCTTTCGGTTTGGAGTGCCTCAATTAGCCTTGCCGACAGCATGACCTATTATGCCCTCTGCTGACTCCTGCGCCGCGGTCAGGTCCCCTCGCGGTTCCCTCAGTTCCAAAGTCGGAACGTGACGCAGGCCTCCCTGGGTAAGTTCGATCGCCTCCCCCGCATCCCTGCCGGATCTACAGCCCTGGCCTTTGATGGATATGGACTTCGCGACTAGTCGCCCGCTCGTCCGGCCAGGGATGCCTCGTATCCGGTTTCTGTTCGTCAGGTCGCGGTTTTGCTCCACACTTCCTTCAGACACCGCCTCGCGGTGATGCCCTTGTGCTTCGCTAAGCCTTCACCTCCATCAGGTTGGCTAGGGAACTTTCATCCCCAAGCTATCGAACATGCCAGGCATACGACTAACCCGCTACGCGGGAGTTCGCGTGACCTCGACTGCGGTTTCCTGATTTCATCGGATCGGTCCGCGACAATCCTCCGCCCCTCCTCTGGCCCGACACCTCAAGCGCGAGACGATGCCGCGGCGCCATGTGGCGCTGTTCCTTTCGCAGAGGAGTTGTCAATGACCCCACTTCGCCGTCGCATGATCGAGGATATGCGGATCCGTAACCTGTGTAGCGCTCGTCACCTAGGCCGTCGCTGGCGCCCATCGATAGAGCTTCTCCAATGTCCCACCCATGAGCTTGGCCTTGTCAGTATCGGACAGGCGATCAGTGGCGCGGAACGGCGCCACGCCCTGCTCATAGGTCAGCAATTCCGTCGCGCGCGTCCAGTCTGTGCCCCACATGCAGCGGTCGATACCGAAGGCGTCGATGATCTTCAGAACCGGACCCCAGATGTCATTGTATGGAAACGGCTCATGGGAGAGCGTGCAGGCCCCGCTGATCTTGATATTGACGTTCGGATACTTTGCCAGCGCCAGCACCTTCGGCAGCTCGGCCCATGGCTCCGCCGGGACCGGCGGGTGAAAGGGCTGCTGCAGGCCGAGGTGATCGATGACAATGAGCGGTATCGGGATTCCTCGCCGCCAGCTCTTGGGCCTGGTCGAGACGACCCCAGACCAGCATGTTCACCGGCAGGCTGTGCTGAGCCGCGGCGGCGAGGACGCGGTTGATGCCCGGGTCGGCGGGATCGGCCGATGGGGTTTGGTTGAGCATGATCCGGATCCCGACCGCGCCTTTGGTTGCGGCCCAAGCCGCCACGGTGTCGGCGACGCCGGGGTCTACGGTGTCCACCGGCTTCACCAGGCCAAATCTGCCGGGGTGGGCGGCATAGACGTCGAGGGCATAGCTGGCGTCGAACCGATATAATGCAAACGGCGAAACCAGGATGGCGCCGTCAACGCCGACGGCGTCCATCGCTGCCACCATCTCATCGCCTGTTACGTGCTCGGGGCCGGCCAGGTGCCCGACCCACGGCCGGCCCGGGTAATTGCGCTCATAGGCATGGACCTGAACATCGATGATCGGCATTTGCCTTCCCTCCCTTTCTCAGGCGCCCCATTTGTCAGCCATCAAAGCGTCAGTGGCCAAGGCGCCAGTTGTTCCTCTCAGCCGCAAAGGCCACTCGCTATGGCTATCCGGCCTGCGTTCTGAAGTGCGGCATCACCTCTGCGGCCACACGTCGATACTGGTCGAGCATGATCTCCTCCGGTGTTCCCATCGGCGTCGACAGGCTGATGTGCTCGAGCCCGGGATATCGGACTTCGATATCCTTGAGGAACGCGACCAGTTCCTGAGCGGTGCCGGCGAACCAGCCGCCCTTTTCGATGTAGTGCTCCACTCGGGGAACGCCGGACTCGTACCACGAACCGCGACGCCCGACCGCGGCGATCTGTTCACTGGTCATTCCCGGCATGAAACCAAGCGGGGCAAACATCTTGGCGTGCTCTTCGTAGAGCGGGACAATCTCGCGGAGCGCCTGCTGGCGTGAATCCGCGAGGTGGATCGTGATGCCGATCATCAGGTTCTCGCCAAGCTTCCAGTCCTTGCCGGCGCGATGTCCCGCTTCCTGGAAGGCGGCTATAGGCCCACGTTCCAGGGTCGCGGCGCCGCCTCCGACCGCCCCTTTGATGTTGTGCTTCACCATGAAGTCGAGCCCTCGTGCCGAGGCACTGACCACGGGTTGCCAGCATTCCACCGGGAGATGGATCGGCCGCGGCACCAGGGTGAGATCCTGCAGCGTATAGCCGCGATACGGCACCTCCGGCGGCAGCGTGTAGTGCTTGCCCTGGTGTGAGAAGCGCTCGTTGTCGAATGCCTTGAAGATGATCTCTACCTGCTCCTCGAACAGCTCGCGATTGGCGTTTGGTCCAGCATTGGTGCGCCGAAGGTTTCCACCTCGCGTGTGTGGTAGCCACGGCCGACACCGAAGACGGTGCGACCCTTGGTCATGATGTCGGCGCAGGCGAAATCCTCGGCGAGACGCAATGGATGCCACATCGGCGTGATGTTGAAGCCGCACCCCAGTTTGAGATTCTTCGTAAGATGGCAAAGATGCACTGCGGCCATCAGAAGGTTGGGTAGCACCTCGTAGCCTTCCGGCTGGAAATGATGCTCAGCCATCCAGAGCGTATCCCAGCCGGTTTCGTCCATGAGCCTCGCGATAGCCTCGGCCTTGGAAAACACGCCGCCAGATGCTCATTTGAGAAGCGTCGTTCGTTGGCTGGCGTCGCGTTCTGGCCGCGGTCGGGTATATCCACGTGGCCGGCATAGACGGTGCTGAATTTTGTGATCATCGCATATGTCTCCTCATTGCAGGTCGGTATCCGATCGACACGAAACCGCATGACCAGAGCGCTTTGCAGCGCGGTGTTGTGGTCCGGTTCCCGGCGGTTCGCTGGTCGGCCGCCGAAGGTGCCCCAAAGCCGGGAGAGAGGTTATTAGCGCTCGATAGTGCTCTTCCGCGGCTTGTGGGTCGACCCAGCCGTCGATCGTCAGGTGGTAGTACAGCCAATTCGGTGCCGTCGCGATAGGCGAGGCCGCCCGGGTGACGACAGAGGATCGCCGCCTTCGCTTCACCTTCCGCTCCTTCCGACCCGGCGACGCCGGCGGTGCTGGTCGTCACCAGAGTGAAGCAAAGCGCGCCAGCCTCCCTCGGCTCGCGGGTTGGCGGCCACCGGCGGCTGGATTTCGGTTCGGATGGACATCGGGCGTTTCGACTTTCATTTCGCTAGAGCCGGACCGGACGGGATAGACAACTCATTCTACCAGTGGGCGACGAGCGGGACTCATCGCATGGACAAAGCCAATGAGTGGCTTGCTTTTGCTGTCGGCGCGGGCGAGTCTCGGCCGCATGGCCGTATCACCTGCACGAAAATACAGAGCATCCGTGCATGCCGTTCTCCGGTATGAGAGACCGGCCTTCACTGGCAGACCTTGTGAAGTGACCCGCGGGGTGCGGGTTCGTTCCTTCGACACCGCCGAGCCCGACTATAAGGCATGGTTGCGCAGCCCAAGCCCAAGTCCACAGGACGTGCGGGCGAGGCCGGAATGTTCCCGGCGCATCGAACCGTGCAACCGGCTGCCAACCGCCTTGCCCTTGACGCGTCTGCCGCGGGCGGCGGTGTCCCGTGCCGCCTAGACAAATGCACCTCGCCGTGTTCGCCTTGGCCGGGCCCGTTTCCGGCAGCCACGGCGGCTGGCGGCATCCGGACGCGAGCGGCGACCTGCTGTCCGCGGCTTATTATCAGCACCTTGGCCTGCTGTTGGAGCAAGGCCGTCTCGATATGGTCTTCCTCGCCGATATCCTGGCAGTGCCCGACCGGCTGGGTTCCAGCCTGGACAGCCAGCTGCGATACGGAGCACTCGGATCACTGCGTCTGGAACCGCTGCTGGTCCTGGCGATCATCGCCGGTGCGACCAAACACGTCGGCCTCGCGTGCACCGTCTCTACAACGTATGCGGAGCCGTTCGCCGTCGCCCGGTCGCTCGCGACCCTCGATCACCTCAGCAACGGTCGGGCAGCATGGAACATCGTCACCTCCTTCCAGGAAGCCGAGGCGCGTAATTTCGGGCGCGTCGAGCAGCTCGCCCGCGAGGAACGCTACGACCGCGCGGATGAGTTTATGGAAGTCACGTGCAGATTATGGGATTCGTGGGAGGACGGCGCGCTGGCGCGTGACAAGGATACGCCGCTGTTTGCCGATCCCTCGCGCGTCCATCGCATCGATCACGCCGGACAATGGTTCAACGTCCAGGGCCCGCTCAACGTCAGTCGTTCGCCGCAAGGCCGGCCGGTCTTCGTCCAGGCCGGGGCCTCCAATCGGGGTCGAGACTTCGCCGCCCGCTGGGCGGAAGTGATCTTCGTCACACCCGGCGCGCCGGAAGCCGCGCGGGATTTCCGTCTCGACCTGCGGGCCCGCGCGGAGAGGTTCGGACGCAATCCTGACCACATCAAGGTGTTGCCCGGCGTCGTCCCGATCATCGCGGAGACCAGCGAACAAGCCGAGGTGCAACAGGCGTTGCTGTCCTCGTTGAGCCATCCGCAGGCCGGCCTGTCCACGCTGTCCTATCATCTGGGCGTCGACCTGTCCGCATTGCCGCAGGATGGGGTTTTACCGGAAGACTTGGACGTTCCTGGTGTCGAAGGTCATTTCCGGGAAGTCGTAGAACTGACCCGGCGAACGGGATTGTCGGTGGCTCAAATCGGCCACCGTTACGGCGCCGGGCGAACGACGAGCGGCTTCACCGGCACCCCGGGCGCGGTGGCCGACCGTATGCAGGCATGGCAAGAGGCCGGTGCCTGTGATGGGTTCATGCTCCAGATCCCCTACTTCCCCGGCGGGCTGGAAAGCGTCGTCCGGCTGCTTGTGCCTGAACTGCAACGACGAGGCTTGTTCCGCACCGAATATGCCGGTACGACGTTACGGGATCATCTTGGGCTCGCCCGCCCACAAGCCTGAAACTCGGCCGAGTGACGGTATTATGTTCCCAGTCTCCTCTGCCTCCGAGCAGCCTGCCCGGTTAACGAGGCAATTCTCTCCAGCGTCATCGCCAAGCAGTCCTCCGGTTCTGATTGAACCGGACCCACAGCGGGTTGATAAAGCCCGAGACGCGCGCTGCCATCGGAAAGTGGACCTGGAGAAGAGCAGCAACCTGCCACGTTCGGGAGTTCAGCGGGTGCGCAGGGAAGGGCAAACTGTCGCATCGCCAGTAAGTCGAGGCCTTTCTCTCCTCGGTTGTCCAGGAATCAGCTGAACTGACAGGCGCTGTTCCCACGCGTGGTCTTGGCGAAGATCTTGGGGGTCCAACGCGGCGTTGACGGGTAGGCCAAAGACATAGCGGACGCCGTTGCGCCTGCACCAATCCATCGCTTCCCGCCGGCCATTGTGACGATCGCCCCGAATCGTAATGTCGTGCTCTGGCCAATAGCGGGATGCGTCGCACCAGACGGCGCCGATGCGCGTGCTTGCCATTCGGTCCTTCCGAACGCAGCACGGTCAACTCTCAATGGTCGCTGTCGGCGTCGCCGCGTTACTCTGCAGCCTGAAATTCAGGGAAGGCTTGATCGATATCATTCATTGGCGCCACATCGTCGGCAATTTGATCGCAATTTGATCGATGTCATTGCTCCAGAGCCCCATCAGGCCACGCTGTGCAAGATCAGCCGCGTCTGGTTCGTCGGCGGCGAACGGCAACCGGCCCGGGCAGACGCCAAGTGACTCTGTGCCGTCTGATCAGGTTCTCCACCCGACCGCCCACGCAACGGACCCTCTCGTAAGAATGCCTTGCGTTCTTGATGTTGATCACAATCCAGCGGACATCAGCGCCTTTCCGCGTTACCTCAATCTGCACCATCACGCAACGATCCGGACTTTTCAATCCGGTATTCGCACCAATCGTTCTCCGATTTATACTCGCGGCGGAAGGCAAGTCCTAACGGCCACGTATCAGCACTTCGCCACTCAGACGATAGCTGCGTCAGAAAATGCAGAAATCACTAGAGTTTTCCATGCAAGATCAATCGCCGGCTGGCGTCGCCGGCGGCTGGGCGATAAGACTTTTTGCGCGTAAGGCCGCGATGAACGCGAACCCCTGGCGAGAACCGCTCAGGCCATTGCAAATAAAGCAGAATGGGAGATCACGTCATGTCAACGGCTGTCGTTGGGACAAGTCCCGTCCCGTGGTGGAGGAGTGCTCGCCAATACCCTCACCGCGTGTTGGATGATGGCCAGTGCATTCGTCGTCGGCTACTCGGTCGGCGGCATGTTCCCGTCATATCTGCAGAAGGATCTCGGCCTTCCCACCGGCTTCGTCGCGCTCCCGATCATGCTGCAAAGCCTGATGTTCTTTCTCTCGGCGATCCTCTGGGGCTGGTGTGCCGACCGCTTTGGTCGGCGGCGGACGCTCATCATCACCGCCCTCGCGACGGTCCCGGTCGCGCCACACTCTATCTGCTGACCACGAACTACACGATGATCGTGGTGTTCTTCACCTTGCAGGGTTGGTTCGGCGGCGGCATGCACACGCAGTGGCCGCATTATCTGTCCGAGCGCTTCCCGACCGAGGTGCGGGCGACCGCCACCGGATTTCTGTTACCACCAGGGGGCGATCTTTGGCGGCCTGGTGGGACCGGTGTTGTCCTATTTTGCTGTCGAGTGGCACATGGGATTTGCCGTGCCGATGATGATTGGCACCACAATCGCGGCCGTTTCGGTGTTCGCCGCGATGATGTTCAGCCCCGAGACTAAGGGAACGGTGTTGGTCTCTGACATTCAGCTCGCTTGACTTGGTCCGGCGCCGCCGGTTTTCGGCGGCACTGAGCCCCTCGCGGACGACAATGGGAACGCGCATCGACGACGACGTTACGGCGGCTTGGGTATCGCCGGCCCGGCTCTTCCATCGAGCGCGTTCCCGTGGCCTCCTGTCGGTAGGAGAAGGAGGCCCAAGATGCACTACGAATAGCGCAAGCTGCGGGCAGATCAATTGCGCGAGCAGGCGAGGACGGACGCGATCGTCATCCTGCCCGTCGCTGCCATTGAACAGCATGGCCCGCATCTACCGGTCGAGGTCGACTCCATGCTGGGCGAGACCGTCGCCGCCCGCACGGCCGAGAAGCTCCAGGTCGCAGGCGAGGAAGTCCTGGTGCTGCCAGTCCTGTGGACCGGGCTGTCCGAGCATCACATGAGTTTCGGCGGGACGATCACGCTGGACAACGCAACATTCGCTGCCGTCGTTGAGGGTGTCATCAGGTCCATCCTGCGGCACGGCTTCAGACGCATCGTGCTGCTGAACGCGCACGGCGGTAACGAAAATGCCCTTCGCACCATCGCCGACGACCTGACCCCGAAGCTCGGCGTGCCTATCGTTCAATTTACGTACTGGTACGCTGCCGCCGTTGCGATCGCCAAAATCCTGGAAACCCAGGGCGGATTGCAGCACGCTTGCGAAGCTGAGACCGCCATGATGATGGCAGTTCGCCCCGATCTGGTTGCAGAGGACAGGATCCCGCTGGCGAAGTCGAACGCCACGCCGGATCTGTCGGACGTGGTTGGGGGCGGCGTCTACATGTGGCGCAGTATCGGCAGTCGATCCGGATCGGGTGTCATCGGTAACCCCGAGGCCGCGGACCCCGAATTCGTCAAAAATCTGCCTAGACAAGGCAGCGGCCAATGAGCCGCCAACTGCCAGGTGTTGAGCGTGCTCGCGAGACTACGGTATGCCCGGAATGGGCGCAATGCAGCCGCCCTCGACCGTCAGGCAGCCCTCGACGAACTGCTGAGCGGAAAGAACTGGTTGTCCGGTCGCGGCAGGCCGAGGTGCTCCCGCAGCGTCGTGCCTTCGTACTCGCAACGAAATAGGCCGCGCCGCTGAAGTTCGGGAACCACAAGGTCAACGAACTCGTGCAACCCGGATGGGACCGTGTGGAACATCACATTGAACCCATCGGACGCTTCCGTTTCCAGCCATTCCTGCATCGTATCCGCAATATCGGTAGGCGTACCCGCGATCTGGAAGCCGCCATAGCCGCCGGCGATCTGCGCGAGCTGGCGAACCGTGAGGTTTTCACGCCGAGCAAGGGCGACGAGACCGTCGCGACTGCTGTGACTGGCGTTGGATTGCGGGATATCGGGCAGTGGCTGGTCCAGCGGGAACCCCGATGCGTCGATGCCCAGGCGCATGGACAGGTTCGGCACGCCACTGTCGGGATGGACGAGGCTATTGAGTAGCGCCTTCTTCTCCTGAGCCTCTTCCCTGGTCCGGCCCACTATGAACAACGCCGCGGGCAAAATCTTCAGGTGCTGGGGCGGCCGGCCGAGGGCACGCATACGGGCTTTGATATCCGCATAGAAACGACGGCCGCTTTCAATGTTCGGGCTTGACCCGAAAATGACCTCAGCAGTCTGGGCGGCGAGCTGCCTGCCCGCTTCGGACGCGCCCGCTTGCACGATGACGGGCCAGCCTTGGACCGGGCGGGCGATGTTGAGCGGTCCTCGGACGGACAGGTGCTCACCTTTGTGGTCCAGCACATGCATTCTGTCGGGATCGAAGAACAGACCGCTTTGCTGGTCCCGCAGCCATGCATCATCGGCGAAGCTGTCCCAGAGGCCGGTGACCACCTCGTGGAATTCGAGCGCTCGCCGGTAGCGTTCGTCGTGCTCGACGTGATCGTCCAGCCCAAAGTTCAATGCCGCGTCCGGGTTCGACGTTGTCACGATATTCCACCCCGCTCGGCCACTGCTGATGTGGTCCAGGGAGGCGAAGCGGCGGGCGATGTGATAAGCCTCATCGAACGTGGTGGACGCTGTAGCGATCAGCCCGATGCGCTGCGTGACCATGGCGAGGGCTGACAGCAGCGTCAGCGGCTCAAACGATGTCACCGTGGCGCTGCGGCGAAGGGCGGCCATGGACATGTTCAGCACGGCGAGGTGGTCCGCCATGAAGAATGCGTCGAAACGGCCTCGCTCCAGCGTCTGGGTGAAGTCAACGAGGTGCTTCAGATTGAAGTTGGCGTCGGGGTAGGCACCCGGATACCGCCACCAGGCGGTATGGATTCCGACAGGACGCATAAACGCACCGAGATGAAGCTGCTTGGTCATGGTGTGTCTCATGTGTTGGTCCGCTGTGATTTGGTCAGCGGGTTGGGAAGCCGAAGAATTCCGCAACGGTACGACCCGCCGCGTTCATCGTCGACCGCCGTCACGTCGTGTGGGCCAGATTTGGCCATTCGCGCTTCGGGACATTGGGTGTGTGCGGACAGGCGAGGTCTGCCTCGGTCCTCGGTGACCTTCCGCAGAAGATCCAGCCGCGTGGCGGAGGCTGGGGAATACTTGTAGCCGGCGCCGACCTGGTCGTTCAGGGTAGCACGCATGGTCTGAGTCCTTTCGGATCAAAGAGTCCCTGGCCGCTTGTCAATTACGTTTGCTTGCGTGTATGCAAAAATGACAGTTCGTCCGGCTTCGCATGACTCAGCTTCATGCACGCTTAGTTCGTCCCTCCCCGGAAGTATTCCGTCCGTCCTCGGCATCAACGGCTCCCCAGTCGCCCTGTGAGTGTCGCTCAAGACATTTCAGGAGATAGGTTGCGTCGGCTGCGTGTTCTGCGCCCGATGTTATGATGATTTAGCCGAGGCAGAAGAGCGGTTTTTCAGGGACGAGCCCAACGGCATCATGCGAGCGACGGAGAGCAGCACAGGCCTGACGCAGGTCCGACAGGGTTCGGGCGATTTGCATGTCGCGGAGCTTGGTGCAGGCCTGTTCCGCGGGCAACATGCCTGGGATGCGATGCAGCTCGCGGAAGGAAGGATCGAGGATGAAATTGCAGGGGCAGGTGGCACTGATCACGGGCGGATCGCGCGGAATTGGCCGGGCCACGGCACTAGCGTTTGCGCGGGAAGGCGCGGACATCGCATTTTGTCATTTGGATGATGGTGTGCACGCCGACCGCACCGCCGCGGACATCACCGCGCTCGGCCGCCGTGCGATGCATCGGTCCTTCGATGTGTCGGACATCGCGGCGGGCAAGGCGTTCGCCGCAGAGGCGGAGGCCCAACTCGGACCCATCGACATCCTGTTCAACAACGCGGGGATGAACATCCGTAAGCCATTCGAGGCGTATACCGAGGCAGACTTCGACCGCATCTTCGCGGTGCACATGAAGGGCATGTTCTTCATGGCGCAGGCAGTCTATCCCGGCATGATTGCCCGTGGTCGCGGCTGCATCATCAACGTGGCGTCGCAACGCGGATTGAAGGGCGCGGTGAACGCAGCACCCTATTCCGCCGCCAAGGCTGCGATCATGGGGTTCACCCGGTCATTGTCATGGGAGGCTGCCCCAAAGGGCGTGCGGGTCAACGCGGTCGCACCGGGACCCATCGACACGGACTTGACGGCGACTATGGACCCGGCCGACCGACAGGCCTTCATCAATGCTCTCCCGGTCGGCCGATTTGGACGCACCGAGGAAATCGCAGCTACAGCGTTGCTTCTGGCTGGGCCAGATGGCGGGTTCTTCGTGGGGGCGACCTTGTCCCCGAATGGCGGCGACGTGATGTATTGACCGGCTTCTTGCAAATCTTCACTCAGCCCGATTACAGACGTCAAGTTGGCGGCATCGGTGCGGATCAGCCCTGCCAGCGTGCGGCCGCTCACGGGAACACGATCGGTCAACCGCTCGTTGAACGGCGCAGACACCGGTTGCAAAATCACCTGCTGCGCGACAGCCCGAATTGTTGCGGTAGCAGCAAAACATGCGGCAAAGCACAAGCAGGGAAGATTCGGCATATGACAAATTCGCCTTGGCCGTCGCAAACTGCAAGCGTGAACTTAGAGACCTGGGCAACGGTGAGCGTTGCTGGAAAGGCGGAAGCTATTCCGTCAGGTGGTCTTGAGGAGACGGACGCGAGTGAACCGCTGATGACGTGTCGTAACGCCGCCCTCGTGTATTCATCTTTTAATCAAGCGCGCGGATATTCAAAAGCGCAACGAAGTTTCCGGTCGTCCCGGGGCGAATGCGTCCGCATCCCCTCGAATGCAATACTTCCAACCGAAACTGGCACTGAACGGCCAAGGCGTCGCCAAATGGCAGCGGGCAGCTCCGCGCCTAACCGGGCAGCATGCCATTGGGCACGCTGAATGCGTCCACCTAACGGCCGGGAACGTCCCCGCACCTCCCGAATTCGAATGCTTCCAATCTGTCTTGCGCCGAGCTGGATGCTCTTGCTCAAGGGCGAAGTTGGCGGCGCCGAGCGCACCTTTCTCGCCTCGCTCGACTGGGCGCGCCGCCAGCAGGCGAAAATGTGGGAGCTGCGCACGTCGACCAACCTTGCACGCCTTTGGCAGAGTCAAGGCAAACGTCAAGACGCGTGAGTTGCTCGCCCCGGCATACGGTTGGTTCACCTAAGGTTTCGACACCAAGGATCTCTTGGCCGCGAAAACTCTACTTGCCGAACTGGGGTGAAGATACGTATTCGGCGGCTAAATACTTTTCCAGCCTAGACGATTCCGCAGCGGAACCGCCAGGGCCACGTATCTGCTCAACCCGGCTGAAAGACGGATTCCCCATACAGGACAGCGCGAATAGCCTGATACGCGTCGTTTCCGCGTCGTGATGCGGTGCCAACGACGGATCGAACGCCGGCGAATAGATCGGCACCCCAGTTGGAGCGGAAGCCACCAGTGACCTTTCGGTAGGTCGCTGTGGGCCGCAATTCCCTCTCGCTGCCATTATTATCTGGCGGAACCTCGGGATGCTCCAGGAAGGTGAACAGATGGCTTCGCACTTTGCCGTAACGTTTCCGCAGGCGACGGCCGTGGCAGTTGGTCGGTGCCAGCACCATGATCGCGTTCAACTCGCGATCCAACCTGCGCTGATAGCTGCGCCGCGTGCTGTCGGCCAGATTGTTGCGCCGCCGCGCCAGCACGACCGCCCGCAACAGCAGCGCCTTCATGCGCGGAGCGAAAATCGTATCGCCCGCCTCGATAGCGTATTTGCAGTCGCGCAGTTGGTGCGCCAAACAAACCTGCCAGACATCGGCATGGCCCTGCTGCGCACCGTAGAGGTCGGAGACCCAAATGTTCGGCCGGTGACCGGCCATCGTCTCGGTGACCACGCTGGCGGCGCGGCTGTTGCGCACGACGTGGATCACCACCTGATCGTTCTGAAATACCCAATTCCAATGGGTCCGCCCGTCGATGCGCACCGTGGTCTCGTCGGAGCAGACGATCCGCGAGCGGCGCAGCCGGGCAAGAATGGTTGCGACCTGATGGTCGAAACAGGGCTTGGCACACTGCAACATCGCATCCAACGCGCCTTCGCTGATCTGGAGCGCATAGAGGTGGCGGAACAACTGCGTCAGGCGGCGGTAGCTGATCGCGTGGGTGAAGCGCAGGTAAACCGCCAACGCCAGGATGTTCACGCTGAACGGCGAGCCGCCCTCCAGGCCCGCCGGGACCGGTGCCAGGGTGATACCGCCGCAGCATGGACAATGTCCGGCATAGCGCTCTACCCGGGTCACCAAAGGGCGCACGATCGGCAGGTCGATTTTGTCATACCGGCCGTGCAGCACTTGATCGGCCTCTGTCAGCGCGGCTTGGCAATGCGCACAAGCGCCCACCTTCGCGGTCACCGTTTCGTCGACAGTGCAGGCCAGCGGGCGGCCACCGCCTTTGCGACCGAGGCTGCCTTGGCGTGGTCCGACACGCTTGGCTTTCTCCGGCTGGTTCGGCCGCTGACCCTTCGACGGCGGCAGGCTGGAATTGTCCGGGGTTTTACTCGGCTCCGCGAGCCGCGCCTCAACATCGGCAAGCCGCGTCGTTAGGCTCTGCACCTCTGACCAGAGCGCCCGGATCAGGGCGTCCTTCTCGGCGTGGCTTAGATGATCGAGGTCGGGAAGCTGCGACACGCCTTCGTTTAAAGTCAACTCGACCGTGACCGCGTCAAGCGATTTTTCTCGACCAGTCAGCCAGTGGTCAAATTACCCTTCCGAGACACGGGTCAATGGGGTTGAGCAGATACCCAGGGCCCGCCCCGCGTAGTCGATCTGGACAGGCGACAGCGAATGGATCCAGGCTGTAACCGACACGTTCTACCGGTGCAACATGGATGTCCGGGATTTTCTGCGCAAGCTAGTGGATATAATCCGACACTTACATCCGGCCGAAATTGGCGGACTTCGGTGCCAGACGTAGGATTGAAGATGATCACCGGGAACGCTTCGATCCGCAGCAGGGTATCCTGGAACAGCGCCTCCGTGTGCTTGTATCGGCCGATGGCGGTACAGAGCGGAGTCATGGCTGCGGGTTCCTTCGGGTCGTACGGCTTGAATTACCACCAGGTGCTATTTGTCGATTTCCATTATTTTGGTCACCGAACGGCAGAGCCGCTTTGGCTAACACTGCACTCAGGTTCGCCCCGCTTGTCTCGGGTAGGGCGACGGCTGCGCAGAACGCGACCGCATAGGCGCACAGCGCACATACGCCCATCGCCGTGCCGAGAGGTATCGTCGCCGCGAGAAGGCCCACAGTCGCGGGAACGATCGACCCGAAACCGCGGCCGCAGGCGGTGCAGCAGGCAGTGGCGGGGGCGGTTGCGCGCATTCGGGCTGCCGGTAAAATTGCCGGAACCCTGGTGTTCGAGCACGAGATGGCGCGCTGGGTGGAGGCGGGCGTGCAGTTCTTCTACATCCCACTCCGACCCGTTCCTGCGACAGGGCCTGAAGCGCATGCGTGGACTGTGTGCGCGATAGCAGGCGCTCCGCGATAGAGGCCGGCTTGGTCCGCGACGCAAAAAAGCAGGCGCCGGTACAAACAGGAGATACGGCATGGACTTGTTCAACCTCACGGATCGGCGGGCACTGATCACCGGATCGGGCCAGGGCATCGGCTTCGCCCTGGCACGGGCATTGGGACAGGCCGGTGCGACGGTCGTGCTGAACGGGCGCGACACCGCCAAACTGGACCGCGCCGCCGACACGTTGCGAGACGCCGGCATTACGGTGGAACTGGCAGTCTTCGATGTAACCGACCAGCCGGCCGCCGCCGCCGGTGTTGCCCGGATCGAGGCGGAGTACGGCCCGATCGACGTGCTGGTCAACAATGCAGGCATCCAGCGCCGGGCCCCGCTCGAGGAATTTCCCGCCGAGACCTGGCGGGAGCTGATGCGGACCAACCTGGACAGCGTATTCTTCGTCGCCCAGGCGGTAGCGCGCGGCATGATCGCCCGTGGCCGGGGCAAGATCATCAACATCTGCTCGGTCCAGAGTGAACTGGGCCGCCCTTCTATCGCGCCCTACGCCGCCAGCAAGGGTGCGGTGAAAATGCTGACCAAAGGCATGTGCGCCGATTGGGCCAAGTACGGCCTGCAGGTCAACGGCATCGGCCCCGGCTACTTTGCCACCCCAATGAACCAGACCCTGGTCGACGACGCCGCCTTCTCCGACTGGCTGTGCAAGCGAACCCCGGCCGGGCGGTGGGGAAAGGTGGAGGAGCTGGGCGGCGCCGTCATCTTCCTGGCCTCTGCGGCGTCCAGCTTTGTCAACGGCCAGATCCTCTATGTCGATGGCGGCATGACCAGCGTGGTCTGACCCGCGACAATCAAAACGAAGGACCGTTTCATGCCCACCCTGCTCCAGGTCACTGCCATCCATCCGCAAGCTCAGGCCCGGCTCGCCGCCGCCTACGTGGTGGTTCCCGCCGAACTCGCCGAGATCAATGATGCCTGGCTGGCCGAGAATGCATCAAAGATCGAGGGGATCGTGACCGGTGGTCATCTTGGCGTGCCGCCCGCCCTGATGACCGCGCTACCCAACCTGAAGGTCATCGGCATCAACGGCGTTGGCTACGACAAGGTCGATCTCGATCTCGCCAGCAGCCGCGGCATCCGTGTCGCTAACACGCCGGACGTGCTGACCGACGACGTGGCGGACCTGGCGGTGGGCCTGACGCTGTCGCTGCTCCGCCGCTTGCCTCAGGCGCATGCCTATGTGATCGCGGGCAACTGGCCGAAGGGCGAAGTGGCTTTGGCGCACAAACTGAGCGGCAAACGTGTCGGCATTTTCGGCCTCGGCCGTATCGGTCGCGCGGCGGCAAAGCGCTTCTCCGGCTTTACCGATGCCATCGCCTATGCCGATGTGATCAGGCACGACGTGCCCTACGCATACTATCCGGACGCCGTGACGCTGGCCGGCGCCTGCGACATTCTGGTGGTCTGCGCCGCCGCTGCCGCAAGCACGCGCAAGCTGATCAGCACCGAGGTGTTCGAGGCGCTGGGATCCGACGGCGTACTGGTCAATGTGGCCCGCGGCTCCATCGTGGACGAGCCGGCCCTCGTGGCCGCCCTGCGCGACGGCAGGCTGGGTGGCGCCGCGCTGGACGTGTTCGAGGACGAACCGAACGTGCCGGCGGCGTTGCTGTCAATGGATCACGTGGTGCTAACCCCGCATATCGCGAGCGCGACACACGAAACGCGCCGAGCCATGGGGGGCCTGATGGTGGACAACCTGGACGCGTTCTTCGCGGGTGCGGAGATGCCGACGCCGATCGTGTAGCCCGGATCGCATCTGCTCCGCGATCGTGACTAAATCGATTTATGGAAACGCAACAAGGCTGCCCACGGGAGACTGCCATGAAAGCCGTCGTCATCCACGCGCCGCACGACATCCGCCTCGACGACTGGGAGCTCGAGGCTCCTCAGGCCGACCAAATTCAGTTACAAATCGGCGCCGGCGGCATCTGCGGGTCTGACTTGCACTACTACCACCAGGGAGGCTTCGGCACGGTGCGCATCCAGCATCCGATGGTGCTGGGGCACGAGATCGCCGGCACGGTCACCGCCATGGGGACCAATGTTGCCGGGCTGGACGTGGGCGATCGTGTCGCCGTCAACCCATCTGTCTCCTGCGGCCACTGCAAGTATTGCCTGGAGGGCATGCAGAACCATTGCCTGGACATGCGGTTCTACGGCAGCGCAATGCGCTCCCCGCACGTGCATGGTGGCTTCAGGGAGGTGCTGACCTGCCGCGCGGACCAGGCGCACAAGCTGTCATCCGGCACCCATCTGAACGAAGCCGCCTTTGCCGAACCGCTGGCGGTGTGTCTGCATGCGGGGAAGCAGGCTGGCCCCTTGCTCGGCAAGCGCGTCCTGGTTTCAGGATGCGGCCCAATCGGGGCGCTGAGTGTGCTCGTGGCTCGGCACGGCGGCGCGCGCCAGGTGGTGGTGACCGACCTGCTGGACGAGCCGCTGGCGTTGGCACGGCGGATCGGCGCCGACGAGGCAATCAACATGGCAACCACCCCAGATGGCCTGGCGAAGTTCGGGGCGGAGAAAGGCACTTTCGACGTGGTGCTCGAAGCTTCGGGCGCCCCTCGGGCCATCGCCGCCGCCATCGGCGCCGCGCGGCCTCAAGCCACGATCGTGCAAATCGGGATCGGCGGGGCGGAGACGGCGATTCCGCTCAATGTGGTTGTTTCCAAGGAGCTGAGGCTGCGTGGCACCTTTCGCTTCCACGAGGAGTTCGCCTGGGCGGTGGACTTCATTGCCTCGCGACGGATCGATGTTCGCCCGCTGCTCAGCGCCGTGATCCCGGCCGCTGATGCGCGGGCCGCCTTCGATCTCGCTTCTGACCGCAAGCGAGCGATGAAGGTTCAACTTGCCTTCTGAGCCGCGTCAGGTTCGCAGGGAGGCCTCTGGGGGCTTTCGGCCGGTCGGGGTATGCTCGCGAGCGAGTGAAACTTGTCCGATGCTTGCACACGAACATGGGTTGCCCAGAACTCTTGGATGTTTCCCGATGATGTCGCTTGGGAGATAAGAACATGACGAACGAATCCGAGGTGCTCGACGCACGCACGACGCCGGTTCCTAATACTGATCGGCATGGCGATCACCCTGGCGTACGGGGCCAGACCATCCAGCTGAAGGATATTCAGAAGCTGCCGCTCCGCGTGTTGAGCGAAGCCGATTGGCAGCACTGGATAGCCAGGGGCTTTGTCGTGATACGGCGCGTCGAGATATCCGCACATGTTACTGTGTCGCCTACGCGCCCGCGCGCGCACGGAGTGAAAAACCATGGGTAGGAAAGGTAACAAACCGGATTTCGACGATGTGGTCTACGACCAGATCTTCGAGCGCATGGCTCAGGGCGAAAGCCTTTCGGGCATCTGCCGAAGTCCAGGAATGCCGACGAGGACGACGGTTTTGCGGGCGTGGTTCAAATCAGCCGTCTTTTGGGTTGCAGAGTCGCACGGAAACCGCCGGTCCGTGGGTTGGATTCGGTTCGGAAGGGCGTCCAGTGCGGGAGGCGGCCAACCCTCCCCAGGTCAGTCTTGAGTCAGGCTTGCCGGGGTTGAATTGGCCCGAGGCCCAGCAGTGTCAGCCAATGCGGATGGCCTTGGCCGGTCATCAATTCGCGCGGGCTTTTGCCGTTCCGTTCGCCACGTCGGCTGCGCATGAAGCGCCGATGGTTCAAGAAGAACCGCAGCAAGTCCAAGTAAGAACCACCCAGGTGACGGCGCAGCGTGAAGTAGTTGCGAAGCCGTGAATTGAGGTTCTCGACCAGCGAACTGCTGCGCGGTGTTTGTGCCATAGCCCGACTGACGGCGTCGAACAGCCGGTGGAATTGGTCGCCTAGCTTCGCTCGAAGTCGATTCCATCCCTGCCAATATGCGGTCGAGGTGCTCGGCAATCGGTGCAGCACGCAGGCTTCACGCACGAGGAGCTCAGGGATGACATGGGCATGCGCGATGTCGGCCAGTTTGGCGTCGAGCACGCCGGCGAAGGCGAGCAAGTCGTCGCGCTGGTTCTGCAGCGCCACGCGCAGCGGGCGAATGCGCCGCATGTCCTCCGGCTCACGTTTCGCCAACTCCTCGACGATGAAGTCGAACAGCATCTGCCGCGTGGCCAGGCTTGGCCCAGCCAGCGCCAGAACGTCATGGCTCAACCATTGAGTGAGCGTTCGGATGTCGCGGCCCAATCCTTGCGCCTGGGTCTCGGTCTCCCACGCAAGCTCCACGGCCAGTTAGTCGTCCGGACCAAGCTGACCCGTGCGGCCAATCTTGGCCTCCAGCTTCTCGCAGCGCGACCGCGCCCCCTTGGCGAGGCGCGACAGCGTGTTGGCGAGGCCTTCGTATTGACGCGTGATGTGAAACACATCGCCATGGCACGGCGTGTTGCCCCAGGCAGCCCGGTGCCCAGCGCGCAAGCCTTGTCCGGCGTCGGCAATCGTGTAGTCAGGCTTCAGTCCCTGTTTGGTAGCGTCAAGTAAATGCACCCCCCAGGTGTCGGCGTCGCGATGTTCCGCCACCGCCAGGAGATAGCAGTAAGTCGATGCGGCATCGACGCCGGCCAGCACCGGCTTTGCGCCCTGAAAGATCTCATCGTGCAAGCCCACACGAATGGGGTTTTTGGGGCCAAACGGTGCGGACATAGCGAAACTCGCGGCAATCCGGTGGACGGGGCGGTCGTGACACCGAATCTATGCGTCGATTCAACGCGTTGTACAATTGCGGTTTGCGAATCGCTGCTATGCGCTGAATAAGAGAGGCTAGATCATCCGGCGCAACCTGCTACCTATGCGCTACCTAGCGGAGCCAGCGGCCCGACCGACAGCCACATAACATATTGAAAAATTTGGCGGACCCGACACGAATTCCAACGTGCGACCTTCGCCTTCGGAGGGCCAGAAAACCCCGCCTCAGCCATCGCTAGGCCCATCAGCTCGCGCTAAACATCGACGCTCGCGCCATCGCGTCCGTGTGGTCCGCGATATACCGGGAATAGGTTCGCTCGATCATAGCAACAGATGTGTCGTGCAACGCGGCGACGACGCGCACGGGCACGTTGGCAAGCAGTTGCCGCACGATGCTAGAATGGCGGAGGGCGCTGATAGTGATTGGCGCGTCTTCGTCGACCGCGACCTCTGCTGTATTCACGACGCGGGCGAAAAGTCGTGAGTGATCAGACTTTGACCACCGCTCGCCGGTTGCCTTTGCGAACAACGGAGCATCGGCCTGCTTGCCTTCGGAAGCGTTGCGCAACCGCTGGGCAAAGCCGATGGAGATCGGCACCGGCCGACGCAAGACGGTCTTCCTGCCGTTACCTTTGCGCGAGCTTGGCATCATGAAGCGGGGGTCAGGCCTGCCGCCCTGCATGTCTCCGACGTTGACGCGGGCCAACTGACTAATCCTGGCCCCTGTGCTGGCGAGCCCCTCGACCAACAGGCCGAACTCAGCCCCTTGGGTCTGCGAGTGATCCACAAGCATGCGAACCTGGGAATTGGACAGGATCACGTTTCGCAACTCTTCGGCGTCGGGCAATGTGGCCAGACCCTGTTCCCAAGGTCGGCGGCTGGTGATCCGTTCGTCCCGGTCGGCCGCGAGGTTCAGGGCGGCCTTCATGATCGTGCACACGCGGTTGACGCCGGACGGAGCTAAGGGGAGGGGAGGCACCGCCCGTGTTTTCTCCGTCAGGCCAGTGGGCATTGCCACTTTGTCGGCATCGGAAAAATTCTTCTGCCTTGCCTTGGAAGTCAGCTGGTCCCGCCACTTGCGCAGGTCGTTCAACATCAAATCGACTATCAGTTTGTCCAGCATCTTTTCGCTCAGGTGCCTGCGCACCCGCGCCGCGTTCCCAACGTCACCCCCTCGCGTCTTTAGGTCGGCCTCATACTGATCTAACGCAGCACGGAGCGTGGTCGGCTTGTCATCGATCACCGGTGTGCCGCCTTTACCGGCAGCGGCCACGGCTCGCGCCCGCTCCTGGGCCTGCCAGTAATCGAATATCCTCGACCCGTTAGCCTCTTCGTAATCGTCGGCTGACCCGATGGCCTTGGTCCAGTTCGATCCCTCGCCGTCGGCGACCCGGACAACCCAGGTTCCAGCTGTCGCATTCCGCCGGTAGCCGAGACCAATCCCCAGGCCGATTTTCACGAACTCCGGTTTCTTGGCCATGGGCCGCTTCAAGCGGGCTGTGCGCGTCTCGAGACCCGAGCGTACTTTGCGTGCCATGTTCTGGTGTCCCGGAGTGTCCTGTCGATAGGAGCGAATTGTAGCGAATGTCGGCGAATAGTGATATCAGAAAACTCAGGAATTATCTAGGTCGAACGTATGTTGGCGAACGGCAGCGAATGACAGGTAATGCCCTTTCACGGCGGTAACACGAGTTCGAATCTCGTACGGGACGCCAGCTTTTACAATGAGTTAGACGGTTTCCGCTTCCAACCACCCATCACATGGGGAGAATGGTGGGGAGAATAGGGTGCGCTGGTATTCCCGGATAGGGACGAATAGAGGCGGATAAATCGCGGATCGGGGTGACGAGTGTTTGCGGTCCACCTCGGTTTCGGGGCGCCAACGGTCTCGTTCGAGCGGGAGCAGCTGCGGCTGGATGCTTTAGCCAGGGTCGACGTGATGGCAATCATCATCTTGCGTGACAGCGCCCGGCCGGGGTAGGTGGTACTCGTTCTCGATGAGGCTGAGGCAGCAATGGCCCGCGACGCCGCGAAAAACTGGCGAGCGCCCGTTATGCGGACCATCCGAAGAATGCCGCTCCGGCGGCTTCAACGGTCTCCACCACAAGGCTTCGGTCGAGAAAGTCATTTCGCTGCTCGCAGCTGGTCTCGGACACGAATACGCAGCCATGGCAGGCGGCGCCGTGGAGGGGGCGGTTGGCATTTCCATCATCCGGATCATGATGCGCGCAGACCGGGTCGTTCGAGCACAGGCTGGCAAGCTCCATCGCGCGACGGATGAGCGGACCCATTCGCCACGAGCTCGCTGCAAGGCCACCCAAGGTGCCGTCGGCTCCTGGCGTAGACGTGTAAAGCAGCACGCCGAAGCTGTCAGGCTGAAGGGCGTACACCCTCTCCCGCAGGGAACTGGCCGGGTAGCCACACTCCTCGGATATCGCGGTCAGCAGGAGGTGCGCAAAGGTATGCACCAGGATGTAGGGGGCGCCAGGGAAGCCCCGCTTGGTATCGGCTCGCGCGGTTTTCCACGCGTTAAATCCCGCCTCGAGTTGCAGGGCACGGGCGATAACGGCAGGGCGTTTCTGCCAGTCGGCGACCGCCGCTGCATCGAGCTGGACGAACACGCCCTCGCCCCGGTTCTCGAAGGCCGGAAGCCAGTCCTGATTTATGTCGAGCGCCGCCCGTTCGATCTCCGGGTCGAGCTCACCATCCGTCTCCGTCGCGGGAGGCGCGATCCGGGTGAAGCCGACCTGAGCGGTTACCTCGCGCAAGCGATGTACTGCGACGACGCCTGCGATGCCAACCGGACCTGTTAGGCCGCGCCCCCATGGCGCAGGCGTCAGGGTCTCCGCAAAAAACAGGCTGTCAGCTCCGTCCGCTCCCATGCTGGCATCGCGTGAAGAGAGCACAGCGAACTCGGCCGCCTTGACGCTGACCTGCAGATCCGGGGTGCCGCCAGCGCGATGCGCCTCGATTGCATCCCAGATAGCATCGTCGCTGAAAGACGCCAGCACCGCGAGCTGGGCGGTCAACGCACTCCGCAGCGCGGTCAGGACGGGCACAGAACTCACATTCTCAAGAAAGGACCAGCAACGCTCAACCGCCTCCATCAGGACGTCGTTGCCCTCCGGGAGGGAGATGACTGTCATGCGCTCGGGAAAATAGGTGTTGCTCCCGGTCCGCACGAGCAGCTTGTTGGGCTGATGGCAGCCCTCGGATGCAAAGCCGCCTAGCCACGGGCGGCGACCGCGGCAGGTGCCGAGTGCATCGGTCGATTGCGCCTCGTACATGCGGCGCTCCGCGCCGCAATCACATCCTGCTACGACATCGGCGACGTCGCCCGCGGTGCCGCGCTCCTCCATCCAAAGAGCCCGCGTGCATTCGGTGCGCCCGCGGTGAACGAAGGTGCGCCAGTCAATGTCGTCGATATGGCCGCGCTTGCAGCCGCACACGAAACGCACGGGCACGAGCGTTTTCTTCGCACGCTTCCGATCGCTCTCCTGGGGATCGACGTAGGTACGGCCCTTTTCGGTCGCGGCCCAGCCTACGAGGCGACGGCGCCGATGTGGACCGCCGCCTCCCGCGACCGGCGCCTGCGTCTCGAACCAGGTCGGGAAAACGCGGCCGGCAATCGCATCCCGCCGGGCCTCGTCCGCGTCATCCACAGGCGGCGGCGAATACAAGCGGATCGGCTTGCCCAATGCTTCGGCAAGCTTGGCTTGCAAGCGCGCCTCCACAACCGGATATTTTCGGTAGCCGTCCCACGCTGACAAGCCCGCAACGATGATGCTTTGCTCAGGCAGGTCGACGAGCGATCCCGGTCCGAAGCTTGTTACAATCTGGCTCTGGCGCAGGAAATTGTCGTCGGCCATCAGGTGAGCTCGGTGCCATCTATCGGGTTCAGTATCTTA
>CAVYXX010000135.1:0-31746 GCA_963772355.1 uncultured Alphaproteobacteria bacterium | reverse complement strand
AGGGGCCCCACCTGACTTCAGGACCTCTTCGCGATTTTCCCGGGCTTAGTGTACGATTTCATACAAATCGTGGGTGAGTGACCCCATGAACAGAGGTTTCAACGGCCGGCGATCAGCAGCCACTTCCGCTCAGGCTGTAGGCGCTGACGACCCCCGCCACCACGACGAAGGTGGCGCGACATTCGAAGGTCGCAGCGCCGAACCCGTGGCGTCCGAGCCCCGCCGGCTGCGACCGCGTTCCGCCCCCATTCCCCGACCATACATCGCTTTGCTCGTAGATCAGGAACGCGTGGCCTTCGATGTTCTCCCGTCGCGTCGGCTGGCCAAAGCTCTGGGTCAGCTCCGCCTCGCTGCGCCCGACCATCGCGCCATAGCGTGTCCGTTGATCCGTTGCGATGCCGGGCCCAGCGCACGTAGCCACCAGTAGTGGCAGCAACAGCACCATACGCCTTGCGTTAGCAGGATCCGCCAAGCCCGGGAGTTCGTCTGACCGGTGTGGGTGAATACAATCTACCGCCATTGTACGGCTCCGTCGCGTGCTTCCTTTTCAGACGTGGCCGGGTACGGGGGCGCCGAGTGTCAGCGGCGGCTGAATATTCCCCAAAAGTGGCGGTTTGAAATTCCCCACTTCGGCCTCCACACATAACCGGTTGAACTGATCAAGGCGACGTTCGGAGGTGAACCTGTTGGTGCGCCAAGCAGCAGAAGTTAAATCTGATTGGACCTACCATGTGGTTGGCGGTGAAGCTGTGAGTCGCGACCTGCATGCGCCAACCAGCTAGGTACCGCATCGGCGGCATGCCCCGAAGGTTTTCCGTGGCGCGCGGTCTCAGGAGAAAGCCCCGTCGTGCCCGCCTACCGATGCATCATCACAGGCAAGGTCGAATGCCCGAGGATGTACCGCGTCACGCCGCCGAGAATCTGTTGTCGCAGACGAGAGTGGGCATATGCGCCCACGGCCAGCAGGTCGCAGTTGAACTCTTTGGCCGCCGCCAGCAGACCAGCGCCGACGATGTTGTCGATTGGTTTGAACATCTTCAGATCAGCCGGCACGCCATGCATCGCCAAGTGGGTCTGAAGTTCTTGCGCCTGCGGGCCATGTCGCTGATACTCTTCAGCCCAGAGAATGCGCACAGCTTCTGCGCGCTGCAGCCAAGGCATTGCCGCCTGCACGGCAGCCGAGGACTCAGCCGAGCCGTTCCACCCGAGGCAAATCCGCCTGCCGACCGTCGTCGGCGACACTTGGGGGGCAATCAGCAGGGGGCGCCCGGAATCAAACAGCACCGCGTGTAGAACATCCGAGGAGGACACCTCTTCTGGGGTGGCAGGATGGCGCACCACGGTCAGATCGGCGAGCCTCGCCTGTTGCGGGAGGATATCCAGCTTCCGTCCGGTCAATATGAGAAAGCTCGCGGTGGCGCTTTCCGCTCCAGCGGTGGCTTCCGTCACTTTCACCCTGTGCTCAACGGTGAAGCGTTGGAACATCGCGCTCATCGCTGGGCCTGGCGCCAGATCCATTTGCACGTGCAGCACGGCCATGTGCGCGTTCCAGAGCTGCGCGACTGTCCAGGCGGTGGATAAGGCCGCATCTCCCGCACCGGTGCTGATCAGCGGCAACAAAACCTTGCGGATGGCCATGATCTAGACGCTCCGAAAGGGCCTCTTTTATGCAGAGATAAAAGCCGTATAGAACGTGTCAACGCCCCTTTTCGGAAGCGCGTGAGTTGTCCAAAACATTCATAGCCTTTGTCCTGCGCCTGTCGGTCCCCGTATCAAGTCCAGGCGAATTTCGCAGCTTGTTTGTAAACCGACGCCACTGCCGATAATCTTTATCGGCGGACACTTGGACTAACAGGGCGATCCGGGCAATGTCGGTGGTCACTTTCGACGTACCTTGCCGAGTGCCGCTAGGGGGTATCGCGATGCAGATGCGGATCATTTGGGGGAAAATCCTGCCCGGCCAATGGGATGCTTTCGAGGCCGCTTTCAAGAAAGCGCTGGAAATTCGTGGTGATGTGAAGGGGCTGAAGGGGCAATGGCTACTTCGAGACGAGAATGATCCCGATGCAGGATATTCGATCTCGCAGTGGGAAAGTGCTGACGATATGCGGGCGTTCTGGGACAGCAAGAAGCGCCACGAGGCCATGGCCGTCCTTCAGCCGTTCTACGTGAACCAATCTACGATAACCAACTGTGCGGTTCGGATCGCATCGTCTTATTAGCCGGGCGCGGGTGGGCGATGCGGCGCGCCATTTGTGCCACGATGGTTCCTTCCTCAATTCTCGCGAAGAGTATCTCACGCTGCTTAGCGTGTATGAATGCACTCTGTTATGGCACGGAGGAAATCGCGGCGCGATCAGGTGTTAGCGGCGGCGCGAATCCGCGTCTGAACGACGCGTCTTGATCCGCCCGTGGAGGCCGGCAGCGATCGGGAGGTCGCGTCGTCGTCCGTCTCTGCAATGAGAATGCCGTCGTGCTCGCAGCCGTCCAGGACGCTGCGCGCCGCCTACGGCGATGCCCTGCGGGCATCCTGGACTGCCGCTGCGCGCGACGGCATGGGTGCGCAGGTCGGGACGGCAGGATGGCCGTCTTGATCAACAACAGGATGGTCATTGCGGTCGGTGGTTCAGGCGCTGGACGATCAGGCGGTTAGAAGTCGCTAGTCCAACAACCCGCGTCACTGTCGTCGGTAGTAGCGCAGGATCGCATTGCCTCACCTGAAATGCTCCCCAGTTCGGTCTGTTGCCTCACGTAATTTGCTCCCGCCGGGGTTCGGCGGGGGCGAGCATGAGGCGGATCAGCATGGCGACACGGGTTGAGTTGGTGGCGGTGGTGGCGGAGCGGTTAGCCCGGTCCGCTCGCAAAGATCGCAGCCGCATTTTGGACGAGTTCACAGCGGTGAGCGGTCTGCATCGCAAGCATGCGATGCGTCTGCTTCGGATTCGCAGTGAGCCCTCCGGCCCTCGTCGGAGACGTGGTTTATGACGACGCCGTGCGCGAGGCGCTGATCTTGGTTTGGGAGGCGTCGGACCGGGTATGCGGCAAGCGGTTGCGACCGTTGATACCTATCCTCGTTGAGTCAATGGAGCGGCACGGTCATCTCAAACTCGCGCCGGAGGTGGGAAGCGGTCTGCTGGCAATGAGCGCGGCGACCATCGACCGATCGTTGTGCAAGGTTAAGCAGCAAGCAACAGGAGGAGGGCGTCGACGATCGGCATCCTCGACCGGGTCCGGCGCAGCGTCCCGGTTCGAACATTGATGGCTGGGATGATCCGGCCCCTGGGTTTATGGAGGCCGACCTGGTCGCGCATAGCGGGCCGACGGCAGAAGGCAGTTTCGTGCAGACGCTGACATTGACCGACATTGCGAGCGGCTGGACGGAGTGTGCACCGTTATTGGTCCGGGAGCAGACGGTATTGATTGCGGTGTTGAGCGAGGTCCGCAAGCGGATGCCGTTTCCTCTGCTCGGGTTTGATACTGACAACGATAGCGTGTTCATGAATGAGACCCTGCAGTCCTATTGCAAGGACGCCGGTGTGGAGTTCACACGCTGTCGGCCGTATCGCAAGAACGATCAAGCATGGGTGGAGCAGAAGAACGGCGCAGTTGTGCGCCGCATTGTGGGCTACCGACGCTACGTGGGCCTGGAGGCGGCAGCGGCGTTGGGTCGACTGTATATGTCGGTTCGTTTATTTGTGAATTTCTTTCAGCCGTCTTTTAAGCTGGCCAGTAAGAAACGTGATGGAGCGAGGGTCACGAAGCGCTACTACCCACCAGCGACGCCGTATCAGCGGCTGCTGGCCGATCCGCGTACGAGCGAGACGGTACGAGCTCGCCTCAGTGCTCTACAGGCGACTCTGGATCCGGTGCGGCTGTTGAGTGAGATCCGCCTTGCCCAGAAGCAGCTCGTCGAGATTGCAGATCGGCCGGTAACTGGCGAAATGGTGTCGGTGAGTGCGCCAACGCTAGAGCAGTTCCTGGAAGGCCTTCGAACGTCTTGGCACGAGGGTGAGGTACGTCCGACGAGTAAGCCGAAAGAAAAGGGCCGCAAATATTTGCGGACTTGCCCTGATCCGTTCCTGTCGGTGACGGCGCAAATACGTGAGTGGTTCGAGGTCGAGCCATGGCGGACGTCGCGAGAACTGCTCGAGCGGCTTCAGCGGGAGCAGCCAGATATCTACCCGGACAAACTGCTGCGAACGCTACAGCGCCGTGTCAAAGTGTGGCGGCGGGAAAATGCACATCAACTGGTGTTCGGCGGCAGTGCTCCGGGCTATCACGCTGCACAGTCCCCGCTTCAATCCGTTCCGTAACGCTGAACAGTCATTCCCATTATGGTCGTAAACGACAGGCGCTCGTCTTGGTTAACAGTTAAGCCGGTTGGTGTGGGTGACGCTCCCAGCACGCGCTTTGATCGGCCGGAGGCGAGGGCGCTGCCCTCTGCAACCGGGCACGTTGGTAACACTTTAGACCGGGCACGTTGGTAACAGTTTTCATGCTCTGTTCCATGTTGCGCCGCGCGGGAAAGTTGCGACTTGTGAGCAAGTCCTTGACCGCGGGCCACTGCGTGTCCGACCGGAGCTCAAGCTACGGCGCAGTCGATCTCTGTTATCTTAAAAATAAAATAAGTATTAACCTTGACTGTAGTTGGTGTGCCGGTGAAGTTGTGTGTAACGCGCTTGCGTTATGCACAAATCCAGGGGTTCTTCAGTCGAATGCTCACTCGAGGTAGGCGATCACACATGGGCCAGACGCTAAACCGCACCCGCCTCGCCCTCGCGAGCCGGCTCGCGAGGGCCATCATTCTGCGTTACGTAACGCTGTACAATGGAAGAAACCGGGCGGTCACATCGCGGCCTGCGGTCTGGCTTGGCTCAATCGGGCCAGGCCAGACCGCCGGATTTCATTGCTCTCGTCGGTGAGGGTCCCCAGGTCGAAATTGCGGAACCGGATCGCCCAGTTGCTGTCATTGCGCTGGGCCAGCGCAATCGTCTCTTTCCGCATCGCCTCGGACAGGTAGATCGTGCCGTCCCGCCATTTGATGTAGCCATCGCTGCTGACACGGCGGACCTGGTGGTCGGCAGGGTACTGCCACACCGTGATCTTTTCGGGATAGCAACGCGGTGACGGGCCGTAGAACTCCGCCGGACAGCGCTGCCCCAAAGCCTCGTGCGGCCGGATGGTGTTGAAATCCTCACGCCAGACGTCGAAGTCCACTTGCTGTTCGGCGACTGTTGCCGCCGCGGGCCGCGCTACATCCTCGCCCAGCGTGCGGTGCATGCGTTCGTGCCGGCCGTTCTGGTCCGGCCGGCCAGGAGCAATGCGATCGGGCCACACGTCCAGCTTCAACAGCCACACCGACAATTTCGCCAGCCCACCTAGCCCAATGCGGCTGGCAAACGGGCTGCCGTTGTCGGTGCGCAGCGCGGTCGGTAGCCCATGGCGGCGAAACAGCCCGGTCAAAATCGGCTGCACGTGCGCGGTAGTGATCTGCGGCACCGCAGCACAGGCCAGCAGGTAGCGGCTGTAATTGTCGGTCACCGTCAACGGCTCGCAACGAACCCCGTCCCCCGTGCGAAACCAGCCCTTGAAATCCGCTGACCAACTCTCGTTCGCGGCCGACGGCTCGATCTCGGGCTGTTTGCGGGACGGATCGCGCGCCCGCCGCGAGCGCGGCTTCGACAGTCCTTGCCGGTGCAGAAAATCCCCGATCGTGCTCGACGCTGGCCAAACAATCTCCGGACGGTCCTGTGACAAACGGGCCAACAATTTGCGCGGACCCCAGGTCGGCCTCTGGTTGCGCAACGCAACCACGGCATCGGTGATCGCCGGGTCAATCGCCGGCACCACCGTGTGGCGCGCCGAACTGAGACCGACCAACCCAGCGGCGCCGAAATCACGATACCGGCTCATCCATTTGTAGCCCGTCTTGCGGCTGATCCCGAACCGCAAACACAGACCGTTCATCGGCTCGTCCGCCCGCAGACAGGCCGCAATAAAACACAGGCGCTGGTCCATCACACTCTCCACCCGCCAGGCCATTAGTCGGTCCTCCAAAACTGAATTGGAGTGTTACCAACGTGCCCGGTCTAAAGTGCTACCAACGTAGCCGGTCTGTACCCCCCGAACCCCCGGGATATTTGAGGCCCGCTGATGACAAGTTTACGATTGCCTCGCGGCACAGGCGGGGACGCCAATGACCGCGCCCGGTGATGCGACCCGGCACCGGTTGGCGCCGGGTCGTTTGCTTCCGTAAGGCAAGCCTGATCACACCGCATTCAGCCGCGACTTCCGAACGCCACTACAACGGGAGGTGATGGCAACGCCCCTCCCCAAGCGCGGGTAAGGCTGACGAATCGCTCGCGCCAGGACCCATCATGCCGCCGCCCGCATGTGCCAGATCTCAAGCAATACCCGTTGGATGCCGATTGACAAAGTGACGCCGCGCCGGGAGCATTCTGGTGAGGCAATGCCTAACCCGTTCGGGAGCATTCCTGGATGAGGCAATACGGCCCGGTAACGACCTTGTCGCGCGGCATGGCGGCGTCGCCCTGCCGGACTATTCTGGTAGCGCTGGCCGGCGCACTGCTGCGAGCGGCGCCGGACCCGTTGGGCACAGCCTTCGGCGCAATAAATCTGGCCGGGGTCGCAGCAGCTGCAGATCAGCACCTGCATCCGACAGTCCGCGCAAAGGAACAGCCGCGCTG
Source organism: uncultured Alphaproteobacteria bacterium (assembly GCA_963772355.1). Taxonomy (GTDB): domain Bacteria; phylum Pseudomonadota; class Alphaproteobacteria; order Acetobacterales; family Acetobacteraceae; genus Rhodopila. Next base: position 25,039 of record CAVYXX010000135.1, on the reverse strand, counting down.
ATCCCGCGTCGGTATGGTCGAAACCGCGATCGCCACACGGGGACGACCGCCGCGATTGCCGGGATACTGCCCCTGCATGCGTGCCCAGCACTGGGGCACGGCGTCGATGCGGAACCGCCAAGTTTGATATCGGCGCCGTGCCTGCCCCTCGAAAGCAGCAAACTACTACGCGCCACCCAGGGCGACAGCTCAGCCCGACGCCGACCAGCGGAACAGCAACATCAGCTCAGCATCGGCAGCCCGTTTGAGGGCCCCTCTGCCCGCCAGAGCCAACGCTGGCAAGCGACCCGGTCGGCATCCGGCGCCAGATAGGGCCTTCGCCCGTCCAAACGTTTTACTTGATGGGATAGTCCTTCCAAAGCCACAGCATCGCTTCAGGAAGCGTCTGAGCAGGCACGCGGCCATCACAATGACGGGCGTCTTGCGCAAGGTCAAAATGGTAATCGTAGCCCTTGCTCCTGAGGGCTGACGCCATTGCACGGTTGGCGGCCTGCCAATCTAGAAAATTGCCAATGTGGCCCTAATCGATGTCTTTGGTCCCCACTTCCAGCCATATTCGAATGGGCTTTTTGGGGGAATCTTTGATTAATCGTTCTGGGTAGGACCACGCTCCGTGGGGATAATTCGGGTCGGCTTCAAATTGAAGATCGGTATAGGACCCTGAGTATGAAATGATCCGTCTGAAAGAGTCAGGCTGAAACCAGGCCATCGTGAATGCTGCGGCGGCTCCTGAACTACAACCTATTGCGCCTCTTCCTTCCGGGTCTGAAGTAAGAGTTACGGCTTGATTTGGGATCTGCGACCTGGTTTCTGCCTCTACACGGGGCAAGAGCTCTGCCTGCACCCACTGGCCATATCGATCGCGGGGAAACGGTGTCATATTCAAAGATTGCGCTCAGTGCCCTGGACGTTCGCAAAGCCAATTCCATTGGCGTTGCCACCATTGCCGGCGAAGATGATCACCATGATGGGCAGCTTTTTGCCAAAGATGGCATTGTCAAGAAGGTTGATCAGCCAAGGGCGATAGATGGCGTCCTGGCTTACCATGAAAGGAGCTTTCTCTCCTTTGACGTACTGCTTTGGCACATAGACCCAGACGCGCCGGGAGAACGCACTCGTCACTCGCGATTGTCCCGGGAAATATAAGCTGCCGGTCGAATCGATTTTGAATTGGAGAACGGTCCCTTTGGGAACTTCGGGTCTCGGCGCGATCAATGGATCGGGGGTATAAGCAGGTCCAATGGAACGGCTGCCGTCGGTAGCAACCTGAGCGACTGCGGCGCCTGCCGTCTGCATCAAGCAGAGAAGTGCAAACGTGAGAGATACACAAGTTCTCATAGTATCACTGGAAAATGACGGGTTCAGCATCATCGCGCAGCGTCTTCCATGCGCGGCTCTCGGGCTAACACGTTACGCGGCAGCCGCAAGCTCGCGAATATGACGAAAGATGTGGTCGTGCTGATACGGTTTGGCCAAAAACTGGCATTTTTCGGGGAGATTCTGCTGACGCGGGCGGGGACGCCCGAGGTAAGAAGCAGCGCGATTTTGGGCCAGTTCTTCGCGGTATGATGCGCGAGGGCCAGACCGTCCATGGTGCCGGGCATTTGGATATCGGTAAACAGCACATTGACGCGTGCCGCGTGGTTCTGAAGAACGCCCAGAGCGGCTTCAGCGTGTTCGGTTTCGATCACTTCGAAGCCTTCATCCTCCAGCGCGGTCACAGTAACCAAACACCAGTTCCTCGTCTTCGGCCACAAGGACCAGGATTTGGTCCGGCATCTCTTTTCCCTTCACACAACAAAAGCTCAACCCGGCGCAAACCCTGCGGTTGCCGCACCCTTGAGCTTTGTGACCGGAAAAGGACGAAAGCCGCCTACCGCACTGAAATCTTATATTACAGCGATATCTGCCAGAATTGCACTCAAGCGGCGTTTGGCGCGCCCGGAGAGATTCGAACTCCCGACCGGTTGATCCGAAGTCAACTGCTCTGATCCGCTGAGCTACGGGCGCGTACTCGAATGAGGTATTTTCAAATCTTCGAGCGAATCAAGCATGTTCTGAATGTCGTCCTCAAATCTTTGGAGATGGTCGATCTCGTCCTGTGTCGCCTCGCCTCTCGCGCCTCGCTGCCATCTTTCGGAATGGGCATCATACTGTTCCTGTAGGGTCAGCCGCTCCGCCTCGGTGATCGTCTGCAACTCCCCAAGCTGCCTAATCGCGCTGGCTTTGAGGCTTTCAAACCGCAGACTTATTCGCTTCTTCATCGCTCAGTTTATTCGGCACACCAATTATGCGACCGTCCCCAACCCGTTCCTGGCGACAAGGGAAAGCAACTTGAGCGGCGTCCCCTGCGGATGCTTCTCCCCCCGCTCCCACTGGCTGATGAGGCCGGCAGTGACGTTGAGGTAGCGGGCGAACACAGCCTGGCTGGCCCCTTCCCGCTCCCGCAGCGCGCGGATTTCCGCAGCCGTCAGCGGGCGCACCGGCGTCAGACAGGCTTCATCGAACTTGCGCATGGTCTGCTTGTCCATGACGCCCGCGTCGTGCAGTCCCTCGGCGGTCTCGTGTATCGAGGCCATTATTTTGCTCATCGTCATTTACCTCAGTCAACGTTCCATTGGCGATTGCTCTGGCAAGCGCCGCCTCGTCATAGCCCAACATTTCCGCCGCGAGCATTTTGAACGCAGCCAACTCGTCGTCCGGAATATTGTCCTGCTCGCTCTTGGCAAAGGCCGTGGACGAAGAACGCCCGCGCCCCTGCCCTGAACAGGATGATCGTGCGAAAGCCGCCCGATTTGCCGCCCCCTGCCCGCGCAATCCGCTGCTTGACCACGCCTCCCCCAAGGTCGGCATCTATCAAGCCCCTTTCGACGGCGGCGACGGCCTCGCGCAAGTCCGAATCCGGCAGGCGCGCCTTCCTGGCGAACCTCGTGAACGACTTGTTTTTAAATATCCACACATGCCCCCACCGATAGCCCAAAGGGCATCATTCCCTACGACTATAACACCTGAGGGGGATACCAGGTATCGGAAGCACGAGCACCCTCACCAGCCCGGAGCCGGGCCAGCACCTCGCCTGAGCCAACACACGAGGCATGCCGTCATTCGCGATCCACTACGTCCTTCCGGGATAGGAGGCCATCATGTCAAACCCCAAGCGGGCGATGCCATCGTGGAAAGCCAGAGGCCGATGACAGTGCGGCAGGTTTACTACCGAGCCACAGTCGCGGGCGTCGTCGAGAAGACCGAGCTCGGCTACACCAAAGTACAAACGGCTCTGGCCGACATGCGCCGCGCCCGTCGCCTTCCCTACGACTGGTTAGCCGATAGCACGCGGTGGATGCGCAAGCCGACCCGCTCCTTCGGGTCGAATTCGCCATTAGCGGCGATGCTGATCATGTCGTGAGGCAGGCCGATCGCGGCCCACTGGGTTGGCGCACAGGAGGGGCCTGTGGGCCGGTATAGTTCCTCTTCCGGTTAAACTGTGCGGTGCCTAAAAGCAAATCGGCGCTCTAAGTAATTGATATCAGCTTATATTATCGACCACAATGCGGAAGTTGGGTCAGGCATGCCTGAGCGGATGCGGAACGATCTGGAAAATTCTCATTTAAAGTGGTCCGAAGAAGGGCCCAGGCTCACTACGACGCGGCCCTCACCCCTGGAACATCAGCAGGATATACGCCGCGAACAGGATGAGATGGACGCAGCCCTGCATGACGTTCGCGTGGCCGCTGGCGAAGGTGACAATCGAGACACCGAGCGTCACGATCAGCAGCCACTCGTCGGTGTGCTCCACGCCCAGGATCAGCGGGTGGCCGGTGAGGTAGCTGATGGCGATCATCGCCGGGATCGTCAGGCCGATCGTGGACAGCACCGAGCCAAGGAAGATGTTGATAGACCGCTGCACGCGGTTCGCAAGCGCTGCGCGCACCGCGCCGATTGCTTCGGGTGTAGCGACTAGGATGGCGATGGCGACGCCGCCCACGGCGTCCGGCGCACCCATCGTCTCGATCATGTAATCCGCCGGCGGCGCGAGCTGCTCGGCGAGGTAGACGACTGGCACCATGTAGGCGATCAGCAGCAAGACATGCGGCAGGATGCCCGCGAAAGTCCCTTCCTCCGCCTTCTCCAGCAGGTCGCCGTCTTCAAATGTGAAGTAGTTCTGGTGCCGACCGGTCTGCAGCGCGAGGAAGGTAGCATAAAGGCCCACGGCCACGATTGCGATGAAGGCGCCCTGCCCAATGGACAGCGTCGGCCCCGGCGTCGTCTGCGTAAAGTCGGGCAACAGCAGGCTGAACGCGATCAGCGGCAGGATCACGCCGAGATACGCGTTCGCGCCCTGCAGATTGTAGTGCTGCTCGCGGTGCCTGAGGCCGCCCACCAGCAGCGCCAGCCCGACCATGCCGTTAAGGATGATCATCACGACCGCGAACAGCGTGTCGCGCATCAGCGTCGGGTTGTTCTCGCCGTGCAGCATGATCGCCGTGATGCTCGCGACCTCGATGACCGTGACCGAGAGCGTCAGGATCAGCGTGCCGTACGGCTCGCCGAGCCGCACCGCGAGTCGGTCGGCGTGGCGCACAACTGACAGCGCCGAGCCGAGGATGGCCACGAACAGCCAGGCGAATATTCCCACCAAGTAGGCTGGCTGCGACAAGCGCGCCGCGAAAGCGTCGCCGTACCACACGAAAGCGGCGCACGTCAGTAGCACCGCGTGAAGCCAATATTCGCGCCTCGCAAGACCCGACAGGCTAACCGACACGTAAAACGCTCCCGAATCGTTGCGGGACCCCGATTGTGCTCGTGCGCCTGAAACCTCGGCAAGCAGGTTTGCGCCGCCACAGCCTGCTCGTGATGCTCCGCCGGCAGCGCGAACTTGTCCGGTTCAGCCGACACCGCTCCTCGAGTGCACCAACGCCGTAGCAGAGCGCACTCGCGAGTTGACCGAGGCGAACGCCAAACTGCAATCGGAGGCCGCGGAACGTGGGCGGGTCGAGGAGACGCTGCGCCAGTCGCTCAAGATGGAGGCTGTCGGCCAGCTGACCGGGGGGTTGGCGCACGACTTTAACAACCTGCTGGCCGGCATCTCCGACAGCCTGGGGCTGATGCGCATGCGCACAGGCCAGGGACGCGCCGCGGAGATTGACCGCCTTTGGGCATTTCGCTCCAGTGACGGATATCCGTGTATCTGCCTTCCATCCATCGCTGCACCGGCCTGACGATCTCCTTCGGAAACACCGCCACACCTGTCGGCACGTCGACCTGACGGGCCGCCCGACGCCCGGGTCCGAAGCTCTCCCAGTACAGCCTGGCGGATGATGCGGCGGTGGCGGTCACCCAGTACAGCATCAGGTTGTCCAGCAACTCGTCGCGGCCAAGGACGTTCTCCGGGTGTCCATCACAGTCCGTCCAGGCCCAGAATTTCTCGAGGATCCAGGCGGCCTGCCCGGCCGGCGAGTCGGTCAGGCCATAGCCAACGGTTTGCGGCCGGGTGGATTGCTGTTTCGAGTAACCCGAATCCCAGTCCGCGTAGTGCTTGATACCCGCAAGAGCCCTGGCCTCTTCCGGGGTCGGCTCGCCATCAGCTCGCCTAATGTCAGGCGGCTCGGCCTCGACCAGGGCCACCATACCCCGCTCCGACACGAGCGCGGCCAGACATTCCGGCGAGGCATCCGCCGCGGCGGCAAACAGGCCGAAATCGCGATCGAACCGCCGCGCCCGCGTTTTGCCCGCGGCGAAATGCATTTGGCGTGAGGCAGGCGCGTTCCACATAGGCCGGTCCAGCGGATGGGGCAGGGTCATGGACGGGAGTTCCGGTCATGGGCCGCAGGTGATTGCACCGCCTGTTGTCAAAGGACAGAGACGGGTGGATCACCTTCTGCCGACGCCGACGGGCGCGAAGAGCCCGGCGGACAAAGCTCTATATCGGTGACGTGCTGGGCGATTCTTGCGGCGACCTCTTCGGGATGCGTCGAGATCATGAAATGCGCCGCTCGACCAAGCGTTGCCAGTGACGCATTAGAGATGCCCTGGACGAGGAGTTCGTTCGCCCGCCGGATGGCGGGACCGGGGCCGCCTGGCCTGGCAGACCGCGACCGATTACGGCCAACGCTCCTTAGTAGAAACGACAATGGGTCGTTACAAGGTGCTGATCGGACCGCGAATGCGAGCCCGCGGTTTCGCGGCCCAACAAACTGAGGCTGCCATCGGCGCAGTGGTGCTGAATCGGATGTTGGCAGCTGGACGCCCGGATTCCGTCCGCCGCCAGCCACTCATCGCATAGCGGCTTGGATTTGGGGCGAACGCACCCTGGGTCTGTCGAGTGCATCTGTATCCGAATCAGGCGCGGCCGGTACCTGTATAAAGCTGTCCGCGCAGGCCGGCCGGCCGGGAGCAACCAAGAGTGCACTCCTGCCCCGAGCACCAGCGTTGGACTTGTGCCCTGGCGGGTTGGCCGCGACGGATGCCTAGTAGGAAGTCGCGCCTTTGAGCGCCCATACAGGTTTTGGCAAGCGTCGTGCTGGCTCGAATAGCAGACGAGGACAAAGATCATGACAGATGAAACAATCTGCTGGTTTGCTGGCGTCGACTGGGGTTCTGAGCAACACCAGGTTTGTATTCTCGATGGCGTCGGCAAAGTAAAGGGCGAACGGGCGTTTTCGCATGGCGGGGCAGGCTTGGTCGCACTGTGCGACTGGCTGGTTTCCGTGGCAGGTTCTTCTGGCTCCGTGGCGGTGGCGATCGAGGTGCCACACGGCCCGGTGGTTGATGCTTTGCAAGACCGCGGCTTTGCCGTGCACGCTATCAACCCCAAGCAGCTTGACCGTTTGCGCGACCGCTTCAGCGTCGCCGGCGTCAAGGATGACCGACGCGACGCACGGATCGCGGCGGCTGGGCTGCGCACCGATCCGCAGCTGTTCCGCCCGGTGCGGATCGGCGATCCCATGGTCATTGAGCTGCGCGAGTGGTCGCGGCTGGCGGCGGAGTTGCAGCAGGAGCGCGTGCGACTTGGCAATCGTATTCGTCAGCAACTGTGGCGTTACTATCCGCAGTTGCTCGAACTCACCGACGACGTTGCCGCTGAGTGGGTCCTGGAGCTGTGGTTGATGGCTCCGACCCCAGCGAAAGCGGCGCACCTGCGCAGGACCACACTGGCGCGTCTGCTCAAGCAGCATCGCATCCGCAAGATCAGTGCTGAAACCGCGCTTGATATGTTGCGTGCAGCGGCGCTCACGGTGGCCGCGGGCGTCACGGAAGCGGCCGTCCTGCATCTGCGTTCCCTTGTCACCCGGCTCCGCCTGGCGAACCGGGAGTTCCGCCAGGCCGACCGCAAACTCGACGATCTGTGTGCTGCTCTGGTCCAGACAGAGGCGCCAAGCGAGACGGCGCCGAGCGATGCTGCCATTCTCGCTTCTCTGCCGGGCGTCGGCAAAACCATCCTCGCCACCCTGCTAACCGAAGCGCCCGGTCCGCTCACCGGCAGGGACCACAAGGCCCTCAGGACCTTGTCCGGAGTGGCGCCGGTCACCAAGCGCGTCGTTGTCATGCGCCATGCCGCCCATGCACGGTTGCGCGAGGCCGTATTCCATTGGGCCCGCGTCGCGGTGCAAAACGATCTACTGGTTGCGGGTTTCTCGGACCGCTCAAATTCGGGCGAGAGGCACTGAAATGGCCGAATTCTTAGGTTATCAGCTGAACCGGCTCAAAGACGTTTGGACTTAGCACCGACATGGCAAAGTGTGAGAAGTCGACACGTACGCCGACGAAATCGTGCTTCAGGTAGCCCGAGCAATTTATCTTTTCACGTCTGGCCGCCGGAAGCCGCGGCACGGCGGGGAAATCCGCCATTTCTGCGCCTCACAGCCGAATTCGAGCGGTCCGAGAAACCCGAACCCAGTAGCGGGCTGCCGCGCTATCGTTGCGTATCCATTTGATGGATCGCGAGAGCGCCAGATCCGGCGGGATGAGCGAGCGTAACGGGCGGCAATATCTGGCCTGGAGCAATTCGTTGATCCGGGTCCTGAAGCAGATCGGCCTCAAGGGCGCTGCCGACAAACCGCCGGCCCTCCAAGACTACCTGGCCGCCCGCTCCGCCCAAGCACGGGCCGCGGCATGACCGGACGCCCAAGCACCTACAGCCAGGAGATTGGTGACGAAGTCTGTCGTCGCCTAGCAGGGGGTGAGAGCTTGCGGGCGATCTGTCGGGATGAGGGGATGCCCGCCTGTTCGGCGGTCCGACAGTGGGCCCTCGACAATCGAGAAGGTTTTGCCGCTCAATACGCCCAGGCGCGCGAGGAGCAATTTCTCGCCATAGCCGACGAATTACTAGAGATCGCTGACGACGGCCGCAATGACTGGATGCAACGCGCTGGCAATGACGAACGCGGTGGCTGGGAACTAAACGGCGAGCATATTCAGCGATCTTGGGTTCGTATCGACACTTGCAAATGGCTGCTGGTGTACGGCGACAAGACCGAAGTTGCGGTGACCGGCGCAGATCGCGGGCCGGTGCAGAGCGTGACGGTCTCGGTCACCGACCCGATCGAGGCGGCACGTGTGTATCAGAAGCTTATGAGCGAGAGGTGACGGCGCTTCCATCGAAAGAACCAATCGGAATCAATAACGACGTTGCTCATATTCTGGCAGTCCGTCGTTTTTGACGTCGTTTCTTCCTAGCCCGACTTTCGCAGCTCGACCCTGTTTTCGCCCGCTCCGCCCAAGCACGGGCCGCGGCCTGACCGGACGCCCAAGCACCGGCGAGCCATCGCGCATCTCGATCCGGAAACTACTCGGCATCACAAGTTTCCGGTCGGCGCTGACCGGGATGACCTCGCGCGCACGCGCGGTTGCGCGAAAAGTCCGGTCTCGACTGATGACGCCAAGGCTTCAGGTATTGAGTAGCCATTACTCAGGGGAAGCGGCCGGTCCAATTATGGCGCCACGCGGTTTGGCAGCCTCGTGACCATCATGCTGACCGGGTATCTTCTGACGGCGCGGATCGACGGGCGGCCGCCCGTGGGGTCGGACTGGTGCTGCTCGGTTACAGCCAGTGGCTGATGACGGCTGGCAACCCGTCGTGGTGGAGCGAGAGATCGATCGTGATCCACGGCGCCCGACGGGGCGTTTGTTCACCCCGGAGGCTATGGTGGGGTTACCGCGCGTCCATCGCGTCGACGGGCGCATCCACCGTTGCGGGACGCCCAAATCGTCGGCTAAGCTGTGGTCTAGATGGATCGGGGACGGTTCATCTGGAAAAAATGTCGGTTGCTACGGAAGATGCCGCCTCGGGCGCCGCCGGCTCGGAGGTGACCCGTAACGCTCTTCGAACCAGTGCCGCGTTCCCGCGAATGCAATGAAAAGTGTCTAAGAACCGGGAAGCGGTGACGATAGGGAGGGGAAAAATGATACGAAAAACATTGACTGTACCTCTGCGTGGGCCTCGGAATGGCCCTGACAACCTTTGCCTCCGCACGAGCCGAGGAGCTGACGATATTTTGGGCGGAATGGGACCCGGCCAACTATCTGCAGGAACTGGTGAACCAGTACACGAATGAAACCGGCGTAAAGGTCACGGTCGAGACGACGCCATGGACGGATTTCCAGACCAAGACCTTCCGCGAGTTCGCGGCCAAGGGCGACGCGTATGACCTCGTCGTCGGCGATTTGCAATGGCTCGGCGCAGGTTCGACTGGCGGTCACTATGTCGATCTGACAGAATTCTTCAAGAAAAACAATCTAAACAAGTTGATGCTTCCCGCGACGGTGGCCGGTTATGCCGAATATCCTCCCAAGAGCGGAAAGTACTGGGCGATCCCGCTTGAAGGCGACGCCAACGGTTGGGCCTATCGCAAGGACTGGTTCGAAGACCCCAAGGAGAAGGCGGCGTTCAAGGCCAAATATGGCTACGAACTCGCGGTCCCCAAAGACTACAAGCAGATGCGCGACATCGCCGAGTTTTTCCATCGTCCCGATCAAAAACGCTACGGCATCGCCCTATACACGGACAACTCCTATGACGCAGTGGCGATGGGTGTCGAGCAGACGATCTTCAGCTACGGCGGCGATCTAGGGGACTATTCGACGTACAAGATTCGCGGGCTGATCAACTCGAAGGCGGCGATCGAGGGGCTGCAGGCCTATCGTGATCTCTACAAATTCGCGCCGCCGGGCTGGGGCAAGGCGTTCTTCCTCGACGACAACCAGGCCATCACCGAGGGTCTGACGGCGATGAGCATGAATTTCTTTGCTTTCTTCCCCGCACTGGCCAATCCGGCAACCAACAAGAACGCCGCCAATACCGGCTTCTTCGCGAATCCGGCGGGCCCGGCTGGCGCGCACTTTGCCGCACTCGGCGGCCAAGGCGTTTCGATTGTCTCATATTCCAAGAAGCGCGATGCCTCGATGAAGTTCCTTGAGTGGTTCATCACCGACAAGGTTCAACAGAAATGGGCGGAGTTGGGCGGCTACACCTGTTCGACGGCGGTGCTCGAATCCCCGGCGTTCCGCAAGGCGACGCCCTACAACGAGGCCTTCTACCAATCGATGCTGATGGTGAAGGATTTCTGGGCGACGCCGGAATATGCTGAATTGCTCGAACAGCTGAACCAACGCGTCTACCCGTACGTCGTGGGTGGCAAGGGTACGGCAGCAGACGCTTTGAATGGCCTGGCCGACGACTGGGAGGCGACATTCAAGAAATACAAGCGCTACAACTAGCTTCCCTCGCGGGCGTGACTGAAGGATGTTCAGCATCCTCCGGTCACATCTCCCGTCGCTCCGAAGGGTCTCGAAACAATGATCGCCAGACTTGACAGACGCTCTGCCGCCGCGGCGCGGGGTATGAGCGACGTTCGTATTCGCAACTTTTTTATAGTTCCGACGCTGGCTTTTTTGATCGTGTTCAATATTTTTCCGTTGATCTATTCGCTCGGCTATTCGTTTCACGAATTCAACGCCGCTTCCGGCGCACCAGCGCGCTGGGTCGGCTTGCAGAACTACCGCGACCTGCTCGAGGACGACCACGTCTGGAACAATTTTACGGTTACAGCAAAATACGTGCTGATTTCCGTGACCGGACAGGTCGTCGTCGGGTTCGGCCTTGCCCTGATGCTGAACCCCGATGTTCCCTTCAAAGGGCTCATCACCACGCTGCTGATGTTGCCGATGATGATGTCCGCCTCCGTCGTCGGCCTGTTCTGGCAACTGCTCTACAGCCCGTCCTGGGGTGTGATCAATTACGTTTTCGGCCTCGGTGACTTTGCCTGGCTGTCGGATCCTGACGTGGCTCTCTACGCCGTCGCGATCACCGACATCTGGATGTGGGCGCCCTTCGTCATGCTGCTGTCGCTGGCCGGGCTGTCCGCGGTGCCCAAGCAACTTTACGAAGCGGCGGCGATCGACCGCGCCGGCACCTGGTATACGTTCAGCCGGATCACTCTGCCGCTGGTCGGCCCTCTCTTGCTCATCGCCATTATTTTCCGCACGATGGAAGCGTTCAAGACGTTCGACCTGGCCTATATCATGACCACCCAGCCGACCACCGAGCTTGTTGCGATACGCCTCTACAAGCTCGCGTTCCAGGAATGGCAGACCGGGAAGTCCTGTGCGCTGGCCTACATCGTGCTGATCATGGTGCTGGGCATTACCAACATCTACGTGCGCTACCTCAACAAGATCAAGGAGCGCTGAGATGGCCGCGGTTCGATCCTCGGGCCAGAAGATTTTGAATTGGGTCGTTGTGGCATTGGTTGTGCTTGCCACACTGGCATTTCTGTCGCCGATCTATTGGATCGGATCGACCGCGTTCAAGCCGCGCAACCAGGCGACCACGGTTCCGCCAACCGTCGTCTTCGAACCGGAGGTAACATCGTTCGTCAAGCTCTTCACCAAGCGCGTGCAGCTCTCGAGACCGGTCGATCCCAGTGTCTATGCCGCATCCCCGTGGTGGGAACGGCGGGTGTTCGATGCGGGTGAGCGCGTGCTCAAAACGGGTGATGGGCCGCAGTTGTCGGCCTATTCGAACCGTTTCTTCAACAGCCTGATCATCGCTGTCAGCAGCACGTTCATTGCGGTCGCGATGGGCACCCTCACCGCGTACGGCTTCTCCCGCTTCAAGCTGGCGGCGGAACCTGATCTGCTGTTCTTCATCTTGTCGACGCGCATGCTGCCGCCCGTGGTGGTGGCCATCCCGATGTTCCTCATGTACCGGGCCTTCGGCCTGGTCGACACACATGTGGGTCTGATCATCCTCTACACGGCGTTCAACCTGTCATTCTCGGTCTGGATCATGAAGGGATTCATCGACGAGATACCGAAGGAGTACGAGGAGGCCGCGCTGGTCGATGGTTACACGCGGCTGCAGGCCTTCGTGAGAATTGTCCTCCCCGAGGCGGCAACCGGCGTTGCCGCGACGGCGGTCTTCTGCTTCATCACCGCGTGGAACGAATACGCCTTCGCGCTGATGATGACCAACCGGAATGCCCAGACCGCCCCGCCCTTCATTCCCGCGCAGCTTGGGTCTGGGATCACCGACTGGACGGTGATCGCCGCCGGCACGGTGCTGTTTATGCTGCCCGTTGCAATCTTCACATTTACCCTGCGCGGCCACCTGCTGCGCGGCGTGACGTTCGGGGCCATCCGCAAGTGAACGCCATGGAGTGTCTTCGGTGAGCGACGGGTTCAGGACGTTCAACGCCAGGTTCATCGTCCCGCTCGCGATGACCCTGATGATCCTTGGCTTCATCTTCCTGTGCCAGCCCTGGAGCGCCTTCCTGCATGACTACAGTGTCGTGATCACGTTGATCGGACTGGTGCTGTTCAGCATATTCGCCCGCTTCGCGCCGCCCCCCGCCGGACCGACGTGAGCGATCATGGCTGAAATCGTTCTGCGCGACGTCGAGAAATACTTCGGTGACAACTACATTATCCGCAAGCTGAACCTCACCATCCAGCCGCGGGAATTCGTCGTGCTGCTCGGCCCGTCCGGTTGCGGCAAGACGACGACGCTGCGCGCACTTGCCGGGCTGGAGGAGATCGACCGCGGCACAATCCTGATCGACGGCCGCCCGGTACAGAATCTTCGGGCGTCAGAACGCGACATTGCCTTCGTCTTCCAGATGTACGCGCTCTATCCGCACCTGACGGCGTTTGAGAATATCGCGTTTCCGCTCCGGGCGAGCGGGCAGAACCGGGTCAGTGTCGACAGCCGCGTGCGCCAGGTCGCCAAGTCGCTGGAGATCGGCCATCTCCTGCGGCTTCGGCCGTCTGCGTTGTCCGGTGGGGACATGCAGCGTGTGGCGATCGCACGCGCCCTGGTGCGGCAGCACAAAGCCCTGCTGATGGACGAACCGCTTGGCGCGCTGGACGCGAAGCTGCGCGAGGCCATGCGCACCGAACTCAAGCGACTGCATATCGAGAACAATGCAACGACCATCTATGTCACCCACGACCAGGTCGAAGCCATGGCGCTCGCCGATCGTATCGCGATCATGAACGAGGGCGTGTTGCAGCAGGTCGGCGAACCGGCGGAGGTCTATCAGAATCCGGCCAACTTGTTTGTCGCTCAGTTCATCGGCAGCCCGGTCATGAATGTCTCGACAGTCACCGTGGCGGCGTCCGGCGACCGGACGATCCTGACCCTGGGCGACGACGACGGGGAATTCGAGCTCGCCACCCGGTCGGTTCCGGCAACGTTGCGTAACGGCGCCCATCAGGCGTCCATCGGAGTGCGTCCGGAGGCCGTGCTGCTGTCCTTGCGTGAGGAAGCACGGGCAAGTCGGATGGAAGCCCATATCATCGAGCCGCTCGGCGCGTACGACATCGTTGATCTCAGTCTCGGCAAGCAATTCCTGCGGGCACGAACGTCGAGTGGCTTTGTCCCCAGGCCGGGGACGTTGGTCTGGGCACAACTCGACGAGTCGCAGGTCCACTTCTTCGATAAGGACACCGGAGAGTCCCTACGCTCGAAGGCCAGTGGTTAGATGGCGCATGTCAGGCTCGATGACGTAACAAAAACGTTCGATGGCAATTGTGCTTTGGACAATGTGACGCTTGAGATCGAGGACGGGCAGTTTTTTGTTTTGCTGGGTCCCACTGGCGCCGGGAAAACAACGACCTTGCGGCTGATCGCCGGTTTGGATCGTGCGGACTCCGGATCCATCCAGATCGATGGCCGGAATGTCGACAGCTGGGGTCCCGCGGAACGCGATGTGGCACTCGTCCTGCAGCAATACTCGCTTTATCCACGCTATACGGTGCGGCAGAATTTGGAGTTCCCGCTCAAGCCCCCGTCGCGGCGTTTGCCGAGGGTGGAAATTGACTCGCGTGTCGCGCGCGCTGCGCAGATTTTGCGGGTCGAGCATCTGCTTGACCGCAAGGCCGATGGGCTGTCGGGTGGCGAAATGCAGCGCGTCTCGATCGGCCGGGCTATCGTTCGCCAGCCGAAGATCTTTCTGATGGACGAGCCGCTGTCCAATCTGGACGCCAAGCTGCGTGAAGCGCTCCGCGCCGAATTGAAGGATCTCAAGAACAGGCTTGGTGCGACGTTCCTGTTCGTGACGCACGATCAGGTCGAAGCCATGTCCATGGGGGACCGGATCGCAGTGCTCAACCACGGCCGCGTCGTTCAGGTCGGAACGCCGCAAGATATATACGGCAGCCCGCGGGATATTTTTGTCGCTGGCTTCCTGGGTTCGCCGGCGATGAACCTCATCAATGCGGAGGTGCGGAATGGTACCGCGATCATCGTGCCGGGCCAATTCGAAATGGCTTTGCGAGGCTCCGTGCCCCGGAACATCGGTCTGAGCGACGGCGCCGTCACGCTCGGCATTCGCCCCGAAGACGTTCACGTCGGGAATTCCGGCCCGTATGAGGCCACGGTTCATCATATCGAAAACCACGGGGTGGAGAAAATCGTCACCCTGCGGATCGATTATTGCACGTTCAGAGCGGCCATCCCCGCGGCGATTCGGGTCATGCTCGACGAGCCTGCCAGATTTGATTGGAATCAGGACATGATGCATGCGTTCGACGCGCAAACCGGCCGCAGCCTTGCACTCTGAACGTTGGCGACGGAGCCGGATTTAATATTCGGGGCGCCGAAGGAACTCAAGAAGGCCGTTTAGGACCACTGTCCTGTCCGATCGGCTGTCCGGTTGTGGAAAGACGAACGAGCTGAGCTCGACTTTCCGCATTTTCGTCCCCGAACGATCAGGTCATGGCCCAGAAAATATCCTCCTGGGCGACAGACTGTAGCGCATCATCGATCGACAGGATGGTGCGTCCGAACGGACCGGTGGCGGCCCATCGCTCTTTCCAGAGCGACCAGTAGAGAACCGCGAACCTGCCGCAATGGGCAACCGCAAAGACGTGGCCTCGCCGCTGTCTGAATCAATTCAAATCTCAACATCAGTCGCCCCTGGTGGCCTGATCGGGGCTTGCTGGCGGCGATCCTACAGATAGCTCGGGACGTGGGGTCACGCGCACCCTCCTCTTTCCATTCTTCTGTCGCTGGGCTTTGATGCGTGACAAGCAACAGCGGACGGGAGGCGACGTTGGCCGGTGGGCGAATATAGGTTGCCGGCACGGCCGACACCAAGTCTGCCGAACTCGCGTATGTTCAACAGCTCATCCGCGAACAGGGTGTAGCGGCCGTGATCGTGGACCTGTCCACGAGTGGCTCCGAGGGAGACGCCGAGGTATCACCTCAGCGTGTCGCCGCGCACCACCCGGACGGCCCCGGCGCGGTCTTTAGCGGCGATCGAGGCAGCGCAGTCGCCGCGATGGCAACAGCCTTTGAGCGCTACCTCTCGACCCGGCAGGACGTGCTCGGGCTGATCGGGCTTGGTGGATCGGGTGGCACGGCTATCGTCGCGCCGGCCATGCGGGCATTGCCAATCGGGGTGCCGAAGCTGATGGTGTCGACGGTGGCCTCGGGCAACGTGGCGCCCTATGTCGGGCCGAGCGACATCGCGATGATGTATTCGGTGACCGACCTCGCTGGGCTCAATCAAATCTCCCGCGTGATCCTGGCCAACGCTGCTTACGCGATCGCCGGAATGGCCCGCCGTTCCGCCCAAGTCCTGCAGTCCATATTCACGACAAGCCAGCCATCGGGCTCACCATGTTCGGCGTCACCACGCCGTGCGTGAACCGGATCGTTTCTGCTCTGCAAGGCGACTATGATTGCCTGGTGTTCCACGCCACCGGCACCGGCGGGCAGTCCATGGAGAAGCTTGCGGACTCTGGGCTGCTGGCCGGCGCACTCGACGTGACCACAACCGAGGTGTGCGACCTGCTGATGGGCGGGGTTTTCCCCTGCACGCCGGATCGCTTCGGCGCCATCGCGCGTTCCGAAATCCCTTACGTCGCCTCCTGCGGAGCGCTCGATATGGTCAATTTCGGCGCGATCGAAGCCGTTCCTCAGCACTATCGTGACCGTAAGCTCTACGTCCACAATCCGCAGGTCACACTGATGCGCACCACACCGGGGGAATGCGCCGCCATCGGACACTGGATCGGCGAGCGGCTCAATCAGTGCCGCGGCAATGTTCGTTTGCTGCTTCCCGAGGGCGGTGTCTCGGCGCTGGACGCCCGCGGCCGGCCGTTCCATGATCCTGAGGCTCGTGCCGCGCTGTTTGAAGCCCTGGAGGAGACCGTGCAGCAGACCGACCGGCGCCGGCTGGTTCGCCGGCCAGAGAACATCAACGATCCAGGTTTCGCGGATGCGCTGGTGGACCAGTTCCGTGAAGCCGTTGGCGGGGATTGAACATGCCGCGAATTGTGCGCGCCGCGCTGCTGCATCGGTTCCGTGAGATGATCGCCCGCAACCAGCCGATCATCGGCGGCGGCGCGGGAACCGGCCTGTCTGCCAAGTGCGAGGAAGCCGGCGGAATCGATTTGATCGTCATCTACAATTCCGGCCGCTACCGGATGGCCGGCCGCGGTTCGCTCGCCGGCATGCTGGCCTACGGCAACGCCAACGAGATCGTCTGTACAGATGGCGCGGGAGGTGTTACCTCTTGTGCAACGGACGCCGGTCCTGGCTGGTGTCAATGGCACCGATCCGTTCTGCATCTTCGACGATTTCCTCGACGACCTCGCCGGGCTTGGCTTTTCCGGCGTGCAGAACTTTCCAACGGTTGGGCTGATCGACGGCGTGTTCCGTGCCAACCTAGAGGAGACCGGGATGGGCTACGCCCTGGAGGTGGATCTTATCGGCCGGGCGCACGCCAAGGACCTGCTGACGACACCCTACGTGTTCAATCCTGAAGAGGCGCGTCTGATGGCCGAAGCAGGGGCGGACATGATCGTGGCTCATATGGGTCTGACGACGGGCGGCGCGATTGGCGCCGGGACTGCGCTAACGCTGGATGATTGCGTGCTGCGCATCGCGGCCATCGCCGAGGCGGCGCGATCCGCGCGCTCCGACGTGATCCTGCTTTGTCACGGCGGCCCGATCTCGCAGCCGGAGGACGCCCAGTATGTGCTGTCGCGCTGTCCCGGAATTCATGGCTTTTATGGCGCATCCAGTATGGAGCGGCTGCCGGTCGAAACGGCATTGACCAAACAGACAAAGCGTTTCAAGGCGATCCAACGCTGACGGAGGGAGGAGGGATGGCAACAGCCTACGCAAGCTGCGTAATAGAAGCGCCGGTTGAAGCGGTGTGGGACGTGGCGCGCGATTTCAATGCGCTGCCGTCATGGAATCCCGCTGTACCACGTAGCACGATCGAGGATGGACTTGCCTCGGACGTGGTTAGCTGCGTGCGATCATTCTATATTGGGGATCAGAACGTACGCGAGCGTCTGCTCACGCTGGACGATAGCTGCTACCGCTTCGACTACAATTTCGAAACGCCGGCCTTTCCTGTGAGTAACTATCTGGCCGCCTTCGAACTGATCCCGGTGACGGACGGCGATCGGACCTTCGCGCAGTGGAGCGCCACCTTCGACGAAGCCGCGTCGGAGACCGGCAAATACGTCCGCATCGTATCAAACGATGTATTCGCCGGGGGGCTCAGGGCGTTGGCCACGCACGTCAGCGGACGCGCCGTGCCGCCGGATGCGGTGCGCTGGCAGGGCCTCCGTCCGGCAAAGGTGTTTTGCTCTTCGATCATCAATGGTCCCGTCGAAGCGGTGTGGCATCGGATGCGCAATTTCGCCGGCATGGACGAGTGGCATCCAGACATCACCGGGATGCGGATGATGGACGGCGTCCGGCCCGACACAGTATCTGGCGTTCGCGACTTCCGCTTCGGCGACGGCTCGCTGCAGGAACAGCTTACGCTGCTTTGCGACACGACCCACGCGTTCCGCTACAAGATCAACCGCAGCGGCATGCCGTGGCTGAACTATCATGCGGGCGCACGTCTCTATCCGATCACCGACACAGGCACGACATTCGCGGTCTGGACAGCCGACTGGATCGCGGCCCCGAATGATGACGTGAGGCTGATTCCCATGGTTCACCAAGACGTCTTCCAAAAGGCGTTCGATACAATGAACGCACGTTTTTTTGGTGGTAACTCACCGATCACCAATACCAGGTAAGGCGGAATACACGAGCGCAGTCGTGTTCACCAACATCCGTGTGCTGGATGGTAGTGTTCGCACGTCTCGTCATCGGTGCCTTAACCTGGCGGGCGTTCGACGCGCTGGACCGCCTCTTCACAGCGGGCGCCGCCTGGGCGACATCGTGCTGAGCGTGATGTCGCGCGAGGAACCGACGAACCGCTTCGCCGTGCGCACGAAGGTCCCGCTGCGCACCGTCGTCGGAAAGCTACTGGCCAGCCTGCATTGTCTCCGTGACCACTGGGACCGGATCGATGACCAGGCGGCACCCGAAGCCGAGAGGGCAACAATCGGCAGCCAAACCGGTCCGCACCAGTGGCGAAGCTCGGGGTGAGCGTGGTGGCGCTAGCGCTGATGGTTCGGCCACGTGCACCTGCCGATTTACCCTCGTGCCGGGGTTACCCGACAGAGACCGCCACAGGCTGCGACTTCTGAGGCTGCGACGACCGCTGCCAAACAGCGGTTGCAGACATGCGGATTTCTACATAAATTTCCGTATAAGGCGGCTTCGTTGCGAAGCCAGCCAACGCTATCCCTGGGAGTCCAAGCTATGCACCAATCTGCCTCGGTGGTTGTAAATCCGCATGTCGCAGAGCGCGACTATCTAAGACCCGATGAGGTAAACCGCCTGATTGGGGCTGCGGGAAAGCGCGGGCGCAATCCGTTGCGCGACATTACCTGATACGCTTGATGTATCGTCACGCGCTGGTGTCAAGAGGCAGGACGGCCAGATGGTCGCATTTCGACCTGGACAACCCGGGACCGAGACCTTTCACGTAAGCGCATCAAAGGCAGCGAGGACAGCACCCACACGCTTGACCGTGACGAGGTCGCCGGCCTGCGCAAGCTTGCGAAGCCATGGACAGCCCCTATCTGTTCGTGTGGGACGTGGCGGTCCGATGAGCGCCGACATGGTCGCCAGGGTGGTGGCTGAGGCCGCTGAGCAGGCTGGCATCGGCTTTCATGTCCATCCCCACATGCTGCGTCATTCGGGCTACATGCTGGACAACGAAGGCACGGACACGCTGCTGATTCAGGCGCACCCGGGGCATCGGGATATTGGGAACACGACCCGCTACACGAAACTGTCAGCAAAGCGGCTGGCCGGCGTGAGGGTGCGCTAAATGAGCAGGCCATCGCGAAGCAGCCGCCTTGGTCGAAACGGCCGCTTACCCAGCGTCTGCCTTCAGCGGGATGATCTGCGGTGCCAGCGGTGCACGAAAAACTAGGAACGCGGTAACCATCGCTAACATCAGAGAAGCCTGGATGATCTTCCGAGAACTGGACTTAATGGAGCGCGAGTATCGGAGGTGGATGAAGTGTGGAACTATAGAACCGCCGCGCCGAAACGTTCACGGAAGCTCAAGCGAAAGCCGAACAGGTGGCAGAGGCCAGGCGACTGCGCGAAAACGGCTGGAACATATCCACGAGCATAGAAATTACATATCCCGAGGGTGGCGCCATCATGATCGACGACACCCAGCACGTTCCGACCGCCGACCTCCAGCTCATTCTGCGCAACACGCAGCAGGCCACCCGCGATGGAGGATTTCATCGCGAGACGCAATCAGATGCTCACTGACATTCTGAACGGCGGCGAAGTGGACACTGTAGCGCAGCACATCAAGGAGCTGGCCAGTGTGATGCTGGTCGAGCCGCCCGCCGCGTTTCCGACCCCCAGCCGCGATGGCGAAGACGGACGATTTCTTGTTAACCTTAGCGGGCTAACCATCGCATCGGCCAGGTACTGGCGGAACGCACCGAAGGCACCTGGAACTCGCTTGGTTTCGGGCAGTAACACGGTGTTACCGCTCGGCGGTGACTTCCCCACCCAGGCCGAGATGGTGGGCAACAAGATGAGAGCCGCTCGTCTCCAAGGGTTAGCCGCAATCCCGATCGAGGCGATCGGAAGTCGGATCAAAAGTCACTTGCTGTTGCTTCTGATCGGCCGCCCACCCAGGCCAGGAGCTGCGGAACGTGCCAGTCAACCCAGGGTGGCCGCCCCGCGATCGCCGTTGAATTCAGGCGGCATCACGGTGCTTCCGTGTCTTCGCCACCCGCCTCATCATCTGTTCCTCCATCTCTATCTCCTCCCGCATTCTTCTGCCTTCCTCCAACGCCTCCGCCAGCAGCTTTTGACCCGCTTCCCTTTGGCTGGCCGTGCGGCGCCCGCCGCGCTTCGGCCTGACCTCCCGCCGCTTTGCCCAGATCGCGTCACGGATCGGCGTAGGCTGCGCATCAACCATCTTCCACGCTTGACTGCCGTCCTCGCATGCCAGAATTGCCTGTAGCGCCGGGTCGGACCAATCTATCACCACCATCGCCACTAGCCCCCTCCATCACCACCCTTGGGGAAAATCGAAGCTTGTTCACGCCATAAAAAGCTGGAGCCCAGCAAACACACCCGCCATGCGAGGCAGGGGGATACCACCAGTTATCGTCTTTACGACCGCAAGCCCTCGCAGCGGTCCCCCCATCGAGGTCCCGGCTCCAGTCGGCGTCCACCAGCGTTGCGGATGCCTGAAAAAGTGCGCGGCGCCGGGGTGCTTTCAGTACCAAATTTCGATTTCGGCGCGGTCCGAACCGGTTGCGGTGGGGGTAATCGGGGATGATTTGCGAGGTGGCGGCGAATTGAACTTGCGTGAATCGATACTCGCGGCCGATCAAGTTCACGGCTGCGAACCACGATCAGCGCCACCCTTCTACCGCCGTTCTCGATGGGATGCTGGAGCAAACTACACATGGCCGCCCAGATGGCCGTCCTGTCAGTTTTTTGCCCATACCTTATCCCCGCGCCCCACTCCGACGCCAGCCTATACGCCCCAGGACAACGGGACGGCAAATCGGTGCCCTTTGAACGACCGGGTGCTGATCGCTCGTATCACGCACGCGCGCACGATCCCAAATCCTGGCGGACTGACACCCTTCGGAACCCCTTCGGAACAGTCCCTTTGATCCACCGCTACTGTAACCCGATGGTTTCTGCGGGTTTTAGGTGACGGTATCGGAGAGCGTGGCGTCCGATGCACTGGATGACCTCGGCGTCGGTGATGGCGGAGCGGAGCATTTCGAGGGTTGGGGTGTCGTAGACGCGGACGTTGAGTGGGCGGCCTGTGCCGTCTGCCATCAGGACGCCGCGTGTTTCGACGTGTCCGGGCTCGGGCTGGATGGGTTCGCCGGTGAGCGCGCGCGCCATGGCCATCAGTTCGGGCGCTTTGGGCAGCGGCCGGCCGATGACGAACAGGCTGCGAACATCGCCGTACTCGTCCAGGCCGGCGATGGCGTTGAAATGGCCGGTCGCGACCGCTGGGTCTTTGAAGTGGTCTTCGACGTCCTGGTATGTGACGGCGAGGGCGTTGCCGCCGCTGTTCAGCCGGCAGAAATCCGCCAGCTCGGACAGCAGGTACTCGCGGCGCTGATTTTCTGCGGGCGTTGCTTTCTTTGACGGGACGATCGAGGTTTTGCCCCATCCTCCGATGACTTGGTGGACGGTCATGTGAGGTGCGGCTGGCTGCACATTGGCGAGGACGTTGAGGCGTGGGAGGAAGTGCCTGACCAGATCGACCGGCATTGTGGCGTCGAGCAGCAGCATCGGCAGCGTGGCCAGTTTTTCGAGGACTTCGAACCGGCTGTGCAGCAGGACGACGCGGCCCGCGCCGGAGGCGCCGCCCTGGGTTCCGAGTTCGAAGCGCCCGGTGTGTGAGGCTGTGCCCTTCAGCAGGTCTTCCAGTGCTCGCCACATTCCCGCGCGGCGTGGGATCGCTGCGTTGCCTTCGGCTTTTGCGATGGCCTTTTTCCGCTGGGTTGGTGTCATGCCGGGCACCAGCACGCCGTCGACCTTCCGGCGCCATTCGAGCTTGATGGAATTGGCGCAGTCCATATGGGACAGGCTCCGGTGAGCAACGCTCTGCTTGCTGGCCAGTGCGCCGTCGGCCTCGGCTTCGAGTGCCGCCTGCGCCTTGACGGACCACGTGTGCAGGTCGGCGGTTGCTGAATTGTGCGCTTTTTTGCCTTTCTCGGTCAGGACGGGGTGCAGCAGCGGTTCCTGCGCGAATCCGGCCAGCCGGATTTCCCGGGCGGGCATTAGTCCTGCCTGCCACCAGGACTTGTCGATAATGACCAGGGCCAGCCCCTTGGTTGCTCCGGCTGGCAGGTGGTGGAACAGCGCCTGGTGCGCGGCGATCACCACGTCAGCGCTGGCCAGCGCTGATTTTTGTTTCTGATAGGGGCAGTGCTGGTAATGCTGGCAGGACGGTTCGTTGTCCTTTCCGGTCCCGCAAACATCTTTCTCCGGATCGGCGTGGATTGATAAAGCGTCAGTGATTGCTGGTAGGTTAAGGCACATCGTTTCGGTATCGCTGCCGGGGATCTTGGCTTCGCGGCCACGCATCACCGCGACCGACAGCCCGAGCTGCTCCATCTTCAGCAGTGCCTCGCTGCCGAGTTTGTGGGTGGGAACGAGCCACAGGACGCGGTGGGGGAATTGGCGCCGCGGCTGCGTGCTGCGTGGATGAGTGCGGCCAGGGCTTCACGCGCGATACGGGACTTCCCGACGCCGACGCCGATGATGATGCCGGCGTGTTCGGCGGGTGGGCGGCCGTCTTCTGGCAGAGCGTGCCAGTCGCCCACGCGGCCGAGGAATTCGGCGATGAGTTTGCTGAGGGTGTTGCGGGTCTCCTCGACGCCCTCGGCCTCGGGCGGGGTGGGGTACTGCGGCTGGATGGATTGCGGATGATCCGGCTCGCTGGCCAGCCGGTCAAAGGCGCCGTCGATGAGGCGCTGCAGGTAGTAGTCCTGCGTATAGACGTCCGCGACGTTGCGATCGGTGCGTTGTGGCGCGGCGCGGACGGCGGCCTGCAGGGTTGTGATCAGCGCCGCGTCGTCGCGCTGCTCGGTGCCTCGCGCGCAATGGGCGGCGTACCGCATCGTGGCGGTGCGCAGTGGGGCGTGGAAGCCTTCGAGGCCTGGGCCGTCTCCCAGCACTTCGAGGCCGCCGACCGGGCCTGTATAGCCTGCCGCTGTGGCGGGGCGCGCTGGCCTGGCCAGCAACTCGGGCAGTACGACCTCGTCGTCCAGGCCGATCCGCCAGCCGGTGCGGCGCGGTATCGGGTCGTGGCTGCCCTCGATGATGGGGTCGGCGACAAAGTGCGGCTGCGCTGCGGAGAATAGCGCCCCATCGATGCCCGGCGCGCACTGTTTGAGCACTGCTTTGATGTGCGCGTTGCTGGCCGGCGCTGACAGCCAGAAAACAGGTGCGCTTTGAGGACACCCTGGACGAAGCCCGCGGAGCTGGACAGTTGCCACCAGCACGTTGCGTCGTGGAAGGCGGGTGGCAGGAGTTCGTGGATGGCGTGATCGATAACGGTATCGGGGTCATCGGCCAGGTCGCCCATGGCGGCAGGGGCCAGCCGTCGATGTCGCCCATGACCCAGCGCCGGTCGACCTCGGTGAGTGTCGCTGCATAGGTCCCCTTGGGACGTTTCAGGCGGCGGATCGCGCGGTCTGGATCGGCAGCCACGGCTGCGGCGGTATCGGGCGTGAGGGCGCCGCGGACGATCAGCGCGCGTGGGTCGCGGCGGATATGCTCCAGGACGGCGACCAGTCCGGGCAGGTCGGCGAAGTGGACCGGCGTTGCTGTGAACCGAGTTCCGGCCTGGTAGGTTATTTTGAGCCATTGCTGCAGCGTGCGGTTCCAGCGCCAGCGTTTTGTAGCCCTGGCGCTTCCGGTGCAGCTCAGCACGGTTAGGCCGCAGCGCGTTGTGGCGTGGGGGTGTGCCTGAGATTGTGCTGCGTTCCATGCTGCGTCGTCCATGACGAGGCGCGCTCACATGGCCGCACCGGGATTGTCCTGCTGCGGTGGGGTCACCACGACAATGATGCTGCGCCACCAGATCTTTTCGACGGGGACGCCCCAGGCGGCGGCGACCTCTTCGAGCCACGGACGATATTCGGGCGGGCACTGGTCCGGGCCTCGGCGGGGTATCCAGTCGGCTTCGACGCGGGCGGCGCTCATAGACTGGCCTCCCACGGTTGAACGATGGCAGCCTCGACCGGCTCCTGGGTGCCAGGCTGCATGCTGAAACATGGCCATGGGCGGCCGTTGCGGTCGCCGACGGTGCTCATGGTCCGTCCTCCCCCATGAGTGGCAGCAATCGCTCCGCTAACCTCTCCCGAGTGACTTCCTCTTCGGCAAGCACGGCGGCATAGGTAGCCTTATCGATCCGGCTTTCGATGGCATCTCGGATGATGCCGGCCAGCACGTCAGGCGGGATGGCCTCGCATTGGACGGTTTCTCCTGTGAAAGGCCGTTTATCGGTTACCTTCGCTGGGGCAGTCTCCAGGCCAAGGGAGACGATCTGCGCAGGAACCACGGCAAGGCGTGAAAACCGGATATCAGCATCCAGACCGAGGTCCCCGGCGATGGCCCGAACGTCCTCCTGCATCGAACTGAACAGATGAACGCCGCTCG
>CAVYXX010000134.1:0-33538 GCA_963772355.1 uncultured Alphaproteobacteria bacterium | reverse complement strand
TTCTTTGAGACGACCCGCGATACCGCAATGGTCTCGGCATTCTTTGCTCTAGGGGTGCTGGCTTACCTCAACCGGGTCGACGTGCCGCTGAAGGGCGCCGCTCTCGCTCTCCTGGCGCTGTCATGCCTACTGTCGCGCGCCAACGATCCTGCTTACCAGGTATTCGCGGGGGCAACACTGGTCTATGCTGTTTTTTTCATTGCGTATCTGCCTAAAATTCGCCTTCCTCACTTTGTACAAGATTACTCGTATGGGATCTACCTTTATGGCTGGCCTGTGAAGCAGGTGCTAGCGCATTTCCTGCCATGCCTTGGGCCGGTGGGCATGATGGCTCTAGCCCTGCCGATCAGTTGGTGCCTCGGTGCACTATCGTGGTTCCTCGTCGAGAAACGAGCGCTTCAGTGGAAAGAGGCGGGGTCGCCACGAGAACCTATGCTGGATAGCTCCTTAAGCACCCCATCATCGCTTTATCGCGATTAGCATGGCGGTGACATTGTTGTCGTCGTCCATCCCACCTCTCGCCTGATGGACAGTGGCATCGAAGCCAGCCTCACGAAGCGCCGCCACCCAATCGATGCCGCCGCGGTCCTCCGCACCGGAAGCAGAAAGGACATAGCGCCCGCCGCACTTCAGGACCCGGTGGGCTTGGTGGAGGAAGTCCTGCACCGCGACAACTACCTGTTCGCGCCCGCTATGGTTGATCAGCAGGTCAAGTTCGGCTTCTCGCAGTGATTCAAGGTCGCTGGCCACCGCCGCGTACGAAGCGTCTCTGCAGGTAAATCGCATGCTCTTCCGTAGTTGTTCGAGCACCGGTGCGCCGCAGCCGAGGGCATGGATGCGCAATCGTGACAGCTTGGGCACCGCTGCGCCCAGGCTGTTCACGCCTTGCCCGCGCAGCGGTTCCAACATCACGTCGGCCAGCGCTTCGTCCTGGTCGGTGGCGCCGCAGGTGTCGCAGGCACGCTGTTCGGCCGGGAAGCGGGTCCGCAAATCATCCTCCGCCTCCGCGACGTTCCGTCGGCCAAGTGAAACCGCGCCGCAAACACGACACAGATCCATCTGCAACACCGACTGCATCACGTCCCGCGCCACATTTTCGGAGAACCGTTCCCGAATGACCACCGCCCCGGCCGCCGAGAGCGACGCGCAAAGCGCGGGCTCGCGGAGCAGGCGCAGCACGGCCTCGGCAAGTTCTTCCGGCGTCTCACCCAGTAGCACCTCGCGTCCATCGATAAGGGCGATGCCCTCATTGCCCACTGCCGTGGTCACTACCGGAATACCTGCTTCCAGGCTGCTGACGATCTTGCCCTTGACCCCTGCGCCATACCGCAACGGGCTGATCGATACGCGGGCCCGATCAAAATAGGGAGTGAGTTCCGGTACGTAACCGGTGACCTCCACCCGCTTGTCGGCCCCCAAGGCCTGCACCTCTGCGGCGGGCTCGTCGCCAACCAGCATGAGTTGTACATCCGGTTCTTCGTGCCAGATTAGCGGCATGATCTCCTGCGCTAGCCAAACCGCGGCATCAACGTTCGGCGGATGCTTGAAGCCGCCAACGAAAAGAATATCGCGTCGTGTCGCGAAACTGCCTCCGTCCAAGCTAACGGCCGCGTGTGGGGAGTACAGGTATGGAGGCACCACCCGCACCGTAGCGTTCGGCACTTCTCGCCGGATCACCTTGGCCTCCTCCTCACTCGGTGTCATGACGATGTCCACGGCGTGGAAAATCGCCAATTCGAGCTTCCTGAGGCGATTAGATTCCTCCAGCGCGTAGAGATCGCCCTCCAACTGGTAGCGACGCATCTCGCGCAGATAGTGGAGGTCGTGCAGGTAGTAGAGGATACGTGCCGGCGTCGTGGCGCGCAGCAGGTCCAGCAGACCGGCCGAAACGTCGGGGCGCGCCGTCCATACGGCCGTCAGGTGCTGGCCATCGGCCGCGAGCCATCCAGCCAGCTCGACTGGGGCATAAAGCACCTCCACCCCCAACTCCTGGAGCACGTTTGTATACGGCTGACGCGGAACCAGATCGGCTGGGCAGAACACGATGTGGAAGCCAAGCCCGCGCAGCAGCTTCACATACTGGAAGATCGTCAGGGCGCCGGCGTGCCTGTCGTACTCCGGCACCTTGTCATCAATCATCAGGATAATACCACACGCTCCAGGGCGCTGTCGCACTTGCAACCGGTCGCTGCCATCGGCCGGTTGCTTCTGTAGTTCGCCCCTCCATTTCCGGCAGAATTTGCCATGGTTCAGCACTGACAGTCGGTCGCGCATCTCGGCCCCATAGGATGCGCTGCCGAAATGCGTCACCTCGCTGTGCGGCTGGTATACCACCTTAAAACCGATGCACCTTGCCTGGAATGCAAGATCGAACTCCTCGTAGAAGGCAGGCGCATAGCGTTGATCGAAGCCGCCGACCGTTTCGAACAACGCTCGTCGGATCAGGAAAGCCGCGCCGGTCACGACGTCGACCTCACGCAGAAAGTTGTATTCTGGCAGGCTGGGGCTTTCGCCAGATCCGATGCGGTAGCCCCAGCCGCTGCGGAGGATGATTCCGCCGGCTTCCTGGATCGTGCCGTCGGCGTTCAGCAGCTTGCAACCAACGATGCCAACGGTGGGATCTTGGCGCACCGGGCGCAGCAGCGGTTCCAGCCAACCGGCCCCAACCAGCGTGTCGTTATTTAGAAATACGATATGCCAGCCGCGGGCCAGTGTCTTCGCCTGATTGCAGGACTGTAGGAAGCCGAGGTTGCCGCCATTGACGTGAATCCGCAGGCCGGGAATGCTGGTCAGGAAGGGCGCGATCGGGTTGTCCGGATTATCGTCGAGGACGATGACCTCGTAGCCCACGCCCTCCGAGTGCGCCGCAACGGCATGCAGGCAACGTAGCGTGTCGAAGAGGTGACCATAGACCGGAATGACGATGCTGGCTTCCGGATCGGCCCAGGTAAAGAATGCTATCTGCTGGTTTAATCGGAAACCGCCGACGTGCCGCTGCAGCGGGGTGCAATCATAGCCCTTCGCCGCCCCGATTTGCAGGTAGTGACCCAGCGGGTTCATTCCGCTGGCCTTGACCTCGGGGTACGTTGCGACGTACCAATTCGTGTCGAACAGGGGGTGCGGATGGTAACCCTGCCTAGCGCCCTCTTGCAGGAAGTGCTGGACCGGGTCGGATCCTGAGGCCCGAACGTCCGGGTATTCGGATAAATACCCCGCTGGATCGAACAGCGGGTTTGGCGCGGCACCCGCAACCGCTCCGGTGCGGAGGTAATGCAGCAGCGCCTCAGCGCCAGTGCCAGCGGTGGGGTTCCGGACGGTATACCATTTGGTATCGAATAGCGGATGCGGGTCATGCCCAAGGTGGGCGCCTAGCGCCACATAGTGCGCCATGGGCGTCAGGCCTGACGCCGCACAATCGGGGTAGGTGGCGGCATACCAGGCCCCGTCAAACAGCGAGCACGCTTCGTATCCCAAACGGGCGCCGGTGAAAACGTAGTGCGTCGCCGCGTCGGTCGAAGCCACATCGGGGTGCCGCTCAAGGTAATAGGACGCATCGAACAGCGGCGAGTTCCGAAGCCGCGCCACCTGCGCCCGAACCTGGAGGCGCCGGTTCATCTGGCGCCCGAATTGCAAAGTCACGAGCCACCAGCACAGCCGCAGTAAAGCCAAAATCCATGGCAAGCGACGAGAGATGGCGCGCAGGGGTGCCGTCAGTCGCCATGTGGCTGAATGAAGGATAGCATCTATTCGTGCTGCGTGCGCATCAACGTCTGTGCGCGCCACTGCCAGCGCGTGATCGCGGGCCTGCACAGCTTCGTGCAAACGCGCTTCCTCGGATGCAAGCGTTGCCTCCCGGCTCCGCAGTCGCGTCATCTCGGCCTGCAAGCGTGCGCCTTCCACCCGTGCCTCGGTCATCTCGGCCTGCAAGCGTGCGCCTTCCACCCGTGCCTCGGTCTTCTCGGCATCCAGCTGGAGATGTTCAGCTAGCAGGCGCGCCTCCCGCTGCACCGTCTCGGTAAGCTGCGTTTCAACCCGCTCCCGCCTGACGGCGTCATCTTGCCGTCGCAGCTCCTCCCGCTTCAGCTGCTCGGTCAGGACCGCCACGCGTTCGGCGAGCAGAGCCTCCTTTTCGACGTGCGCGAGCGCCTCGGATTGCAATTTCGCGACAGCCTCGGCGGCTGCGGTGACTTGCTCCAGTCGATCGCGCAACTGATTGGCGGCCCGCGAGGACACGTCCGGCTCCAACGCCGCTAGGCCATGGCGGACGACGTCCATTGCGACCACATTGGCGAAGGCGTCCGGCCGCACCGGCAGCGGTGATGCCACCAGTAGCGGCCACATCACGGGGATGCGGATCGCGGGCCCGACCGCTGTCTCGTAGTAGGCGCGTGCGGTCGTGAGGTCCGGCTGGAATGCACAGGGGATGCCGATGGAGGCGGCGAAATCCTGCCACTTGAACGGCAGGTCTATGTCGCCGCTGTCCCAGAAGGCAAATGGTCGACCGTAGGCTGCCGCTACGATGGCCGCGTGCATCGCGCCGCACAGCACGAAGTCGGCGGCGGCGACGATATCGATGAATTCGCTGATCGCGGTCAGGTCGTTGGGGATGTTGGGTCGTAGCACCTCGCAGCAGCCGGTCAGAGCTAGCAACTCGGTATCACTACGTTTGTCGTGGAAGTGGGGGACGATCAGGGTCTGACTGCCGCTGCGCTGCCACAGCCCCGCGGCGCGGTGCAGCGCCGGCAGCAGCAAAGCCGGATCGCCCACCGGCACGGTTTTTCCCAGACGCAGCGCGGACCGAGTTCAGCGGCCCTCGTACAGCTAAAATCTCCACCGAACCGCGACGCTCCGGGCTTAGCCCATCTTCCCGGCGCAGGCCACAGCCCCAGAAGATCGGGCCGGTTCCGTCCAGCGCGCCGCCGCTTGGAGAAAGCGGCGGCGACTCGACGAACCAGTCGTCGATGCAGCTACCGATAAGGCGCAGATCGCGGCCATGGCTCGGCTGGGTAAAGAACAGGTTGCGCAGGAAATATTCGGACAGGAAGTCGCCGAAATTCTGAATGCCCTCTCCCTGCATCCAATACCGGACGGCGTGCGTCATTTCACCTTCCGGTTCAGCTGGAAGCGTTAGGCATGTCGGGCCGCCCATACAGCATACGGGCAGCACGGCGCCGCACTCGACGCCACGGGCCGAAGCCGGGATTGGACGCCTGCACTAGGATCTCCGTGGTGCCGAACCGCTCGACCGACTCCAAACGAAAGCCCGTCTGCCGCAGAAGCTCCGCCAGCGTCTGGGAGGTAAGGGCACCCACCCATCCGAATCCGGCACGGTCGACGTCAGCCAGTTCGACGCAGTTGTAGGACAGCACCACAATCTCAGCGCGTCGTGCCAGGGCCGAAAGCAACAGTGCAGGATCGAAGATGTACTCGATCACCCCCAGCAAGGTCACGACGTCGCAGCGCGCGAGATGGCGTTCCGGCAGAAGACCGGCGTTCAGATCGCAACCTTCCACCGTTGGATTCCAGCGGCGCAAATCGGCGGGAAGGTAAACGCAGCCGGGCGGCAGCACCGCCGCTAGTCTCTGCATGCCACAGCCGATATCGCACACCCATTGCCCCGGGCGGCACAATTTCGCCGCCGCCGCGGAGCGATCCGACCAGAACTGTTCGTAGGATGCGACATCCTCCCACCGCTCGCGGTCGGTCAGACCTGCTGTCACACACGCTTTGCGGCGCGCCTTTTCCACCTCTGGCGAGACCTTTGTCATGGGAACCAGGACTCGACCCCGACGTCCGTGAAGTGGAGACCGTCGGCGGTGCCCCCAGCGCCCTGTAGCGCGTGGATCATGGCGCCGCGCCGCCCCCGGGACGTCATGTAAAAATCATGAACCGCCACCGCCTGCACATGATACCTTGCCGCCCAGCGCCCCGGCCGCGATGGCGACAGCATGCATCGCCCCAATCCTTGCCGCGCCGATGCCCGGCGCAGTGCGCTTTTTGGCCCCCACGAGAGGTTCAGGACGTCCGATCTCACCGCGAGGAGAGCCTCCCACATCTCCGGCGCGTCGGCCTTGAGTAGATGCATGCTTTCGATCACCTCATCGCCATCAACTGCCGCTGCTGCCCCTCAATGGTGCGCTCCGAGAACGCGAAATGCCGGTGAAGCCAGATCACAAGCGACAGTTCGAGTTTGTTCAGCACCGCGGTCCTTCTGTCCAAATTTAGGTGCGCTTGGATGCACCTGTCCATCGTCCGATGGCTGGATGAGCGGGGAGTTGTATCGGTCAATCGTGGTATCAAGGACCGCGCCGCCGAGCTCCTGGCATGAGAGCTTAGATCCGTTCCGCCTCCGGCAAGGCCAAGACGCCGCGGCAGGCCCCTTCTGCCTGCCGGCCAGTCATCCGATCCTGCCGTTCCGGGCGTGTTGAGTTGCCAACGTTGTTGCTGCCGTCAGCTTCGCAGATCCGCGGCCCGCAGCGCGCGGCTGACTCGGGAGCGCAGCCATGCCGCCAGTGGGTGCGGCGACGCTGCGACGGCCTCGCCGGGCCAACCTTTATCCTGCCAGCCGGTGTAATTGATGCGCGCGGTTTCCGCCGCCGTCAGCGGCGGCCGGGGCACTTCGCGGCGGCGTGCAACGACACTGGTGTTGTAGTGTGGGATTACGCCGTGCTCTGTCAGCAACTGTTCCATCAGGATCACCAGTCGTGCCACAGTTTGATCCTTCGGATCGTCCCAGTCGAAATTCGGCAGGATACCCGTGAAGAAGGGCCGGAGGATGGACCCGCCGCAATCTGCGCGGTGTACCACGTCGAACCACTGGTAGGTCAGGGGCAGGATGCGCGATGCGTGCACGCCTTCGGATGGGTCGTGCTGCAGCATCCATTCCAAATTAGGGTGGGGCACGTGTTGTCGTCGGTGCTTTGCCAGATGATCCCAGCGATATACCGGTGCCAGGCAGTCATCGATGCGGTCCATAATGGCCACGACTTCAAACTCATACATGTGGTGATCGGGGCCGACATATTCGTCGTAGATCAGCAGTCCGCCCGGATGTAATACGCGGTGTATCAGGGCATACATTTCGTCGATCCGGTCGAAATGATGAATTGCCGCCTGCACGTATACAACGTCGAAGGCGCCGCTTGGCAAATTCTCCTGCAACACGTCGCCCGAGCGCAATTCCAGTCGGTCGGCATAGGGTTTGTCCATTACCCGTTGCTTGGCCGCCTCGACCGCCGCCCGCGACATCTCGTATGCCAACAAATGCTGCGCATAGCCGTTGGCGACCAGAAACTCCTCCACGAACGCCATGCCGGAACCGATTGCCAGAACCTTGGCCGGGGCGGGTGTCAGGAATTTCCGCGCCACATGGTCCACGCTATAGCCATCGAGCGAGCCAGTCAGCGGCTTGGCTATGGAGTGCTGGTATAGAAATTTGTGCTGAGTGTAATCAATCGGGTCGCCTACCATTATCGGCTTAGTGCCAACATGGTCGCCGGCTTGGTAGCGCCGATCCCAGATCGAAGTCGCGTCGGCGGCTGGATCGTTTGTCATTCGCCTCGGTCTCCTGCCACTATCGGCGCTACTTCTAGAAGCCTGTCCCGGCTTGGCAAGGTATTCTGTCCCCCAGCCCTATCCTCCGATGCTTGGCGGAAGCTAAAGCAGACAGGTTCTGCGGAAGAGAGAGAGCGATGCTAGCGGAATCTGCAAGTGCACTGGTTCGGACAAACAGCAACTTCAATGCATTGCGGATCTTCGCCGTGTTGGTCGTCATCTACGGCAACGGCTTCGTCCTAACAGGCAGTTTGGCGCCGGGGCTGTGGGGGGAACCGTTCGCCGTCGTCGGGCTGCATCTGCTGTTTGCCTCCAGCGGTTTTCTTCTGGCTGATAGCTGGCAGCGGTGCCCAAACTGGCGACGCTACGCCGTCCGGCGTGCGTGGCG
Organism: uncultured Alphaproteobacteria bacterium; assembly: GCA_963772355.1. GTDB lineage: Bacteria > Pseudomonadota > Alphaproteobacteria > Acetobacterales > Acetobacteraceae > Rhodopila. Next base: position 25,596 of record CAVYXX010000134.1, on the reverse strand, counting down.
TACACTGCCCGCCCTCGCTGCCGCCGTGCTTTTTACCGTCCTGGTAATCGGCCCCCTTGCATCCCGACTTTCCTTGCGTCTCTACCTTCTGAACGGACAGACACGCCGCTACATTTTCAACCTCCTAATGATCCAGCAGCGCACGTTGCCGGGGGTGTTTGAGGGGCAGCAATGGAGCGGTTCGGTGAACCCGATGCTGTGGACGGTGCTTGGCGTCAGCCTCCTCGCGGTTTGCGTGCCGCTAGCCGCCGTTCTGCCCAACCGGATCCGGCCCATTGCGCTGCTCGGCATATCGGTCGCCCTCGGGTGCGCCAGCTGGTTCCTCGCGACCTTCCCCGACAGTGGCTGGTTCCAGTTCATGCGCCTCGATATCCGACTTGGTACTGGCCGAGGCACCCTTCTTCCTGGGTGGCATGGCATGGCGACACCTGGACAGAGGGATAGACGGTCCGTTTCGCGCCGACGTCGCGATGCTGTGTTTCATTGCCAACTGGTTGGTCGCAACCTGGTGGGGAGAGTGGACACTCCCGCTGCTCTGGCTAACCATACCCTACATGGTTGCCTGCTTCGGTCGCCGGTCGGCCCCACTGCTGCACCGCCTGCCCGATATCGCCTACGGCATGTTTCTGACGGCCTTTCCGGTGCAGCAGTTGATCGTATCGCGGCTCCCTCAGCTCGCGCATCCGATCGCTGCCTGCACTCTGACGGCGACTCTACTGGGAATCCTATCCTGGTTGCTGCTGCACCATCCAGCATTTGGTCTCCGCCAACGCGATCAGGTCGCCCCGGCGGGGGCGGGCTATCCGGCCTCGGTGCAAGCAGCGGCAGCCTCACGCGCAATCCCGCGTGACCGCATCGCTTCGTCACGGAATAGCCAGCGCAGTAACAACTTCGACGCCCTGCGCATCTTCGCAGCGGTGCTGGTGATTTATGGTCACGGGCGGGACTTAAGCGGCGGCGCCGATCCGGGTCTTTGGGGGGTGCCGCTGGCGCGCCTCGGGCTCGACATCTTCTTCTCGATCAGTGGCTATCTGGTGACAACAAGCTGGGAGCAAGATTCCAACCTTCCTGCTTTTTTGGCGAAACGGACGCTGCGTATATTTCCGGGGCTGATCGCCTGTGTACTTCTCACCGCATTTCTGCTGGGGCCTACCGTCTCGACCCTGCGGGCCGCCGACTACTTCTCAAGGTCGGGCACCTATGCCTACCTCGCCAACGTCGGACTTTACACCGTGCTACGGCTGCCCGGTGTATTTGCGACGTTACAACACGACGCCGTTAACGGCTCACTTTGGAGCCTGTTCCCGGAGTGGCTTTGCTACCTGACCGTGCCGCTATTCGCGTTGCTGCCGCGCCGCTTGCGCCGCCCTGCGATGCTGGCTAGTGCCCTGATTTGCGGGGGGGCCGGCGTCTTGCTCTTTCTAGCGCCGACGGAGTGTCAGATCGTCTTTTATGGCGCTAGTCTTCACTATCTGCTTGTGCAGGTGCCCCTGTTCCTGATGGGCGGTTTCTTCGGCCTGCTGCGACCCCCGGTCCCATTTCTCGGTCGCCCCGACCTCTGCCTGCTGTTCTTGACTCTGAACTATGGCATTTCGACCTGGTTCGGTTGGTGGAACCTGCCGATCGAATGGCTCACGTTGCCCTATATGATTATCTCGTTTGGGCTGCTTTCTCTGCCCGGCGTAAGTCGGATCAGTCGCTTCGGTGACTATTCCTACGGCCTGTATCTCTATGCATTCCCCATGCAACAACTGGTGCTGTTTCTCTGGCCAGGCATTCAGGCCCCGATTTCAATCTGCGTGCTGGTCACGTTACTGCCCGCATTCCTTTCCTGGCATCTGGTGGAGAAACCGGCCCTTCGTCTGAAGCCAAGCGGTTCCGCGGTGGTGCATGAATATATCCCCGGTTGTCGGATGTGATAGGTCCACGCGATTGGCCGTTCTGCCTTGGCAGACCAGGACGGGGATGGCGAGGTTCGTGGCCGACGCGCAGGATCGACGATCGTCCGATCCAACGTCCCTCCCTGTGGAAGCGATGCATCACAAATTCAACGAAAGTAGCTGCCATAAGATTCGGAAGGCCAGATACCGTGTGACGAACTGGCCAGAACACGATGCCGGGCTGGCACGGCGAGTTAGTGTCCATCCATAAACGCTAATCGACTAAAAACCAGCTGCTTCGCGATATCGCAAGTCAAGCCCGGCGGCTTCGGTTATGTTTCGGCGGCATACCACTGCATCCGAACCAGACCCACCCGCCGGAGCCCGATCATGCGTCAGGAACGCATCACGCAAGCCAGTCTATTCGATATCTTCGCCACACACGAGATCGGTCGCGAGTTGAAGCAGATCTCGCAGTGGCTCGATCAGCATCGTCCATTGCTACGCCTGGTCAGCAACGATTTGCGCCGCGACGGGGTGCGCGAGACCGGCCGGCGTGGGCCCGTGCTGCGCTGCGCGCTACTGAAGCAATACCGCCAGCTGAGCTACGAGGAACTGGCTTTTCACCTGGAAGATTCAGCATCGTTTCGCGCGTTCGCACGGTTGCCGATGGGGTGGACGCCGAAGAAGGCGGTGCTGCAGAAGACCATCAGCGCGATCACCCCGGCCAGCTGGGAAGCGATCAATCAGGCGGTGGTGCGGAACGCACGGCAAAGGCTCGAGCCGCATCGACAGCACGGTCACTGAAGCGCTGATGCATGAGCCCAGCGATAGCTCGTTGCTCTGGGATGCGGTGCGGGTGATGACGCGGTTGCTGGAACAGGCGTGTGCCTTGGCCGGCCGCGCCGCTATCAGCTGGCGTGATCACCGCCGGTTGGCCAAAAAGCGTGCCCACGCCATCCAGCACAGCCGCGGCAAGGAGCGAAAGGTCAAGCTGTATCGCGAGCTTATTGCCGCCACGCGGGCCACCAAGCTGGCCCTGGAGCGAGCGCTCGTGGTGCTGGCGGCATGTGCTGAACCGACCGCCGCGGATTGGTGCGGCGAAGTCCGCCATTACCTGCCCTTGATCGAGCGCATCATGACCAGACCAGGCGCCGGGTGTTCGACGGCGAAGCGGTGCCAGCGAGGGAACTTCGGTCTAGATCCTGTCTACAGCGTTGGCGATTTCGTTTCGGAAGTTCGGCCTAATGTTCACCGCGATGGCCCGACAGGCCTGTTTGGACGCACCGTCTTGTTGAGGATGCGCGAGGCTTCATCGCATATGAGGATATCTTCTCGGTTATGACGTGACCGCTTGTCGGACTAAATGCGGAAAGTCGAGCCAAGTACGGATACGGAATGCGGACCGAACACTACGAACGCGACGAAAGAGCAATGAGCCAAATGCTATCCAGCAGATTGCCCGACCCAAACTCCCAGACAGTATCGTGCCGACTGGCCAGGATGAATTACTTCACCTGCGGATTTGCCCAGACCTGATAGCCATCCCGCACAAGACCGAGTTCCCCCCGGCCGCCGTGCTGAATAAGCCTGCAAATGCCCTCGTCTTCGAGCCTCCAGCCCTGAGCGGCGAAAAAGTCCAGCAAATCCGCCTCGACGCGCCGTGAATGCGTCCCGACCACCACGCGCCGCACGCGTGCGTTTAGCGTTTTCTGAGCGGCGGTCAGCACGTCGTATTCCGAACCCTGCACGTCACAATGGACAAGATCGACCGGCGGGAGTTGCCCTAGCAAAGTGGTCAAAGACACACACGGAACTTCCTCGAACACTGTGGCGGCGGCCGGTCGCTTACCAAAGTCTGCGATCGCCCCCCATTCGTTGCTCGGTTCGGCCAATTTTGGGAAGCGCGCTTTACCGTCCCGCGCGCCAACAACCCCATGAATGAGCAAATGGGCGTTCGGATCGAGGTCGTTATCATGAAAATGCTCCAGCATGAAGTCGAAATGACTCTGGGCGCCTTCGATGCCAGCGAGACGGATATGGCGGATACCGACGCGCTCGGCCGCCTTCGCGGCACCGACGAGCCACGGTCCCCAGCCAGCGCCTAATTCCACGACAACCAGCGATCCGCGCACTCTTGCTTCAAGGACGGACTGCAGAGTGCCGATCCATTCCGCCGTCTCATGAAGCGCGGCTTTTTCTGTGCCGGGCGGCCCCTCGACTTGACCTGACAGGACCGCATAAGTCTCCGGCAGATATTTGCAGCGGGTTTTGACACCGAGGAAATCGAACCAGACGTCTGGCTCGCCCTGTCCGGTAAAAGGCGGAAAATGCATGAGTACCTCCGAGTAGGGCACTCGTCCGCCATCGGCCGCAGCGCGCTCAGCGAATTCCTCGCTTTGCATGAACATCCGACGGACTTCCCTAACGGAGCGGTATGCCCTTGCATGTGTCTGAACGATCTCTGCGTTTTCTGGCTCCCGGTCCAACAGGAGACGATAGCCCCACAGGACTGCATCTTCCAGGGACGGGCTCGCTTGATCCGACCCCATCAGTAATTTCCGATCATAAGAACTAAGAGAAGTCGGGTGGGTCTTTCGGGGGAAAGACCTTAATGCCGTTTACCATCAGGCCCAGTTTCCGGCTGTCGAGTGAGTTCGGCCAAAACGTGGTTGGCAACTTCTCGTCAGACTTTATGCCAAAAAACAAGCTGTTGCAAGGGCCGAAAGATTATTTCGATGTTGTCACCATTGGCCGGAACCACGGCATCCTGGACCGCTTGGTTACCGTCGTACAGGGTTACCTTGACAACCACCGGAAATGGGTTGCCGGCCTGTATCATTACAAATGATGGACCGTCCTGGTCTGGTCCGGCAGGCGAAAGGTCGCGATCTCGTTGCCTCGGGTCCAACCGTGCGATCCTTCGCAATCCTCCCATCCGGCAGCGTGCGGGCCAAGGCTGTTCTGCCGGCCGCTGTCGATCATATTGCCGACAAAGGGCTTAGACACATACGTGCGCGCGCAATTCGAGAGGGTAGACTTCTAAAGCCAGCCGTTTCGGTGCCAGGGCCTCGATGGGGAAGGATTCAGTAGATCTGATGATACAGTCCTTGTATCAGAGTCTCTGCATCGGCCGCTACGGTTGGATGGAACTTGGCAAAGTCCCCACAAGACGCGCCAAACTCATGTCCAGCCTGACCCTCGATCTCGTCGAACCCGGACTGTTCGAACGCGAAAGCGCGCGCCTGGCCAGGGGGAAATGGATGACGGTGAGCGGCTCGAAGCTGTCACGGTCAAGCCTAGGAACCGCTTCAGGCGGGGTAGGCCCCTACTTCTCCTTCCCAATGTCAGGGTACTTCTTCTTAACAGCCGCCCTGACCTTTTTCTCGACAGCCGGGGGCTTTCTGGCAGCCCGTGACAGGGCATCGCGGGCGTGCGCCTCGTCCTCGATGGGGAATGCGCGATCTTCGGGCAACGCAAAGTCCTTGGAGGGTATATTCCTGCGGTCTTTTGTCGTTAATTTCGCCATGGTCGCCTCTCTGAGTATGGTTCGGGAATTATGATGGCTGGGGAGGGGGCGAGACATATGAGTGGACGTCAGCCATCCTTCCTCACCGCCTCCACCAGCCTCTCCAGCAGCGCCGCCGCCTCGCTCTCCGGCAGCATCACGCGGGCGCGGGTACCCTGCGCTTGGCGGAACGCCGCCGCATCCTGTGGCGTGCTGGACCTGTTTTCCGAGGCTGTCGAAGCCTACGAAGGTATAAGCGGTACCGGCGCTATAGCCGGGCCGCAGCCGAATTTGCGGGTGGTTCTCGGAAATATCTATCTTAAGGTTCCTACCCAGTCGAGAGATACCGGTGCGATAACGTGCGCCAAGCTGGCCGGTTTGGTCGTCCTCTCATTATTTCAATATGATATGACGCGCATCGCGAGACCGTCCGTTGATTGGGGCATCATTATCGGGCGATATTGCAGTTCGGGTATGTTACCGGCTGGGGCGTGAACCGACAAACCGACTAAAATCGCCGCCGTCGCATTGGCCAACAAGACCGTCCGTTCGCGCGAAGCCAGTTCTCGGGCAGCAGTATAAAGACGCAACGCGCCCGTTCAAAATGCGAGGATGAAGAGGGCGTGATGGTGAGCGGTCCAGCCGCGGATCGGGAAGACCCGAGTAATTCGAGCAACTCAGCGCTTATCACCTGACTATATCGCCGGAACTGCTTCAAAAATCTGTTTACATACGAATTTAGCATAAGCATGAGAATGCAAGATCTATGACAAAAAGTTTATCTCGCTTCCAGGAACGGAGACTAGCGCTCGGGCATTGGGGCAGTTGGTGTTGGTTTCCTTGGTAGGTAGGCTCGGCCTCCCTGCTTCGCCTCTGCTGACACGGCGCCAACCTCGACTTGCTGGCCGTCGCGGGCTTCGTCCGCCTCGGCTCTGCGCAAAAAATCGCCCAGTGGGATGAGATGAATGGCTACCGCAAGATATATCGGCGCTATGACTGGTCTCTGGCTTACCCTCGCGGCACCATCGTGGGCCAATAGTTTTACTTACCTTGCGCCTGATGGAACGGTCATGACGGCGACGCCAGGCGAAGTAAAAATTGAAAGCGAAGTATGCACCTTCGTGTTCCAGCCGTGCGAAACCATCTCAACAGAGGACCCACACTTCGAAGTTAAAAACAGCAAGGGTCTAGTTGAGGGTAGTGCAACTTGGTTTACATTCCTCGGCACTAACAATCGTGTTTCCCAAGCCCGCTCTAGTTGCGGCTATTCGCATCCGACCGACAAGATTATCTGTAATTTAACATGGCACGACGATCCCTATGTCAATTATCATCAAATCCAGCACGAGATGTCGTTGTTTGATGGCAGCGGAAATTGCACCCTCGTAAGTTTAAATGACACCCCTGGTAAACAAGGAGTGCCAACAGTGAATCAAGTCCCCAATACTGATCCGGGTTGTTCGAAGCCAAATGTCGCGCCGCATCCCTAACAGGCGATAACCTTAGCATGGAACGCGATGGAGCCGTTTAGTTACATCGCCTCGCTCGCCGATGCCACGTTTCCGCCCCCTTTCAAAGCTGGCACTCAGTCAATTAGAGTTGGATACGCAACGGCCAGAAACCTGAGAGCAACAGCAGCTTTAGCGGCTCCCGGTTCAGTCACACCATCACTCTGAGGGGCGGCCACATTCACCGCCAAGGTTTGGCGGCCGTCCGTTACTCCATCTAATTCGGGGGCTAAAAGTCCGCGCGTCTGGCTGTGTAGCTGTGCTGGCCGATGATTCCCTCTAGCCCGTCATCTCCCAAGTGCAAGGCTGGAAACTTGGCAACAACGGCGGCATGGATGCGGTCGACGATGCACTTAACATCGTCCCTCGCGCGTAGCGCCTTCTCATGAGTGACTAGCGTTGCCAGATACGGTTTAGGAAACAGCGTCGGTTCCTTCCCTTCCGGGTATATTTTGCGGCGTTTCGGCTGGCTTCTTCGTTTTCGGATGCGCGAGGTTGTTCCGTAGCGTCGTCAACTCGGTGACGGTCGAATAAGGCCGCCGCCCCTTTTCGAATTTATTAAGCCCGCATTCCTGCAGAATTCGGGATAGCTTCCCCTCAAATCCGCCCTCTATTTCGCGCTCCTTCTGCCACAACTCCGGAAGTATTTTGTCACCAATGAAGTTTAAATAGCCTTCTAGGCTGTGCGCCGCAAAGACCATAGCCACAAGATCGTTATACGTCGCACCTTTTCTTTTGTCGTCAGGCGGGTCGAATTGCCGATTTACTACTCGCCATTTTTCCTTATGCAGATATTCCTCGCCCTCTGCATCTTCAACAATCTGTTTTTTCTTCATGTTGTCAGGCCTCCGTGACGCCCGGGTTCCAGATGTCCAGCAACATGGTGGCCAAGAGATAGAAAACCAAGCGGCGCGCGAGCCGCGGTGCGCTGCCGGCACACCTGCCGCGGATCGAGGTGACGCTGGCGCCGGAGGACACCGCGTGCCCATGCTGCCAGGCGGCGATGACGGTAATCGGCGAGGACACCTCCGAGCGGCTGGATGATCCCGGCGCAGTATCGGGTGATCGTGACCAAGCGTCCGAAGCTCGCCTGCCGGGCCTGCGCCGGCACCGTGGTGCAAGCACCGGCACCAGCGCGACTGATTGACCGCATCCTGACCGAGTTCCCTGACGGTCGCTTAGGCAACTCATCTCGGGTCGATGCTGATGTCGTTGTCGAGAAATGCTGGCGAACATACCGGGCTCTTCCGGCGCCGGACGCTAGCCGGTGACCGCTGACTGAAACCAGGCAGGCTCGAACCGCGTTACATCCACATGTTCACCAAAGGGAGTGGAACAATGCGCATCGTTCTCTGCGCAGCCATGTCTGGTTTAGCTTTGACGATGACACCGATCGCCTATGCTCAGTCCACAAGTGCCCCGCTAGTCGCTCCGCAACAGCTCAAAAAAAATGCAGGTCGCGGTCTGCCCGTAGCACGCAATGACATGTTTGTCGCCGAAAAAGGCGACCCGGATGTAGTCTATATTTCAGTAGTCTGTTTCGAGAGTTGCGAGCGACAGCTTGATGCCACTAAACGACCACTCCGAGAGGAAGCAGTTCCAGATTACGGTCCTGGAGGTTCGGCTAAATGAGGCGACGTAGCGCGCGGCGGGTTCCAGCTTGTGCCTGACGCCCTGCTGGTAAAGCAGAAGAGCGTTACTTTGGTAGTCAGATCAAGCCGGTCATAGTGCTTGACTGGAAATCGAAGTTACAACCGCTGTCGGGGCTCCGGAGTTGCACGAATTCGAGGCGATTGCTAATGACCGCGAGTAAGATGAAACTACCAATCAATTGGGAGATGTCGTCCGGGATGAGTAAAGAATCTGCTGGTCGCTTGAAGATATCAGTATTTCTGGACGTAATATTCCGCCTCACCTTTCATAGCTTGCGTATCTATTTTCGGCATGTCCCGATCATAGCCGGCAAAGCATGGATTTGGCAACGAGTAGCGACCCCGCAAGTGCGGCGTGGATTATCGATTGAAGCGAAGGCCTCGTTCGGCGCGGTTTTCCACGGCGCATTCCCGGACCTCATCCACTCGCACCTGTTTTTCTTCGGCATCTGGGAGCCGATTCTCTCGGCCTATCTTGCGGGCGTCCTGCGTCCCGGAGACACCGTGATCGATATCGGAGCGAACGTGGGAGCACACACTTTGCTGGCCGCGCACTTGGTTGGGCCGGCTGGTGATGTTCACGCAATCGAGGCATCACCCCACATCTTCGCAAAACTTCAGGAAAACATACGTCTGAATGGAAGGACGAACGTGAGCCTTTACAACGTTGCAGTGACTGATGTGGCCGGATCAGCCCTGGTGTATCTTCACAGCGACTACAATCTGGGTGCCACAACTATCGTTCCGGAGGAACTCGAAACGCGTGACACGAAGCCGGAAGTTGTGGTGACGGCGCTTCCGCTTCAGGAGATTGTTCCGCTTCAGGCGATCAAAGCTGCAAAGATCATAAAGATCGATGTTGAAGGAGCCGAATGGCTTGTTGCCAAAGGCATGGCAAGCATCTTGCCGGAACTGTCCGAGCAGGTGATCATCATTGTAGAGGTAAGCCCGATAGGGCTCAAAGCCTTCGATGTATCCCCAGCCGTTTTCCTTAAGCTTTTCACCGATGCCGGCTTTAAGGCGTACCAATTCGCGGATGAACCGATTCCGGACACCCCACAGTTCTACATGCGTGCGGTCATCCCATACCTGCCTCCGACCCAGCATTTGGACCGCGACATTGTATTCCAACGGAGTTGACCGAGGGCGAGCATCGAGCAGGTCGGGTTGGTGCGTGGTGCGAGTGCCGACCCCAGGTGCGCCGCAATGTAATTGGCGCGGGTGGGCCGCTCCTCGGGTTTTCGATTGTTTGCGTCGGCTTTGGGACCTCAGCCGGCCTCATTTGCCGCCGAGACAGGGGTGCGATCGCCGCCACGTCCGTGGGTGCGCGCCATTACGGGCATCGCATACAAAAGCGTGGCAAACGCCATAAGCGCCGCGATAGCGACACAGATGGCCACAATCGGAGCCTCGAAGATCATCCTCATCGTGATGTAAGCATCGCCGACAAGGCCAAGCGCAAGCAGTCCTTGAGCGGCCAGCATCAACCGGACTGCATAGCGCAAGACGCCCTCCTCGGCGCTTCCCGCGGCCCGCGCTCCGCATCGGAACTTCCGTTACCACTGCTGGACGGCACGCCGGACAGACCTGACGATGTGGCGACGGTCGCTGTCGTGGGGAACTTCGGCAGGAACGGCGGAAGTTAAAACGCCCGGTGCTTACGCTTCCTCTTCTTCCGTGCTTGCTTCATCGCTGCGGCCATGTTCCGCTTTGTCACCGTCGTTGTGTGCCCCCTGAACGCTCCGACCCAGGCGTTTGCGGCAGTCAGGATGATGCTCATCACCGCATTCTTCTTGATCCATGGGTTTTCATTCTGCCATCCAACAATGCGCCATGTAATTCATCGAGGTGAACGCTCGGCTTAATATCCAGCCTGTAATCTCATCCGGGCGGCGGTGCTGGCAGTTCAAACAACCCGCCGCCGACCAAGCCGCCACGACGATTAAGGCCAGTGGAAGATGACGCACCATTACGGATTTCCTGGCCCGAGACCAACGCACGGCCTTATTTCACGCTTCAGCCGCTCGAAAAGATGATCGGATCAAGATGCGGCCCCATGAACAGGGGCCGCATTCGGGCGAAGCGACCCAGTCCCTACGGCTTCACGTCACCGTCCTTGGCAACATCTACTTCTTCGCGCCTGACAGTATCCTTCACTGTCTCCGTTCGCTCGGTCGCCTCCCTGCCCACCACGACTTCTTCAACAACATGGGCGGTCTTCGCAACAACTGGCTCCTCCGCCGTCTCCCGAACTTCCACCACCCGTTCCTCGAACGCGCCCGTTCCTGGAGCGGCCTCCGTAGAAATTGGCGTGCGCCGCTCGACCGTGACGCGCTCGCCCCGAAGCGTCACGTCCTGCTCCACCGGTCTCTCAACCACATACCGGCGAATACGCGTCGTGCCGCGATCAACCGTGCGCTTCCCGACGTCAAGCTGTTCCTCCGAAAGCGGGATGACTTCCTCGCCCTTGCCAGCCATTGCCGGTGCAGGGGTCACGCTCCCGGATGCCAATTCCGGCGGCGCGGCGGGAGCGACACGCCCGCTTGGATAGGAACCCGCCACGCCGGGCTGACCGACGGCTTCGGTCGGCATTGCCTCCCGGGCCGCCAGTCCCACAGGCGACGGTATACCGGCCCCCGGCTGCGCTATCTCCTCCGATCCTTCGTCTATATCGACAGGATTGTGGGCTTCCAGCGCGGAAATCGTCTCGTGGATTTTCGAATCATGAACGGTTACGCTGATGACAGCGTTTCCAGCCGCCACCCTGCGATCGTAGATGTCATCCGTATACATAGAACGGGTCGTTTCCATCATCGACTCGTCCCCGAACAGCCAGGCCCAGAAACCACCTCCCGATGTATGCGCCGACGTGTGTTCCACCGGCTCGGCTTTGGCGTGGATAGCCTCCGCGTACTGGCGAATCGCCGAAGGAGGTATCCCTAAGCTTTCCAAGCTTCGCGCTGCCGCCGTAGCGTCTGCTTCTGTTTTGTAGACCGCCACGATATGCTCTGTCATACAAATCTCCCTACTCATGGGCGGCCCCGTGCGCCCCGCAGGAACAAGCGCTGAGGACGCCGCAGGTTGCTATCAAGATTTGCTGTGGGCCGCTTGCTATAGGGCGCCTCTACATCGCTCTGACGCAACCAGCGCGGCCCTCGCAACGTTCTTCCCGACATGGAGTTTAAACCAGCAGAGGCCGAGCGCTCCGGTCGCATCGCCCCCAATAACCACCGGAATCCACAACCGATGAAGGCGCGTCGCGTTTCGTAAGCGGCGCCGCATAAGACCAGCGGGCAACCAAGTTTGGAAAAGACGGCGATGATTTCGATCTCGCGTTCGATGCTGCTCGCAGCTGGTTTGTTGGCGTTCCCTTCGCTAGCACCGTAGCGCAGGCCGTCGACGCCGGAAAATCGACGGCACCCAGCTCCGCTGCCCTACGTCGCTCTGACGCAACCAGCGCGGCCCTCGCAACGTTCTTCCCGACATGGAGTTTAAACCAGCAGAGGCCGAGCGCTCCGGTCGCATCGCCCCCAATAACCACCGGAATCCACAACCGATGAAGGCGCGCCGCGTTTCGTAAGCGGCGCCGCATAAGACCAGCGGGCAACCAAGTTTGGAAAGGACGGCGATGATTTCGATCTCGCGTTCGATGCTGCTCGCAGCTGATTTGTTGGCGTTCCCTTCGCTAGCACCGTAGCGCAGGCCGTCGACGCCGGAAAATCGACGGCACCCAGCTCCGCTGCCACTGGCGACCATAAGGTTGATACCAAAAGCGCCGAAGCTGCCACGAAGAGCACCGCTCCGGGCTATATGAGCACCGGCGAAATTCATGGCGCCAGCGGCAAGTCACCTCCTTTCGTCAATGAACGCCGAGTTCGAACGCGCCCATGATCCGTGAACGGACCTCCGCTGACCATCGATGGTGAACGTCGCCGCGCATATGCGAGCGCGGATAAGATCCGTTCAAGTTCTGGCCTATCGCGGAGACCTGATGAAGATAACGATCCGGTGTTTATCTTGAACGTACCCGATGATACTGCGTTGCAGCATCGAAGACACATGCTTGATTCGCTCGAAGATTGAAAATACCTCATTCGAGTGCGCGCCCGTAGCTCAGCGGATCAGAGCAGTTGACTTCGGATCAACGGGTCGGGAGTTCGAATCTCTCCGGGCGCGCCAAACGCCGCTTGTCGTCGGGTAATTTGCTTTATGGAACCCTCTAGCCCTGTGGGGCAAACGACAATAACGTGTACGGAAATTACTTTAGTGCCCGACTCTAAGAAAATCCGCCGTTACCTAATTTTGGCCGCCTGAGCTTTGCTCCGCCGAATGGCGGGTTGGAAGGCAGATGGACAGTCGGATGTTAAGCGGCATTGCAGCTGCTGGCTTGAGTGGCCTGTTCGGTAGCTATGGAATATTGATGTTGGTCGCGGCCTATCGCGCGGGCAATTTAACTGTTTGGGGCAGGCGGGCGATTCTGGGTGGCATTAGCGTGCTTCTCAGTGCAGTCCTGGCAAATATCGCTGTAACCCGGTTGATGGCTGAGGTGTCGCGTCACCTGTAGTGACGGCTCCTTATGGGGCAAGTAACTATATGTATATTTTCAACAACGGCGGCGAGACGTGCCTGGACCTCCTCCTGAGGCAGCGTCCGCTCAAAGATGACGGTGGTTGCTCCGGCTCCTCTGCAGTCATGACCGCCCCACGCTTTCGCGGCCTCGCCGCCGTCCTGCGCGCCGTCAGCGCCGCGATCGGCGTTGCGGGCAGCGACGGGGCAGAGGGACGTTCCTCGTCCGCGTCTTCCTCGGCCTCGGAACAGCCTCCGCGTCCTCCGGCCGGATAAGACCCCGGTGCACCTCCGGCTCGCCGTCGGAAGACAGCTTCGTCTTCGGGCTCGCCAGACTTTTCGCGCAATACGCGCGTGCGCGCTAGGTCATCCCGGTCAGCGCCGACCGGAAACTTGTGATGCCGAGTTTCCGGATCGAGATGCGCGATGGCTCGCCGCAGTCGCGTCCCGCCAAGTCGCCTGCCGCTGCTGTGGTGGACTACCTGACGAAGGAGGCCGTAAAACTAGGGATTTCTATCTCCAGCTTACTAGGAAGGATCGACTTTAGAAACGATAGACTTCCAGAATATGAGCAACGTCGCTATTGACGCCGATTGTTTCTTTCGATGGAAGCGCCGTCGCCCCTCGCTCATAAGCTTCTGATACACCCGCGCGGCCTCAATCGGGTCGTTAGCCGGTATCGTTACTGTGGTGCTCACGCTCTGCACCGGCCCGCGATCAGCGCCAGTCACCGCAACCTCGGTCTTGTCGCCGTAGACCTTGGGAAGCATCTTGCTCAGCAGCCATTTGCGGGTGTCGATACGAGCCCTAGATCGCTGAATATGCTCGCCGTTTAGTTCCCAGCCACCGGTTTATGCGACCAGTTCCTGCACGCGCCCGCGCGCGCCCGCAACCTTTGGTAGGCGCATGATCCATCGTTGGATGGTATTGCTGGCGCGCACTTCCGTTGGAAGGAGGAGATTTCTCGGGAATGGTCACGATCGACTGGGGTGCTGCAGCGGTGCGCGCAATTCTCGATTGCCTCGACGGCAAACAAGCCTGGAGGCTGCTGCTGGAGTATGTCGCTCCCTACCGCGGGCAACGAATAGAGATCCGCGATGCGATCTGGGAGCGGCGGCAGGCTGCGATGCCGCAGCGCGGCGGCCGGCGCACGATGCGGCGGCTTCGGGCGCCTCCTTCCAAGACGGAAGATTCGGTCGGACGCAGGAAGCCCCCGCAAGGTGGGTCTCTCTCGTCCCCTGTTAGCGATCTCGCGACGTTCGAAGATATCCCCAAGGAACTGACCCGGCGCGGTCTGCCCCAGCGCCAAATCATCCATGCGAATGGTCCCGGCACATCCCCAGCGGGTCCGGCGCGGATAGAGCAGCCCACGCAACCGCCACGGTGGCAGGGCTCAACTGGACCGCAGCCCGGCGATCGCTGCGCACAGTGCTTGGGTGGTGATTGGTGGCGCTCTGGCTCACTGGGGGGGTGCGCGGCATGCCATCTCCCACCGCCGTCCTGGGGCATAGACCGCTTTTCCACGTGATGCCCCGCGTCCCCGTGGCCGAAGCTATATGCTGGCGTGGCTTGTCTGTATGGTCGTGCATTCTCGAAGTAAGCACGGGTGATGTGATGGCCCAATTTGTCCGCGGTAACCCAGGAGGACCTGGCAAACCGTCTCGCTACAATGTCGATGTTGGCGCCGCGATCTGCATGCAATTGATCGAGGGACAGTCGCTTCGGTCCATTTGCAAACAGGATGGAAGGCCCCATGTGGCGACGTTTTTGCGCTGGGTCGGGAGGTTTTCGCCAAAACTCCTCGTAGTGGCGGTAGTCACTCGACCGGCATTCCCTCGTCGTCGCGTCTCAGGCAAAGGGCCAGTCGATTGCTCAAAGGCTCGCAAGCCGGTTATCTCCCCCTTCCCGATGTCCGTAGGAGGGCAGGTATTTCCGCAATGTGCTCGCGGTCGTAGATAAGACCTGGACTGTTCGAGCGCCGCGACGCTAGCAACGCGCTCCGTCTTAGCGGCGGCAATGGCAGCGGACCGCTGTCAGCGCGGGACATAGCAACGAAGTCGATAGATCATCCGATTTTGAATATCAGGGCCGGAATCGCCTTGGTGCTGACGAAGGCTGCCCGCTTCAGCTGCCGCTCAGACGTGGATCCTTCCGATCACCGCACCTACACACACGTGGTCGTTGAGGGCGAGTTGCTGTTCCAGATCAGCGAAGCTGAACACACGACTGTCCAGGAACTCAAGGAAAGCAATCCAGAACTCAGCAAGACTTTGCACCAGGGTCAGCGCCTTCGCTTCCGTCGCGCTCATATCGTAACGGAAATCGCGGGATGGCGGGATATCGGTGTCGAGTTCCTGGCCAATCGCTACAACGGGGACGGTGATCCGGAGTATTCGTCCAAGGTGTCATACCTTCTGGAGAAACTGGCGTGATTACCCGGCGGGCTCTCCCGCTTGCCATCGGATTGAGCTGGCATGCATTCGCGCGGGCCGCACCCAGTGAGCCCTCGCGTTCGCTCTCGTCGCTTGATCCCACCGATATCGTCTCGATACTCGCGCAAGACCAAGTATTGTCACCGCACCGGACGGTTCGACTGGCGGCTCATATCGGCGATTTATTGATAGACGGGGGAAAGTATCCTGCGATCAATCTGATTGAAGAACATGCGACAGCGCATTCCAAGCGCTCCTTCCGGCGTGTTGTTCTACTGAAGCCCGATCTCCGCAAAGCCTACGTGCTGCCTTACTACCCTCCCGCGCGGCCCGTCTTCTGCCACGAGAATGTGCTCGTCTTTTCGGATGCGATCGAGATCAACAATACATCGCCTTCTGGCCGGCAGGTTGAGTTCACCAATCGTGGGGCGGACGCGGAGGTGTTGGAGGATCGGTAAAACCCGGCGACGGCTGCTGATTGGACCACAACGAGCAGGTCACACTCGCCGGCTGGCTCCTTTTCTTTTTGCACACTGGCTTACGTGCTTCGTCCGACTTGGCATATCGCGGATTTATCCGGTCGCGGCTCCGCCGGGAACGAGAAATGAATGTGTGGATGGTGCAATCAGTTGAGTTGTCGGGCAAGGGGGCGGCGCACCGGCACGGGTCATCTCCACCAGACTCCCTGGTTAGATCGGTAATTTAGCCGAGCCTCCCAGCTCCACCAATCCGGGTCAGCTCAGGTGAGGTGACCACGTGTTCGAGCAAGTCGAGCGCCGGGACGGCCCCAGGCGGCTCCACAGCTTCCTGGGTGGTGTCCCTGCGCCCTTGCGCCTCTTTGGGAGGGTCCTTTGCCGCCGTTAGCACCCTCCAGGCCGTCCTGAACCTGCTGGGAAGCGCGTGCGGCCAGGTCCATAACGAAGCGGTGCCAGCCCAGCCACAGCGGTGCCTGCAGCGGCTCCGGTGGTGTCCCTGGGCTCGGCCGCGGTTAGCTCCGGTGTCGGGGCGCCCGTCTCGCCTTCCCGGTCGGGGTGCACGGGCCGGAGGTAATCGCCACTCGAGGCCGATTGTAATCGCCACCTGAGGCCGGTCGAAACCGCCACCTGAGGCCGGCGAATTCGCCAGTCTGCTGGTGGAGGAAGCCGCCGCTGACATCGAAGTAATCGCGACTACTGTTCCGCCCTTTTTGGCGGGGTAGCAGTAGTGCCGAGACCGAGGGCGGAGATGCGGCGGATCAGGGAAGTGTTACGGTTGCGTGCGGAGTTAGGGCCGAATCTGAGTGCCATATCGGCAGGCGCGAAGCTGGCGCGCTCGACGGTGCGGGCGTATCTGGATCGAGCGGCGGCGGCAGGGCTGGACGCCGCGGCCGCCGATGGGTTGTCGGAGACGGCGCTGGAGGTGGCGCTTTACCCGCCGTCATCGGCCACCGATGGTCGCGCACTGCCCGACTGGGCGGAGGTGGATCAGGAACTGCGGCGCCACAAGCACGTCACGCGCAAGCTGCTTTGGATGGAGTACAAGGCAGCCGATCCGGACGGTTTGGGGTTCAGCCAGTTCAAATTGCGGCTCAGCGAATGGCAGAAGGCCTCGGGGCGAGGCCTGTCGATGCGCCAGGTGCACCATGCCGGCGAGACGGTGCAGGTCGACTACGCCGGCGACACGGTCGCGGTGATGGACGACGGTACGGCGCGTGCGACGCAGATATTCGTGGCCTGCCTGCCGTGTTCGGGGCTGATTTACGCTGAGGCCAGTTGGACCCAGGCGACGGAGGACTGGCTTGGCGCGCATGTCCGTCTGTTTGCCTTCCTGGACGGCGTGCCGGCGAAGGTTGTGCCCGACAATCTGAAGGTCGGCGTCACCCATGCCTCGTATTACGACCCGGTGATCAACGCCAGTTATGCCGCGTTGATCAAGCATTACGGCACGGCCGTGGTCCCGGCACGGTCACGCAAGCCGCGGGACAAGCCGGGGGTCGAAAATGGCGTTTTGCAGGCCTGTCGTTGGCTTCTGGCTCCGCTCCGCCATCGCCAGTTCTTCTCGTTGGCTGAGCTAAACCAGGCGATCGCGCTGCTGCTGGTCGAACTGAACGACAAGCCGATGGCGCCGCCGCGCGAGGGTAGCCGGCGCAGCCTGTTTGAAGCGGTCGAACGCGCCGCCCTCAAGCGCTTGCCGATCGAGCCCTACGTGATCGGCCACTGGGCGATCGGGGCAACCGTCAACCTCGACTATCACGTCGCGGTCGATTGGAACTTCTACTCGGTGCCCTATGCGCTGGTGCGCAAGCGCGTCGATGTCTTCCTCACTCGGACCGGCGTGCAGATTTTCCATCGCGGTGAGCGGGCCGCCAGCCATGCCCGGGTGGCCGGGCAAAATCACTGGGCCACGCTGGGCGAACACATGCCGCCGGGGCACAGCGCGGTGGCCAAGCGGACGCCGGACTGGGTTCGCGACCAGGCGGCCAAGGTCGGTGTGGCCACCGCGGCCTATGTCGAGCGGCTGCTGACCGGGCGCGATCATATCGAACAGGGTGTGCGGTCCTGCCTCGGCATTCTGCGCTTGGCGACCCGCTACCCGGGCGAGCAGTTGGAGGCCGCTTGCGTGCGAGCGCTGTCGGCAGGTGCGAGTTCATCAGGCTTTGTCGAGCACCTGCTCAAGAGCGGGCGGCCACTCGTCGACCCCGTGGCCGAGGATGGCGTCGGCCATCACGGCAACATTCGCGGCCCCGGCTACTACCATTGACGATCGGCGCCACCGATCCAGCAACAAGGACACAAGATGCACCAGCCGACCATTGAGAAGCTGCACGACCTGCGCCTGGGAGCCATGGCCAACGCACTGACCGCGCAACTGCAACAGCCCGAGATTGACGCCATGCCGTTCGCCGAGCGGCTGGCATTGCTGGTCGACATCCAGCATAGCGCGATGCTCACCGCGGCCTTGGCGCAGCGTCTGACCCGGGCGGGCATGCGTCAATCCGCCTGCATGGAAAATCTTGACCTGCGTACGCCGCGCGGACTGGACCGCACGACCATACAGGCCTTGGCCAGCGGGCTATGGATCCGCCAACACCGCAACGTTTTAATCAGCGGGGCGGCTGGCGTCGGCAAAAGTTGGATTGCCTGTGCCCTGGGCAATCAGGCCGCCCGCGATGGCGTCTCGGTGCTTTACAAGCGCCTCTCGCGGCTGCTCGACGAGTTGGCGATTGCCCGGCTGCATGGCCGTCAAGCACGGTTGTTGAAGACACTGGCTCGCACCCGGCTGCTGATCCTGGACGATTGGGCGATGGTCAAGCTCACCGCTGATCAGCGCCGCGACCTGATGGAGGTCATCGACGATCGCCACGACCGTGGCTCGACCATCGTGGCGACCCAAATCCCCCAGGACAGCTGGCACCTTCAGATTGGGGATCCGACATACGCCGACGCGATCCTGGATCGTCTCGTCAACAACGCATATCGCCTCGAGCTCACGGGCAAGTCGATGCGCGGCAACGGCGCCCGTCGGGCGGTGGCGGATCCGGTTGGAGATGAAATAGGCGAACAAAGTAAATAGCTTAGTCTAGTTATCCCCGTTATTCACACGTTACACGGTCGGCAAAAATTACAGCATCAATCACAACAAGAATATTCTAATTGACGACTTCTCTTCTTTCCAGATAAAGTTGTTCGTCAGTGGCAGTTTGCCTCGCCTAACGGCTCGGTGCCTGCGGCCAGGGGTGGCGGTTTCGACCGGCCTCGGGTGGCGAATTGAACCGGCCTCAGGTGGCGAATTCACCGGCCCGCGCAGTCGGGGCGATCGGACCTCCGCGATCAGGCCGCGTCTTCGCCCTCGCGGGAAGCGTCGTTGCTTCACCTACCGCAGCCCTTCCAGGTAACTGCCCAACCTCCCGACGTCGGCCCAGGCACCATCCTCCGGGACCCGGTTGAAATGCTCCGCGCTCGAGGGAGGTGAGGAGCGCCAGAAGTGCCCGATCCCGTAGCAATTGGCCGTTTCGGAACTGGCGCCCGGTGCGGCTCGAAAACAAAGCTCTGGGGATGTTTACCGTGTGCGGCGAAAGTTTACTTTCATACGTCAGCGGTGAGCCGCAACGACTGCAAAAGCTGCGTGTGGTGCCCGCAGTTTTGTCCTGGTAGCGAGCGACAAGTTCTGCCTCCTCGACGTCCAAAATGGATATCGGGCTTTTCTAGCGGGACTGGCGTCCCCACTTGATGCGCGCCTTGCGGCAGTATCATCCTCTGGTTCGACTGGGCAGCGACCATCCTCTCGTCCCGACCTGCCACACGCCCCGCCGGCGCGCGCAGTGACGGTCCAGGATGGCCACCGGCCATCGCGCAGCGACGCGCAGCGTCCTGGAGGGTCACGAGCACGCTGGCATACTGACGCAGATCGAGATGAGCGGGACGGGTATGGACGCGAATACGGTATTGGCTTTGGGGCTTGGAGTGACGCCGCCGTGGCGACTGGTCAATCAGCGCCTGGAGACCGGCAAGCAGCCGCACGAATTACACTTGGAGGTTGCCGCCGACCGCGGCAGCCTGTTTCCCTGCCCGGTCTGCGGCAAGCCCTGTAAAGCCCACGACTTCGCCGAATTCACCTGGCGCCATCTGAACTTTTTCCAACACCATTGCTACATCACCGCCAAGATCCCGCGCACCGACTGCGGCGAGCACGGCGTGCTGCGGATTACCGCCCCCTGGGCACGCGAGGGCAGCCGCTTCACTCTGTTGTTCGAGCAGGCGGCCCTGATGTTGGTGCGCGAGATGCCGGTGTTGGCTGCCGCCCGCATTATCGAGATCACGGACAAAAGGTTGTGGCGCATCGTCGAGCACTATGTCGGCCGCGCGGTCGAGCGCCTCGACCTGCGCAAGCTCGCTGCCGTCGGCCTGGATGAGACCGCGGCCAAGCGGGGCCACACCTACGTAACCGTGTTCATCGATCTTGATCGCAGCGAAAAGCCGGTGGTGTTCGTGACCCCGGGACACGGCAAAGAAACGGTGGTCAAGTTCCGCGCTTTCCTGGCCAAACATGGCGGCTCGGCCGACCGCATCGCCGAGGTGGTCTGCGACATGAGCGGCGCGTTCATCGCCGCCGTGGGCGAGAGCTTCGAAAACGCTGCGGTCACCGTGGACTGGTTCCATGTCGTGCAACTATTCACCAAGGCGGTCGACGAGGTGCGCCGGGCCGAAGCCAGGCAGAACAAACTGCCCAAGGCGCTGCGCTGGGCCGTCCTCAAGCGGGCCGACGGTCGCCTCACTGAAGCTCAGGTCGCGGCCTTGGCCGAACTCGAGGCGTCTGATCTGTTCACCGCGATCGCTTGGCGCATCAAGGAGAAGCTGCGCTGGGTTCGCCAGGCGCAATCGGTTCAGGCCGCGCGCTGGCGGCTCACCAACTTCCTGCGTCATGCCAATGACCGGCTTGATCCGGACCCGCTGCTCGATCCGGTACGCAAGGCTATTGGAACCGCCGAGGCGCACAGCAAACGGATCCTGCAGCGCTGGACCTCGTCACACAGCAACGCCCGCATGGAAGGGCTGAATGGCCTGTTCCAGGCGGCCAGGGCACGCGCTCGCGGCTACCGCTCCATCACCACCTTCGCCACCATCATCTACCTGATTGCCGCACCACTGGGAGATCTATTCGAATCCACTTAGCCCGTCGGAGTCCCAAGTTCTTGACCGTCCGTTATGCGAAAGCGTTTGCGCCAACTGCCAACGTAGGTCGCATAAGCTGCGCCATGCGCAAGCCGACTTGCGGGGAAATCGATCTCCAAGCTAACCGCCCCGCAGAGACAATGTCCTCTGACCAGCTCAACCATGACAGGCGCTCTCGGGTTCGCCGTCGGTGGGTCAGTTAGCCGTCAACCCGCTGTCGATAACGAGCTCGCTGCCGGTCACCCATGACGGAAGCGACGCCGTTGGGCCGATTCGGCAAGCCGATCGACATCGCGATGGGCTGTCTCTCTATCTCCGGGCTTTGCCACTCTCATTGCCAAGCAAACCCGGCCGCGCCATCGCGTATCGACAAAGCCCAGATGAACCGAGTGGCCCCGCGGTCTCTCGATCGCGACAGATATTTTACCGCGAGTCAGGCGATAGGACACTACATAAGGACGCAAAGCCTAAACCGCGAGTGCTAGAACATTCCGGCTTCGGCGGAGAACAAGGCCGAGTGGGCTCAGCGCGATCTGTTCTGCCTCGCAATGCCAAACCAGTCCAAGCCTCGCAATCACTACTTCGGCCGTGCGCCGCAAAGTTTAGGGTGGAAACGTTCAAGACAGGCAGAGTGTCTAAGTGTCCGTCCGGGAACTTTCCGAGTCGTTAGAGTCGGTTAGCACCGGGGCTTGAACCCATTGACTCTGCTGTGATTCGATGATGGCATCAATTCGTGATGGGCATGATGTGGACCACTGAGAACCGTCCTCGGTACAACCGGGATAAGCTGCGCTATCCGAGCGACCTGACCGACGAGGAATGGGGGCACTTGGAGCACCTGATCCCGCCAGCCAAGCGTGGTGGGCGCCGACGCGAGATCGATGAACGCGAGGTGGTGAATGGCCTTTTGTACGTTCTGAGCACCGGGTGTCAGTGGCGCTATATCCCCCGGGACTTGCCGCCGCGAAGCACCTTGTTCGACTACTTCCAACGCTGGGAGTACGACGGGACGCTGTTGAGAATTCACTATGAGCTTTACCAGAAGTGCCGCGAGCTGCTCGATCGGCAAGCGAGCCCGACCGCCTGCGTCATCGACAGCCAGAGCGTTAAAAGCGCCGAAAAAGGCGGCGCACACATCGACCCTTCGGGTTATGATGCGGGCAAGAAGATCAACGGCAAGAAGCGGCATATCGTGGTGGATACCGAGGGCTTGCTGATGCATGCGGTGGTCCATCCGGCCGACGTTCAGGAACGCGATGGCGGGATACTGGTTCTGGCGAGCCTGTTCGGGCTATACCCGTTTCTGAAAACCCTATTCGCCGACGGCGGTTACCAGGGGCCGAAATTCCGCGCGGAACTCGCCAAGCTCTTGCCTGGGTTGGCCGTTGAAATAGTCAAACGTTCGGATACGGCCCAGGGCTTTCAGGTTCTGCCCAGGCGCTGGGTGGTCGAACGCACCTTCGCCTGGCTTAACCGGTGCCGTCGATTGGCCAAGGATTTTGAGAACCGGAGCCGCAATGCCCTCGCATTCATCAGATTGGCTTCCATCCGGCTGATGCTGAGAAAGCTCAGCAATTCGAATGGATAGTTTCCGGACAAACTCTAAGGCACGTTCTAAGTGTCCGTCCGGGAACTTTCCGAGTCGTTAAAGTCAGTTAGCACCGGGGGCTTGAACCCATTCATTCTGCTGTGATTCGATGACGGCATCAATTCGTGATGGGCATGATGTGGACAACTGAGAACCGTCCTCGGTTACAACCGGGATAAGCTGCGCTATCCGAGCGACCTGACCGACGAGGAATGGGGGCACTTGGAGCACCTGATCCCGCCAGCCAAGCGTGGTGGGCGCCGACGCGAGATCGATGAACGCGAGGTGGTGAATGGCCTTTTGTACGTTCTGAGCACCGGGTGTCAGTGGCGCTATATCCCCCGGGACTTGCCGCCGCGAAGCACCTTGTTCGACTACTTCCAACGCTGGGAGTACGACGGGACGCTGTTGAGAATTCACTATGAGCTTTACCAGAAGTGCCGCGAGCTGCTCGATCGGCAAGCGAGCCCGACCGCCTGCGTCATCGACAGCCAGAGCGTTAAAAGCGCCGAAAAAGGCGGCGCACACATCGACCCTTCGGGTTATGATGCGGGCAAGAAGATCAACGGCAAGAAGCGGCATATCGTGGTGGATACCGAGGGCTTGCTGATGCATGCGGTAGTTCATCCGGCCGACGTTCAGGAACGCGATGGCGGGATACTGGTTCTGGCGAGCCTGTTCGGGCTATACCCGTTTCTGAAAACCCTATTCGCCGACGGCGGTTACCAGGGGCCGAAATTCCGCGCGGAACTCGCCAAGCTGTTGCCTGGGTTGGCCGTTGAAATAGTCAAACGTTCGGATACGGCCCAGGGCTTTCAGGTTCTGCCCAGGCGCTGGGTAGTCGAACGCACCTTCGCCTGGCTTAACCGGTGCCGTCGATTGGCCAAGGATTTTGAGAACCGGAGCCGTAATGCCCTCGCATTCATCAGATTGGCTTCCATCCGGCTGATGCTGAGAAAGCTCAGCAATTCGAATGGATAGTTTCCGGACAAACTCTCAGACATACACAGTCTCGAAAGGTCAGGAGGCCGCAGCTATCGACCAAACACCGTTTGCGCGAGAATCGCTGCTCAGCTTCAGCTACGACCAAACGACGGAAACTCAGAGCATTTCTTTTCAAGGATTCCTGACGGACTGGAAGAAAAATCAGCTTGAGAACCTGATACCCACCAATGTGCTTCTTAACTCGCTGCTTGATGCGGTGCAGGCAAGTGCTCAAACGGCGCGGTAGTCCCTCAGTTTGAAAATCCCAAGAATGAGACAGGGCGATCTCACTGGGTCTCACGGCGCGGGTGGCGTGTCGTGAGGTTGCCTCTCTGGCTTGCTTTCTTACCTTGTCTGTTGATCGCATCAGTTGGCAAAGCTTCCGAGGAAGATTTGTTCCATTCCAAGTTGGCTATAAGGAACTTCGCCGAGAGCCATTGTATCAAAAACAGCCTGAGTTTTGGGCTTCGAGGCATCAATTCTGAACAGATCGTAAACGAAGGATGTTTGATGGACCTCGTCAGATCCGGGAACGAGATAACTAACGCATCCGACGACCCTAAATTTCATGGATTTGAAAGCCCTCTTCGTGGATTCGATGACATCGGGTGTCAGGTCTTCCGAAATCCGTTTGTTGCATCGCCCAAATCATCATGTGAAAATCTTCGTCGGCGCGCGACGCGACGGCGGTCATGAGAATACTTGTGCCAACCGAGGACGGTGGGCTGGTGCCCGGAAAGAGAGCGTTTCCGAAAACGAGATTGGGATGTTCCTTGTCTGCGTCACAGATCTTCTTTGCGGGAGAGGGCAACAACACCTCTGGTACGACAATTTGCGGTATCGCGCTAACCTGCTGAGCGGGCGAACGTCCGACATTGTGGTAGACAAGCTGGAACGTAACAGAAATCTGCTTTTCCTCTACGACGAACTTGATGGGAGTGATATCAACATCTACCCATGGGCGGTCAGTGGTCAGAAGTGCTTTACGAGCGATATCGGTCTGTTGCTCTGCAGCCTTAGCCTGCCGACGGGCTTCCTCGATTTGCAATTGAGTAGCGCTCCATGCTCCCCAAGCAAACCATGCGCTCGCAATAGCGGCCAGAGCCACTACGATGCTAAAGAAGGTGGTAAAGAGTGCAGAGAAGTTTTGGACGCACCAATATCGCCGCTCCTCGCGGCGATATTGTTCGTCGTTGGCACGTTCATGTTCCTTATTGGTCCCTGGACCAGGATTTGGCTCATGCCGATCGGTCTGGTTGGTGTCGCCGTTGGCACTTTCGGATTGGTGGTGTGGGGTATCCCTCTCCTTCCCCTTCCCTCTAACCTCAAGTTAAGTGAGCTGCCAACCCAGCAGGGGGATGACACGCCTGCCAAAGCAATAGCGCTATTTGCACAATTCCTCGCAATTGCTGACTACGCCGACCTGCGCAAGGGGCCCGCGGGTGGCACGGATGGTCTTATCGACGTGTTCCAAAATGTCGGGCAGACTTTCGCCGAGCCAGTCGCCTCCCAGGCGGCCAACCCGCCATGGACCGCTTTAGCTAACCTCACCCGACGCGACGCCGCCACGGTCCGTGCTGTCGCCAGATATTTCGGCCTCATCCAGGAGTCTGTCGAAGGGGAGACGAGGACGGTCACTGCGGTAGGTGATTTCGGTGACAACAAAGGGATACGGCGGATATGGCGGGCGCTCCAGCTCGTGCAAATAGTGAGAACACCTGTTGCTTCGCTCACCGCTTCGACGGTCATCGCCTCGCTTGCACCACCTGCTGGCTCGCCCAGCCCCGATGTCACGGTGACTAACCTTAAGAATGCCCTCAAATTGGC
>CAVYXX010000133.1:0-35038 GCA_963772355.1 uncultured Alphaproteobacteria bacterium | reverse complement strand
CCATTGTCTCGCCGGTCACTTCGGCATAAGCGAGAACGGTGCCCTCGGCCGCTGCCCCAACGAGTAGGATTGCAGAGCCATTTCGGCTGTGAAACAGGCGGGCCCGCGCCGCCTTGACCTCGAAACCGCTCGGCTCTGTTAGGCGCGCAGTTGACGGATCAATCCCGCCCAGCGGTCGAGCACCGGAAGGATTTTGTCCGCTCCCTCCGCCGGAAGGGTCACAACTGCCCGGGCGGCACCAAGATCGCGGAACCGCTGCAACTGGGCGAGGTCTTCGGGTGCGCCCCCGATCGTCACTGGCAAGGACTGTGGATCGCGGCCGGCTTCGGCAGCCATCTGCTGGAAGCGAGGCATGTAGTCGTCGGGATTGCCGCTGATCGCGTTTGGATACCAGCCATCGCCATAGCGGATCGCGCGCCGTGCCGCCCAGGGAAACGCGCCGCCAAGCAGGATCGGCGGATACGGCTTCTGTGTCGGTTTGGGCCATGTCTGCATCGAGGGAACCTTGACGATCTCGCCGCTGTATTCCGCGGTCGACTTGGTCCAGATCTCCTTCATGGCCTCCATCTGCTCGCGCATCTTCTGCATGCGGGTGGCGAAAACGGTGCCATGCGCTTCGATCTCCTCGGCATTCCAGCCGCCGCCAATGCCGAACAGGAACCGTCCACCGGTCACCTGATCGATCGAGGCGACGAGCTTCGCCGTCTGGATGGTATCGCGCTGGATGACCAGGCAGATTCCGGTGGCGACCTTGAGCCGCTCGGTGGCAGCCGCGGCGGCGGTCAAAGTCACGAACGGGTCCATGACGTCGTAATAGCGCTTGGGCAACTCGCCGCCGCCGGGCGGCGGGGTGCGTCGCGGCACCGGAATGTGCGAGTGCTCTGCCGCCCACAGCGAGTTGAAGCCACGCTCCTCGAGCGCCACGGCAAGCGCCTGGGGTGTGATCGAATAGTCGGTGAAAAAGATCGACGCGCCAAATTCCATAAATCTCTGCCTTCCTGAGCGGGCGATACCGGATCATCCTAGGTAACCAAACGCCCGGTTTGGCAGATACTAGAGCGCGCCCGGCCACAGTCTGCAATCGGGGCGAACTCGGACAAAGCGGCGAGTCACTGGCCAGCATCACGCATGAGCTATGCACAACCGCGATCGATCCGGCCGGGTTTCCCCGGTGCTGCGACCTCCTCCGAACAGCGATGCTTGACGCTGCGCCGCCGTGGCTCAAGAAGGATTGGAATGATGTTTGCAATCGTGGTGAGTAATCTTAAAACGCGGGAAATTGTTTCCGCCGTTGGACCGTTCGAGACGGAGCAAGAAGCTCAAACCTTCGCGGCAGACCATGTGGACAGAATCGCACCGCCCACGCGTCAGTTGTCAGATTGATCCCGCCTGACAAAATCCTGGCGGTCGAGGGAAAGTGAATCGGCTCCGTCCTTGCCGCGACTAGACGCGCCAGCGAGCGGCGCCTTCCCCGGCATGCGCCGGCTGGGGTAGCGTGACCGAGCAACGCCAGGGTAGCAGAGCGCCATCAGCGAGGCAGCGCCGGCCCTCCAGCCCGTCCCACCCGCATGATGGTTGCCCTGCTGGCCTTCATCTCTCGTGCCACCGCGCTGATCGAGGCGCCATCAGCTAGCCTCTGCAACGCCTTCTGCCGTTGCTCACCATCCAGCACAGGCTTGCGGCCAAAGCGCTTTCCCTCGGCCCTGGCGCGGGCCTGCCCGGCCAGCGTGCGCTCGATCAGCAAGTCACGCTCAAACTGCGCTACCGCCGCGATGACGCCCATGGTCATCTTGCCAGCCGGGCTCGTCAGATCGACACCACCCAGCGCCAGGCAGTGAACACGGACGGCCATCTCATCAAGCCGCTTGACCGTCGTTTGAACGTCGATCGAGTTGCGCCCCAGGCGATCCAGCTTCGTCACCACAAGCACGTCGTCACGCTCGAGCCGATCGAGCAACTTCAAAGAAGCCAGGACGTTGTTCGATCGCGGAACCACCGGACGCAGTCTCGGTGACTAGGCGTCGCTTCTCCCCGTGGAAGCCAGCGGCCTCGATCTCGCGGATCTGGTTCTCAACGGTCTGGCCGAGGGTGCTGACGCGGCAGTATCCGAACGTGCGGGCCATAGCATTCTCCGTCCGAATGTGGTGTGCAGAACGTGCACCCTGTGCGTTAACGATGCAAGCTGTGTTTTGCACATGGCGCAGCGCATTGATGGCCGCACGCCCGCCTCCCGGCAACGCCCGCCGAACGCCAGAGACGTGTACTGGCTTCCTTGATCCGAGTGATGGATGACATCTTCCAGGACGGCGTTGCCCAATCGCCATCTCCAACGCGTCCAGAACCAGTTCGGTGCGCAAATGATTTGCCATCGACCAACCAACGATCTTCCGGCTCCAGGCGTCCAGCACCACCGCGAGATACAGGAACCCGTTCGCCGTCGGCACGAAGGTGATGTCGGCGACCCAGAGTTTATCCGGGCCCACGGCGGTGAAATCACGATCCACCAGATCCGGCGCCGGTCGCGCGTCCTTGTCACGGCGCGTCGTCGTCACACCTTTCCGGCGGCGACTGGCGCCCGTCAACCCGGCGCCCCGCATCAGGCGCGCGATCCGCTTGCGGCCGTGCCTGCTCCCCGTGGCTCGAAGCTCGGCGTGGATCCTCGGTGACCCATACGTCTCGCGCGAGGTCGCGTGAACAGTTCGGACCCGTTTCAAGAGCATCTTGTCTTCAATCGCACGGGCCGATGGCACTCGCCCCCGCCAGGCGTGATAGCCGGACTCCGACACGCCGAGCACGCGCGCCATGGTCGCGATCGGAAACTCCGCCTGATTCGCGCTCATGAATTCGAAGATCCGGACGGCACCACTCCGGTCTCCCGGGCGAACCAGGCCGCCGCTCGAGAGAGAATGTCGCGCTCCTGACGCAGTTGCTTGTTCTCACGCCGCAACCGGATCAGTTCATCGCGTTCGGTCGGTGTGACGGGCTCCGCCTTCTCCTCACGGCGTCTGTCCCCTCGATCGACCACACCGACCCAGTTGCGGATCGACTTCGGTTCGAACTCTCGCGCGAGATCATCCGGATCGCGGCCGGCGCGGACCAGTTCGACCATTTGTCGACGAAATTCAGGCGAGTAAGGCGGGCGGGTTTTAGCCATGTGGGAAGCCTCCGGCGAAAGTGTGGGGGGCTCCACTAAACCGGGTCAGGTCCAGAGGCTGTTTCTACCCAGCGTTGGTTTAGCTCTCGGGCAGACTTGCCCTTCTTGCCAAAAAAGCATAAGGGCCTCTCTACGGAAGCTAAAGTAAGCAAAGCAAGAAGGGGGCATGAAATGAGCTGGGTAAAAAAACTGAGCACGTTCTTTATATCATCGGGCATGGCTTGCGCGCCGATCGCCTCGAGTTTCGCACAGGGCGCGCCGGCCGGGTTCAGTCACTATTATTTCGCGGAACATGACTATGGCGGCGAACACTGCCCTGGGTTGACTTGGCACTTTGACCGAGTTGCCCAGCCCGACAAGACCTTCAAGGTGAGCGGCCCGATCTGGTATGAGGATGGCAGTGGCGTGAGCTTTGCTAAGGGGGTCACCCAGGCTGATGGTCATTTCACTCTAAATGTGACGACGATGAGCGGGAAAGGACCGACCGGCACAATTACCGGCCAACGGATGCCAGACGGCAGCGTTGATGCGACCACAGCCGGCCCAGGGTGCTTTGTAGGGACACATCACATAGCGCCGGGACAAACCTCCGTCAAAGAATAATCGACGGGATCTGTCAGTGTTGGCGCCGTTGGTTGGGCCCTCGGCGCCGATCAGGCAGAATGCGGCGCGCAATGAATGCGCCGACCGCTTCTATCGAGATTTAGACGAACTACTAATTGCCTACACTACTGCTCACATCTGGCCGTCTACGCCAGCCCCTGACGGTCGGCTTCGAGGGGCCTACCCTCATCTTCTATGTAGCTCCGCACTCCCCATTGCTGGTCGTGCGTTCGCGGCACACTTCGTGGATTCTGCGGGCTACACGCCCGCCGGCGGTCTTCGGCAACAGGCATTTCCAAATAATTAGCTTTCGTATGCTTCCCTTAGCTGCCATGGACCACAAGTCTCGTAGTGAGTTCGGAAAATGGGCTACAGATGCGGTGGTGGAGCGAGAACCGCTGTGTCAAAATCACCAGAAGACGATGGAGCCGAGAAGCGGCGGAATAATGCCGAAGAGGATGCCCAGTACGTGGGGAGGGCTATCGAGATTGAACGGACCAAGGCGAGATTGACGCAAGACGATCTCGCGCAGTTGTCCGGCGTAAGTCAGCCGCACATCAGCAGCATCGAGAAAGGCCGTTGGTCACCCAAGCAGAACACGGTCATGCTGATCGCCGAAGCGTTGGGCGTCGATGTCAATGCTCTCCTTCCGCCATCTCGCCGTGACGAAGCATATAAATCTCGGTTGCGAGGTGAGGATGGCTCGAAAACCGACCAAGGAGGAAGCGGGGGAGGACGCAATGAAAAATTTACTGCTCCAAAGACCCTCTGCTCAAGAGGCTGATGAGTCACAACCGTCCCATCGGAAACCATGCAACAAGGGTCCGCAAAGGCATCCGACGAGCGATGCAGCGTCGGAGGCTTTCAAATCAGGGGAACGCCACACCGCCTGGGGCGTGTCGCCTTCTCGGCGGCGCCTGATTTACGTTGGTGCTGATACACCCAAGCCACCAGTCATGAGAGCCAGAAGGTTGGAGCGGGGAGACTTTGCTGCAGAGTGGCAGGCTGAATTCGGTCGGAGACTGTCTGCTGCACGGGTAGGCGTGGGCCTATCTCGAAGCGGTCTAGCCCGGAAGGCGGGGGTCAGACGACCACATCTCGGAAAGCTCGAGGCCGGAAAGATGGAGCCGCGCGTGTCCACGATCTTTGCCATTGCTGATGCGCTCGGGGTGTTGGCGAGAAGATTGTTCCCGACGATGTCGTGGCAGACAGACGATAACATCACTGACTTGTGAGGCTAGTACCAATAACCTGGGAACGATTAGCCCAGCTTCCTGTGTCAGGCTGGAGGAGTCATGGTTCTTTTCGCGGTTCTGTTGCAAAGTTTGGCTCTGATCCTGAATAGCGGCGAGAGGGATCATCCCACCTCAGGCGGCAACTTGGAGTGCCCAGAATGTGGGGGTATCGATCACCCAGTGGCAGTTGCTTGACCGTATCGGGTGTCGGAATAAATTGCCGAAGCCGGATGCGAGCGTACCGTTGTAGACCGCACATCGAACCTGCAGCAGTAAAGGACGTGCTGCATATCATGGAGCGGATTGCCGCGGCCGGTGCGGGTTTTCGTTCGATTACCGAGAACATCGATACGACCACCCCTGCGGGGCGCATGATGATGCAGATGGTCGGCGCCTTCGCTGAGTTCAAACGCGCGATGATCCGCGAGCGGACATCAGCAGGTCTGGCAGCTGCCCAGCCGTATCCGTCTCGCCACGCTGTGCACGGCGGTCGGTTTTCGCAATCCCGCACACCTCGCCAAAATCGCGGCGAGTGTCGATCTGATCAGCCGGGGACGCCTGACACTGGGCGTCGGTGCCGGGTTTTTCGAGGATGAATACAGGCAATACGGCTGGGAGTTCCCGCCGCGGCCGGCGACCCGCATCCGGCAGATGGAATAAGCAGTTGAGTTGATCCTGAAGCTATGGACCGAGAAGCGGACAACCTTCCCCGGCCGGTATTTCCACGTCGAGGAGCGATCCTGGAACCGAAGCCAGTGCAAAAACCGCACCCGCCAGTAATGATCGCCGGCGGCGGCGAACAGATGACGCTGCGTGTGGTTGCCCGATTGGCCGACGCGTGCAACTTGGTGCGCGGCGACGTCGCGGACGCACGGAACAAGCTGGCCGTGCTGCGCGGACATTGCGACGCGATCGGTCGCGATTATGCCGAGATTGAAAAAACCCATGTCCAGGCTTGGATTCTGGCCCAAGACGACCTGGTGGCGGGAGCGAAGCGCGAGCGGCTGGCTTCCCGCGGACCGTTGCCCAGCTTTGTCGGCACCGTATCCGAGGCCATCGACCTGATCGGACAATACCAGGACGCCGGCATCGACCTACTAATCTACAGCGATCCGCGGAACGACGAGGAGAGCCGTGAACTCTTCGTCTCGGATGTCATGCCTCACTTCGCCTGACGAATGGCCTGGCGGTATTCCGGATTGGATAGGAAAAAGGGTGGTCGCCAGCGATAGCTTTGCGGAGTTACTGCACGAGCAGCTCACTCCACTGGGCCGCCTCACAATGCGGCGCATGTTTGGCAAGACCGGCGTGTTCTGCAATGGACTGATGTTTGGGATGGTGACGCACGACACGCTTTACTTCCGGGTTGATGACCACAACCGAGCGGTCTTCAAGGAGGCCGAGTCCGATCCTCCTCTGAACTACGAGAAGAAGGGCCGCACCATAGACCTGTCGTTTTGGCGCGTGCCAGAGCGGCTGCTCGACGAACCCGATGAGCTTGTCGTGTGGGCACGAGCGGCACTGGCGGCGGCGCGTCGGGTTGCGGCGAAAAGAGAACCGGCGGTGCCAAGGCAAAAATCCAAGCGGCAACCTACATGAGGCGGGAATGAGGCTCATCGCCCCGGCTCGCCGTGGCTCTCGCGTCTTGGCGGCTTAGACCCCATGTCCGTTTGCGGACGGGGCGACCCGTCTCACTTACCTTGAGCTTTGACGGTGAGACGGTCGTTCCCGCATCCACGTCGCCGCACGTTGTCGGCAAGTGGGCGGTGAAAGAAGCCGTTGACCCCGAGGAAATGTTGGTTGCCGCCCTCTCGGACTGCCACATGCTTTCCTTCCTACACGTGGCCCGACTGGCAGGCTTCACCATCGCTGGCTATCAGGCACGCGGTCGCATTAGACACATGGCGCTCGGTCGCGCAAACTCGACGTGACCCGTTACGCCAAGCAAGAGGGAGCAAAACCATGCCAGAAGTCTACGTCCACGCCATCGAGGGCCGCTCAAAGGAGCAGAAGCGTGCGCTGGTCAAGGACATCACCGACGCGGTGGTGAAGAATTTCGGCGTCGGAGCGGATGCGGTGCTGGTCGAGATCATCGAGACCTCTCGCGACAACAAGGCGAAGGGCGGCGTGCTGTTCAGCGAGCGCTGATTGACCGGCTATCCCCACAGCGTCGATGATTTAAATCAGGATCGCAGGCGAAGCAACGCCTCGCCGATCATCGGCTCGTCGATAAGCGCCGATGTGGCGGGAGGTCGATCTCTGGAGGTCTACCAGTTTGGGCGCAGTCTATCCCTCGCCCGTGGTCATGTAGCAAGAGACGGACCAGCTCCATGCTCAACCGGGTCGATCCTCATGGTTCCAGACCGATGCCAGCACACGGGCCATGTTTCGACCGACGAGCGAAAGCGCCTTGTGCCGGGTAAAAACACCGAACCGATCAAATTCAGGCAGCAGCGTATCGCCAAACGCGAAGCGGCTGGTGCACCGCAGCGTCGTTGGGTCGGGCATTGTGGCCCGATGCCATTCGAACAATGCCAGGTCCTTCCCCGCGAGGTACCGATGGATGCCGAGCGGCTTGAGTTCGGCTGGTGTGGCGTCCAATCCCGTTTCCTCCCGCAGTTCGCGAGTCGCAGCTGACGCTGGCCCTTCGCCGACTTCGGCGATCCCTTTCGGAATGTCCCATCGCGGCGAGTGCGTGGCATGGCCGAGCAGGATTTGCGTTCCGTCGGTTATCAGCACGCCGCAACTTACTGTTCGCATGGCGGACCACCTGGTTGAACAGATCCCAAGAAAACTTGGTGTTCATTCCGTACCCTGAAGCATTGATTAGGGGACTGTCGAGGGTCGGAGACGGATTGCGACTACTATCTGCCTGAACGGCGGTCTGGAAAATCTAGTCAGGACAACACTCCTTTGCCCGAATGTCCGACGACCATGTTCCTTGATCGCCTGCAGTCCCGCGGCGCCGTCGCTGTCACCTCCACTCAGAACGATACCAATTACCCGGTGCCCGTAAGCTCTTGCGGCAGACACAAATAAGGGGTCAATGGCAGGTTGTCCGTGATGCAGTTTCGGATGCTAATCATTCAACTCGATAAAAACCAGCACGAGCAGCATATGATGGTTTAGCGGAGCGACGTAGTTAATTTCCGCCGATGTGCCTTACAACAAGCCGATCAGTTTGCGTTGGCCGTCGGTGTGGCCATCAATATAGCGTTGCGTGGTTTCGATCGACCGATGCCCGGCCAGCAGCTGCACGTCGCGCAGACTGCACCCGGCGCGATGCACGTTGCGTGCGGCCTGGGTGATGAAGGTGCGCCGTCCCGAATGCGAGGAGCAACCCTCCATCTGCAAGGCAGCAAATAGCACAACAAACCAATTGACGATGCTGTTGGGCTGCATCGCCCCGCCGCGTGCCGACGTGATTACCGGACCGTCGCGCTCGCCGGTCTGCGACATGAGGGCATGCAACGCCGCACGTAGCTCGGGATGAACCGGGATGTTGCGCCCCCGTCGCTTCTTGGCAATCTGATCTGTCACGCCGAGGGTGTCGCCGATGCGACCGCGGGCATCCAATACCATCGACCACCTCAGTTGCGCGATTTCAGCCGCCCGCAACCCGGCCCGCACGGACAACAGTATCATGACCCGGTCGCGGGCCGGATCATGGGAACGCTGTTGCACATGGCGCAGCATGCGTCGCAATACGGCCGACGATATCAGCTTGGCTTGTCTACCAGGCATGGTTAGGACCTCCCTTCAGAATGAGACCAGCGGCGCGACCTTTTGCTCAGTACTCGTCGGCCAACATGATGGTCAGCACGCGCCGGGTAACCGCCGGATCACCGGCGTCGGGCGAATGGCCGGTAAGGGTGAGATTGTAGTAGTCGATCTTGAACATCACTCGCTGGTTTGCGACGCGAAGCAGGGCACAGTCGTGTTCACCGTATGGGTCGTTCGCCAGCTCGAAAGCCGCGAACGTCTGCACCGCCCTGATCACCTCGATCACGCCGTTCGCGCCAAGCGCATGTATCCCCCGCGTGATGACAATGTCGCCGCCCTCACCCTTGGTACGCAGGTGGTCATTCAGCGCGCGAATGCGCTCTGCCTCGGTATTCATCTGTTGTATCCTTGGTGAATTGGAAAAGTGACACGTCAACGGGCCTGGCGCGGCGCCAAACCCGTTGGTGTCACCCGCAGTTGGCGAGCCACGCGGACACGTTTGATCTGATCGGCGTAGCGTCCGCGATCAGGTATTATTCGTCGACGACAAATTCGTTGTTGTGCTGACGAAAGCGCAGCACCCCAGGCGCTTTGGCAAACACCGTATCGATGGCGTCCCGCCGAGCAGGGCAACGGCGGGCTGCACCACCAGGGCGCGCAGTTGAGCAAAGTTTGTCAGCTCAGCCAGTCGACACCACGTAAAACCAAGCCGCGTCCCTCAGAGTTGACTGGCGGGACCATTGCCAGCGACCTTGCCGGTCCACTGGAACAGACACCCGCCGTGCAGCGCGGTGGTGCGATCAGACGGCGGCCAGAAGTCCCTCGCCGCATCAACCGCAGCGGTCCAGTCATGCGCGGCACCGGACCACATCACCAGCAGGCACGGCGCGCCGATCACCGCGGCCGGCCGGCCTGGGCGTCCGATGTCCGCGACAGCCGACAAATTGCCAATGCGCTGCTTGCGATGCCGTGTCGGGAAAGTCCATCGCCATCCATCGAAGATCCAGCCCTCGCCACCAGTGTAGTGATCCAAGTCCGTCGTTTCGGTGTCCTGAAGAAAGGAAAACTCACTAACTGCGGCCAATTTGGCCGAGTACCTGCCCAAGTTCAGCCTGCAGCTTTTCCAGCCAGTTACCCGCGGCATCGACCAGCCGATAGGACTCAAGCAGGCGAGGACCGAGATCGATCGAATTCGATGGCGGCTGGGGTGAGCCGGGCGGCGGTGCACCGTTCGCGAGCTTCGGCGCCGATTCGGGTGAGACATTGGCAGCCGCCTTCGGTTGTTTCCCCGTTTGGGTGTCGTATCGGGCACTCAGGCAGAGCATTTCCGGACCAATGGCGTGCAGGCGCACCTGCCCATTGCGCCCGATATCACCTTCGGCCAGTTGATCGCATAACCGGTGGGCGCCGGCACCCGACACCTTAAGCGTCTTCAGGCCGACGCGTGCCGCCATTTGAGCGGCATGGGGACTGTCCTTATGGGCAAAAAACCCTGCCCTTGGGGACTTTTGGCCTTTGAGCGCACCAAATACAATGCACGCGCTGCGCCGAGCCGGAACGTGCGTTCCTGCTTTTTTCATGGTATTCTCCTTTTGAGATGGAAAGTAACGGCCAAGTATTGGCGGCACGCTTGATCAGTTGTCGGCCGCCAACATGAGCGCCGCTCATATGATAGCATACATTTTAAACTGTGTCAAGAACGATTAAATGAGCATATTGGCCAAAACCGATTATTTTCCTACGCCGTTGCTTACCGATTTGCTTGCTCCCATCAGAGTAAATGCTCTATTTGGTCAACTCGAGGGCGGCGACACTGTGGCTCGGCCCGACGCGTCGCCGATCAGATATACGGCCGGGAGTGTGATATCATCGATGCGATCGCGCGGCCGGGTGTTTTTTACCCAGACATGCCGGTCCCCGCTGATCGGGGTTGCAGGGGCGTCTCGCCACCATGAGGCGTCCCTCCCTCGCCGGGCCTGGACCTGCTATATCCGCATCGTTTCGAGTGGCTTGTGGGACTGGTCCAACGAGACCGCCTTCTACGTCTCGAACACAATGCTCACCGCTGTGAATGCAGCCGATGCCATTCCCGATCACTGGAAGATCGAAACCACATCCCATTACAGCCGCGACGTCACATTCGGCGAGGACAAATCACGTATCCGAACCGACCCCCGCGTGTTTGCTCGTCTCCGCAGCTTCGCCTTCAGCATCCTCAAGTCAAACAAGACCAGCACCCTCTGTCAGGACCGCTACCGAGCCGCTCTGGCGGGCATCGATAACCTGCTTGAAGTCCTGGCCATTCCATAGCGTTGAACAACCTTCGCTGACGCCCCAAGCACTGAAAAGGCAAAAACCACTTTCAACTCGCTGGTGCTCCGTCCTTCACCACGGGACCCCAGGGCCACCAGCCGCCCCACCACGCTCCCGCACAATCCCCATAAGCAACTCCCGAGACGCTCCGGCCACAAACTCAAGGGGCACCAGAGTCCGGCAGCTGGATTGCCTCAGGCCACCCAACGTCCATTCGGGAAAAGGCGATACGGCCGCCGCCTTGAGTTCCAAACGCTGAAAAAGCCCAAGCTGCGGAATCTGGTCCAGAGCGGCATCGATGTACGCAATGCGCGAAGTGGCGTCCGCAAGCACGTAGCCTCGAGTGAAGATCTCGATCAGGTGATCGATCAAATCCATACTCTATAGTTCGTATTTGCAATGAATAAGAGGCCCGTCGATATCATGTGGCTTTAGATCGACGTCAAAATTTGGATTGTCAGTTGGAAGCTTTTGCACCTCGGCAATCGATATAACGCCAGTGCTCGACCATTGCCTCGTCCAAAGCGCGCGCCTGCATCATAAAAGACAAGAGTGCAACAAAAGCCCACGATCGACTCAAATTGACCTCCGGAAAAAACGGAGTCCAGACCCCTCGGGCATGCAATATATAGTAAATATGTGGGTGACAAATCCCGCGCAAGCGGGGCCGACTCCTATTTTCTGGTTGCCGTCTCCCGCAGGAGGGGACGCGCCTTACGTGGCGTCTGGCCCGGTCCTTCCGACCTATCTGTTCGATACCGTCCAGTTTTCGCGGGGCGCCTCAGTAAGTGCGCCCGGAAGGGCGTGGGTCTAGAATAGCGGCCTCAGCGCGCGCACCCCAGGCGGGGATGGGTAGCGTATGACTGCCTGGTCATCGGCTTATTCAGTTCCTTGTTGCCGACGAGTGGCCTAATTGGGTCATTCGTTTTTGGCTCGCTGATTCCCCCACTGCTTTTGTTTTCCTGCAGCGTTGTTACTGCGGTCCTAGCCTCGGTGGTCTCGTTCTTGGCGGGAAATGCGGTCGAGACACTACTAGGTCAGAACTAACGGAACGCCATCCTGGTAACCATAAGCGGCCCCTATTCAATTGGGCTCCGCGAGATCTCTTTCGCAATTCAGATCGCCACCTCCGGTTCGATCATGATATGTGTAATCCAAACTAATGCGGAGCTGCGTATGTCCTCTCCAGTTGAGACCCAACCGCACCGGCGGGCCGCGGGATGCATGCTGAATGCCTTTACCGTGCAGCTTCGAGGTGCCAAGCGGATGCGCAAGCCGAAGCTTGTGTGGTGCAGGTTGACGCGGGTGTTTTAGGGGGGTGGCTTCTGATGCTTCCCTGATGCTTCCCAGACAAATGCACCTGGCGGTATTCGCCCTGGCGGGGCCGGTGTCGGGCAGCCATGGGGGCTGGCGGCGTCCGGAGGCCAGTGGCGACCTTCTGTCCGCGGCCTATTATCAGAACCTCGGCCGGTTACTGGAGGCGGGGCGATTCGACATGCTCTTCCTCGCCGATATTCTGGCGGTCCCGGACCGCTTGGGCAACAGCTTGGACAGCCAGCTTCGCTACGGGGCGCTTCGTTTGGAACCGCTGCTGGTCCTGGCGACCATTGCCGCGGCAACCAAATACGTCGGCCTTGCCTGCACCATTTCCACATCCTACGCGGAGCCGTTCGCGGTCGCCCGGTCGCTCGCGACCCTTGATCACTTAAGCGGCGGACGGGCCGCGTGGAACATCGTTACCTCCTTCCAGGAAGCCGAGGCACGCAATTTCGGGCGCGTTCAGCAACTCGAGCGCGATGAGCGCTACGAGCGTGCGGACGAGTTCATGGAGGTCACCTGCAAATTGTGGGATTCCTGGCAGGACGTGATCGGCACGACACCCGGCAACACCTTTATGCCGTCCGGATCGAAGCTCTGGACGACAACGGCGGTCGCCGCCACCGCTCGGTTTCCACCGTTCTGACCGCTCCCCGTCGCACAGGTTCTATGTCCAACGCGAGGAGTTGAAGGGGATCGGGTGGGCGCTCAACTACCCGAACCCGCACATCAGTGCGGTGAACAGCACCCCTGGGGTACCTTCCTCTGCGCTTACCATCCTTGCAATAGACGACGACCGCTCAGTAGAGCGGGTTGACTGTTGTTTTAGGAAATCAAGATGTACTTTTCGAGCGAAAGCCTCCTTGTCATATATTGTTCGTTGGGCTGGTGATTGGATGGTTAGCCGCTCAAATTGTTCAGGGGACCGGCTTTGGTATTATCGGTGACATGGCAATCGGAATTGTCGGCGCCTTTGTCGGAGACTGGTTGATGCCGCGTATCGGAATCCATCCCGGTTTTGGAATTATCAGCAGGATTATCAACGCCACCATGGGTGCCATCGTGCTGCTACTCATAATCAGGTTGGTTCGAGGTGGACGCTGGGGCAGCGGCTCCGGAGTTGGTTGAGCAGCCGTTTCTAGGGTGGTCGCTGGTAGCCGCCACTCCCAAGAGATCGATGTTCGAAAGCAGATCGCTCGCTTCGATCCTAACCCTTTTTCGCCCGACCCGCCTTCTTCTTCGAAGGGGGTGGAATCTTTGCCCTTCGTCCCAGTCCGGCGTCTTTAGCCAGCTTTGATCGCGTCGCAGCATACTCGGCGGCGACCATCGGGTATGTCGGCGGTAGGTCCCATTTCGCCCGATACTGCTCCGGCGTCATCTGGTGATCGGTCGAAAGATGCCGCTTGAGCATTTTGAAGCCCTGGCCGCAATCGAGGCAGAGGATGTGATCCGCAAACACGGATTTCTTCACTGCCACCGCAGGTTCCGCCTTAATTGGATCGACTGGAACTTGCTCGACTGTAGCGAGCATCCGATGCACCTCGCGGATCAGGCCCGCTAGCTGATTTACTGCCACGTCATTGTTGGCTACATGGGCCGATACGATATCAGCCGTCAGGGTAATGATCTGGTGTTCCACTTCGTTCGTCTCCGTTTGAACTCGCATTGATACGGAAGTGCTGATCGCGCGTCCATTCATTCGGCAATCGCGGAAGGAATTGGTGGCCCCATCCGATCTAAGGGCAAATTGGGGTACAATGGTCAAATGACAACAGCAGGCCAATTCATCGCCGAACTCCAAAGGGAGCGTCGCAACGGCAATGTTTCCTCGGAGACGGAACAGCACCTCAAGCACGAGTTCCGCAGTCTTGGCCGAAACGCCATGGTTGTCCCTTTTGCGACCGCGATAGGCTTGGAAGTCGATCGCTTGGAACGCGAGGCAGCAACGCTGCGAAGATTGCGGACGGAGTTGTTTCGAACCGGGTAGTCGATCACGGAGGAAATACCACATCGTTATCTCGAACGGCGCGGTTCCCACGGCGGATTTGCCGGGCACGGAGGAAGGCGCTCAAATTCAGGACGAGTCCCTTCTCCCACGCGTCGAGGAAGCATAAGTCCTCTATGACTGTGCGGTGGGGGCGAGCAATGGCCAACTCTTGTCGTCGCCGTGACGCAGCGAGTGGTTCCCTGCTGGGGTTGCCACCATCACCTCTGCTTTTGCTCTTGACGGGACCGGCAATCCTCGTGGGCTCGTTCCCAATGCTCCGGGCCGAAGAGACCGCTGGCGAGGTTACTCCCGATAGGACACGGCCATCTTTAGTGTCGTGTGCGCATCTTCGTCACCGTGTCAGCCATCGACGAACCAGACACCCTTGTACGTTGCAGCTTGTTCGGCGGGTAACAATGTCCCGCTGAACAGCAAGGAAAGCGGTGAGCCTGGTGCCATCCATTGGTCGAAGAACCCGTGGGAGAGATATGGCCCCGCTTCTCCAAGCTCCGCTGTTCATGCCGAACGGTATCCAGGGACGCGGCAGGCCGCTGATCCCGCGTACAAGGTGGTCCGACGCGGAGCCTTGTTGTATGCGTCTTTCAAATGGTAGCAAGAAGTGAGCGACTCTATAGTTGGAATCGATGTGTCCAAGGAGACCTTGGATGCAAACTGCGCGAGAGGCCAGCGAAAGCAGGCCCGGATCTTCGAGAACAATCCAGATGGCTGGAAGCGGCTGCTGTCCTGGCTGAAGGCCATGGGCAGCAAACAAGCCCATGTCTGCATGGAAGCGACCGGACCTCACAGCCTCGGCGTGGCGCTGGCGCTGCATGACGCAGGTCACGTCGTCAGCGTGGTCAACCCGGCCCAGATCCGGGACTTCGCCCGCACCAAGCTCGGTCGTAACAAGACCGACAAGGTCGATGCTGCCCTGATCCGCGACTACGCCGCGTTATTTAACCCGGCACCATGGACGCCGCCATCGCCTGCGATGCGGCGACTGTGCGAGCTGCAGACCGTCCGTGCCGGCCTCATCAGGAACCGGGCGGAGTGGAAGAATCGCCTCGGCAGTGGTCTCGGCGACAGCACCACAACCGAGGTGGCTGCCATGACGATCGAGCATTTCACGCGCCAGCTTGAGACGGTCGACCGGGCCATTGGCGAAACGATCGACCAGGACGCCACGTTGCGCGGCAGACGCGACCTGCTGCTCAGTGTCATCGGTGTCGGCGAAACACTGGCCGCGTCGCTCCTGGCGGAAATGCCGGAGCCTGGGGTTCTGCGCCGGAGTGGTGAGATGGTCGCCTACGCGGGGCTCAACCCGAGCCACCACCGATCCGGCACGTCAATCGACCGACCGGCGCGCATTTCCAAGATCGGCAATGCTACTCTGCGTTCGTCACTCTACATGCCAGCGCTGTCGGCGATGCGTTTCAATCCCGCCGTCGCAGCCCTTGTCGCGCGCCTCAAGCAAGCGGGCCGCCTCAAGCCCAAACAGATCGTCGTCGCGGCCATGCGCAAGCTCCTGGTTCTCTGTTTTGGTGTGCTGAAGACGGGCAAGCCGTTCGATCCGGCTATCGCCATGCCAGCCTGAGCCGCGGTGACTTCCCCTATTCCGTTGTTCGATTGGAAACCGATCATTCCGCCGTCCCGATCAGTCAACACGTCAGTCGGCGCGCGCAGCGGAGGTCAAGGAGGGCTGCAGGCCCGCGCACGGCAGTGCGCCTTGTCCTTGACAGTAGCGAGCACGCCGGCACGCTCAGCCAGATAGAAAGGAAACCAAATGCAGCATTGACAGCCAACACGGTATCTCTCCCGTCGCCTGTGGCGTACGTCCATCGCCACTTCAGATCAGTTTGCCAGATGAGTGAACCATCGGAATCTACCTACTGCTGTCCGCCTGCGTGTCCGTGTGATACCGCACGATCTGGCCATCGCCCGATTTGTCCGAATCGGTTTGGCGCGAGCATGTTGCCCAAGCGAATTTGTCCAAAGGAGATCGTCATGCCGCCAGCGAAGAAAGCCGCCCCTGCCGCCAAGAAGGTTGCCGCTCCGGCGGCTAAGGTAGCGACCCCTGTAAAAAAAGCCGCACCGCCGAAGAAGGCCGCCCCACCTCCCAAGAAGTCGGCTCCGGCGAAGGCTGCGCCGCAGATCACCATCACGCTCAAGCAGATCGCAGCCGAGTTGGCGGAAGGCCATGACTTGCGGAAGAAGGTTGCCGAAGCAGTGCTGGGCGATCTGATGGCGATTGCCGTCCAGCATCTCAAGAAGGGCGACAAAATCCGCCTGACCGGCCTCGGGATACTGCAAGTAAGGGCGCGACCGGCTCGGATGGGTCGAAACCCAGCGACCGGCGCGTCGATCGAGATCGCGACCAGCAAGAAGATAGCCTTCCGGCCAGCGAAGGAACTGAAGGAGGCCGTGTAGTCCATCGGGTGGCGGCCAGTCAGTTAGGTGGACAGCAACAGTGACGCCCGAATTGTTGGCAAAGCTGGGTGCGGTTACCGTACGGATCGAGTGGACGGCGCGCTGCCTACGAAGCCGATTGCTTCGGGTGGCACCGACGCTGCCAATATTTGACGACAAATTCTCAGGGTGTGTCTCAGGATCGCCATGGCTGAAAGACCCGTCGCGCCGCGGTGCCGCACGGCGATAGACCACGCCGGAAAGGGCGGGCTTCCCCCAGCCAACCGAGGATCGCCTAGCGCGCGTTCTCGATCTGTCGTGCCCTTTCCTCGTATTCAGCCGCTAACGAATTGAGAATATCCGTAGTCCGACGGTCAGTGGTCGCACCTGCAAGTTGTCGGGCTCGCGCGGCCTGCTCCCGCAAAGCCTGCATCTTTCTCAATGCCGTCAGGTCGATGAACATATTCACCGCGCCGGTGAGCGTCCCGTCCTCGCCGAACAAGGGCGTGGGATAGGGCAAGAAACTGAGGCGGGTGCCGTCCGGCCGTTCGGCGCAAGCTTCGATCCCTCTTACCGCCCGCTTCTCGCGTATCGCAACCGCCATCGGGCATTGATCGTGAGGAAGAAACTCCCCGGCCGCTGTGAAGAGCTTCCAAGTAATGCACCAACTGTCCTGTCCAAGATGCGGCGTCCGACCTGCGAATGCGATGCAGGCTCGATTAAAATAGGTGATGACCCCCTCGGAGTTCGTGACGTAAATCGGCACGGGGAGCGTATCTAGGGTCTGATGCAGGTTGTAGCCTCCCTGTGTCACTGCTGTCACGGCAGCCCGCAGAAAGGTGTCAGCCAAGAAGGGTTCCACACGCATCGCTCCATCCTACACTAGTCCAGTGTTGTGCGAAGCTCGTGGGGCACCGCTGGAATTCGGTGGATAATCGCGTGTTGCCGCAAGGGCAGGCTAAATACTGACATGAGATACCGAGACATTATCGAGGCCGCGCCGGATGCCGAAGCCAACGCTCAACGGACGCAACACGAGAAGCTGGCGGCGGCGAACGACAAGGCCGCGGCGGCATCGCAGACTTATCAATCGACGGTGAAAGCGGCGCATGACACCGCGGCGGCGGCGAAGGGCAAACTGGCCGCACCACTGAAACCACCATCGCCACCAAGACCTCCGGCACCGGCGGAGCCTGTCGCTCCCCGCCCGCCGTCGATTGGCTAGGTCGACCGAGGGTACAGAGTGGGCAGCCTCAAGCCTCTATGCGACTTCCAAATGATTTACTGCCACGATGCCGGATCAGTGACACCGTGATGGATCAGCCACCGGGCGTAAGCTTCGCGTATCGTCGGCGAATTCAGGACGGCATTCGATATCGTGATTTGACAATCCTTCGAGACTGAGCCGCAGGCTGTTTCCCTGGTGAAAAATTCTGCGTCTAAAACGTTTGCGCCGTTGAGAGGTCGCCCTATGCCAATCACAATCACTGATACGACGGTCGATCCGGAAATGGAGGGATTCGTGTCGTGGCTGCGGTATTAACTGATAACACACCGAATAATTTTCCGGCCATGCCGCATGGAAACATTCGCGCGAATCATGGGCAAGCTCGGGGGGGAGATTTCAACAGATATTTTCGTACCCCCCTTTAAGCTGCCGGCGCCTCTGCTAGCGGGCCATAGGTTATATCGATGACGAACAGGGCGTCCGCGGCCGCATGTTGCATCAACTCAGCCGAGCTCAGACCCAATTCTTGGGCTTTGTCTGCGCGGGCCGGTGAATTCGCCACCTGAGGCCGGTTCAATTCGCCACCCGAGGCCGGTCGAAACCGCCACCCCTGGCCGCAGGCACCGAGCCGTTAGGCGAGGCAAACTGCCACTGACGAACAACTTTATCTGGAAAGAAGAGAAGTCGTCAATTAGAATATTCTTGTTGTGATTGATGCTGTAATTTTTGCCGACCGTGTAACGTGTGAATAACGGGGATAACTAGACTAAGCTATTTACTTTGTTCGCCTATTTCATCTCCAACCGGATCCGCCACCGCCCGACGGGCGCCGTTGCCGCGCATCGACTTGCCCGTGAGCTCGAGGCGATATG
Organism: uncultured Alphaproteobacteria bacterium; assembly: GCA_963772355.1. GTDB lineage: Bacteria > Pseudomonadota > Alphaproteobacteria > Acetobacterales > Acetobacteraceae > Rhodopila. Next base: position 16,200 of record CAVYXX010000133.1, on the reverse strand, counting down.
CGTTGTTGACGAGACGATCCAGGATCGCGTCGGCGTATGTCGGATCCCCAATCTGAAGGTGCCAGCTGTCCTGGGGGATTTGGGTCGCCACGATGGTCGAGCCACGGTCGTGGCGATCGTCGATGACCTCCATCAGGTCGCGGCGCTGATCAGCGGTGAGCTTGACCATCGCCCAATCGTCCAGGATCAGCAGCCGGGTGCGAGCCAGTGTCTTCAACAACCGTGCTTGACGGCCATGCAGCCGGGCAATCGCCAACTCGTCGAGCAGCCGCGAGAGGCGCTTGTAAAGCACCGAGACGCCATCGCGGGCGGCCTGATTGCCCAGGGCACAGGCAATCCAACTTTTGCCGACGCCAGCCGCCCCGCTGATTAAAACGTTGCGGTGTTGGCGGATCCATAGCCCGCTGGCCAAGGCCTGTATGGTCGTGCGGTCCAGTCCGCGCGGCGTACGCAGGTCAAGATTTTCCATGCAGGCGGATTGACGCATGCCCGCCCGGGTCAGACGCTGCGCCAAGGCCGCGGTGAGCATCGCGCTATGCTGGATGTCGACCAGCAATGCCAGCCGCTCGGCGAACGGCATGGCGTCAATCTCGGGCTGTTGCAGTTGCGCGGTCAGTGCGTTGGCCATGGCTCCCAGGCGCAGGTCGTGCAGCTTCTCAATGGTCGGCTGGTGCATCTTGTGTCCTTGTTGCTGGATCGGTGGCGCCGATCGTCAATGGTAGTAGCCGGGGCCGCGAATGTTGCCGTGATGGCCGACGCCATCCTCGGCCACGGGGTCGACGAGTGGCCGCCCGCTCTTGAGCAGGTGCTCGACAAAGCCTGATGAACTCGCACCTGCCGACAGCGCTCGCACGCAAGCGGCCTCCAACTGCTCGCCCGGGTAGCGGGTCGCCAAGCGCAGAATGCCGAGGCAGGACCGCACACCCTGTTCGATATGATCGCGCCCGGTCAGCAGCCGCTCGACATAGGCCGCGGTGGCCACACCGACCTTGGCCGCCTGGTCGCGAACCCAGTCCGGCGTCCGCTTGGCCACCGCGCTGTGCCCCGGCGGCATGTGTTCGCCCAGCGTGGCCCAGTGATTTTGCCCGGCCACCCGGGCATGGCTGGCGGCCCGCTCACCGCGATGGAAAATCTGCACGCCGGTCCGAGTGAGGAAGACATCGACGCGCTTGCGCACCAGCGCATAGGGCACCGAGTAGAAGTTCCAATCGACCGCGACGTGATAGTCGAGGTTGACGGTTGCCCCGATCGCCCAGTGGCCGATCACGTAGGGCTCGATCGGCAAGCGCTTGAGGGCGGCGCGTTCGACCGCTTCAAACAGGCTGCGCCGGCTACCCTCGCGCGGCGGCGCCATCGGCTTGTCGTTCAGTTCGACCAGCAGCAGCGCGATCGCCTGGTTTAGCTCAGCCAACGAGAAGAACTGGCGATGGCGGAGCGGAGCCAGAAGCCAACGACAGGCCTGCAAAACGCCATTTTCGACCCCCGGCTTGTCCCGCGGCTTGCGTGACCGTGCCGGGACCACGGCCGTGCCGTAATGCTTGATCAACGCGGCATAACTGGCGTTGATCACCGGGTCGTAATACGAGGCATGGGTGACGCCGACCTTCAGATTGTCGGGCACAACCTTCGCCGGCACGCCGTCCAGGAAGGCAAACAGACGGACATGCGCGCCAAGCCAGTCCTCCGTCGCCTGGGTCCAACTGGCCTCAGCGTAAATCAGCCCCGAACACGGCAGGCAGGCCACGAATATCTGCGTCGCACGCGCCGTACCGTCGTCCATCACCGCGACCGTGTCGCCGGCGTAGTCGACCTGCACCGTCTCGCCGGCATGGTGCACCTGGCGCATCGACAGGCCTCGCCCCGAGGCCTTCTGCCATTCGCTGAGCCGCAATTTGAACTGGCTGAACCCCAAACCGTCCGGATCGGCTGCCTTGTCCTCCATCCAAAGCAGCTTGCGCGTGACGTGCTTGTGGCGCCGCAGTTCCTGATCCACCTCCGCCCAGTCGGGCAGTGCGCGACCATCGGTGGCCGATGACGGCGGGTAAAGCGCCACCTCCAGCGCCGTCTCCGACAACCCATCGGCGGCCGCGGCGTCCAGCCCTGCCGCCGCCGCTCGATCCAGATACGCCCGCACCGTCGAGCGCGCCAGCTTCGCGCCTGCCGATATGGCACTCAGATTCGGCCCTAACTCCGCACGCAACCGTAACACTTCCCTGATCCGCCGCATCTCCGCCCTCGGTCTCGGCACTACTGCTACCCCGCCAAAAAGGGCGGAACAGTAGTCGCGATTACTTCGATGTCAGCGGCGGCTTCCTCCACCAGCAGACTGGCGAATTCGCCGGCCTCAGGTGGCGGTTTCGACCGGCCTCAGGTGGCGATTACAATCGGCCTCGAGTGGCGATTACCTCCGGCCCGTGCAGCTTTGTCCTCGACGGACTGCTTGATATGAGCTCCGACAGAATTGTTCATGAATTTCCCGAAAGCGGCAACCTTTCGCGCCATATCGCTCAGGTTGACGACGCCCTTAAAGGCATTGAGCGTGAAGTTATCAACCGGGGATTCTTTTATGCAGAATGGGTCAGCTGCGGCCATGCGCTCGCCTTCGCGATGGAAATGACCGGTTGATACAATACATATCTTCGCCTTGGTGGGTATGCCGTCATCCCTGAATTCATATAACCAAACGAACGACAGGCTTCCGAACAAGGCCGATGCGCTCTTCTGGTCGCGCAAGTTCAGAAGATTACCTGGCAGGTGATCGATTTTGTTACGGAGCGTCGTCGCGATCTCGGTTTCTTCGATGAATTTGGAGATTTCCGGCGCTTCGAGAGTGCCTGGAAACTTCTTCAGGATCGTCCGCAGGTCGTGGACGCTATTTACCAGCGACCACGCATCGAGGTACATGGCGCGACGCCCCCGTGGGTCTTTATCGAACTCCGGGAGTTTGGAGACCATGTGGTGTCCTGCATGGCGCAGCCGGGCCATTGCGATTTCGACGAGGTCAATCGAGTATATCACCATGTCCAGCGCCATGCGCTGGTTGGTATCGAGCACTTTCGGCAAGCTACGCAGGAACGAGTTGTCAGGCACAGAAATCTCCGCAAAATGGTCGAGCCCTATAGCCTGACAATGGTTGTGACCGCTTGATTTTTGCTAAAATTTAATCAGGGCGAATTGCTCTCGCTCGCCGCTACCAACTTTCACGCATGGCCAGCAGGATCGTTTACACCGTCCATCGCCCTGAGCGCGCGAAGAAGCCGAAGCCAGTGCAACCGGGACCCATCGCCACCATCGTGAGGCATGTGCCTCGCAAGCACCGACATCTGTTGCCGGAGGAGGGGGCCGTTAACGGGTAAACTTAACCCGGAAACCGATGTGATAATGTTCTTGAAACGAAATAAAAAACCCGAGACTTCGTAAGGAGAGAACCTGGAGCGGGCGAAGGGATTCGAACCCTCGACCTGGCAAGGTTGGGGTTTGGCACCCTACCGGCAATTCCGTTAGGCAACGAATAGGTTAGAGAATATGGGTTTATCTGCAATAGTGCGTTTGTCGCCAACTACACTATCCGCGGCACGGTGCTGCAAACTCATTTTCTCCTGCAACGATGTCGCGGCGCTGCGCTGCGATTGGTGCTCGGCTACCTGTTTTCGATCGGCCGCACGTCGCCGACGGGCATTGAATGATCAACGGTTTGGCAATCGCTGGCAGGTGACAAACCTCGCGGCAGGCTCAGTCGTTCAATGGCCTGGCTTAACCGTTTCAATGATTTACCACGAACGCCATAGACTCGCCCGACTGTTTTGCGGGCATGCCCGGCAATTGCGTCCCGTATGTCCTCGGGGAGATCGGCGTTCCGAAGTTCGTCCTCCATGCGATGACGCCACGAGTGGTCGGGAGCCTTTCGGGGGTCATGTATACCGACCGTCACGCGCACCCACTTGCCCACCACATTCCAGCCGCGGCCGCCGCGACGGCCATGCCTATCCAGCGCCTTATCGGGGAACAAGGCGCTGCCAGCGGGGAGGGAGCGCACATACCCAAGCAAACCCTCGGCGACCAGGGCTGAGTGAATTGGTATATTTCGCCGCTGGCTGTTTTTGACGCTTTTCTCAGCGTCGTCCTGGTGCACTGCAAAGTAAGAGATGGCGTCATCTTCCCGGACATCGCTTGCGGATAGCTGTAGTACCTCGCCAACGCGCATTCCCGTGAGCGCCATGATCCAATGGGCCCATCGCCGTGATGGCTGTGTCTCCTTCCGGGCCGCGGTTAAAATTTGAGCGGCCTCTACATCAGAATATGGGAGCCAAGACTGCGGAGCATTCTTCTGCAGCCGCAGTTTTTCCGTCGGGTCAGCCGCAAGCCGGCCATCGTGAACCGCCCTAACGAGCACTTGGCGAATCAGTGAAAGGCGGTTGTTCCAGGTGGCATTGCTTCGGCCAGCGGCCTTCATCGAATTGCGCCATCGCACAAGCAAGTCTCGTGTGATTAGGGTTGCGTCATCACTGCCTGCGAATGCGATGAGCGAACCGACCGCATATTCGGTTTCGGTGACAACGCTTGGCTTTGTGGTCGAGGTACTCTTCCATACCTGCAGCAATCCGCTCATCGAAAGCGCGCCCGCGACCATTGCCGGCGCAGGTTTCGGTGGTGCGGGGACGTGTGGCAGGTGTGCGCTGACCTCGGCGAGTGGATTGAGAAAGGACTGAGGTCCGACGGCGCCAAGTCCCCGAAGGTCGGCCTGTAGGTACGCCGCATGCACAGCCGATAGCATTGTGCGCGCGAGGACCTCCTTGGTGTCCGGAGCCACGCTGATCCCCGCCAGCCGCAGAGCCTCGTCGGCGTGAAAGTCGACCCGCCGCCACATCCGGGACACGCGGGCAGCCGTTCGTTCGGCGGGAATGTCCAAAGGCTCGAACAGGTCGGAAATCTTCCCCGTCGGTCTCCAACCTGCCGCCGGCGGCAATGTAGGCCGCCCATCCTGCCGTAACCTCGTTGGCTCGATCAGCGGTCATCACCACGAGGTTCAGCCGGCGTTCCCATTCGGCCTCCAGCTCGCTCCATTGGCGAAGCAGGTCCGGCCATCGCCGTTTCGCTTCATGCCGGTCGGCGGTTCCGGTGCTGAGCTTGACCGTGTCGCCCCGCTGGCCGGCAACGCGTCGGTACCGCTGCGGAATGCGCTTCCGAAGTTTCCAAATTCCGGTCCGAGGGTCTTGCCAGGGCTGGCTCACGATAAGCGTTACCATCGCGTTTGTGGCCCCATGATGTGTCCCCATCAGGCGGCTCGCAACGCTTTTCTATCAATAACTTACTGGCCTGTCTCGATTTTCTGGATGGCTGGTGCCGGGTGAGGGATTTGAACCCCCGACCTTCGGTTTACAAAACCGCTGGTAGTCACTTCCGCAGGCCTCCGTGCGATCCCGTGACCCCACGAAAATCTCATATTTTGGCCAAATTTACGCGCTTTAGGCTTCCGCAGTTTCCCGATAGTTTCCGCTTGCCTCCGCGCCGAATGTCCGGTCAATGTCCGGTCAGGATTAGCCTAGTTTGGCGAGCGATTGGGAGTGGGTAGCGATGAACGTGCTTCGAGAAGGGCCGACCAAAATTACCAAGGCGACGATCGACGCGGCCTGGCGCCGCCGGGCGGCTGGCCAGCGAATCGTTATCGGTGATGCCGAATGCCGGGGGCTGGCCCTGGTGGTGAACTCTACCAGTCTGACATGGCGCTTCGACTACAAGCCCCGGGGGTTGATGCTGGGACGGGCAAGCGATTTGCGTCCCGATCGATCAGCATCGGGTGCCCGGCGGACCATTCACCCGACGCAGCGCGAGTAGCAGCCAACGTCCACAAGGGCCTCGCCAAGGCTGGCGGTGATCCGGCCGCTATTCGCAAGAGAAAGATCGCAGATGACGCCGCGCGCCGCGCCCGCACGGTGGATCGACTGCTTGAAGCCTACATCAAGGACGTTCCCAAGCGGATGCGGCTGCGCGGCAGCGGTATCATTTCGGACAAGCACGCAAGGGAAGAAATCTCTCATGTGAGCGCAGCAGTCGCGGCGATGAGGTGCCGTAGTAAATCGGTCGCCGATGTCGGCGTATCCGACCTGCGACGGCTACTGCGGGCCGATCCTGAACATCCGAACGCCGCCCGCCACCGGTTTGGGGCCATCAGTCGGTTCTTCGATTGGTGCCAGGACGACGGGTTGCTGCAGGTGAACCCGTGCAACATGGTCGCGAAGGCCCGGAGGCCGCGGGCGCCTGCCTCAAGGGCGTCACTATCTCGGCCCCGCCGATCTTGCCCGGTTGTGGAAGCTGGCGGCCGAGGCAAAGGGGTTGGATGGGGTTCACCGCGACCTTATCCGCTTCTTGATCGCGGTCCCCTGCCGTAGGGGCGAGGCCACCCGCATGGAGTGGCAGCACGTTGACCTTGAAGCCGGCATCTGGTCTCAACCCGGTCACATGACAAAGAATCGTGATCCGCACAGACTGCATTTGCATTCTCTGGCGTTGGACATCCTATGCGGGCGGCACGAAGCAGGCGGCAAGCCAAGTAAAGGGCTCGTGTTCCCCTCGCCACGGTCAGGCAAGGCAGTGGACACCTTCACCAAGATCAAGGCTGCGCTTGCGAAGGCGGCCCCCGATCTGACGGGGTGGCGATTTCACGATACGCGGCGGAGCTTCGCTTCGACTTTGGGCGAGGCGGGCATTCCCGAGGCAGTGGCCGACGCGGTGCTGAACCATCGGCAGTCCGCGACCCGTGGCGGAGTGCTGGGTGTATACCAGCGTGCGAGCCGCTGGCCTGAACAGGTCCGGGCGATGGAACTGTGGGGGCGGCTGCTGACCGCAGCGCGAAATGGAGGCGACGCAGACGCGAACGTGGTGCCGATCGCATCCCCCGCCGACTGAATACGGGGCGCCCCTTGGCCAGACCACTGATCGAAAGGGTGCACCGAGATGAAAGGCCGCGTTGACCGAGAAACGAAAGCTCACCGAGCCGTCGCTAAGGCGCAAGGTAGCCGCAACCGCGCCGCTCGCCATCCCGACTATCAAATCCCCCTCATTGTTCCGCTGTGGCTAATCACGGCCGAAGACGTGTGGAAGCTGAGCGCCGAAGCCGCGAAACAAAACCCTGCGCTACAGGTACGGCAGGCAACGGATGTTGAAATGATACGGGTCGCGCAGCATCTCCGCCAAGCCTTCGACTGGGCCATCCAGTGCGACAAGATGCAGGAGTGGGAGGGCGAGCCACAACGCAAGCGGCGATGGTACGATGCAAGTAGCGCGACAAGCGGACGGCCTTCTAAAAGCCCTCGCTCAAAGTCCGGAAGAATGCAAGAATCCGACGAAAGAGTGGAAGTGGAAGTCTAGACCGGTCGCGATTGACGAGTTTCGCCAGTCATTGGATCGAATGGTCGGTGCTCGCCCCGACCTACCCGATCGACTCGACGCATTTTCGCGGGCTGCTTGGGATGAGCGCGGTCCAGAGATTGAGGGAAGCGGTGTTGATGAGGAGGGACGCTGCCAATACCGCGCACGTGCGTCGTTCTTGATTGACCGGTTGCCTCGGACGGTCGCGCTGGTGAGCCTGCTGGCGCGGTGGCAGTTGGAACAATTGGAGCGACGTCCTCGCTTCTACGCAAGCCAAACCGATCTATTTGGTCAGGAGTTGTTTAAGTCCCTCGCCGGTGCGCACGAGGCGATTTACAAAAGCAAACCTCTCACGCGGATAAAATCCGGCGAGACAATTGGCGGTTCGATCGACTGGGCGAGGGCCGTCATTCGCCATGCTGCTGATGCCATCGACGCATCTCCGTATCCCGCTCCTTTCCGCGCCAATGGAGACGCAGAAACCTCCGCCGCAAAGGAAGCGCAGTACCTCGCTCAAGCCCGCACGATGGCCGCGCCCTACGTCGCCCGCCTCAGAGGGCTGATCGATCTGTCCAACAGGCGCGTCGGCGATCTTCTGGATAGAGGCTGGCGCGACTGGAAGAAGCAGGTCAAGTCCCCTGCGCGATAACTGGCACTGGCTAGTGCCCGAACTCGCGCAAGGCTTTTTGGGGACAGCGCGGGCCGGACACGCTACGTACGTGGCTTCACGACACGTTGCGGAGCCGCACAGCATCCATGTCCAAACTCTCAAATCCGAACTCGGCGGCGGCGCTACCGCCGAGCCTCGTTGAACGGTTGGTTGAATTGCCGATCAACGTGGATCGTCGCACTGGCGCTGAGCTGGTCAGCAAATACTTATTCCCGGTATCATTTCGTAGTTTAGAAGCGTGGCCGCTACCGACCCGACATGTGAACGGGAAGGCGATCATCTCGACCACGACGCTGTTCGAGATCGCCTACGCGAAGCTTACCGCCGCGCCTATCACCATGGGCGGACGCCGCGCTCCAAACGACCAAGCGGATTAACCCGTCGGCGCGGCGAAACTCCACCGAGCATCGGCTATGCAAGTCTTCAGCGGGGCGGCTGATAATAGCGAATTCCTGGCCGCGGGGATCGGTAATGGCGATGACGCCACGTCATTACTTGATCGACTTCGGCGATACGAGCGGCGCGACCCGGCCATCGTCCGCGCTCTCGGGGGCGATCACTTTGCCCCTCGCCGGCTTCGTTTGGTGCCGCGGTGAGTGGGACTTATCAGGCTAGCCGGATAAAGAGGGTCCGCGCCACCAAGAGCCAGGTGGATGAACGGCGCGAGGATCTCTACCGGATCGTGCAGCGCATGCATCCGATGAGCGTCCGGCAGGTGTACTACCAGGCGACCGTCCACGGCATCGTCGAGAAAACCGAGAACGGCTATAACAAGATCCAGACTGATCTGGTCGCCATGCGTCGTAGCGGCGAGTTGCCATACGGCTGGCTGGCAGACAGCACCCGCTGGCAGCGTAAGCCTCAAACCTTCACCAGCATTCAGCATGCTCTGAGCGAGACGGCCCGGTTCTATCGCAAATCCCTCTGGCATGACGCCGATGTCTACGTCGAGATCTGGTTGGAAAAGGATGCGTTGTCCGGGGTGATCGTCCCGGTGACGGCGGAGTACGACGTACCGCTGATGGTGGCCCGCGGTTATGCCAGCTTGTCGTTTCTCCACTCGGCCGCTGAATACATCGACGGGCTCGACATGCCGGCCTTCATCTATCACCTGGGCGACTACGACCCGAGCGGGGTTAACGCCGGAGAGAAGATCGAGCAGACACTCCGGGAGATGGCGCCGAAAGCTGACATCACGTTCCAGCGCATCGCCGTGACACCGGCTCAGATCGAAGCTTGGCGACTGCCAACCCGACCAACCAAAACGAGCGATACCCGCTCCAAGGGTTTTGGTGACATCAGCGTCGAGTTGGATGCTATCGAACCTGACCGTCTCCGAGCGTTGGTCCGCGAAACGATCGAAGTTCATCTGCCGCCAGACCAACTGAATGTCCTGAAGATCGCAGAACAAAGCGAGCGGGACATCCTCTCGGCGTGGGTGCAACAATGAGCACCCCCAGCAGGCCGGATGACCAACCGGTCTTCGAGATCGTGCTGCTGACCAAAAGCAACGGGCCGCTGAGCAAGCGCATCAGTTTGGACGCCGGCGGCAACGTGGTCAGCGACGGCAGCGCGTGTGTGATGTCTCGCGGCGAGGCGCGGCGAACCAAGGTCACGCCGGAAGAATTCGCGGAGCTGATCACTGGGCTGAGTTCGCGTGAGGCAATCGTGCTGGGCGCCTTGCGCGACGTTCTTCCTGACCGCGTCGATGTCGAGACAAAGGCGAAACTCCAGCAGATGAACGGCGTAGCGCGGCCGGATATCATCGCGCGCACCAGCGATTTCATCATCTACCGGCCGGATCAACCTACGCCCCTGCTGTTCGATTACGACCAAAAGGGCATGCCGGACACAGTCCGCAAACGGATTGACGAGGCCGGCGGCTTCGTGGCCGCGCTCCACTCGGTCCTGCCGCAACTGGACGGCGTTTGCTCCGTGCTGCGCGCCTCGACCAGCGCAGGCCTGTTCCGCAAGGATACCGGGGAACGCTTCCAAGGGTCGGGCGGGATACACAAATACGTCGGGATCGCCGACGGGTCCGACGCCGAGCGCGCCCTGCGGGTGGCGGACGCCCGCTGCTGGCTGGCCGGTTTCGGCTGGTTGATGATCGGCAAGGGCGGGGCCCTGCTGAAGCGCAGCATCGTGGACAGGATGGTCGGGGGCGCCGAGCGCATCTCGTTCGAGGGCGCGCCGGATCTGGTCTCGCCGCTGGGCCAGGACTCCCGCCCAGCCGAGGTCACACCCGGCGGGCTGTGGGATACGCGCACAGCCCTGCCCGAGCTCACGCTCATGGAACGCACCAAGGTGGGGGATCTGGAGCGCGCCGAAACCTACCGCCTGAAAACGGACGCGGAGAAGGTCAGAGCCAAGTTCGTCCAAGCAGCAGGCAACCCTCATTGCCGCGCGCACCGGCGGCACAACGGAGGCCGCACAATACATCGCCGAGCGCCAGTGTCGCGGCGTGTTGCTGCCGCCAGTCGTGCTCGAGTTTGATTCAGACGAATTCGCCGGCTGCACCGTGGCCGGCGTGCTGGCCGACCCAGAGCGCTTCGAGGGAGCAACGCTCGCCGATCCGGTCGAGGGCGTCGAATATGGTCGTGGCAAGGCAAAAGTCCTACTCCGCGATGACGGGGCGCCGTGGATCAACAGCTTCGCCCACGGCCGGACAACCTACAGCCTGAAATACGATGCCGCTGCCATCGAGGCCGCCATCAAGGCCGGCGCAGACCGGGCCGCGCCTGACATCGCCGTGCGTATGCTTGCGAACGCGGAAGTCAACAAGACCGACGAAGACCTCCTGATAGGCCTCGCCGCGAAGCGCAGCAAGGTTAGCAAGGGCGCAATCCGTGCGCGCCTGAAGGACCTACGCAGCGTTGCCGCGAAGGGCAGCCGTGGGCAGGCGGGCCCGACGCCATCCTTGCCGGAAATTGTGGTGACGCCGGGCCTGCGGCACGAGGCCGCCGACGCCGGGATCGTCGCCATGCATGCGGCAAAGGTTCCATTCTATCAACGCGGCGGCCAGTTGGTTCGCGTCTGCTCGACCACCGCCCGATCGTCGGACGGAAAAGAAATCGCCGTTCCTGGCATCGTTTCCGTCGCACCGGCCATGCTCGGGCGCGCACTGAACACGTCGGCCAATTGGAGAAGAACGGGGAAAGACGGGCTGGCCCCCATCGACTGCCCCGGGGACATTGTCGAAGAAATCGGCGCAATGGCCGGGCACTGGCCGTTCCCGCCGCTGGTCGGTGTCATCAGCACACAAACCCTGCGGCCTGACTGGAGCCTGCTCTGCCAGCCAGGATATGACCCCGCGACCGGCCTGTTCCTACACGACCCGCCGGCGATGGCCGAGATCCCCGACCGGCCGACGCGGCGTGACGCGGTCTTGGCGCTCAATCTGCTGGAGGACTTGCTGGTCGAGTTTCCCTTTGTGGAACTCGTCGACCGCTCGGTTGGAATGAGCATGCTGATGACGCCCACGTTGCGCGCCGCACTCGGACCCGCCGTGCCGTTGCACGTCACCACCGCGCCCACCCCCGGCACAGGCAAAAGTTACCTGGCCGATACCAGCTCCTCTATCTGCATCGGCGAGCGCTGCCCTGTGAAGTCTGTTGCGCCGCGGGAGGAGGAGACGGAGAAGCGGCTTATCGGCTCGGCGATGGCGGGGCACCCAATCATCGCGTTGGACAACTGCAACGCCGTGCTCACAGGCGACTTTCTGGCGCAGGTCAGTGAGCGCCCTGTGCTGGAAGTCCGCGCCCTCGGCGCCAGCACACTGTATCGCATCAACAACACTTTTACGGTGTTCGCGAACGGCAACAACCTCGTCATCTATGGCGACCTGACGCGCCGCTGTGTGCGCGGTCGGCTGGACGCAAACGTTGCCGATCCGACCACGCGGACGTTCAAGGGCGACCCCGTGGCCACCGTCCTGGTGGACCGCGGGAAGTATGTCGGCGCAATCCTGACGATCGCGCGGGCCTACGTCGCCGCCGGGATGCCAAATAAGCCGCACCGTGTGCCGTCCTACGAGCTCTGGAGTGACCTGGTGTGCGGTTCGTTGGTGTGGCTCGGCTGGCCTAATCCAGCCAACTCGATGGCGAAGATCCGAGAAGAAGACCCGTCAGGTAGCGACCTCGCGGCCGTCCTGATGGCATGGCCGGAATGCTACCTTACAGGAGCCTCGACCGCCGAACTGGTCGATGCAGCGTCGGCCTACGATTACGAAAAGGCCGCACCAAAATATCCCGACTGGCTAAACGCCATCAGCCCCGTGGCCAAGAACAAGATCGGCCACCTCGACGCCCTCCCCCTCGGCCAATGGCTGGGTACCAACCGCGACAGGATGGTGGGGAACCGCAAACTCATCCGCGCCGGCTCGGACACCCGCCCCAAGTGGAAGATTGCAGTCGCCTGACCGGAACGGTAGCCATGTTCGACCGAAGAACTCAGAGAAATCTACGGACGGTCCATTCGAGCAACGGCCGGCCGCCATCTCTCTCCAGAAACTCCGGCATTTCTAGAGCCGGCGATCGTCCGCCTGCTCGACGCTATCAAACTGGCTTGTCCCGTCGCCATGGCCTGTTCGAGAAAGGGTCCAGCATTCGCATACGGACCGGCCGACGTCCCTAAGAAAACCGGATTCCTTCTCTTCGCGGCGACCCCACAGACCGCCGTCGGCGGCCCGTGCGATGTTTGGCCGAAGTCAGCCAACCTGCCAGACGACATGACACGCTTGCCCACCATGTGGGCCGCGGCCGGGCGCCTCATCGATGAAAGCGGCACACAGAAGCAGGTCTCCCCCCTCATCCCCTCCCTCCTCGTCGCCAGAATGGGCGCGGTGAAACCAAGCGCCAATTCCAGACCATACGCCGCCAAGGCAACACGCCAACCCTGATCGCCGTCATGGCAAGCACGCCAGGCCGGGACGACACCGTCGTGGCCGCCGGCGTGGTTACCATCATCCCGCTGCCGCCCAGCATCGAGACCCAACTCGGCGATAGGGGCTGACCGCCGGCACGGCTACCTTCGGTTTCCTCATGCAAGTGTGGGGTTGGTAGGGTGTCGTGGGGTTATCCTAACTCCCGCCCCCCAGGATTCAGAAATCATATACCCCTCCCCCCTATATTTTTTCATTTCTCGCCCCTGTGTTACACCAAACAACCCTACATGACCCCACAGACCCCACACTAGCATCGTGCTACCTTGCAATGCGGGGGGCGGCTGGCTCACTCCGCCCTCGAGGCTGCTTAGGGGGCTCGCCCCCACCTCCCACCCGCGCACAAGCGACATTTGCGGCACCGGACAGGCCAACGCCGCTATCCTGTCGCGCACAGGGCGCTAGCGGAGCCTCCAGGCGCTGCCCACAGCACTCGACGCCCCAAAAGCCGCGTAGACCCCGTTTCGGGGGCAGCGGCGTGTGCACCGCGCAGGCTCGCTGTGCGGCGCGCCCCCCAGGCGACCCTCTCGCGCTTAAGAGACAAACGCGACACCATCAGTAAGGCGCACCCAACAAACTGATCTCGGTTACGCCGCACTACGGCATCGGACAGGCCACGCTGCGGCGATATCCAACAGCCCCACACCGCAAAACCGCAGAAGTCCTCGGATCGGAGGTAAGCAGCGGCAGTAGGGCGGTTTCGCCGCGAGTTTCTGCACCTGTAACGTGCGGGCGCTCGCGCGTGGCACGCGATGCGGCGAGAGAGAGGCAACCCGTTTGTCTCCAGGCGACTGGAAGGCGTATAGGCGGGTGTCGGAGGTTCCACCTTGTGAGCACTGGCAAACCCACAGCGCGCGCCACCGGCCGGCCACCCGGGCGGCCTTGCGCGGTTTGCGGCAGTGCCAACCGAGCCGCTATCGAGGCGGCCGCGAGGAGGGGAGCGCCGCTGCGCTGGCTCGAGCGGGACAGCGGCATTAGCGCGCGCGCGATCGGCCGCCACATGGCAAATCATCCCAAGTTGCCAGCGGCTAAACCCGTCAGGGCGTCGGCGGAATCGGTCCCACTACTACTGGACGCCAGCGGCAACATCACCGTCGACGCCTTCGGCCGGCCCATCGTAAACGGTCATGGCACATCCCCGCCGGTTTTGGCACAATCGGAGCTGAAGCACCCGATACGTTGGTGGAGGCCGACGGCTCCTGATCCGCGGCCGGGCGCCCGGTGTGAGCGGTGTTGCGGCAATGAATGGTGGAGGGTCTCCGGATGGTGGGGCGGTTGCGCCAAATGTTGGGGAGGTCCAGCGATTGTCGACGGCAGAAAGAGCTATTTCACAACGTGACGGGAGCGCAGAGGTGGGTGGTGGGGCGATGATTGATTGGGACGATCCGGCGGTGCGGGCGATCATCGCTTGCCGCGACGGCCGCCAAGCCTGGGAGATGCTGGTGGCGTACCTCACCCCGTTCCGAGACGCGATCTGGACGCGGCGTCGCGAGGCCAAGCCGAAGCGCGGCGGCCGGCGGTCAGGGACGACCCGGAAGCTTCTGGCGGCAAAAGCTGCAACGACGCTGCTGAACTGAGGAACGATGGCGGCTCCTGACTTCGACGATCGCGAGCTCACGCGCTTGGTCAGCGCGCTGTGACCGGCGAGACGCGCCAGGAGCTCGAACGGTGCGCGGCACTTCGGCGAGCTGGCCGGATGATGCTGATCAGCGGGACGATATTCTCGCCCATGCGCCCCGTGGCGGTCGACATGCACCGCAAGGCGACCGACCGGATCAACGGCGTCCAGGAGCGGAACGAGGCGAAGCGGCGCGAGCGCGAGCGAGACGTGGGGCGCGGCTGTTGGTGGAGCACTAGCTGCCAATAGCTGTCCGAATATGACCGTCTGTGAACATGCCGCTGGGACCTGTGCAAAACATAGCTTGCATCGTTAACGCACAGGGTGCACGTTCTGCACACCACATTCGGACAGAAACGCACATGGCCCGCACGTTCGCCTACTGCCGCGTCAGCACCCTCGGCCAGACGGTAGAGAACCAGATCCGCGAGATCGAGGCCGCTGGCTTCCACGTGGAGAAGCGGCGCCTGGTCACCGAGACGGTGTCTGGCAGTTCCGCGATCGAACAACGTCCGGGCTTCTTGAAGTTGCTCGATCGGCTCGAGCATGACGACGTGCTGGTGGTGACGAAGCTGGATCGCCTGGGGCGCAACTCCATCGATGTTCAGCCGACAGTCAAGCGGCTTGACGAGAAGGGTGTCCGTGTTCACTGCCTGGCGCTGGGTGGTGTTGATCTGACGAGCCCGGCCGGTAATACCAACCCGTCTTGACACCGACTTTTCGACCGGTGCCAGAATCATGGATTATAGGGCCCTTGCTACGAGAGTTGGGGTCATCGGAGTTGGTATAAGATGACCATGGGCGTCATCGCGGCGGTAGCTCAGTTTGAGCGTGACTTGCTGATCGAGCGCACACTGTCCGGGCAGGCACGCGCCAAGGCGGAGGGAAAGAAGTTCGGCCGTCCCGCCGCGCTATCCGATAAGCAGCGGGAGGAGACGTTGCAGCGATTGGCGGACGGCGCATCGATCAGTGCGATGGCGCGGGAGATGAAGGCGAGCAGGGCTACCATTATGCGGGTTGGTCGGGCGGGATCGGCGGCGCCTCACTGATGCGTGCGCTGGGTATCGCTGCCGTTCTGGCTCTCTTGGCGACGCCGGCCGCACTGGCGCAGAGCGCGTTGCCTGACCCGGCCAAGACGCCAGGCGCGCTGAACCCAGAGGTCACGCAGGCGACAATCGGCACTACGATCTGCGTCCGAGGGTGGACCCAGACGGTTCGGCCTCCACAGGCATACACGCTCGCACTGAAGCGGCAGCAAATCAGGGTTCGGCTATGCCGATCGTCACCTCGGCGTGTACGAGGAGGACCACCTCGTGCCGCTGGGACTCGGTGGCGCGCCATATGATCCGCGTAACTTATGGCCGGAGCCACGAGCCACAGCGGACGGCTGGAACGCCGACGTGAGCTGGCCGAGAGCGGAACGGCAGCTTTGGAGCGAGCGGGGCCGAAAACCTGCCGTCCGTTCGGCCTGACCCGTTCGGCCGACAAATGCGGTCGTTGCGCTCCGAGTAACCCGAGGCGAGTTTGCGCTGCTCCAACTGACGAGACGACAGGGTGCTAAACTTCGCAGTCAGTTCATGGCGATCTCATCCAGCAGCGCCTTTG
>CAVYXX010000132.1:0-26032 GCA_963772355.1 uncultured Alphaproteobacteria bacterium | reverse complement strand
ACCCGAAGGGCCTCCTAGTGCGGTTGGATACCTGGCTGCCGACCGTGCGCCAGATGCGTCCGGATCAGCGCGGGTTGACGTCGTGCGGGTCCTGAACCGCGGGCAGGTACCCACTTGGACGGTTGAACGGCTGCGCCGCACGATGCGGCGGTTGGCCGACGAAGGCATCATTGAGGCTAGCCTGCTTGACCGGGACCGGCCGCAGCAAAACGATGACCGGCTAGTCCGGCTGGTCGCTGGGATCAAGGCGGGAGCGCCCGATCGTACGCTCCAGCAGATCGCCGCCTAACTTGAAGCCATGCGTGAACGCACGCCTCGGAGCGGGACGCGGTGGCACCCCTCGTCGGTCAAACACCTGCTGGCCAGCGTCCCGGCCTGGACGGAATCACCTCGGCGAATGCCGAGGCTCGGGGACGAGCGTAATTGCGGCCGACCATTCGTCCGGTCTTCTATCGGGACGCAAATCAAAGCCCACATCGTCATCGCGTTCCTGGCGTGTTGCCTGCACGCGCTATGGCGCCGTCTGCATGCCTCGGCGCCCGCCGTCTAGATGATCGATGTCCATCTGCCGACGACCGGCGGACGGGATCTGCTGTTGACCCGCTACACAGCCTGAGCCGGAACTCCAACTCCTGGTCCAGCAACCCAGATTCCAATTGCCGCGCCAAGCACCTCCCAAAATAACCACCGCCGCCGTCGCCCACGCTACTGTAGCAAAGACTTTTCGTCGATCTCATCGATAAACGATGAGCAGACCCGCTCAGAATCGGGAATCCGCGAAGACAGGCTAGCGAGCCCTGAGACTTTACCTATTCTCCCGGCGAATTGTTCGGGGTGGCGTTTGTATTCCGCAACGCCGATTGCGCTGCTAATGCTGCGCAGAGCATAGCTGGCGACGTGACGCCGGGTCGCTGCGCGATCGCGAGGCGCACGCTTTCACGAAGTTCGGTAACTTTCTGGGGCCATCCTCGCCTAGCACCCACCAAGTCGACTTCTAGTCCCTTGCGGAAAACACGAAGGAGCGTCACGTTGAGCGCGGGCTTGTGATGCGGGTGAAGGACCAGCCTCCTCTACGGGCAAAGGCCTCACGTTGATCTCCAACAAATACTATCTGGAGGTTGGTGGCGAGGATGGAACCTCTTGTTCCCGAGCATGCCGGCAAGACGCACGCATTGCGGAATTGGAAGGCAGGCTCGCGGCTCCAGCAAAGACGCCTGACAATTCGAGCATCCCGCCTCGAAGGGTCAGAAGTCGAACCTTCCCGACCACCCGAAGAAGTCGCGTGGCGGTCGTTCTGGCGTCGCCCGCGTGTTGACCGAACACCCCGACGGCACGCGCTCAGCCTGCATAGGACGACACTGTTGTTTCGGCGGGCCTCTGAGGCCCCCCTGACTTTGTTCGGCCTCTTTTCGTCAACGAGGATGACCGCTCATGTGAGAACGTCCCGGGTGCGGAGCACTGATACAAGAGTAATGTGGAGGAACAAACTGACCTTGAGAAAAAAATCGAAAAGCGAAAGGTTGTTAGCGAGGTCGGCCGTTAGCGGAGCTCCATGACGCAGAGGAAGTTAGGTCCACTTTCCCGTGTCTTTGGGAAGGTTAGCTATCTGATGCCGCAGCGGTGAAAACCTGGCGCACAGATGCTATCGACTTACCGTAATGACACAGACAGGCTCAGTCTCAAGGAAACGTTCCTGCCTTACCCGAAACTCCGAGTGGCAGTTGCTGAATCGGATGCTCCCGCGCCAGCTGCGTCCCGGAGAGGTCCCCATCAATACCCAATCTCGACGAGACGAAGCGCGCCGTGTATCGCGGGAAATGGAATTAGCTGACCCGACCAATAGGTCGCGACTGAGAGATGCCCCTGTGGATGTATCCACGGCCAGTTAAGCCTCAGAGGGACGAATTTACAGCATCCGGGGCGGCAGTACTTGGCAACGTGGATGTATCCACGTTACAGGAAGCGTACATACCGGACGGGCCAACCGCCGAACGTGGATATATCCACGTTCGGCTTTCCTAGGCGCTGGCGACACGCTATACGACGCCTCAGAGAGCAACCCTCGTAGAAAGGACGACCCCCTTGGCGAACGATGCTACCGCGGGATACTGGCGCATCTCAGATGTGCTTCGACATGTGCAGCGAACTGCGATAGAGGTGGAAAATGCTCCTGACAAAAGAAAGCGGCTTCGGCTCTTTACCGTGCATGAGATCGCTGCACTACTAGGGGTCGAACGAACAGAGCTTCTTGAATTATGTGGTCAGTCCGATCAAGGGCGTTTCCAACCTTGTACGTTGCTCTCGTTTGCGGATGTGGAGGCTGCACGGATTGCCCTCTCAAAGAATGCCGCCAGTCCTCGCTTTCGCCCACAACGAAGTGCCGAACGGGATGAACCCGTTGCAATCGTCGCCTTCGCGAACTTTAAAGGCGGTTCCGGTAAGACTACCAGCGCGGTTCATTTCGCACAGTACCTGGCTCTCACCGGATATCGCGTCCTAATTGTTGATTTAGACAGCCAAGGAAGCGCAACCGCGCTTTTTGGGATCGATCCTGGGCAAGAGGTCTCGCCTGCGAACAGCTTTGCAGGTTGGGTCGGAGGAGGGAAGGACCGGTCTTCGACCATTCCTCAGCGAACTTATTGGCCGTCAATTGACTTACTTGCCGGCGGTCCAGTCCTTCAGCAGGCAGAGTTTGCCTTGGCCGAGAGAGCCAATTCGCTAGACGACGCTCTCAGCCCGCATTGGTCAGAGCTCGCTCAGTACCTTGCCACGGTGCAGGATCAATATGACGTCGTCGTCTTGGATACCCGTCCTGATGTTAACATGCTCATGGTAAACGCGCTGCACACCGCGACTGGCGTCGTTGTCCCGACGCAGGCAACGATGGTCGATTTGTCTTCAACGGGCGAGTTTTTTGGATTTTTGGCCGGCTATATAGAGCAAATGAAGCGGCTGGTAGGAGCTGCCGCTCCAGACTTTGATTTTGCCAAGGTCCTTGTCACTCGGTTTTTGCCCTCAGAGCGGTCGCAGATTGCACTTTGGGAACTCATGAAGGCTCGCTTTGGAGACGCCCTACTAGATCAGCCTATGGTGCACACTGCAGTAATGGGCACAGCCGGGGTGGGAAAGGAGACGATCTACGAGTATGAGCCTGCGAACGACCGAAAGGCTTACGACCGTGCCGTTACTTCGATGTTGTCCGTCAATCAACTGATCGAGGCTGAGATTCTGCGCTTTTGGGGAAGAGCTATCCCTCGGCGCGAGGCCGTACAGGAGCAGCTCTAATGAGCACTAAGCGAAGTGTAAAAGACCGCCTGGCATTGCTAACGGCGGCCGGACCAGCGGAACCCGCAGAGATTTCCCCCAATGCGCAAGAAGCCGCGCGGACGGCCTCGCCATTTATGCCGATGCGGCACGCTGTTGCCACTGGCGAAGCCCTGACGACGCGAATAGCGACGCTTGAGGCTGACCTGAACAACGAACGGCTGGGACGATCGAGTGACCAACAGCAATACCAGAAGGAGCTCGTCAGGCTCCGAAAGGTTGCCGCTGAAGCTGGGGATACGGCAGGGGAGTTTGCCCTCCTGGACCCGGCCACGGTTGCGGATGTTCTGCCTGCTGATCGCCTTCCGGGCGCGTTTGCTGACGATTTTTTGTAGAACTCCTAGACGACATCAAAGCCAACGGCCAGCATGATGCGATTACGGTCAGGCCGACCGAAGACGGTTTCGAAATTGCCAGCGGCCGTCGCCGCCTGGAAGCATGCCGCCGACTTGGAATACAGGTACTTGCTCGGATCCGTCGACTTGATCAGGATGCGATGCTTGGCATCCAGTTCTCGGAGAACGAGCGGAGGCAGGATATTTCCGCAATAGAGCGAGCACGCTGGCTTGCCCAGGTGAAAGAGAAATTTGGCAAACAAGTCCAGCAGCTTGCAGATGACTATCACTTGGATCGCACGACCGTCAGCCTATATTTGAGGCTAGCAAGGCTACCTCAGGGAATTATTGAACGTCTTGTGGACGCTCGTGCCCTTCCAATGCTCAAGGCGCGCCGCCTTATGGCTGCGCTTGAGCAAGATGCTGGGGCAATGGCTCGCGTGTTGGCTGTTTTGGACCATCAAGCGACAGCGGCCGAATCGAGAGGAGTGAGACCATCTGCTGACGACCAGGTAGAATTGGCCATTCGAGCCGCCGAGGGGCGTAGCCTTCCGAGGGGATCGGATGAGGTTGTGGCAGCCATTCCCAACGATAAGCGGGTGATTGTCCATCGCGGACGTAGAGTTGGTACGTTGATTCGCAATGGCGGACAGTGGGTCGTACGGTTCGCCGCAACGACGGACGACCGCATGGTCATGGCAATCGCGGAACGGCTTTCCACCCTTATTGAACAGATAGAACAGGAGCGAGATGCGAAAGTCTGACCCTGGTGAATGTGGCCTATTGCACGCGACTCGCGGCGAATGTGGCCGATTTAGCGTGCGTCTAAATCACAGATTGATCGAGAAACAAGGAGTTAACGGCGGACTTTCAATCCTGAGCTTAGATATTTTGCCTCGCCGCGCAGAGTTGGCCACATCGACGTCACCTGGTTCCCTGGTGCGCGCTGAATTGGCCACATCGCCGACCTCTAACTTGAAGGCCACATCGCGCTAAGCCCCGAAAAGCCATGATTTTATACGCAGAGTTGGCCACATTTGTCGTAAACCTGTTGGGGACCTCGCCGACTGGGATTGCTACCGAAGGCCGTGACCCGGCGAAAGGGCTGTTTAATTGGGGCGGAGCCCGCCCTGATCGGGACACATGCCTATGGACTTGACATGAGTGGCGTCAGCATGCCGGCGGCTCGGCGTTGGGAGACCGGCCAAGGGGCACTTTCAACCGTTTCGCGCCAGCGGAGGTAGCATTGGGCGGGCAATCCGGGCCTTCGATCAGCGAGCTGCTCTCTTTCGTTGGATCGGACACCCGATGCCGGGACGTCCTCGAACTCAAGTTATCCACAGATGACAGGCACTTGTTCCTGATGAAAAGGCCACATTAAAAAATCTACCCACGCTGAGGAGAGGAGTGACGCGCGCCGAATAGGCCACAATCCGACTCTGTGCCGTTACGCTGAGTCGACCACAAAAAGCCCAGTTATCCACGCTGAAAAGGCCACTGACTCTTATATACAGTCTGATAAGACATCTTCTGATAGGCCGCCAACCCGCTCAATTCAGGTCAGCGTAACAAAAATAGAATGCTGAGCAGGCTCAAGGGTCGCATTGTCTAGAAGAGGTTCAGGGCCGTATCCACAGAGGCACTCGAGCCGCAGCCATCACGATGTTCACACACAAGTCCGCCGTGGCCCCAGTCGGAATGACGATTCGGGCGAGAAATGCAGGAGGCAATCATAATGTGGCCTAATCAGCGCGACAAACTCGGGAGGAGGCTTTACGAAGGTAATAGGAGATAATGCTATGATCGCGATGAACCCTCGCCAGCAGTTGGAGTTCGCCGGACTTGAGCAGGCGTTGCTCGCAGCCGAGGCGGAGGGCGCGACACCAAGTGAGCGGCGCAGGCTACGGGACCGGCTTGAGGTCGCTCATCAGCTCCTGATCGACTTGCCGACAACTGACGACATTGCCTTCCTGCACTCGGGGTTATGCCAGACTTATCTCCCACACAGCCGTCCTAAGGAGAATCATTCCGTTTGGCGACGTGAGTTCAGGCCGCTTCACACTGATCGTCACGCCGGGCGTCCTTGATGAGCGACCGCGCGACCTTCCACGTCGCACGACGCCGCACGAAGCCAATGACATGTACCTGGGGGTTCCCTTCGGTCCGAAAGCCCGCTTGATTTCTGATCTACCTCCAATCTGAAGGAAGACGCAGCCGTACGGTAAGCATGGGGCCGTCCATGTCAGCGTGGATTTGATCGCTCGGTCTCGCAGTTACGGGCGGCCCTCGTGGATCCATCAATGCAGTCAAAGAGCAGGCTCTGCGTATCGCGCGGTGCGGATTTACTCTTCAGTGGGAAGAGCGAGATGCTGAGGGCAACACGACAGTTGCTGTCCGCGACCAGAAAATCGTAGACGGCTTGACGTTGTGGAATAGCGCGTCGGATCCGGCTCATTGGTCTGGCACAGTTGAACTTACCCAGCAGTTCTATGAACATCTGCGGGAACACAGCGTGCCGCTCGATCGGAGGGCGATAGCGCATTTGTCGGACAATTCTCTGGGCCTCGATCTGTATACGCTCTTCGCGTATCGTTTACCGCGTTTGAAAACCGACCTCCACCTGCGATGGACCCAGCTTCAGGATCAGTTGGGAGCGGCTGAGAAAGGTGCGAATGCGCTTGCACGCCGGATACGTGAGGCCCTTCCGGACGTCATGGCAGGGTATCCGGACGCGAAAGTGGAAGTCACAAGGTATGGGCTTATGCTCAAGCCATCCCTCCCTGCGGTTCCCCGGACGATGGTAAATGGAGCAAAGTTAACAGCGATTAGTTAAGGCCCGAGTTCGAACGAGCGAATTGCAGAAAAGTATCGAAGCCGCAAGAAAATTGCAACGAACGAACCTGGAAACAGGGCGAATCGGGCAATATGGCGTCTAGCCGGGTACATACCTGCCTCTGCTCACTTAGCCCGGGAGAAGGGCGCATTCCCCAGGGGAGTCGCATTTCGAATTTGCTGGACCTTCGATTCCCTCTTGCCCGGCTCGAAGCAGATCGACTCTACGCGATGGCCTGAGAAACTCACGTCGGGAGGCCACGTTGGAAGAGTTTGGCGCATGCTGGGAGGGTCTTGAAGACCCACGAACCGGGAATGCCACGCTGCATCACCTGCACGACCTCCTGATGATCGCGCTGTGTTCGGTGATCTGCGGCGGCGAGAACGCCATGGACATGGCGGCATTCGCGAAGGCGAAGGAGCCATTACTTCGCGGCTTTCTGCGGCTGCCCAACGGCGTGCCAAGCCACGACACCTTCAGCCGGCTGTTCCGTTTGCTGGATCCTGCGCCGTTCGGGGCTGCTTTTCAGTGGTTCATGGCGGTGTTTTCACAACAATGTCAAGGCGTTGTGGCTATCGATGGCAAGGTTCTACGCCGCTCGCACGACCATGCCAGCGGTAAATCAGCGCTGCATATGGTCAGCGCCTGGGGATGCGAGCAACGCATGGTGCTTGGCCAGATCGCTACGGATGCGAAGTCGAACGAGATCACCGCGGTGCCAAAACTGCTTGCGATGCTGTCGCTGAAAGGCACCATCGTCACGGTCGATGCGCTTAATTGCCAACGCGCCATCGCGCAACAGATCGTCGATCAGGGCGGCGATTATGCCCTGGCGCTGAAAGGAAATCAGGCGACGCTGCATGACGATGTCAGGCTGTTTCTCGATGATCCAACCCGGGCGGGCGGCGTTACCGCGCAAACGGTCGATGGGGATCACGGGCGGATCGAGACCCGCACCGCCAGCGTTTCAACCGACATCGGCTGGCTTCAGGAAAATCATGATTGGCCGGGCCTCAGAGCCATCGGCAAGGTGGAGCGGATGCGCGAAACGCACGGCAAAACCACACGTGAGACAGCGTATTATTTGCTCAGCACCGCGTTGAGCGGCGAGCGTTTCCTGGACGTGGTTTGGGCCCATTGGGGCGTCGAGAACCGGCTGCACTGGCGGCTGGACGTCGTCATGAATGAGGACCAGCAGCGCGCGCGGTTGGATAACGGGCCGAATAATCTAGCGGTGTTGCGGCATATCGCGCTGAACGTGATCCAAAAGGAAGGTTCTAAAGGGTCGCTACGAGGGAAGCTCAAGCGGGCTGCGTGGGATGAAAACTACCTCCGCACGCTGTTGGCGCTATTCTGACGGGCGAAGTGCGATTGCCCTGGCGATTCCCCTGTTCGACCGGGGTGCCTATTTCCCACGAGACCGTCGCCGGGCTGGACGAGGACGTGCGAGGCGCCTCTGACCATTGCGGTCGCCGGTCCATGGGGTTCTGGCAAAAGTAGTGTGCTGGCCAGGCTGTGGGACCAGTTGATCGAAAAAGACGATCGACCGGTATGTGTAGCGACGCGCAATGATGAACGGTCCGACGCGCAATCAAGACCGATTTCCGGCGCACATTACTTTGAAACTTTAGCAGGCCTCCGACGCACGTTATCTGAGACTCAACGCACGGTCGTTGAGACAGACGCGAGATCATGCAGTTCGACG
Source organism: uncultured Alphaproteobacteria bacterium (assembly GCA_963772355.1). GTDB lineage: Bacteria > Pseudomonadota > Alphaproteobacteria > Acetobacterales > Acetobacteraceae > Rhodopila. The sequence goes on along the minus strand of CAVYXX010000132.1, from coordinate 17,835 downwards.
CACAATCGTTGAGACTGAGTGGATCGAGGAGGGGCGGCTGTTAATCGTCGGCATCCTTAGGCTGCTAATAGCCGCGGTCTTGTTGCTGTCTGAGCTTTTTGGTCCGGTGGCGTTGGTAAGCCTCGATCTCGCGCGATAGCGGAACGTGTCGGTGGAAGGTCAGATAAGTAATTGAAACAACATGTGGGGTTTTAGTGTTAGGGCCACCAATGTCCAAGCCGCAGATGATTCCTCCCATGTCCCCAGTGTAAAACACACTGGTGATATTGCACTTCGCCGGAATCGGCGTGTCCGGCGACTTCTGCGTCAAGAGTTTAGCTAGGGGCGACGTAATGTTTGCCTCAATGGGCAACGACTCCTTCAACCTTGCGATAAGCAGGTCAGTCTTTCCGTGCTGATCGATCATTGTGGTTCCTCAAATCGGCGCATGCATTTGGTCGGACGGGCATTTTGGGGCGCTGCGACCGGCGAGGGGAAGCCTTACCCTGCCGGTCGCAGCCCGCTTCCTGCCGTCCGCAGTGGAGGGCAGCGGGCTTCCGCGACTGGTCAGTCATGAACGCAAGGAAAACGGACGGTTTCCTGGCGACCGTCCCAACTCAGCCGCAGGGCACCCGAAAATCGCCAGAAAACCCGTTGCGGAAATCATCCCCAGATTGCACCGTGCGCGTCGTCTTTCCTGACGGCCGCTTGCGTCATCATGCACATCGACCTGACCGGCATCTCGAAACTCAAAAGCAAGCAAGTGGGGAGCCGGCGGGCGAGGCAGGTCTTTCCCCGCAGCACTGATCCTTTGTGTCTTCACAAGCACTTGGCATTCGGCTGCTGCGTCGCAACTAATGTGCGTCGAGTTGCATGATCTCGCGTCCGTCTCAATGATCGTGCGCTCAGTCTCACATAGCGTGCGTTCACGGTTACCGATAATCTCACCGATTGTGCGTCGAAAACGCCCCTTGATTGCGCGTCGGCCCGTTTATGATTGCGCGCCGCTACACTTATGCCCGGTCTTGCCGCACTTGCTGCACCGCAGCTTCAGTTCGATCAGCGGTACGTCGCCCTGCCCTGCAGCCACCAGCGCCGCCAGGTCTAATTCCGCCCAGCGGTCGCAAGCCGGATCTCGACAGACACCATGGACCGTGTGGATTCCGGCATAGTCACGCGCCGTGGGCGGATCTGACATCAGCGGCGAAGCCTCACATCGCCGAACTCCGTGGTGATTGCAGACATCATCTAGGGGTTTTCTTCGACCGATAAGCACAGTTCCTTTAACTGTCCGGAATACGCCTGTGTAAAAGTGTGCGCGTTTCGTTTGATACACGCATCGGCGTCAGGGTGTTCACGTTGGAAACGTGCGGCCTGCTCTTGCTTGATCTTAACCGATTTATTCCAGTTGGCCTGGGCCTGGTGCTGCACAGAAGAGTTAGGGGTGATGGCGCCGCATCCGGACAGGACCATGCCGACCGCCATCAGCGCGGCGAGGTCAAGGCCGGACATCACGGACCGCGCTTCAGTTCTCGAATGTCGGCCTCGATCTTGGGCATCCGGCGATGCAGCACCGACAGCGTCTCGCGCATCTGCTTTCGGTGGGCACAATTCATTGTTGTTATCCCTCCGTTCAATTACACCACCACGTTATAGCGCAGTGACGTCACAATGCAATGACGTTTGACAGTCATAACGTGATGGCATTATAGCGCGACTGCGTTGATACGCCACGATAGGAACCTGCATGAAGATTCTCGGCCTGCTGAGCCGCAAAGGGGGGGGTAGGGAAGACCACTATCGCGGTCCACCTAGCGGTGCTCGCGCAACAGGCAGGGCGGCGTACTCTGATTATCGACCTCGATCCCCAGCGCTCTGCCGCGGGTTGGTGGCGCGCACGCGAGGCCGACACGCCACAACTAGTCGAGGCGGACCCGGTCGGATTAGTCGACGTCCTGGATGCCGCCCGGGAGGATGGCGTCGACCTGGTGGTGATTGATACGCGTCCCTCGGTCGAGGCGGACGCGGTGCACGTTGCGACGCTGGCTGATCTGCTGGTCGTACCGACCCGACCGGCTATCCTCGATCTTCGCGCGATCCTAGGTACCCTGGATATCGTGAAGGGGGCAACCCGTCGTGCGCTGATTGTCCTGAATGCCTGCCCATCCCCCCGCGGTGCGGGCGAGGCGTCTACGACGGGCGATGCACGACGCGCCGTGACGGCCTTTGGTGTGCCGGTGGCGACGACCTCGATTGGTAGCCGCGCGGTATTCTCGCACGCCCTGGTCGCGGGCCTTACAGCCAATGAGGCTGAACCATCCGGCAAGGCAGCGAAGGAAATGGGCGCCCTATGGCGCGCGATCGAAAAGGAGATTTCGGATGAAGAAGCCAAGCCTGTCAGACGCACTGGCCAAAAAGGACCATCCGCCGGTCCTGTCGGTCGTGCCCGAGACGGTCGCCGCGCCAGCGCCTAAGCAGAATGATGGACGGATGGCGACGACGATCCGGATCGAACCGGAGCGCCTGGAGGCGTTGAAAATCCTCGCGGCCAAGCGCCGTGTGCGGGTTAACGATCTGCTCCTGGAGGGGGTCAACCACGTCCTGATGCTGCACCGAAGCAGTGACATTGTCGCGTAGTGACGTCACTGCGTTATCACGCTGTTGCGTTGTAGCACACGCGCCACGGGGCAGGGCGGGGAAGCTTGCCGGAACCCGATCCGGAGGCCGGGCCGCTGGCCGTCGCGTTCCTTGAGCGGGTGATCCGGCCTAGGCGTCCAAAGCGGCGAGCCTGCATCAGGAGCCGCAATGGTAGCTGAACCAGGGGTATGTCCCCCTGCCCTCCAGCGACGATCGCCGCCAGGTCGAGTTCCTGCCAGTGATCACAGTTAGGACAGACGCCGTGCACCGTGTGCACGCCGGCATAATCCCTTGCTGTCGGCAGCTCGCCCATCGGCACCTCCCGGGTTGCCGACAGACGGCCCGGCACCATTGCTCGGCGAGACCCGCTGCACCTTGGCCGCGCCAAGCCGTCCACGATGCGCAAGATTGCAGCCCGATACCGGCTATCTGATAGGCTTGTGCCGGCAGAGGCGAGCAAAGTAGCGTGGCCAGTGCGGCTATAGCGCGCTGCATCACGGATCGCCCTTGAGCTCGCGCATCTGTGTCTCGAGCCGAGCCAGCTTGCGGTACAGGGCGGAGACGCTCTCGCTAATATCCCGCATTTCCTCGCGCGTGTTGTTGTGCGCACGCCGGACTGAGTCAGACGCTCCTAAGGTGACCGCGAGGTCGTCGCGCATTCCAGTGATGCCGTTCTCAAGCCTGTCGATGCGTTCCATCATGTCGGCGCGCATCTTGATCTGACCGGCCTCGATCCGCTTTAGCGCTGTGTCGTCGAGGCTGGCTCGAAGCGCCTCCATACGCGCCAATAAAAGTTCGACCTGTGCTGCGACGGGCTTAGCTCCTGGCTCGTCGCTCATTGCGCTGCCTTCCCCGGTTCGGTCCACAGCACAAACGAACACGCCTTGCCCGCGGCCTGCGGAACGTCGGTGCAGCGGTCGAACGCGCCGTGTGGGTTCTTGCGCATCATGTCCAGCCAGCGGGCCGCGTCGTGGTTGCTCATCGCCACGTTGAACTCGGCCGGCAGGTTGGCGTAGCGCTCAACCTCCGTGCTGCTGCCCAACCACCACCCTGCCCCGAAGCCCGCAGCGACCGCCAGGACCAGGGCGCCGCCGCCGAGGACAGCCCACCAGCGGAACCGCTGCAGCACCGCCAGCTTGATCGCGCGCGGCAACTCGGCAGCAACGGTGTTGGCAAGCTGGCCGCCCGCTTGTGCCTTCGCCTGTTCCAGGACCTGTGACAATCTGGCGACCAAATCAGCGTCGCGCTGTGCCAGTCTCTCCTCGCGCTCCTGATGGTCCGCCGTATGCAGGTCCAGCATGGTGTGGATCTGCAAGACAGGGTCGCCACGGTGCAGCAGCACGCCGTTGCGTTTCGCGACCTCAGCAATGATGCGCTCTTCGTCCATCAGATCACCGCCGCCAACTGCTCCCATATGGCGCGGCGATACATCGTCAGGCGCTGACGTGGCACGGTCATGAAAGCAGCCGTATCGGCGAGCGCCTCGGCGAACGTCAGCTTGCGCTCCAGCATCTGCCCAATGTTCAGACCGAATTGCTGGCTCTGTTGCTTCAGATGCACGATGCCGACAATCCGCTCACGGTTTTGTTTACAGATCGGCCAGTCCGCGAAACTGCAGCCCTCTTCGACGGCACCGAAATAGTCGTTGATCCAGACGACCACCTTCACCGACGGCGGGAAGTTCACCAGGATCGCCTCAAGCCCCTTGGCGGTATCGACCGTGTTGCCACCGCCTACGATGACGGTGTGGATGACCATGCGCTTGCCGGCGCCCTCGATCAGTTCGGCGATGTTGTTCTCGACCAGGTAGCGCGACATCGGCACGAAGGAAGCGGCCCCGTTGTCGACCACTATTTCTGCGTCAGTCGTCAGGATACGCTCGATCAGCGCATCGACGGCATCGGCATTGATGACGTCATCTTTCAATAGCGGGACCTCGGTCGCACCAAGCGCCTTGATCCGCACGAAGCTCTCATTCAGCGGGTCTGTGTCATAACAAACGGGCGATCGTCCCTGATCAGTCAGATACTGGGCGACCAGGGAGGCGGTGAGGGTTTTGCCGACGCCGCCCTTGGCCTGTAGGGCGAAGTGAACCGCCCGGCTATCCCTTACGGTCGGCTGGCTTTCCGAGGAGGCGTTCTTTGTCGTCTTCCTTGGGGGTGGCGCTGTACCTGAAACTTCCTGCTGGTCGGCTGACATCGGTTATTGCTTCCCTCGTTGTTTGGATCGGCTTCGGCGTGGCAACTGAGGTCTTCGGCATGTCAGCCTTGACCCGATACCAGGTCTTCCGGGTGGCCTCGGCAGTCGGCGCTTTCCCGCGCGCATCCAACAGGCCGGCGTCAGCAAACACTTTCGCCAAGGTCGGCCAGTCTGGTTTGCGGGTCTCAAGCCGTTCGCTGAACGCCTGATAGTTCGTCACCATCCATGCTCGGAGTGTTCCTCTCCTCATGAGGGCCGAACGGTCTATGGCGTCGAGAATATCCATTCCGGGTTCCATGCAGGCGGACATAGACGGACAGATTGTGTCTGGTCAAGGATGAAGTGTGCTCTGGTTGTCCCTGACAGGAGGCTTTTCAGAGGTGCTGACAGTGGCTGGCCGAGGCGTTCGGCGCGCAGAACCGCACACTGGCGATGATGCTGGGGAGCCAAAGGTTGCATAATGAAATGCTGGCCAAGGTCCTGGAGGCGGTGACCAAGGAAGGTAACGGTGAACTTGGTGAGTTGCTGGCACTGCTGGTCAAGGACAGCGGCCAGCACACCGAACTGCTGGAACTCATCGCCCAGCGTGTCCTGACCGAGTGACCACGACCTTTAAGGTCGGCGCTGGCTCAAGCGGCGGCGCCTACATCAAGTATCTGCTGAGCAAGGCGGTTGAGGTCGAGCACAACCTTGACGCAGCGGCGCGCTACTATGCCAGCCGAGGGGCGGAACAGCAGCAGATCGAACCGGTGCCCCTTGAGCAGGATCAGACACTCGAGGTTGCCCAAGCGATTGCTCGCGGCGACCTGACCACGGTCGATGGTATCGATATCATCGTCGAGCGGGAGATGGGGGGAATCCCAGACCCGACGTTTGAGCAGCAGGCCCCGCACATGGCATGGGAGCGGGATCACTGGGTCTACACCCGCGACCTCGATCAGGAACGTGAAGAGAAGCGGTTTGACATCGAGGGGCGCGTTGAAGCGCGGTTGGATGTTCTCGTTGAGCAGATCACGGCCGGCGCGCTCTCCGAACTGGTTCGCGCCGAGACGCTGGCGGATCTCCCGTCCGTTGCTTTGGGCGCTGCGGCAGCGGCACCGAGCGAGGCTGGGATACCGCTGAGCGGCGGTGGGGCGGTGCTGCGTCCCGACATTGACCCCGACTTTGCCAAGCGACTTGAGATCGACACCAGCAGGCCGCTGACGGTACGGGAGATCACGCATTTGCTCGACAACCGCACGGCGCTCGGAAACGGCATCGAGGGAAAGAAGAAACATAGCGCGCACAGGTCGGTGGCGCAGACGTTCGGCCTGGACGAGAAGCAACTGCCGACCGTCGAAGCGGTGCGCAACGTGCTGGACGGTCGGCGCGCTGATGGTAGCCAGCCGGTTGACGAACGGGGCAGGGCAATCCCCGAGCACGTCATTGAAAGCTCGATCCGCAAGTTTAAGTCGGCCATGGGTGTGCCGGCGACGCGCGACACGACGGATGCCGAGATCCAGAACGTCGCTGATGGCCGGTTCAATGGCGCCGATTATCTTAGGCAGATCAATGCAACGGCGCCGCCCGTGGGGTATGTCGATATCGTGTGGTCCGCGGATAAGTCGGTCTCATCCGCGTGGAGCCTAAGTCCGACTGAGGCTGAGGCCGACATCGTCCGCTCGTGGGTCCGTGAGGCGAGCGCGGCGCAGATGGCCTACCTGGAAACGAAGATCGCGGTGGCCAGGAGCGGAGCGGGCGGACTTGGGCCGACAGAGCCTGCCAAGATGGCATGGGTCAGCACCGAGCACGTGGACGCCCGCCCGACGGTCGATATCGTGCGACGTGATGCACAGGGACAGGAGTTCACGGACACGGCGGACGTTCCTGTCACTCGGTTTGACCCGCAATTACACGTCCATAATCCGACTTTCTCGTCCATTTTGACCGAGACCGGGCGTGTTTCGTCGCTAAACCTCAATTTGCTGGAAGGTGAGGTCAAGGTTGCCGGGGCCATCGGCCACGCACAACTGGCGACGCTGGCCCGCAAACACGGCGTGCGCGTTTCGCTCGGACCGAGCGGCGAGGCGCGGCTCGATGACGTCCCCGAATGGCTGCGGAAGTTTCACTCTCGGCGGACGATCGAGGGGACCGAGAAAGCAAAAGAATACGCCGCGGCGCAGGACAAGGACTGGGAGAAGCTGACGCCGGAGCAGCAATCAAAATGCTGGACAGGGGCGTTGCCTCGAAACGGCGCGACAAGGATGCTCCGGAAGTCGGCGTTACCCAGGTCGACCGATCCGACTGGATCAATGAAGCCAAGGCGGCAGGCTATCACCATCGCTCAGTGCTGCGACCGGATGAGATCGCGCCGGAGCTGACGGCAGAGCAGCGCATCGCGGTGGCGCGGGAGGCGTCGCTGCCGCGGCTGGACCAGGCGCTGCAGGATCGAGCGGTCATCACGCAGAGTGATATGCGCAGGATCGCGGCTGAGGGGTTGGTTGCCTCTGGCATCGGGCCTGATCCTGAGGCCGACATTCAGGCCGTGGTTGCCACCTATCGCGAGCAAGGCGTGACGTTGCACGGGCAACGGACCAACCTCATCGAGATGACCTCTCACGGCGAACGAGGACGGATGGAGAAGACCGTCACCACCGGCGCTACCGTCGCGCTCGAGGAAACACTGCTCGTCGAGGTCAGGAAAGCGGCGATCGACAAGTCCAGGGCGTTGACGCCTGAAGCGATCGACCGCGCGGCAGAGCGGTTCCTGACCAAGCGTCCGAAGGTCGATCGGGATCGCCCGCAGTGGCTAGGGCAGCGCGAGATGATCGAGCGCATCGGCACCGGCGGGCGGGTGTCGTTATCAATAGGAATCGCCGGCAGCGGGAAGACCTCCTCCGTGGTCGCCACCTTGGTTGACGCCTGGCACCAGGACGGCCGGACGGTGTACGGTATGACGGTGCCGTGGAAGTCCTCGGCGGCACTGCGCGATGCTGGCGTAGACCAGGCGCTGGCGATCGACGCCTTCCTGAAGCGGGTCGAGACGGGGAAGATCCAGATCGACCGCAATACCGTCATCGTGGCCGACGAGGTTTCGCAGATTGGCGTCAGGCACCAGGTCGATCTGCTAAAGTTGGCGGCTAAGACTGGCGCGCAACTCGTCGAGATTGGCGACCCACGGCAGACCCAGGCGATCAGCAACCCAGCGATCGACCTGATGGCCAAGGCGATCGGCGACGACAATATCCCGAAGATCCTAACCACGATCCGCCAGCAGCTCGAGCGTGATCGCGAGGTGGCGACGATGTTCCGCAACGGCCAGGCGGCCGACGCCGTCAAGGCTCTGGAAGAGGACGGGCGATTCCACCTGGTTGCGGGTGGCCGCGATGCCACCGTGGCGCAAACCGCCAAGCTATGGCGCACGATGACCGACGCCAACGCTGCCAACCCGGACTATTCACTGCTGGTGATGACCGACACGAACGCCCACGCGCTCGAGATCGGCAAGGCGATCCGCGCCAATCGCCGCGCTGCGGGTGAGATCGGACGCGACGAAGTCACGAAGCGTGCGATGGACCCCAACAGCGGCGAGACGTTCGACTTACCGGTTGCGGTGGGTGACAGGCTGCGTCTGTTCACGCGGGTCAATGACGCCGACGTGGGGCGCAGTCGGTACCTGGGCGCCAACGGCGATGTCATCGAGGTGCGCCAGGTGCTGCCGGACGGCATGCGGATCCGCAACGCTGATGGCGAAGAGGGACGCATCACCTGGTCGCAAATGAAGCCGTGGCGAGCACCGAAGAACGATCCGATCAGGGTCACGATGGGCATGGCGGTGACGGTGGACAGCGCACAGTCAATGACCAAGACAGCGGCGATTTATTCGCTGCCAGAGGGTTCCGGGATGGCGACTGGATACAAAGGCTACACTGCGATGTCGCGCCATACGGGCGAGGCGCATCTCGTGGTTTCGGACGCGGCAGAGCGGAAGGCGATCGTCCAGCGGCAGATGCTGGGGGCAGGGGAGGCGCCAAGCCGACAAGACGTTGTCCGGAATATCGCCACTAACCTGAGCCGTTTTGCGACGAAGCGGCAGGCTACGACTTTGCTCGAGCAGGCGATTACTGTGCAGCGCCATGCCCTCCGCAGTCTGCAATCAACAGCAGCCGTGGTCGAGGCGCGCGGACACGGATCGCGGGGGCGTTATGAGATTACGCGTTTGGCTAACGCGATGCATCACGTCCAGCAGCACGCGGCGGAGATCATTCGCCAGGCACCACGGCACGCGCGCAATGCCGTCCAGCACGCCAACGACCTGTGGCGCGCCTCAATCGAGCGTGGTCAGCGCGAACAGCCGCGCCACGAGCAAACACCAAGCCGTGGCCTCGGCTTCGAGCGTTAGCGCGGCGGATAGTAACTGGCGGATACCCAGGCCGCGTCACTTTTCGTTACGACGTACGGAGTTTAGGTAATGCCGATGCGGGCAGTGCTTCTTCTGCTTGTTCTACTTCTCGCGGCCGCAGCGCCGTTGCCACCGCAGTTGAGCAATTTGAACACGCCGGAGGGATGGATCTGGCAGCAGGTGCAGGCGGGTGAGCCAGCTGACCTAAACGACAGATGCAAGACCGAGACGCTCGACATACAGAACCGCAATGATGAGAGATGGAAAGCACCCTGCCGCCATGTTTCGCCCGATTTGCTGCGTGCACTGCTGACCCAGCCGGACCTCGCGAACCACGTCCCACATGGCGTGATGATAATTGGAGCGTACATCGACGGGAACCTAGATTTCGATGACGCTAACATCAGGACGGCTTTCATTCTCGGGTCATCCTGGATCACCGGTGATGCCTCTCTGAACGATGTCCGGCTGAACGGCAACCTGGGCGTTCGTAACACGCTAATCGCAGGGGCATTTCATAGCGAACGCATGTTCGTCGACAGCAGCCTATCGATGGATCGCATCGTGTTTGGCGGCCTGGTCGATCTAACAGACGCGCATGTCAACAGCCGGATGAGCATGGACGAGGCCAGCATCGCCAATAAACAGCTATTCATTGCACAAAGGCTGCATGTCGGGGCCGGCCTATTCCTGCGCAACGTAAAGTTTGGCGGCCTGGTTGATCTAACAGGCGCGCATGTCGACGGCGGGATGAGCATGGACAGTGCCAGCACCGCCGATAAACAGCCATTCATTGCACAAAGGCTCCATGTCGGGGCGGACCTGTTTATCCGCAACGTAAATTTCGGCGGCCCGGTCGACCTAACAGACGCGCATGTCGACGGCGAAATCGGCATGGACGGTGCCAGAACAGCAGATAAGCAGCTATTCAAAGCAGAATGGCTGCATGCCGGGTTCGGCCTATTCATGCGCAACGTAAAGTTTGGTGGCCCGGTCAATCTAATAAACGCGCATGCCGACGGCCAGATCTCCATGGATGCCAGCATTGCCGACAAACAGCCATTCATTGCACAAAGGCTGCATGTCGGGGGCGACCTGTTCATACGCAACGTAAAGTTCGGCGGGAAGGCTGACTTCCCGCTACTCGTCGTCGACGGGGGAATTGATCTACGGAACAGTCACACGCGATGGCTGGATCTAACAGGGGCGGTCGTCAGGGACGATCTTGTGATTGGAGGGACAGGGAAATGGCTTCAATGGGACGCCTGCGACAATACGGCGCCCTGCTTCCTGGACCTCCGTAACGCCAAAGTCGGCAACCTGCAGGACGACGAACGGGCGTGGCCCGCCCGCTGATGCCAACCAGCGCCATCGCAAACCAGCAGAGCCTGAGCGCCGGCGGTAACCTGCGTGCTGACTTCCCCCAGATGCAGGTTCATTGCCTCGGTATTGGCGTGAGGCGTGATCATGGCGGCGCCGACCCCGCGATCTGGACAGATGGCGCCAAACAGGTAGGCAAAATCATGCCGATTATCGCGCACCATCAACGGCCGCGCGCCGACCGGGGCCCAGATGTAGGCGTGAGTTCCTTGTTGACCGACCCTGGCCTCGTCCTGGAACCAGATCTCCAGCGGTACCGGCGTAGCCGCCGTGGTGCTGAGCAGCGCCGCCTTGGCCAGGCTGGCAAAGTTCCTCTTAAACGTCACCTCGGCTTCAGGATCCTTCTTGGGATGCACGGGCCGCGGTTGCAGGCGGGTTAGGCGGAACTGATTAAGCCACTTGCTGATGGTGTGCACATGCACCGTTACGGAAAACCGCTGCGCCACGACGCTCCGCAGATCCACGCAGCGCCAGCGAACGACTTTGTCGGTTGCTGGATCGGGTCCTTTGACGACCAGTTCGCGCAACTCGGCCCTCTGCTGCTCGGTCAACGCGGGCACCCGTCCGGGCGGGCAGCGGGATTTGAGGCCTTCGACGCCGGATGCGTTGTAGCGATGCACCCAGTCGCACAGGGTTTGGCGGTCCATGCCGGCCAGTGCCGCCGCCTCGCCGCGCGGACGGCCGTCGATCACCAGCGCCAGAGCCAGCAGTCGACGAACCTGCGCACTGTCTGGACATTTGCTCGACAGCGCCCGCAGTTCCCCACTGGTATGGTCCCTTCGTGTGAGACCCAGCGCAGCGCCCATCCAATATCTCCGTCATCCGATTCGCATACCCGGACAGCGAATCGAAATAACCGGGCCTTGAAAACCCCAGAGAGTCGAGGTCATCGCGACTTGGTATAACCCGAAAACTTCCCCATCTCGCCCTCCCCAGACCATTTGCGGCAGGTCTTTCTTGTGGCCTCGGTTTTCCTGCTCGGTGTCTACGGCAACGTCATAATCGAAATGCTCACCAAGAACCGCGCTAACGACGATCTCCGTGAATGCCTTCAGTTTTTAAAATACTCGGCATCCGCGACCTCGTCAAAAGCACCAAGCTCAGCTGCCGATAGGATCGTCGCGACATCATTGTGAGCGAGCAGCTTGTTCCTTGGCGTCTTCGTCTTTGCCGCGAACTACGGCATCTTGCCGCGTAGTTCGATGAGCCGCGCCTCGGTGCCATCATCCCGGTCCCCGCATTCAATCATGTAATCCACCGAAAGGTTGTGCTGCCCCGGCCTGCCTGCCGGATCGTGTACTTTGCAACCTGCTGCATCCAATATTCCTGAAGGATGATGCTGAGCCGGGAGAAGTGCTCGTGATGTGGCTGCTGGAAGACCGAAAGACTGGACTTGTTGTCAAACAGGTATTTCCGGGTTTGCCACGATTGGTGTGCCCATATGCACTGCTGCTCGAACTGTTTGACAACCTCCTGAGAGTGCTGAGACATCGTCGGATAGCCATCCCTGTTTATGGTTTGAACCGTGCGGTTCCCTGCGTTGCGCTCGCGCAGAGCGCGGATTGACACTTTGAATGGCACGAGGAGCGGCGCACAAACGACCCTGCGGAGGAGGTCCCCGCTAGGCATTGTCACGTTAACCACGCGCAGGCGCAGTAGCTCCGGTAGCGATCGTTCCGCACACACGTTATGCGGCGCGTTGGGCACACGTCTCCTGGTGCCAGATTTTAAATTCGTCGGACCGGACTGCTCGGTAGGCACTGGCGGTAAGACGATGGCGGCGGGGATGGAAGTGATCGTAGATGAATGCGTGAGCTGAAAGAAAATCCTGGGCTTGTCGGGACGACTTGAACCGTTGCATCTGCCGCTCTCGTCGTCGCGTCGGCCGATGCGAGTTCTCCGCCCGATTGTTCAGATATCGGCTTTGGCGGTGCTCCACGCCGGGAAGCAATTGACGCTGAGCCACGCCATAGCTCCGCAGTTTGTCGGTCACGATCACCCGCGGCACATATTGCAAGCCCTTCAGCAACCGTCTGAAGAAGCGCTTCGCAGCGGTGGCATCGCGCCGTGCCTGAACCAGAATATCGAGCACAACGCCATCCTGATCGACAGCGCGCCAGAGATAGTGCTGCACGCCCTGGATCCGGATGAAGACCTCGTCCATGTACCACTTATCTCCTGGCCGTGGCCGGCGGCGGCGCAGGCGACCGGCGAAAGTCGCGCCGAATTTCTTGCACCAGCGTCGCACGGTTTCGTAGGAGACGACGATGCCGCGCTGAGCCAAGATCAGCTCCACATCGCGCAGGCTGAGGCTGAACACGTGGTACAGCCAGACGGCATGGCTGATGATCTCGGCGGGGAACCGATGGCGATAGTGGGGGTCGGGTGGCGGCTTCATGCCGCCAGTCTCATCCGCCTCCAGGCCAACCACCAAATCCAGTTACCGTGACAATGCCCGCGATGGTGCTCTCCTCCCGCTGCTTGTCCGACGACACCCGCGCATAGATTGCCGCGACCGGCATTGTCACTCTCCATTATCTTTGAACCCTCGCCAGCAATCCGCACCTGGTCGGGAACCAGCCGCTCGTAGACTTGCTGAAGTTTGTTACTGAGCAGACGATCAAATGCGTAATCGAGCTGAACTTGATACCGATCCCGACGCGACCACCGGTCAGCCATGCCCGTGTACGGCGGTCAGAAAAGCCGTGATCGCCCGCGTGACGATCTCGCTGAGTGTCAAACCGCTGATCACTGAATAGGCCCGCACCTCGCGGACAATATCGGCCGGCACCTTGAATGTGATCGGCACCGATGGCGCAATGACGGGCACCGGATGACCGATCGTCTCCGCTTCCTGCAGGTAGCGATAAGCCTGGCGTCGTGAGAGCCCGAACTGGCGCGACAGCGAGACGGCCGCCTCGCTCATGCCCATTCCGCGCGCCAGCAAGCTGTGCGCCGCATTCAGCCGTTCTGACTTCTGGGCATCGGTTGATCGCGCCATATGACATATAGATATTACCTTTTGCGACGTAAATCGAGCACATTTCCAGAACGCCAATGCCGAATCTCGCGCTCAAACCGGAAGTTACCTTTTGCGTTCAGGGCGTCATCACCGCCCCTTGCGGCGTTCCTTCAATAGTCTCCGTCTTCTGGCCTTCTTCCAGCACCCCCGCCTTCAGCCATTTCTGGATCAGGCGGATGATCCTGCGATCGCCGATCCGATGTTCCAGGAACCTGATCAACCACTCGTGGCCACCTTGTCACCTTGTTGCATGGATCACCTGTTGGACGCAGTGATGCCTGACCGTCATGGTTTTATATGATACGAACATAGTTCGGGCGTCCGAGCTCCAGCATGCGGTTCAGGACGTTGACAGCAATCGCCGTGTCCGTCGCCTGACCGCCGTCCGTCTGCGAGTGCAGTGCCTCGCCGATCACCCGTTTCCAGCGACCGATATCGGCTTCCACCAAAGCACGCAAGTTATACCCCGACGTTTCTGCCATCCGATTTGCCCACGTTCTGCAATCAATTGCAGATGCCGGTCACGCTGTGTGGGCGCAGTCTCGGCCGTTTTGCTCGGCACCGCGCTCGAACGCGGTGGCACAATCACAGCCGCATCGGGATGGCGGTCGGCGATCTCGCCGTAGACACCGTCCTGGTCGTATGCGCCGTCGGCGGTGAACGAGGCGATCGGACCGTCAATCTGATCAAGCAAGCTACCGACCTGCGTGCCGTCATCGACATCGTTGGTGGTCAGCGCCGCCGCGACGATCTGGCCGGTGCCGGCATCCACACCGATGTGCAGTTTGCGCCACGACCGGCGCCGGCTCGCGCCGTGCTTCTCGACCAACCACTCGCCGGCACCGCAGAGCTTTAGCCCAGTGCTGTCCACCAACAGATGTAAGGGTTCGCCGTTGGACGGCGGTCGCACCACTGCCAATGTCTCGGCTCGCCGGCTGAGCGTCGAATGATCCGGTACGGCGAGATCGAGACCGAGCAGGCGGATGATGGATCCGATCAGGCCTTCGGTCTGCCGCAGTGGTAAGCGGAACACGGTACGCAAGGTCAGTGCCGTTGTGATCGCCAGTGTCGAATAGTGCGGTTGACCACCACGCGTGGTCCGTGGTTGCGCACGCCAGGCCTCGATTGCCTCGTCGGTGAACCAGACCGTCAAGCTCCCACGCTGGCGTAGGGCTGCATCATATTCCGACCAGTTCGTTACCCGATGCTGCTGCTTCGGGATGTGGTGGCGGCGATCGGCGTTGACCTTGAAGGGCATGGCACACATCGGGAGTTAAGGCAGGAGGCGGGGGCCTGGTATGTGGGACTGCATCGCCGAAATTGCCGCCAAGGGAGGCCAAGAGATCGCGCAACCCTGGCCAGCTACCGCAGAGAAGCCCTCTCCGAAGAGACGCTCGCCCTCAGCCACCCGATCCGTGCAACAAGGTGCCGCATTGCCATCGCGCAGCAGCAGGTAGAGCTTTGCGCCGCCGGTGATAGCCAGCCACAGAGCACAAAATCCGACATATACCTGCAGTCCAATAAACACGGCATCGCTAAGCGGCTTGCGGATGCTACTTCCCGTAATGAAGTCCATAGTTCGCTCGCCTAAAGCAACATCGTCTCCATTGCTGGACCACAAAATCAAAAAGCCTATGACGCCGAATATCATTTTGCCGGCTGCTCGCGCGACAAAGTCGAGATCGGTAAATCCCCTGACATTCGCGAGCGTGCCGGGCGAAGAGATATGCGCCCCCCGCTATCATGCCCACGCTAGTCGGAAAACCAACAAAGTCGCTCTCAACGACCATGATGTAGAAAAGCCAGAGAAACCCGACGGCGGCTAGCACAGCGCCATAAGACGCACGTCGCAGGGCAATAGCTTCGGCAGGTCCGCGCCGAAAATTCACCCACCATTCGTCTATGAGGAAGACGGGCGAAATTCCTATCGGGATCAGTAACAGAGCCTTGATAAACGATATCACAGAAGCATACCCGCTACTTCCCTCGCTTTTTTATCAGCTCATAAGCCTCGTCGATTTGCTGTGCCACCGCGGTCAGCTTGCGCTACCCTCTACCTTCCCGGGGATCCGCTAACGCGAGCCAATGCGTTGCCGCCCGAAGCCTGGTCGCCCCGCCAGTGAGGGATCGAGAGGTCCACGACTGTATGATTGGGCTAGCAGCTTCTCGCGCAGGTACGTCCGTGACGCGTCGAATCGGGACCGTGGCGCGAACGCTGACGGAACCCTCCAGGAGCTTCAGCCCTTCTTCTTTTTCTTCTTCCCGTCCACGTCCCGCTTATTCCTCTTGAGTTTTCCCAAAGTTTTATAATCCTTACTGAGCCTCCGCTCCGCCTCCAACCAATGGTCGAGTTCCTGACCATTCGGCCGTCCTTGCTGCTCCCAAAGCTGGTGAGCCAAGTGGCGGGCGCGCAAGGTGTCGAGCACGGAGATTCCCTTTCGTCTGAGGCCAAACCAGAGCCGTTTCGGCTATCAGCACGTGCCGATTCTTGGCAAGGCGCGAAATGCAGCAGTTGACCGCCACCCTGATCATTTCGATCCGGGGCGCCCCCAACGCATAGGCCGGCGCTGGGCGATCATCATCCCAGCCGCGCTCGAGGTTCCGACCGCGTTCCTTTATCTGCTGACCCAGGATTACACGTTGATCGTCATTGGATTTGCTTTGCAGGGACTGTTTGCGTGCGGCGGCATGCACGCGCAATATCGGGCCTATCTCTCCGAACGGTTTCCGACCGAAGTGCGCGTCACTGCGGTCGCCTTCTGCTACCACCAGGGGGCAATCTGGGACGGGCTCATCTCGCCACTGCTCATTCTATATGCGACCACCATCCGCCTGTCAGTCAGGTCCGATTTTGGTCACCACGGTGGTGGGCCTGGCCATCTTCCTAGTCGCCGTGCTTTTGAGCGCGGAGACGAAAGGCAAACTACTTATCGCTGACCTGACCGTCGCTTGAAATAAGGCAACCGACGCGGGACAAGCTCAGCGGCCAACGCTTGTTGAAGTACAGCCCGAATGCTCGGCGATATCGGTGCACCGCAGGGACACCTTGTTGCACGGATCGGGTGGCTGAGGGCGAGCGTCTCTTCGGAGAGGGCTTCTCTGCGGTAGCTGGCCAGGGTTGCGCGATCTCTTGGCCTCCCTTGGCGGCAATTTCGGCGATGCAGTCCCACATACCAGGCCCCCGCCTCCTGCCTTAACTCCCGATGTGTGCCATGCCCTTCAAGGTCAACGCCGATCGCCGCCACCACATCCCGAAGCAGCAGCATCGGGTAACGAACTGGTCGGAATATGATGCAGCCCTACGCCAGCGTGGGAGCTTGACGGTCTGGTTCACCGACGAGGCAATCGAGGCCTGGCGTGCGCAACCACGGACCACGCGTGGTGGTCAACCGCACTATTCGACACTGGCGATCACAACGGCACTGACCTTGCGTACCGTGTTCCGCTTACCACTGCGGCAGACCGAAGGCCTGATCGGATCCATCATCCGCCTGCTCGGTCTCGATCTCGCCGTACCGGATCATTCGACGCTCAGCCGGCGAGCCGAGACATTGGCAGTGGTGCGACCGCCGTCCAACGGCGAACCCTTACATCTGTTGGTGGACAGCACTGGGCTAAAGCTCTGCGGTGCCGGCGAGTGGTTGGTCGAGAAGCACGGCGCGAGCCGGCGCCGGTCGTGGCGCAAACTGCACATCGGTGTGGATGCCGGCACCGGCCAGATCGTCGCGGCGGCGCTGACCACCAACGATGTCGATGACGGCACGCAGGTCGGTACCTTGCTTGATCAGATTGACGGTCCGATCGCCTCGTTCACCGCCGACGGCGCATACGACCAGGACGGTGTCTACGGCGAGATCGCCGACCGCCATCCCGATGCGGCTGTGATTGTGCCACCGCGTTCGAGCGCGGTGCCGAGCAAAACGGCCGAGACTGCGCCCACACAGCGTGACCGGCATCTGCAATTGATTGCAGAACGTGGGCGAATCGGATGGCAGAAAGCGTCGGGGTATAACTTGCGTGCTTTGGTGGAAGCCGATATCGGTCGCTGGAAACGGGTGATCGGCGAGGCACTGCACTCGCAGACGGACGGCGGTCAGGCGACGGACACGGCGATTGCTGTCAACGTCCTGAACCGCATGCTGGAGCTCGGACGCCCGAACTATGTTCGTATCATATAAAACCATGACGGTCAGGCATCACTGCGTCCAACAGGTGATCCATGCAACAAGGTGGCGTT
>CAVYXX010000131.1:0-60428 GCA_963772355.1 uncultured Alphaproteobacteria bacterium | reverse complement strand
GATCAGCACATCCGCTGGGTCGAACCGGCGCTGGTGGCGGAGGTCAGCTTCTCGGCCTGGTCGGGGAGGGGAGGGTGCGCCACCCGGTCTATGTTGGCATGAGCGAGGACAAGATTGCCGATCAGGTGGTGAAGGACATTCCCGACCCGGAGCGTGAGAGGAAGGAATATCGGCCGCTGCCGGCCATCACGACGCCGACGAAAGTATCAAAATCAAGGTGGAAAGGTTCTATCCCGCCGGTGCAGCGGCGTTGATGCGGATTGTGTGACGACGATCCATGACGGCGGACCGACGCCCCGATTCTCTCACACGCGCCCCAGAAGTGCGAATTGCGTCGATCATTGATTTGTTTGATCGCGATCGGCCTTTCACCCCGGTGTCACATACGGATTCGTATCGTTGAGGTCAATTTGGCCGGCTGGGTTGACGACACACGGAGCCAGCTTGCCGTCGATGCTGCGACGCACCATGTCACGGCTGCTGATCCCTGCCAGAAGGAACAAAATGTCTTTTACATCCGACAACATGACCAAAAGTGCTTTCTCCATGCTCGACATGATGATGAATATGCAACGCCTTGGTCTTCAGGCGGTGTCGGCCTATCAGCCGCTTGTCTCTACTTTTCTGGATTCAACAAGTGCGGCGGAACGTGCAACACGCCCACGCTTTGATTTTATGCGCGGCCGCCCATCGGGACTTCGCGAGTTACATGATACGAATGAGGAGCAAGTGATTGGAGTCGGAGAAGAGGTCCTGAATATCGGAACTCGTATGGTCGCAGGTAAAACCACGCGAATTCGCCGCGTCGTTGTCCAGACCCCTGTCCAGCAGGATGTCACCCTGCACACTGAGACGGTTGTCCTGGAGCGCCGCAAGCCGACTTCAGGCCCAGGGAATGAAGTGCTGACAGAAGTAACCATTGAAATGTCTGATTTTAATGAGGTGCCTGTCGTCTCGAAGGCTGTGCGCCTCGTCGAAGAGGTTCTATTGCGAAAGGAAGTCACCGCCCGAACTGAGACGATTCATGACACGGTGAGGCGCGACAAACTTGAGATCGAACAACCGTCGAACCTGCCGGTAGTGTTCAAGGCCGCTGCGCAGCAGGAGGAGAAAAGACAGGAAGAAAGCTCCCCCGGCGATCTCCAAGATAAGAAGCAACTCATCAACACGCCGCAAACGGGCAGTAAGGCTGACCAGAAGCGCCCTTAGCCCCCGCTTCAGGGCCAGGTCCGTTTCCCGATTAGAACGGCACGATAGGCCGGAGCATTTCCCGGCCTTTTTGCTGTCGTCGTCGGACTTCCGACCCCCCGTGCGGCGCCCATGCTACGCGGGACGGCCGCACCAACGCGCTCCTATTAGCTATGTCCATTTTTCGAGCGCGTTCACGATCCAAAGCGTGAGCTAAATCGTGATCCAAAGCTAGCTAAATCGTTCAGGCCCAGTGGCCGCGTATCCAATAGGGGCCTTCCCAGTGCGGGGGCACCCACACGCGGCGCGGCGGGGGATAGTAGGCCGGTGGCGGAGGATAGTAGTAGGCGACCGGCGGCGGCGCGTAGACTGGCGGGGCCACAACTACGGGCGGAAACCAAATACCGACGCCAACTCCGCCACGCCACCAGGCATTCGCATTGTGCGGCATCGCTGCGACACCGACGGCAGCCAGGCCGGCGACGACGGCCACGCTGCCAACACGCTTCAGAACGGACATGCCGAAGCTCCTGAGGTAGGTTGAGGATACGCCCGAAACTCACCCACAAGCCGATGTCGGGTTCTACCAAGTGCCGTCCGGGAAGGTAACGATGCGGTGGTTGAGGTCGACGAGTTCGGCCTCTGTCAGTCGATCGATATCGATCTTCATGGAATCCCAGGAGCTCCCAGGGCAGAAGACGCGTTGAAGGTCACTATCCTCCGGCCGACCCACGCTGTCACCCTTGCCAGTCGCTGTCGCTGAGCACAGCCGGCTCCCCAATTGGGTTGCCGGCTCGAAGAACGACCGGCCGACGTGGCGCGCCTGCGGTTGCTCGCTCAGATGCGGGCGCACGCTGACATGCTTGAATTCAGGATTGGTGATCGAGTGGCTTTCGGGTCGCCAGGGCAGGGTAGGGTCGAAGGCATGTTGACCCGATACAATAGAAAACGGTGACAGTCGTGTCCGACGACGGCTCAGTGGAATGTCGCACCGAGCCTCCTTAGCAAGGTTGTGTCGCCCGACACAGCGACGCCCGAAGGATCCAATCTACAGACTCCTCGGCAAACGCTGACGGCAGCGGATTTTCACTAAGGCGTTGTTTGGCTGGGGGTGGCGGGGGCAGCGACCGGCCGCATCGCAAGCCGGAGTTCTCTTGGAATACGACCCGAGGCTGCTTGGTTTGAACGCTTACGGCGACGTCGCTATATGGCTCATAACTGACAACGACGCCAACCAAATATGCGCTTGTCTGGCTTTTGGTGCCGGTGATCGCCACCACCTCTGGTCGCAGCACCACTGGCCCGCCACTATTTCCCGGGAAGACAAAGGAATCTGACTAAGGTGCATGATAGTCCTATGAAAATGTTTCGCATATTTTGTACCACGCCTTGGCTTTCTTTTCCGGGAAACGCTTTACAATCTCCCATTTCTTCAGGTCGTTCGCGACTAGTGAATAGCCTCGGCTGACGACCTCTCTTAGGGTCAAACAGGTAAGCACCTGTCGAGTCGCGAGCGTTTCGGGCACGCTGCCAATGCTTGTCAGCGTCCACTTGAAAATCGCCGCTTGAGGTAAGTGCGATGAATAGGAGGTGGTCGCGATCCTGCCTTTGTGCTTTGCGGCCGGGTACTATCAGCGCTTATCCTTACAGTTTCGCCATGAATTCCACTGTTGCCGTAATACGCATCGCAAAGCCTTTGTGCGAGTTCACGTGCCCGAGCTTTATCCGGACGCAAGCCCGACGCCCACCTGCTTTGCGATGTCCCGCGCATGCTGGAAATCTCCCGCCATACCGAGTTTCGATACTACCAGTCATGCGCCTCAACATCTTGGGTTTTTTTCGCTTGCGTGCAAAACCGCGTGCTGTGGGTGTGTCGATCACCGCATAATGGCGCATATGGCACGTCGGCGGCGACCTTTTTGGCCGCTGCTATCTGTGCTGGGCGAGCGACGCGTCTCGCGCGCTGAACTCAGCTTGATGGGGGTGGCCCGCTCACGCCCAAGAGACCGCCACCACCTTGGTCAGTATCGAGGAAATAGGCGTTCGCGTTGCTTGTTGCTATGGTCGCGATGCTAGCGGCGAAATCACCCGGCAAAGGGCGCGGCCAATGATCCTTCATCGCCTTATCATAGCGGCGACCTCGGGGCTCTGTCTTGCGGTTGCAGGAATCTCTGCTCTGGGTGCGGAGCACAACTTCGATGGCGTTTACACTGGAAAGAGATCGTTGACAAAAGGCGCAGCGGGGCCAAACTGTCCAGCCGAAGATAATGTATCGGTCACCATTCACGGCGAAATGCTGACGTTTACGAACAGCGCGTATAAAAACCACACGGAAAATTTTCATCCTGCTCTGGACGGATCATTCGGCTACAATCTTATTGTGCGAGGTGAGGTTGTGATTTATAATGGTCGTATAATTGGAGATGTTATTGATGCAGATGTCACTAATAATACCACTAATCCCCCTTGCGAGTATCACTGGCATCTGAAGAAAGAATAATTTGGCTCTGATAGCTTCCTGCCCCAATCATGTTGTCCGCCTCGCCATTGGAAGCCAGGGTTTTCCGGACGCCTCAGGCGTGACCGCCAGTTGCTGTTCGGACCCAGCCGGCGCCGCTAGATGGGGTGCGGCGGCCCTTCGAGCAGCCTTCCATCCTCTTTGCTCCTTTCACGGTCACGAAGTGGGACCTTGTCGTCATCGATGAAGCTCACCGCCTTGGAAGCGTCTATCGCACCGACAAAAAAACCGGGGGGCGCTCAGGCGAGCTGGCGAACGCGCCCAAAGTTTTGCTCACCGCGAATCAGCCCGGCAATTACCGTTAAATAATACGGTTTATCATATAATTAATCGTAAATTGCTGCTCAGTGGTCGTGGTTATTATCGATAGAGGACGCGCTACGCTTCCCAATATTGCTTGGTCAACGGCCTCGCTCTAAAACGCACATCGACCTATGCTGGAGAATTGACGATGGATCGGCTTGATGCCTTTGCCATTCGACTGGTCGAAGAGTTGGCCCGGATGAAGTCGACAGCGCCCCAGCCTACGCCCGAGCTGCTGCAGCGAATGACGACAGCCATTTATCCTACAAGACCGGACAGGTCTTTGGCGGGTTTGATGCCCTGACGCTTGCCGCCGAAGCAGGCGAAACGCTGAGCCATCTTTTGACCTGGCTGTTCATTGTAATCAAGGGGAACATCTCGGTCCTGAGCAGCGTCTGCACAGTGGGAACGGCCTCGGTCAAAGTGGTGGCATATGTGCGTCAGAAAGGCGGCTTTCCTTCGATGAAGGAGCTGATGGCAAAGCCGCCGATCCCGGCAAAGCCCATGCCGGATGCGCCAGTGCCGCTCGACCTCGTGGACATGAACCGGTGGTCAAGACTGTCATGGATTGTCATAGCGTGCTGGCAAAGGGCTTCCAGTCGCGTGGCCTAAATGCCACGACCGCAGGCTCGCTTGCCTGCAGCATCATCGAGAAACTTGTTACGGAGCCTGATGGCGGCAAGGCCGTGCTTGCGCGCCTGGGTCATGGGGCATGAGTGGTGGTGCCGAGGTGTCAGCAGACGCGTCGGCCGTGCGCTCCGCTGAACCGGCCGTTCCGCCCTGGCTCTGGTTATGGATTCCACTCTTCGTCTTTTCATTACCGTCTCGAATTGCCATGCTTTTCGCCGAATTGGGCGAAGCCGGTGCGGCGGACCAGCGTCTGACCGAGGTCGGCCTGGCGCCGACCGCCCTGACGCACGGGGCGCAATTGATCAGCTTCATGGTGCCAGCCGTGATCGACGCGCTGCCTTGGCTCGTGCTGAGCATCGGCATCGTCCTGACGGCATTTCCCGCCGTTCGTCGCAAGCGGCTTGAGCAACACTTCGGCCTGGAAGAATTACCGCCCGATTACCCGAGTGCCGCCGTTGATTTCTGCCGTCATTTCCTAAGGCTGCACGCACCCAACGTCGAGCTACGTGTCGCCCTGCGTAACCCCCGTCTGTCTGCGCTTGTCTATCCCCTAGACTATCGCTCTCGCGCGTTAGGCGTGGGTGGGCGTCTGCTGAAACTCTGGCGGCAAGACTGCGCGGCCGCCGAGGCAGTGCTGACACACGAACTTGCACATGTGCGACAGGGTGAAGACTGGCTGCTGGGATTGGGCTCCCCGCTTGAAACGGCCATCAGGCTTTGGCCGCTCTATCTGCTTGTCTTCGTTCTGATGCCAATTCTTGTCGGGTTTCTTGGCATCCTTGCGGAGCACCAGGAGGTGACGGATCTGACGGCGTTTTATCAGCCAGCTGGCGCTGGCGGCGGTTGGTCTGCCGCTGATCCTGCTGAGTGCGTGCTTCTGGCTGCTGTCCAATTTCGTCTTGCCCGTTGCGGCCATTTGGAGCCCGAATTCAATGCCGACCGCTATGCCAAGCAGCTCACAGGGAACATTTCTGGCGTCCTGAACATATCCGGCGGGCTAATCGAAAGCTCGGCGACGCGCCGGGGCGCATCGTCCAGTCAACGTTCAATGTGTTATCTCATCCGCCAGCCCGTTTGCGCCAACTGTTTGTAGAGCATGCGTCGGACACCCGTTGTTTCATTTTGCTTCTGTTGCTCTTTGCTATCGCATACGCCATCCGCCTAGTGCCAATGGTTGGGCATGCCGCCCTCGTCTACACAAGTATCCACACCCAGGTCTTTTCGGCGTTGCCGCGATTGGTAGCCAACTATTTCACTTACTCAACGCCTTTGCCCTTCTTCCTGATGGGGTGGATGATTTGCCTGTGGCCCGCCTGGACATTGTTACGGCCACATACGGCCGGATCACGTGTGGCATTGAGCTCAAGCGAATGGATCGCATATGGGATCGCTGGAGCAATCCTGATCGCACTTAGTTTGGCCGGCTGGGCCTAGTTAGTGTCCGTCCATAAACGCTAATCGTCTAAAAACCCAGCTGCTTCGCGATATCGCGAATCAAGCCCGGCGGCTTCGGTTATGTGTCGGCGGCATACCACTGCAGCCTATTCCATATCCCACCCGCCGGAGCCCGATCATGCGTCAGGAACGCATCACACAGGCTAGGGGTGAACTCAAAGAAACGGGCACAATTTACGCTAAGCAGACAAAAACGGAACTTTTGCTGAGCCGCTGAGCCGACGCATTCGGCGCTCGACTGGCTGTTACCTTGTGGCCGACTGTTGGTCTAGTTGGCCTGAGCTCATACAGGCATGCGGAAGTTTAACGGGGAATTGCCGCAGATGCCACGACGCCGCGTGCTTGCCGATAGCGAGCTGGAGACATTGTTCGCGCTCCCCACCACCGAAATCGACCTAGCGATGCGTTGGACGCTCAGTCCGGCTGACCTCTCCGTCATCCAGCGGCGGCGGCGCGATCACAACCGTCTTGGCTTCGCTCTGCAACTCTGTGCGCTCCGCTTCCCTGGCCGTCTGTTGCGGCCTGGGGAACGCGCCCTGGCATCGCCCTGCGGTATCTGGCCAACCAGCTCGACGTGCCGCCCGATGCCCTCGTCGTCTATGCCGAGCGGTTTCAGAACTCGCTACGAACAGCTCGATGAACTGCGTCGTACAGTTTGGTTTTGTCGCGATGGAACGGGTGCAGCGGCGTGATCTGCTGGCATGGCTGCTGCCGGTGGCACTCGCCACCACCCGTGCGTCGGCGATCGCCGCGGCGTTGATGGACGAGATGCGGCAGCGTCAGATCATCGCGCCCGGTCCATCCGTCATCGAACGCATTGTTGCCGCAGCCGTATTGCTCGCCGAGCGCCAAGTGTCCGCCCAGCTCACCAAAGGACTGACCGTATCCAAGACGGAAGCACTCGAGGCTCTGTTGAAGACAAAGGAGGGTACTGCGATGAGCGCGCTGGTCTGGGCCCGGCAGGCGCCCGGCGCGCCGGGGCATCGCGCTCTCGCCCGGCTGGTCGCACAACTGAGCTGCCTGCGAGCCATCGGCCTCGAGCCGGCGCATGCCGAAGGCGTGCACCCCGAGCGGCTACGGCAGTTATCCCGCATGGGGGGACGTTTCACCGCCACGCAGCTGCGCGAACTATTACCTGTGCGGCGTCAGGCGATCTTGGTCGCCACCGTGCTCGATACCACCGCCCGGCTGACCGATGACATCATCGTTCTGTTCGATCGCGCCGTCGGCCGGCTATTACGGCGCGCCGAATACGTGAGGAAGAGGCCGTGCTGCGTAATGCGCGATCGGTCAATGACAAGGTGCGCCTGTTCACCCAGCTCGGCGAGGCGCTGCTGGCGGCCAGGAACGCCAAACAGGATCCGCTGCAGGCGGTTGAAACGGCAGTGGGATGGGACCGCCTGGCGCGTAGCGTGGAAGAGGCGCGCCGCTTGGTACGGCCAAACGAGCTGGATTTCGTGGCGCTGACGGCGCGTGCCTGGCCGGTGCTGCATCGCCTGGCTCCGCTCTTCCTCAACGCGCTCCACTTTCGTGGCCTGCCGGCCGCTGCGGGCACAGTGCGAGCGGTGGAAACACTGCAGGCGATCTACCGCAGTAATAACAAGGACTGGCCCAGCAGTCTGCCGGTGGCATTTCTCCGCCTCGGGTGGCGCAAGGCCGTGCTGTCCGAGGACAAGGCGAACCGGCGGATCTGGGAGGTCGCCACTCTGCTGGCCCTGCGCGATCGCCTGCGCGCCGGCGATTCTGGGTGGAGGGCAGTCGGCAATGGCGTGCCGTCGAAGATCAACTGATCACACCGGACGTATTCCAAGCATGCGCCACTCCGGCCCCCTGCCGGTGGCGGTGCCGGAAACTGCCCGAGCTTGGCTAGACGAGCGTCGCGAGTTGCTTGCACGCCGGCTCACTGTAGTCGGCGGCCGTGCCGCACGTGGTAACCTCGAAGAGGTGCGCATTGCAGGGAGCAAGCTGACGATCACGCCGCCCAAGGCCAATACGCCCGAGGCAGCCAGATCTTCGCCAGCGTCTTTACGACTGCTTCCGTTGGTGCGCATTACCGATCTCCTCGCCGAGGTCGACCACTGGACCGGCCTCTCGGCTCGGTTCACCCATCTGCGCACCGGCCTACCGGCCGATGACACGCGCGTGGTGCTTACCGCCGTGCTCGGCGGACGCCACCAACCTCGGCCTGACCCGCATGGCCGAGGTCTGCAATATCGCCACCTATTCCCATCTCGTCTGGACGGCAGGATAGCATTTGAGCGAGGAGAACTATCGCCAGGCTCTCGCCACTGTGGTCAATGCCCAGCAGAACCAACCTTTGGCCGCCTGCTTCGGCGACGGCGCGGCCTCGACCGGATGGCGTGCTGTTCCTGACTGCTGGTCACGGCGAAGCAGCAGGCAGCTATAACGCCAAGGCTGGGCGCGATCCGGCGCTATCGATCTACAGCCACATCTCCGATCGTTACGCGCCGTTTCACGCCAAGATGATCCCGCCCCACGGCGAAGCACCGCACGTTATCGACGGCCTGCTCTATCATGAGGCCGATCTCACTCCATCCACTCACCACACCGATGGCGGCGGCGTGTCCGACCACGTCTTTGGCTTGATGCATCTGCTCGGCTTCCGCTTCGCTCCGCGCATCACCGCGCATCCCGAACCTGACTGAACGCAAGCTCTACATCTTCGGCAAAGCCGATACCTGGCCGATGCTGGCGCCCTTCATCGCCGGCAAGGTCAACGAGACGCTGGTCGAGGCGCACTGGGATAATCTGCTGCGCCTGGCTGCTTCGGTGCGCGCCGGCGTCGTCAGCGCGTCACTGATCCTGCAGCGGCTCAGCGCTTTCCGCGTCAGAACGGCCTCGCCCTGGCGCTGCGCGAAGTTCGCCGCATTCAACGGACGCTGCTGATACTCGACTGGCTCGATGACCCACTATTGCGCCGCCATACGACCGCCGAGCTGAACAAAGGCGAAGCTCGCAATGGGCTGACCCGGGCCGTCAGCTTCCATCGCCTCGGACGCGTGCGCGACCGCACCAATGATGCGCGACAGCATCGCGCCGGTGGGCTCACGCTGGCCACCGCTGCCATTGTGCTATGGAACACCGTCTACCTCGACCGCGCGCTCGACGCACTCCGCCGCGACGGTATCGTGGTTCCCGACGCCTTCCTCAGCCACCTTGCCCCACTGGGCTGGCGCCATATTAACCTCACCGGCGATTATCACTGGGACGCGGGATCGCTCTCGAACCAGACGGTTTTCGGCCTCTCCGCCCTCGACCGCCAGTCCTCGCCGCAGCCTGATGTTCGCATTTTGTCTGCTTAGCGTAAATCTCTGCCCGTTTTTTAAAGAATCACCGGATACGCCCGGGTGTCGACCCGGAGATCAAACCCTCGGCGGCCAGTGCCAACGCCTCTCCGCCGCCGGCTGCGAAAAGCTGTTCGAAGAAAAGTCAAGGCACCAGACGCAATCGGCCCAAGCTTCGAGAACTGGGATCGAGCTACCACGCCGTAAACTCGCCGGCTGCAGGCGCTTGCAGGTCACCACGCATCAAACGGGACGTCGCGTCGCGTTTTTGGCCGCCTCCCGCGATCGTCGAGGAGGAGGATCCCGGCGAGCAACGCCAACAGCAGCGCGCCGCCTGCCACAATAAAGCTCATGTCCGTGCCACCTAGCCCCAGCCGGGCCCGACAGGGATGATCTCGGTGTCGCGGCCGTCAGGCTCCGGCGCAGCCGATGGCGACAGCCGAGCTGGTGCCGGTGGGGCGGGCGGCGCTGTGGCGGCCGCTGCAACTCGGGCATAATCAGCCGCCGTTGCCGGAAGTGGATCGGCGAAGGCGGGCAGCATCGTTGCCAGAATTCCGGCAAGAACCATCGCAGAAAGGACAGAGCGGAGCATGGGCCGTCTCCAGTGCTGGCAAAATCGATGCCGCCAACCTGGGCCAACGGGTGCGCCACGTCGGTGACGCCGGTCGCAGGAACCGCCGACATTTCGCACCGGACATACGTACCTATCCTATAATGGTATTCGGATGGGTTCGATGAGCAGATTGCCGCAAGCAGTAGTGGTGGCTTGTATGTCACCGTGATCTCGTCGCGTGGTAAACGGAACGAGCCGCCGCGCAAGACCCGCTTCTCGCAGGCCTTGACCTCACGCGTACCGCATTCGCGGGCGCGCCGCGATAGTTCGGGAGACCAGCAATCCGCCATCCACTGCGCAACTCCACCGAGCATGTCATAAAGGCATGGGCGCATCGCACGAAGCCGTGAGATCACCGTCATCACGCAAAAGCGCGCCGTGTTCTGACCTAGGTCACATTTTCCCAGAGCCGTAATGCTACTGTCTCCCTGTCGCGTAATTACGCGCTGCAATACGAGAAGGTGCTGACACTGAAAAAGTTGCTGTTCGCCGGCATTACTCGCTGCCATTGGTGGTGGTGCGGCGCAGTGATGGCTTCGGTGATTGCTTCACACACTGCGTATCGAGCCATGAATGCACAGGCCGCGCCTGAAGTGATGCGCGCAGCATGGTCGGGGTTTGAGCAACCAGTGGACCACCTTTGCACGTTCGGTTCACCGCTGCGTAAGCGTTATGCCGCTGTGGTTATTTCTGGGCGGTTCGAGATGGGTTTTGGGCGAGCCAGCCCAATCTATTCACTGGTGTTCACCGCCAATGATGGCACGCCTGAGATCACGAAGCTCAGCGTGGCTGTCGATGACCGGGAAATTGCACACTTCGATGTCGCGTCTCACGTACCGGTGGCATCGGGAGCGTCTGCCGTAGTGGCGCTCAATATAGAAACGCTCGGCACGCTGTTCGAGGCCACAGACAACGGCAAGGTGCTCCATGTTCTAGTGCTACCCGCGCGTGTGTCCTACGATTTCGACCTCAGTGGTTTCGCGACGGCAGCGGACGTTTTCACTGGCTGCATGCTGCACAATGCGCCCTAGCTGGCAAGAAACGTTGAGCATCGGCATAAATCCGCTATAAGATGCTTCATAAACGCGATTTCATGCAGCAGGATGTCATAACATGAGTACGACTTTAAGCGGCGCCAATCGAAGCCAGATACTTGCTGGACAGAAAGCTGCGTTCACAAAAACACTTCACAAAAACACTACAGTTTTACAGTATGACTGAGGATGAAGATAAGAAACGTTATCAGCAATATGGAACCTGGCAGATAACTGCCATAGTGCCAGCTGTACCCGGCACGCCTGGGTACCGCGAAAGGCGACAGTCACACGCGACTTCCGCCCAACATTCCACGCCCCAAAACATGGCCACCTGAAAAGCCTGAAGAAAGTAAAGCGGAACGAGCCGCTTAGGCCGTTCCGATGCTGGGCACAAGATAGATAATCAGGTGGCAGCTCGAAACGGCGCCGGGTCGCCGGAGGGTATGTCGCGTATACAACACGCGTTCGCTGAAGCATTCTGCTCGCGGCATGGCGGACGCGTCTTCAATTCGAGACTTCGAAAGCGCCCGCCGCTACTTGTCCAGCCAGAACGTGTCGAACCGCACTACGTCATAGACACCGAAGTAATCCTTCGGATTGTGGCCCTTCACGTAATTGTAGTAGGCGTCGTTGATCCGCTCCCACGCCACCGGCAGTACCGGCGGGTCCTGCTCCATCAGCGCCTCGTCCGCGCGGACCAGCGCCAGACGCTTCGCCGGATCGACCTCACGGTCGATCTGCGGCTGACGGTCGTCGAACGCGGCGCTCTTCCAGGACGAGTAGTTCTGCGGACCACCGCCTTTGTACCAGGCATTGAAATAATCCGACGGGTCGAGGAGGGTGGAGACCACAGCACCCATCGCCAGGTCGTAATGTCCACTGGCGATGTCGTCGAACCAGACCAATTCCACCGCGGTACGTAGGTTACACTCGACGTTGATCAACTCTTTCAGCATCGCCTGGATCGCCTGTGCCCACAGCTTGGAGCTGGCGACGTCGCGGACCAGATAGTCCAGACCCTTGATGCCGTCCGCATGGCCGGCCGCTGCCATGAGCTTGCGTGCCTCCTCCGCTGCCGCCGTGTTATCCTCCTGATAGCCGATCCGCTGGAACAACTCGGCCTTCGGCGTGGCGAAATCCGAGAACGGGTAAATGAACCCGCCCACCTGCATCGTCATCACGTCCTTCACCGCGTCGATCAGCACGGGGCGGTCGAGCGCCAGGTGCATCGCGCGGCGAACCCGCGGATCGTCCAGCGGCGAATGCCGGGTGTTGACCCAGGTGCCGAGGATCACGCTCTGATTGAACGTAGCGGTCGACATCCCTGGGGTCGCTGCGGCTTTGCGGGTGGTGACGGGATCAAGGATGCGCGCGTAGTCGACCCGCCCCGACAAGATCGCCGATCCCAGTTCGGTCGAGCCGGGCAGGGCATGGTAGAATTCGATGCCGTCGAGATACGGCATTCCCTCGTTCCAGTATGCCGTGTTCTTTTCCATCACCCAGACTTCATTTTCCACGCGCCGCTTGGATTTAAACGGGCCGGTGCCAGGGTAGACCTCGACTTTTCGAAGATTGTAGTGATTTTCCTCTAGCGTCTTCTTGCTGACGATTACGTTCCAGCCGCTGGCGATCGCCGACATGATGAAATTTGGCGGGCGCGGTTCGGACAGCTTGAACTGTACGGTGTATTTGTCCGGTATCGTGATCTCCTCGACTGTAGCGAACAAGATGCTACGTGGAATCAGGACGCCCTGCGGCGGCCTGGCGATACGGTCGAACGTCGCCTTGATGTCGGCCGAGGTAAGCTCCGCGCCGTCATGGAAAAGCACGCCCTTGCGCAGGAAGAACGTGTAGGTCTCGCCGTCCGCGGCGATGTCCCAGCTATGGGCCAAGTCAGGGATGATGGTCTGGCCGCTGTCGCGTGGATCGCGCCGACCAGATTGTCGAACATGCAGCCCTGCGAGCCCAGGCTGTTGATGGTGCCCGACTGATGGACGTCGAAGTGCGGCGGGCGGCTGGTGATCGCGTAGCGAAGCACGCCACCGCGTTTCGGGTTCGGCTCCGGCGGCGCGAGCTTGAACCTCGAGCCGTCGAATTGCATCGGGACGTCGGCAGCCAGGCCGTAGCGCGGCGCCAGCCCGTAGGCCGTGGCCATGGCGGCGGCGCTGCCCTGCAAAAAACCACGTCGGCCCCAATCGGTACGGCGCGATCCCTGGGTTGTCATCGTGTCGTACTCCCGTTTGGTCTTTTCATTATTGCCGCCGGTATGCTCTGATGCCTTACGGGCCGCATTTAGATCAACGCAACGAAGTCTCGTTACATCTCCCAGTCGTACAGACCGAAATTCCGCTCCGGTCAAATCGCGATGCGCTCGACTTCATCGAGCGTGATCTCATCGCTGGTGCGATCGTAAAGCTTGGTGGTGCACGGGCTTTCTCAAGGCTTGGTGCTCGACGACTTCGCCGGTTCCGGCTCGTCCCTTGTCGCCGCCCGGCAGCAGGGCCGCCGCTTTCTCGGCTTCGAGATCGATGCCGCGCATCATCGCGATCACCGCTTGCAATCGCGCCGCTGCCGTCCAGCGCGGGCTGCCGGCGGCGGATCCATTGGCCAAGGCATCCGCCCGCCAGCGTTCCAACGTCGCCACGCTGATCCCGACTTCACGCGACACCAAGTCGATCGCCGAACTCTCCGGCGGCAACAACCTCGCCACTATCCGATCTTTATTCCGTTGTCCGTATCGAGCCACTTTCTGCTTTCCGCGCCCCCAAAGGTTCCGATCCTATTTAGGCGGCAACTTCTCTGACACAGGGGGGGCGTCGCCCGAGGGATGGAGACACCTTCAACATCAGGCGCTCTTGCGCGTAGCAAACCGATTGGGCAAAGACCATTTTCCTATGAAATGGCTCCTTGGCCGATCCTGCCTAGGATTTTTCGTGCTGCGTTTTTCTTGTATTGTGCGCTGCATTTGACCTCTGGTCCACTCCAACAGGACCACGTCTTCTTCGCTTACTAACGCGCGAGCGGCGACTTAACGGAATCCATCTTATGCGGCTGGCACAGCGCGTGAAACCCCAACGCAGGATTAGGTATTAATGTCCTCTTGGTCTTCTTCTATGCGGCAGGAACCAACCAATTCATCATTGACACGCACTTCGAGTTTTGAACCGGCCCAGGCATATTATTTTTCATCGATTTCGCCATAGCGGTCCGTAACGCCCACTCCGGCCCACCGCCCGATGTGTCTCCCTTGGGTCTCGTAAACGTCAACCCTCGCTTTTACCCTGGGTTTACCGTCCCCGAGGATACGCAGAGTCTTCCTGATAGACATGGCAAATTTCCTGCCCTGTTCAGAGCAAGTTAGCCAAGCGTGCGGCGGGTGGAATACTCGGGATGGCGGCTTCCGCTCAGCATCCCGTTGCGCAATGCGTCTCGATGTGATCTTGCTGTGGCGACAAATTGGCAGATCGGTGGTTCTGTAAATTGGGAGATCGGCGGTTCTGTGGCGGCGAAGCGGGCAAGCAGATCGTCGTAGGCAGCAATCGCTTCCTCGCGGCGGCCGAGCTGGCTGAGGTTGAAGCCCTTGATGAGGAGTGCCGCGGCGATGTTTTGGCAGATCGGTTCTGTGGCGGAGCCGAAGCGGGCAAGCAGATCGTCGTAAGCAGCAATCGCTTCCTCGTGGCGGCCGAGCTGGCTGAGGTTGAAGCCCTTGATGAGGAGCGCCGTGGCGACGTGTTTGTGGATCGGCGGTTCTGTGGCGGAGCCGAAGCGGGCAAGCAGATCGTCGCAGACGGCAATCGCTTCCTCTTTTTTTTTTTTTTTTTTTTTTTTTTTTTTTTTTTTTTTTTTTTTCCCCCCCCCCCCCCCCCCCCCCCCCCCCCCCCACAAAAAAACTCAAGGCGGCCGAGCTGGCTGAGCCAGATGCTCTTGCTCCAGAGCGCCGCGACGACGTGATTGCGGAGTCGCCCGTGCCCGTGATCAAAACTGGCCCGCTCGACGGCTCTGCGGCGAAGTCGAAGCGGGCAAGCAGATCGTTGAGCTGAAAGCCTTCGATGTAGAGCGTCCAAGCGACGTCTTCGCGGGTCAGCGCAACGAAATCCGGCAATTCCGGAGACTGCGTAGACGCAGCTTTCACTGTGTCAAGCTTCGGAGTGCTGCTCTAACTACAGGGCGGCCGGGATTCCGAAATCGCGGCACTAGATCGACGCGGCCCGCGCGTTGCTGTAGCGCATGCACTTGCGGTAAGACTGCCTTTTTTAAGAACTGTGCCTCAAGGCGAGCACGCACTAGACGCTGTATATCGTCGAGCGAAAGCCAAGCGGGCGCGTCGGAAGCGCCATTGCGTAGGACAGTAAGCGAACCGCCCGTGAACATGGTGTGAGACAAGTCGGGCGGTGCCATGGCCGGTTCGCTCGAACCCGAAGCACAAAGCAAAGCAATCCCATATTCCGGCCAGTTACCTGCCTCGAGGGCAAGACTGTCACCCTGGGGAGGGAGTTTGTCTCTGAGCTGAACGCCCCCACCCCGAGGGGGCCACCACTCATGAACACTTTTGTTATTGACGCGGCGAAGCAGCAATCGAGCACGATAGGTGCGCAGACCTGACGCTCCTTCGCAGATCAGTCGACCAACCAAATCCGCAGTGATGCTAGTGGCGAACGGGTCGTCTTCGTGGGTGGAGCGGATCGCCATAAAGAAGGCATTCGAGTCGAGGGTAATCCCGCCATGACCGACGTAATAAATCAGCAAATCGGTTATTGGTTTCCGAGCTCGATTGCTTCCTTACGCCGTCAGGATGAAGCTGTGCATCTGCCACACTATGTCAGGTGCGTCGTCAAAGCTATCGAAGAATACCTTAACGTTGCGTTGTAATAGCTTCAGTCCGTCCCGATCGCGCAGATAGTCGGCGAACTCCAATGCTGAGCGCCGAAACGAAGAGTATTGAATGGAATTAGAGTAATCTGGCCATTCACTCGCACCGAGCACGACCGCCAGCATCCTTTCCCGCTGGATGATGGGATGGTCGATTCGTCGCCATCGGACGCACTGTCATCGCTTACCATACGCTGCACTCAGCTTTTTCGCGAGATCGACTGCATCCCGAGCGCTAATATTTTCTACGACGGTCTTTCCATCTGGGCAGTACACGGTCAGTTTGCTGGTATCAGTACGTGCCGACCAGTTCGACATGCCTTTGGCAAATGTGACGATGGCGGGAGCGGTTAGTATCACAGCGAGAGAGGCGCCGAAATCCATCGCCTGGTCGTCCGCACGGATGCGTTTGGTCTGGATCGTTGGATCGACCTCCTGGAGTGAGCGGCGTAGGCTTTCTGCCGCGCGGCCCGCTTCGGCTGGCTCCATTTCGTCAAAGTGGATTGTATAACGGCTCTCTTGTTCCACGGCGCACGGTTTCCTATCCGGGGGCGGTTGGGGGAGGGGGGGTGATAACCAGGCGTTGTGGAGACACAGATAACGTCTCTGTGGCGACAAACCCAAGACGTTGACTGGCATTGTGAGGGGACAAGACATATTTGAAATGTTAAGGGAAGGAACATGCCGGAAAGTCGGAAGAGAGGGGTAAATCAGTAAAGTGTGTGTAGGTCGTCGCGCGCGACCGACAGGGAGCAACCACGGATGCGGTGCTGCCAAAACTGAACCGTGTGTCGATCGCCGCGGCCCTGGGCGGCGTCGTTACTCCGGCCAACCAATTCTGCTGCGATGGCGGCACGGCGATTGTCGCCTTTGCGCGCCGGGCCGGGATCGCCGCACACGTTCTACCGATGCCCGGCAAACCAAACCCGAAGGCGCCGGATTTTCACCTCAACAACGTCAATGCCTACCATGGCCGACTGAAGGAGTGGCTGCGCCGCTTCCATGGCGTCGCCACTAAAAATCTACCCAACTACCTCGGGTGGCGCCGCACACTGGAGGCACTGGCACAGAACGCGACATCGACCACCATGATCCTAGGCGCTATCGGGCTCGGGCCATATCAACAAACAACGCGATAAGAGCCAACAAGAAAGATAGAAACACGGGGGCACACCGATGCGGAACTGCTCATCGATGGCGGTGATGATGGCGCCCGTCAAAACAACCGGCCGGCATTCGGCCGTCCTGCCCTGATGTCACAGATCGAGGGCGGGGCGCGCTTCGCGCGCCGCCCGCCCGGTAGGACAGCCGGCGTGCGCCTCTTGTCGATGGCGGCGAGAATCCGCACATAGACGGCGCTCATCCCTTGACCGGCCGGTTTTCAGCCTCGTCAGCGTCCAGGAAACCTGAAGGCCTGAACGGGGCCGATGGTGCCGGGACCGGGTTTGGTGGCCCATCTTTACGCCAGCACAATGCCGGGCCAAATTCGGACGATGGCTCGATGCGGCAACGGCGACATCAGGTCGTCGTAAGTATTCCATCGGACCAGGACGATATCATCTGGTGGAGATCCCAATCTTGCTGCAACCGGGAAGCGCGCGGTGCGGTAATGGCACGAGCCATACATGTTCTGCCGGATGTGTTGATGAAGTTTCCTGCAGAATATTCCTGTGTGCTCGCTGCCGTGCAGAGTCTTATTTGCCGGCGATGCGACCGGGGCCAGATTTACTGCATGGGGAGCTGCGCGCGTGACGCCCGCCGCGAGGGACAAAGGGAGGCTCGCCGACATCATCAGCAACCCCCCGTGGCCGCGCCATGCATGCCGAAAGAAATCGCCGCTACCGCGCCCGGGTGAGACGCGTGACGGATAATGGTCTGCCCCGGGAGCATAAACGGCCCAATGGGGCAGAACGGGGGCCGTCCGGCTGGCCTGAGCGAGCCGTCGCCAGGCGGCAGGTCGCCAGCACACTAAGATGTCATCATTACGGGCGGCCCGCTTCGACCTTTGTACGCCTGGTGTGCCTTCGTCCCCGGGGCCGCCGAGGCCAGAGGACCAGATCAGGCACCGCGACCCGGGCGCGGCTGTCCAGCGCCACGATGACCGCCAATGGTCCTTGGCGCCTAATTCGCGACCGATCTTCTGATATGAGGCGCAGGGTTGTGTGAGTTCGCGAATAAGCTGAACGCAGATCGCGCGCGGCCGCGCAAATTTCGCAAGGCGGGATCGGCCGGTCAGTTCAGCGGCGGTGATTGCAAATTCTGCGCAGACCGCAGCTTTTAATCTCGACTATCGAAGGGTTGGGCAGGCAAGGCTCGAATTCTCCGCGTCAGCGGTCGTTGGTCAGGGCCGTCCACGACCGTCGAAGCAGGCGTTCGGAGCCTTATTAACTAAATTTCGCACCTAACTTACACACCAAAAATCCGCAGCGTTTTCAGAAGCCTATTTTTGGCTCGAAAATCTTGAATTACGGACGTGCGATGATCGCCGAGGCCGGAGCGGGCACCGCTTCCTACCCATCACCCATCTTCTCTGCAGGAGGGCTTTTCCTGTTGTTCGCCTCGAATTGACACGTGCATCCGGGGGAGACAAGTTTCGAACACTGCGGCGTTTCACCGGAGCACTACACACCGCAGAGCGTTGCTTACCATCCTCGGCATGGCCGCTTGAGTCCCATCCGACCCATCGGATTCGAAGGAGGTATCGCTATGAAAGTAAGCTCAACTCTCGGAGTAACCCCCGATCTGCCGTCGTCGGCCCGTCGCACCTTCATGAAAGCGGCCGCCGGCGCAGTCGGGGTTCTTGGCGGAGCCGCCGGCAGGTTGAACGTCGCACCAATCATACCGGCGGCGGCGCAGTCATCAACGCCAATCGATTACCAGGTGTTCGACTTAGGCTCGGTGCAGTTGCAGTCCGGCACTGTCTTCCCCAATGCAAAGCTCGCCTACAAGACTTACGGCGCACTTGCGCCGGACAAGTCGAATGTCATCGTTATGCCAAGTTACTACAGCGGCACTCACAAGGACGTGGAATGGCTGATCGCGGCGGACAAAATACTTGACCCGAGCCGCTACTTCGTCATCAGTGTGAACATGTTCGGCAGCGGGCTATCTTCCTCGCCGAGCAACAGCGTTCCACCGATCGACCGTGGGCGCTATCCGAAGGTCACGCTCACCTAACTTACGGAATTTCCTGAAGTCTTGATTTCTTAAGCAAGCTGGTGTTCGTTCTCCTCATTGCTGCGTTCGGCCTCGAAGGAAGCGTTCAGGTGGTGTTCATTTCCTCCAGCGCCATCAGCGACTCCGGCAACACTTGGCCGCCGTCGATAATTAACGTCTGGCCGGTGATGTAGGCTGCTTCGTCGGACGCGAAGAACAAGACAGCATTTGCAATGTCACCGACAGTGCCGAGGCGCCCCATCGGGATCGAGCCTTCCATTTTCGCAGTATACTCCGGCCCCAGATCAACCAAACCCTCGGTCGCGATGTTGCCCGGCATCACCGCGTTCATCGTGACGTGCGAGGGCGCAAGTTCGATTGCAGCGGTTCGCATGAAGCCAAGCTGCCCGGCTTTGCTCGCCCCATAATGCGCCCAGCCGGGATAGCCGGTAATCGGCCCGGTGATCGAAGATGTCAGGACAATCCGGCCCTTTCCGCGCGCCTTCATCTCGGGAAGGCAGGCTTGCACAGCTAGGAAGGTGCCCCGCAGGTTGGTCCCCATCACTGCGTCAAACTCCTTTGCCGTCATCTTATCCAGCTTCGATGCCGGGAATATCCCTGCGTTCGCACACAGGATATTGATAGTGCCGTAACGTTCGATTGCGGCTTCGGCCATGCGCGGGGACTGATCCGGATCGGCAACGTCAATGACGGCGGCACTTGCAGAGCCCCCTGCCGTCTTAATCTCGCTCACGACGCGCTCCGCTGCCTCGCTGGATCGCGAAATGACCAGGACGTTGCAGCCAACGGAGCCAAGCTTGAGGGCAATCCCCCGGCCGATTCCCCGGCTCGCGCCGGTTACAATGGCCGTCTGACCGGCGATGGAAGTGAACATGACGATGTCTCCCAGACCAATACGCCAGATTTCACTACTCGCAGGAATTTGGATAGTCAGTCATTCCTGCAATTTTCGATCACCGTGTTATTGCCGAGGTTTTGCGTGGTGCGCAAATCCTCATATTTGCATGGGCGGTGGCGCTGACGTTGCTGATCAGCCATCCCCGACGACGACCGGGATCAGACGCATATGCGGCATCCTTCGAAAGTGTAGGCAACCTTCGATCCGATCACGCCTTCGTCGGCCGAGCCCGGCTCCTACGAAGGCGTAACGGGGCAATCTGACAAGCCGCCGCGGGTAGCGGTTTCCATCTGGCGATGGACCGAGCGCACTCCCGCGCCGCGGCGTTGTCGGCAATGCCAGGGAACAAGCGCCGGACCTCAATGGCGGCAGACATCTCGCCCTCTTGCTCATAGGCGGTGCGGATCGCGGTAGCGGCTTCCTCGGAGACGATGAACATGGCGGGAGCATGATGGCGCATGCTGTGGCAGGCAAGCCAAACCGCGTGGGCCCGACTCGGGGAGCCATGTTAACTGTACAGGCGTTTCCCTCCCATCGGACTTGCTAATCCGAAGTTCCAACTGGCCGCGCGCTTGCGGCCTTTTCCTGTGTGCTGTCGGCCTCGCTACCAAGATCACCGCGGCGCGATAAGATCAGCGAGGTTCGCCGGGTTAGTCCGTCTTGCCCAGGAAGAACGACGGCAATTGCGGGCAATGAACGCCGCACAGGTCGTAGACAGTGATCGACTTCCGCTTCGGACAATCATCGGACAGCAGGCGCAGCAGCTCGGGAATGCCGAATGCTGCCCCATGGCGGGCGATCAGAGTGTCCAGATTATACGCCCTGCCCTGTCGCACCTAGTGCATGCCACTGTCAGAACCGCAGTGTGCTCGGAAACCTCACTCAGGCTGATCGATCCGGAAGTCGCCATCGCCTCCTCTCAGCGCTGCGGCCCGGTTGACTTGAATCCCAATCAGGCCGGCATTCTCCAAGCGCAAGTCGCTGCTTGCGGACAGCGGAAACGGGCTGACGATCACCCGAGGTTCGACATATACGACCTGTATATTATGCTTGTTGGCCGGATCGACACAACTGATCCAGGTTCCCTCCGACGTTGGCGAGCTGAACAGCCCGTTCGGCTCGGCCTGGGAAATAACAACGGTCGCGCGCGGATTTTGCGCGGGATTGGTGAATTGGGTGGAAAGTGGAAATCCGTAGCCAATGCTGTCGCAGATTTTATGGGGGTGACTGTTCATATCGACAATGTAAGTTGTCGTGTTGATAACCTGGTCTCGAATCTCGAGAATTCGCTTGAGCATTTTTCGCTCCTCGAAATTCACGAGCACAGGCATGCCGATCGCGGCGTCGGCTGCTCGGAGAAGTGCTTCCTGTTGGGTGTGCTGCAATTGGTCGGATGTTGATTGATTAGCGACGAAAAGAAACCAAACTATCACATTAGCAACGACAATCATGGCTGCCAACTTCATCATCACATTCATCGCACAGACACTCCAGAGTAACGTCGTGAAAATCGTCGGATTCGGACATCAGCGCCGCCGCTTCGGCCTTCGTGCCCTCACGATCACTGGAGGCCGGGTCATGGGCGCGGTCGCCACCACGGCAGCGGATGGAACGCGACCCCGCGACTGCCGGCGGAGCCGGCGAACCTCTTCATAGCCGACCGGTTCCCACCCGGCGAACCTGATATCGCCACGTATCAGCGGCCACGGGTCCAGGAGCGCGATCCAGCCCCACCAGCGATCGCTATACTGACCGACGAAATCACTTCCGTCGCGCAGATGCAGGCGGACGGGGGTGCCGTCGCGGGGCGCTTTGGACATTGGACGTAGCGCGTCTTTACTCACGCATCTCCATCGCCCAACTCACTCTTTCCTCGTATTGGATGGTTGGTAGGCGGCGGCTCATCTGTTTTACCGGTCATTGGGTCCGATGATGAATTCCCCGGAGTAAACCCGGAATATCAGGCGCAACGCGTTGTAAATCCGGCGCGACCGCCGGTCCTTTCGCGCCCGATCGGCGGCGGCTTGCCGCTCCTGTCGTTCCGCCTCATCGATCGCGTCGAGCCATGCCTCTTCTTCGCGCAACGCGATGGTCTTCTCGACCCCAAATGGCAATCCCACGATGCCGGCGGCTTGACTGAACAACAGGAGGCGCTCGCCGAAATCGTCCGGGATGTCGATCGGATAGCCCAAGCGCATCGCGAACCCAAAGAAGTTTATGCGGTTGCGGACTCCGGCGGCCCCTGTGACACCCAGCGCATCGTCCCCGGAGATCTCCATGAACTGCTTCAGCACGTCGCAGACGTATTCAAGCCGCGCACGAAACTCGTGAGGTCTCTCCTGCTCTGCCGCCCGGATCACGGAGTGCATGGTCAGCTTGGCACGTGGATCAGCCGCCGCCTCCGCCAGAACGGCAGTCTATGCCTGGTTTTTCAGGAAGCGGAGCATTTGCCGACAACCGCGCTGGCGATAGGCCAGTTCGAATCGTTTTTGGCGGGCGCGTGCTGCCAGCGCCTCGGGGGACGGTACCGGCGGTTCTGCACTCGATTCAGTCACCATGGTCGTAGCCGCTGGCGGCGCAGGCATCTTGCCGCGGCGCGCAACCGTTCGAGGCGATGATGCAGACCGCAGCCACGCTGATGCCGAGTGAGTAGGCTGTGTTCATCACGGATCCCCCTTTGAGTTCGTGGATGTCGGCCTGGAGCCTCAGCAGCCGGACATCAGTGTGGCAGCGTCACGGTCCGATTTGATCTGGGCCGTCCGAGCGGCGGCCATGATCACTATTCTGCCTTTCTCGGTCTGCCAACATTTGAAGTTCACCAACGCCAATTTCGTATCCTGTGGGCGTTTTGATGTAACTGATGATCTCATCGCTCCGCTGCAGCAATTCCGCAGTCTCCAGGGCTGCGCGCGCGTCGGCTTCTTCAACGGTGGAAACTTTGTTTGTGTTCTTTGGAGCAAAGCCAATTGTGTATGACATCTCGGATCGGCCTTTACTGTGCGGACGGCGGTTCAGTCCACAGCACGTAGGAACACGCTTTGCCCGAGGCCTGCGGAACGTCTACGCATCGATCGAACGCGCCGTGCGGGTTCTTGCGCATCATGTCCAGCCAGCGGGCTGCATCGTGGTTGCTCAGCGCCAGGTTGAATTCGCCCAGTAGGCCGGCGGATCGGCCAGCCTCGGTTCTGCTGCCCCACGAGGAATATCGCACAGGGAGATTGGGCCCGACCGGAGAGGTCCGTCCAGTTGTTGTGATCGAAGTGAACTGCGTCTGCCGGTCGTTCATGCCAGCTCGTCCAGCAGAGCTTTCGCCTTCATCAAATCCCTGGTGTCGAAGCCTTCGGTAAACCACCCGTAAACCGGGGCAAGCAGCTCATACGCCTCTTGCCGCTTGCCTTGGCTCTGCCACAGTAGTGCGAGGCTGGTCGATGTGCGCAGCTCCCAGGATTTGGCCTGCTGGCGACGCGCCCAGTCGAGCGAGGAGAGAAAGTTCCGTTCGGCACCTTCAAGATCGCCCTTGAGCGAGAGCATCCAGCCTCTAAGGCGCAGGATCTCGGCGTAGTTACGGCGTTCC
Organism: uncultured Alphaproteobacteria bacterium; assembly: GCA_963772355.1. GTDB lineage: Bacteria > Pseudomonadota > Alphaproteobacteria > Acetobacterales > Acetobacteraceae > Rhodopila. Next base: position 36,861 of record CAVYXX010000131.1, on the reverse strand, counting down.
TCCCACCCGGGGCGCTCGATCTGTGCGACGATCTCGTCGATCAGGTCCAGGGCATTGTCGATGTCGCCGCTCAGCGCCGTGGCTTCGGCCGAGAACGCTTTCCAGGTCGGGTTGCCGAGCTTGCCGCCGCTCGCTTCCCAAAACGCGATCCCGGCCTTGAGTGGGGCAATTCCTTCGGCGGGTTTACCTTTCAGGATGAGTGACTGGCCGTATCCGATAGGTGCAAACATCGCCCACAGCAAGGGCAAGCTGTTCTCCCGACCCAGTCGCCCACATTCTTCGGCGCGCTTGCACAGATCTTCGAGCTCATAGCGGTGGTCGAACTCATGCGCCCCAAGAAACAGAGCAAATCCGATGTCGAAGGGGTGACCGCGCCGGCGGGCATGCCCGTCCTTTTCATCGTTCAACCGCCTCGCCCGATCCGGGTAGCCCAGCATCCAGGCGCTAATCGAGCCGAAGATACCAGCTTGAGTCTTGGGATCATGGTTGAAGAGGTCTGCAAGGTGGCGATGCTTCTCGTCGTCGTAGAGGTCCGACACCCTATCGAAGTGCCCAAGAGCCTCGGTGAGCTCGCCCGCCCAGCAGTAGCAGTCGCAGGCAAGGGCATGTCCCGAGACCAACAGGTCGACATCGCCGTTCGCCTTTGCGATGTCGAGGATTTCCTCCGCCCACCGCAGAGACTCCGCCACGCGCCCTTGCGTCTGCACGTTGGCCGTCAGTCCCGAGAGGATGAGCACCAGCGCATCGTTGCGCCCGAGCGACTTCGCCAAGGCAAGTGCAGGATGCAGGCTGGTCCAGACTTCCGGTGCGGGCCAGCCTTTGAGCGCCTGCCAAGCTGGGCCAAGGACGCTGCGCAGCCCGAGTTCGCTGGCGTCTCGTTGAGATGACCAAGGCAGGGAGGAGACCAGCTCGAGCCCCTGGGAGAGATGGGCGATGGCCTCGGTCAGGGCCACGCGCTTTAACGCCAGCTCGCCAGCCTTCTGCCACAGAGGAATGGCGGCTTCGACAAGGCCCGCGGCCGTGAGGTGATGCGCCAGCAGCTCCGGTTCGGTCGTCTTAATGGTCGGGAACCGTGTCTCGATCACGCGTGCGATTTTTGCGTGCAGCTCTTGTCTACGGCTCTTAAGCAACGAGTCATACGCCGCGTCCTGCACCAACGCGTGTTTGAATGTGTAAACGGCATCGGGCGGCGTGCCGCGGCGGAAGGCCAATCCCGACTCGCTCAGCTGCAGAAGCGAGTCGTCGAGTTGCGCCTGCGGCACCGGCGCCACCGCGGCGATCAGCTCGTAGCTGAATTCGCGCCCAATCGCAGCCCCAATCTGCGCGATCTCCTTTACAGGCATGAACCGATCCAGCCGCGCCATCAGCGAATCCCGCAGCGTGGCCGGAATTGTCACAATGCGGGTCGAGCCAGCGTACTCGTATTGATCGCCTGCCGCCTTCAGCTCACCCGATTCCAGAATGGACTTGGTCAGTTCCTCGACAAACAGCGGCACGCCGTCGGTCCGGGTGAGGATCTGCTCGAGTAGAGCTTCGGGCAGCGCCTTGCCATCGGCGAGCGAGGAGACCATCGCAGCACTCTGGGCCCGGGTCAGTTTGGACAGGTTCAACGCGCCGACATGTCCCTGTTTGGACCAGCGCGACTGAAACTCCGGCCGGTGGGTGAGCACGACCAGGAGCGGAACGGTTTTCACTCGGTCGATCAGCAGATCCAACACCTCCAGCGTGGTGGGATCGGCCCAGTGCGCATCCTCGAAAAGCAGCACACTGGGTTGCTGGCGGGCGGCCCCTTCGACTAGATCGACCAAGGTCCGCAGCGTCTCGTCCTTGTGCTTCTGCGGCGTCATAGGCCGGGCGCCGTAGCGTTCCTCGCACGGGATCGACAGGATTGACGCGACGAACCGGACATCGGCCAGCGGCCGGCCATAGTGCGTAACGACCAGCGCCTCCAGCTTGTCGAGTTTCGGGTCTGATGTTTCGTCCCGGGCGAACTTCAATGCCCGTTCGAAGTTGTCGATGACGGGCCAGAATGCACTGTTCACATAGTAGGGCGAGCACTGGAAGCGCAGGGCCTGGACACCTTGCGCCTCGAGCCGCTGGCGCAGCGCGCTCAGGATGCGGCTCTTGCCGATTCCGGGTTCACCCGACAGGAGCACCACCTGCCCTTCGCCGTCCCTCGCCTGCGACCACCGGCGAAGTAGCAGATCCAGTTCCTCTTCGCGGCCCACCAACGGCGTCAGGTCACTAGCGCCCCGATGGGCATCGAAGCGGCTTTCCGTCGCCAACGCACGCTCCACCCGCCAGGCATGGATGGGTTCGGCGATCCCTTTCAGGTCCTGTTCGCCAAGGTCGGTCAGTTCAAAGGCATTGCCGGCCAAGCGACGGGTCGAGGCTGCGATGACGATCTGATCGGCGGCAGCCAGTCCTTGCAGACGCGCGGCCAGATTGGGCGTGCTACCCACCGCCAGCTTTGACTGGTCCCCCGATCCGGCCGTCTCACCAACGACGACCGGGCCGGTGGCGATGCCGATACGGACGGACAAGTCCTCGGTGGACGAGGCCCGCTTAACGCTATGAACGATCTCCAAGGCCGCCCGCACGGCCCGCTCGGCGTCTTCCTCATGCGCGGTGGGCCAGCCGAAATACGTCAGGATGCCATCACCCACGTAGCGGGCGACAAAGCCGTCGTAGCGCCCGATTACATCGCCGCAGAGGGTGCGATATGCGTGCAGCAGGCTGCGCAGCTCTTCGGGGTCGAGCTTTTCGCTCAGCGCCGTCGAACCCACCAGGTCGCAGAACATCACGGTGAGCTGGCGGCGTTCGCCGGAAGCTGCTGCCACGTCGGGTGTAGCAGCGGCGCTGTTCGAATTCGCCTGGATATCGGATGGGCGCGCCAGCTTGGCGATCGCATTGCGTATGCGCAGCCGATGGCCGGCACTGGTCACGCCGATGTCCTTCAGCGTCTGGTCATCGACATCCTTAAGCAGGTCCATCTCGACGTCGTTTGCCTCGAAGGCGTCGGAATATTGGTCGAGGCCGATGTCAGCCAGCCACCTCCGGACGTCGCTCATGGCGTAAGCTGTTCCAATAGCGCCTTCGCGTCCTTCAGGTCCGGCGCATCAAAACCTTCGGTGAACCAATTGTAGATCGGGCCGAGCAGATCACGGGCTTCCGCGCTCCTGCCCTGGTCGCGCCACAGCCGGGCAAGACTGGTTCCGGATCGTAACTCAAATAATTTTGCCCGCTGCCGCCGCGCCAGTGCGATCGATTGCCGGTAGCATGTCTCAGCCGCGCCTGGATCATTCCCGCTTGCCTGGAGCAGGTCGCCGCGCAGGCGCAGGGTCTCGGCCTGGACATAGCGGGCCTCGGTTGCGTCGGCGACACGCTCGGCCTCCACCAGATGCGCAAGCCCAGCCGTCTCCTGTCCCGCCAAACGATGCGCGTCGGCCAGCATTGTCAGGCCAGGGGGCGCCAGGTTGGTGCATTCGGCAGTCCGGAAGCCGGCCAGGCCTTGCGACAGAAGTGGAATGCCGTCGTTCGCATGTCCCAGGGCCGCCAGGGACCACCCCCGGTGCACGAGCGCCACCGCATGCAGGAAGGCAAACTTTCGTTCAGTCGAAAGCGCCAGGAGTTCATCCGCCCATGTCAGCAGGCAAGCTGGGTCCGAGCGGGCCAGCCAATGCGCGACCCACCCCCACCAGAGCGCAAAACCCAGCGTATGGGCATGCGCGAGGCGGCGGGCTTCGGTAAACAGCAGGTCGCACCGCGATCTCGCCTGGTCTAGATACCCGAGGCAGGCCAGGATCCATGTCGAATTTCCCAACAGATCAGCGAGGGAATCAACCGAAGTCGGCTCCGCATGGGCAGCGCGGTGTGCCGGCTCGTACCGCGACAGGCCGCGTTTCACGTAATCCTTGGCGGTCGCAAATTCGCCAAGGAACACACAGGTCGATCCACTCGCACAGAGACCCATGACGCGTATGACGTCGTCGCCCTGGGTATCGCCAAGTTGCCGAATCTGCCCGGCGATTTGCTCCGCCGTACCGAGGTCACCTTGCACCAGGTGATGGACCCAACGACCCCACAGGATGGGCAGGAGCTTATCCGGGCGATGCACGTCGTTACACAGGCGATGCGCACGCGCGTAGACATCACCAACGGCACGGGCACCAAAGCCGTGGGCCGCCATCAGGACCTTGCCGAGCGCGATCTGCAGGTCGAGTTCGCATTCCTGACGCGCGGCAGTCTCAGGCAGGCTGAGCAGCAGGGCCAGGCCTTTGCGCAGCAGCGCCTCGGCCTCCACCATCCCGGAGCGCGTCAGCGCGCGCCGCCCTGCCATTATCCAGTATCCGAAAGCCCGGTCGATCTGTTCCGATTCAGTAAAGTGGTGCGCCAGCACCTCGGCACGGGCCTCGAGGTCATCGGGGAACTGCATTTCCATCGCTTCTGCGATTGCGCAATGCAGCGCCTGCCGGCGGCTGCGCAGCAGCGTGCCGTAGGCAGCGTCCTGCACCAGCGCGTGCTTGAACAGGTAGCTGGCATCAGGCGCAGTGCCGTGCGCGAACACCAGCCCGGCGTTCGCCAGGCGCTCGAGGGCCTCGCTCAACTGCGGCTCCGGCAGATCAATGATGGCCGCGAGCAATCCGTGACCGAACTCGCGGCCGATCGCGGCGCCGGCCTGTGCCACTTCCCGCGCCGCCGCCCCTAACCGATCGAGCCGCGCCATCAGCGAGGCATGGAGCGTTGCGGGCACGGCATGACGCGGGTGCGGCATGGCGAGCAGCGCCGTGGAGGCCTGCGCGCCGGCTTCCAGCACGGCTTTGGTCAGTTCCTCGACAAACAGCGGCACGCCATCGGTGCGATCGGCAATTTCTGCCACCATCTCAGCCGATAGCGGTGCATCGCCAGCGGCGGCAGCCACGCTGGTGACCATTGTGGCGACGCTGCCCCGGTCGAGCCGGGTCAGGGTCAGAGACGTCACCTGCGGCTGGCCGGTCCATCGCGGCTCAAATTCCGGGCGGAACAGGATCGGCAGCAGCACCGGCCAGTCCACGATCCGCTCGACCAGCCGGTCCAACAGCTCGCGCGAACTCGGGTCGATCCAGTGCACATCATCGAACGTCATCAACAACGGCTGCCGCCGCGCCAAGCCCTCGACCTGGCGCAGCAGCGCCTCGAACAGCTTCTCTTTCTTGCGTTGTGGCGTGAAGTCGGGCAACGGCGCGAGACCAGCGGTGGGCAAGCCGTGCAGATCGGCGATCAGCGCGACATCGTCCGGCGGCGGTTCGGCGGCCGCCAGCACGGTCTGGAGCTTGGCGAGTTGGGCCGCCGGCGCGTTGTCCTGCGCAAAGCCGGCCACGCGCTCCATTTGCCTGATCACCGGATACAAGGCGCTGTCCTGGTGGTGCGGCGAGCAGAAATAGCGCAGCCGGGTGTGGGGTGCAGCAGCGATCCGTTGGGCCAGCGCCTCGGCAAGGCGGGACTTACCGACCCCCGGTTCTGCGGAGATCAGCACCACGCGTCCACTGCCGGCCTTCGCCTGTGCCCACCGTCGGAGCAATAGATCCATCTCCTCGTCTCGGCCGACCAGCGGGGTCGTACCGGAACGCAGTGCCTCAAACTGCCCGAGCGTTCGGTTTTCAGACAGGACTTGCCAAGCTGGCACCGGTGCGAGCAGACCCTTGAGTTCCACCGTGCCGAGGTCCCGGCACTCGAACAGGCCGCCGATCTGCCGCCTTGTGGCGCTGTCGATGACCACCTGACCAGGTCCGGCCAGGCCCTGCAGGCGGGCCGCGAGGTTCGGCGTCTCGCCGACCGCCGTCTGCTGGCGGGAATCACCTGAGCCGATCGGCTCACCGATCACAACAAGTCCCGTTGCAATGCCGATCCGAACATGGAGCGATTCGCCGCCCACGGGTGTTGCGCTGACCGCAGCGGCAACGGCGAGGCCCGCACGAACCGCGCGTTCGGCATCGGTCTCGCGAGCTTCCGGCCAGCCGAAATAGATCAGCACGCCGTCGCCCACGTAACGCGCGATGAAGCCGTCAAATTGCTGGATGGTTGTGGCGACGCACGCCTGATAGGTTCGGATGACCTCCCGCAGATCCTCGGGATCAAGCCGTGACGAGAGTGCGGTGGAACCGACGAGATCGCAGAACATCACGCTGAGGGGGCGGCGTTCGGCCTCTCCAGATGCGGAGACTTGGGTGAAGGCGTCGAGACCATCCGCACCAGCCTTGACCAGCGGCGCTGTCGGCTCACGGAGCGCAGCAATTGCTTCAAGCAGAAGGCGCCGGTCGCCGACCAACGTGACACCAAGGTCCTTGAGGTCCTCAGCGGTCAGCTTCGGCAGCACGCGGATATCGATCCGGTTGTCGCGGAAGGCCGCCTCGTATTGCTGAAGTCCCAGTTCTCGAAGGAAATTGCCGACATCCATGGTCACACCAGGAGGACTATCGCGAGGGAGATTGGTCCCTATCGGCGAGGCCCGTCCAGTTGTTGTGATTGAACGGAACACCGCAGGGGTGCGAACATCGCCCACAGCATAGGCAGGTTGTTCTCTCGACCCAGCCGCTCAATTTGGCCTAGACCCAACAGTCGTGTCACCGGGGGCCATCTGGGATCAGTTGATGGGCAGTCGGGCCTCCATGTCGAGTTCGAAGCGGCCGTAAGGGTTCACATGCTCCCAGATCAGCGGTGTCAGGGCGCGGAGATCTCTGGGGGTTAGCTTTTCTGACCACTGAGGCTGCGCCAACACCTGCTGCTGCATGAGGGTGTTGATGTACACCATGCAGTTCTGGAGGAGATGCAGGGCGAGCATGCTGATCTCGTGATCTTCGCGACGGTTGCTGGTCATTTCACCGCGACGGGCGAAGAAAATGAAGTCGTTGGCGCTGTTCCATTGTTCGACGACGTTCAGACCCTCGTTGACCTCACGGCGGAGTGCCTCGCTGTGAAGGTATTGGCATAGGAAGATGGTCTTGACCGCCCGGCCGAGTTCCGAGAACGCCTTGTAGGTCGGATGCTGAATGTTGCTCCTAACAAAGCGGCGCAGGATCGATTCGGGCTCAGCGGTGCCGAGCCGGACGGCCGTGACATATTTGACCATCTGGTCGTATTGCTGGCGAACCAGTTCCCAGTCGATCGGCTTGGTCAGAATGGCCTGCAGGTTCGGATAGGCATCCGGTTGTCCGACATCAGGTCTGGAGAGTTTCTGAACATGGATCGCCTTCAGCCGCGGCATGAGTTGGAACCCCAGCAACCGGCAGAACGCAAAGGCGACCGTGCTTTGGCCATGAGAGTCCACGTCACCGTGCGCAGCGTGGTTCTGTAGGTTGGACCCGTGGCCTTTGCTTCCTTGACCAGATCGCGCAGGGTCTGTTCGCCGACGACCGGAAAGACAACATCGCGCACAATACCATCCGGTTTCCCCAGAGCTGCGCCGGCGACTTCGAACAACAGGTTCTGTTTGCCCGCGACGCGCTTCAGATCGTCGAGCAGTTCGCGGTCAACCCGGTGCTCAGCACGTGCGCCGATGTGGTGAAGTGTCGACACCTGTTGATTGTCAGTAATTCCTTGACCCGGGAACACAAGCACCGATATACCGCAGGACATTGCAAAAATAGGTCCCCATTCCCGCCCCGATAAACTGCAGATCGTTGACGGTCGTCTTGCCGAAGCGAAGCTGATGGCCCGAGTACGCGAGGAATTGAGCCAACACCTGGGCGGCAAGCCCAGTCCAGCGCAGAAAATCCTGATCGATCGGGCTGCAGCGCTCTCGTTGCGGTTGCATCTTATGGACCGCGAGGCCGCTCGCTCTGGCGGGATGAGCGAGCGCAACGGCCGGCAGTATCAGGCCTGGAGCAATTCGTTGACCCGGGGTTGAACCAGATCGGCTTCAAAGCGGTCGCCGACAAGCCGCCGGCCCTCCAAGACTACCTGGCCGCCCGTTCCGCCCAAGCACCGGCCGCGGCATGACCGGACGCCCCAAGCACCTACAGCCAGGAGATTGCTGACGAAGTCTGTCGGCGCCTAGCAGGGGGAGAAAGTCTGCGGGCGATCTGCCGCGATGAGGGGATACCTGACGAATCAGCCGTTCGTTTGTGGGCTTTGGACGATCGCGAAGGCTTCGCGGCGCAATATGCGCGCGCCCGCGAGGTCCAATTTCTCGCCATAGCCGACGAATTACTAGAGATCGCTGACGACGGCCGCAATGACTGGATGCAACGCGAGGGCAAGGACGAACGCGGCGGATGGGAACTAAATGGCGAGCACATCCAACGCTCTCGTGCCAGAATTGACACTCGCAAATGGCTTCTAAGCAAGATGCTTCCCAAGGTCTACGGCGACAAGACTGAAGTTGCGGTAACTGGGGCCAACGGAGGCCCCGTGCAGACCGTAAATGCGACAGTTGAGATTCCAGCTAACGATCCGATTGAGGCGGCACGTGTGTATCAGAAGCTAATGTCGGGGGATGAGTGATCATAACGGTCATTCGAAGATGACCGTTATTTGGTGGCTTTACCGCAAGCGATCTGAGCAATCCTTCCCGCCACACTCCGAGGCGGCACGTATGCCCACGAACTTGGCCTCACAAGTTTCCGGTCAGGCATCGCTGACCCCCGAGGATGGCCTCGCGCGCACGCGCGCGTATTGCGCAGTAACCTGGCATCTCGGCTGCGTCGATCCTGGCCTTGACCTTCGCCGCTTGTTCCCGTGTCAACGCGCCGCTTGTCTCGCATTTGGCGAGCAACTGGCGGACGTCCTGGGCCTTCAAGGCGGCTTGCAAAACTTCGAACTGGCTCATGGCCGAGCGGTCTCCTTTGTTAAGGGCAGGATGCCATCACGACGAGAAACCGCGCGAAACTGGCGCCGTCCGACTACCCGACCCTCGAACCGCTCATCGCCGGACGGATCAACGTGGAGCTGATCCGCTCCCACTGGGCGGAAATCCTTCGCATCGCGATGAAGGCTCGAGTACCTGGCTGCAGCGTTGGAGATTGGGCGCTGGCGGGTTGAAGATCTCCCGTGCCGTGCATCCCCGCGCGGGTGAACTGATGGAACAGGGTGCGCCCGCGTTCGAAGCGGCGGTGCCTATCCTATCGCAGTTGCTCAAGGCGGAAACCGCCGAGCGGGAGGTTCGATCGGAGTAAACTCTCAGACTGGCGGGGCAGGGGAACCGCCGTGGCTCTGGCTTATTGCCTTGAACTCGCCGCACTATCGACACCGCATCCAGCCGCAGAGGGTTACAGTGCTTCCGCCCCCCGATCTCCATGACCTCTTGATCCGTAGCGTTGTGGATTATGCGATCTACATGCTCGACCCCGAAGGCCGTGTCGTGAGCTGGAACCCCGGCGCTGAACGCATCAAGGGTTATGCTGCCAACGAAATCATATTGACGATGACACCGATCGCCTATGCCCAGTCCGCGGGTGCCCCACCAGTCGCTTCGCAACAGCCAGCAACATATCCACCGCAGGCGAACTATGGAATGGCGCCTGTCGGCGCTCCGGCGTCTACTCAGCTTAATTCGGAGAATTGTGGAACACCGGATGAACCGAAAGCGTGCCCGCCGATGCCGCGCAGGCCGCTCAACCATTATCCGGCGAACCGGCAGTAATAATTGTCCAAAGGCATCCTGATGGTGGAGGGTGCGGCGCCCCAGTCGGCCTTCAGGCAGAATGAGCACCGACGCCTTCAGCGGCCGGTTTGTCTGTGTTATCGCAGGGGATTGAAGCCGTTGAACTCGGCGTCGGTGACATCCCTTGCCCAGGAGCGTGAGGCGATCCGGTCTCGTTCTTCGTGGTCAGGCTCTGAGGGCACGTAGGGCACGACGGCGGTCTGATGACGTCTGTCCGGTCTAGGCCGGCGGATTTGACGATCTGGCCATGAGGAGCGGATCTGCTACTTAATCGCAACGCGGTTCAGCAAAGGCGCACGTCCTGTGGGCTTTAAAGTGCGGGCGTGCCCGCGTCAAAGCGGGCATCACAATTGCCTCAGCCAACCAAACGTGGAACAGCCGTGATCAGCAAATCGCGAAATTCCTGCCAAACAGCCTGAACCCGATGATCCGGCGCGACATGACGGATCAGTAAACCGTGGCCCTGCTCCGGATCGCTGTCGAAATCTATATGCTTGACCAAGAAATGCCGGAACGCTTGCAACAAGCCGGTGTTCCAATCGGGCGCCCGCAACATCGCCCTGAACACATTCTCCAACCCCCGCATTCGTAACTAGCGATGCTCATCACCCTGGCCTTGTCATCCATCCGGCGGCTACGTGCGAGATAAGCCTCGCCCGCGGGGATACCGTAGCCGGCGGCTAATCACGAGCGCTCAAGTTGAAACCTTGTCAATTCAGAGTTGAATCATAAGCGCGGCAAGACAGCTTCAATCTGATCCACGGTTAAACTTTTCCCGTCGCCATGCGTTGTTCTCCCGCCATGCGCCCTACCGCAGCGCTGATCAACGCGCTCGACAAGCGCCGCAAGAAGGAGCGCCGGGGGTAACACGCGACCGGCGGCGAGCGCTGTAGTCGCCCTGGGTCACTACAGGTGACGCGACACCTCAGCCCATCAATCGGGTTACAGCGATATCTGCCAGGATTGCACTGAGACGAACACTCAAGCCACCCAGAATCGCCAGTCTGCCCCAAACAGTTAAATTGCCCGTGCGATAGGCCGCGGCCAACATCAATATTCCATAGCTGCCGAACAAGCTGCTCAAGCCAGCAATTCCAATGCCGCTTAACATCCGACTGTCCATCTGCCTTCCACCCCGCCATTCGGACAAGCGGCGTTTGGCGCGCCCGGAGAGATTCGAACTCCCGACCCGTTGATCCGAAGTCAACTGCTCTAATCCGCTGAGCTACGGGCGCTCGCTCGAATGAGGTATGTTCAAATCCTCAAGCGAATCTAGCATGTTCTGAATCTCGTCCTCGAATCTTTGGAGATGGTCGATCTCGTCCTGTGTCGCCTCCCCTCTCGCGCCTTGCTGCCATCTTTCGGAATGGGCATCATACTGTTCCTGGAGGATCAGCCGCTCCGCCTCGGTGATCGTCTGCAACTCCCCAAGCTGTCTAATCGCACTGGCTCTGAGGCTTTCAAACCGCAGACTTATTCGCTTCTTCATTGCTCAGTTTATTCGGCGCAGCAATTATGCGACCGTCCCCAATCCGTTCCTGGCGACAAGCGAAAGCAGCTTTTGTAATAGCCCGTTCCGGCTCCGTCGCCACCGCCTGCACGTCCGGTCGCGGGGCACGTCCATCTGGCTCGGGCCAAGCCGCCATCTCATAACACCCGCGCGCAATTGTTGTCCCGGCCGTCGCGGCCTAGTTGGGTTGAGGTCAACTCGCTTCTCAGCTACTTGGAAGATGGCCGAGTGCTCTGAGGATCGTCATGTTGTCCCAAGTCACCCACCACTCTGCGATCTTTCCGCTTTCTATGCGGAACACTGCCCCGAAGTCGAATTGCGCCTTGCGACCTGAGGGCGGAAATGGCCCCATTGGTCCCTGCTGCGTGCCCTCATAGGCGGTCCATGTCGCGACAAGATCTCCCTCGGCAACCAGAAGTTTGACCGTTTGGACTGAATCGGGAAATACCGCAGTATCCAGCCGGAGGAATTCCTTGATATCGTCGAGGCTCTTAGCCTGGAGATCCGGCGTAGCTTCGCAATGCCGAACCACGTCCGGCGCGACGAGGTCATTGAACGCTTCAGGCTGACGGCTGTTCCATGCGTCGAAGAAACGCCGGATTACAGCCTTATTCTGCTCTATCGTTGTGCTCATGGTGAAGCTCCCCTGCCGCCGCGTGCCCCGATTAAAGGCGCGCCAACGGAGGCAATGTTCGCGACTCTAGCATAAGTCCCTAATCATGTCGCGATGGCTGGACACGAACCAGCGCGAAACAAAGGCGCCTGACATCATGTGCCATCGCCGTCGAGCCGGGTGCTTACTGCGTTGGTTTCTTCCCTGTCAGCGCCTGTCAGCGCGAAGGGGCATGGACATGAGCGCGGCTTCAAGATCGACGCAGTGCTTGTTCCTGATTGCACGCCAGCCGGAGCTGTCGCGGAACGATCAGTATCGCGAATACGGCTGCGACCCGCTGCGACCCATAATCGTAGTCCCGATATCCGGGCGGCGGCGCATTGATAGGCCTTCCTTCGAAGGCGTTGTCCATCTGCTTGATCGGGGTCGTCTGGTTGATGGGTGCGTAAGGGTCGGAGGTGCATCCCGATATTAAGGTTGCCAGCATGATGCCGACCAAGAACTGGTATTTCATAGTATTCGCGCTTCTGCTCTCGGCTCGTTGCACTGCGGTATCGCGGCTAAACGCGCGAGCGTGACTGCGGTCGCACGCGTAAATAGGACGTGATGGGCCATTCCTCGCCCGGCGACGTTCGCGGCAAATATTCGGCCGCGGCCACCGCCGTGCGACTGCCGACTCATGAACGCCAACGGTTGGCACTGACCGAGGAAGCCGAAGTGTCGGCGTCGGAGGGCTGTTGGAGCTGGCGGCGCGCGAGACGGTCGGCGCGGTGATCGAGGTCAAGGCGACGAGTAACGAGGGCTGTGGCGCCGGCGTAAAAAAGCCCCCGACCCACCGAAAACCAAATTTAGCAGGGCGCGTTCACTCGATCGGCGCCGCGCCGTGCGGCGCCTTTCATGGGGGAAAACCCGGTGACCGACAACCGTTGGGAACTGGCCGTTGTGACACTGGTGGCAATCGCGGTCTTCTTCTCGGTCTGGCACCTCGTGGCCCCCCTGATCGGCTAGCTCCATTGATGATCGCGACGGGTCCTCTGCAACTAGAAGTCGACAAAAAGTATGCCCTGCGGTTTATCGCGGTGCTGGCCCTGGCTGCCGCATGCTGCGCCGGGCTCGTCGGCTCGGTTATCTGGATAATAGGCGGCCTATGAACGGCCACTGATGCGAGCAGGGCGGCCAGGCGCGGCTTGATGGTCGGTACCGCATACTTGCGCGTAAAAGGCCGGCCCCGGCGCCGCACCCTCCACAGGCGTGCCTTTGGACAATTGAGACAGATGATTACTGCCGGTTCGCCGGATAATGGTTGAGCGGCCTGTGCGGCATCGGCGGGCACGATTTCGGTTCATCCGGTGTTCCGCAATTCTCCGGATTAAGCTGAGTAGACGCCGGAGCGCCGACAGGCGCCATTCCATAGTTCGTCTGCGGCGGATACGTTGCTGGCTGTTGCGGAGCGACTGGCGGGGCACCCGTGGACTGAGCATAGGCGATCGGGGTCATCATTAAAGCTAAACCTGACATGGCTGCGCAGAGAACGATGCGCATTGTTCCGCTCCCTTCGGTGAACATGTGGACACAACGCGCTTCGAGCCTGCCTGGTTTCAGTCAGCGGTCACGGGCCAGAAGAGCCGGGGATGTGCTCGCCAGCATTCTCGACAAACGACATCAACATCGACCCCGAGATGCACACCACCGACACGCACGCTCGAGGCCCAGCAGCGAGCTATACAACCTGATCAAGACGGCAGGCGCGCATCCTCGGGCCGCCACCGGTCTTATATCAGACTCACGCTCAACTCGCCGTCCCTCGTGTCAGAGCTTTGGCATGCGTGCTTGCTGCAGCCCCCGCCCGCGTCGGCCTCTCCGACATACCGGGAAGAGGCGCGACCACATTACTTCCGGTTTCTCCTCACAAACCCGAACGGCGAAGCATTGCTTGCGGATATCGCGCGCCCTTAATCGTTATTGTTGAAGAGGCGCGGTTGATTTCTTCGAGGTCGGCGGCCGTCAGCGTGACGGCGAGCGAGGCTAGATTTTCCTCAAGGCGATCGAGTTTGCGCGTACCAAAGAGGGGAACGATCCACGGCTCCTGCGCGAGCAGCCAGGCGAGCGCAATTTGTGCCGGTGTTGCTTTGTGGCGCGTGCCGATCGAGCGGAGGAGATCGACCACGCCCTGATTCGCTGTAAGAGCAGTCGATTTGAAGCGGGGTAAGTTGTTGCGGAAATCGGAGGGATCGAAGGCCGTATTAACGTCGATGGTGCCGGTAAGAAAACCTTTGCCGAGCGGACTATAGGGAACGAGGCCGATCCCGAGCTCCTCCAAGGTGCGCAGGATCTCCGCCTCCGGCTCACGGACCCAAAGCGAATACTCGCTTTGAAGTGCGGCGACCGGTTGTACCGCGTGGGCGCGGCGAATAGAGCCCGCGCCCGCCTCGGACAGCCCAAAATAGCGGACTTTTCCCTGTTGAATGAGTGCCTTCACGGTTCCGGCGACGTCCTCCATCGGCACCTCCGGATCGACGCGATGCTGGTAGAGGAGGTCAATGCGGTCCGTCTTGAGCCGTCTCAGACTGCCCTCGACGGCAACCTGGATGTGGTCTGGCTTGCTGTTGACGCCGCCATAATGCACGCCGGTCTCAGGATCGATATCCCAGCCGAACTTCGTGGCGATCAGAACCTGATCACGCATCGGATTAAGGGCTTCGCCCACCATCTCCTCGTTGGTAAACGGGCCGTAGGCCTCTGCCGTATCAAAGAAATCGATACCGTGCTCGACCGCCTGGCGGATGAGGACGATCATCTCAGACCGGTCCTGGAGTTGGCGGGCCTTGCCATACCCCATGCAGCCTAACGAGAGGGCCGAGACTTCGAGCCCGCTGTTGCCCAGCTTACGTTTCATCATCATAGGCCAATCTATTAGCCGAGCCGGCGCCGGGCAACGCCTGCTTCAGTCGGCTGGCCGCGCTGCGATACAGAGAGCGCCGATAATACAGCGACCGGCGCTTTGCTCAGGCATTGACGATCCCCCAGGTTGTGAGAAGATCGCGCGTCCGTATGATTCCGTTTCAGCTTCACCGCCGGATCCCGCTCTTGCGAAGGCCGTTCCATCAACGCGATCGAGCTATGGAACAGCGTGACCAACTCCGGGCCGAACGTGATCGCATCAGTGCCGAACGCGATCACGCCATCGCGGGACGCGATTTAGCGGTGCGTGAGACGGAGCGACTTCGCGGGGAATTCATCGAGACAGCCAACGCCACGCTTCCGGCCACGCCGTTCGGCAGGACTTCGATGCCCGAACTCGTCGACCCCAGCGGACTCATTGCACGGATCATCGCAGCCTATCGGGCGTCCACCCGAGCGACCACAGTCGGTTCTGCCAGCGTATGGGACAGCGAGTTCTTTAAGATGAAGTGCGATGTCCACGATGCACTCTTTGCCGTCGACCAGAGCGCGGCTCAGACGCTTCTTCGCGATCCTGGCAAGACCGATTTATTCTATGGCTTTGACATACCCGCCCGAAGCACCCCAACCGATGATCCCAAGTTTGAATTGGACGGCCTGGGAAGGTACAGAGAATTGCTGCTTTTGTCAGAGGTCCTCGGGGCGCGGCGTCTTTGGAACTCCGAGGCGCCGAAACTGACGGCCGCTCTGCCGGGCGTTGAAACCATGATGTTGCAGCTCGATCAAGCCGTTGGGTTTCGGATCGACTTTCCAAATCCGTTTCCCGATGAAATCGGCCTGGTTACGTCGCGCGGCATCGCCAGTCATCGTGCCGTCCAGGCGCTCTATCAGGCCGCGCGCATCGCCTCGCTGATCAAAGAGAAGCCTCGCGCGCGGATCGCGGAGATCGGCGCCGGCATGGGTCGCACTGCTTACTACGCCCGCAAATTCGGCATCACCGACTACACGATCATCGACTTGCCGATGAGCAACGTCGCGCAAGCCAACTTCCTCGGCCGGGCGCTTGGCCCCGACATAATTTCCCTATTTGGCGAGAACCGGCCCGGCGTCCGAATCCTGCCGCCCGGTGCGTTCCTGGACAGCGACGCCCATTTCGACCTCGTCGTTAACGTGAACTCGTTGACGGAGATGACCGCCGAAACGGCGCACGCCTATTGCCAGGCAATCAAGGCAAGCGCAGGGCTTTTCCTGTCCATCAACCATGAGCTGAACCCGGTGACTGTACGCGAGGTCTGCGCCGGACAGCAGATGTTTGCGCATTCCCGCACGCCTTACTGGATGCGGAACGGATACGTAGAGGAGCTGTTTACACTATAGCCGGCGCGCCGTTCTCGATCGCCTTTTTTGTGTGATCTCGCAATGCTGAGCAAGGCAGCGCAGACATTCGTACCCTTGCTATCTCCGATCCGCGTCGTGGTCGTGTCTGTGTGGGTCTAAGGCTTCGAGGCCACGGATACGGCCTTCCGAAATAGCTGCTGCTATCTGACGCAGATTGCGGCCCGTTATCCGTGCTTCAAAGTATCCCGCCGCTGCTCGTCGTGGCTCATGAACTCAATGCGCCAGGCGTCCTGGCCGGATCGACAACGCGCTCTACGCCAGCGCGGCGGGCGTCGCCAGAATAGCCAGAACGGCAGCGACACCCAGGCAAGCGAATCAGGGAGGCGTGGCCGATCCAGCCCGGCTAACCCGCATGATGGTAGCCCTGCTGACCTTCATCTCTCGTGCCACCGCGCTGATCGATGCGCCATCCGCTACCCTCTGCAGCACCTTCTGCCGTCGCTCACCATCCAGCACAGGCTTGCGGCCAAAGCGCTTTCCCTCGGCCCTGGCGCGCGCCTGCCCGGCCAGCGTGCGCTCGATCAGCAAGTCACGCTCAAACTGCGCTACCGCCGCGATGACGCCCATGGTCATCTTACCGGCCGGGCTTGTCAGATCGACACCACCCAGCGCCAGGCAATGAACACGGACGCCCATCTCATCAAGCCGCTTGACCGTCGTCTGAACATCGATGGAGTTGCGCCCCAGACGATCCAGCTTCGTCACCACCAACATGTCGTCGCGCTCCAGCCGATCGAGCAACTTCAAGAAGCCACGACGTTGTTCGATCGCGGAATTGCCTGACACGGTCTCGGTGACCAGGCGCCGCTTCTCCACGCGGAAGCCAGCGTGCGGATTCCAACGAAGGCGGCCACCTATTCCAATCTGATCGCGGCCACCATTCCAATTTGATGGCGGCCAGTTTGGTATCGTCTCGTGGGCCGGTTTTGGTCATGTCATGGCGCCACAGCCCGGGTCAAGTAGCCGCGCACGGATTGGGTCACATCGGCTCTCGATCTCTTCCCGACAAAGCTGACGCATCCTTCTTTCAGGGGCGTTGCTGATCGCGGCCATAGCCGCGGGGCGGTTCGATGCCAGCGAGGTCGGTAAGATCGAGCTCGACAATGGCATCGAGGGCCTCGGCGGTAGAACTGCCCAGCAGGCTTTCGGGAAGAGCCGCCAGCCAATCGGCATAGACGGCCTGTAGTGACAGCAGTTCGGTGACGGCGTCACGCCATCGCTGGGGGCGACTGCGTCGATCAACAGGGCGGCGAGGACGGGCAGCGGCCGGCGCTGGTTGCGCCATGCGGCGTGCCCGATACCGTGCTTGCCGTTCGGCGTTGCTCAAAGCCTGTTCGCCTTCGGGTTTACGGCCTCTCGGCATGGCCTCTGACCTCCGTTACGTTACGCATTGCAATGGCCTTGACCGGCCGGTTTGGCTCGCTGGTGCCGACGCGCTTCATTCGACAGTCTCCGGTTTGCGCCGGCTCTTGCCTGTCAATGCGATGCGGTGAGAATTGTGGATCAGACGATCGAGGATGGCGTCAGCCAGCGTGGGATCGCCGACGATCTCGTACCAGCGATCGACAGGCACCTGGCTGGTAATGATCAGCGAGCCGCAATTGTAGCGGTCCTCGACGATCTCCAGCAGGTCGCGGCGCTGCTCGGCGGTCAGCGGCTCCGGTCCCCAGTCGTCCAGAATAAGCAGCTTGACTCGCGCGAATTGGCGCATCAGCCGGGCGTAGCGGCCATCGCCGCGCGCCAGTGCAAGGGCTCCGAACAAGCGCGAGCTGCGCTGGTAGAGGACCGACAGGTTTTCCCGGCAGGCCTTGTCGCCCAACGCACAGGCGATGAAGCTTTTGCCGGTGCCGCAGGCGCCGGTGATCAGGCAGTGCCGGTGCTCGCGGACCCAGTCACAACTGGCCAGGTGCAGGAACAGCGTCCGGTCGAGGCCACGCGGCTTGCGGAAGTCGACATCCTCGACCGTGGCCGCTTGCCGCAGTTTTGCGGTACGTGCGCGTGCTTCAAACCGCTTTTGCTGGCGTAGCGTGACCTCCTGGTCGACCAGCAGGCCGAGCCATTCGGCGTGTTCGAGGGCGCGGCTTTCTGGATTGGCCGCGAGATCGCGGAACCCCTTTGCCATGCCGTCGAGGCCTAGTTCGCGCAGGCGATCCAGTGTTGGATGGTTCAGCAAGGTGATTTCTCCTCAATGGAAATAGCCGGAGCCGCGGATGTTTTCGTGCAGCAGGGGCGCGCCGTCCGCGGCTTGCGGCGGCGCCGATTGGTCGAGCCGGTGTTTGATGATCGAGGCAACACTGGCGTAGGTCAGCACGCCGACTTCGACCGCTCGGTGGCTGATCGCCTCCACCCGCGTCGCGTCGAGACCGCGGAACAGCCGCAACACACCGATGCAGGTGCGAAACCCCTGTTCCGGATGCGGCCGACGCGCCAGCACCGCCAGGATCAGCGCCTCGGTGTTGGGGCCGATGTCACGCGCCTGGCGGGCAAAGCGTTCAGCCGACCATTCGGCATAGCGTCGGTGCGCACTGGGCATGTGGTCAGGCAGCGTGCCGTGCCGCGGACCGCCATAGCGCCGCGCATGGCTCGCGACCCGCTTGCCGCGGTGGAATATCTCGATGGTGCGCGTCGTGATGCGGGTATCGACCTGCTCACGGAGCAACGCGTGCGGCACCGAGTAGAAGAAACCCTCAGCCTCAACATGGTAGTCGATGCCGACGCGGGCGAAGCGCCATTCGGCATACTCGTAGTCTTGCTCTGGCAGCGATTGCATGGCCGGCCGCTCGATCGTCTCGAACAGCTGGCGCCGGCTGACGCCCAGGCGGCGTATCTCGCGCCCGTTCATCCGCCCGAGTGCGACGCCAATCGCGGTATTGCATTCGGCCAGGGAAAAGAAGGTAACGTTGCGCAGGCGGCCAAGGATGTAAGACTGCGCAAAGCGGACGCCGGCCTCCACTTTGGCTTTGTCTTTTGGCTTTCGCGGCCGTGCTGGCACCACCCCAACGTTGTAGTGTGCCGCCATTTTACCGTAGCTGAGATTTATTTCCGGATCGTAGAACGAGGACTTGTTGATCCCGCTCTTGAGATTGTCCGGGATCAGCAGTCGCGGCGCCGATCCAAAGAACCGGAACATCCGCACATGGGCGCCAATCCAGTCCGGCAGGCTCTGCGTCCAGGTGGCGTCGGCATAGGTGAGATTGGACGCGCCGAGCACCGCGATGAACAGCTCTGCCATCCGCACCTCGCCGCTCAGCGGGTCGACGATCGGCACCCTCTTGCCGGAATAGTCGACGAACGCCTTATCGCCGGCCACGTGGGTCTGGCGCATCGTCGGCGACAGCCGGCGCTCAAACGCCCTGTAAAGCTGACAGAAACGGCTATACGCGTAACCATCGGGATAAACCGCGCGATATTCCTCGAACAATATCGACAGGTTGACCCCGGGCCGCTTCATCTCGCGCACCAGCGCCGGCCAGTCGGGTTCGACATAACGGCGCGCGCCGGGCTTACTCCGAGGGTCTGGGAACAGAAGCTGCTCCAGCGCCTCGTCCGTCTGCTCCGGCGACAACGGCCAGACCAGCCCGGCCGAAGCTGCGCGCGTCAGATAATCCTGCACTGTGCTCCGCCCGATGCCGACCGTCCCGGCGATCACACGCGAGCTGGCGCGCGCGCCAAAATGCAGCTGTAGAACCTGGCGTATCCGCCGCATGGACAGTCTCTCCGTCGGCATCCGTGTCCCCTCCATCGATTGCGATGGGGCAACACTGGACCCAGGTGAACACTGACCCGCGAGACGATCTGCTTTCCCGAATGCCCGCCTTTCTGCTTCGGAGGGTGGCCGGGATCAGATTGGAATGGTGGCCGCCATCAAATCGGTAGCCTGGCCGCGATCAAATCGTAACGGGTGGCCGCGATGAGTTGGAATCTGCACGCTCTAGCGAACATCCCGACACCAGGGCTGCGATCCCACTACCTGCAGCTATACCCAAAAACCTCCGGCGGGTATGCAATTTACGTGCGTCGGGGTTTGCCATTTGTTCGGCACACATGATTTGGCCTTACCCCCAATTCAATCGTAGGGGCTATTGTGTCAGGAAGAGGACCAATTTCACCACGCTGTTCGGGGGTACGGACAGCCTTAAGAACTTCTGGCGGAACCTCGCCTTGATGAATGAACGTCGCTAACCGTCCCCAAGAGTGCTGCGGGAAACGCAAGACAGACTCAGATTAGTCATCGTCATGTCTAATTTTGGAAGCCATAGGGGCCAGTAGATAGCCGCTAGCGACGCCAAGCCGTATCAGCCGGAAGTCTCCCTCCGAAGCCGATCGATCAGTGCACCGCCGCCGGTCCAATAATTGCCAGGAGCCGGAGGCCAAGGACGAAGAGCTGCACCGCCACCGCCGTCAGGAGAACGCCGAAGACGATCTCCGAGACAATCAACGACACAGGGTTGATCCGCTTAGCGACCTTGTCGATGTTGCTGAAGATTAGGTAGTCGAACGCTCCCACCAGGAGCAACAGGCTCAGCACAAGTGCCGCTGCCGCAATGGTGTGCACATTTTCGGACGCGATGATCAGAACCGTGATACCAACCGGATTGAACAGGTAAGGAATGGCCAGCGGATAGATCGCGAGCTTGTCAGGGTCGGCTGGCACCGCCAGGTGTTCCACCACCTCCTCGCTACCCAGCGCCATCTTCAGGGCGATCAGTGCCAGGATAATGCCGCCGGCTACAGCGACGGCGCCGGTCGTGATGTGCAGCAGCTTCAGCAGCAGACCGCCGATGATGAACACCACCACCGCCGCCACCACGGCCGTGACCACCATGCGTCGGCCTATGGCGCACTGCTGCTCCGGTGCGAACGTCTTTGTCTTCTCCAGGAACGGCACCAGCGCGATCTTCGGTCCTATGCCGATCAGGAGTAGCAGAAGGAGCGTGGCGACGAGATCGAAATTGATGACCGAGAAATCCATGGGGTCTCCAACGTCAGAGGGTCTTCATTGCACCAGGAGACGTGGGGAACTGCCTACCCCCCTCCCGGCGATGGCCGTTTTTCCACTCCGTTTGCATTCATCCGGGGCCTGCCCCGGTTGGCATATCCGCATTGGTTCCGCAGCTCTGGGCGAGTGAAATCCCCGCCGGCGCGCATGGCTTCTAGACCACATGTTCGCCTGAGATAGGGGGCGACCCGTCTCACAGTATGCAGGCTTTCGAGGATTGCGCTGGATGGTCGTGTGCGCGCTGCAGGCGTTACGCGGGATGGCCTTGGTGGTGGCGGCGACGTTGATCGCGGAACTCGGTGACCTCACCCGCTTCGCTAATCCGCGCCAGCTGATGTCGTATCTGGGCCTGGTGCCATCGGAGCATTCCAGCGGCGGAACGCGACGCCAGGGCGGGATCACCAAGGCCGGCAACAGTGCCGCACGGCGTATGCTAATCGAGGCCGCCTGGAGTTATCGATTTCCAGCCCGGATCAGCCGAGAGTTGCTGTTGCGCCAAGAGGAGCTACCGAAGGCAATCCGCGATACGGCCTGGAAGGCTCAGGAACGGCTATGTCGTCGCTATCGCAAGCTCGCCCAAGCTGGGAAGCTGCCGACCGGGTGACCGCCGCGATTGCACGTGAACTGTCGGGATTCGTCTGGGCAATTGCTCAATTGGTACATCGGGCAAACGGCTGACCCGCTCGCCGAGACAGCCATGGGCGGAACAGCCACAGGGAGGACGCGACCGCATTAACACATCCCAAACTGAGCAAGGCTGGGGGCACGGTCACGGCCAGGAGAACCCTCGTAACCACTATCAGTCGGATCTCATCCGATGCTGGCTCCTAGACAGAGGAAGCTCCGCGACGCATCCGGTCAGGCGGTAACCAACCCGCGTATCAGAGCATGATCAACCGTCGTTTCGATGCTCGTGCCTCCTGCCTTGCCCAGTGGCGGACACGCTGAACGGCTTGCTCGACAAGCAAGGAATTGTTGCGCCTACTGCTTGAAATGGCGAACATGAGAGTGGATAGAATCTAACACTTGGTGCCCTCTTTTGACAGCGGCGAGGTTGCATAAGGGAAAGCATCCTGCGCAGCCGATTCTGATTCACAAGGCGCGGAGGCCGCGCTCGCCCACACCCTGATGGGCCGGCCCCGTCGGGTGAATACTATCGTGCAGGTCCGGCATGCGTCGCAGACGCTCGCGGAGTTTGTCGGCTTCGCGTTCCGCTTTTGCCAAGGCTTTCGCCTGTTTCGGAGGCAACGGCTGGGCCTTACCCCTTACTTCCCCGAAACCGTCCAACGCGTCGGGATCGGGCATGCATGACGAGCTTGACGATGAACAGGCCGAACGGCTCGACGCGTGTGAGGCTGAAATCGAGACGCTGTCGGAATGCACCTATATATGGAGCGACCGGCAGAAGGCGAGGGCAGGGGCCATCGTCAGCGTCACCCATGACGGCAAGCGTGCCGTCTTGCCTTCCCCTGCAGCTCTATGGGGCTCCTGTATTTTCAGGTAGAGCACGGCAGGGGAGAAACTTCTCTTTTGTGGCTATGAGCAGTTGGTTCAGAATTCAAGAATTCCGCAGCACAGAAAGTGGCAGACTCTGTCTAAGAGAATGGAAATCGATAGGAAGATCGTCCTCGGAAAGCTCACGCCTTTAGCTCGCGCTTGAGTTCGTTGAGGAAACGCCAATCCGTGTGCTCGGCGATCAGCGTCTGCGGGCTCGACCGAATCAGGCCCACCTCGTGCAGCCGCAGTGCGTGGAAGCGCAGCGTGTCCTCGGGGTCGGTTTCCCGCCAGAAGTTGTACGGCAGACGCTGCATCACACTGAGCCCGATCTGGAAGCGCGGCTCGTATAGCTTGTCCGAGAGAAAGCGCGCCGCGCCTTGGGGATCGGCGGCGCAGATGTCGGTGGCCTTGAGGATCGCGCGCAGCACGTGCTTGGTCGCGATCGGGTGCCGCTGCGCGAAGTCGCGGTTGGCGGCGACCATGCAGCAGAAGTATTGGGACCAGGGCCGGTCCTGGGCGGTGTCGACGATGACGTGCCCGATCTGCTTCAGGCGTAACTCCTCGGGCTGCTGCGCGTAGCCGAGAAAGGCGTCGGCCTTGCCCGCGACGAACAAGTCCATGGCGTCGCTCATGTTCTCGCCGGCGATCCACGTCACCTCGTGCTGCGGGTTGATGCCTATGTACGCCAGCATGCTCGAGATCAGGACCTGGTCCCCATTCCCAACATACTGGATGGCCATCGTCTTACCTTTGAGGTCGCGGATCGCACGCATCTCCTCGCGCCCGAACAGCTCGTAGCAGCCGGCGTGCACGCCGGCCAGCAGGACGATCGGTTTGCCGGCGTCCAGATGCGGAATCAAGCCGGGTGTGTCCCACATGGCGATGTCCCCGCGTCCGTCAGCGAGCGCGTAGGGGCCGTTTCGTGTCCCCAAAAACGGCAGGTACTGCACGTCGGTGAACCCGTCGAGCCGCAGAAACTCCTCGGCGATGTACAGCGGGGCGGTGCAGATGGACGGCGCATGGACCATGCGGATCGTCGTTGTCTCGAGAGGGGGCGCGGTGGCGGTCACAGCACGACGAGCTCCAAAGCAACCGGCCACTCCGATCGTGGCGGCGCCTCCTAGAACATCTCGCCGACTGAGCCGGAGCATGCGTGATTGGTACATTTCAGTGCCTCCTATCCACATGGGCCAACTTGCGAGCACCGGCGTATCACCTCGCCGCGTTACGCGGCGCACTTAGATCCTGCAAGAATTCTCGTATCGCCTCGCCCATGACCCATGTCGCGTTGGGATCAGCGTTGCAGCAAACCAAGTGACCGGCAATCGAATCGATAGCTACCGCTCGCGCATGTGGGATTGCCTTGACCTGGGTCTCGATGTGGTGCGGCAAGTAAAACTGGTCGCGGGGGTTGTAGATGAACAACGTCTTCGCCTTGATCGAGGCCAGCGCGGCGTTCAAGTCGCCATTGAAGCCCGGGGTGTCGCCGACCCAGCCCCGGCCCCATGCCATGGCACGGTAGTACAGGTCGCGTGCGTCCTGAACGTCGAGGTAATAGTCGCCCTCGGTGTTGCGCCATTTCGTGTAGGCCTCGGGCGTGTCCACGTACTGGTCCCACCATTCCCGCGTATAGAAATACGGGACCAGCTGGAAGAGCGCGTTGGATGCGCAGCGCTCGGGATTCTTGTCGTAGTTGCCGCCGTCCCAGCCCTCGCAGGACTCGATGATTGAGATCATCAGCGGCCCGACAAAAAATCCTTGGCTCCCCCACATCGCCCCGCCCATGATCGGAAAGATGCCATCCATGAAGTCTGGATAGCTCACGGCGAACTGGACGCTATGGTCAGCGCCAGACGAGATCCCTGTGACAGCAAGCAGATGGGGAATGCCCAGCGTTTCAGTTATTAGCCTGTACTGCGCTTTGACCATATCGCGCCCGTTGTAGAACGGGAACTTCATCTTGAGCCCACTGTTGGTGGGGCTGCTCGAATGCTCGAAGCGAGTTTGCGTTGCGCCCAGCGCATCCGGGCAGATGATGAAGTACTTGTCAGTGTCGAGCGGTCGGCCGGGCCCAATCATGTGATCGAACAAGTGATGGTTGGCAGCGAAGCCGTGCTGGAACAAGATGGCGTTGTCCTTGGCGGCGTTCAGATTGCCGTGAGTGACATAGGACATCTTCAGGTCCTCGAGGACACCGCCACCTTCTAGCTTAAATTCCCCAAGCTGCGCGATCTGGTGCGGCGCCTGATCCGGCCAGTGGGCAAATGCAGCCGGGGCATCCGCCAGCACGAGGGCAATAAATACACTGCAAACTCCCAGCATGATCTTCATCGCAGTTCCCCCCTTGTGCAGCATCGCCCTTGGAAAGCTCACGTCTTCAGCTCGCGCTTGAGTTCGTTGAGGGAACGCCAAGCCTCCTTCCATTCGGGTAAGGCGGGCTAAACTCTCCACTCGGCTCGTGATCCGCGCCGAGTCCCTAGCACGAATCCGGGCTGTGAGCATACTCGTTCGGAGCCAGTCGGCAGTCCTCGGCCTAGCGTGGCTCGCTGTGTCACTTTGCGGACTTTATGGAGTAGGCGCAGGCTAACACAGGCGACCCACAACAAAAGTCAAGAGATTTATGAGCCAAAATTAAGCCGTTGAAAACACATGGTTTCTTCGTTGCATATGTTATGTGCGAAAATAAGGCGTGAAAGAGGTTGCCAGCGTTGGCAACCTTTGGCATGCGCCGGATTTCGTGATAGGATACCGGTAGAGGGATTTGACCTATGACCAAGACAGCAACCGCCAAGCGTATCAGCCGCCTTCATGCGCACAATCCTGCCGATGCGGCGTGGCGGGCGCAACAGGCGCAGGTTGATGCCGACATCGAGGGCTTGAGCCGTGATGCCGACGCCGACCGGCTGGTTGCGGAGATGGACGCGTCCGGGGTTAAGCCAAGCAATCAGATTAAACGCCTGAAAACCTATTTTCGCCGCCGTCAGATGGGGCATACACCCGGAGGCGCGTGAGTTATCTAAGAACCGAGAACGAACGCGTAGCCTATAGCCGGACTTTCTATCAAGGCACTGACGTATACGTAAATAAACTTGGGATTCGCGATCAAACTCTACTTGAAGAGACGGAGCGCACCTTGACGGACAGGCGGGCAGCCGAAGGCTTTCCTGCTCGCGCTCATCATAGAAACTACGCAGGATTTAAGACGATTCACCGCCACCTTTTCCAAGACCTTTATCAATGGGCAGGGCGAGAAAGGAATTATACGACAGGTAGAGGCTCGGTTCCGTTTGCAGTGCCGGGATACATCGCCGGTTGGATGGAAGACCTGTTCAAACAGCTTGCGCGTGATCGCTATTTGGTTGGCCGAACCAAGCAAGACTTTGCAGCGGCGGCGGCACGATACGTCAACGAGATCAACGCGTGTCACCCTTTCATCGATGGCAATGGGAGAACGCAGCGTTTTTGGCTTCGTATGCTGGCTGACAACGCGGGGTTCGATTTTGACCTTGGTTACCAAGACAGGAAGCGTTGGAACGAAGCATCCCGCGTTGGTTTTATCAAACAGGATCATCGCCCAATGGCGCGGTTACTTCAAAGCAAACTCAGACTTTATGTTGTGAGGGAATCTGTTTCCTCTCTATCTCCATTTAAGCTACCTCTCGCCCTGCTAAAACGCTACGACGACACCCATCCCGTGTAACTTCCATGCGGCGGGGCGCCCTGGGCAAGCGCACACGCCCAAAGGCAGGGCCTGGAGGCTGTCAGAGTCCACTCCGGAGGGTAGTGGCGCGGGCGATGGCGTTCCTGGAACGGATGGGCACTAATACGCGGCAGACCGACGGGGACGAGTGAAGGCGTCGGGTTGGAAAGTGGCAAATTGGTGCATCTGTCGATTAGAAACATCGTCTTTATCCCCTGGGTCGGTGGATAATCCTGTGCACAACGCACACCGGAGCCGCTTAGATCGGCCTCGATCCATGCGTATTGTCACATTGCTATAACTTTGTGCAGAGCGGAAACTACTGAAATCATTGCATATTTCCCGGCTAAGTAGTGTCGATTAACGGCGTTGTAATGGTTGGTCCAGATTGTGGATTAAGCGCAGTGAGCCTAGCCGGGCTTCAGGCTGCGTCGGCGGATGTGATGAGTCTTTGCAACTCTGAAGAGCAGGGCGCGGAAGTGTTGCTGCCGCTCGTTACCTTCGTTCACCGAACCCTCAGCCCCGCAAGCCGCTTCGCGATATCGCTGTGTAGATCGCCGTGCTCGTGATGCTGGCATGACCAAGGAATTCCTGCACGAGCCGGACGTCAACGCCGTCGTTGATCAGCGCGTAGCCGGCACCATGGCGCAGCATGTGCGGATGGATCGCGTCCCCCAGCCCGGCCGCCTCTCCCGCCGTGCGGACCAACCCTCGGAGGTTGAACTGACCCTTGTGGATCCGGCGCAGCAGTTCGACGCCGGCGATGGTGATCGCCGCGGTTCTGGACCCTTTCAAGCCGAGCATCGGCGCCAGCCGCGATTTCACGCCGCGATGATCCTGCTCCCCTTCAGTTTTGCAGTGGGCCAGTCGGCCTGCTGATGATGTCTCCCGGGGGCAGCCTTCTCTACGAGCTCATGCACTGGTGCCGGCTCAGGATGGGGTATGGGCAGGAGTTGAGGGGTGCTTCCTTATTTGCGGCGTCGATCCCGCAAAGAGCGATGCGGCGATGCGGCCGCCAAAGAAGTCGAACGCAGCAGGTCGAGGAGACGAAACTGCCTGACGAAGATAAAATATCGAAGCCGGGAGCCTAAGGTCTCGGAACAGTGAAGGGAGCCATGGCGATTTGTATGAGGCTGTCGTAGCGCCGTATCCACCACTTCGTCATATCGCCAGCAAATCGCAATTGCCGCTCTGCTACGCTCCAAAAAACCTGCTGCGAGAACTCGGCTCTGTCGGCCGCTATCTGCTTGGCGGACTGCGTCAATTCTGAACCAGAATCATGAGCGACTGCGATTGTGTTCTTCATGTCCTGCGCGGCGTCGGTGAGGGGCGATGAAACCTTTTCCACTGCGTCGGCAGCCACCTGATCCGCCGCTGTTGTGATCGTTTCAGCCATTTTGACCACGTTGGACTCCACCGCCTCTGTCGCCTGGCTTGCGGACGAAGTTATCTGTTCGACCGGTTGAACGACAGCTTCCTTCTCCTGTCGCCGCTCAACCCGGTGCGCCTGCTTCTCCTCGTGGCGGGTTCGCTCAGCGTCTACGATCGCTGCCTCCATCTTCCCCTCAACGCGATGGATTTGTTCTTCGCTAAGCGCATGCTGCACTGCCGGCAGAAGTTCGCGTTTTTCGTCGCGGGCGTGCTGCTTGAACGCCTTTTGCATTTCCTTGATCCGACCGGCGAAAGCCTCATCGTTCTTCGGCATACGCTCTAGTTCGGACAGCATTGTCTTAAGGATTTTGTTGTCCTTGATGGCCTCGCCGACCAACTCCTTCGTCTCGGCATTTCGCTTGAGGACCGGGAAGAGATATTGTTCTTCAAGTGAGGTGTGGAGCTCCAGCTCTTCCTTTAGCTCGGTAAACAGCTTCTCTCGCGTTTTTATCGCGCCATCCGAGGTATCGGCGAGCTTGGCAAACAGCTCGTTTGCCTTCGCGGGACCCGCTTGCATAAGTGTCCTGAGGCTCATGACAAAATCCTTAGGTTGACCTTGGCGATTGGGCTTACTCGACAGTTGTCTCCTGTCGATTTTGCTGCAACGCAGCATCCGCGGCTACGTTCGCGCCAACACGAGATCGTCATACGGTTATCCGGTATCGGCTCGCACAAGCCGGCATGCAACAACTTGCGCAAATGGTGGGGAGGTGCCTCATCGCCTAAAATCCTGGAGGTGGTCGAATTGGCACTCGTATATGATCTGGATCGGTTCATCGCGGCACAAGCGCCCGTCATGGAGACCGTTCGTTCCGAGCTCATGGCGGGTGCAAAGCGAACCCACTGGATGTGGTTCATCTTTCCGCAGCTCGCGGAACTGGGACGCAGCCGAACGGCGAAGTTCTACGGCATCGCGTCTCTGGAGGAGGCCAAGGCATACCTCGCGCATCCCGTTCTTGGTCCGCGGCTATCGGACTGCACCGCTTTGGTGAACAAGATCAGCCGCCTCAGTGCATACGAGATTTTCGGCTCACCCGATGATCTGAAGTTCCGCTCCTGCGTTACACTGTTTTCGCGGGCAGACCCGAGCCAGAGCGCCTTCAACGACGCATTGAACAGATTCTTCGACGGGCAGCCCGACCCGAAGACGCTGGAACTGATCTAGGTTCATCACCGCAGCCCATCGAGGAAGTTCAATATGGCACAACGTCCCATCTGGCGGGGTAACCTACGCCTGGCTCTCGTCTCCTGCCCCGTGGCGCTCTACAGCGCGAAGCATGACCGCGGGAACATCCATTTCAATCTGATCAACCCGAAGACCGGCAATCGCATTCGCATGACCACTTATACCAAGTCGCGATGACCTCGACTTTCTGGGGTTTTCAAGGCCCGGTTATTTCGATTCGCTGTCCGGGTATGCGAATCGGATGACGGAGATATTGGATGGGCGCTGCGCTGGGTCTCACACGAAGGGACCATACCAGTGGGGAACTGCGGGCGCTGTCGAGCAAATGTCCAGACAGTGCGCAGGTTCGTCGACTGCTGGCTCTGGCGCTGGTGATCGACGGCCGTCCGCGCGGCGAGGCGGCGGCACTGGCCGGCATGGACCGCCAAACCCTGTGCGACTGGGTGCATCGCTACAACGCATCCGGCGTCGAAGGCCTCAAATCCCGCTGCCCGCCCGGACGGGTGCCCGCGTTGACCGAGCAGCAGAGGGCCGAGTTGCGCGAACTGGTCGTCAAAGGACCCGATCCAGCAACCGACAAAGTCGTTCGCTGGCGCTGCGTGGATCTGCGGAGCGTCGTGGCGCAGCGGTTTTCCGTAACGGTGCATGTGCACACCATCAGCAAGTGGCTTAATCAGTTCCGCCTAACCCGCCTGCAACCGCGGCCCGTGCATCCCAAGAAGGATCCTGAAGCCGAGGTGACGTTTAAGAGGAACTTTGCCAGCCTGGCCAAGGCGGCGCTGCTCAGCACCACGGCGGCTACGCCGGTACCGCTGGAGATCTGGTTCCAGGACGAGGCCAGGGTCGGTCAACAAGGAACTCACGCCTACATCTGGGCCCCGGTCGGCGCGCGGCCGTTGATGGTGCGCGATAATCGGCATGATTCTGCCTACCTGTTTGGCGCCATCTGTCCAGATCGCGGGGTCGGCGCCGCCATGATCACGCCTCACGCCAATACCGAGGCAATGAACCTGCATCTGGGGGAAGTCAGCACGCAGGTTACCGCCGGCGCTCAGGCTCTGCTGGTTTGCGATGGCGCTGGTTGGCATCAGCGCGGTCGGCAACTGGTGGTGCCTGACAACATCGCCATGCTGACCCTGCCCGCCTATTCGCCGGAGTTGAACCCGATGGAGAACGTCTGGGACTACCTGCGGCAAAACAAACTCTGCTCCAAGGTCTGGGACAGCTACGAGGACATCGTCGAGGCCTGCAAACAGGCCTGGCATTTCCTGATCGACGATCCAGACCGCATTCGCTCACTCGGCCAGCGCAGCTGGGCGTGTGTCAATGTTTAGGCGACTTGGTATTAGGATGCGGAGACCGATGAACCTTTGGAGCGAAAGGATCTGGTGAAGGGATACGGGTTCAAGAATGTCCTTGCGATGCAGTTGCCGCTCCAGTTCCAAGGCGCTAGCTGAGACGGCCGCCTTGCTGGTGCTCTCAAAAAAGCTCTCGGCGATCTTTCACGACGGCGAGGACGCATGACCCGCCTGGCGCTTTGATGTATGAGACAAGCGCCCGTTCCACGTTGGTCGACAGCGTCTGCCCGGCGTCCGCCGCTTGGTGCTCGACCTCGCGCCTGAGCGCTGCGGGCAGGTAGACTGTGAGCGGGATCTTCGGTTCGGCTGGTGGCATCGGCGTCAGGTGCCGGTGGTGATGCCACAGTCGGCGGTCGAGGTAGTGGGCATCCGGAGGACGACCCAACTTGCGAATTCTCGGGCTGATCTGCAGCGTCGCTCTAATGATCATCGCGAACCTGCCAGTCCGGGCACAAACTGCGGAGGAGCAAGAGCGCGCCTATCGCCTCGACGCGATGGAGCAGGCGCTTAAGACCCGCTGACCCCCGTCAGCGTCGCCGGCACAGCGCGAAGGACGACGCGCCGCTGCGCGGCCGGCGTGTACAATTGCTGAGGCGTCGGGCACGCCTGCCATAAAGATTGCATCTTGAGGTACCAAATGGTGCACAGTTGGTACAAGTCTATGTTGATAGACTGCTGACGCAACACACCGCAGCACTACACGACACTCCACGCTTCTCCTATCCCTGTCAGCTTTTGGGGGCCAAATCGTCTAGGAGTTGCGGGATGGACCGCAACAGTTGCTGAAACTGAACGTATTGAACGTTGGCATGCTTATCACCCTTCACGGGCTGGCAGTGTGGATAATCTGGATGTCCCTCGAAGCCAAGCTCCATGCATCTGCGTTGAGTGTCGCAATGAAAACGGGCGGTAAGGGGCGCTTTCTCAGAAAATTCCTCCCATTCCGCCTTCAGTTCAGCCGCCGATTGCGCGAGTTTCGGGGCGTCACCAATGGTCAGGCTGGATTTCGCGCTCAGAGCTGTCTTTTCCAGTTTGATTAATCTGTTCTTCACTGCGGCATTGCCCTTGGTGTGGGATGGGTTAAAGCATTGCTCCACACCCTTGACCAAGGCCTTTGTGAGCGAGATAACGCGATCAACGTGGTCCACGCGCGGGTCAGGTGCCGCTGCCTGAGCGGTGACGAAAGCCGAGCAAATCGCCAGGGTGATTGATAAAGCTGCCGCTATCGTCGAACGCATATTCTACCATACCCTTGCTGAGGTTGAATTGCGAGGCTCCCCCATATCAAAAGCAGATTGAGGATCAAGAGGAACGGAATTGCTCAAACGCGAGGGAAACCGAATGTCCCGTCGGACCGGGGTCGGCATGGCGTAATCCGTTAAGGCCGGCGCCAGTCGGCGCACCAAAATTATAGCGCTGAAAACGCGACAGGTTTTCGGTGCAGAAATTATGTGCGGAATGAATGGCGTGTCTCCGTCTTCGCGGGGCTACGCGGGGGTCGCCTGCTATGCGCGAAGGGCGCACGGAGCCGAAGCCGTCTCCGCCCATGCGGGTGACGCCCGTTCACGCACTCGCGGGGGGTGCGAGAACTTGTGCGGGATAAACGCTTTCGCCCCAACACGTTCAACCCGCAAAGAAACGGGCGAGGCTCAGGTGAGCCAGATGCCCGGTATGAATTTGTGATTAGGAGCCATCGCCAATCAGCATGATTTCAACGCGACGGTTGCACGTAAGAGCGCTTGGCATCTTGATCGAGACACGGGGCAAGGCCGGAGGTGGGCCAGCGGGGCGGCAGCGAAGCCGCCAGCAAAGGCAAGATAACTAGCTACTGGTTGCGGGTTTCTCGGATCGCTCGATTTGGCTATGAGGCGCAGAAATGGCGGATTTCCGTACCGTGCCGCGGCTTCCGGCGGCCAGACGGGAGAAGATAAATTGCTCGGGCTACCTGAAGTACGATTTCGTCGGCGTACGGGTCGACTTCTCACATTCGGCCATGTCGATGCTGAGTCCACACGTCTTTGAGACGGTTCAGCTGATAACCTAAGAATTCGGCCATTTCAGCGTCTCTCGCCCGAATTTGAGCGGTCCGAAAAACCCGCAACCAGTAGTTGGTAACCGTTCCCATTCCGTTGTTCGATTGGAGGCCGATCATTCCGCCGTCTCGATCTGTCGTCTCGTTGATCGACGCGCACAGCGCAAGTCAAGGAGGGCCGCAGGCCCGCGTGCGACAGCACGCCTTGTCCTTGACTGCAGCGAGCACGTCGACACGCTCAGCAAAATCGAGGAAATCCAAATGTAGCGCTTGACAGGCAACACGGTATCTATCCCGATCAACAGGCTTTAGGGTTACGGAGCCTAGGGGATCGAACTTGACGCGCATACGAGGTCTGCCGGCGCTCGCGCAGGAGCATCGTGCGCTATAAGTGGGAGACCGGTGTCAAACTGAGCGTTGGCATGGTCCTGCACGTCATAGCAGCTTCGCCGAAGCCGAAACCGCCGTTGCCGGACGTGAGGGTGACTTCCGCCCGGACGATCGCACCTCGCGGTACGCAGGACATCCACGGTGACCTGCTGTTGCGGGTCGAGATGAGTGCCTGCAATCATAACCTGCGCACGCGCCTCCAGGATGCGCATCGTCGCGGGTGCCCACATCGGGATTGACGCGCCGGACCTCGGCGACCAAGCGGTCCAACACTGGTCATTGAAACTGTGCCACCACTCCTCGGTTTGCGCTTTCGGCATGCCGCGCTGTTTGGTCGCCAGCCAATCGAGCGAGCCGCTCGACCAGCGGTCAGCCACGGCACCTCGGGGCGACTGAAGTCCGGCCCAACCGCGGTGCGCAGCGGCCAGGGTGCGCTGGCCTATGCCGGGCACGCAGGTGAAACGTCTCCGCATCGGCTCACGCAATGGAGGGGAACCGCCCGCGGCCGTTTGCCGCGCCCGCTCCGGATTGTCATGTACCCAGCGCATGAATATCTGGTAGCCCAGTGCGAGTCCTGTTGCGCCGACGAACATGCCGAGGATGCCGCTGGTCGCCATGCCACCGAGCGCTCCGATCAGAATGACTGGCATATCGGTGCATCGACGCCACGGGCGAGCATGAGCGGCTTCAGCACGTTGTCGGCCGGGCCACCAACGAACAGCAGCACGGTGTAGACGACCGCTGGGCCAGTGTCGTATCGCGAGCGCCCAGCTGACGCCACGGATCATTGCGACAACGCTTCTTGCGAGACAACACGATCCGGCTCACAGTCGGCCTGTTCGTCTTTACCCTGCTGCTCGCCGTCGGCACCAAGGCGCGGCTGCAAGATCCGCTGGTGATGGTGACGGTCGCCGTCTCTGCCGGCATCGGGTCGATGGCTGCGTTCCTGTTTTTGATCGACTACACCGCTAGGCTGTTACGGCCGACGGCGATCTGCCAGCGCGTGGCAGAGCGCGGGATGGCGGTGATCGAGGCAATCTATCCCGACGCCATCGAGCACCTACCGCGCGTACCGCGGCAGCGACAACTTCTCCGACCTCTTGAAGCAGCTTCCGGCCGAGCTTGATCTTGACGCCCTGGCGCTCGAGACCAAAGCGATCCAGCGCAAACGAAAAATCGACGGCGCAAATCTGTTACGGCTTGCGCTGGCCCGCGGCCCAGGCGGGTTTTCGTTGCGTCAAAGCTCTGGTTGGGTGTCGTTGCTGAAGATCACCGAACTGTCCAATCCCGGCGTCCATTATCGGTTGAAACAGGCGGTGGCCTTCCTCGCCGCACTGGTCGAGCGGCTACTGGCGGCGAAAACACCCGGCGCCAGTCTGCGCTGGCCCGGCCGAACGCTGCGTCTGGCCGACGGCACCTGCGTCAGCAAACCCGCCAGCAAAGGCACGGCCAGCGTCGACGACGACTTCGTCATCCCAACCAGCAACGGCGGCGGATGGCACGGCGACCGCAGTTCGTTCTGCGACTTCTGGGGCGAAACCCACGAGACGTGCACACAACGTAGCACGCCGCGATCGCGGGCGCAGTGGATGAGGCGATACGCGGACGCAACCGCGGAACCGAGGACGCAAGATGCGGCTGGTCGCGCTGTGGCAGCATTCGCAACGCGGCTCTGTCGTGGGCAGTTAACTGTGCCGGTTAAGCTGCCCTTCGGGTGCACGTTTCCTGGTGCCAGATACCAGATATTGAAGGCGTCGGACCGGATTTCGCGATAGACACGGGCTGCGAGTTGACGTCTGCCGTCCGCACCAGGTTAACGTGACACTGCCAGTCAGCGCAGGCGGGGGACCGGCATTTACTCGGCCGCCTGCCGCGGTTCGACCGGAGCCTGCCACTCCCGGATCACCGGAAGAACTTCTTTCGCGAACAGGCGCATGCTGCGTTCGCTGACCTCGTAGGGCGTCCCGCCGAAACGGAACGCGTTGAGGCAGCCGATGTCGCCGACCGAGGCCCGTAGGGCTTCCAACTTGCGCAGGATCTGATCCGGCGTGCCCCATAACTGCTGGTTGGCATAGCCACGCGCCACGTCTTCAAGTCCGGCGGCACGCATCGCCTCGGCGCCCACGCCATATTCGGCATAGCCCTTGGTGTTGGCGAAATGCTCGCTCATCATCTCGTAGTGATAAACGATCGAATGGAAATATAGGGCGCAATACTTCTCGGCGTTCTCTTTGGCCCGCGCTGCGTCACTGTCGCAGACGGTCATCAGTGCCAGCAGCGGCGGCTTCGGCGTCTGCCCGTGGCGTTCTTGGAAGGCCGCACGATAGGCATCGATCTCCGCCTTGTGTGCCTCATTCGGCTTATAGAAGAACGACATCATCTGGACGCCAAGCTGGCCGGCCACCTGGACGGAGTTGCTGCTCATCGCCACCTGGGCCAGGCGGTCGCGGAAGCTCTTAAAGGGCTTCGGCCGCAGCGGCGCCCGCGGCTGGTCGAAATACCGGCCGTGATGCTCCTCCATCACACCGGTCTCCAGCGCCTCGATGATCATAGGAGCCATCTCGTCGAAGCGGTCGCGCAATTCGTCCATTGCGATACCGAACTGGTTGAACTCGCGCCGGGACAGACCGCGGCCGAGACCAAGAATGAGGCGTCCGTTCGACAGCGTGTCGAGCAGAGCGGCCTTCTCGGCGACGCGCAACGGTTGGATATTCCAGGGCAGGATGACTGCGCCGGTCGCCAGCCGGATTTGCTTCGTCCGCGCCGCTATGTTGGCAAGGTAGACGAAGTTATCAGGGCAGAACGCGTAGTCCTCGAAATGATGTTCGACAACCCAGACGTGATCGTAGCCGAGTTCGTCGGCAAGCACGGCCTGCCGGACTTCCTCGTCGTAGACCTGCTGATCGCTGACGTCTTCCAGGCCGAAGCCGGCCATGATTTGGACAATCCCAACTTCCATCACATCCTCCCGAATTATTGTCGGCGCCCCCGAATTGCTGTCACAGGTTCAAACTCGGGAACAGCATTTCTCGTGAACCCGGTCGGTGGGTCCTCCATGGGTGGAGTGACTGCGCGACCCCTAAGACTAGGCTCGCGACATTGGGCGCTGAGGAGGGCCACAGCCTATACCGATGGCGAACTTGAAGCGAGCTACAACGCTCCGACGGCAATCCGGTTTGGCGAAGCAGCTGATCAAATGTGGCTCATGGCTCCTAATCTGGACGGTGACGGCTGAGGAAGGAGTGGGTCTCGGGGCCGCCATGTGCCGCATGGCTGTAATGAACGAACGTTGACTAGAATCATACGGGATGAATTCGCTCGCGCAAGAACCATAGTCAAAAGCCGGGCTCGCCAAACGCTATGCGCTCATACTCATCGTCGACCGGCTACCGATTTTATGGAAACTCGAACGCCTGACAGAGCGTCGAAGTCCTTGGATCGCCGCTGTTTGGCCACGCCACATTCTGCTATAGTCGCTGCACGGTGCAGCCCGGGAAGTGTATGACCCCGGACGTTGCAAAAATGTATTGCGCATCGCTTTTCACTCGCAACAGGTTTGCGCAATCGGCTTAGCGTACGATTTTGGGAAGATTCTACGATGACCCTATTGGGGCGCGATTGAGCAATTGAGGGGCTGCTGCCCCTTGGGCCTGCCGATAAATAACCGCTTCAAGGAAGTTGTTGTTTTGGAGCAATAGTATAGTTCCATTCGCCGTGGAATTCTGCCCGCACGAGATTGAGCGCCTGCATCTCTTGTTCGGTCACCTTCACTCCCCTTTGGGTATTGGAGCGGCGGCAATGCAAGCTGATGGCGCCTTACGGTTGACTGCTCTCCATTCGGCTAACTCGGCTCGATGGCGAGGCCGAGACTGTTGAACAGCACCACACACAAGAGCGCGGAACCGGCATGCAAACATAAGCCGAATACCGGACGTGAACTTACCCCGTTCCGTGGCGTTATTATGCCAAGGCTCGTCAGGGAAGGACATGAAATGCGGGCGTTCGTGATGAATGTTGCCTTATGCTTCGGGTTTGCTTTTGGGGCAGGCTTGCCTGCTGTCGCAGCTATTCCTCCGCCCGACTCGCCCCTCGCGCGCCAGCAGGCACAGCAATTGGATCAGTTGCCCGCAGTGGCGCCATCGGGAAAGGCTCGAATTGACCACTCTGGCCGAAAGCAGAAGGGCAACGCATCCTACTACTCGTCGA